>NZ_WIAO01000015.1:66451-135787 GCF_009451885.1 Glycomyces albidus
GGCCGCGCGCCCCCCCGCGCGCGGGCCGGGGGGGGGGGGGGGGCGCCCCCCCCCCCCCCCCCCCCCGCCACTGGGATCGCTCACCAGTGCTCACTCGGACGTGCTCACTCCGAAGCGCTCACTCGGCGGTCCTCACGCAGTGCTCACTTGTTGAGGCCCGGCGGCGTCCGCGGGGACCTGCCGGGGGTGGCGTCCGTGAGGCCGTCGAGCAGCGCGAAGTACGCCGGCTTCTTCTCGAACTCCTCGGTCATGATCGTCGCGTAGCCCTCGTCGAAGACGCCCGGCACCCACGAGTGCCCGTCGTCGAAGCCCCAGACCGTGAAGCTCGAACAGGCCGGGACGTTCAGGCACGCCTGGAGCATGCCGTCGTACCGCTCCGCCTGCAGCGCGATCTGCTCCGCGGTCGGCTCGCCGTTCTCGTCCAGCGGCATGCGGACGTCGGCCTCGGTGACGGCCACCTGCAGGCCGAGGTCCGCGAACCGCTCGAAGTTCTCCTGCATCGACTCGTCGAACCCGTACATCAGGCTCAAGTGCCCTTGGGCGCCGAAGCCGTGCAGCGGCACACCGTCGGCGAGCAGCTCCTGCGCGAGGGCGTAGTAGGCGTCGGTCTTCTCGTTCACGCCCTCGGCGTTGTAGTCGTTGAGGAAGAGCGCCGCCTCGGGGTCCGCCTCGTGCGCCCACCGGAAGGCGTCGCCGATGAGGGCGACCGGGTCCTCCGAGCATGCCTTGAGGAAGGGGTTGGCCTCGGTGCGCAGCTTGACGCCGCCCGCGTCCCAGGTGTCCTGGAAGATCTCGTTCGCCACGTCCCACTCGTAGATGTCGCCGGCGTAGCGGCCGACGACGGTGCGGATGTGGTCTTCGAGGACGTCGCGCGCCTCGTCGCAGGTCCAGGTCGCACTGGCTTCGGTCACCCACGCCGAGTTCTGGCTGTGCCACAGCAGCGTGTGGCCGCGCACCTCCTGGCGGTTCGCCTTGGCGAAGGCCACGACGGCGTCCGCGCCGGAGAAGTCGTAGACGTCGGGCTCGGGATGGATCTCGGCCCACTTCATGTCGTTCTCGGGGGTCACCGAGTCGAACTCGCCGCCGAGGATGGCCTCGAATTCGTCGGGGTTCGCGTGGTCGTAGTCGAGCAGCTCGCTCTGCCCCCAGACGGCGCTGCCGATCCTGAGATCGATCGGTGCTTCACCGCGGAGGGTGGGCTCGTGCGGGTCCGCCCCGGCTGTGGCCCCCGTCAGCGCCGCTGCCGCGACGGCCGCCGCCGAGACGGCGGCAGCCCGAATAACGGTCCTGGAATAGGACATGTTCGTTCCTCTCGTATCGGGTCCTACGGGAGGTGAGGGCACACCGTGGAACTCGTCCGAGACTAGCGGCGCCGATCACACGACACAAGAGCCCCTCTCGCATCCTGGTAGGCCGGGCAGGGCGCGCCCGACCGCCCCGACCGCCCGGCCGGACGCGACGCGGCCCGCGGTCAGGCGTTGCGGTCCCAGATCATCCTGAGGCCGTGCAGGGTCAGGTTCGGCTCGTAGTGGGTGATGGTCTCGCACTCCTCGATGACGACCGGGGCGAGGCCGCCGGTCGCCACGACCGCGGTCGGGTCGGTGCCGAGCTCGGCGGTGATGCGGCGGACCAGGCCGTCGACCTGGGCGGCGGTGCCGTAGACCATGCCGGACTGGAGGCATTCGACGGTGTTCTTGCCGATGACGCTGCGGGGCTTCACGAGCGGGATCTTCAGCAGGTTCGCGGCGCGGGAGGCGAGGGCGTCGATGGAGATCTCGATGCCGGGCGCGAACGCCCCGCCGAGGAAGTCGCCGGTCTCGGAGATCACGTCGATGTTCGTCGAGGTGCCGAAGTCGACGGTGATGCACGGCCCGCCGTAGAGGTGGAAGGCCGCGTACGTGTTCGCGATCCGGTCGGGTCCGGCCTCGCGCGGGTTGTCGATGCTCAGGCGCACACCGGTCTTCACGCCGGGCGCGATCTGGACGAGGACGGCGTGCGGGTAGTACCGCTGCGCCATCTTGGCGACCTCCGCGCCCTGCTGGGGCACGGTGGAGGACAGGGCGATCCCCGACAGGTCCACGCCGTCGCCGTCGAGGAGGGCCCGGAACGTCAGGCCCAGCTCGTCGGCGGTGGCGTGCGGGTCGGTGCGGATCCGCCACGAGTGCTTGAGGGTCTCGCCGTCGAACACGGCCAGCACCGTGTTCGTGTTCCCGATGTCGACGCACAGCAGCACGGGTCTACTCCTCGAAGTCCAGGCCGATGTCCAGAATGGGCGACGAGTGCGTGAGCGCGCCGACCGAGATGTAGTCGACCCCGGTGGCGGCGTACTCGACGGCCGTGTCGAGGGTGATCCTGCCGGTGGCCTCGAGCTCGGCGCGCTCGCCGACGGTCTCGACGACCTCGGCGAGCTCCTTGGGGCTCATGTTGTCGCACAGGAGGAACACCGCGCCGGCGGCGACCGCTTCGAGGGCCTCCTCGAGGGTCTCGACCTCGACCTGGATGTCCACGTCGGGCTCGGCGGAGCGGACGGCGGCGAAGGCCTCGCTGATCGAGCCGGCGGCCTCCTTGTGGTTGTCCTTGATCATCGCGACGTCGTACAGGCCCATGCGCTTGTTGTCGCCGCCGCCGGCACGCACCGCGTACTTCTCGAAGGCGCGCAGGCCGGGCGTGGTCTTGCGGGTGTCGAGGACGGTGGTGTGCCAGTCGGCGAGGACGTCGGCGAAGCGGCGGGTGTGGGTGGCGACGCCGCACATGCGGCACAGCAGGTTCAGGGCGGTCCGCTCGGCGGCGAGGAGCGACCGGGTGGGGCCGGTGACGCGGGCGAGGACCTGGCCGGCGCGGATGCGCGCGCCCTCCTTCGCGAGGTACTCGAACCGGACGTCGCCGGGCATCGCGTGGAAGACCGCGTGCGCGACCGGGAGGCCCGCGAGGAGCCCGTCGGCGCGCGCCGTGATGGCCACTGTGGACTTGTGATCGGGGCCGAAGATGGACTCGGAGGTCACGTCGCGGCGGGCGTGGGAGAGGTCTTCGTCGAGGTAGTCCTGGACGGCGACGTACACGTCCTCGGGGTCGAGGCGGAGGGCGAGCAGCCGCTCGTCCAGTCCGGCCCCGCCGGGGACTTCGGCGAATCGGCTCATGCGATGGGCTCCCAGGTGGTCTCGAGCTCCCCGTCGGAGCTGATGGAGAGGCACAGGTGGCCGAGCCAGGCGTCGGCGGCCTCGGGGTGGTCCTCGCGCCAGTGGCTGCCGCGGGTCTCGCGGCGCCGGTGGGCGGCGGCGGTCACGGCGGCCGCGACGGTGAGGAGGTTCGTGGCCTCCCATGTGGCCGGTCGCGGACGTCCGGACACATTGTCCCCCAATGCCGTCAGCGACGCAGCGGTGGCCTCCAGTGACGCCTCGGAGCGGAGCACGCCGGCGCCGGCGGTCATCGCCTCCTGGAGGGGCGCGCGGGAGGTGGTGGAGCAGACGCTGCCCTCGCCCTCGGGCAGCTCGGGGACGCCGGGGCTCGGCTTGGACTCGGCGAGGCCGTCGGCGATGCGCTGCGCGAACACGAGCGCTTCGAGCAGGGAGTTCGAGGCGAGCCGGTTGGCGCCGTGCAGGCCGGTGCAGGCCGCCTCGCCCGCGGCGTAGAGCCCGGGGACGCTGGTGCGGCCGTGCAGGTCGGTGCGGACGCCGCCGGAGGAGTAGTGCGCGGCGGGCGCGACGGGGATGAGGTCGGTCACGGGGTCGACGCCGATCGCCCGGCACGACGCGGTGATCGTCGGGAACCGGTGCTCGAGCATGTCGCGGCCCAGGTGGCGGGCGTCGAGCCACATGTGCGGCTTGCCTTCTGCGATCATCCGGGAGGTGATGGCCTTGGCGACGACGTCGCGGGGCGCGAGCTCGGCGAGCTCGTGGACGCCGACCATGAACCGGTCCCCCGAGAAGTCGCGCAGGTGGGCTCCCTCACCGCGGAGCGCTTCGGAGATCAGGGGTTGTCGGTCCCCGGAGATAACTTCGGAACCCAGTTCGGTGCCCCCGGCCGCGGAGCCGCCGCCGGGGCCGGGGGTCCCGTTCAGTCGCAGGTCGCCGCCGGCGACGAACAGGGACGTCGGGTGGAACTGGACGAATTCGAGGTCGGTCACGGTCGCGCCGGCCCGCAGCGCCAGCGCCACGCCGTCGCCGATGGACACGGAGGGGTTGGTGGTCGACTGGAAGATCTGGCCGAGGCCGCCGGTGGCGAGCACGACCGCGCGGGCCTCGACGCCGCCGACGCCGTACTCGACGCCTTCGCCGAGGACGTGGAGGCTCACCCCGGCCGCGTGGCCGCGGGCGTCGGTGAGCAGGTCGAGGACCATGGCGTGCTCGATGATCCGGATCCACGGGTCGCGCAGGACCGCGGAGTGGAGTGCCCGCTGGATCTCGGCGCCGGTGGCGTCGCCGCCGGCGTGGACGATCCGCCGGGCGCGGTGCCCGCCTTCGCGGGTGAGCTGGAGCGAGCCGTCAGGATGGCGGTCGAACTCGGTGCCGAGGTGGATGAGGTCGGCGATGCGCTGCGGGCCTTCGGTGACGGTGACGTCGACGGCTGCGGGGTCGCAGAGTCCGACGCCGGCGATCTGGGTGTCGCGGGCGTGCGCTTCGGGGCTGTCGAGGGGGTCGAGGACGGCGGCGACGCCGCCTTGTGCCCAGCGGGTGGAGCCGTCGTCGATGCGGACCTTGGTGACGACGGTGACGTGGAATCCGGCCTGGCGCAGGTTGAGCGCGCAGGTCAGGCCGGCGACGCCGGAGCCGATGACGCACACGTCGGTGGTCTCGGTCCAGGACGGCGCCTCGGCGCGCAGGCGCCGCGGCAGACGCGGCAGGTGCGGGAGCGCCCCGGCCTGCGGTCCGGTGAACACGGGTGGCACGTGCCGTCGCCCTTCTAGCCCGGCCGCCCGGCTCGCCCGGGGACCTGCTCGGTGTGCGCTCCGGCCGGAGCCGGTGCGCGGTTCGGATCAACTGTGCTCTCAGAACGCGCCCTCGCGCCAGCGGACGTGACGCCCGCATCAGCGGCTCCGGCTGCAAGTCCGGTCCGGCGGAGCAGTCCCCGCACCGCGGGCGCCGCGCGGCGCACCGGGGTGCCGCGAGACTGAAACCGTCGTGCCCGGCCGGAGATGGACCGCACGGAGTCGTGGCCGCCGCTGGGAGCCGTCGCGCGGGAGCCGCCGGCGGGTCCGGGGTGCGGCGTGTTCTCGGCGGGACGCGGCCGGGCCCGGCCCGCGCCGCTCGAGGCGGTGCAGGCCGGGCCCGGGTTCGCGGTGGTCACGGGTGCGGTCAGCCCCGGGCCGAGGCGCGCTGGACGAAGTCGGCGAGGTCGGCCGACTGGCGCACGCGCGATTCCTCGTGCACGTACATCATGTGGCCGGCCGGGTAGGACTTCGTCTCGACGCGGTCGCGGTCCGCGAGGGGGATCTCGAGCTGGTCGAGGGTGTACTCGATGGCCTCGATCGGGACGCCGCCGTCGTAGCGGCCCATGGCCACGTGGACCTTCATGTGCGGGTTCAGGCGCATGGCGTTGCCGAGCTTGCCGATGACGTCGACGGCCTCGCCCTCGAACTCCTTGTAGGACCACGGGTGGACGGCCCGGGAGAGCCGCTCGTAGACGTGGTCGTTCTCGTATTCGAGCTCGGCGCGCAGGTAGTACTGGAGCGCGGCCGAGTACGGGCCGTCGGTCCCGGTCAGGAACGGGTCGTACGGCATCTGCTCGTACGTGTAGTGCTGGGCCGGGCCGGTGAAGCGCGTGTCGAGGCGGCCGGTGACCAGGCGCTTGTGGCGCAGCAGCTCCGCGTAGAAGCGGGTGTGCTCCAGGCGCAGGTTGGCGCGGTCGACGTAGTCCTCGCTGACGCCGGCGAGCGACGCGATCTTGGCGACGGCGGCGGCGCGCTCCTCGGGGGCGAGGTTCTGGCCCTTGGCGAGGACGGCGCGGTACTCGTCGGCGTAGGCGCGGGCCTCCGCGACGACGTCGTCGAGCTCGCGGTCCGGGTGCAGCCCGTGGTAGTGGGCGGTGGCCGCGTACATCGGCAGGAACAGCGGGTTCGGCAGGTCGGAGCGGCTGGTGTGGTACAGCGTCTCCATGTTGAACGCGGGGGCGATGAACATGACGCCGTTGAGCGCGAGCCCGAACCGGGTGAGGAGGTACTCGGCGATGCCGGCGCCGCGGGTGCCGCCGTAGGACTCGCCGATGAGGAACTTCGGGGAGAGCCAGCGGTTGTTGCGGGTGGTCCACAGCCGGATGATCTCGCTGACGGACTCGATGTCCTTGGAGAAGCCGTGGTAGTCGCGGGGGTTGCCGCCTTCGACGGCGCGCGAGTAGCCGGTGGAGATCGGGTCGATGAAGACCAGGTCGCTGTGGCGCAGGAGGGTCTCCTCGTTGTCGAGGAGGCCGTACGGGGGCGGGGTGAGGTCGCCGGCGTCGCCGGAGTCGACGCGGCGCGGGCCGAGCAGGCCCATGTGCAGCCAGATCGACGACGAGCCGGGGCCGCCGTTGAAGGCGAAGGTGACCGGCCGCTCGGTGACGTCGGCGTCGTCGAGGGTGTAGTAGGTGATGGAGACCTCGGCCTTGGGCTTGCGGCCGTTGAACTTGTCGTCCTCGGTGACCTCTTCGTGGAACACGATGCGGCCGGTGGTCGCCGTGTAGGAGAGGTCGCCGAGGGTGTGGTGGGTGGTCTTCAGGTCGTCGACGGGCTCGGACTTGTCGGTCTTGCCCCCGTCCGTCCCTTTGTCAGCGGTCTCGTTTTTGGGTTCTTCGCTCATGAGTCTGTAACTTACCGCTCGGCTAGTGGCGATGCCACTGCGTTGCCGGCGGTCCCGGGCGCGGGGTGGGCCTTGTCGTCGTTGACCTCGATGATCTCGTTGCGCTCGTTCACGTGGACGACCGTCGGCCGGAACGCGCGGGCCTCCGCGTCCTCCATCTGCGCATACGAGATGAGGATCACAAGATCGCCGGGGGCGACGAGGCGGGCGGCGGCCCCGTTGATGCCGATCACGCCCGAGCCGCGCTCGCCGGCGATCGTGTAGGTCTCCAGGCGCGCGCCGTTGGTGATGTCCACGATGGACACCTGCTCGCCGTCGAGGATGTCGGCGGCGTCGAGCAGGTCCGCGTCGACGGTGACCGACCCGACGTAGTGCAGGTCGGCCTGGGTGACGGTGGCGCGGTGGATCTTGGACTTGAACATGGTCCTAAACATCGGGGGTCCAGCCTTTCTGAATGACCACGGGGGCGTTGTCGATGAGGCGGGTGTTCCCCACCTTCACCGCGATGAGGATCCGCGCCGCATCGGCTTCCGCGAACGGGATCGAGAGGAGGTCGCTGCGGACGTCGACGTAGTCGACCTCGACGCCGGGCTCGGCCTCGAGGACCGCGAGGGCCGCGCCGCGGACGCGCTCGGCCCGGTCGACGTGCTCGGAGACGCCCTCCTCGGCGAGGGCCACCGCCGCCGCCTGCGCGGCGCGGATCGCGCGCGGCACCGCCAGCGCGGTGCGCCGCTCCGCGGCCGACAGGTACGCGTTGCGGCTCGACAGGGCGAGGCCGTCGGGCTCGCGGACCGTCGGCACCGTCTCGATCGCGACCGGGAAGTCGAGGTCCCCGACCATGCGGCGGACCATCGCCTGCTGCTGGAAGTCCTTGGCGCCGAAGCACGCCACATCGGGGCGGGTGAGGTTGAACAGCTTCGCCACCACGGTGAGCACCCCGGTGAAGAACCCGGGGCGGGACGCGCCTTCGAGGACCTCGCCGTGCTCGCGCGGGTGCACCTTGGTGACGTCCTCGCGCCCGTCCGGGTAGATCTCCCGCTCCGAGGGCGCGAACACGAGGTCGACGCCTTCGGCCTCGCACATGGCGACGTCGGCGTCGAGGGTCCGCGGGTACTGGTCGAGGTCCTCGCCGGGGCGGAACTGGAGCGGGTTCACGAACACCGTCACGATCACCGAATCGGCGATCTCCTTGGCGCGCTTGATGAGCGCCCGGTGCCCGTCGTGGAGCGCGCCCATCGTGGGGACGACCGCGACGCGGCCGGGCAGCGCGGCGCGGGCCTGCGCGAGCTCGGCCTTCGTGCGGACCAGCCGTACGGCGCGGCCGGACGGCACCGTCTCGCGCTGCGGCACCGACGTGTCGGGCGAGGGGTGGGGGCTCAAGGGGTCTCCTCCTTGTCGGGGTGGGCGAGCACGTCGAGAAGGCCCTCGGCGTCGCCGCTCCTGAGGCGCCCGGAGTCGAGGGCGCGCTCGGCGGTGCGCCGGGCCATGGCCCGGTAGGTCCCGGCGATGCCGGTGCCCTCGAGCGCCTTCAAGTGCTTGGCGACCGTGCCCGCGTCGCCGCGCGACACCGGCCCGGTCAGGGCCGCGTCGCCGTGTCGCAGGGCGTTGTCGAGCGAGGCCGACACGAGCGGTTCCATGAGCCGCTCGGGGTTCGCGACCCCAATGGCGCGCAACTGGTCCGCGGCGTCGTTCACCAGGGTCATGAGGTGGTTCGCGGCGTACACGAGCGCCGCGTGGTAGCGGGGCCGGTCGGCCTCGTCGACGTGCTCGGGCTCCCCGCCCATCTCCAGGACCAGGGCCTCGCCGACGAAGCGGGCCTCGGCCTCTCCGGTGACCGCCCACGAGATCCCGGCGAGCCGCTCGAGGTCCTCGTCGCGGCCGGTGAACGTCATCGCGGGCGCGAGCGCCACCGTCAGGGCCCCGGCGTCCCTGGCGGGCCGCAGGACGTCGGCGCCGAGCGCACCGGAGGTGTGGACCCAGATCTGGCCGGGCCGGACCTCCAGGGAGGCGACGAGCGGCGCGATCGCGTCGTCGGGGACGGCGATGAGCACGAGGTCGGCGGCGGCGACCACGTCGGGAGGGGAGAGGATCTCGGCGCCGGGCAGGTGCCGGGCGGCGCGCTCGCGGGAGGCGTCGGATACGGCGGAGGCGGCCACTACGCGGTGGCCGGCGCGGGTGAGGGCCGCTCCGACGACGGAGCCGACCCGGCCTGCGGAGACGACGCCCACGGCGAGCCGTGAGGCCGGCCGCTGCCACGCTCCGCTGCGCTGCTGATCCATGAATGCTGATCCAGTCCTCAGAGGTACCGGTCATTGCTTACGCGTTAATTGTGCGTCTCCGAAATGACAACGCCAGTCCGGGAGCCCCCGAGTGGTGATTCTCACTGACGGCCGGGCCGGTGGCGGAGGCCCGGACCTACCGGAACGCCGACGGCGAAACCGACTGCCACCGGTGAACCCGGCGCGAACGTGCGGGCCCGTCCGTTCGCGCGTAAGGCGACCGACCGTCCCGGCACCGGCGACGGAGCGAGCCGGCGGGTGGGACGTGCCCGCGCATCTTCCCGAACCACCGGACAGGGCCTATGGTCAGACGATGGCGGGGTTCGAGCGGTGGGGCGCGGCGATGGCGCGCGCCCTCTACGGGCCCGGCGGCTTCTACCGGCGCGAGCTGCCCGCACACCACTTCGCGACCAGCGCCCAGACCCGCGCCTTCGCCGACGCCGTCGCGGCCCTCGCCGAGGAGGCCGACGCGCGGCTCGGCCGACCCGACGCGTTCACGGTCGTCGACGTCGGCGCGGGCGGCGGCGACCTCCTCGCGCACCTCGCCGACCTCCTGCCCGAGCGGATCGCCCTGACCGCAGTGGAACTGCGCCCTCGGCCCACGGGCCTGCCCGAGCGGATCGGCTGGCGCGCCGAACCCCCCGAGCGGATCACCGGCCTGCTGATCGCCTGCGAACTCCTCGACAACGTGCCCTGCGACATCGCCCTTGTGGATGACGCCGGCGAGCGGCGGTACGAAGAGGTCGACCGCGACGGCGCGACCCGCCCCGGCGACCGGCTCGACGCCCGCGACGCCGACTGGCTCGACCGCTGGTGGCCGATCGCGGCGCCGGGCGACAGGGCCGAGATCGGCCGGCCCCGCGACGAGGCGTGGCACGACCTGACCGGCCGCCTGGTGCGCGGCACCGCCCTCGCGGTCGACTACGGGCACACCAGGACCGACCGGCCCGGGGACCGCACCCTCACCGCGTTCAAGGACGGCCGCAGCACCGCGCCGGTCCCGGACGGCACCTGCGACCTCACCGCCCACGTCGCCGTCGACGCGGTCGGCGCCGACCGGATCGAACGCCAGCGCGACGCCCTGCGCGACCTCGGCGTACGCGCCGAGCGCCCGCCCATGGACCTCGCCTACCGGGCGCCGGTCGAATACGCGACGGCGCTCGCCAAGGCGGGCGAGGCGGCCCGGCTCACCGACCCGGCGGGCCTGGGTGCGCACTGGTGGATGCGCACCGACCGGTGACCCTGCGCCGCTTCGCGGACCGCGGCGGTGCAGGTCACCGCCGGCGTCGCCGCCGAGCCGGTGGCGACGAATCCCCATGCCGAGATCGTCTGGCCGGCCCGCACGCTCCCGTTCCAGCCGACGTCGGCCGCGGTGACGGTCGATCCGCTGGTGGTGACGTCGGCGTTCCAGTGGCTGCTGATGCGCTGGCCGCCGGGCCAGGTCCAGGTGACCGTCCATCCGCTGACGGCGCCGGATCCGGCGGTGACGAGGAGGTTGCCCTGCCAGCCGGAGCCCCAGTCGTTGACCACGTCGATCTCGGCCGAGCAGCCGGAGCCGGTCGGGGGCGGGCTCGTGGTCTCCCCGGGGGAGGTGGTGTCGTCGGGAGAGGTGGTCTCCTCGGGCGGGTCGGACGCGAACCGGTTGAAGAACGCCCAGGTCTCGCCCGGGAGCCAGGAGTTCGCGCCGTCACCGGAGGCGCCGTCCCGCGGGGCCTGGATGTGCCCTTCGTCGAACGAGGCCCAGACGACCGGGTGGTCCTCGGAGCATCCGGCGAACTCGGTGGTGATGTGCGTCCGGCTGCCCCGCGGCGGCGACGGCGTGGTCTGCGGGGTGCAGCCGTTGTTGGCGACGAACCTGTCGCGCTGCGAGATGCCGTCGGTGAAGTTGTCGGTGGTGCCGTGCGCCGCGAAGACGGCGACGGGCTCGGTGCCGCCGCTGCATCCGCTGACGAACCCGGGCGAGCCGTACGGGGCGATCGCGCGGAACACGTCGGGGCGGGAGCACGCGAGCGAGTAGCTCATGGCGCCGCCGTAGCTGAATCCGACCGAGAACCGCTGGTCGGTGTCGATGCACAGCGCGCCTTCGATGACGTCGAGCATGGCGTCGGTGAAGGCGACGTCTTCGCCGCCGTTGTTGGCCCAGGCGTTGTCCAGGCCCTGGGGGGCGACGAAGATCGTGGAGCCGCCGGCGAGCCGCTTGAGCCCGTAGTAGGCGTAGGTGCCGGTCTGCACGTTCTCGCCGGTGGCGACGTTCTGGGCGGTGCCGCCCCACCAGTGGAATCCGAAGACGAGCCGGTACGGGTGGTCGCGGTCGTAGTCGGCGGGGATGTCGAGGATGAAGCTGCGGCTCTTGCCGCCGCTCTGGATGGTGTGCGTGCCGCTGGTCAGGCCGGGGGCCCGGCCGCATCCGGCGGTCGATGCGGCCTGCGCCGGGGAGGCTGCGGGGTCGGCCGCGGCGGTAAGCGCGCCGGCGGTGACGAGCGCCGCCAGGGCTGCCGCGACAAGCGCGAGGCGCGCACCTGTTCGCAAGGGCTTCATGATGAGACGCCTTTCGTGTTGACGAATGGGGTGGATGAACTGCGTCCCTGTGGCCGAGCGTGCTGTGAGAGGCCCTGAGCCCCACAGTACCGTGGTTATCGATAACTGTCTATATATCGGTGTGTCGCGAACCGGCGCCGGCTCCCTCCGGAAGGCTCACACCGCGACCGGGTGCCGGTTCGCCGCCCGGTACGCCGTGGGGCTGGTCCCCTTGCGGCGCTTGAACGCGTTGCTGAACCCGAACTGGTCGGCGTAGCCGACGATCCGGGCCACCTGCGCCACGGTCAGCTCCGGGTCGGCGAGGAGCTCCTCGGCGCGCTCCATCCGCCGCTCGGTCAGGTACGTCAGGGGCGGTTCGCCCATGATCTCGTTGAAGCGCTTGGCGAGCAGGGCCCGCGAGACCCCGGCCTCGGTGGCGAGGCCGGCCACGGTCCACGGCGCGGACAGGCGGGTGTGGATGGCCTCCAGGGCGGGCCCGGCGACCGGGTCGGCGAAGCCGCGGTACCAGGCGGGGGCCTGCTCGCCCTGCTGGTCGAACCAGGTGCGGAGGGTGCAGACCAGCCCCCAGTCGAAGAGGCGGTCGATGTACGCCTGCGTGCCGGGCTTGCGGGAGGCGAAGTCCTGGATGGACGCGTCGAGCATGACGCACACCTCGGTGGGGTCGTCGATGACGAGCACCGGCGGCAGGGCCCGCATGAGCCGCTCGTGGCGGCGGCCCGAGGCCCGGTAGGCGCCGACGTACAGGTCGGTCGCCTCGCCCGGCCCGCCGGGCGGGTCGCCCACGCCGGCGGGGCCGCACGCCTCGGGGTCGAAGCAGGTGAGCCAGTACTCGAGGTGGGAGCGTTCGACGGAGGCCGGGTCGTCGGCCATGCGGAACGGCTCGTGGCCGCGGACGACCGCGGTCTGCCCCTCCTTCAGGGGCACCTCGGTGCCGTCGGCGAGGAGGATCACGCCGCCGCCGCGGGCGACGCTGATCATCGTGAGCGGGGCCCGGTCGTCGAAGCCGACCACCCAGGGCGCCTTGAGGATCGCGCCGGAGAGGAGCGCGCCTTCGGCGCGGATGCCACCGAGGAGTTCACTGAGCGGGTCCATGCCCCGATGGTAGACGATCGCGCATGAATCGGAGCGCCTCGGCCATCGCACGTCCACGCGTTCGCGGTTGTACTGGAGTCCACCACACCGTTTGGAGGCCATCATGAACCGGACCGCCCTGGTCGTCGTCTCGCACCACCGCGCCGACTCGCTCACCGTCCACATCGGCGACGTCGCCGCCGCGCGCCTCAAGGAGGCCGGGTACGAGGTCGACGTGCTCGACCTGCACGCCGAAGGGTTCGACCCGCGCATGACCGAGGCCGACCAGCCGGACTGGGACGACCGCGACAAGGTCTACTCCCCCGAGGTCCAGGCCCACATGGAGCGGATCCTCGCCGCCGACGTGATCGTCCCGGTGTTCCCCGTCTACTGGAACGGGCTCCCGGCCCTGCTCAAAGGCTGGATCGACCGCGTGTGGAACTACGGTTTCGCCTACGGGCGCAGCAAGCCCCGACTTGCGGGCAAGCGCATGCTGTGGCTCGGCCTGGCCGGTGCCGCCGACGGGGACGAGTACGCGGCATGGATGAAGGACATCCTGGACCGCGTGCTGCGCGAGGGGATCTCGTTCTACAACGGGATCACCGAGGCCGCCGTCGCGGTGCTCCACGACGCCGAGGGGGAGCCGCAGATCGTCGACGCCGAAGGGAACTTCAGCAAGGGCGAGGCCCTCTCCGGCGAGGCGCGCGCGGCCCACTACGCGGCCATGGACCGCCGGGCCGCGGCGCACCTCGAGGCGTTCCTCGGCCTGCCCGAGGCCGCGCCGGCGCGCCCCTGAGCCGGCCGGCTACTCGCGCCCGAGGAGCCAGCCGATCCCGGCGATGAGCGCGATCAGTCCGAACGCGACGTAGATGGCCAGCTCGACCCAGTCGCTGGGCGACAATCGGCGCCAAAAGCCCTTGGGGGTCCGCTCGGGACCGTTCCGGTCAGGGGTGTCGTTCATTGCTCCAGCGTATGCAGGTCCGCCCGGCCGCGGCCACCGCCGCAAACGCTTTGACGGGCGGAGCACGTCCGACCACAATCGCGGGATGGGATTCGTGGACCTCGCAGGCGTACGGTACGGGCTCGGCGACGGCCGGACCCTGTTCTCGGACGTGTCGTTCCGTGTCGGCGAGGGCGCGAAGGTGGCGCTCATCGGTGCGAACGGGACGGGCAAGACGACCCTGCTGCGGATCGTCACCGGCGACCTCCAGCCGGAGGCGGGGACGGTCGCGCACGCGGGCGGGCTCGGCGTCATGCGCCAGCTCGTCGGCATGCGCGAAGGCGAGCGGCCCCTGGGGGACCTCGCGGCCGAGCTCGGCCCGCCGCCCCTCCGCGCCGTCTGGGAGCGCCGCCGCCGGGCCGAGCGGCGGATCGCGGACGGCGGCACCGAGCGCGACCAGCTCGCGTACGCGCAGGCGCTCGCCGACTGGGGCGAGGCCGGCGGGTACGAGTTCGAGGTCGTGTGCGACACGGTCGCCGTCGCGGTCCTCGGGAAGCCGTGGACGGAGGTCGAGCAGCGCCCCCTGCGGACGCTCTCGGGCGGCGAGCAGAAGCGGTTCGCGCTCCACCTGCTGCTCCAGGGCCCGGGCGAGGTCCTGGTGCTCGACGAGCCGGACAACTTCCTCGACGTCCCGGCCAAGCGCGAGCTGGAGGCGGCGATCCGCGAGTCGGCCAAGTCGATCCTGTTCGTCTCCCACGACCGGGAGGTCCTCGCGAACGCCGCGGACCGGATCGTCACGCTCGAGGCCGGGACGGCCTGGACGCACGGCGGCGGGTTCGCGACCTGGCACGAGGCCCGCGCGGCCCGGCACGAGCGGTTCGAGGAGCTGCGGCGCCGCTGGGACGAGGAGCACCACAAGCTGCGCGAGCTCATGCTCATGTACAAGAACAAGGCGGCGTTCAACTCCGACATGGCCTCCCGGTACCGGGCCGCGCAGACGCGGCTGCGGAAGTTCGAGGAGGCCGGGCCGCCGCCGGCGCCGCCGCGCGAGCAGGACATCCGCGTGAAGCTCGCGGGCGAGCGCACCGGCAAGCGCGCCGTCGTGTGCGAGCGGCTGGAGCTGGAGGACCTGACGTTCCCGTTCGACCTGGAGGTCTGGTACGGCGACCGGGTCGCGGTCCTGGGCGCGAACGGCACCGGCAAGAGCCACTTCCTGCGGCTGCTCGCCCGAGGCGGCTCCGACCCGGAGGCCGGGGTGGCGCCCGAGCGGCGGCTGGACCCGGTGCGGCACAGCGGGACCGCGCGGCTGGGCGCCCGCGTCCGCCCCGGGCACTTCTCGCAGACGCACGAGCATCCGGAGTTCGCCGGGCGCACCCTGCGGGAGATCCTGTGGGAGGGCGACCGGGACCGGCCCTCGCTCGACCGCTCGCGGGCGATGAGCGCCCTGTCCCGCTACGAGCTCGCCGACCAGTCCGAGCAGGACTTCGGGACGCTCTCGGGCGGCCAGCAGGCCCGGTTCATGGTGCTGCTGCTGGAGCTGTCGGGCGCGACCTGCCTGCTCCTGGACGAGCCGACGGACAACCTCGACCTCGCCAGCGCCGAAGCGCTCGAGGAGGGCCTGAAGACGTTCGACGGCACCGTCATCGCGGTCACGCACGACCGCTGGTTCACGCGCGGCTTCGACCGGTTCGTGGTGTTCCAGCAGGACGGCGAGGTGGTCGAGTCGGACGAACCGGTCTGGGACGTCCGCTGACGGCGCGCTGGGGCGCGGCCGGGACCGCACTGGTGGCTGGCGGTCCCGGCCGCGCGTCTCGGGGGGGGGGGGGGGGGGGGGGGGGGGCCCCGGCCGGGCAGGCTGGGGGGGGGGGGGGCCCGGCCCCCGCGTCTCGGGGGGCGGTGCGGGGCGGGGCGGTCGCCTCGGCCGGTCACCGCCCGGCGGTGCTCATCAGGCTGTCCTCACCGGACGGTGCTCATCAGGCTGTGCTCATCGACGGTGCCCGCCATGCGGTGCTCACCAGGCGACCGGGAGGGTGTGGACCCCGTAGGTGACCATGTCGCTGCGCAGCGGGATGGTCTCGGAGGGGACGGCGAGCGCGAGGCCGGGGAACGCGGCGAGGAGCTTGGCGAACCCGATGCGCATCTCGATGCGGGCGAGCTGGTGCCCGATGCACTGGTGGACGCCGAAGCCGAAGGCGAGGTGGCCCTGGGCGTCGCGGGTGACGTCGAGCGCGTGCGGGTCGGGGAAGCGGGACGGGTCGCGGTTGGCGGCCTGGAGCGAGATGGTGACGTGGTCGCCGGCCCGGATCCGGTGCCCTTCGAACTCGAAGTCCTCGGAGGCGACGCGGAGCCGTCCGATGTGGAGGATGGTGAGGTAGCGGAGGAGTTCTTCGACGGCGCCGGGCATGAGCGCGGGGTCGGCCCGGAGCAGCGCCATCTGGTCGGGGTGCTCGAGGAGCGCGAACGTGCCGAGGGCGAGCATGTTCGCGGTGGTCTCGTGGCCGGCGAGGAGGAGGAGCGCGGCCATGCCGCAGATCTCGTCGTCGCCGAGCTCGGGGTCGGCGGCGAGGTCGCTGAGGATGTCGGGCCCGGGGTGCTCGCGCTTGCCGGGGACGAGCCCGGCGAGGTAGCCAAAGAGCTCCATCATGACCTGGCCGCGCCGTTCGAACGGGAGGGTCATGTCGACGACTTCGGCGGAGGCGGTGTGGAACCGCTCGCGGTCCTCGTCGGGGACGCCGAGCATCTCGCCGATGACGAGGGCGGGGACGGGGAGTGCGAAGTCGGTGACGAGGTCGGCCGGGGCGCCCTTGGCCTTCATCGCCTCGATGTGCCGGTCGACGAGGACGCCGACGTGCGCTTCGAGGGCGCGCATGCGCCGCAGCGTGAACGACCCGGTGAGCTTGCGGCGGATGCGGGTGTGTTCGGGCGGGTCGAAGAAGTTGAAGAACCCGGGGGTGACGGGCCGTCCGGCGTCGTGGAAGCCGGGCAGGTCGATCGGGGAGCGGACGGGGTCGGCGGCGCTGGACCAGCGGACGTCGGCGAGGGCGCGCTTAGCCTCGTCGTACCCGGTGACGAGCCAGCCTTCGACGCCGTCGGGGTGGTACCTGATGCGGCGCACGGGGACCGCCTGGAGGTCGAGCAGCGCCGCCGGCGGGTCGTACCGGCTCTCCTTGCGGTAGGGCATGCCGAAGGGGAGCGTGTCGGCTTGGGACATGTGGTCTCCTGTGCGCGAACGGATCGGCTCGTGGTCCCCACCACAGGGGAGCCTAGGGCGGTTCGCGCCGCGGCGCAACGGCCGCGGCGCGGGTTGTCCGAGATCCGACAGACCGCTCCGGGCGGCTACAGGAGTTCGAGGAGTTCCTCGATGTACTGTGCGACGCCGTCGTCGTTGTTGCCGGCGGGCGCGATCTCGCTGGCGGCGGCCTGGACCCACGGGTGCCCGTTGGGCATCGCGACCGAGTGGCCGGCGGCCCTGATCATGGAGAGGTCGTTGGTGGCGTCGCCGAAGACGAGCACGTCGGACCAGTCGATGCCGAACTTGTCGAGCACGACCTGGATCCCGGCGGCCTTGGTGACCCCGACCGGGCAGACCTCGAGCATGCCGACGCCGGACTCGGTGACGGTGACCAGCTTCGGGTCGACGACGTCCTGCGCGGCCACGAGCAGCTCGGGACCGGTGTGGTGGTCGGACACGAAGTAGCCCTTGACCATCGGGCCGGTGAACGCGACCTCGCGCGGCGCGGTCTCGAGGTGGACGCCGGGCCACGGCCAGTCGGGCATGGCGTCGCCGATGATCGCCCGGTCCGGGTCGGCGGGTTCGGCGAGCGCGCGCACGGGGCCGACCTCGGCTTCGATGAGCCGCAGGGCCTCGTGGAGGATCTCGCCGTCGACGGACCGGTCGGCGAGCTCGACGACCGTGTCGTCGTAGCGGCACTCGTAGACGAACGCGCCCTGGCCGAGGACGAGGAAGTCCGCGGACGGGACGTCGTTGCGGCACATGTCGAGCAGGCGCGGGCCGCGGCCGGTGGCGCCGACGAGGATGACGCCGGACGCGGCGAGGCGCTTGAGCGCGGCCATGGTCCTGGGGGACACGGTCTCGTCCGTGCGGACGACCGTCCCGTCGAGGTCCGTGGCGACGAGTCTCGGGAGCCGGGCCAGTTGGATCATGCGTCCTCCTCGTAGTCTCGATCCGCTGCCGCCACGAATCTCGTTCGTCGTAATCCCGCCCGGCTCATGGGAACCAGCGGGCGAGCACTGTCGCGACGCCGTCCTCCCACACCGAGGGCGCGACCTCGTCTGCGGCGGCGCGCACGTCGGGATCGGCCTGTCCCATCGCGACGGCGTACCCCGCCCACGCGAACATGGTCAGGTCGTTGTGGGCGTCGCCGAAGACCACGGTGTCGGCCGATGATACGCCGTAGCGTTCGGCGATGCGGGCAATGCCGGTCGCCTTGCTGACGCCGGGCGGGCCGATGTCGACCCAGCCGTTGTATCCGACCTCCACGTGGTACGCGAGCGGGTCGAGCCCGGCGCCCTGCGCGAGGCGCAGCGCGTGCGGGCAGCGGCTGGCGCCGCCGTACCGGTTGTCGGAGGCGACGCGGGCGACGATCCGGGCGGCGGGCCGGCCCATGATGTCGTCGAGGTCGATCGCGCCGGCCCACTTCGCGTGGAAGTCGCGCTTGAAGCCCTTGGTGTGCCACCAGCCCTCGAGGCCGTACGCGACGGCGAACTCGACGTCGGGGTCGGAGGCGAGGAACGCCTCGATCGCGGCCCGGGTGTCGACGACCGCCTCGTGCGAGACCTCGCCCCGGCCGAGGTCGTACTCGGCGGCGCCGTGGTTCGCCGACGCGAAGCCCTCGTCCAGGCCCAGGTCGGCGGCGGTGCGGACGGTGCCCCACAGGGCCCGGCCGGTGACCACCGCGACCGGCACGCCGGCCTCCCGGACGGCCGCGATCGCGTCGATCACGGCCCGCGTGGGGGTCGTGAGCTGCTTGTCGTGGTAGTCGACGACGGTGCCGTCGAGGTCGATCGCGACGAGTTTCGGGGGCGTCTCTCTCAGTCGGGCCGGGGCGATGTCTGACACACTCCAACCGTAGCGTCACCCGGGTGAACAGCGGGGTGTCGAGCGGCTGAACTCACGTGGCCGGCCTCGTGAAAGCTGCAATCGCACCAAACCCACCCATCGCGGGGCGCGGGGGCCTACCGTGCGTGTATGTCCGACATCACGATCCAACGCGTCTACGAGTACCGCCAGGAGCCGCAGCGGGCCGGGGCGGTGTTCCTCGTCGACCGGCTGTGGCCGCGCGGGGTCAGCAAGGAGGACCTCGACGGCGTCGAGTGGGCCCAGGACGCGGCGCCCTCGCCGAACCTGCGCATCTGGTTCGGCCACATGGCCGACCGCTTCGACGAGTTCGCAGGCCGCTACCGCAGCGAACTCGACAACCACCCCGACCGCGCCGAACCCCTCCTCGCCGCCGCCCGCCAGGGCCCGGTCACCCTCCTCTACGCCGCCAAGGACCCCGAGGTCAACCACGCCCTCGTCCTCAAAGCCTGGCTGGACGAGCAACTCACCGAGTGACGCCCCCGGACTGTCGGACCCTCGTGTCAGGGTTCATTACCGGGCCCGCGACACGGCGCCCGTCGGCTCCGCCCCTGCCCGCGAAACGAAGCGGCCCGCCGACGATCCGCCGGCGGGCCGCTCCACGCGTTCGCTACTTCTTCGGTTCGAGGACTTCCTTGCCGAGGTACGGCTGGAGCGCCTTCGGCACCGCCACCGTCCCGTCCGGGAGCTGGTGGTTCTCCAGGATCGCCACGATCCAGCGCGTCGTCGCCAGCGTGCCGTTCAGCGTCGCGGCGACCTGGTTGCGGCCCTGCTCGTCGCGGTACTTCACGTTCAGGCGGCGCGCCTGGAACGTCGTGCAGTTCGACGTCGACGTCAGCTCGCGGTAGCGCCCCTGCGTCGGCACCCACGCCTCGCAGTCGAACTTCCGCGAAGCCGAGGTCCCCAGGTCGCCCGCGGCGACGTCGATGACCCGGTACGGCAGCTCCATCTTCTGCAGCATCCGCTCCTCATAGGACAGCAGCTGCTCGTGCTCGGCCGCCGCGTCCTCGGGCCGGCAGTACGAGAACATCTCGACCTTGTCGAACTGGTGCACCCGGATGATCCCCCGGGTGTCCTTCCCGTACGAGCCCGCCTCGCGGCGGAAGCACGACGACCAGCCCGCGTACCGGCGCGGCTGCGTCAGCTCCCCGAGGTTCTCCCCCGAGTGATACGCCGCCAGCGGCACCTCCGAGGTCCCCACCAGGTACTGCTCGTCGCGCTCGAGGTAGTAGATCTCGTCGGCGTGCTCGCCGAGGAAACCCGTGCCCTCCATGGCATCCGGACGCACCAGCACCGGCGGGATCATCGGCATGAAGCCCGTCTCCACCGCCTGCTGCATCGCGAGGTTCAGCATGGCGAGCTGGAGCAGCGCCCCGTCGCCGGTCAGGTAGTAGAACCGCGAGCCCGAGACCTTCGCGCCCCGCTCGGTGTCGAGCAGACCCAGCGCGGTACCGAGCTCGAGGTGGTCCTTCGGGTCCTCGATCTTCGTGCGCTCGCCGACCTCGCGGAGCACGACGTAGTCGTCCTCGCCGCCGGCGGGGGCCTCGTCGGCCACCAGGTTCGGGATGGCCTTCCCGGCCGCCTCGAACGCCGCGGCCGTGGCCGTCACGCGGGCCTCGGCCTCCTTGACCTCGGCCGCGAGGGTCTTCGTGCGCTCGAGCAGCGCCTGCTTCTCCTCGGCGGCCGCGCCGGCGATCCGCTTGCCCAGGCCCTTCTGCTCGGCGCGGAGCGACTCGAAGGACTGGAGGGCACTGCGGTGCTCGGCGTCGGCGGAGAGGAGGGCGTCGACGGCGTCCGGGGACGCGCCCCTCTTGCGCTGGCTGTCGCGATAGGCGTCAGGGTGCTCTCGCAGTGCTCGCAGATCAATCACGTCCACAGATTACCGGCCGGGCCGCCGGGGTCCCCAGCGCATATTGTGGGCGTGTGGCGGTAGATATGGACGAGGCGGACTTCGAGGCGGCGGTCGCCGACGCGCTCGACTCGGTGCCGGCCGAGCTGATGGCGATGCTCGACAACGTCGTGATCCTGGTCGACGACGAACCCGAGGGCCCCGACCGGGAGCTCCTCGGCCTCTACCAGGGCACGGCCCTGACCGACCGCGGCTGGGAGTACGGCGGGGTCCTCCCCGACACCATCACGATCTACCGCGGCCCGACTCTGCGCATGTGCTCGACGCCCGAGGAGGTCGTCGAAGAGGTCGCGGTGACCGTCGTCCACGAGATCGCCCACCACTTCGGCATCGAAGAGGAACGCCTCCACGAACTCGGTTGGGGCTGAACCGGTTCGAGGGCATACCAAACCGGTATTCGGCCGTGAGTACCGCCGAATCCGCGGGCCCCCGGTTCAAGAACCGTGCCATACGGGTCCGACAATCGGCCCACGCCGACGGGAGGCTTTCGGAGGGCAGCCCAAACCGCTTTTCGGCCGCCCGTACCGCCCAACCCGCGGGCCCCCGGTTCAAAGACCGTGCCACAGGGGTCTGACATTCCAGAGGCTGCAAATGCGATGCTGAACCGATAACGGTCTGGTGAATACGAGCGATGTTCACTACCACCGCTCGCATTCGCGAGGCTACGATCTCCGGGTGACGACGTTTCGCATCGGAGAGGCCGCCGAGCTGCTCGGGGTCTCCGCCGACACCCTCCGCCGGTGGATCGACGCCGGGAGGCTCGCCGCCGAACGCGACGAGCACGGGCACCGGGTGATCACCGGCGCCGACCTGGCCGGGTTCGCGCGAGAGCGGGCGGCCGCGCCCGACGGCACCGGGAACTCGTCGGCGCGCAACCGGCTGCGCGGCATCGTCACGGCGATCGTGAAAGACCAGGTCATGGCCCAGGTCGACCTCCAGGTCGGGCCCTTCCGCGTCGTCTCCCTCATGAGCCGCGAAGCCGTCGACGAACTCGGCCTCGAGGTCGGGTCGCTTGCGACGGCCGTCGTCAAGTCCACCAACGTCGTGGTCGAACGATGATGCGGCCGGGGAACGGCGCCGCCGAACCACCGACCGGCCCGGGAGCACAAGCCGAGAACGGCGCCGCCCAGGCGCCGACCGACCCAAGAGCGCCGCGAGCGGGGAAAAGCACCGCCCAGGCACCGACCGGTCCAAGAACGCCGCGAGCAAGGAACAGCGCCGCCGGCACACCGCCCGGCCGGGGAACGACACGAGCGAGGAAGAATGCCGCCCCGGCCCCGCCCGATTCAAGGACGACACGGTCGAGGACCGGCGCCTCCGAATCGACCACCACTCCGAACACCGAACCCCGGGAGACCCGCATGCGCACCGGATTCGCCCTCGCCCTGACCGCTTGCCTCTCGCTCGCCGCCCTCACCGGCTGCGGCGGCAGCGACGCATCGGGGACGACGACCCTCACCGTGTTCGCCGCCGCCTCGCTCACCGAGGCGTTCACCGAGATCGGCGACCGGTTCGAAGCCGAGCACGACGGTGTCACCGTCGAATTCAACTTCGCCGCCTCCTCCGACCTCGCCGCGCAGATCACCGAAGGCGCGCCCGCCGACGTCTTCGCATCCGCCGACCAGGGCAACATGGACAAGGTCGTCGACGCCGGCGCCGCCGCCGACCCGCAGACCTTCGCGCTCAACCAGCTGGTGATCGCAGTCCCCGAAGGCAACCCCGACGGCGTCACGGGCCTCGCCGATCTCGCACGGCTCGACTTCGCCGCCTGCGCCCCCGAAGTCCCCTGCGGCGCCGCCGCCCAGACCGCCGCCGAAGGCACTGACCTCACCCCGGTCACGTACGAAGCCGACGTCAAGTCCACCCTCCAGAAGCTCACCCTCGGCGAGGTCGACGCCGCACTCGTCTACCGCACCGACGCCCTCGCCGCACAGGACGAAGTGGACGCGGTCGAGTTCCCCGAATCGGCTGCGGCAGTGAACGCCTACCCGATCACCGCCCTCGCCGACGCCCCCGAACCCGACCTGGCCGCCGCGTTCACCGAGTACGTCCTCGGCGACGACGCGCGGACCGTCCTCGAGACCGCCGGATTCCAGCGACCCTAGCCCTACGATGAGGAACACCATGCCCGCCAAGCGAACCCGCCAGCGCCGCCGAGTCCCGGCCGCACTCCTGGCGCCCGCGGTCGTCGGCCTCGCGTTCCTCATCCTCCCGCTCGCCGGCCTCCTCGCCCGCGCCCCGTGGACCGAACTCCCCGCGCGTCTCACCGAACCGGCGATGCTCGACGCGCTCCGGCTCTCACTGGCCACCGCCACGACCGCGACCGCTCTGTCCCTCCTCTTCGGAGTCCCGATCGCGTGGCTGCTCGCGCGCGGGGACTTCCCGGGACGGAGCGTCCTGCGCGCGCTCGTCACCGTGCCCCTCGTGCTCCCGCCGGTCGTCGGCGGCGTCGCGCTCCTGCTCGTGTTCGGCCGCAGCGGCATCGTCGGCTCCTGGCTCCACGAGCGCTTCGACGTCACGATCCCGTTCTCCACCACCGCGGTCGTGCTCGCGATGACCTTCGTGTCCATGCCGTTCCTGATCGTCTCCGTCGAAGGCGCCCTGCGCGGCGCCGACCTTCGGTTCGAAGAGGCCGCCGCGACACTCGGCGCGGGCCGGTGGACCGTGTTCACCCACGTGACACTGCCGATGATCGCCCCGGGCGTCCTGGCCGGGGCCGTGCTGTGCTGGGCGCGGGCGCTCGGCGAATTCGGGGCGACGATCACGTTCGCGGGCAACTTCCCCGGCCGCACCCAGACGATGCCGCTCGCCGTCTACCTTGCGCTGCAATCGGATCTGGAAGCCGCGATCGTGCTCAGCCTGATCCTGCTCGCGGTGTCGGTCGTGGTGCTGGCGTCGCTGCGTGAGCGCTGGACGGCGGTCGCATGAGCACCTCTCCGCACCGAACCACCACGCCAGGACTGGACGCGCACCTCGTCGTGGATCGCGGCTCGTTCCGCCTGGACCTGCGCCTGACGGCCGCCCCGGGGGAGACCGTGGCGCTCCTGGGACCGAACGGCGCCGGAAAGACCACGGCACTGCGGGCCCTCGCGGGCCTGGAGGCGCTGTCCGACGGGCACATCGCACTGGACGGTGTCGTGCTCGACCGGCCGCGCGGCGGGCGCAGGGTACCGCCCGAGCACCGCCGGATCGGCGTCGTCTTCCAGGACTACCTGCTGTTCCCGCACCTGAACGCGATCGACAACATCGCGTTCGGGCCGCGGCGGCGCGGCCTCGGCCGGGCCGAGGCAAGGGACCTCGCCGCCCAGTGGCTTGACCGGGTCGGCTTGGGCGACTTCGGGAAGCGGCGCCCCGGGCAGCTCTCGGGCGGCCAGGCGCAGCGGGTCGCGCTGGCGCGGGCGCTCGCCGCGGAGCCTTCGCTGCTGCTGCTCGACGAGCCGCTCGCGGCCCTGGACGCGCGGACGCGGCTCGACACGCGGGTGGAGCTCCACCGGCACTTGGCCGGGCTCGCGGGCCCGGCGGTGCTCGTGACGCATGATCCGGTGGACGCGCTCATGCTCGCCGACCGCCTCGTCGTGGTCGAGGACGGGCGGGCGGTCCAAGAGGGCGACGGCGAGTCGGTGACGGCGCGGCCGCGCACGGACTACATCGCGCGCCTGGTCGGACTGAACCTGTACCGGGGCACGGCTTCGGGGCGGACGGTGCGGCTCGCCTCGGGCGAGGCGCTGACGACTGCTGAAGCGCTCGAAGGGGATTCGTTCGCGGCGTTCCCGCCGAGCGCGGTGGCGCTGTTCCGGACCGAACCGGACGGCAGCCCGCGGAACACGTGGCGCGCGGTCGTGACCGGGGTGCACCGGCACGGCGATCACCTGCGGGTCCAGCTCGACGGTCCGATCCGTGCGGCGGCGGACGTCACCCCGGCCGCCGCGGCCCAGCTCGGCCTCGAACCCGGCCAGGAAGTGTGGGCCGCGGTGAAGGCCGCCGAGATCCGCGCCTACCCCGCGTGAGATGGGCGGGGCCGCAGCGGCCCGGCTCGGTCTCGAACCCGGCCGGGACCTGTCCGATGGATCGGGGCGAGGCGGTGTGAATCGGTGCAGCGCTTCCGTTCGCTCCCCCGGACGAATGAATTCGGGCCGGTGATGGACTCGCGAGCGCGAAACTGTCGGACCCTCGCGCAAACCTGGCGCCTACGGTCCCCTGTGGGTGGGCGGGGGCTAGGGATGGCCTACCTGTACTTCGCGCGCGACAGCGAACACCGGACGACGACGCCCCAGGACCGGGAAGGCCGGAGGCGCTGTGCGCCTCCGGCCTTCGTCTCCTGGTCGGAGCTTTCTCGCGGACCCGCCCGGGCTCTTTCACCATCCCCGCTGCGGGACCGGTGCTAACGCGGCCGCGCCGGCGAGTTCGGGCTGCGGCGCGGGGGCCGGGCCGGCCCCGGCCCGGTCGGTGCCGTCCGTACCGGTGCCCTCGGCTCCGGTGCGGTCCTCGTCGTCGCGGGCGGCGCGGCGGATGATCGGAAGGCAGGCGAGGACGATCGCGATCGAGGCGAGGCCGACCGCCATGAACGCGACCTGGACGTCCAGGACCGTCGACAGTGCGCCGCCGAGCAGGAAGCCGATGAGCTGGGCCGCGTTGACCGGGCCGTTGACCGCGCCGTTGGCACGGCCGCGGAACGCCTCGGGGACCCGCCGGGCCAGCGCGATGCCGAGCGCGGAGTTCTCACCGGCGTTGAGGATCCCGCCGATCAGGTTGAGCGGCACCATGAGCAGGACCGAGAACAGCGGCAGTCCCTGCCCGAAGCACACCAGGCCGACCCCGGCGAGGCACGCCATGAGCATCCACGCGAGCTGGACGTCGCGGTCGAGGCGGCGGATCACGGCGGCCGCGATCCAGGCCCCGGCGACCATGCCGAGCGTCCAGCACGCCTTGATGAGTCCGTACATGCTCTCGCTCGCGTCGTAGACCTCGCGGACGAGGAAGACGCTGAGGACGTTCACGGCGCACATCGCGGCGATCACGGCGCTGAGGCCGAACACCATCGCGGTGAGCAGGCGGTCGCCGCGGAGGCGCCACTTGGCCTTGCCGGACGCGGCACGCGCGGCCGGGTCGCGGCGCACGCCGCCGCGGCGGGTGCGGATGTCGAGGCAGAACAGGACGCGCAGCAGCGCGCACCCCGCGGCGAGCATGAGGGCCGCGCCGGAGGAGTGCGAGCCGATGACGAACCCGGCGGCGGCCGGTCCGGCCGCGAGCCCGATGAGCATGCCGGTCTGGACCATCGCGACGGCGCGCGGCAAGTCCTCGCCGCGGGCCATGACCGGGACGAGCGCGCTGACGACCGGCTGGTTGATCGCGGTCCCGCAGGCGTTCAGGATCACGAGGCCGTAGAGGGCGATCAGGTCGTCGGTGAACGCCATCGCGACGATCGAGGCGGCCTGGAGGAGCCCGGAGGACGCCATGAGCGCCCGGCTGTCGAAGCGGTCGGCCATGCGGCCGGCGACCCGGGAGAGCGCGACGAGGGGGAGCGTCGCGCAGATGATGAGCGCGGCGATCGCGAACCCGCCGTGGCCCTCGGTCTGCAGGCGGAGGGTGAGGGCGAAGTCGGCGGTGAACATGGCCGTTCCGGCGAGGAACGCGCAGGCGGCGGCGGTGTAGACGTCGGACCAGCGGGTCCCGTCGAGGAAGGATGTGAAAGACATATTTCGAAGATACTCTTTCACGCTTGGATGCGAAAGAGGTTTTTCAGATTTTTGAAGAAGTTCTTTCACGACTCAGTTCCCCTCGCGGTCCGCGCCGCTCGCAACCGAGTCCAACGGCGCGGATCCGAGAACCGCCTCGACACGGGAGGCATCGGTCCCGATCGCGCGGACCTCGTCATCCTGACGCCGCTCGCAACGCTCACCGGCAGCGCCGCACCACGCACCCGACCGACCCGTTCCTCGAGCCGGCGACCCGCCCCCATTCCGGCCGACCCGCCCCCAAGCCCTCGCCCCCAGCCGGCGCCGCGCGGTCAGATCCGCGGGAAGAGCCGGACCAGCACGCTGAAGACCAGCGTGCCGTCGTCCGGGTCGGCCCCCTGCTCGGCGCGCTTCACACCCAAGTCCACGTACTCCTGCTCCAGCGCCTGGAGCCGCCGCTTGAACTCGGCGGCCTCCTCCAGCGTCAGCCGCAGATTGCCCAGCATCACGAGCGAGGAATTCCGGATCTCTCTCGACACGTGCGCTCGCTTCTCGATCCAGCGCGTGAAGTTGCGCTCCTGCTGCTGCCGGAACGCCTCCCCCATGGTCTGCTCGATGACGAGATGGCTCTCCGGCGCATCGTCCTCGGCCTGGATCGAGAAGTTGTGGAGCAGCATCCGCCACACGCGCTCGCGGGCGTCGCCGCGGCTCGGAGCCTCCTCGATGAACCCCGCCTTCGCCAGCGTGCGCAGGTGGTAGCTCATCGCGCTCGGGGTCATCCCCGCGACTTCGGCGATCTCCGTGGCCGTCGCGCCGTCGAAGCCCTCGGCGCGGCGCTTCGCCAGGTAGTCGAACACGGCCATGCGCGCCGGGTGCGCAAGCGCCTTCATCCGCTCCGGGTCGGTGATCCTGGTGTGCTCCATGTCGACCCTTCGCGGCCCGCCTGCCTCGGGCGGCGCGGGCGGGGCCGGCGGCGCGGGGTCGGCCGGCGCCGCCGGAGGCTCCGGAACCGGCGGCGGCTCCGGCGCGCTCGGCGTCACGGGAGGCACCGGGGCCGGCGGCGGCTCGTCGCCCGGATGCGAAGCAGATGTTTCAGACATGGCTCAAGCTAACCACGTCAGCGGCCCGACCGCACCGAGGACTGCTCGGGAAATCCTCAGGCCCCTAGCTCGACGCCGCCGCGGCGTTCGCGCCGTCCCGGTTCGCGACCGCCTTGCGCGTCGCCGCGCCCACCCAGTGGGCCTCGGCGAACGCCTTGAACTCCTTGCGGGACGGCCGGGTCTGCCGGTCGGCGAACACCGCCTTCTCCATGCGGACGGCCGCCACGAGCGCCAGGAGTGCCGCCGTGCGCTCGTCGAAGCGGCCGGTCCGGACGGCGGAGGCGAGGCGCGTGCGGATGCCCGCCGCGGCGCTCCGGTGCTGCGGCCGGTACCGGTCGACCGGGAAGATCCCGAGGGCCTTCCCGCGCTCGCGCCGCAGCACGCCGGCGGCGACGAGCCCGTCCCGCACGGTCGGCAGGAGCCGCTTGGCGGTCCGCTCGACCGCGGCATGGGCCGAGCGCGGCTTGTCGGCGGCGATGGCGGCGAGGCGGGCGTCGACGACCGGGTCGCCGGTCGGAGCCGGGTCGAGGACGCGGACCTTCTTGCCGTCCAAGCCGATGCGTCCGGCGAGCGCGAGCTCGTACAGGACCGCGCCGCCGAGGCCGAGGTCGAGGTAGCCGGCGGGGCGGCCGGTCGTGCCGTCGTACGAGAGCAGCGCCAGCTCTTCCAGCAGTGTGGACATGACTCCAGCGTAAGCGGACCCGGCTTCCGGCGCGTCTCACGCGGTGCCGCCGCCGCGGAGCCGGTCGAGCCAGGCCGCGGCGTCGGCGAAGTCGGCGTCGCTCAGCCCCTCCGGGGGCGGGACGGGCCGGTCGGAGTGGTCTCGCGGGTAGGAGCCCAGGTAGCGGACGTCCGCGCAGATGCGGCGCAGGCCGGTGAGCGCCTCGCCCATGCGGGCCTCGGCGAGGTGGCCGGTGCAGTCGAGGAAGAACGCGTACCGGCCCAGGCCCTCGCCGGTGGGACGCGACTCGATGCGCGTGAGGTTGATGCCCCGGATCGCGAGCTCGGTGAGCACGGCCAGGAGCGCGCCGACCCGGTCGTGGTCGATGTAGACCACCAGCGACGTGATGTCGTTGCCGCTCGGCTCGGCCGGAGCCGCAGGGCGCACGACGTGCACGAAGCGCGTCTCGGCACCGGAGCTGTCGCCGATGTCGAACGCCTGCACCGGAAGTCCGACCGCTTCGGCGGTGAAGGGCGCGCACACGCAGGCGTCGAACTCGCCCTCGGCGACCCGCTGGGCGGCCTGGGCGGTCGAGAGGGCCTGGTGGACGACGGCGTGCGGGAGCTCGCGGCGCAGGAACCCGCGGGTCTGGGCGATCGCGTGCGGGTGCGAGGCGACCGTGGCGATCTCGGCGGGCGCCTTCGCGGAGGCGAGCACGAACGTGACCGGGAGGACGACCTCTCCGGCGATGACGAGCGGCTCGCCGCCGACGAGCTCGTCGACCGTCAAGGTGACGGTGCCCTCCTGGGAGTTCTCGATCGGTACGAACCCGGCGTCGACCTCCCCGCGGCGCACCGCCTCGAGGACTTCCACGATCGAGGCCATCGGCACGTGGACCGCGCCCTTGGCGGCCGGCAGCCGGCGGAGCGCGGCCTCGGTGAAGGTCCCGCGCGGTCCCAGATAGGCGAACTCCATGGACCAACGCTAGCAAGCCCCGCCCGGCAGGGCCGCGAGCAGCACTTCGGCCCCGGTGCCAGTCCACTCCGGCGCCCGCTCCGACCAGGAGTGCGGCGCCGGTTCACCGCGTCCGGCATGAGACGGCGGTCTCAACCGGCACCCGCCGCTGGCGGCTTCGCCGCTGTCGCGTATGCTTGTCGAGCCCAAGCGGAATTCCGCGGTGGTGAGCCGGAGTAAATGGAATGCGACTCTCCTTGTCGCCTGCCAGGATCAACGTGCGCCCCCATCGTCTAGTGGCCTAGGACGCCGCCCTTTCAAGGCGGTAACACGGGTTCGAATCCCGTTGGGGGTACAGCCCAGACGCGGCGCCGGTCACACGGCGGCGGCTGGTATAAATGGAGAGGTCTTGCGACCTTGACGAACTCGATCGAGTTCAACAAGGTCCCGTGGAGCAGCTAGGAGTGCTCGCCGCCCTGTCAAGGCGGAGGTCGCGGGTTCAAATCCCGTCGGGACCGCAGTGAAAACCCCCAGGTTTACCTGGGGGTTCTTTCGTTTCATAGGCTCTATGAGCGTCCATATCGACTCGTTCCCGCTTGCGCGGGGGCCAAAAGGGGGGCCACGCGGTTTGGCGTGGCCCCCCTTTTCGGCGCTCAGGACTCCTCGGCGGGCGGGTCCTCGTAGGCCCCGTTCATGACCTCCATGCCCCGGGTGATGACCGGTCGCAACTGCTTGCGGTAGACCAGCCGAGTCGTGCTCGTGCGTTTATGCCCAACGAAGTTGGCAATCTGCTCCTCGCCCGCCCCCCGGTCGGAGGCGACGGAGACGAAGGTGCGTCGCCAGTCGCGCGGGCTCCACCGCTTCGGGTCGAGTCCGGCCCTGCGCAGGATCGTGCGGTGCATCCGGCGGATGTTGCCCGCGTCCTTGACGGTGTCGTTCCACGTGCCCCACACGTAGCGGATGCCAGCCGATTTGTAGCCGCGCAGCTTGCGCCATTCCCGCTGCTCGCGCTGCCAGTCGATGAGCACTTGCGCGTTGTAGGGCGTCAGCGCGACCGTGCGGCGGGATTTCTCGGTCTTGGTGTCACCGCTTTCGCGGGTCGACTCCCACACCTCCAGGTGCGGCGGCAGCGTCTCCTCATGGACGCGTCCGCAGGTGCACCGCTCCCCCGCGACCGGGTTGGCGTGGGTGTGCGCCCACTCCAGGGGCCGCAACTCCTCGGCGCGGGCGCCGGAGTTGGCCGAGGTGACGTTGTACGAGAAGATCCACGTGCCCTGGCTGGCCTTGAACACCGCCCCGGCTTGCGCCTCGGTCATGGACTCGCGTTCGCGGGTCGGCCGCCCCTCGGGCAGGTCGACCAGCTCGGCGACGTTCCGGCCAACCTTGTCGCGCCGCTGCGCCCGGCGGATGGCGCGGCGCAGGATCGACCGGGCCTTCTTAAGGCTGTCGGTCGACAGATCGCCCTTGAGGGAATGAAGCCAGTCCTCCACGTCGTCGGCGGTCAGCTCCTTGAGCTTGATCCCGCCCAGGTGCGGCAGGACGTGCAGATCGATGATGCCCTTGTGCCGCTCCAGGGTCTTCGCTGCGCCCCTGTCCTCGCGTTCGAACCAGTCGAGCACCACGGCGGCGACCGTGAGGCTGTTCGACGTGTCGAGTCCGGCCTCGTGCTCTTTGACCTTGTCGCGGAGGTTCCGGCGGGCCTTGGCCTCGGTGGTGCCGTACGCCTTGAGGCGCAGGCGCTTCCCGGACTTGGTGCGGCCGAGAGAGATCTCGGCGCGGTAGGTCTGCTTGGCCTCATCCCAATAGACGGTGCCCTCACCCTTGGGGGCCTTCTTACGGCCCTCTGCGGGCTCCTGCGGCTCGTTCACGCCGAGACCCCCTGTCCCTCTTCGATGAGGAGTTGGCGGTACTCCTGGAGCCATTCGGCGGGGATGCGGGTGGCACGGCCGACCTTGACGAACCGGAGCCGCCCGGCGGCGATCTCCTCATACAGCTTGGAGCGGCCGAGGCGCAGGATCCCCCCAGCCTCGGAGACGGTGTAGAACGGCTCCACGTCGAGAGCGTCGGAGCGCACGGCGTGTGCATTGACGGTCGTGGTTGGGGCTGTCATGCTGGGTGTTCTTCCTTTCTTGGCGGACGGGAAGACAAGGGCCGGTGACGTGCTGCTAGGCGTGGTCATCGGCCATTGCCATGTCTGGGTGCAGGTCGTAGCGGGGCGAGGGCGGTCGGCCGCTGCGGCGGCGGGCGGCGGGCCGCTCGCGGAGGTAGCCGTGTTCGACCAGGCGGGCGACGGCGTCGCGGATGGCGGCGGCCGTCGACAGGCCCCGGCGGCCCCTCAGGGCTCGGTGCATGTCGCGGACGCTCATGCCCGACTGCCCGTGGCGGGCGAGCCAGTCGAGCAGGGCCACCGCGGGGCCGGTCTCGGGCCCGGCTCCCATGTAGGACCACACGCCGAGGGCGTGGTCGGCGAAGTAGTAGCCGAGCATGGTGGCGGCGTCGAGGGTGTCGGCCTCGATCGGCGAGGCGGCCCCGGTGTTGGGGTACTTCGCCAGGTGCAGCAGTCCGGCGAGGCGGACCACGGCGCCGGTCCACTTGTTCGCCCACGACAGGATCGGCTCCCACTCCCCGCCGGGGCCGAGGCGCGGCTCGCGGTCCCGCTCCAAGGCGACGACCTTGGCGCGCGCCTCGGGGGTGAGGTCGAGGACGACCGGCTCGGTGCGCGGGTGCATGGCGTGCACCAGGGCGCCGAGCTTGCGCCCGTACTCGGCCTTGACGGCGGCCGGGACCGGCGGCGGGGACGGGTTGCGGAACCCGACCTTGGAGGCGGGCAGGGTGAACAGGAACCGCGCCAGCAGCCCCCGGTCTTCGAAGCCGGGCATCCGGGCGGCGTCGCGGAGCACTTCGGGTTGGACGGCGAGGCCGAGGGTCAGCGCCGGGGCGGCGACGTACTCGGCCGGGGCCGACTTGCGGACGACGCGGAGCATGTCCCCGGCGTGGCCCTTGAGGAACGCGTCCAGGTCCGGGACACCGGAGTAGCGGCCCGCGATGGTCGCGAAGATCCCGCCCTCGGCCGAGAGGATCGCGAGGCGTCCGCCCTGCTCGGCGAGCAGGCTCTTGGCAGCCTCGGGCGTGATGTCGTCGGCGACCAGCTTGGGCGACACCGGGATCGTGATCTCGTCGGCCTCGCGGGCGGCGGACTTGGCGCCGTTGGCGAGGTCGGGGTCCCCGGGGTTCTTGGAGGCGGCGGCGAGGGCTTGCTCGGCGGCGCGGCGGGCGATCTCCGATTCGGTGACCGCTTCGATGATCCGGGGCCGGGCGTCCTCGGCGAGGGCGGCCTCGGCGTCGAGGATCGGGCGGACCATCGCCGCGAACACCGACGACTTGCGGTTGCCCGGCGGCAGCGCCGTGCAGGTGAACAGGTTGCACGGCTCCACCCAGTCGGGCCCGGCCTGGACGGCGAGGCGGCCTTGCACGGCCGTCGAGAGGACGGCGAGGGCGATCGATCCGGCGAGGTCGGTCGGGGTCTGGGTGGCCTCGGCGACGGCGTCGACCATGTCCCCGACCCAGTCGGGCAGGCACGCGGCCGGGAACGGCGGCAGGACGCGCGCCTCGGTCAGCGGCACCGGAGCGGGCCACGCCTCGCCCGGTGCGGCGACGGCGTCGAGGGCGGTGCGGGAGCGGTCGAGGACGGCAGCGACGCTCTCGCCGGTGGCCTCGGCGTACTGGTTGAGCCGCGCGGCGACCACCTTGATTTCCCGTCGGCGGGCGGCCTCGGCGATTCGGCCGGCGTAGTACTCACCCGAGGCGGGCGAGGAGACGGCGGCGATGCAGTCGTGCAGGTACGGGCCGCCGCCGACCTTGGCGAGGTGGCCCTCGTCGGCGAGGCGGGCGAGGACGGCGGCGGCCTCGGTGGGCGCGCCGTCGGCGTGCTGGGCGGCGATGGCCTCCCAGATGAGCCCGTGGCGGGGCACCTCGAACGATCCGGCGTCGATCAGGGCGGCGAGCTTGGGCACGGTGCGGCCGTCGAGCATGGCCGCACCGAGGACGATCTGCTCGGCTTGGTGGTTCGGGTCCTTGGCTTTCATGGCATTCGGTGTCCCTTCGAACGGTTGGCGGACGGGCTACTTGGTGCCGTCGCGGTATTCGCGGCGGGCGGCGTCGTAAAGGCGGCGGCCGAGGCGGACGCGTCGGCCGGTGCCGTGGCAGGCGTTGCAGTAACCGGCGGCGTTGCGGCCGTCGGATCGGCACCACCAGCAGCGGCCGTAGGGGAAGGCCCAGCAGCGGAAGAGGTAGGCGAGGGCGGCGGCGAGGCCGAGGGCGGTAGCGGCGAGTGAGAGGGTCACGGTTGCTCCATTCGGCTGGTTTTTGGGTGAGGTCGGCTAGGGGCGCTAGCGGCTAACGCCCTGATCAGGTGTGGTGTGGGGTGCTAGCGGGCCCGCTATCGTTAGCGCGGGGCCCGCTAGCGCTAGCGGCTCCTATCGGCCTCCGGTTCGGCCCTCGCGGGCCTTGTCGAGGTCGCCTCGGTTGAGGCCGCGCCGGTTGACGACCTCGCCGCCGACGCGGCGGCCGACGCCCTTGGTGGAGAGCCCGTAGGGCTTGACGGCGGCCGTCAGCGCCTCGGTCTTGGCGGTGTCGGCGAGGCCCGTCCACTGCCCGTAGACCTCGGGGCGCAGCTCGGCGAGGCGGTCGACCAGGACCGTGTTCCACACGTTGGCCTCGCCGCCGGGCCAGACGGCGGCGAGGTCGTCCAGGACGTGGTGCGCGGGAGCGGCGGCCGTGGCGGTGGCCTCGCCTGCGGCGTGACCGGCGAGGGTGCCGCGCTCGATTCGCAGGGCCCGAGCGCGGGCGGCGATGCGGTCGGCGGCGGGCCCGTCGACGAACGCGCCCTTGACGATCAGGGCCGCGTCGGCGGCACCGACCAGGTAGAACACGCCCCGGTCCCGCTTGGTGAACATGGTCGCCCGGATGCCGTTCTTGTAGGCCGAGGTCCCCAGGATCATGTCGTTTTCGACCTGGCCCATGACCCGCAGGCACGCCCTGGTGCCGACGTTCGCCGAGACGCCGGTCGGCAAGCTGTCCTTGTCGGGCCGCTGCGTCGCCAGCAGGAGGATGACGCCGAGGGCGCGGCCGAGCTTGACGACCTTCTCCGCCAGCTCGGCGGCCTCCTTCCCGTACTCGGGGTGGCTGAACAGCTCCTGGCACTCATCGATCGCGACGACGAGGGGGTGCAGGCCGAGGCCCTTGCGGCTCGCGAGTTCGGGCGTGACCTTGTTCTCGGGGCACAGGTCCCGGGGCAGGCCCTTGATGATCCGGGCCCGCCGCTTGCACTCGGCCCGCAAGTCCCGCAAGGCGATCAGCGCGGCCTCGATCTCCTCGTCGTCGGCACCGGAGGCGTAGCGGGTGGCGTACTGCTCGGCGAAGGCGAGGTCACCGGTCCCCTTGAGCTCGAACACCTGGACCTCGGCGCGGGCGTCGAGTCCGGCAGCGAGCACGGGCAGCTTGACCAGGAACGTCTTGCCCATGCCGGGAATGGACCCGACCAGCCAGTTCGTGTACATGAGGTCAGCGGTCACAGCCTTGCCCCTCGGGTCGACGCCGAGCGGGAACGGCGCGAACAGGTCGACCGTGCCGCCCTTGGCGAGCGGCCACGCCACGGCCTTGGCGTCGGCGAGGTCGGTGTCCCCCACCCACAGGACCAGGCGGCCCGGGTGGACATCGGACTGGCCCTCGGGCCACACACACCCGAGCGGGCGGGCGAGGGCGGCGGCGAGCTTGTCGCGCCGGTCGATCACCTCAACGGCGGTGGTCCCGGCGGGCAGGTCGATCACGGCCCGCCAGCCGGAGCCGTCGCGGCTGATCGGCTCGGGCCAGTGGATGCCCTCCCCGCCCTTGGCGATCGCCGTCAACGCGGCGATACCGATGCGCGACAACGCCTTCTCGACCATGGGCGAGGTCAGCGGGCGCAGCTTGACCTTGACCACGGCCCGGGTCACCAGCGGCTTGTCCGCAGGTTTCCCGGCGAGGCCGAGGGCGGCGACGGTCCCGCCGAGAGCCGACCAGGCGAGGGGGTCCGGGGCACCGAAGCCGAGGTAGAGACCCGCACCGGTCAGGCCGAGCGCGCCGGTGATGGTGAGCGCGCCCCGGAACCGGACATGCCGGTCCCGCAGGCGGACAAGGCCCTGATAGGCGGCGTAGTCGTGCGCGGTGACCGCGTCGGAGCGGATCGGGCGGCCCTCGGCGTCCGAGGCCCACCGCCAGACCGCGCCGACCACGCGGGCCGTCCCGACCGGGGACCACGCCGCCAGGCGCGCACCGTAGAGGGGCAGGCGCACCCCGTGGTAGGCGCACCGGTAGGCCACGAGCTTCCCGAACCGGGTCAGCTCGGCCGCCAGACCGGACCGCGACAGGACCCAGGCCGGGAGGATCGGGGCCCGCCGGTCGGCCTCGGGTGCGTTCCACGCCCGGTGCGCCTCGGCGTCGTCCACCGGGACGGCGGCCGCGTCGATGTAGTCCTCGTCCGGGGCGATGGTCTCGACCTCGGCCCGGTCGCCGTTCAGCTCGGCCTCGGCGGCCTTCCAATCGAAGTTCTCGATCGTCATAGTCGTTGGCTCCTTTCCAGTTCGGAGCGGTAGGGGCGGGGCCGGTCGAGCAGCTGACCGGCCCCGCCGGGGCGAGGTCTAGGCGTCTTCCTTGACCAGGTGCGCCAGGGCGGCGCCGAGGCCGAGGACGGCGACAGGGATGCAGGCGACGGCGGCGGTGATGAGCGGGTGCGCCGCAGGGACGTTCGCGGCCGACATCAGGTGGTAGGCGATCTGCCCGGCCGCGCCGATCCCGAGCGCCAGCAGCGCCGAGACGCGGGCGAACGCAATCGCCTTGGCACCGGCCCGGCCCGACAGCCAGACATAGAGCGCATAGGCGGAGTAGGTCTCCATCCCGATGGGGAGCGTGATGGACGTATCGATCACGAACGAGTCCGCGATGCCCGGGAGCGGGTGGACGGGCCCGAACCCGGCGAGCTGACCCAGGCCCACCCAGCCGGACCAGATAGCGACCGTGGCCGGGAGCATGAGCAGGAGCACGGGCCAGGTCGCCAGACGGCGGCGGGTCCGGGGCGGGTCCGCCTCGGCGGGCCCGGCGACCGGCTCGGCCGCAGTGGTGCCGGTGTCCGCCACAGCGGCGGGAGCGGGCGCGACCGGGTCTGCGAGGGTCGCGGCCTCGGGCTTCACCTCGGCCGGGGCCGCGTCGACCACGGGCCGGGACTCGCGGGTCTCGTCCTCAGCGGGCCCGGTGGAGGCCGGTGCGGCGGCGGGTTCGTGCGGGGCCGTCGCGGTGGCCGGGTCGGCCGGGGCCGGGTTCGGGACGTAGTCGGCGAGTTCGGCAAGGACCGCGTTGGCCTTGGGCGCGCCGATCCGCAGGCGGGCCTTGAGTTGGTTGCGGGACGGGATCGAACCCAGTTCGTCAGCCAGGGCCCGCGCCTGCGGGACCAGGTGCTCAACCGGGGCCGGGTAGGCGCTGCGCGTAGTCGTCATGGTCATCGGTGCTCACCCCTAGGACAGCGAGAAGGTCGGAAAGCCGGGGGCGAGGGTGTCACCGAGGGCGCGGTCAATGTCGAAGGCCACGAACCGCTCCGGGGCCGGGCCGGTGAGGGCGCGGTCCAGTTCGGCGAGGCCGGCCTCGATCTGCGGCCATTCGATCTCGATCGCGTCGAGTTCAGAGAAGGACGGCTCACCGTCGAGCCAGTCCGGAAGTTCGGGTGTTGCGAGTGCGGTGGTCATTGGTTGTCTCCCTTGGTGTCTTGGCGGACGGGAATGGCTTGGCATCATCAGCGCCGGAGGGGCCACCTACCGACGGACCACGGGCCCGGAGGCCCGGGTTTCGCCTACCAGCGGCCCTTGCGGGCGTCGGCGACCTTGCGCCGGGCGTCCTCGGCGGCCTTGGTGGTCTTCTGCTCGTCGCGCTTGGCGGCCTCGCGGGCGCGATCGCTCGCGAAGCGGTTCTGACCGACGACGGTGGTGCGGGTGCGGCTCGGGGTCTTCGGCATGGCGTTCTCCTTGTGCTGGTTGTGGCTTGGCATCGTCAGCGGGTCGGGTGCCACCCGGGCCCGGACCAGGCGGAGTGCCTGGTTTCGCCGGTCAAAGGGTCACGGTGATGAGCGCGGAGATCAGCAGCCATCCGAGGTGCCAGGACTGGTCGAGCTTGTAAGCGGCCTCGGGGTCGGCGTCGAGCCAGCCGCCGTGGCCGGTCAGCCGTGCCAGGGCCGCGAGGGGCTTGCGGCGGTCGATCACGTAGTGGGTGATGCCGTTGACGGCGAGGCCGACGGCCACACCGAGGACCGAGAGGGTGCCGAGGATGCCGAGAGCGGCGGTCACGCCGAGGACGGCGACCAGGCAGGTAGCAAGGTAGGTCAGAACATGCGTGAGGCAGGCCAGGTGACCGGCGGCCCCGGCGTTGCCCTTGGCGCAGGCGGAGGTGTGGGACTGGACCCAGTGGTCACCGACCGCGTGAGCGGCGTACAGGGTCGGCGCGACGGCGCCGAAGGCGAGAGCGGTCTCGATCTGCTCGGGGGTCATGTGGGGCCTCCTACGGCGTCTTGGCGGACGGGAGGACGCGAAGGAACGTCCTAACCAACCTGGCTAGCCAGGTTGGTTAGCAATGACCTTAGGGGTCTTGGCTAGCCATGTCAACCACTCTGGGCAGAAATTTCCATCCTGGCTAGCCAGGTGGTAGCCTGGCTGGCATGGAGGATTACACGGATGAGTACGACTACCTGGGGAAACTCGACCCAGATAGCACCGACAGCTCTTCAGTCCAAATCGCAAATCGCATCAAGGCCGCGATCCTGACTGGCAAGTTCGCCCCCGGCGAGACCCTGCCTTCAAACCAGAAGCTTCAGCAGCGCTTCGGCGTCGCCCGCGAAACCGTGAAGAGTGCGTTCAAGATCCTCACGGACAAGGAAAAGTTGGTGGTGACGCAACAGGGGCGCCTTCCCCGGGTTCGTGTCAAGACGCATCGGAGCGTTGAACTTCGTCCGCACGTGGAGGCGTTGTTTAAAGATGACCACGTCGCCATCGACTTCGCCGGATTCTCTGGCGAGACCCTGAAAGGCGTCGTGTCAGAGCCGCTAGACCGAATCCGGCTCGGTGAGCTGACCCCACAGGACGTCAAGCTGCGCGTCATGGTCTCCGACATGCGCATGCCGATGGCGCTGCCCACTCCGGTCGACCCTTCCTACGACGCCGAGGCGGTGACCAGTCGCATGGCTCGCATCACCGACCGCGCGTTGGAGTCGATCGTTAACGACGTGCACGAGCTAGAGGAACTCGGCCTGATCAACACCGGATCGGTTGAGGTCCGAATGCACGGGATCGCACCGGTGTTCAAGCTGTTCATCCTCAACGATTCCGAGGTCTTCTTCGGCTTCTATCCGATCGTCCAGCATGCGGTGCCGATCAATGGTGACCGCGTCGAGATTTTCGACCCGATGGGAAAGGACGCCAGCCTGTTCCACTTCTCAAGCACCGGAGAGGAATCCGAGCAGGGATCGATGTTCGTGGACTCCGCGCGCGCCTGGTTCGACTCGGTGTGGGTCAACGTCGCAACTCCTCGGAGCCTCGGATGAGGCTCGATCCAGAGGAAGTACTGCTGCGCAAGTCCCTGCTGATGCTGGACTTCGATGGGCCTGTATGCAGTGTGTTTGCCGGGTACCCAGCGCCCCAAATCGCACTGGAGCTAATCACCTCCATTGGTGAGCATTCCGCTCAGCTTGCCGCCGTGCTCAAGGGCGAGAGCGACCCGATGGAAGTGCTTCGGGCCGCGGCCCGGTCACTCTCTCGCGATCGGGTGAAGCAGATAGACGAGCAACTGAGTCGAGCAGAGATGAAGGCCGTCGAGACCGCCCAGCCGACTGCCGGCATGGCTGACCTGATTGAAGTTGCACGACGCGCGGGCATCGGAGTTGTGATCGTGAGCAACAACAGCTCGGACCCGATCGGCAGCTACCTGACGCGATGCGGCCTTGATGTGGCAGTCGATCACGTCATCGGTCGGCCCTTTGGGAGACCCGAACAGATGAAACCTGATCCCTACCTGCTCAACCAAGCCCTCAAAGTAACCGGCCTTCCGGCGTCCCGAGCTTGCTTCATCGGTGATTCGGTGACCGACGTTGAGGCCGGGCGGGCCGCCGGGGTTACAACCATCGGTTACGCGAACAAGCCCGGGAAGGCGGAGCGGTTGGAGAGAGCCGGGGTCCACTTCGTCGTGGACTCGTTCTGAGTCTTCCCTTGGACAGAATTGACAGAATGGACAGAACTCGGTAAAGCATGCCTTGAGCTGCGGAAACGCGAGCGCTCGGGACATGGACAAAACTCGGACAGAACTGTGACAGAACCCGGCGGCCGATCTCGGCCGCCGGGTTCTGTCCATGTCCGGCGGAGTTCTGTCACAGTTCTGTCCATGTCGCTGCGACCAGCGTTGCCCCAGGTAGACAGCTCCTTTACCGAGTTCTGTCCATTCTGTCAATTCTGTCCGGGGGTCGGTTCCCTCAGCGCCTCGGCGGCGGAGCCGTAGCGGCGAGGTAGGCGTTGACACGCCCGTGTTGGCGGTCCCGCCAGTCCTCCGGTCGGGTGGTCGCCGAGCCGCGCCAGTCGATGCGGTCGGCGCGGTCGCCTGTCGCTTGGAACGTCCCAACGCGCTCATCTCGGCCGTCGCCGACGCGGAGCACCAGGCATCCGTCACGGCGTACCTGGTCGAGGAACAGCTCAACGATTTCCCCGGGGGCTTCCCAGGTGCGAACCCAGTTCATCCGGGCCGGGACGACTCCGAGCATCGGCTCGGGGTCTTCCGCCAGGTCGTCATTGGTCGATACGCTGTCCATGTCTCGCCCCTTCGTCGGGTGAGGCCACACCCTGGGGCCGGTGCTAGCGGTCGCCAGGGTCTTTCCGTATGGCTCCAGCGTAGCCAGCCTGTCTGGTCCTGTCTGCATACAGGTGAACCTATCGATCCTGGTAGTTCGGTAGGTGTACCGCTCTACGGTCAGAGCATGGATGCAGACGCCGAGATCGACCACGAGGCCATTACGCCGGTCTACGCACAGCTCGTGGCGATCCTGCGCGCCCGCATCGAACGCGGCGACTGGGCCGAGGGCCGCCGGATCATGTCGGGCCCGCAGCTTGAGCAGGCGTACGGGCTGTCTCGCGACACGGTCCGGAAGGCGCTGCGCGTTCTCATCGATGAGGGTGTGCTGACGGCGGTACCGGGACGAGGAACCTTTGTGGCCCCCGCTGACGGCGCCGAACCCTCAAGACCGGACGGCACTGGGGAGTCTGCCGAGTAGTCGCGAGTTCTCTGGGCGCTGCGGGGCCTGCGGGCCGCGTGCCGCGATTGTGGCACTTGTGGGCAATACTTCGGCATGACGTTCTGTGATCAATGCGGAGCGAAGCTCCCGCCCGGTACCACGGCCGTCTGCCCCGCGTGCGGGGCGCTCCTAGTCGGACCGGTTGCCCCAGCCCCTGCCGAGGCGACCCGCTGGGATGGTCGCCCTGCCGTCTGGAGTTCGGCGGGACGCTGGCTGTGGTCGGCCGTCGCCGCCCACCCGGCCGGGACGGCATCGGCGATCGTGTGCGCGTGGTTCGGCCTGCCCCTGGCGGTGCTCCTCGGCGCGGTCGGCACCGTCGCCGGAGCCGTCCTCGGATTCTTCTCCGGGACGCCCCTCGGTGAGGGCGTCCAGTCGCGGCTATGGGTGCTGTTCGACCTCGTCTTGCCGCTGCCCGTGGCGATTCCGGACCTGATTCCGGACATCGCCTGGCAGCTCGGAGCCATGCTCGGACTGATCATCGGGGCCGTCTACGGCGGCGCGTCCCTCGCCTGGCTCGGCCTGTCCGGGTCGTGGCGGGCGCTGTGGGAGGCCGACCCGACGTGGCCGCTGTCCATGGCGGCCGGGAACGTCGCCGCCGCGCTCGTCCTCGGCGTCGCCTTCACTGCGGCCATGGTCGCCGCCGAACGCTGGCGGCTCACCCGCTTCGGCGGGGCCCGGGCGGCAAGCGGACGCGAGGCCGACATGATCGCACCGGCCCTCGCCGAAGCGGCCCGCCGCCTCGGCGTCGCCTCCGTCCCGCACGTCCTCATCACCGACGGCGGCGGCCCCGCCGTCGTCGCACACGCCCGGCACGTCGTCATCTCCCGGGCGCTCCTCGCCGAGTGCGTCGGCGACGGCGACCGGCTGACCGCGCTGCTCGGGCGCGAGCTGGTCCACTGGCGGGCAGGCCACCCGGTCACCCAGTTGTGGGTGCGCGGCGTCGCGCTGCCGCTGACGGCCGTCTACGAGGTCGCCGCCCGCCTGCTCGCCCCGTCGACCAACACCAGGGCCCGGCCGTTGACGCTGACGCTGTACCTGCTGCTGTGGCCGGTCATCTTCACCGTGCAGCGCATCATGGTCCCGCTGCAAGCCAGGTGGTGGCGGCGGGCCACCGTCGAGGCCGACGCGGTCGCCGCCGCCTGCGGGTGGGGCCCGGCCCTCGCCGAAGCACTCGCCACCACCCCGGCCGCCGAGGGCCCCGGCGTCGTCACCTGGCGGACCGCGTTCGACACCACGCCACCCGCCGAGGCCCGTATCGACGCTCTGGAGCGGGCGGGCGTGCCCCGCCGCGACCTTGCCGCCGACCTCGCCGGTTGTAGGAACCCCAACCGCCGGCACGGGGTCCCGGTTGTAGAACTCCCACAACTCAGACGACAGGAGGTCCCCGCCGATGCCGACTGACACCACCGACGCCCCCGCCGCCGCTGCCGACTGCGACCACGCCGGGACCCGCGACGGCGCCCGGTTCTGCCCCGCCTGCGGAGCCGCCCTCGCACCCGACGCCACACCGACACCCGTCGCCACCGCGATACCGCATCCGGCCGGAATCCCTCGGCCCGCGCAGTACGGCCGGGCCGATCGGGCGCGGCGGATTCGCCTGCCGCGCCGGGCCGCCGTCGCGGTCGCCGTCCTCGCCGCCGCTGCGGTCGCGGCCGCCGGGACGCTCTACCTCGTACAGGGACAGCGGTACTCGCCAGAGCAACCCGCGCGCGAGCTGATCGCGGCTCTGGAGACCGGCGACGGCCCGGCCCTCGCCGCCCTCCTCGGCGTCGAGGCCGACGCCCACCCGCTCCTCGCCGCCGGTGCCCTCGAGACCGGATATGAGCCGCCGACCGACCTCGCCGTCGTCGGCGTCGACTACGACACCGCCGGGCAGTGGGAGGCGACCGGCGACGGCATGTCGTCCCGCTGGGTCGAGGACTACACCCAGCGCCCCGACATGGAACACGCGACCGTGACCATCGCCTACAGCCTCAACGGGGAAGCGCACACCATCGAGCTTGACGCCACCCGCGAGGGCGGCGGGTGGGCCCGCCCCTGGAGCCTCAACCCGGCCGTCCTGGAAACGACGGTGACGCCCTCGGCGAGACGGCCCGGGCCGGTACAGCTCGCCGCCGCCACCGTCGACCACGCCCCGCCCGCCGAGGACGACCAGTGGAGCACTCAGGACGACCCCACAGGCCTGCTCGCCCTCCCGGGGGTCTACACCGCCACGGCACCGGGCGACGCGCTCTGGACGGACGCTGAGGCGACCGTGGCCGTCCCCCTCGGCGAGGACACCGCCGCCGTGCTCTCCGCCGACATCCGGCCCGACGCCGAGGTCGACACCGTCGCAGCCGTCGTCGCCCACATCGACGCGTGCGCGGCGATCGGCGGCTACCCCAACGCCGAATGCGGGTGGCGCGACGACTCCGGATGGATCACGCTCCTGCCCGACGACACGCCGTGGACCCTGGAGACGTATCCGGCTGTCGAGGTCGAGCCCGACTACGCCGGGGAACTTGAGGTCTACACCGTCGAACCCGGCTCGGCCGTCGCCACGTACGAGACGGCGGCCGGAGAGGCGCGCACCGTTACCGCCGAGGTCCACGCCAATGGAACGGCGACCCTCGGCGACGGCGGCGCGCTCGTATTCCAACCGCAAGCGTGCGACCTCGGCGCTTCGTATTGCTAATGCGCTGCGGGCGTAGAACACTCACCCTCACGAATCCGGCTCTGATCAGCAAGGACATCCCGGAATCCGGCCCGCTGAGAGCCACTGAGACGAAACCGGCCCTACCCCAGGTAGGACCCGACCGTAAACGGCCCTCAGGAACGATCTCAGCGGGTCGCGTTTTCGCAGGTCAAAGCCCGGTTAGCGACAGAGCCAGGCATTGACCGAGCACGCGCAGCGTCACTCCCATATAGACGGTGCCCGCAGGGGGCCAGGGGGGGCCAATTGGGGGGCCAATGCCAGTGAACCTCGGCGGACCTTGGCGGACAACCTCCGCCCGCATATCCGCTGGTAGACGAGCGTTGATGTCAGAAGATCCCAGTTGGCTCGCGGCTCCATTCGCCCTGTCAAGGCGGAGGTCGCGGGTTCAAATCCCGTCGGGACCGCAGTGAAAACCCCCAGGTTCGCCTGGGGGTTCTTTCGTGCTCCCGGCTCGTATGCGTGCATTCGGGACCTCCCCGCAGTGAAGGCCGATGAGGGGAGCCGCACCGGCGGTGCGCCCCCCTCATCGATGCCCGGACTCCTCGGTCGCCCCGGCCGTATGCCCGGCCGTCACCAGGGCTGCGGCGGGGCCGGCTCGTCCGGGAGGGGGCGGTTCGGATCCGGTTCCGTCGGCTCGAGGGGATCGTTCGGGTCGGGCTCGTCCGGGATCGGGTCGCCCGGGCGCGGCGTGCGCGGGTCGCCGTCCTCAGCGAATCCGGTATCGGGGATCTCGGCGTCAAGCTGATCCTGGAGCGGCGCGCCGCGGCGCTCCTCCTCCGGAGTCATGCCGAAGCGGTCGGCCTCCCGGTAGTCCCGCGCGTCGAGGATCGCGTCCTCGAGCGGCTCCTCGTTCTCCTCCTCGTCGTCGACGAACCCGAAGGTCTCCTGGTCAGTGGCGTCGTACGTCATGATCCGGTCGGACATGGCTCCCCCTTCGCTTCCCGGTGGACTGCGGCCCGCGGAATACCCCGCCCCGGGCGGAACATGCGCCGGGCCCGGTCATCTGGCGGACACCTTCACGCGGCCCGGTCCCAGCCCGGGACACGGGCGACGCCGAGGGCAGAGGGCGCGCCCCCGGGCCCGGAGATCCATTATGGTCACGCACTGTGATCCCGTGATCATGAGCGGATTTCAAAGCGCGTTCACCTCGGGTTCACTTTCTTCGTTAACCTTGTGATGTATGACGAATAGTGACCCTGTTCCCCTCGTCGACGCCGGTTTGCCACCCGACCGGTACCTCGACCGCGAGGAGAGCTGGCTGCGGTTCAACGGGCGCGTCCTGCGCCTCGCGCAATCGCCCGAGCTGCCCCTGCTCGAACGGGTCCGGTTCCTCTCGATCTTCTCGAACAACCTCGACGAGTTCTTCATGGTCCGCGTCGCCGGCCTCATGCGCCGCCTCGCCACCGGCCTGCCCGTGCGCACCTCCTCGGGCCGATCCCCGCACGCCGTCCTCGGCCGCATCGCCGGGCTCGCGCACCAGCTCAGCCTTGAGCACGCCGGGTACTTCCGCGACGAGATCGCCCCGCTCCTGGCCAAGGAGGACATCGCGATCGTCCGCTGGGCCGACCTCGAGGACGTCGAGCGCGCCCGCATGCAGGAGCTGTTCCGCACCCGCGTCTACCCCGTCCTCACCCCCCTCGTCGTCGACCCCGCCCACCCCTTCCCCTACATCTCCGGGAAGTCCCTCAACCTCGCCGTCCAGGTCCGCGACCCCCGCAACGGCACCACCCGGTTCGCGCGCGTCAAGGTCCCGCCGCTGCTGCCGCGGTTCATCGCCGTCGCCCCCGACCGGTTCGCGCCCCTCGAAGACGTCATCGCCGCGAACCTCGCGCAGCTCTTCCCCGGCATGGACGTCCTCGGCCACCACACGTTCCGCGTCACCCGCAACCAGGACCTCGAGATCGACGAGGACATCACCGAGAACCTCCTCCAGACCCTCGAACGCGAGCTGCTGCGCCGCCGCTTCGGGCCCGTCGTGCGCCTCGAGGTCGAGGACAGCATCGACCCGCGCGTCCTCGACCGCCTCGTCGCCGAACTCGGCGTCGACGACGAGGTCGTCTACCGGCTCCCCGGCCCGCTCGACCTCGCCGGGCTCGACGCGATCGCGAACATCGACCGCGCCGACCTGAAGTACCCGCGGTTCCGGCCCTCCGAGAAGGTCCTGCCGCCCGAGTCCGACCTGTTCGCGGTCATGCGCGAACGCGACGTCCTCGTCCACCACCCCTACGACTCGTTCACCGCATCGGTCGAGCGGCTCATAGAGGAGGCCGCCGCGGACCCGAAGGTCCTCGCCATCAAGCAGACCCTCTACCGCACCTCCGGCAAGTCCCCCATCGTCGACGCCCTCATCAACGCCGCCGACGCCGGCAAGCAGGTCGTCGTGGTCGTCGAGATCAAGGCCCGCTTCGACGAGCAGGCCAACATCGACTGGGCGCAGAAGCTCGAGCAGGCCGGCTGCCACGTCATGTACGGGATCGTCGGCCTCAAGACCCACTGCAAGCTGTCCCTCGTCGTCCGCCAGGAATCCGACGGGACCCTGCTGCGCTACACGCACGTCGGCACCGGCAACTACCACCCGACCACGGCCCGCCTCTACGAGGACTTCGGGCTCCTCACCACCGACCCCGAGGTCGGCGAGGACGTCAACGCCGTGTTCAACCACCTCACCGGCTACTCCCGCGACGAGGACTACCACCGGCTCCTGGTCGCCCCGCACTCGCTGCGGCCGGGCCTGATCGAGCGGATCGAGCGCGAGATCGAGAACCACAAGGCGGGCCTGCCGGCGCGGCTGCGGTTCAAGTGCAACTCGCTCACCGACGAAGGCATCATCGACGCGCTCTACCGGGCCTCCCAGGCCGGCGTCAAGGTCGACCTGTTCCTGCGCGGCATCTGCGCGCTGCGCCCCGGCGTGCCCGGCTTGTCGGAGAACATCCGGGTCCGCAGCGTCCTCGGGCGCTTCCTCGAACACTCGCGGGTGTACGTCTTCGAGAACGGCGGCGACCCGGAAGTATGGTTGGGCAGCGCGGACCTCATGCACCGCAACCTCGACCGGCGTGTCGAGGTCCTGGTGAGGGTCACCGGCGACGCACACCGCGCGCAGCTGACCTCGCTGCTCGACCGCGGCATGGACGACGCCACCCGGACCTGGCGCCTCGGCCCCCTCGGCCTGTGGTCCCGCCCGCGGGGCGGCGTCGACCTCCAGGAACAACTCATGCAGGAGCACCGTTGATAGAACCCGAGATCTTCGCCGCCGGCGCCGTCCTCTGGCGGCCGGGAGCGGACGGGCCCGAACTGGCCCTCATCCACCGGCCCAAGTACGGCGACTGGACCTTCCCGAAGGGCAAGCTCAAGCGCGGCGAGCACCTGCTCGCGGCCGCCCAGCGGGAGGTCTTCGAGGAGACCGGGATCCGGCCCGTGCTCGGCCGCCCGCTCGCGCCCTCCTTCTACGACAAGGAGGGCAAGCTCAAGCGCGTCGACTACTGGTGCGCGACACCCGCGGCCGACGAGGCGGTCGACGAGGCCGTCGACCCGCGCGAGGTCGACGACCTCGAGTGGATCCCGCTCGACCGGGTCGCCGACCGGCTCACGTACGAACGCGACCAGCCGGTCCTGGCGGACTTCAAGCAGGACCTCGCGCGCGAGACCGTCCCGATCGTGTTCGTCCGCCACGCCGTCGCCATGTCCAAAGCGGACTGGTTCGACCAGGACGAGCTGCGGCCCTTGAACCAGCGCGGCCGCGAACGCGCCCAGCAGCTCGAAGTGCTGCTCGCCGCGTTCCCCGCAGGCACCGCCTACAGCTCCACGAGCGCCCGCTGCCTCGAGACGCTCCTGCCGTACTGCGCCGCCGAAGGCGTGCCCGTGACGGGCCTGCCCGAGTTCACCCTCGGCACCAGCAAGCCCGCAAAGGCCACGGCCCGCCTCGACGAGATCATCGAGTCGGGGAAGCCCGCGGTCGTCTGCGGCCACGGCGAGCACATCGACGAGATGATCGCCTACACCAGCGGCCGCCTCGGCACCACGGTGCCGGTGGGGCCCTTGGAGAAGGGCGAGTTCGTGGTCTTCCACACCGCCGGCGGCCGGGCGGTCGCGACCGAGTATCACGTCTGAGCACTGGTCGGATGCGGCGCCGCGGTCGGGCTCTGAGCACGGGCTGAGCCGCGGCCGGGTCCGGTGGTGCTGAATCTGGTCGGTTTGCGGGCGGCCGACCCGGGCTGGGTCGGCCGCCCGCGCATGCTCCGCGCGGAGCGTTCGGACCGGCGGGGACCGCCGCGCGGGCGGCTTCCCGCGCGCGGTCTCGGTATGGCGACGTTCGCGAATCCCCATCTGTCGCCGCCATCCCGCCGGTCCGGCTGATGACGTTTTTGCTATCCACTACAACAGGCAGGGGCAGTCAGTGTCGAACGCGAAGAACCTACTTGTGGATAACTTCGTGCAGCCGCTGGTCGCGGCCGTTCAGCGGGCGAGGCGGATCGTGTCGATGTAGACCCCGCTCGCCTTGAAGACCAGGTACAGGTCCTCGATCCCCTCGGCGCCGCGGAGGTCCGCGGACACGTCGGTGAACGACTGGAGCCCGCCGGTCTTCGGGACTTCGACCTCGCCGAGGAGCGGCCCGGTCTCGCCGCCCGAGCGGACCTCGATCCGCGGGTCCGACAGGTCGGCCCAGTCGGCGGTCGTGGTCGCGACGCGCAGTTCGATCCGCTTGGCGCCGTTCAAGTCCACTCGGGTGAACCCGACGTGGGCGCCGGGGGCGCGGGACGCCGTCGAGTGGTAGCCGCCCTGGCGCGCCAGGGTGTTCAGCTTCGAGACCTCCCAGTAGGTGAGGGCGTGCGCGATCGTGGCCTTTTCCCAGACGTTCGCCGCCTCGGCGAGGTCGAGCGGCGCGATGGTCTCGCCGTGGAGGCGGATCTTCCCGGTCGCGAGGCCGTCGCCGGCGGTCAGGGTGTACTCGCCGGATTCGACGATGCGCCGGCCGCTCACCACGTCCCACACGAACAGGTGCTGCGGGTCGACCTCGATCTCGACACGGCGGGTCTCGCCGGGGGCGATGTCCTTGGCGCGGGTGAAGCCCGCGAGCCGGCGCGCGGGGACGCGGTCGCCGTAGGCCGAGTCCAGGGCGCTCGCGAAGAGCAGCACGACCTCGTCGGAGGTGCGGTCGCCGGTGTTGGTCACGTCCACGGCCGCCGTGAACCGCTCCTCGGCGTCCGCTTCGGACGGCGCCTGGAGCGGGCCGTATGCGAACTCGGTGTAGCTCAGGCCGTGTCCGAAGCCGAAGACCGGCTCGGCCTTCGAGTACTGGTAGGTGAGTCCGGCGCTGATGACGTCGTATTCGAGCATGTCGACGTCGCTGACGCGGTATGCGTCGGCGCGCGGGCCCGCCTTCGGGAGCGAGGACGTGTCGGCCAGCCAGGTCGAGGTGAGCCGCCCGGCCGGCGAGTAGTCGCCGGCCAGGGCCTCGGCCAGCGCGGGGCCGAGGGCCTGCCCGGCGTGGGAGGTGTAGAGGATCGCGGCCACGTTGGGGTCGGCGGCGATGTCGCCGATGGCCAAGGGGTAGGCCGAGACCACGACGACGACGGTGCGGCCGGGCTTGGCGGCGGCGACGTCGCGGACGAGGTCGGCCTGGCGCGGGGCGAGGTCGAGGCCGGGCCGGTCGAAGCATTCGCGGGCGTTGACCATCGGGTGGTTGCCGACGAACACGACGGCCCATTCCGCGTCGGCCGCGACGGCTGCGGCGGTTTCGGGGCCGTTCTCGACGATCGTCTCGGTGAGGATCGGCTCGGCCGGTCCCTTGACGAGCGGCAGTGAGCCGTCTTCGGCGAGGCGCACGTGGTAGGGGCCGTCGGCTTCGGCGGGGACGTGGTTGACGCCGAAGAGCTCGACCGTGTCGCCTTCGCGGCGGTAGTGGAGGTTCTGGTGGGTGAACCAGGCGTCGCCGTCCTCCATGGCCGTGGTGACGGCTTCGAGGCGCGGCCCGCCGCCGCCGGAGGCGCCGGCCTGGTTCTCGAAGGTGGCCGGGCCGTCGTTCTGCTGCAGCAGGTTCGCCTGGACGAACTTGCCGGTGGCGTGGTGGCGGAACATGTGCTGCTCGTGCGCCCAGTCCCAGACCTCGAAGGTCTCGGTGCCGCCGGCGGTGTCGGCGCGGGCGGCGAGCGTCCCGTCTTCGGCGACGGTGACGTACCGGTCGCCGGCCTTCCAGGCGACGGTGTCGTTGCCGCTGTGGTGGGTGACGTGCGCGAAGCGCTCGCGGAGGGCCTGGAGGGGGCTGGGGCGGCGTTCGGCGGGGACGGTGGGGCTGTAGAAGTCGCGGAGGTTGAGGTCGGCGAGGGGGCCGACGACGGCGATGCGGGCGGTGTCGGGGATCGGCAGTGCGGCCTGGTCGTGCTTGAGGAGTACGAGCTGCTCGCGGGCGGCCTGGAGGGCGAGTGCGATGTGCTCGGGCCGGTCCTGGGGGTGCGGGTCGGCGGGGATGAGGTTGTACTCGCAGGCGTCGCCGTCGAGTTTGCCGGTGCGGACGAGGAAGCGGAGCCAGTCGCGCACCACATTGTCCACATGGGACATGGTGACGCCGAGGGTGCCGCGTCGGACGGCCTCGGCCGCGTTCGGCACGAACGGCAGTTCGGAGCCGTCGGCGAAGTTGCTGACCCCGGCGTGGAGCATGAGCGCGGAGGCGTAGACGCCGATCTCGTCGGCGTCGATGGCGAGGCCCTGCTCGGCGGCGAGGGCTTCGGGGTAGGGCACGTCGCCGCGCGGGTCGACCTGCCAGGAGTCCCACGGCTGGCCCTTGGTGGTGTGCAGGTTGACGCCGTCCCAGCCGTCGGGGAGGAAGAAGAACTCGCCGTCCTGGGCCCATTCGGCGCGCAGGGTCTGCATGATCGGGGAGATGATCGAGGGCACGCCGTTGACGTTGTTGTACGCGGTCATCGCGCCCATGACCGCGCCGGCCTCGACCGGCATCCGGTAGGGCACGGCCTGGTACTCGTGGAGGGCCCGGACGCTCATCGACGAGGAGCTCTGCGAGCGGTGCCACTCGTGGTCGTAGCCGAGGAAGTGCTTCATCTGCGTGAAGGTCTTGACGTACACGGGGTGGCGTCCGCGCAGGCCCCAGGCGTAGGCGGTCGTCATGGCGCCGACGTGGAGCGGGTCTTCGCCGAAGCCCTCTTCGAAGCGGCCGGCGAGGGGGTTGGAGCGGATGTCGGCGACGGGGCCGAACGAGGCGTACACGTCGGTGTCGCGGGCGCGGACCTCGTGGGCGACGGCTTCGCCGACGGCCTCCATGAGTTCGGTGTCCCAGGTCGCGCCGAGGCCGACGGCCTGGGGGAAGAACGTGGCGTCGGGTTTCTTCCCCGAGCTGTGCAGGACTTCGTTGAACTCGTTGGTGAGGGCCGGGAGGGTGTTCCCGTCGGCGAGGACGGTCTCGGGGATGCCGTTCAGGCAGGCGATCTTCTGCTCGTCCGTCATGAGGGCGAGGATCGCCTCCACGCGTTCGGCGACAGGCCTGGTCGGGTCGAGGTACACGGGAGCGGTCATGCTCGTCCTATCGGTCGGTGTCAGTCCCCTCAGACATTACGACGGGCGACCAGACAAATTCAAGCGGATTCGCGGGTGACCGGCGCGACGCGCCCCGGCCGCGGCCGCGGGCGGCCGGCGGTGCGCAGGGGCGGCCGCCGTCCGTTCGGTTCGTTACGATTCTCGTCATGAGCCCCGGCCCCCAAGGAACTGCGCTCGGCGTCGACTTCGGCACCTCGCACACCATCGCGGTGGTCCGCCGCGCCGACGGGAGCGTGCGGCCGCTGCTGTTCGACGGCGCGCCGCTGATGCCCTCGGCGGTGTGCGCGGATTCGGAGGGCGGCCTCCTGGTCGGCCGGGACGCCGTCCACGCGGGCCGGCGGCACCCGGAGCGGTTCGAGCCCAACCCGAAGCGGCTCATCGACCGGCCCTCGACGCTCCTGGGCTCGCGCGAGTACCCGGTCCCGGACCTCATCGCGGCCGTCCTCGACGCGGTCGCCGACGAGTGCCGCCGCGTCGTGGGCGTCCCTTCGCAGGTCACGCTCACCGTGCCCGCCGAGTGGGGTCCGGCCCGGCGGCAGGTCGTCGAGGACGCGGCCGCCCGCTCCGGCCTGGGCCGGGTGCGGCTGGTGCCCGAGCCGGTGGCGGCGGCGACCTACTACGCGGAGGCCCTCAAGCACCGCACCGCCGTCGGGTCGTCGATCGTGGTCTACGACCTCGGGGCGGGCACGTTCGACGCGAGCGTGGTGCGCCGCACCGAGACCGGGTTCGAGACGGTCGCGCTCGACGGCCGGAACGACTTGGGCGGCCTGGACATCGACGCCGCGCTCATCGAGCACCTCGGCGGCGTGTACGGGGACCGGGAGGGCTGGAAGCGCCTGGTCGACCCGACCACGATCGAGGAGCGCCGGTTCTTCCGCGAGTTCCAGGAGGAGGTGCGCGGCGCCAAGGAGCGGCTGTCGCGGCACCAGCAGTCCGACATCGCGATCCCGCTGCTCGACGTCGAGGCGCACCTGACGCGGACCGAGCTGGAGCAGATCGCCCGCCCGCACCTGGAGCAGACGATCCGCGTCACGCTCGCGGTCGTGCGCGCCGCGGGGCTGAACCTCGCCGACAGCGCGGGCGTGTTCCTCGTCGGCGGCGCGAGCCGCATGCCGCTGGTCGCGACCATGCTCCACCGCGAGCTCGGTGTCGCGCCGACGGTCCTCGACCAGCCGGAGGTGGTCGTCGCCGAGGGCTCGGTGCTGTGGACGCAGTCGGAGGCCGCGACGCTCCCGCTCCAGCGCCCCTTCACGCCCGCGGCGGCCCCGGCGCGGCCCGCGCCGTCCCCGCTGACGCCGCAGGCCGCTCCGGGACTGGTGTTCCCGCAGCGCACCGAACCCCAGCCGCAGTACCGTCCTCCCGGGCAGCACACGCCGCCGGAGCCGCGCACGGTCTCGCCGCCCGGCTCCCCGCCGCAGCAGACGCTGCCGCCGCGCACCGCCCTGGCGGACACGCCGCCGCTCGCGGTGTCCGGCGATACCCCCGAGCCGCCCGAGACCGACGCGGACCGGCTGCGGCGCAAGAAGATCGGACGCCGCCTGCTCGCGGGGTTCATCGCGGTCGACCTGCTCATCGTCGCGGCCCTCGCCTGGTACTTCAACCGCGACACGACCGCCGACGACTTCGACGCCGACGCCGGCGGGACGGCGACCTCGTTCATCCCCGACTGGTCGGAGGCGGAGGCGGGCACGCTCCTGTCCGTGATCGAAGGCGCCCACGGCGACACGGTCATGGCCCTGACGCCCGCCGAGACGATCGACGGCCCGATGCTGTTCTCCGGCGGCAACGACGGCATGATCCGCCAGTGGGCGCTGGACTCCGGCGAACTGGTCGACGAGTTCGACCTCGCCACCGGTGTGCAGGCGCTGTGGCCGGCGACGTCGTCCGACGGCTGGGAGATCGTGGTCGCGATCGGCTCCGAGGACGAGCCCTACGTCTGGACGCCCGAAACCGCGGACTTCACCGGGGCCGGCCTTCCGGAGATGGTCGACGAAGGCGCCGAGATCCAGTACGCGCGAACCGGTTCCGTGGACGGCCACGCGGCCCTGGGCGTCCTCAACGAGTCCGAGTTCGAGCTGTACGACCTCGAGGAGCAGGTCACGGTCGCGCGCTACCCGATCCCGAGCGGGTACGGCTACCCGCGCTTCTACGCCTCCGCGGACGGCGTCTCGACGAACCTGGCGGCGGTCACCTCCGCCCAGGAGGTCGACGTGGTCGACGGCCTCACCGGCGAGCCCTGGGGCCTGAACATGACCGCCGGCGACGACACGCTGGTCACCGCCGCGTTCGGCGTCGTCTACTACTGGGGCACACCGTACGCGATGCTCTACGACGAGAGCGGCTACCTGTACTTCTGGGACATGGACTCGCAGACGCCGGCGCTCTCCCCGATCGAGTACGGCAGCACCGACGACGAGTACCACTACGAGATGGTGGACACCGCGCACGGGATGTCGCTGCTGTGCCTCGACACCTGGAACTCGGCCCAAGCGGTCAGCGTCGACACCGGTGACGTGGTCTACTTCGAGCCCGACGGCGGCGAGGTCGCCAAACTCGTGGACGTCACCGTCGACGGCACGCAGTACGCCGCCACCGGCGACAGCAACGGCAACATTCAATTCTGGAGTCTTGGACTGTGATCATCCTGGTCGTCGCGGCGGTCATCGTCGCCGCCATCACCGCGTACGCCATCTGGGCCGGGAGCAAGGAGCACCGGATCGAGACCACCGTGCACCTGGACGCGCGCGCGAACGAGGTGTGGGCGGTCCTGACGGACTTCCCCGCCTACGGGGAGTGGAACCCGTTCATCACCGCGGTCTCGGGACTCCTCGCCGAGGACGAGCGCCTCGAGGTCCGGTTCATGCAGGCCGGCGGGAAGCCGATGACGTTCCGGCCGCGGGTCCTGCGGGTCTCCCCGGCCCGGCAGATCCGCTGGCTCGGCAAGCTCGGCCCGGGCGGGCTGTTCGACGGCGAGCACTACTTCGTGCTCGAACCGCAGCAGGACGGCACCACCATGCTCACCCACGGCGAGCGGTTCACCGGGATCCTGGTGCCGCTCATGGGGAAGACCATCAACGAGACCGAGGGCGGCTTCACCTCGATGAACGACGCCCTCGCGGCGCGGCTCAAGGAGGTCGGGGACTGACCGCGGGCCGTCCCGGGCGCAGAGCCGCGCCGCGGCCCGGGAGCAGAGCCGCGCCGCGGCCCGGGAGCAGAGCCGCGCCGCGGCCCGGAGGCCGCGGCGCGAGTCGTCGGATTCGCATCGATCTGCAGGGCCGCGCCTGGGGCGGCGCGGGTCCCTTCGCTCGGTCCTAGAGGACGCCCGCGCCGGCCAGCTCGGTCAGGTTCGCGACCGCGTCGGTGGCCGTGTCCGCAACACCTTCGGAGGTGGTGTTGCCGACCAGGCCGCCCGCGAGGCCGCCGACCACCGGGGCGCCGCTGACGGCGCCGCCGACGGTGTCGAGGCCGGGGACGGGGAGGGCCTCTTCGTTGAGGTCCATGTCCGCGGCTTCGGCGGTGGCGAGCTCCTTGTGGCTGTCGTGGCCTTCGTGCCGGTCGTTGCCGGGGATCTCGGCCTCGGAACCGCCGTCGCACGACGCGGTGGCGACACCGAGGACCGCGATGGCGTTGCCGCACACGTTGATCGGGGCCTGGATCGGCGCGAAGATCTGGTTGCCGTTGCCGAGGCCCACGTTGTCCTGGGTGGTCAGGTGGCCGGCGCCGCTGTAGTCGGCTTCCGAGCCGCCCTCGCAGCCCGCGTCGGCCGCGCCGCCGACCGCGACGGCGTTGCCGCAGGCGTTGATCGGGGCCTGGATCGGGGCCAGGAGCTGGTTGCCCGAGAGGGCGCCGATGTTGCGCTGGGTCGTGGTGTTCCCGGACTCGGTCACGCGGCCGGACTCGGCGACGGTGGCCGACGAGCCGCCCTCGGAGCCGGCCCAGGCCTGCCCGCCGACTGCGGCGGCGATGCCGCTGACGTCGACCGGGGCCTGAACGGGCGCGAAGACCTGGTTGCCGTTGCCCAGACCGGTGTTGTTCTGGCTGGTGAGCGTGCCGGCGCCTTCGAATTCGGCGTCGGCGCCGCCCTCGCAGCCGGCGTTCGCGGTGCCGAGAACGGCCGCGGCGATGCCGCAGATGTTGATCGGCGCCTGAATCGGGGCGATGACCTGGTTGCCGGAGACCGCGCCGATGTTGTCCTGCGTGGTCGCGTCAGTGCCGTCGGCGTGGGCGGTGCCGGCGCCGGCGACGAGGACCGCCCCGACGGCGACGAGTCCGGTCTGCGCGGTCTTGCGAGCCCATGAGTTGTGCACGAAGTTCACCTTTCAGGGAAATGGTTGTTGCTGTTCCATCACGTCCCCCGTGAAGCTCCGTGGCTCCAATGGCTTGTGCACGTTCGATGAAGGCGAGCTGGGTCTCGCCTGTGAACGGGGTGCTATTGAAACCGGGAGAGTTGTGCGGTCGGCGGGCCGTCCGGTCGGGCGACCGCGGTCGGGCTCGCGCGGCGCTGGCGGTGCACCACCATGTCGCGTTCGCCGTTCCGCCCGTCGTCCTGGGCCGGACGGTCCGCCGTCCGTGTCGACCGGGGCGCGGCGGGCGCCCTGGCCGTGTTCGGGTTCGCCCTAGAAGGGCAGCGGGACCGGAAGGCCGCCGCCGAGGCCGCTGAGCAGGTCGCCCACGGGCAGCGCGTCGAGCGGACCGCCCTGGGGCGCCTCGTCCTGACCGCCCCGGGGCGCGTCGTTCCGGTCGCCCTTGGGCTCGTCGTCGTCCCGGTCGCCCTTGGCCTCGGCCTTGGCGCCCGCCTTGCCGTCCGCCTTGGCGTCGGCTTTCGCGTCGGCCTTGGTGTCGACCTTGGCGTCCGCGGGCGGCGCCAGGAGGCTGAGACCGGGAACGGAGCCGACCGCACCGAGACCCGGGACCTTCTCGGTGACCCCGGAGGTGACTCCTCCGACCGCGTCGGATGAGACCGGGAGCCCCCCGAGGGCCTCCGGTGTCGCCATGACGAGGTCGCCCGCGGACTCCTCGACGTTGTCGGCGGCCTGAACGGCCGTCCCCGCGAGCAGCAGAGCCCCCGTGGCGAGGCCCCCGACGAGGCCCGCCGTACGCACAGTGCGCATCTTCATCTGCTTCATTGCCTTTCCTCGTGCCGATCCGGCCCGGTCGCTGGGGAAGCAGCGTTGACCGGGCCGCCGAGCGGCACTAGATCGCTGGATTGTCCGTGGTCGACAAGCGGCTGATGGCGGCGCGCGCCGAAGCGGCACCTGCTCATGCGACCCCCAGCCGCGACCGCACCGACTGGATCGCCGGCGGATCGGGGACCGCGCTCGCTGTCCGTGGGCCGGTGACACTCCGGCCCGGCCGCTTCGTGTTGCGGCCACCCTGAATAACTGGAGAGGCGGGGGCGCGGTTACGCCCAGACGCGAAGAAATTCGAAAAAGATGCGACGTTGCGCACCGAGAATGTGAGCATGACGCATATGCCCGGGTCGGGTCCCGCGGACGCGAAACGGCCCCTCACGCGAACGTGAAGGGCCGCAACCGGAAAGAGTGAAGCGCGCTACCGCACCCGGCGCAGGATCATCGTGTCCGAGTGCCCGGCGCCGCCGTTCTGGTCCTCGCCGCCGCCCCGCCGGTTGCGGATCAGCTTGATGATCCGCGCGATCACGAACCACGCGAAGAGGCCGCCGATGATCACGACCACGATCTTGCTGAGCAGCCCCGAGTACTGCTCGATGATCGGGGAGATCGTCGGGCCGAACCCGAAGCCCAGCCCGATCCAGATCCCGTTCCAGATCACCGAACCGACCAGGGTGTAGCCGGTGAACTTCCAGAACGGCATCTTCTCGATCCCGGCCGGGACCGAGATCGCGCTGCGTACCAGGGGAAGGCAGCGCCCGGCCAGGACGGCGATGCCGCCCCACCTGGCGAAGAACTTCTCCGATCGCTCGAAGTCCTTGAGCTCCAGCAGGGGCAGCTTCTCGAACAGCCACCGGGTGCGCTCGCGCCCGAAGAAGTAGCCGACGTAGTAGAGGATGTACGCCCCGGCCATCGAACCCAGCGCGGCGAAGAACATCGCCAGCCAGAAGTTCATCTGGCCCTCGTAGGCGAGGTATCCGGCGACGGGGAGGATCAGCTCGGAGGGGATCGGGGGGAACACGGACTCGATCATGAGGGCGAGGCCCACGCCGACCTCGCCGAGCTTGTCGATGAGGCCGATGACCCACTGGACGAGGTCGCCCTCGCCCTCGGCCTCGGGGATCTCGCTCGTCGCAGCGGCCAGTGCCAGGCCCTGGCTGAGGAAGTTCGTCACGCGGCCAGCGTATCCGGCTCGCGTTCGGCCCCGCCTCGGTCATCGGACCGAGCCCTCCCCGGCCGCGCGACGGAGGTCCGGGGCGCCCGCCGCGGGACGCGTTCGGCCAGGTGTCGCGCGGCGTGCGGGGCCGGGCCATACTTAGTGGTGATTCCGCGCTTCTTACGGCTCGCACGCCCGGATAGCGCTCGGCGTATCGCAGGTTGAGGGGGCTTCGATGAGTCGCACGGTCGGGCCGTACAACGACGTCGCGACCGCGCGCGTCGAAGGGGCCTACGAGCTGTGCGAGGGCAAGGACGAGAGCGGCCGGCCCGTGCAGATCCTGACCCTCGGCGCCACCTCCTCCAAGGACCCGGCCCGCCGCGGGCTCCTCTCCGACACCGTCGCCTGGGCGTACGCCACCGCCGGACCTGAGGACGCCCCGATCCTCGTCGCCGACCTCGAGGCCGAGCAGCCGTACGTCGTGGTCCTGCACGACCCGCGCCTGCGCGGCGCCGACCGCATCATGGACCGCCTGCTGGCCCTCGGCCCGGCCACCGGGCCGCTCCCGGTCGGGCCCGCGGCCGCGGCCCAGCGCGCCGCCCACCAGATGGCCGCCGCGCAGCGCTCGGCCGCGCCCGCCTCGCCCTCCGGACCGCCCTCCCCGCCCCCGGCCTCGCCGAGCGCCGCGAACTACGCGGGGTCGCCGCCGGTCGTCATCATCGCGCCGCCGAAGAAGCGCTCGCAGCTCGTCCCGATCCTCGTGGGCGTCGGCTCGGTCGTGGTCATCCTCGCGCTCGTCGTGGGCGTGTGGATCCTCATGTCCGGCAGCGGCGGCGACCCCGGGGACTCGACGGCCGAACCGCCCGACAGCGCCGCCGTCGGCGACGTCTCCCAGGCGCCCTCCGACGCCGGCGACGAGGACCAGCAGAGCGACGAGGTCCCGCAGTGGGACGAGTCCGCCCCCGAGGAGCGCGTCGGCGGCACCCTGTTCGAGGACGGCGCCCGGACCCAGACGATGGCGTACTCCGGCTGGCCCTTCGCGTTCCGGGTCCCCGCGGGCTTCGAGTGCACCGAGGACGGCCGGGCCGCGGTCTGCACCGCGGACGACGGCGAGTCGACGATCACGGTCGGCTGGGAGGAGTGCGCCGGGGACTGCCCGCCGGAGGCCCGCGAGGCGATGCGCGAGTCCCTGCCGTACCAGCCGCTCCAGGAGATGCAGAACGGCGACATCGGGGTGGCCGAGCGCACGCAGGTGTTCGGTCGCTGGCGCGGCTCGCTGAGCGTGTTCGCCGCGGCGGAGGACGGGGTGTTCCACGCGTGGTCGACGGTCGACGTGATGGACTTCCGCTCCGAGGAGGCGTGGCAGGTCTTCAACGACGTGCTGAACCAGTCGCTGGCGAAGGAGTCCTAGAGGGCTCTCACCGCTCGTCCCAGGCGCGGAGCGCGGCGGCGACGACCTCGGTCGACGAGGGCGCGGGCTGGGGGACGCCGGGGGTGAGGCCGTGCTGGGCGAGGAGCTCGCCGTACTGGTCGCTGCCGTAGGAGCGCAGGAGGTTCTGTGCGGCTTCGCGCTCGTCCTCGTCGAGGTCGGCGCGCGCGAACATCGGGTACTCGAACTGGGCGACCTGCGCGGCGCCGGTCGGGACCTGGAGGGCCTCGCCGCCGGCGGCGTTGTGGGCCGCGACCTCGGGGGCGGACATGACGGGCGGCGCGTCGCCTTCGGCGTCGCCCTCTTCGACCGTGTACTCGTCGACGCCGAAGATGACGATCCACATCAGGCTCGCGGCGTGCCGGCGCGGGTCCTGCAGGGCCACCCGGGTCTCGTCGGGGAGGATCTGGTCGGCGGCCGCGCCCTCGGGGAGGGCGATGCCGACGGCGCTGGAGGCGGTGGACTCCTGGAGGACCTCCCACTGGTCCGCGGCGGCGAACTCGGGGAGGTTGCGCCACAAGGCGGTCTCGGGGATCCAGACGTCGGCGTCGCCGACGGCGTTGCCGGCCGCGGCGTGGACGGTGATGTCGGCGCACACGTCGGAGCCGCGGGAGGGCGCGCCGCCGCCGGCGGCGATGAAGTCATCGAGCACGGCGGCGATCTCGGGGGCGGCTGCGACCTGGAGCTCCACCTCGGTCCCGCAGGACTGGACGTGGGCGATCGCGGCGTTGAGCGTGTAGGCGGTGACCGGCGCGAAGACGGCGAGCAGCGCCGCGCCTCCGAGGAGGCGGCGGCCCTCTTTCGAGAGGCGCCCTCGTCTGCGGTGTACGCCTGCCATGTGACGAGTGTATGACCTGGCGCAAGCGCAGTCGAGACGGCGTTTTTCAGTTTTCACAGTCGGCCGCGTTCCACGGCACGGCGAGAGCCTCGCTGCGCCGCACCGCATCCGGGCCCCGTCGATCTCGAGGCCGGTGGACCGCGCCGCCGGCGGGGCGCGGAGGTCTGAGGCTGCCCGCACGCGGTTCCGGCCGGGTGTGCAGGTCTCAGTCGTGCCGCACCCGCGCGCGGCTCAGGGCGCGCTCCGGCGGCTGGACGTCCGCGGCCGATCCGGTGCCGGTCGGTTCCGGCTCCGGCTCCGGTTCGGCCCCGGCGTCCGCGGGTTCACCGGCGCCGCGGGCGCCGCTTCGGCGGCGTCAGCAGGTCGGCGACGATCCGCATCGTCTCGGGGACGAGGCGGAAGTAGGCCCACACCCCGCGCTTGTCGCGCTGGACGACCCCCGCCTCGGCGAGGATGCGCAGGTGGTGGGAGACGGTGGGCTGCGAGAGCCCGAGCGGCTCGGTCAGCTCGGCGACGCAGGCCTCCTGCTCGGGGGCGGCCTGGATGAGGCTGATGAGTTGCAGGCGGTTCGGATCGGCGAGTGCTTTGAGGACACCCGCGATGCGCTCCGCGTCCGACTTGGAGAGCGTTTCGCCACTGACCGGCGACACGGGCGTCTCGGCCTCGACGGTGACTCGCACCATGATCGTGTTCCTTCCGGATTGGTTCCAGTCGGAGCCGGATACGGCCGCACTGCCATTAATCCAGTTCCAACCCTGAATATGCCCCTGCGGTGTGGCCGGGCGGTAACGACGACGCTTCCGGCTCGCAAAGGCTTTCGGTTCCGTTGGATCCCGAATCGGACTGCACCACGGTTCGATCCGGATCCACCGCCGAGATTACGCCTGCTCTGCCAACGGGTCCACCGCTGACACATGATCGGTTTGCAGGTCACAGGTTCGGCTATTCAGTTGGAGCCGCACTACCTGGAGATCTATCTAAATCTCCCTATGTTTAAGCGGTTGCCGATTCGTCGATGAGAGCGGATTCACCCGGCGACACCGATCGACGTCCCAACATATAGAACAGCTCTGATTCATGAGCTTAGCGCGCGGCCGCCGGCAATGCGGCCCACTGGTGTTTCCACTCCGTTACATGAGGTTGAGAAAACCCACATTCGGGACAAGCCGAAGGGCGGGGCCGGACGGCCCCGCCCTGCTCGACACGACTCAGGCCCGCGGTCGGGCGGTCGACTCGCGCTCGATGAGCTCGGCGTCGACCGACAGCTCATCGGGGTAGTCCTCGTCCTCGACCAGCGCCGCCTCCAGGGCGCGCACGCCCATGTCGTGCAGCGGCAGGGCGACCGTCGTGAGCGACGGCGTGAGGTCGCGCACGATCGGGATGTCGTCGAACCCGGCGACGGACACCTGGTCGGGGATGCTCACACCGCCTTCGCGGAGCGCCGTGCACAGGCCGGTGGCCTGCACGTCGGAGGTCACGAAGACCGCGGTCGGGAGCTGGCCGCCCTCGAGGAGCCGGCGTCCGGCCTGGTAGCCGCCGTCGCGGGTGAACTCGGCGGGGACGTGGACGACCTCGGCGTCCTCCGGCACCGCCGACAGGAACCCTTCGCGGCGCTCGCGCACGACCTGGAGCTGCTCGGGGCCGGCGACGACCGCGAACCGGCGGTGGCCCAGTTCGGAGAGGAACCGCGCCAGACTGGCCGCGCCCTCGCGGTTGGCGGGGCGCACGACCCGGCCGGGCAGGCCCGGCTGGCCCACCGACACCACGGTCGCGCCCAGTTCCAGCAGGTCCGACAGGTGCTCGGACAGCCGCTGCTCGGCGGCCTTGTCCGTGGTCCGCGAACCGGCGACGATCACCGCGCGCGGCCGGTAGCCGCGCAGCGAGTCGAGGTGCTGCACCTCGGAGTCGGGGTCGATGCCGGTGTCGGCGATGAGGACGCGCACGTTCCGGCGGGCCGCCTCGGCGAGCACGCCGCCCGCGATCTGCCCGAAATAGGGGTCGGTGACGTCGTGGAGGAGCAGGGCGACCGTCTGGGACGTCGCGCGCGCGAGCACCTGCGCGCCGACGTTGGGGGCGTACCGCAACCGTCGCGCCGCCTCGCGCACCCGCTCGCTCAGCTGGTCGCTCACCCGGTGCGGGGAGCCGTTGAGCACGCGGGAGGCGGTGGCCACCGAGACACCGGCGGCTCGGGCGACGTCGGCCAGTCGGGCCGGTTGTTTGCGTTCCATCCCGCTGAGGCTACCCATCTGCGGAAAGCGCTGCTCAAGCGGTCCGGAGGCGCCGGTCCCTCCATACTCGCCACACCACGTAGGCAACTGCCGCAACACCGATCCCGGCGGCGGCGACCTTGAGCCGGTTGGGCCGGGACAGCTGCGGGCGCAGCGCGACCGGGCGCCGGAACGTCAGCTGCGGCCACCCCTCCTCCTGGGCGAGGCGCCGCAGTCCGCGGTCGGGGTTGACGGCCCGCGGGAAGCCGACGGCGCGCAGCATCGGCTCGTCGGTGATCGAGTCCGAGTACGCGAACGACGCGGCCAGGTCGATCCCGCGCTCGGCCGCGAACGCCTTCATCGCCTCGGCCTTCGCCGGGCCGGCGGCGTAGAAGTCGATCTCGCCGGTGTAGCGCCCGTCCGGGCCGACGACCATGCGGGACGCGATCACGTCCGTCGCCCCGAGCATCCGCCCGATCGGCGCGACCATCTCCTCCCCGGAGGCGCTGACCAGCACCACGGCCCGGCCCGCCGAGCGGTGCGCCTCGATGAGCGCCGCCGCCTCCGCGTACACCGCGGGCGCGATGAGCTCTTCGAGGGTCTCTTCGACGATCGCCTTGACCTCGTCGGCCGGCCAGCCCTCGGAGAGCTTCGCGACCGCGTCGCGGGTGCGGGCCATCTGGGCCTCGTCCGCCGAGCCGCCGAGGCGGAACAGCAGGTGCGAATAGCCGACCTTGAGCACGTCGCGGCGCGCGAGCAGGCCGCCCTGATAGAGCGGCCGCGAGAAGGCGAGGCTGCTCGCCTTCGCGATGATCGTCTTGTCGAGGTCGAAGAAGACCGCGCCGCCCTGCGACCGGGCCGGCGCCGGGGCCGGTTCGAGCGAGAGTGCCGGTGAGCCGTCGCGGGGCTCCGCTGCGTTCATGCCGCAAGTCTAAACAGCGCGGCAAACCGCTTTCGCCCACTTGTCCAACGGAGCGAGGTCCGGCCGGACCGGACCGCGGACGCCCCGTGCGCCGCACCGGCCACGGTTCCCCGTGGCGCCGCGCGGGTCCGGCGGCACCGGCGGCGCTTCGAACGCCCCTGTCGGTCCCGGCCCGTAAGCTGGCGCCATGCCGAAGAGCCAGCGAATCGCCTACGCGTGCGGCGCATGCGGGGTCCGCGTCCCCAAGTGGGTCGGCCAGTGCCCCGAGTGCGGCGAATGGGGCTCCATGGAGGAGACCGCGGCGCCGCCGCGCCAGGCCGCGGGGCCCGCGTCGGCGTCGACCGGCGCGCGACGGCCCGCGATGCCGGCGATGCGCATCGGCACCGTCTCCTCGGAGCAGGCCGCGAGCCTGCCCACCGGCATCGGCGAGTTCGACCGCGTCATGGGCGGCGGCATCGTCCCCGGCGGCGTGACCCTCATCTCCGGCGAGCCCGGCGTCGGCAAGTCGACGCTGCTCCTCGAAGTCGCACACCGGTTCGGCGAGGCCGGGTACGGCCGCGCGCTCGTCGCCACCGGCGAGGAGTCCGCGGCCCAGGTCCGCCGCCGCGCCGACCGCACCGGGTGCCTCTCCGAGGAGCTGTACCTCGCTGCGGAGACCGACCTCGGGGCGGTGCTCGGCCACATCGAGGACGTCAAGCCCGGCCTGCTCGTCCTCGACTCGGTCCAGACGGTGATCGCGCCCGACACGGACGGCGTCCCCGGCGGCGTGACCCAGGTGAAGGCCGTGGCCACGGCGATCACGCAGGAGGCCAAGGCGCGCAACATGGCCGTGATCCTCGTCGGGCACGTCACGAAGGACGGCAACATCGCCGGGCCGCGCGCCCTGGAGCACCTGGTCGACACGGTCGTCCACTTCGAGGGCGACCGGCATTCGATGCTGCGGCTGCTGCGCGGGGTGAAGAACCGGTTCGGCCCCTCGGACGAGGTCGGCTGCTTCGAGATGACCGAGGACGGCATCGTCTCGCTCGCCGACCCCTCCGGCCTGTTCCTTGACGACGCGCCGACCGAGCCGACGCCGGGCACGTGCGTGACGGTGACGATGGAGGGCCGCCGCGCGGTGCCGGTCGAGGTCCAGGCGCTCCTGGGCAAGTCGGTGAAGGACGGCGCGATCCCGCGGCACACGGTCTCCGGGCTCGACCAGGCCCGGTTGAACATGGTGCTGGCAGTGCTGACGCGGCGCGGCGGGATGCGCCTGCTCGACCGCGAGGTGTACGCGACCACGATCGGCGGCATCCGGGTCCGCGAGCCCGCCTTGGACCTGGCGCTGGCGCTGGCGCTGGTGAGCGCCGAGCAAGAGATCGCGGTGAGCGCGGACCTGGTCGCGATCGGCGAGGTGAGCCTGACGGGCCAGGTCCGCCGGACGGTGAACGCCGACCGGCGCATCAGCGAGGCCGCGCGCCTGGGCTTCAAGACGGCGATCGTCCCGAAGGGATCGGTGTCCGAACGCCACCGCATCGAGGTGGTCGAGGTCGAGACGATCAACGACGCCAAGCGGGCCGCCGCCCGGACCTGGGCCCGCCGCGGCTGAGCACCGCGGTCGTGTCGGACCCGCCGGGCACAGTTGCGATCCGGGGGCCCGACCCCAAGGGCGGAACAGGCTTCCGGTGTGCCCGGATTCTGATGTGGATCGACTTCGCCGACACGCTGCCGTGTCGGCCTGGGCGTCCTCGCCGGCCGACGCCGGCCCTGATGGCCTGCGGGACTTCGGGGATGCGGCCGGGAGAACCGGGTGCAGTGGCCGCGGGTCCCTAGACTCGCGGCATGAGCGGCTCCCAGTTCAACGGCCTGGTGATCGGCGCGATCGTGCTCGTCGCGGCGCTGGTCATCGCCATGGCCTTGTCGAATCCCAAGGCCAGGGCGCGTCGCGCCGAGGCGCGGCGCAAGCGCGCGGAGATGGCCGAGCTGCGGTCGCGGCTCAGCGCGAATGCGCGGCGGACCTACGACAAGCAGTTCGGCAAGTCCCGCAAGCGAAGCGGCGCGAACAGTTCGAACTCCGACAGCGGGTCGGCGTACACGCCGCTGTACGCGGGCGACTCCGGCGGCGCCGGCTCCCGCGGATCCGACTGCGACACCGGCGGTTCCAGCAGTTCGAGCGGCTGGAGCTGGGGCGGAAGCGACTCCGGGGGCGGCTGGGGCGGTGGAGGCGACTCCGGCGGCGGCGGTGGAGACGGCGGCGGGAGCTGCTAGCCGAGACCGGGCGCGCAAGGCCACGGCCGGGAGGGGCGAGTCGTTCGAGCGGCTTCGGGCCGCAGGTCCGAGCGCGGCCGCATGAGCCATCGGCCGGCGCTCGGCGCGAACGCGGCCGGCGCTCGCCCGGCAGGCCGGAGCTGTGGCCGCCGACCAAGCCCAGGTCTCGGCGAACCAGCCCGAACCGGTCCGGGTCTCGACCGGGCCACCCGGACCGGTCCAGGTGTCGGCCGGACCGCTAGACCCGGTCCGGATCCGGGTCGAACGGGCGGCTCAAGGCCGTCTTCACTTGGCCCGCAAGGAGGCTGCGCTTCTTGGCGAGTTCGGCGATCTGCTCGTCGAGCCGGTCGAGGCCGACGTTGAGGACCGTGCGCGAACGCTCGCAGTGCTTGAGTCCGTCCGAGGTCGAGCAGGGCATGAGTTCGCGGATCGCCTTCGTCGGCAGCCCGGCCTCGAGGAGCTCCCGGATCACCGCGACCCGCTCCGGGGCGTCCTCCGTGTACGAGCGGTAGCCGTTGGCGTCGCGTTCGGAGTGCAGCAGTTCCTGCTCCTCGTAGTAGCGCAGCAGCCGGGCGCTCACTCCGGTCCGTCGCGACAGCTCACCGATCAGCACCATGACCTCCGACACAAGCGTTTGACCTTCACACTGATGTCAGACCATAACGTCGGCGGCATGACGAACATTTCGCTCACCACCAGCGTCACCGGTTCCGGCCCCGGCATCGTCCTCGCGCACGGCGCGGGCGGCGGCATCGAGGCGAACTTCGGGAGCCTCGTCCCCCTCCTCGCCGAAACGCACAGGGTCACCGGCTCCGACTACCCGGCCGACGACACGCCGCTGGAGCTCGACGCCCTCGCGGACGCCCTGGTCGCCGCGGCCGCCACCGAGCGGTTCACGATCATCGGCTACTCGCTCGGCACCGCGGTCGCCGTGCGCGCGGCCGTCCGCCACCCCGACCGCGTGGCCGGCCTCGTCCTCGCGGCCGGTCTCGCCGAGGCCGACAACCGGGCGCGGCTCGCGCTCGACCTGTGGCAAGCGATCCTCGATGCCGGCGACCGGGACGCCTTCGCGCGCTTCGTCCTCAGTTCGGCGTTCAGCCGGGACTTCGTGAACGCCCTGTCCCCGGAGCAGGTGGCCGCCATGGTGAAGGGGACCGCGGCGGCCGTCCCGGGCGGCGCGCTCGCCCAGGCGGCCCTGGTCCGCGCGGTCGACACCACCGGCGACCTCGCGTCGATCGCCGTCCCGACGCTCGTGATCGAGGCGACCGAGGACCTCCTGCTCGACCCGGCCAACCAGCGCTATCTCGCCGAGCACATCCCCGGCGCCGAACACGTCCGGATCGAGGCCGGACACGTCCTCATGTTGGAGCAGCCGGACGCCTGGCACCGCGCCGTCCTGGACTTCCTGAAGCGCCGGGGCCTCTGAGGCACCGGCCCGCCCGGCGCGGCAGGCGCGGGGCACGCGTCCGCGCGGCACCGCGAATCCGGCGGCGGGCTCGACCGGGACGGCGCTACAGGCCGAGCTTCGCGAGTTCGGTCCTCGACGCGACGCCGAGCTTCGGATACGCCTTGTACAGGTGGTATCCGGCGGTGCGGGGGCTGAGGAAGAGCTGCTCGCCGATCTCGCGGTTGCTGAGTCCGGCCGCGGCGAGGCGGACCACCTGCAGCTCTTGGGGAGTGAGCTTCCCGGCGAGGTCCGGCGCCGCTTCGACGGGTCCGGCGTCGCCGGCGGCGCGGAGTTCGCGGCGCACGCGTTCGGTCCACGGTTCGGCGCCGAGCCGCTCGAACACCGCTGCGGCCGAACGCAGGCGGCTCTTGGCCTCGTTGACGCGGCGGGCCCGGCGGAGCCATTCGCCGAGGAGTAGGTCGGTGCGGGCGGACTCGAACGGGAAGCCGTGGCTCGCGAGTTCGGCGGCGCGGTGGAGCTCCGCGGCCCGCTCGTAGTGGGCGCCGGCGTCGGCGTCGCTCGCGAGCAGGCCGCGGCAGCGCTCGACGAGCGCGGCGAAGTGGTCGTGGCCGGAGGCCTCGGCCCATGCGGTGTACCAGGCGAACGCGGATGCGGCGCGGTCCGGGTCGCCGGCGCGGACGGCGGCCTCGACGGCGACGGGCACGTACGGGAGCGCGTCGCCGGGGGCGCTGGAGTCAAGCAGGGCCATGAACCGGTCGAGGGCGTCCTCGTTGCGGCCCATGGAGAAGTCGAGCAGTGCCGTGGCGATGTCGATCGGGACGAGGTGGTTGCCGGGGGAGTCGAGCGCGGCGGCCTCGACGAGGTCGCGGACGCGGTCGGCCTCGCCGCGGAGGGCCGCGATGGGGGCGAGGACGTAGGCGCGGGACTTGACGGGGCCGATCTTCTGGCCGAGCTCGACCGAGAGTTCGACGGCGCTCCAGGCGAGCGCTTCGGCGTCCTTCCAGCGGCCGCGGTGGAACTCGGTGAGGGCGTTCAGGGTCAGCGCGCGCGGCAGGGCCCCGGCGGCCCCGGTCTCGCGGGCGAGGCGGACGGTCGTGGCGGCGGTCTGCTCGGCGGCCTCGATGTCGCCGACGAGGGTCTGCCACCAGGCGACCATGGCGCGGTTCTCGGGGGTGACGGCGTCGCCGAATCCGACGTGGATCGCGATGAGCCGCCGCAGGGCCTCGACCGCATCGGTGACCGTGTACGTGCAGGAGCGGTTGAACCCGGCGGTGGCGACCGCGAGGTCGCGGACCCACGGGGAGTGGTCGATGGCGAGCCGTTCGGCGTGGTCGGCGGCGACCTCGGCGCGGGAGAAGTCCCCTGCCTGCCAGGAGAGTTCGACGGCCCGGAACAGCGGGTAGCCGGCGGCCTCGGGCTGGGCGGCCGTGTAGTGGTCGGCGGCCTCCATGTAGAGGCGGTACGCGTCGCGCACATCGTTGTCCCAGGTGGCGACCATGGCGGCGATGAGGCAGGCGCGGGCGTGCACGGCCCGGTCGCTCGAGGACCGTCCGATCTGGAACGTCAGTTCGCGAGCCTTGGGGCCGTTGCCGGCCGCGGCGGCCGCCTCGGCGGCGCGCAGGAGCCGCCGACCGCGTTCGGGCCCTTCGGGGGTGAACTCGGCGGCGCGTTCGAAGGTCGTGTACTCGAAGCCGTGGCCGCCGCACTTGGCGCCGCATTCGGCGGAGGCCTCGAGCGCGGCGGCGATCTCCTCGTCGGGGCCGGTCGCGGCGGCGGCGAGGTGGAAGGGCCGCCGGTGGTCGTCGGGGTCCATGACCTCGGCGAGGACCCGGTGGGCCTCGAGCCGGCGGTACACGGGCGCGTTCTGGTAGGCCGCGGAGCGGATGAGCGGGTGGCCGAACGTGAAGCGGCCGCCTTGGAAGCGGACGAGGTCGTCGGCTTCGGCGGGGGCGAGGTCGGTGAGCTGCGCGCCGAGTTTCGCGGCCGCGTCGAGGACGAGGCCGGTGTCGGCGGTGTCGGCCGCGGCGATGAGCAGCAGGAGTGTGCGGGTCGCCTCCGGGAGCCCTTCGATGCGGTCGCCGAAGACCTGCTTGAGGCGGGTGGTGGTGGAGGGCGAGCCGGTCCAGTCGGCGGCCAGCCGCGTGTCGGGTTCGACCGCGGGCAGCGCCAGGAGCGCGAGCGGGTTGCCCTCGGCGGAGTGCAGGACCCGGCTGCGGGCGTCGAACGGGAGCGCGGAGAACCGCTCGGACAGGAGCGCCCCGGCGGCCTCCTCGTCCAGGGGCCCCAGGCGCATCTCGTCGAGCCCGGGCGTGGGGAAGTCGGGCGCGTAGCCTTCGCGGACGGTCAGCAGCATCGCGACCGGTTCGGCGGCAAGGCGTTTGGCGAGAAAGAGGAGCACGTCGGCGGAGTCGGGGTCGAGCCAGTGGGCGTCGTCGACGACGCACAGGACGGGCCGCTGGGCCGCGGCCGCACCCAGGAGGCTCAGTGCGGCGAGGCCGACGGTGAACTGGAGGTGGGCGGGCGGGGCGGCCTTCTCGGGGACCGCTTCGAGGCCCAGGGTCCGCGAGAGCACGCACGCGTGGTGCTCGGGGATCGACTCGAGGTGCCCGGTCAGCGGCAGCAGCAGCGCCTGGAGGCCCGCGAAGGACCAGGCGTGCTCGGTCTCGACGCCGGTGCAGCGAAGGACGGTGAAGTCCGCGGCGGCCTCGGCGGCGGCCGCCACCAGGCTCGACTTGCCGATCCCGGCCTCGCCCCGCACCACCAGCGCCGACCCGCGGCCCTCCCGGGCGCGGGCGAGGCGGTCGGCGAGGGCGGCGGTCTCCGTGTCGCGTCCGTACAGCACGGGTCCAACGGTACCGCCGCCCGCCGGATCCGCTCGGGATCGGAAGGCGCCGTCGCTCTGATCCGGCGGCAGTCGCTCGGCATCCAAGGTGGGGGGACCGGATCCGGGGGGCGGGGACCGGATCAAGGGTCGAGGGACCGGATCCGGGGTGCACGGGTCCTGATGTGGGAGTGCAGGGCACGGATGCGGGAGGGTCCGGATGTCGAGCGCGCTCGCTCCGCGACCTTGCGGTGCGCCGGAAGGGGTCGCGGCCGTTGCGATCCGGTCGCTTTCACCCGGGCGCATCGCGGCCGCTGCCGGCCCGATCGCGGTCCAGCGCATCGGGCGTCGCCCCCGCCACCGGTCCGGGACGCCCTCCCGCAGACGAGGCGGGCGCGGATCCCGGTCCCGGTCGCCCGATCCGCGACCGGGGCACCGGGATCCGCCGCCGGGCGCCGCCTAGTTGTGATGTTCAGGGACGTTGTTCCGTGGTTGTAGCGGATTCGTCTGACAGGTGAAGGCCTCCGGTTGTGAAGTGGAGCTGCTGAATGCACTGCTTCACGACCTGGAGGCCTTCATGTCCCACGCTAA
>NZ_WIAO01000016.1 GCF_009451885.1 Glycomyces albidus
ACATGGAAGAGCCGCAAGGTTTGGAGTGGACGGGTACTAACCGCCGAGAACTTAACACAACACTACGGCCAGCGAAAGCCGGATAGAACGAGACATTCACGCACGCTATGCGATTCTGAGACAACACACCGTGTGCTCAGGACCAGGCAGGTTCTTCGAGACCGTGTGGTTTCAAGGGTTTGTTTGGTGGTGAGAGCGGAAGTGACACACCCGGTCCCATTCCGAACCCGGTCGTTACGGCTTCCAGCGCCGATGGTACTGCACCCGAGGGGGTGTGGGAGAGCAGGACACCGCCAAACATTATTCATAACGAAAAGGCCCGACACAGTGTGTCGGGCCTTTTCTGTGTCTTCGTTTTGTCGAAAGCCTCCACCTTAGCGGTGGGGGCCATTTGTGTTTTCAGGCCTTTGCGCGACCAGGAGCGATATCGGGAAATTGAGGGCTGGCAGAGTGCGCGGCCGATGATCGCCCTGAGTGAGGTTGAGTGGCGTTTCCGGTTCCGTCGGTGGAACTGTCGCGAAGCCGAGGGACTGTCGTTCCGCTCATGAAGAAGGGGACTCCGCGTTGTCACGCGAAGTCCCCTGGGGTCGTACTTGTTCTGTCGCTTGCGAAATCGAGCCCGGTCTAGACGTACGGGCCTTCGAGGTGCTCTCCGGCGTGCTGGCGGTACCAGAGGCCGCGGTAGCAGCGCCAGGGTTGCGGTCGGAGCTGGGTGGGCGCGAAGATCTGCTCCAGGAGGCGGCGGGCCTCGAGGAAGAAGTCCAGGCGCTCATCGGGTGCGGCCACGTGCTGGGAGTCGTCGACGGGGGTCTCTGCGGGGAGGATCGTCAGCGACGGCCACATGGTGGTCTGCTCGGCGAGCGGGAGGAGCCAGGCGCGCATCTCGTCGAGCGGTTCGCTGCCGACGGTGTAGGTGAACGAGGTGCGGTGGCCGGCTTCGCGTGCGGCCGAGAGGATCTCGGAGAGGCGCTCGGACTGGCGGCTCGCGACCGGCATGACCGGGTCGGCGGCAGCGGCGTCCTCGGGCACGATCGGTTCGGCCGCGACTTCGGCGCTGTCGTCCTTGTACGTCTCGGTCGTGAGGAACAGCAGGATCGGGCCGACCTTCTCGGCGAGTTCATCGAACGCGGCCTTGGTGCGCAGGGCCGGGGTCAGGACGCCGAGGGTCGTGGACTCGGGGAGTCCTTCGGCGGTCATGGCCTCGCGGACCGCGAGGAGGTGCTCGACCACGAGCTGCTCGTCGCGGGCGCCGCCGGCGGAGAGGGTGACCTCGTTGAAGAGGTGCCGTTCGCCGTCGTCGGCCAGGTCGGAGGCCAGGGCCTCGAGCAGATCGCGGTAGCACTTCACCAGGTCGGCGGAGTCGACGTCGGCCTGGAGCAGCAGTGTCGCGGCGGTGCCTTCGGCGCGAAGGTAACCGCGGACCTCTTCTCCCGGTTCGGCTTCGATGATCTCGGCGACCGGGGTGCCGTCGACGCACAGCTCGCTCAGGCCGTGCTGCGGCGAGGAGGGGTCGACGTGGGCGCGGAGGCTGAACGGCGAGGTCGCGCGGTCGGCCGGGAGGACGAGCATGAACTCCTCGTCCTCCGAGTTGAGTCGGAGGCGCATGCCCTCGGTGTTGTTGCCGCGCAGACCGTAGAGGTTGAGCGCGATGAGCAGGAGCTCGCTCCACTCGAGGTCGTGTCGGACGGCGAGGCGCCGCCACCGGTGCACCGTCGAGGAGATCGGGCCGGCTGAGTCAGCTGGTTGTGTCGGCTCTTCCATGACCAGTTCCGATTCTTCCTCTCGTCCCCACCGCGGAAACTCCACCGTACAAGAGACTTGGGCGTACAGGTGGACGCGGTCCACCTCTATGCTAGGTCCGTCGGCGGACAAAAGCACCCGTCGTGAGCACCGGCACGCGGTCCGATGTCGTGGAACCGTGTCTCGCGTCCGGACCTGGTACCCCAACGCCGATACCCCAAGCACTGATCTGGAGTCGCGAATGCGTGATGCCGCCGATGCGACGGGGGCGGTGCCCCCGCGGGCGCAGGGGCAGGTCCTCAAGGCGGTGGCCAGGACCTGGCCGGGCTTCATCTCCGGTGCCGTCGAGGGCCGCGCACACGACCTCATCGAGCAGGACCGGTACGACGCGGCCGCGGAAGTCCTCGAGCGGGGCGTCGAACGGTTCGGTGAGCGCTCGGTCTCGGCCCTGCTGCTGGCCTGGTGCCTGCACATGGCCGGCCGGCAGGCCGACGCCCTGACGTGGGCGGGGCGGGCGGTCGAGGAGGAGCCCGAGAACGCCGACGCGATGTGGCTGCGGGCGAACATCCTGTTCGAGCTGGAGCGGCCGGAGGAGGCGACCGCGTCGCTGTGGGCCGCGATCGAGACGACTTCCGACAACGGCCGGTACTACATGCAGCTCGCGTGGGTCCAGTACCAGGACGCGGAGTTCGCCTCGACCAGGGACCTCGTCGAGAAGGGGCTGGAGCGGGCGCCCGATGACGCGTGGGTGCAGCACATCGCCGGCCGGATCTACGACTACCACCTGCGGCACCGGCGCGCCCAGCGCCACTACGAACGGGCGGTCGAACTCGAGCCCGCGAATGCGGCGGCGCGGCTCGACCTGGCGGAGGTCCTCCAGACGCGCGGGCGGCTCAGCTCAGGGGTGCGGACGGCGTGGGAGACCGCGGGGCGGGATTCGCTCGGCGAGGCCGATGCCGTTGAGGCGCAGCGGACCTATGACATGACGCTGCGGCGGTGGCCGTGGCGGTGGTACGAGTGGGCGCTGCGCGCCGCGGTGGCGCTCACCGTGGTCGACTGGATCCTGCCGGCGTCACCGGTCGCCGCATGGGTGCTCCTCGGGGCGACCGGTGCCCTGTACGCCGCCGGGTGGGTCCGTTCGCTGCTGGTCCTGCCGGGGGCGTGCCGCCGCGACCTGATCGCGAAGGGCCGGCGTGGCGATTTCGCGGGCGCGCTGGTGCGGACCCTGGTCGTGTTCAGCGTCATCGCGCTGGTGCTGTTCGGGGAGCTGAACGCATTGCAGCACTTGGGGGTGCTGGCGCTCCTCGCCATCGGATACGTCGAGTGGTTCCGGCGCGCGTACCGCATCTCGCAGGCGAGCGGGGACACTCGTCACTAGCCGCGCGGCAAGGTAGGCTTCGGGCGGTGCCGGACCTGCGGTTCGGCGCGATCCCGTCCCCCGCCCGGCGCGCTGCCGGCGGTTGCGCAAAGGAGTCACCGTGGTCGACCAGGGTGTGGTCTGTTCCGTCGATCCGCACGTCAGCCGGATCGGCGCCGACGTGCTCGCGAACGGCGGCAACGCCGTCGACGCCGCGATCGCCGCCGGTGCGGCGCTGACGATCGTGGCCCCGCACCTGTGCGGACTCGGCGGCGACCTGTTCGCCCTGGTCCACGTCCCAGGCGAGGACACTCCGGCGTATCTGAACGCTTCGGGCCGGGCCGGATCGGGCGCCGATCCCGAGGCGCTGCGCGCCGAGGGGCACCGGGCGATGCCATTCCGGAACGACATCCGCTCGGCGACCGTGCCCGGCTGCGTCGACGGCTGGTTCGCGCTGCACGAGCGGTTCGGGACCCGGCCGATGGCGGAGCTGCTCGCGCCCGCGATCGAGCTGGCGTCGCAGGGCTGGCCCGCGACCGCGATGCTCGCGAAGGCCGGGACGCTCCTCGACGGCGTCGAGGGCGCCGAAGACCTGGTCGGGCTCGAAGCCGGGGCGACGGTGAAGCGCGAGCGGACCGCCGCAGCGCTGCGGGCCGCCGCCGAGGGCGGCCGCGACGGGTTGTACCTGGGCGACTTCGGGCAAGGGCTCGTCGAGCTCGGACAGGGACTGTTCACCGAGGCCGATCTGGCTGCGGTGCAGGCGCAGTGGGAGGAGCCGCTCAGCGTCGAGGCGTTCGGGCACCGGATCTGGTCCGCGGCGCCGAACTCGCAGGGGTACCTGCTGCTGCTCGCACTGGCGATCGCCGACCGGCTGGACCTGCCCTCGGACCCGGGCGACCCGTTGTGGGCGCACTACCTGGTCGAGGCGTCGCGGCAGGCCGGGTACGACCGGCCGGAGCGGCTGTTCGACGGCGCCGACGTCGCGGACCTGCTGGCCGCGGCCGGGGAGCGCGCGGCCCGGATCCGACCGGACGCGAAGTCGGAGGTGCCGGTGCGGCAGGCCGCGGGCGGCACGACGTACATGGCGGTGCTCGACGGGAACGGCATGGGGGTCTCGTACATCCAGTCGAACGCGGCCGGGTTCGGGACGTGGGTCTTCGAGCCGCGCACGGGGATCGGCCTGCAGAACCGCGGGGTCGGTTTCAGTCTCGAGCCGGGGCATCCGGCCGAGTACGGGCCGGGCAGGCGGCCGCCGCATACGCTGCTGCCGGCGCTGGTGACGCGGGCCGACGGGTCGCTGCGGCTGGTGGCCGGGTCGATGGGCGGGGATTCGCAGCCGCAGATCGTGTCGCAGCTGATCGCGCGGGTGCTGCACGGCGGCGAGTCGGTCGGGGCTGCGGTGGGCGCGCCGCGGTGGCGGCTGTTCCCGGGCGAGACCGGGTTCGGGACCTGGGACGGCGCGTACGCGACCGATGTCGAGCTGGAGGACGGCAGCCCTGAACGCTGGGGCGCGGGGCTGCGGGAGCGCGGGTTCGCGGTCGAGCCGGCCGCGGCGGGGAGCGGCTTCGGGCACGCGCATTTGATCGAGGTCGACGGGGACGGGCACGCGGAGGGCGCGGCCGATCCGCGCGCGGAGACGGGCGCGGTCGCGGTGGCGCCGAACGCGGCGTGACGTGCGCCGCCCGAAGGGCGGGGTGGGCGGGGTAGTAGGAGTGCCATCCCGAGCCCCCACCCGCCCCGGGGAAGATAGGTGCGATCCTCCCGGGCGGGTGTGACAGGAACCCGGGCCCGCGGCCGCGGTGTCCCTCGATGGTGTGAGCCGGTGTGCGGGCGCGGTACGGAGTTGTCGTACCCCGGTTGTAGCGTCGGGGGCGATCGTCATTGGTTCTGGAGAGGACGGGTGCAGTGCCTGAATCGTTGCGGCTGGCTGACGCCCGGCGGATCGCCATCGCCGCGCAGTTGCGGCCGAAGGCCACGCGTTTCAAGACCGTCCTGGAGCGGCTCGGGTGCATCCAGCTCGACACGATCTCGGCCGTGCGGCGCGCGCACGAGCTGACGCTGCTCGCCCGCGGCCTCGACGTCGACGAGGCGGTGCGGAGCCTCGAGCGGCGCAGGACGCCCGTCGCGTTCGAGTACTGGGCGCATGCCATGTCCCTGCTGCCGGTGTCCGCGTGGCCCTACATGGCCCGGCGGCGCAAGGCGTGGCGCGAGCGGTACCACACCCCCGACCTCGCGGCCGCCGAAGCGGACGTCATCGCGCTCCTGCGCGAGCGCGGCGCCATCACCGTGTCCGACTTCCCGAACGGTGCCATGCACCGCGGCAACGGGTCGGTCACCAACATGGGCGACAGCTGGAACTTCCGGACCGACCACAAGCGGGCCGTCGAGCACCTCCTCTGGTACGGCGACGTCGCGTGCACCGATCGGATCGGCGGCTTCAAGCGCGTCTACCAGCTCGCCGAGCGCGCCATACCGTCCGAGCACTTGTGGGACGCCGACGACGAGGAGTGCCTGCGCTACATGGTGTCCACGGCGCTGCGGAACCTCGGCGTGGGCACCACCAAGGACGTCGCCGACTACTTCCGGCTCAAGATCGTCGACACCGAGCGGGTGCTGCGCGAGCTCGGGGTCGAGCAGGTCGCCGTGGAGGGCTGGAAGGCCCGCGCCTGGATCGACCCGCAGGTGAGGCGGACCCGGCTCACCGGTGCCGAGCGGCCGGTCGCGGTGTCGATGTTCGACCAGCTCGTGTGGTTGCGCGAGCGCATGGAGCGCTTGTGGGGCCATGGCTGGAAGATCGAGATCTACGTGCCGGAGCCGCAGCGCACGTTCGGCTACTACTGTCTGCCGGTGTTCGTCGGCAGCGACCTGCCCGGGCGGGTCGCGCTGCGCCGCAGCAACGGTGATCTCGTGGTGGAGGCCGCGCAGTGGGACGACGCCCGGGCCGACCGGGAGTATCTGCACGCGGCTGTTGAGCGGGCCGCGTCGTGGGTCGGCGCCGAGGTGCGGTGGAAGGCCGAGGTCCGCGGGTTCGACACCGCGGTGGCCGAGGTCTGATCGGACGCGAAGGGAGCGTCACCGAGGGGGGCGCTTCGGCTGCCGTTTGCGCCGTCGCTCATGAACTCGGTATGCGGCTCGGACCATGCCCGCCAGCTGCCGGGCGTTGCAGTGCCGACCCCGTGCGGAGGTGGCCGGGCCGGTCGGTTGCGGGTGATGTCGCCGGACGGGCCGGGGCCCGGCCGTTTCGACGACGGCCGGTCCCCGGTTCAGTGCGGTACTAGCTGGTGACGAGGGTCAGGCCCCATGCGGAGAGGGCCGGGCCGATCGGCTGGAAGTAGGTGACACCGCCGGTCCGGCAGTTGCCGGAGCCGCCCGAGGTCATGCCCTGGGCGCTGTTGCCGGTGATGAACGAGCCGCCGGAGTCGCCGGGCTCGGCGCAGACGTTCGTGCGGGTCATGCCGTAGACGGCGCCTTCGGCGTAGCGGACGGTCTGGTTGAAGGCCTGGACGGTCCCGCAGTGCCAGCCGGTGGTCGAACCGGAGCGGCAGATGGAGGAGCCGACGGCGGCCTGGTTGGCGTTGGCGACGTCGCGGGCGCCGGAGTACATGTTCACGTCGTCGTACAGGGGCTCGCTGGAGCCCACGGCGACCCAGGCGCGGTCGGAACCGGGGAAGACCGAGTTGCGGAAGGTGCCGGGGGCGGCTTCGCCGCTGGTCACCTGGTCGCCGGCGGAGCCGCAGTGGCCCGCGGTCACGAAGCCGGGGGTCGAGCCCTGGCGGACCGAGAAGCCGACGGAGCAGCGCCACGAGTTCTCGACGATGTAGGCGTCGCCGCCGCGCACGAAGAACAGTTCGGGCGCTTCGGCGGTGGCCGCGGTGACCATGTCGGGGTCGAGGCCCGCCGCGTCGATCGCTTCGGCTGCAACGGATTCGTCGGCCGCTTCGATCACGAGGGTGTTCTTCTCGAGGTCGACGTAGTGGCCGTAGAGGCCGTCGATCGCGAGGGCGTCGAGGGCCGAGCCGGCCGCTTCGAGTTCGCCGAGGCCGTGGTCGACGAGGACGGGGGTGGCCCCTTCGGCGCGCAGCTCGGTGAACTCGGTCCGGTCGGTGGTGGCGACGAGGATCTCGTCGGCGGACTCGTCGACCCACAGGCCGCCGTAGGAGGCGTCGAGGGAGTCCGGGACCTCTTCGAGGAGGTCGGCGGCGACCGCTTCGACCGCGAGGCGGTCGTACGCCTCGGATTCGGTGAGCCCGAAGGTGTCGGAGAGCTCGGCGATGAGGCCGGGGGAGACGTTGCCGAGGAGGTCGGCGCGGGCGTCGGCGGCCTTGGCGTCGAGGATCTCGGCGGAGGCGGGTGCCGCGCCGGCGGCGAGGGAGAGAGCGGTGGCTATGGCGCCGGCAGCCGTGACTGCAAGCACGCGTTGGCGTTTCATGTGATGTATGCCTTTCGGGTGGGGCATCGACGGCCGGCGGGGTTCGCGGCCGTCATGGCAGGCCGGGTGCGACCGCTGGTTGCGGTCCTCACCCGAGGTGATGGGTGAGCCATGCCATACAAGGAGGTTAGAGGTAAATGCCGCAAAGTTAAAGATGGAAGTAATTCAGTGAATATCGTTCTAAGTGGTATGAGGTTTCAGGAATGCTACCCAACCTCTGAATTCACAGATTCAACCCAAAAGGGGCGGCGTCCGGATCGGACGCCGCCCTGCTTTCGTTGTGCCCCTTACTTGAACGCCTCCGCGTTCTCGGTCGCCCACTGCGCGAACGTCCGCGCGGGGCGGCCGGTGATGCGCTCGACCGTGTCGGCGACGGTCCTGCCCTCCGGGGGCGTGTTGCCGAGCGCCTCGATCAGGAACGCGATGAGGCCCTCGTGCATGCCCTCGCTCGTCCACTTCTCACGGGCCTCTTCGACGGTGAGCTCGACGAACTCGATCTCGCGGCCGACGGCCTCGCCGATGAGGCGGACCTTGTCGTGCATGGTCAGGACCTCGGGGCCGGTGATGACGAGGGTCTGCTCGTCCTGGCCGCCGTCGAGGAGCACGCGGGCGGCCACGGCGCCGATGTCGGCGGGGTGGACCATCGCGCTGAGGCGGTCGCCGAAGGGCTCGCGGATGCGGCTCTCGGCCTTGATCGGCGCGGACCACCACATGAGCGCGTTCGACATGAACTCGACCGGGTGGAGGTAGGTCGTCTCGATCGGGCTGGCGGAGAGGGCCTGCTCGAGGGGGCCCGTGGCGATGCCGCCGAGGACGGTGGCGCGGCGGACGCCGGCCTCCGCGGCGAGGGCGACGATAGCGGCCGGGTCGGGGATCGCGCCGTACTGCTCGCCGGCGAAGTTGATGAAGTGGACGGCGTCGACGTCCTTGAACGCTTCGGTGAGCGTCTCCGGCGCGGCCAGGTCGCCGACCGCGATTTTGACGCCCTCGGGAAGGTCGGCCTCGGGGTTGCGGGTCAGGGCGCGGACCTCGGCGGTCGGGTCGAAGGCGGTGATCTGCTCGACGACGTTGCGGCCGACGGTTCCGGTGGCGCCGGTGATCAGGATGCGCATGGGTACTCCTTGAAATTTTACGGAACGGAATCAGTTGTTCCGATCTTAGCAGAGCGGAATGATCCATTCCAATAGGCGGGCGAGATTTTCTGAGAATGCAGAGACCCCGCTGCTCAGGGGAGGTGCCGACGGGTCTCCAGCTCCGGATTCCGGCCCGCCGGGCTGGCACGGTCGCGGAGAGGCGGCGGACTGGGCAGGGCCTCCGGGGCGAGTCGGCGCGGATTGGCCTGGCCGGATCCGGCCCCCGGGGTCGGGCGTGTCGGTTCACAGGCGCCCCCGGTTTCAAAGGTGCCCGGTGGGGGCGACATTCCATTGGGACGCGGCGGCGGATTGGCGGCGAGCCGGTGGGCGGTGCGCGTCGACGCGCGCGTGCTCGGCCTGAACGTGAACGTCCATCCCCAGTCCCCACCCACCCACCCACTCGGGGAGAAGACAGGTGCGAGGTTCGCGCGCGGGTCCGACAGTCCCCGGTGTCAACCCCGGGCCGGCGGCCGAGGTTCAGCCATTCGAGTGGACTCGAGAAGTTCGAGTGCGCCGGAGGCGGTGCACGGTCAGGACTCGCGGGGGTCGCCTGCGGTGACCAGGCCGGTCTCGTAGGCGCAGATGACGGCCTGGGCGCGGTCGCGGAGGTTGAGCTTCGCGAAGACCTTGCCCACGTGCGTCTTCACGGTCTGCTCCGAGACGAACAGGGCCGCCGCGATCTCGGGATTCGACAGGCCGCGCGCGATGAGGCGCAGGACCTCCTCCTCGCGCGGCGTGAGCGCGTCCAGACGCGACGAGCGGCGCAGGGCCGGCCGGGACTTGAAGCACTCCTCGATGAGCCGCCGCGTCACCGACGGCGCGAGGAGCGCGTCCCCCGCCGCGACCACCCGGACCGCCGCGATCAGGTCGCCGGGCGGGGCGTCCTTGAGAAGGAACCCGCTGGCGCCCATGCGGAGCGCCTCGTAGACGTAGTCGTCGATGTCGAACGTCGTGAGCATCAGCACCCGCGGCCGCCGCTCCGCCGGCGCGGACAGGATCCGCTTCGACGCCTCAAGTCCGTCCATAGTGGGCATGCGAACGTCCATGAGCACCACGTCCGGACGCAGCCGGGTCGTCTCGGTGACCGCGGCGACCCCGTCCGGGGCGTCGCCGACGACGTCGATGTCCTCCTGCGCGTTCAGGAGCGCCGCGAACCCGGCACGGACCATGGCCTGGTCGTCGGCGATGAGCACCTTGATCGTCACGCGGACTCCTCTGCGGTCGAACGGATCGGCAGCACCGCGCGGACGCGGAAACCGCCCTCGGGCGTCGGCCCGGTCTCGAGGTCCCCGCCGTCGAGGGCGACGCGCTCCCGCATGCCGACCAGACCCAGTCCCGAACCGTCACGGCTCGACGCGGCCGGGCCGCCGGGCGGCGGCCCGTTCACCACCGTAACCACCACCGACCCCTCCTCGGCGGCGACCGACGCGTCCACATGCGCGCCCGGCGCATGCCGGACCACATTGCTCAACGCCTCCTGGACCACCCGGAACACCGTGAGCGCCACCGTCTCCGGCAGCTCCGCGGGCAGGTCGCCGACCACCAGGTCCACGGGCGTCCCGGCCCGGACCACCGACTCGGCCAACCCCTGCAGCGCCTCGGGCCCCGGCTGCGGCTCGCGCGCACCCGCCTCGTCCTCGCTCCGCAGCACCCCGAGCAGCCGCCGCATCTCCGCCAGCGACTCGCGCGCCTGGTCGCTGATCGACCGGAACTCCGCCCGCGCGTCCTCGCCCAACCCCGCGAGCCGGTACTCCGCCGTCGAGGACTGGACCGCGATCACCGACATGTGGTGCGCGACGATGTCGTGCAGCTCCCGCGCGATCCTGGTCCGCTCCTCCAGGAGCCGGCGGCGCTGGCGCTCGTCCTCGGCGACCCGCTCCTCCTCGGCGACGCGGGCGCGGCCCTGCCGCCAGATGCGGACCGTCAACCCGACGAGGAGCGCGAACGCCCCGAGCAGCGTCCCGAGCAGCAGGTTCTCGGTGCCGGGGTTGTCGTTCGCGAAAGCGTTGTACGAGATCGGGATCCGCCCGGAGTTCACACCCCACACCACCCAGCTCCCGATCGCCGCGTAGCCGAGCCAGGCGAGGGCGCCGAGCCAGATCGGGCGGTCGCGGCCGAGCGCGAAGAACACCACGAGCAGCGCGAACAGGCTCGGGACGGTCAGCGGCCAAGGCTCCCAGCCGTCCACGTCACCGAACGAGACGGTGGCCGCGAGCACCCCCATGACCACCAGCCACGCCGCGAACGGCCGGAACCGCGCCAGCAGCACCGCCCCGCCCGTGGCCGCGGCGAACAGGAACGGCGAACCCACCTCGTAGTTCGTGCGCAGGATCTGGTTCTGAATCCCATAGAGCGCCAGCGCGAACGGCACCGACCCTGGGCCGACGAGCGCGAGCACCGACCGGAACCGCCAGCGCCACGTGCCGGAGCCGACCGGTCCGACCGGGATCAGGTAGCTGATCACCCGGCGGACGGCTGGCGCTCTCGGTGCGGTCTCGGCGGTCACGGGACTACCGTATGCCGCTCGGGACCTGCGCGTCCTCACTCCCGGGTACGGCATCGAAGGGGCCGTCTCACCCCTGGGTATGAGGCCGGATTCCACGCCTCGGCTTGAGGGAAGTGGACTTCCCGGAACCTACCGTTCGCCGCATGTTTCGAGACTTCTTCCGAAGCCGCGCAGCCGAAGTGACCGCCATGTCGGGGGTCGCCGCCTCCCAGGCCGGCTTCGCGGTGATGCATCTGACCCAGTCCGACGTGGTCGACCCGGTCGCGATCCCGGTGTCGAGCTACGCCGTCACCTGGCCCGGGGTCGTCCTGTTCCCGGCGTCCGTCCTGGCGCTCGCGGCGGCGTGCGCGGTCCTGGCCGGGCGCGGCGTGGGGCTGGCCCGCGAGGGCTTCATCCGGTTCCTGCTCGGCGCCACCGCGGTCATGCTGTTCTGTGCCGCGGTGTTCCGCACCGGGACGCCCGAGTCGGGCCTCACCTGGTGGGCGCAGATCCACCGCTACACGGCCGGCGCGGCATTCGTGCTGCTCACCGTGGTCGCCGCGCTGTGCGCGGTGCGGATGCGGCAGGCCGGCGCGCCCGCGTGGGTGCGGCACGGCACCTGGTGGGCGACCGCACTGTCGGCGCTGACGTTCCTGACCACGACCGTGAACACGTTCCTGCCGGGCTTCCTCGACGGCGGCGACTGGCGCGGCATCCCGCAACGGGTCCTCCTGGTGGTCCTGTCGATGCTGCTGTGGTTCCTGGTGGCGAACTCGATCCGCGCCGCGGTCCGGGCGCCCGCGGCCCCGCCCGCCCCGGCCATGGATCCCGCTCCGGTTCCCGAGCCGGTGCGCGCGTTCGCGGCGGTCCGGTCGTGAACGGCGCCGAGCGGCCCCGAACCGGCCGGCTCCGGGCCCGCCTCGCGCGGGCCCGGATGGCCCTGGGCGGCTGCCGCGAGCTGCGCCGGGCCCGGGAAGCGTTCTCGTTCTTCAGCGCCCCTGAGGATTCGCGGCCCGGCCCGTACTTCGGCAGCTGGCTATAGTCGCGGGTATGGACGCATCCTCGCCCCGACCGCCACTCTCGATCGCGCTCGCCCAACCGGACCTGCGCCCAGGGGACGTCGAGGCCAACGCCGCCGCGCACGCGGAGGCGATCCGCGCCGCCGGGGCCCGGCTCGTGGTCTTCCCCGAACTGTCGCTGTCGTCGTACGCGATGAGCGCGCCGACGGTGTCCCTCGACGACCCCGCGCTGGCGGTGGTCGTGGACGCGTGCGCCGAGACCGGGTCGGTGGCGCTCGCGGGCGCGCCGCTCGTGGAGGACGGGCGCGAGCGCATCTCGATGGTGCGGTTCGACGGGGAGGGCTTCGCGCCGGTGTACCGCAAGATGTTCCCGGGCGAGTCCGAGCAGGGCCGCTTCGCGGCGGGGGACTGCGTGGTCGTGCTGGAGCTCGACGGGTGGCGGCTGGGATTGGCGATCTGCCGGGACAGCAAGCTGGACGCGCACATCGAGGCGACCGCCGCGCTCGGCATCGACGCGTACGTCGGCGGGAACCTGCACGACGCGGAAGGCGCGGCGCGCCGCGACGCGCGGATGCCGAAGCTCGCTGCCGAGTACGGGATCTGGGTCGCGATGAGCTGCTTCGCCGGTCCGGGCAGCGACTACCCGGACGCTTCGGGCGGCTCGGCGGTGTGGGCGCCGGACGGCTCCCTCGCGGCCCAGGCCGACGACCGGCCGGGCCGGATCGTGCGAGCGACGCTGAGCTGACCGTTCATCCGGAACGGCTGCGCGTTTGCGGGCCGCAGGCGGCTCCGACCCCCGACTCCCCGATGCGGCGCGTCGCGGCATGTCGGTCGGCCCGGCGATGTGCCATATGTCGACCTGCGACCGGAACGTGTCGTCGATCCGACACGGCGCCCCGGTCCGGCTCGCGATACTCGGTGGGTGCCGCGTCCCCAAGGGAGTCACCCATGTCCTCCGTCGATGAGTTCAGCGCCGCCGTAGGCAACGCCGCTTCGACCGCCGAATCCGTGATCGCCGCGATCAACGCCGCCAAAGCCAACGGCGACGAGCTCGTCGGCGCGATCGAGAACGCCGGCGCCGAAGGCTCGGCCGCCCGGGCGCGGGCGATCGGAGCACGACTCGAATCCGAAGCCGCCGCGATCGCCCTGCAACTCAAAGACGTCCTGGACGAGATCCGCGAACAGGCCCACGGACTGCGCGAGGCGTTAACCGGCGCCCTGCGCGGATCCGGCGTCCACCGGCCGGTCTCGGGCGCCGCGAACCTGCCGCCGCCGCGATTCGACGCCCGCCGCGTCCACGGCTCGATGCCCGGCTTCGAGCGCAGACGCGGGCACCAGCCGCGCACGCACGCGGTCCTCCATTCCGGTGACGGCACCCGCCTGGAGTTCACCAGCGGAGACGACGAGTCCACGCCCCGCATCCGCGAGCACATGTGGCAGCACACCGGGCCGGTGAGGCCGCCGAACGGGTTCTGGTCCGAGTCGCACGCCGAACTGAAGGCGGCGCTCGCCATGAGCGACAAGGACATCAAGCGTGCAGACCTCGTCATCAACAACCCCGGCGGGCCGTGCGAAGGCCGTCTGGGCTGCGACGGACTCCTGGCAAAGTACCTCCAGCCCGGCTCCTCGCTCACGGTCCACTGGCGAAACGCGAACGGATCGATGAGCTCGAAAACGTATACCGGAACGCTACGATGACGCCGAGGAGGCAGATGTGAGCGTGCGCGCGTACTACAAACCGGGGCATTCCGACACCCCGGTGATCGCCTCGACCGCCGAGGAGCTCGATCGCGTCATCGACGATCTGCTGAAGCAGCCGTACGAGTTCAGCATGGCCAACCTCTACATCGCCGAACGCGAGAGCGAGAACCCGGTCGTCGAACTCTCCATCGGCGTCGACCCCGACCGCGGCGTCGGCGGCCTCCAGTACCTCCACGGGAGCGACGGCCGATGGTTCTCCAAGGGCCGGTTGAGCACCTATGACGAGGTCGTCTACTGCTACTACGGGAACGGCTGCACCTACCCGCGCGACTCGGAGCTGCCCCTCGACGCGATCCGCGCCGCCGCCGCCCAATTCCTGCACACCGGGGGCGCCCGACCCGACTCGGTCACCTGGCAGCCGGCCTGAACCGGGCGCCGAAGACGACGCGTCGGAGGCCGGCCGACCCCCCGGATCGGCCGGCCCGCGGTCAGTGCACCCAAGGCAGGTCCCGACACCCGCGGCTCGCGCCCGGCTTCGCGACCGCCGAGGTCACTGCTCGCCGCAGAGGGCGTGCTCGATGAGATCGTTCGTGCGGAGGTTCTGGCCCACGGCCGACTCGAACGAGTCCCGCAGCTGCGCCGAACTGAACACCGTCACACTGTGCTCGCCGTCCGCGGTCGTGGCGGCGCGCGTCATCGCGCCGATGACGTCGCCGCCGGCGACCCACAGCCCCTCGCCGCAGTCGTCGAAGCCGAGCCGGAAGACGCCCAGACCGTAGGAGACGCCGCCCGGCCAGATCAGCTCGTAGCCCTCGCCGGTCACGGGGACTGTCTGCTGCATCCCGCTCATCTCCGCGGGTTCGAGGAGACCGCCGCCGATGAGCGCCCGCATGAAGCGGTCGACGTCAGCGGTGGTGGAGACCAGGCCGCCGGAGGCGTCGTGGTCGATGTACTCGGTGACGTTCACCAGGTCGCCGCCCGGTTTGAACCGGTGGTAGAGCTCGGCGTGCGGCTCGGGCATCTGCGAGGCGAAGCCGGCCCAGAACGTGTCGTCCAGGTCCAGCGGGCGGACGATCCGGTCGTGCACGGCCTTGGCCCAGTGGTGTCCGGTGGCCTCCTCGATGATCATGCCGAGCAGGATGTAGCCGGGGTTCGAGTACGACCAGCCCTCGCCGGGCTCGTCGAACACCGGACCGGTCGCGAGCGCGGCCTCGACGGTCTCCATCGGGTCGGCGATGTCGAAGCGGGTCTGCTGGAAGTACTCCTCGGTGCCCAGCTCGGGCGGGTCGGCGTAGTCGGGCAGGCCGCTGGTGTGCTGGAGCAGGTGGCGGATCGTGATCTCGCCGCCGTCGATGCCTTCGGCTTGAACGACGCCGGGGAGCCAGTCCTCGGCGGTGTCGTCGAGGGAGAGCACGCCTTCCCCGGCGAGCTGGAGGACGACCGTCGCGACGAAGGTCTTGGTGACGCTGCCGATCCGCATCAGGCCCTCGTCGTCCACGGGCGCTCCGGTGTCGATGTCCGCCACGCCGCTGGTGACGGCTCGCGTGCCGCCGTCGTCGCCGGTGACGCGGGCCTGCACGCCGGTCACGCCGAACGCCACGATGGCGTCGGCGTCGGCTTGGAGCCGATCCCGGGCCGGACCCTCCTCGGCCGTGCTCGGCCACGCGAGGACCATCGAGGCCGCGGCGGCGGCCGCCGCTGTGACGGCGGCTCCCGTGACGGTGAGTCGTCTGCGCTGCATAGTGTTTCCTCTTCGCGGTGGTTTCCTCGACGGCGGTTCGATCGCCGTCCTGTACCGCCATGTTCGACGCGCGGGACCGTCCACCGCTTCGGCCGACGAACGGAACACCGGAGCCGCGACCTCGGTCGAACGACCGACCGATGGGCGAAGCGTCTGGTCGATCCGTTCGAATCGGGGCCTTCCTCGGTACTTCGGGTGGCGCGCGATGAGCCGGTGTGCTTCCGCCTCGAAGACCGAACGGGCCGCGTTCGAAGGCCGGGCGGATGCGTGAGCGGACCGCATCGGATGTTGCCGTCGCATTGCCGTTTCCGCTTACGCCTGCGCAACGCGTCCCGCGATGTACTGGCACTGCCGGGCAGAACCCCTCCCGGCGTGCGTGAAAGGACGGACCGTTATGGACGCATTCAAGTCAGCGGCGATGTGGGCGGCAGTCGTCGTCACCGCATCGTGCGGCGTGGTGCTGCTCGGCGGCGGCAAGGTGACGTCAGGAACGCTGCTCGTTGCTACGGCGTTCTTCCTCGCGCTCCCGGTCAGGCAACACCGGATCCCCCGATGGGTGAGCGTCGGACTGGTCTGTGTCGTACTCGCGCTGGTGGTCTGGAACATCTCCACCACCGAACTTCCGCCTCCTTCGAACGCAATGGTGGCGGGCTGCGCCGACGAGGTCGCTTTTACGTACACCCCAAGCGGTTTCAAGTTCCTGGACCAAGTGACCTACATCTTCAGCCAGTTCCTTGCTCAAGCGGCGCCGTCCTGAGCGCACCTTGGGATGGGGGCCGCCTTGTACGTGAAGCTCCGGTGAACCCCTCGCGGCACGAGTCCGGGTTAGGCTGTCCGCACTCCTTCCCTCACCACCGGAGAGCCCTGCCCGCCATGCCTCGCTCGATGCCCCCTGCCGTGCCTCCTTCGAGGTCTCCTCGCTCAGCGCCCTGGCGCTTCACGCTCCGCGAGGCGGGCGCGTTCGTGTTCTGGCTGTACATGTCCTGCGCTGCGCAGTTGCCGGTACTCGGACTGGCCGGGTGGGTCCAGAGCGAAGGGCCCTATTTGGGCGAGTTGATCCCGTCCAGCGTGTGCAAAGGCGAGCGGATCCTGTTCCGGCTCAAGGAGACCGGGTAGTGCGGCTCGCTGGGCGGGAGTGGCGGGTCGTGGTTGATGAGGTTCGGTTCGGGGCCGAGCGGTTGCGGGTGATTCGGCCGCAGCGGCCGGTCGGGCACATGTCGCTGCACGAGGGGCGGCTCGGGGCGCACATGTCGGTGGACAGGCGAGGTGCCGCCGACCTGGCGAGTGCGTGGTGGCTGGCGGCGCGGTCGCCGCGGAGTCTCGTCTACCTGCCGCTGCGGTCGAGTGCATCGATGTGCGGGGCCGAGTACGGGGGGCTGCGGTTGGATCTGGTGATGCTCCACCACAGTCTGGGCTTCCGGGCATCGCAGTGGAAGTCGGTGCGGGGGCGGTTGCGGTCGGGGCGAATGCACAAGGTGACGATGCCCGACAGGCCGTTCCGGGAGGTCGACGACGACGAGCACTGGACCCGGTGGCACCGGGAGTTCCGCGACCACCTCGCATGGACGATCGCCGCCGACACCCTGCTGCTGACCGGGAGCCGGCTCGCGTTCGAGATGGAAGGCGATCAGGTGCGCGCCCTAGCGGAGGACTGCCCGGCGCATCTCGCCGATCGGCCCGACACGCACTGCTGCGCGGAGATCGAGATCGGTCGCTTCAGCAGACCCAGAACGCGGTGGCAGCTTCACGTCGAAGCATGCAACCGCCACTGGTGACCATCGCCGTCATCCACAGAGCCCAGCCTGCAAAACGGCCATACCGCCCCGAGTTATCCATAGGCGCAGAACTTTCTGTGGCGGCGCTGCAACCCGACGTGTTGTAGTTGGTAGCAAAAACAGCCCTCATCAACCGAGCTTCATTTGGGTTCTCGCAGGAGGGCGGCACAGTGGGATCGATCGAGCCGCCACACAAGGCCGCGAGCGAGTGCACTCGCTCGCGGCGCCTGCGAGAACCATCGGGGCGAGCGTCGAGCGGAGGCCGCCGGCGTTCGCCCCGAACACCCCTCACCGGGTGCCGGGCCCGCGACCTTCTGCGCGGGCCCGGCTCACGGTCGCCAGTACGCCATCGCGTGGAAGCGGTCTTTCGGGATGCCGAGTTCCTTGCGGGCCAAGGCCGTCAGGGCCCGGGTGGTGCGGGCGTCGCAGGTTATCCACAGGTATGTGGACGGGCTGACCAGCGCGGGGAGGTCTGCGCGGACCGCGGTTTCGAGCGCGGTGCCGTCGCCGCGCGGGACGAGGTGGAGGTCGTGGCCGTCGCGGGTGCGGAAGGGGAGGGTGTCGTCGTTGGCGGTCTCGAACCAGATCGTGGCGGGGGTGTCGGGGAAGGCGTCCAGGAGGGAGTTGATCGCCGGGAGCGAGGCGGCGTCGCCGACGAGGAGGAGGCGATCCGGGGCCGGGTCGGGGCGGGTGAAGGCGGTGCCGTAGACCGTGGCGGCAATGGTGTCGCCGGGCCGGGCCTGCTCGGACCAGTTGCTGGCGGTGCCGTTGTGGAGGGCGAACTCGATGTCGAAGGTCCCGGCGGCGGGGTCGGGGTCGACGAGGGTGTAGCCGCGCTGGTGGGGTTTGCCGTCGTGCTCGAACCACAGGCGGACCCACATGGTCGGGTGCACGCCGACTTCTGCGAGGAGCCCGCCGTCGGTGAACGAGACGCGGCGGTAGTGCGGCGCGACCTGCTCGGCCCCTGTGACCGTGAGCTTGAAGTCCTTGGCGCGCAGCAGTTTCAGTACTGCGCCTTCCCAGCCGTGGCCCATTCGCGGTCCTCTCGTCGTGCCAAGATCAACGTCTTGAGTGTTAGGTTAGACTAACCTAATTATGAGCTTCACTTGCTATCGGGATGCCTGGGGGATCCCGCATCTGCGGGCGCCCGACGCCTTGTCGCTGTCGTTCGCCCAGGGCTGGAACGCCGCCACCGATCGGGCCTGGCAGCTCGAGAACCTGCGGCGCAGGGCCACCGGCACCGCCGCCGCGCTGCACGGTGACGAGTGGCTGCCCTGGGACCGGCTGATCCGGCAGGTCCGCGTCACCGACACCGCCGTGTCGGTCTTCGAGGCGCTCGACCTCGAGACTCGGGAGTGGGTCGCGGCTTTTGTCGACGGCGTCAACGCCGGGTCGCCGATCGCGGTCTGGGAGCCCTGGACCCCCTTGGCGGTCTGGCATGCCGAGCACCTGACGTTCGGGTCGGGATTCCCCGCGAAGCTCTGGCGCCGACTGGTCCGGGAGACGCTGGGAGAGGACGCGGTCGCCCGGTTCGCCATGGACGGGCCCGAGCCGGTCGGGTCGAACGGGTGGCTCGTCTCCGGCGAGATGACCGCGTCCGGGGCCGCGATCGTGGCCGGGGATCCGCACCGGTTCATCCAGCTTCCCGGCTCCTACCAGCAGATCCGGCTCGCGTGCGACGAGTTCGACGTCGTGGGCCTGGCCATTCCCGGCGTCCCCGGCATCGCCCACTTCGGACACGCCGGTGGTGTCGCGTGGGGCATCACGAACGCCATGGCCGACACGCAGGACCTCTTCCGGGAGCAGCTCCGCCGGAAGCCCGACGGCACGGTCGAGGCGTTCGGGCCGGGCGGGTGGGAACCGGTCGCGACCCGGACGGAGACCATCGCCGTCGCCGGAGGCGCCGAGGAGACCGTCGAGATCCTCGAGACCGCGCGAGGGCCCGTGATCGCGGACGGACCCGACGGGGCCCTGAGTCTGCGCGGGCCGGTGAACGCCGAGCCGGACCTCGGATTCGCCGCGCTCCCGAAGCTGCTGCGGGCCAAGACCGTCGCCGACATCGATGCCGCCCTTGACGACTGGGTGCTCCCCGTCAACGTGGTGATGGCCGCCGACACGGCCGGCGGGCTCCTGCACCGCGTCGCCGGGCGGGTGCCCGAGCGCGACGGCGAGAACCTGAAGTACCCCGTCTTCGCCTGGGACGAGCGATACGCCTGGCGCGGCTGGAAATCCATGCCGCGCAAGGCGGTCGACCGGGTCGCGACCATGGCCAACGACCGCGGGATCGCCTCCGGGCTCGGCGTCGAGTTCTGCCCGCCGGACCGGGCCGACCGGATCCGCGCCCTGCTCGAAGAGCGGTCCGACTGGGCCGCAGCCGATATGGCCCGCATCCACACCGACACGTGGCTGCCGACGGCCGGCGTGCTCCTCGATCTGCTCCCCGGCCTCGACCTGGGCCCCGAGGCCGCGGCCCTCCGAGAGCGGCTGCTCGCATGGGACCGGCACATGGACGCCTCCAGCACCGAGGCCGCCGCGTTCGCCGCCGTCAGGCGCGCGTTCATCCGCGGCCTCGCCGAACTGCCGGTGTTCGGCCCGCTCACAGAACCGTCCGGCCATCCCGCGTTCTTCACTCCCTGGCTGGCCCTCCTGCCGCGCATCGGGTACGCACTCCGGCACGTCCTCGACGGCACTCCCCTTGAGGGCACTCCCCATCGCGACACCGCCCTTGACGGCACACCCCGTGACGGCGCCTCACTCGACCGCACGCCGATTGACGGCGACTCCCTGCGCGCCCCCGCTGACAGCGACTCCCTCGACGGCACTTCTCTGAACGGCACCATTCCCGATCGCCGCCTGGTCGATGCGGCCGACCGCGATGCCCTGCTGGCAGCGGCCCTCGAGCAGGCGGCCCGGCAGGAGCCGGTCGCCTGGGGCGAGGTGCACCGGTTGGCCGCGTGGCACGACCCCTCGCCCGGCGACGAGCCGGTCGGGCCGCTCGCGGGCATGTGCGGCGACGGCGAATGCGTGCTCTCCACCTCCGGCGCGCCCGGCGCGAGCGAGGACTTCCTGCGCGGGCCCGCGGCCAGATGGGTGTGGGACCTCGCCGACCGGGAGCAGAGCCGCTGGATCGTCCCCTTCGGAGCGGCCGGGGAGCCGGGCCCGCACCAGTGCGACCAGTTCCCGCTGTGGCAGCGCGGCGAACTCGTCAAAGTAGTCACGGATTGGCAAGAGCTGCAAGAGGAGTACCGCATGATCGACCGCCCCGCCGTCTTCGAGCAGAAGGTCGACGGCTTCGGACACGTCGCGATCGTCCCGGTGAGGCCCGCCGAGGACCTCGACCTCATCTACGGCTGGGTCACCGAGGACCGCGCCAAGTTCTGGGGGATGACCGGGCATTCGAAGGAGTACGTGCTCGAGATCTACGAGTACCTCGACTCGCTCGAGACCCACCACGCGTTCCTGGTCCTGCGCGACCGGGAGCCGATCGCGCTCTTCCAGACCTACGAGCCGGACGCCGACCCGGTCGGGGAGTGCTACGAGGTCGAGCCCGGCGACATCGGCGCCCACCTGCTCGTGGCCTCCGCGAACGGCAAGGCCCAGACCGGGTTCACCGGCGCCCTGATGGGCGTGCTCGCGCTGTACCTGTTCGACGACCCGGCCCACCGCAGGGTCGTCGTCGAACCTGACGTCGGGAACGCGCAGGCCGCGGCCCGCCTGCAGCGCAGCGGGTTCACGCTCGGACCCGAGATCGAGCTCAGGGAGAAGCGGGCGCGCCTGGCGTTCCTGCGCCGCGAGGACGCGCCCTGCGGGAAGTGAGGTGGGGACCTTCAACGCCGGCACCAAGACCCGCAGGACACCGCCGCAGGCCCCGGACGCCGAGAGCCGCACCGCAGTCCGCGTCGACCTCGGTCGCGGCTCCGGGCCCTGGGCCCGCCGACGCCGGGCCGAGAGCGGGCTGCCGGGCGCGGTCGATCAGGTCGGGTCAATCCGCGGTCGTCGAGACGGCGACGTCCGGTCGTGACGGCGCCTCGCCGAGTCCGGGGCGCGGATCGCGTTCCGCTTTGAACGGCCCTTCCAATGCGGCCCATTGGAGGAGCATCACGGTCTTGGCGTCGGCGATCTCGCCGGTGCGGATCATCTTGAGCGCCTCGGTGAACGGCAGTTCGACCACGGCGATGTCCTCGCCTTCCGCGGCGACGCCGGCGCGGGCGGCGAGTGCCTTCGACCCGTCGTACGGCGCCGCGAAGCAGTGCACGCGCTCGGTGACCGAGCCGGGGCTCATGTACGCGGCGAACACCAGGTGCGGTTCGCCGATGTCGAGCCCGGTCTCCTCGGCGGCCTCGCGCCGGATCGCCGCTTCCGGGGCGTCGCCGTCGAGGAGGCCGGCGGGGACCTCGAGGAGCATGCCGTCGGGGTGCTCGTTCACGTACGCGGGCAGGCGGAACTGCCTGGTGAGGACGACCGTGCCGCGCTCGGCGTCGTAGAGCAGCACGGCCGCGCCGTCGCCGCGGTCGTAGGTCTCGCGCTGCTCGCGGGTCCAGGTCCCGTCGGCGTGCCGGTAGTCGAACGTCGTCTTGCGCAGGACGTACCAGTCGCTGGAGAGCAGTTCGACGTCGACGATGCGCACGTCCGGGTTGCCGGTCAGGTCGCGGCCCTGCCGGTCGAGCCCGGTGCGGCCGCGCCGGTCCGGGGTGTCGAGCCCTGCGGTCATCCCTGCCTCCAGTTTCGATAATGTGCGAGTTTGTTCGAATGTGATGGTATCGCGTGGCGTGTTCCCGGAGTGCCCGCGAGCGTTTACTGGTGGCGCGCGCCATGCTAGGCTCCGACACATACCGACCAGACGGTTTGGAGATCGCATGCAGAGGTTCGAGGGCAGCGTCGCCCTGATCACCGGCGCCAGCAGGGGCATCGGCTTCGCCATCGCCCGGCGCCTCGTCAGCGAAGGGGCGAACGTGGTCGTCACCGGCCGCGACAAGAAGGCGCTCGACGAGGCCGTCACCGAGCTCGGCGAGGACCGCGCCTCCGGCGTCGCGGGGAAGGCCGACGACCGCGAGCACCAGGCGGCCGCCGTCGCGCACGCCGTCGAGCGGTTCGGCGGGCTCGACCACCTCGTCAACAACGCCGGCATCAACCCCGCGTACGGCCCCCTCGCCGGCATCGACCTCGACGCGGCCCGCAAGATCCTCGAGGTCAACGTGATCGCCGCGCTCGCGTGGACCCGCGAGGCCCTCGCCGCCGGCCGGCTCAAGTCGGTCGTCAACATGGCCTCGATCGCCGGGACCGCCGCCAGCCCCGGCATCGGGTTCTACGGGATCTCCAAGGCCGCCTTGATCAACCAGACCGAGCAGCTCGCCGAGGAACTCGCGCCCGCGGTGCGGGTCAACGCGCTGGCCCCGGCGGTCGTCAAGTCCCGCTTCTCGAAGGCGCTCTACGAGGGCCGCGAGACCGAGGCCGCGGCCGCGTACCCGCTTGCGCGCCTGGGGGAGCCCGACGACGTGGCCGGGCCGGCCGCGTTCCTGCTCTCCGACGACGCCGCCTGGGTCACCGGTCAGACGATCCTCGTGGACGGCGGCGCCGGCGCCCGCCGCACCTGGTGAAGGATGGGAGCCATGAAGACCAAGAACGTCGCCGACGAGGTGCTCCGCGCCGCCCTCGAACTGTTCGCCGAGCAGGGGTACGCCAACACCAGCGTCCAGCAGATCGTGCAGGCCGCCGGCGTCACCAAGGGCGCGATGTACCACTACTTCACCTCGAAGGACGACCTGCTCTTCGCGATCTACGAGCGGATGCTGTCGCTGCAGAAGCGCCGCCTCGACGAGATCATGGCCGCCGGCGGCGACACCGAGTCGGTGCTGCGGGCGGTCTGCGAGGACGTGGTCGTCACCTCGATCGACTTCCTGCCCGAAGGCACCGTGTTCTTCCGCAGCCAGCACATGCTCACCCCGGAGCGGCAGGCGGAGGTCAAGCGCCGCAGGCGCGAGTACCACGACAAGTTCGCCGAGCTGATCGTCCGCGGGCAGGAGGAGAAGCTGTTCCGCGATGACGTGCCCGTGTCCGTCCTCATCGCCCACTTCTTCTCCGACATCCACTACCTGCCGCACTGGTACTCGCACGAAGGTCCCGAGAACGAGGCCGAGCTGGCCGCGCAGATCACCGAGCTGTTCCTGCGGAGCCTGAGGAGGAACGGTGGCTGACACCATGCGCGCGTGGCGCGTCACGGCATACGGCGAGCCGGCGGAGGTGATGTCGCTCGACGAGGTGCCCGTGCCCGAGCCGGGACCCGGCGAGGTGCTCATCCGCAACCGGGCCGTGGCGGTGAACTTCCCGGACGTGCTGCTCGCCCGCGGGACCTACCAGGAGCGGCCGCCGCTGCCGTTCACGCCCGGCATCGAACTGTGCGGCGAGGTCGTCGCGCTCGGCGCCGGCGTCGACCGGATCCCATTGGGGCGGCGGGTGGTCGCGACCGCGATCGGCGTCATGGCCGAGTACGCGGCCGTCCCGGCCGCATCCGTCCACGATGCACCCGACGCATTGGACGACGCGGCCGCCTCGGCGTTCCTCATCGCATACCAGACCGCCTGGTTCGGGCTCCACCAGCGGGCCGCGCTCCAGGACGGCGAGACGCTCCTCGTCCACGCCGCCGCGGGCGGGGTCGGCACGGCCGCATGCCAGCTCGGCGCGGCCGCCGGCGCGACCGTGGTCGGCGTCGTCGGCAGCGAGGCGAAGGTCCCGGTGGCCGAGGCCGCCGGCGCCGCGCGCGTGCTGCTGCGCGGCGACGAGTGGATCGGCGCGGTCAAAGCCGCCGGAGGAGCGGACGTCGTCTTCGACCCGGTGGGCGGCGACGCGTTCGAAGGCGCCGCGAAGGTGATCAACTTCGAGGGCCGCATCATCGTGGTCGGCTTCGCCTCGGGCGAGATCCAGCGGGTGCGCGCCGACCTCGCCCTGGTCAAGAACTACAGCGTCCTCGGCCTCCACTGGGCCCTGTACCAGCGCAAGCGGCCCGACCTCGTGGCCGAGGCGCACGCCGCGCTGACCCGGCTCGCGGACGCGGGCGCCGTACGCCCGGTCGTCGCGGAGACCGTGCCCTTCGCGGATGCGTCGCAGGCGGTCCAGCGACTCGCCGGCGGCGGCACCGTCGGGAGGCTGGTCGTGGCGGTGGGGGAGTGACCGGCCTGGCCGGGCGCGTCGCCATCGTGACCGGCGGCGCGCGCGGCATCGGCGAGGCGTACGTGCGCGCCCTGCACGCCGAAGGCGCGCACGTGGTCGTCGCCGACGTCCTTGCGGAGCAGGGGAAGGCGCTGGCCGACGAACTGAACGCCGCCGCTTCCGGTGCTGTGCCGCCTCACCGCCCCGGCGCTGCGGGCGGCGGTGCGATCGGGGCGCCGACCGGTCGCGGCCCGGCCGGCGGGCGTGCCCGCTTCTGCGAGCTCGACGTCACCGACGAGGCCGCCTGGGATCGGGTGGTCGCCGAGACGCTGGAGGCGTTCGGCGCAGTCGACGTGCTGGTCAACAATGCGGGGATCGCGAACGCCGCGCCGATCGAGCACTTCACGCTCGCGAAGTGGAACGCGGTCGTGGCCGTGAACCTCACCGGGACCTTCCTCGGCTGCCGTGCCGTCGTCCCGGCGATGAAGGCCGCCGGGCGCGGATCGATCGTGAACGTGTCCTCAGTGGAAGGACTGCGCGGCAGCGAGCGCCTCCACGGCTACACCGCGACGAAGTTCGGCGTCCGAGGGCTCACGAAGTCCCTCGCCGTCGAGCTCGGACCCGACGGCATCCGGGTCAACTCGATCCACCCCGGCTTCATCGCGACCGACATGACCACCCGCATCGACCCGTCCCGGCTCCAGATCCCGCTCGGCCGCCCCGGCGCGCCCGCGGACCTCGCCGGAGCCGTCGTCTTCCTCGCCGGGGACGCCTCGGCCTACCTCACCGGGACCGAGATCGTGGTCGACGGCGGGATGACCGTCGGCATACCCCACTCCTGAGCAGCCGCAACACAGGCAACATATCGAAATGGATTCACTGTCCTCAGCACATACCGTCCGGTCGGTATCTGCGGTATGGTGGCTCTACTCCGACACGAAGAGGTGCGAGTACGACGATGAACACCCCTCCCCCTCCCCGACTCTCGGTCAGCGGCCTGGAAGTCGCCTTCGGCGGCCTCACCGCCCTGAACGGCGTCTCCTTCGACGTCGCCGACGGCGAGACCGTCGCCCTCATCGGCCCCAACGGCGCCGGCAAGACCACCGTCTTCAACGCCGTCTGCGGACTCGTCAAGCCCCGCAGCGGCACCGTCCGCATCGCCGGCCGGCCCGCCCCCGCCCGGGCCACCGGCCTCCTCAAAGCCGGCGTCGCCCGGACCCTCCAAGGGCTCGGGCTCTTCGCGCACATGACCGTCCTCGAGAACGTGCTCGTCCCGCTCACCGCCCTCCGCCACCCCGACCCGGCGGCCAAGGCCCGCAGCACCCTCGACGCGCTCGACCTCGCGGACCTCGCCGGCCGGCCCGCCGGGACCCTGCCCTACCCCGAGCGCAAACGCGTCGCCCTCGCCCGCGCCCTCGCCACCGACCCGAGACTGCTCCTCCTCGACGAACCCGCCGGCGGCCTCGGCGCCGCCGACATCGACGCGCTCGCCGAGACGGTGCGCCGCATCGCCGACGCCGGCTGCGCCGTCCTCCTCGTGGAGCACCACGTCGACTTCGTCATGGACGTCGCCGACCGGATCGTGGTGCTCGACTTCGGCGAGGTCATCGCCGCCGGCACCCCCGACGCGGTGCGGCGCGACCCGGCCGTCGAAGCCGCCTACCTCGGACTCGAGGCGGTCGGCGCGGAGGCGGCGACCGCGCCCGCACCGCAGGACGCGGAAGGCGGCACCGCATGAGCGCCTTCGCCTTCCAGGACCTGACCGTCGGCTACGGCGACGGCGCCCCCGTGATCGACGGGCTCGGTCTCGACGTGGCCGAAGGCGCGGTCGTCGCGCTCCTCGGCGCGAACGGCGCCGGGAAGACCACGCTGCTGCGGGCCCTCGCCGGACTCGAACGCGTCCGCGGCGGCCGCATCCTCCTCGGCGGCCGCGACCTCACCGGCATGTCCGCCGAAGACCGCGTCCGGTGCGGGCTGTCGCTCGTGCCCGAAGGACGCAGCGTCGTCGTCGAACTCACCGTCGACGAGAACCTGCGCCTGGGCGGCCTGTGGCGGCACAAGCCGAAGGCCCGCAAGGCCGCCGTCGAAGCGATGTACGACCTGTTCCCGGCCCTCGACCGGCGCCGCCGCGCGGCCGGCCACACCCTCTCGGGCGGGGAGCGCCAGATGCTCGCGCTGGCCCGGGCGCTCCTCGCCCGCCCCGAGGTGCTGCTCCTGGACGAGCCCTCGCTCGGCTTGGCGCCCAAGGCGACCGCCCAGCTCCTCGGCGTGCTCCGGGAGACCGCCGCGCGCACCGGCCTCACGGTGCTCCTCGCCGAGCAGAACGTCACCGGCGCCCTGTCGGTGGCCCAGCGCGGCGTCGTGCTCTCCCTCGGCGCGGTCGTCGCCGACCGCCCCGCGGCAGAACTCGCCGCCGACCCCGCCCTCCGCCACGCCTACCTGGGGTTCTGATGGATCGACACCAAGACTTCCGCCCGCCCGTCCGCAACCGGCGCGGTACGGGGGCGCGCCTGCGCTTCCGCATCGCCTGCACGCCTGACCCGCTGCGGACCGGCGCGGCGGTGCCCGCCGCACGCGCTCACGGGCCGGAGCCGCTGTCGCGTCCGCTCGCCGCGTGCGATCCGGTTGCGCCGCCGCCGGTTTCACCCTCGCATGCTGCGACTGTCGGCGCTCGACGCGGTTCGAGAGCGCCGATGCGCCGCCGCGCGGCACTGAGCGGACTGAAGGCGACGTCGTGGCCGCTCGTCGCGGGCGTTTCAGTTCAGCCCCAGATGCCGCCGCCGCCGCGCCCCGCACCCGCCCGCGCCCGGCGCAGCCCGGCAGCGCTCATGCGCGGCTTCCATACAGCCGCAACGGTGCTCGGCCGAGGCTCGGAGGGGTGCTGATGGACCGGTTCGTGTTCCTCTTCGCCGCCGGGCTCGCCCGCGGGGCCGTGCTCGCGCTGTTCGCGCTGTCGCTCGTGATCGTCTGGCGCACCGCCAGAGTCGTGAACTTCGCGCAGGCCGCGATGGCCGCCGCCGCCGTCTACGCGGCGTTCGCGGTCACCGCCGCGACCGGCTCCTACTGGGCCGGGCTGCTCACCGGGCTCGCCGCCGGGGCGCTGCTCGGTGCGGCCGCCGAGCGCGGGCTCATGCGGCGCCTGCCGGCGCACGCGCCGCTGCCGGGGATCATCGTCGCGATCGGGCTCGTCATGGTCCTCCAGGCCGGGCTCGCGATCGCGTTCGGCCCCGAGCACCGGCCGATGCGCCCGCCGTTCTCGGAGCGGCCCTTCATCATCGGCGGCGTCCCGGTGCTCTCCCCGAACGACCTGTTCACGCTCGCGGCCGCCGCCGCGGTCATGGCCGCGCTCGCGCTGCTGTTCAACCGGACCTCGCTCGGCCTCCAGCTCCGGGCCGCCGCGTTCGCCCCCGAGACCGCCCGGCTCCTCGGGGTCCGCGTGCCGCGCATGGTCACCCTCGGCTGGGCCCTGTCCGTCGCCGCCGCGTCCCTCGCCGCGCTGCTCCTGGTGCCCACCGAACTCGGGCTCAACCCGCACGCGGTCGACCTCCTGTTCGTGAACGCGTTCGCCGTCGCCGTCATCGGCGGCCTCGACTCGCCCGCCGGGGCGCTCCTCGCCGGGATCGGCGTCGGCCTCCTGGTCAGCCTCGTCACCGGGTACGTGTCGGCGTCGGCGGCCCCGCTCGCGGTGCTCGCGCTCATGACCCTCGTCCTGCTGGTCCGCCCCGGCGGCCTGCTCGCCCCGAAGGAGGCCAGGACCGCATGAGCACCCCCTTGCGCGCCTTGATCATCACCGTCCTCGCGATCGGCGGGACGTTCGGGCTCGACCCGTTCCGCAACTACCAGCTCGCCACCGCCGCCGCGTGCTTCGCGGCCGTCGCCGGGCTCACCGTCCTGGTCGGACTGACCGGGCAGCTCTCGCTCGGCCACGCCGTCCTCATGGCCGCCGGCGGGTACGGCTTCGCGTACGCCGCCTCGGCGGTCGAGGGGCCGTGGCCGCTCGCGCTGGCCGCGGGGCTCGCCGCCGCGGCGGCCGTCTCGGGGCTGCTGGGTCTGCTGCTCGGTGCGGCCGCGGCCCGGCTGCGCGGCCCGTACCTCGCGGGGCTCACCCTCGCGCTCGTCATCGCCCTGCCGGCGGCGGTGAACACGCTGCCGCTCGGCGGCGACCAGGGCGCCCGCGCCCCGTTTTTCCCGGTGCCCGAGGCGCTGTCGGCGCTCATCGCGGTCGAGCAGTGGCACGCGTGGCTCGCGATCGCCGTCGCCGCGGTCGCGGTGACCCCGCTCGTGATGCTCCGCGCCGGGCGGGCCGGGCTGCGGATGCGCGCGGTCCTGGACGACGAGACCGCCTCCCGTCTGTCCGGTGTAGACCCTGGCGTGGTGAAGGCCGGCGCGTTCGCCGCCAGCGCCGTCCCGGCCGGGCTCGGCGGTGCGGTCCTGGCCATCGCGACCCAGCAGGTGACGCCCGGCGGGTACGGTCTGGCGTTCTCGCTGCTCCTCGTGGTCGCGGCCGTCGCCGGCGGGCTCGGCAGCATCGGCGGCGCGGCGATCGGGTCCGTCCTGGTGACCGTGCTGCCGTGGTTCATCGATGAGCTCGTGGCCGCTGCGCCCGCCGAGTTCGGGCAGCGCCTCGACGGGAATCTGGCCGTGCTGCTGTTCGGCGCCGGCCTCATCGCCTTGACCACCGCCTGGCCGGGCGGCGCCGCGCGACTGCTCGACCGGCTCCGCGCCGCCCGGCCCCTCCGCTTCGCTACCCCTTCAACGACCACAGAGAGGTGATCGGAATGCGAACTCCCAGACCGTTCAAGAGCGGGACCTTCAAGAACGCGCCCTTCAAGAGCGCGGCCGCGATGGCCGCGGCGGCGGCCCTCGGCCTCGCCGCGTGCAGCACCCCCGGTGGCGGCGGCGAGTCCGTCCCGGGCGTCACCGACGACACCGTCACGATCGGCACGCACCAGCCGCTGACCGGCCCGGCCGCGGCCGGGTACTCGACGATCTCGGCCGCGACGGCCGCGTACTTCGAGTACGTGAACGCCAACGGCGGCATCAACGGCCGCGAGATCGAGTACGTCGTCAAGGACGACGCGTACGACCCGGCCGCGACCCAGACCGTCGTGCGCGAACTGGTGACCGAGGAGAACGTGTTCGCGATCGTCAACGGCCTCGGCACCCCGACCCACTCGTCGGTCCTCGACTACCTCGACCAGCAGGGCGTGCCGGACCTGTTCGTGTCCTCGGGGTCGCTGACGTGGAACCAGCCGAACGTCTACGACAACACGTTCGCGTTCAACGCCGACTACGCGACCGAGGGCGCGGCCCTCGCGCAGTACGCGGTCGACCAGGACGCGGACGCGGTGATCTGCGTCCTCGGCCAGGACGACGACTACGGCGAGGGCATCATCGAGGGCGTCGAGACCGTGGTGGGCTCCAACGAGATCGCCGAGGTGCAGCGCTACTCGGTGTCCGCGGAGGACCTGACCGCGCAGATCGGCGCGATGAGCGCCGCCGGGTGCGAGGTGAACGTCCTCGGCACCATCAACGGCTTCACCGCGATGGCGGTGGGCACCGCGGCCCAGATGGAGTGGTTCCCGAAGTGGTACGTCTCGTCGTCGGGCGCGGACTACCCGACGCTCGCGGGCTACCTCGGCGAGGACCTCGCCCCGGCGCTGCTGCAGGGCATGGTGAGCGTCAACTACCTGCCGTTCAGTCCCGACGGCGAATGGGTCGCCCTGTTCGAGGAGATCAACGCCGAGTACAACGACGGCGCCCCGTTCACCGGGAACACGGTGTTCGGCATGAGCGTCGGCTACCTGTTCGCGGAGGCCCTCGCCAAGGCCGGCGACGACCCGACCCGCGAGTCGCTCGTGGAGGCGGTCGAGTCCGGTGAGCTGGTGGGCAACGGGATCGTGCCGCTGTCGTTCAGCGAGGACGACCACGCGGCCTACCGGGCCGTCGGGGTCACGGTCGTGGACGGGGGCGTCCAGGACTACGTCGGCACCACCTATGAAGTGTCCGCGGGCCAGGTGGCCGCGGTCGAACCGAGCCCCGTTCCGCTGGAGAACGAGGGCATCCCGGGCGCCTAGCCCGCATCACCGAGGAGAAGGAGACCGATGACCGACGTGGACGTGCCGGGGCTGGACGCGGCCGGGCTCGCCCGATGGCTGGCCCGGGAGCACCCCGACCTGGCCGGGGAGGGCCCGCTGCGGGCCGCGCTCATCGACGGCGGCCGCTCGAACCTGACGTACCGCATCGACGGCGCGAAGGCGCCGCTGGTGCTGCGCCGGCCGCCGCTGGGGCACGCCCTGCCGACCGCGCACGACATGCGGCGCGAGCACCGGGTGATCTCGGCGCTCAAGGGCACCGTACCAGTCCCGGCCACAGTGGACGTCGTGGACGACACGGAGGCCGGGGAGGTCACCGGCACCGTCTTCTTCGTCATGGAGCACGTCGACGGCCAGGTCCTGGACCACCCGGACCGCAACGCGGACTGGACGCCCGCCGGACTCCACCGCCTCGGCATCGAGGTCGCCGAGATCCTCGCCGACCTGCACGCCGCCGAGCCCGAACCGCTCGGGCTCGGCGGCTTCGGCCGGCCCGACGGGTACCTCGCCCGGCAGATGCGGACCTGGCGGCGCCAGCTCGACGCGTCCCGGTCCCGCGAGACCCCGGCCCTCGACGCGCTCGGCGGGCGCCTCGCCGCCGCCGTCCCCGCCTCGGGCCGGTCGGGGATCGTCCACGGCGACTACCGGCTCGACAACATGCTCGTCGCCGGGCCGCCCGCCGCGCCGCGCGTCGCCGCGGTCCTCGACTGGGAGATGGCCACCCTCGGCGACCCGCTCGTGGACCTCGGGATGCTCGGCATGTACTGGCACATCAGGGAACTGCCCGGCGGCGAGCGGGCGGCCGGACCGATCGTCCCCGGCGCCGGCTACCCCGGGTTCGACGAGGTCGCCGACGCCTACGCCCACCGCGCCGGGACGCCCGTCCCGGACCTGCGCTGGTACCGGGCCTTCGCCTGCTACAAGCTCGCCGTCATCCTCGAAGGCGTCCACTACCGGTACACCAGGGGGCAGACCGTCGGCGAGGGATTCGATGCGATCGGCGCGCTCGTCGCGCCCCTGGCCGAGGAGGGCCTGTGGATTTCCGACCGGACGAGATGACCCGCGCATTCGCCGACGAGGCCCGCGCGTTCCTCGACGAGCACGTGCTCCCCGCCGAGCCCGTCCTCGCCAAGCAGATCGCCGACACCCCCGGCGACTGGCGGGTGCGGCCCGTCGTGCGCGACCTCCAGGAGACCGCCCGCGACCGCGGCCTGTGGAACCTGTTCCTGCCGCCCGGCCCCCACGGGCTCGGCGGCGGCCTCTCCAACCTGCGGTACGCGCCCGTCGCCGAACTCACCGGCCGCAGCCCCCGGCTCGCCCCGGCCGCCATGAACTGCGCCGCCCCCGACACCGGCAACATGGAGCTCCTCGCCCACTTCGGCACCCCCGAGCAGCAGGAGACCTGGCTCGAACCGCTCCTGGACGCCCGCATCCGCTCCGCGTTCTGCATGACCGAGCCCGGCACCGCCTCCTCCGACGCCTCCCAGATCGGCACCCGCATCCACAAGGACGGGAGCGAATGGGTCGTCAACGGCACCAAGTGGTTCGCCACCGGCGCGATGAACCCCGACTGCACGCTCCTGATCGTCATGGGCAAGACCGACCCGAACGGGCCCCGCCACCGGCAGCAGTCCATGGTCCTCGTCCCGCGCGAGACGCCCGGCGTCACCGTCGTCCGGCCGCTCACCGTGCTCGGCTACGACGACCGCGACCACGGCGGCCACGCCGAGATCCGCTTCGACGACGTCCGCGTCCCCGCCGCGAACCTCCTCGGCGGCGCCGGCGACGGCTTCGCCATCGCGCAGGCCCGCCTCGGACCCGGCCGCATCCACCACTGCATGCGCGCCCTCGGCATGGCCGAACGCGCGCTCGACCTCGTCCGCGTCAGAGCCGCCGAGCGCGTCGCCTTCGGCGGGCCGCTCGCCCGCCAGGGCGTCGTCCGCGCCTGGGCCGCCGACGCCCGCGTCGAGATCGAGGCCCTGCGGCTCCTCGTCCTCAAGACCGCCTGGCTCATGGACACCGCCGGGAACCGCGCGGCCATGAAGGAGATCCAGGCGATCAAGGTCGCCGTCCCCCGCGCGGTCCAGCGCATCCTCGACCACGCCATCCAGCTGTTCGGCGCCGCGGGCCTCACCGAGGACCACCCGCTCGCCGAGATGTTCGCCGCCGCCCGGGCCCTGCGCCTCGCCGACGGCCCCGACGAAGTGCATGTCGCCGCCCTCGGCAAAGCCGAACTGGCGGTACCGTCATCCGAATTGGAAGGAGTCGTGCAATGACGCACCGCCCCGGCTCGACCGACCCCGCGATCGACGGCCCCGGCCACGGGACCCTCTCCATCGCGGCCATCCTCGCCGACACCGCCCGCCGCACACCGGACGCCCCGGCCCTGCACTTCATGGGCCGCACCACCGCCTACGGCGAACTGTGGGACCAGACCCGCGCCTACGCCGGGGCGCTCGCCGCCCGCGGCATCGGCCGCGGCTCGCGCGTCGCCATGATCGTCCCCAACGTCCCCGACTTCCCCCGCGTCTACTACGCGGCGCTGGCCCTCGGCGCCGTGGTCGTCCCGATCCACCTGCTGTTCAAGGCCGACGAGATCGCGTTCGTCCTCGAGGACTCCGGCGCCGACCTGCTCGTGGCGGCCGCGCCGCTCCTGGCCGAGGCCGCCCCGGCCGCGGCCCGGACGGGCACCCCCCTCACGACGGTCCTCGCGCCCGAGGGCCTGGAGGTAGGCGGCGCGCCCGTGCCGAGGCTCGAAGCCGAAGCGGCGCAGGCCGAACCGATCGAGCGGTACGCGTCGGTGAACCCGCTCGACGCCGCCACGGTCCTGTACACCTCGGGCACCACCGGGACCCCGAAAGGCGCGGTCGGCTCGCACCTGGCGATGATCGAGCAGGTCCACGTCTCGCTCATCGACTCGTTCCCGCTGCTGCGCGAGGACGTGGTGTACGGCGGGCTGCCGTTCTTCCACTCCTTCGGGCAGATGGCGGTGCTCAACATCGCGTTCCGGCGCGGGGCGTCGATCATCCTGCTGCCGAAGTTCGACCCCGACGAGGCGCTGGCGCTCCTCGTCCGGCACGGCGGGACCGTGTTCACCGCGGTGCCCACGAACTACGCCGGCATGGTCGAGGCCGCGAAGCGCACCGCCGAGCGGCCGCCGCTGCGGTACGCCGTCTCCGGCGGCGCGGCCCTGCCGGTGGCGCTCCTGGAGGCGTTCGAGGAGGCGTACGGCGCGCAGGTCCACGAAGGGTACGGGCTCACCGAGACCGCGCCGTCGTGCACGTTCAACATGGTCGGCGAGCCGATCCGGCCCGGGACCGTCGGCACCCCGATCTGGGGCGTCGACGTCGCCGTGGCCGACCCCGACGTCGAGGACCGGATCGTCCTCCTGGGAACCGACGTGCTCGGCGAGATCGTGGTGCGCGGCCACAACCTCATGAAGGGCTACCTCGGCCGGCCCGACGCCACCGCCGAGGCCGTCGTGGACGGCTGGTTCCGCACCGGCGACCTCGGGACCGTCGGCGCCGACGGCGTGGTCCGCATCGTCGACCGCAAGAAGGACATGATCATCCGCAACGGCTACAACGTGTACCCGACCGAGGTCGAGGCCGTCCTCGCCCGCCACCCGCACGTCTCCATCGCCGCCGTGTTCGGCGTCCCCCACGACACGCACGGCCAGGAGGTCCACGCCGCGGTGGTCCCGGCCCAGGGAGCGAGCGTCGACGCGGCCGAAGTCGTCGCGTACATGAAGGAGAAGGTCGCCGCGTTCAAGTACCCTCGGGTCGTGCACGTGGTCGACGAGCTCCCGCTCGGGGCGAGCGGGAAGGTCCTCAAGCGCGAACTGGTGAAGCAGTTCGCGCCCTAGACGGCCTCGCCGATCCGCAGCTCCGCCTCGACGGCGGCGCGGACCGGCGCGGGCACCGGCACCGGGCGGCGCCCGGCGCGGTCCACGAACACGTGCGTGAACCGCCCCAGCGCGAGCGGCGCGGCCCGGCCGGGCCCGCCCTCGCGCAGGATCGCCAGGTCCCACGTGATCGAGGTGGTCCCGAGGCGGGCCACCGCGATGTCCACTTCCAGGACCTCCGGGAACGAGGCGGGCGCCAGGAACTCGCACGACGAGGCCCGGGCCAGCCCGATCACGTCCCCGGCCGGGTCCAGGCCGGCGCGGCGCATCATCCAGGTGTTCACCGCCGAGTCCATCGCCTCGTAGTACACGGTGTTGTTCATATGGCCGTACTGGTCGTTGTCGTTCCAGCGCAGCGGGAACGGATGGCGGTTCGTCACGGTCGTCTCTCCTTCGACGGCAGGGGGTCCCATGCATCCTAATCACAAACCGACCGGTCGGTCCAACCGGCTGGAGTCCGACTTCTACTCGTTCCAAGACCTGCTCACCCCCGTCGAGCAGGACGCCGCACTCCGCATCCGCGACTTCATGGAACGCGAGGTCCGGCCCATCGCCGACGACTACTGGGAACGCGCCGAGTTCCCCTACCACCTCATCCCCGGCATCGCCGAGACCGGCGTCATCGGCACCATGTGGCCCGAATCCGCGCGCTTCCCCAACAGCGCCCTCTTCCGCGGCTGGGCCGCCCTCGAACTCGCCCGCGTCGACGCCTCCTTCGCCACCTTCGTCGGCGTCACCTCCGGCCTCGCCATGGGCGCCATCGGCGTCGGCGGCACCGACGCCCAGCGCGCCGAATGGCTCCCGCCCATGGGCCGCGGCGAGATCATCGGCGCGTTCGGCCTCACCGAGCCCCTCGCCGGCTCCGACACCGCCCGCGGCCTGCGCACCACCGCCGCCCGCACCGGCGACACCTGGGTCCTCAACGGCGCCAAACGCTGGATCGGCAACGCCACCTTCGCCGACGTCACCGTCATCCTCGCCAAGGACACCGCCGACGACCAGGTCAAAGCCTTCCTCGTCCGCAAGGACGCGCCCGGGTTCACCGCCACCAAGATGGAACGCAAGCAGTCCCTGCGCGGCGTCCAGAACGCCGACATCACCCTCGAGGACGTCGAAGTCCCCGAGACCGACCGCCTCCAGCGCATCGACTCGTTCAAAGACCTCGCCGGCGTCCTCGGCCCCACCCGCGTCGGCGTCGCCTGGGAGGCCATGGGCATCGCCGCCGGCGCCTACGAGGCCGCCCTCCGGTACGCCGGCGAACGCGAGCAGTTCGGCAGGCCCATCGCCAAGTTCCAGCTCGTCCAGCAGAAACTCGCCGACTCCGTCGCCGACCTCACCGCCGGCATCGCCGTCTGCGTCCGCGCCTCCCAACTCGAAGAGGCCGGCACCCGCGGCGACGCCCAGGCCTCCATGGCCAAGGCGTTCTGCACCGCCCGCATGCGAGCGGTCGTCGCCCGCTGCCGCGAGATCCTCGGCGGCAACGGCATCCTCCTCGACCGCGGCGTCGCCCGCTTCTTCGCCGACGCCGAGGCCGTCTACTCGTACGAAGGCACCCGCGACATGAACACCCTGATCGTCGGCCGGGCGATCACCGGACACCAGGCATTCGTGTGAAAGGAACCGACATGACCGAGGCCTACGTCATCGCCACCGCGCGCTCCCCGATCGGCCGCGCCCGCAAGGGGTCCCTCAAGGACGCCCGCGCCGACGACCTCGCCGCCCAGATGATCCGCGCCGCCGTCGACAAGGTCCCCGGGCTCGACCCCGACCGCATCGACGACCTCCTCCTCGGCTGCGGCATGCCCGGCGGCCGGCAGGGCATGAACATGGCGCGCATCGTCGCCGTCATGCTCGGCTGGGACACCGTCCCCGGCGCCACCGTCACCCGCTACTGCTCCTCCAGCCTCCAGACCACCCGCATGGCCTTCCACGCCATCAAGGCCGGCGAAGGCGACCTGTTCGTCTCCGCCGGCGTCGAATCGGTCTCCGGCATGGACATCGGCTCCAGCGACGCCATCCCCGGCGCCGACCTCGAGAACCCCGTCTTCGCCGACGCCGTCTCCCGCACCTCGAAACGCGCCGGCGGCGCCGACCCCGGCTGGACCGACCCGCGCGAGGACGGCCTCCTGCCCGACCCGTACATCGCCATGGGCCAGACCGCCGAGAACGTCGCCGCCCTGCGCGGCATCACCCGCGACGAGCAGGACGCCTACGCCGCCCGCAGCCAGCAGCGCGCCGAACGCGCCATCGCCGAAGGCTTCTGGGCCAAGGACATCACGCCCGTCACCCTCGCGGACGGCACCATCGTCACCGCCGACGACGGCCCCCGCCCCGGCACCACCGCCGCGGCGCTCGCCGGCCTCGACCCCGTGTTCCGTCCGAACGGGACGGTCACCGCCGGGAACGCGTGCCCCCTCAACGACGGCGCCGCCGCCGTCGTCGTCGCCTCCGACCGCCTCGTCGCCGAACTCGGCCTGGACCCGATCGCGAGGATCGTCTCGACCGGCGTCAGCGGGCTCTCCCCGGAGATCATGGGCCTCGGCCCGGTCGAGGCGTCCCGGCGCGCACTCGCGCTGGCGGGCATGGAGATCGGCGACATGGACCTGGTGGAGATCAACGAGGCGTTCGCGGCCCAGGTGATCCCGTCCGCGCGGGACCTCGGGGTCGACGAGGACCGGTTGAACGTCAAGGGCGGCGCGATCGCGGTCGGGCACCCGTTCGGGATGACCGGGGCGCGGATCACGTCGACGCTGCTGAACGCCTTGGAGGACACCGGCGGGCGGTACGGCCTGGAGGCGATGTGCGTCGGCGGCGGGCAGGGCATGGCGATGGTGCTCGAACGGCTCTGATCCTGGGGCGGCGCCGATCGAGCGGGGACTGATCCCCCGAGGGCACTGCTCCGCAGGCGGCATCGATCCGTGGGGCGCCGTTCCGCGGGCGGCAACCGCTCCTGCGCACGGCCTCGTTCCGAGGGGGCAGTGTTCCGCGATGCGGCGTTGACTCGCGGGCGGTGCGGTGTTGATCCGCGAGGCGCTGTTCCCGCGGGCGGCGTGGACTCGCACGGTGCCGGTGCGCGGACGGCGCTGATCCTCGGACCGCGCCGACCGTGAACGGCGCCGATCCGACGACGGCTTGATTCCACACGAAAGCGGCGCGGACCCAGAAGGTCCGCGCCGCTTCGGTGTTCCTACTCGGGGACGTAGAGGGTGATGGTCCGGGCGACGAGCGCGGGCTTCGCGCCGCCTTCGATCTCCACGGTCACGTCGTATCCGGCGCGCACGCCGCGGGCGGTCTCCTCGACCGACGCGAGTTCGACGGCCGCCCGGACGCGGGCGCCGGCGGGGACGGGCTGGAGGAACCGGAGCCGGTCGAGCCCGTAGTTGACGGACATGGCGAGCCCGCCGATCGCGATGAGCCCCTCCAGGAGCCGGGGGAGGAGCGACAGGGTGAGGTAGCCGTGGGCGATCGGCCCGCCGAAGGGACCGGCGGCGGCGCGCTCGGGGTCGGTGTGGATCCACTGGTGGTCGCCGGTGGCGTCGGCGAACGCGTCGATGCGGTCCTGGTCGACCGCGAACCAGTCGCCGGTCGCCCTGGCGCCCAGGGCGTCCCCGAGGTCCGCGGGGGAGGCGGCGGTGATCGGGCCGGTCATGCCTTCGGCCCTCCCGCGACGTACAGGACCTGGCCGGAGACGAACCCCGCGTCCTCGGAGCAGAAGTAGGCGACCGCGGCGGCGACGTCCTCGGGCTTGCCGACGCGGCCGACCGGGGTCTCCTTGGCGGCGTGGGCGAGGAAGTCCTCGAAGGGGACACCGATGCGCTCGGCGGTGGCCCGCGTCATGTCGGTCTCGATGAACCCGGGCGCGACGGCGTTCGCGGTGATCCCGAACTTGCCGAGTTCGATCGCGAGGGTCTTGGTGAGCCCCTGCATGCCGGCCTTCGCGGCGGCGTAGTTGGCCTGGCCGCGGTTGCCGAGCGCGGAAGTGCTGGAGAGGTTGACGATCCGGCCCCAGCCCGCGTCCACCATGGACGACTGGACGGCGCGGCTCATGAGGAAGGCGCCGCGCAGGTGGACGGCGAGGACCGCGTCCCAGTCGTCGGCGCTCATCTTGAACAGCAGGTTGTCGCGGAGGATCCCGGCGTTGTTGACGAGGATCTGGGGCGGGCCGAGCTCGGCGGTCACGCGCTCGACGGCGGCCGCGGCGGCGGCCTCGTCGGCGACGTCGGCGCCGACGCCGATCGCCTTGCCGCCCTGGGCGTTGATGGCGTCGGCGGTGGCGCGGGCCTGCTCCTCGGCGAGGTCGAGGACGGCGACGGCGTGCCCGTCCGCGGCGAGGCGGCGGGCCGTGGCGGCCCCGATGCCGCGCGCGGCGCCGGTGACGATGGCGGTCCTTGCGGTCATTGGCTGGGTTCCCTTCGAAGGTCAGAACACGATGAGCTGGCGCAGTGCCTCGCCGGCGGCGAGGCGGTCGAGGGCGGCCGGGAGGCCGTCGAGGCCGATCCTGTCGGAGACGAGCCGGTCGAGCGGGAGCCGCCCGGCGCGCCAGAGTCCGGCGTAGCGGGGGACGTCGTCGCCGGGGACGGCAGAACCGAGGTAGGAGCCGACGACCGTGCGGGCCTCGGCGGTCAGCAGCAGCGGCGACACCGCGGCGCGCGCGTCGGGGTGCGGCAGGCCGACGGTGACGGTGGTGCCGCCGGGCGCGGTGAGCGCGAACGCGGTCTCGAACGCCCCGGCCGACCCGGCCGCCTCGACCACCACGGGGGCGCGGAGGCCGGCGGCCTCGCCGGGAGTGCGGGCCTCGGCGCCGAGCGAACGCGCGAGGTCGAGCTTAGCCGGGACGGTGTCGACGCCGACCACCTTGTGGCCCAGCGCCTGCGCGACGAGGAGTGCGGCCATGCCGACGCCGCCGAGACCGACGACGGCCACCGTCTCGCCCTCGTTCGGCCTGCCCGCGTTGACGACCGCGCCGCCGCCGGTGAGCACCGCGCATCCGAGGAGCGCGGCGATCTCGGGCGGCACGTCGTCCTCGACCGGCACCACCGAGCGCTCGGAGACCACCGCGTGCGTCGCGAACGCGCTGACGCCGAGGTGGTGGGCGACCGGCGTACCGCCGCGGCTGATCCTGACGGCGCCGCCGACGAGGGTCCCGGCGGCGTTCGCGGCGCTGCCGACCTCGCAGGGGAGCCGCCCGTGCGTCCCGCACGCCGCGCATTCCCCGCAGCGCGGCAGGAACGTCAGGACCACGCGGCGCCCGACTGCGGTCGCGGTGCCGGGCCCGGCCGCTTCGACGATGCCGGCGGCCTCGTGGCCCAGGAGCATCGGGACCGGCCGGACCCGGCTGCCGTCGACGACCGAGAGGTCCGAGTGGCACAGCCCCGCGGCCTCGACGCGGACGAGCAGCTCGCCCGGGCCGGGCCCGTCAAGGTCCAAGGGCCCCACGGTGATCGGCCTCGACTCGGCGTACGGCGCGGGCGCCCCGCACCGCTCGAGTACGGCTCCGGTGATCTCCACGCCGACCTCCTCGTCGTCAGGTTCCGCTCAGCATACCGACTGGACGGTTTGCGGTGCTACCCCGGCGCGCGGCAGTTTGAACTCGAGCGGGGAGGTCGCGGTCCGCGCGTCGCCCGAGCCGGATGCGTGTCGATCCCGGGCGGTCGCGTCTCGAACCCTGGCGGCCGCGTTTCGAGACGGCCGGCCCGACCCGCCTCGGTGGATATTCGACCCGACCGGCCCGGGCTCCGGCAGAACCGCACCGCGAACCTCGCCTGCGGCTGTTGGGACACCAGCGGCGCAGTCGCTGTGGGAATTCGCACAATAAGATGCACTGAGTGCATCGTTGCATCTAGTGTAAGCGACATGCCCGCCACCACCGGACCCGTCGACCGCCGCGCGGCCCTCAAAGCCAAGAGCCGCCAAGCGATCCTCGACGCCGCCGCGAGCCTCATGGAGCGGCGGCGCACCACCGACTTCTCCGTCGACGAACTCGCCGCCGCCGCCGACGTCTCCCGGCGCACCGTCTTCAACCACTTCGCCGGACTCGAAGACGTCATCACCGAAGTCGCCGGGCAGATGCTCACCGACGTCGTCGACCGCATGTCCGCCCAGGCCGCCGACACTGAGCGCGAACCCGACACCGTCCTCGCCGACCTCGTCGCCACCTCCTCCGGCGAGCAGCTCGTCCCGGTCGTCGTCGAACTCTTCGACATCCTCGGCGGCGGCGACGGCCCCCAGCCGGGCAACCGCGAAGCCTTCCTCATGCAGCGCGCGTTCAACCTCTTCACCGAACGCATGACCGCCGCCATGACCCGCCGCCACCCCGAGACCGACCCCCTCGCCGTCCGGCTCCTCGTCGCCGCCTTCTGCGGCGGCCTCCTCGGATTCGTCCACCTCTGGATCGAGGAGACCGGCGCCGTCGACACCCCCGACTCCCGACGGGCCTGGGACCGGCTCGTCGCCAGCGTCACCGAAGTCCTGCGAGAACCGGGCGCCTGAGCGCCGAACACCCGAAGCACATCCGAGACCGCCGACCAGACCGCCGATCCAGGAGACCGACCATGGCCGAATTCCTCTACCGCGTCGGGCGCTGGTGCGCCCGCCGCGCCAAGACCGTCATCGCCGCATGGGCAATCGTCCTCGCGGCCGCCGCCACCGCGTACGTCCTCTTCGGAGGCGCCTTCGCCACCACCCTCTCCATCCCCGGCACCCCCACCGAAGAGGTCACCGACCACCTCGCCGAGGCCCTCCCCGAAGCCTCCGGCGGCACCGGCAGCATCGTCCTCGCCACCGACGACGGCGCGCCCTTCACCGACGAGCAGAAGAGCGCCGTCTCCGCCCTGATCGCCGAAGCGGCCGACGTCGACGGCGTCGCCGCCGTCGTCGACCCCTTCGCCACCGAAGCCCAGCGCGCCGAACAGCAGGCCCAGATCGACGAAGGCCGCACCCAGGTCGCCGCCGGGCTCGCGCAGGCCGACCAGGGCCGCACCGAGATCCAGGCCGCCCGCGACGACCTCGCCGCGTCCCAGGCCGAACTCGACGCCGCCCGCGAACAGGCCGGCGACTCCGCCGAACTCGACGCCCAGCAGGCCGCACTCGACGCCGCCGCAGCCGAACTCGACGCCCAGGAAGCCGAGATCGAAGCCGGCGCAGCCGAACTCGAAGCCCAGGCGCTCACCCTCGAACAAGGCGCCACCCTCCTCGAACTCGCCGCCGACGCCGGCGTCGTCTCCTCCGACGGCAGCGCCGCCATCGTCACCGTCTCCTTCACCGAGACCCAGATGGAGGTCACCCCCGAGACCAAGGAAGCCGTCACCGCCGTCTTCGAGGACTCCCCAGTGGACGGCGTCGAGGTCGACTACTCCTCCGAGATGCAGGACGCCGTCCCCGCCATCGCGGGGGTCAGCGAAGTCATCGGCCTCGTCGTCGCCGGCATCGTCCTCGTCCTCATGCTCGGCACCTTCCTCGGCGCCGTCCTGCCTCTCGCCACCGCCCTCGTCGCGGTCGGCATCGGCGCCCTCGCCAGCATGTCCCTGTCCGGCTCCGTCGAGATGACCTCGGTGACCCCGATCCTCGGCCTCATGCTCGGCCTCGCCGTCGGCATCGACTACTCCCTCTTCATCGTCAACCGCCACCGCCGCCAGCTCAAGGACGGCTACGACGTCGACGAATCGATCGCGCTCGCGACCGGCACCTCCGGCAACGCGGTCGTCTTCGCCGGCGCCACCGTCCTGATCGCCCTGGTGGCGTTGAACATCACCGGCATCCCGTTCCTCGGCCTCATGGGCTCGATCGGCGCGTTCTGCATCGCGGTCGCGGTACTCGTCGCCATCACGTTCATCCCCGCGCTGCTGCGCCTCGCCGGCCTGCGGATCCTCTCCAAGCGCGAGCGGGCCGCCCGCGAGACGCACGATGCGGCCGAGCGCAAGCCCGACGCGAAGCCGATGCACACCGGCCGCGCCGTCCTACGCGTCCTCGTCGGCCTCGGCGCCCTCGTGGCCGTCGCCCTCCCCGCGATGGACCTGCGCCTCAACCTCCCCGACGGCTCCTCCGAACAGCACGACACCACTCAGTACCAGGCGTACGCGACCATCGCCGAGCGCTTCGGCGAAGGCCAGAACGGCTCACTCCTCGTCGTCGCGGACCTCGCCGAGGCCCCCGACGAGGCCGGCTCGCTCGCCGCTCAGGTCGCGGTCGCCGAAGCCGTCGCCGGCGAAGACGACGTCGTCGCCGTGGCGCCCATCGGCACCTCGGAGGACGGCAGGACCATGGCGTTCCAGGTCATCCCCGAGGAAGGCCCCACCAGCGAGTCCACACAGGAACTCGTCCACGACCTGCGCGGCCTCACCGTCGACGGCGTCGAGGACATCGGCGTCGCCGGCTCGGCCAGCGGCAACATCGACATCTCCGAGATCCTCGCCGACGCGCTCCCCGTCTACCTCGCCGTCGTCGTGGGCCTGTCGCTGATCATCCTCATCCTGGTGTTCCGCTCGATCCTCGTGCCGGTGCTCGCGACGCTCGGGTTCATCCTCAGCTACTTCGCGGCCCTCGGCGGCGTCGTCGCGATCTACCAGTGGGGCTGGCTCGCCGACGTCTTCGGCGTCGACACGCCCGGACCGATCCTGAACTTCCTGCCGACGCTCCTGGTCGGCATCCTGTTCGGCCTCGCCATGGACTACATGCTGTTCATCGGCTCGGGCATGCGCGAGGCGTACGCGCACGGCGCCCCCGCGCGCCAGTCCGTGGTCCTCGGCGTCCGCGCCGGCCGCTCGGTGGTCACGGCCGCCGCGATCATCATGATGGCGGTCTTCGGCGGGTTCGTGTTCTCCCACTCGACGATGATCCGGCCCATCGGCTTCGCGCTCGCCTTCGGCGTGCTCGTGGACGCGTTCCTGGTCCGGATGCTCATCATCCCCGCGCTCATGCACCTGGTGGGGGACAAGGCGTGGTGGCTGCCGAAGTGGCTCGACCGCATCCTCCCCGACGTCGACGTCGAGGGCGCCGCCCTCGAACGGCGACACCCGCACGTGGAGCAGCGGCCCGAGAAGGTCGAAGCCTAATCGGGAAGGGCCCCTTCGCCTCCGGGCGAGGGGGCCTTCCAGTTCGGGTCCCGTCCGAGCACCGCGAGTATCCGGTCCATCGGCCCGGAGTCCGCCGCGGCCATCACGGCGGGGGCGAACGGCGCATAGGGCCCGGTCCTGGCGGGGCCGGTGAGCGGCACCTCGAACGCCAGCGTTTCGGCGGCGGTCAGGACCTCGACGCTGAACACGGGAGGCCGCCCGATGGAGACCCCGACGTCCCACGAGTGCACCACGTAGTCGATGAAGTGGAACCCCAATGCGGTCCCCCCTGGCACCTTCAGCTCCTGGTCGGCCCCGGCGAGCAGGGACCAGTCCCTGCCCAGCGCGCCATCGGCGGCGAACGCCTCCACCACCTCGGCTGCGGATTCCGCGAACGCCTGCGGAGTGGAGGGGACCTCCGCCCAGGTCCGCAGCTCGAACGCATCGCCCCGGGCAGCGGCGGCGAACCCGTGGTTCTGCGCCGTCATGTGGGCGAGCAGCCGGCCGAGGTCCCAGCCGGCGCAGGGCGTGGGCAGGTCGAAGCGCTCGATCTGGTCGACCAGGTCCACGGCGGTGGCCATGGCCGTGCGGTGGAAGGCGAGGAGTCCGTTCATGATCGGGATCATAGGCTCCCCGCGCCCGGCCCGATAAGATGCCGGTCGGCCTCCGCCCCGGCGGGCGGGACGCCGAGTCCTTAAGGAGTCCAAGATAAGTTCCGAGACCGACCGCCTGGTCGCGTTCAGCACCCAGCTTCGCAGTGTCCACCAACGCCTCCGCCAGGCCCTCGACCTGGCCCGCCGCTCGATCGACGGCGAGTTCGAGGAGGTGGGACAAGACCTCCTCGTCTACTGCCGCGGCTTCTGCGCCGCCCTGAGCGGCCACCACCAGAGCGAGGACCGCGGCCTCTTCCCGGAGATCACCGCGGCCCACCCCGAGCTCGCACCGGTGGTCGCGAACCTCGTCCGCGACCACAACATGCTCGAACACCTCCTCGGCGGCTTCGCGGCCGCCATCGACGCGGGCGCCGACGACGAGACCCTCCACCGCCACCTCGACGGTATCGGCGCGGTCATGGAGACCCACTTCGGCTACGAGGAGCGCCAACTCCTCACCGTCCTCGACACACTGGCCCTCGAAGGGGACCCTAGAACGCTTCTGGGGGACCTCGCCTAGACGGCGAACGAGTGTCTAAGCCGACCCCAGAACGCTCCTGGGAACCCTTCGCCTAGCCGGCGAGCGGGTGTCCGGATGCGCGAGCGGCCCGCGCGGCTGCGTGCGCGGCTTGGTCGCTTCTCTCAGGCGGGTCTCCATTCGGCGTGTGGTGCATGCGGGTCGGTCGATGGTGAATGTGGTTTCGCTCAGCGGGTCTTGGTTCTTGCGGGCGGCCGGCCTCGTCAGGTCGGCCGCCCGCGCATGCTCCGCGCGGAGCGTTCGGACCGGCGGGGACCGCCGCGCGGGCGGCTTCCCGCGCGCGGTCTCGGTATGGCGACGTTCGCGAATCCCCTTCTGTCGCCGCCATCCCGCCGGTCCGGCTGATGACGTTTTTGCTATCCACTACAACAGGCACGGGCAGTCAGTGTCGAACGCGAAGAACCTACTTGTGGATAACGCCGGGGGAGTCGGCATTTCCGCAGGTGGAAAGGGTGTGGATAACCGGGCCGTCAGCCGTAGGTGGTGGCCAGGGCCGCCCAGATGATGGGGTTGTCCTCGGGGCGGCCTTCGGATTCCCATCGGGCGGCTTTAATTCGCTGCCAGGCGTTGAGGGCCGCGACGGGGTCGGGGGCGTCGTGGGCGGCGTTCACTGCGGTGACGGCTTCGGGGAGGAGCGGAGGTGTGGGGGTCGGGGCGAAGCGGCGGAGGCCCTCGTCGGTGGGGAGGGTCCAGCGGGTCGCGGTGACGTAGCGGGCACCGGTGTGGAGGGCGGCGGCGACCAGGCCGATCGGTTCGGCGAAGCGGGTTTCGCCGCCGCTTTCGCAGGCGATGAGCGCGACGCGGTCGGGCATCGACCAGCCGGCGGTCGAGCCGGGGCGGTGGCCCAGGAGGATGTCGGCCGCGGTGAGGGGGCGGTGGCCGTTCACGACCGCGGCGCGGCCGGTGGTGTCGGCGCCGCAGCTCAGGTGGAGACGGGCGTCCAGGCCGTGCCGCGCAGTCGTCACGTGGCCGACGTAGAGGAAGCGCGCGGCGTCCTCGAGGAGGGGCCGCAGCCGGTCGCGGTCGAGGTCGCTCCGGCGGAACGCCGGACCGGACGGGATGAGCCGGTCGCCGAGGGCCGTGGTCATCGCGGCCAGCGGGGAGTCGTCGCCCACCGGGCCCAGGACCGAGCCGAGGTCACGGCCGGCCCCGGGGATCTTCGGATCGAGGACCGCGACGACCTTGCCGCTCGGGTTCCACTCGGACCTGCGGCGCTCGGGCGCGTTGCGCACCGTGGCGGGCGGGAGGATCGAGAGGTCGGCGTTCGTGACGAAGCGCTCGCCCTCGTCGACTCGCAAAGCCTCCCAAGGGACCTGGGCGGTGGAGAGCGACGGCTGGACGCGGACGTGGGGGCGCAGGCCCTGTTCGAGGAACGCGTTCATCTCGGTCGCGAGCTGGTAGGGGATCAGCGCCCGCGCCAGCGCGGACGCGAGCCCGGCCTCGCGTTCGCGGTCGGTGAGCGGTCCATTGAGCGAGCGCCGGAGGGCCTGGTCGGCGGTTTCGCCGGGCAGCGGTGTCGGCAGCGCCTGGGCGAGCGCCTCCAGGGCCGGCAGCACCCAGCCCGCCTCGACCATGATGTTCTGGATCGCCCCGAGGTCGTGCTCCCAGCGCCACGAGTAGTAGAGCCCGTCGCCGTCGATGAGTTTGAGCTGCACGGTAGGCCGGTTCACCACGTGTCGATCACCTCGTCTGAGCGGATGGGGAGCCCGTAGCGCCGTTCGGTCTCCTGGATCCACGGCTCCAGTCGGGATTCGCGCCAGGGGTTGACGCGCAGTCGCGGGGGCAGTGCGAAGCGCGTCGCCGGGAAGTCGCCCGAGGTGCCCGTGACGAGTGCGGACGCGGTGAACGACAGCAGTTCGCCCTCGCTCGGCACCGGCGGTGGCGCGGGTGGTTCGGCGAACGGGTTGTAGTCGACCGCCGCGGGCGCGTGCAGTGACACCGTGGCGCTCATGTGCTCGAGGATCTCCGAGATCAGCGAGCCGTCGCCGAGGACGGTGGCGAGGGTCAGCGCGTGCGCCATGGCCGGGACGGCGACCGTCGCCGCCCACTGCTCGCGGGCGCGGCCCGGGGTGAAGCCGTGGCGGACCGCGTCGGTGAAGAGGGCCGCGGGGAGTGCCAGGTCGAATGCGAACTTGACGAACCGGTACTGCTCCTCGGGGTCGGCGGTGCGTTCGGCGCGTCTCTCGAATGCGAAGGCGCGGAGCTGGTCGATGCGCGTCAGGTGGTAGAGCGCTCCGGCCGCCTCGTAGACCCGCCACGCTTCGATGTACGCGTCCTCGGCCGCGTCGAACTCGCCGTCGGCGGCGAGGAGGCCGCCTTGTACCGCAAGGGCTTCGGCGAGCATCACGGCGTGCCCGGCCTCGCGCAGGGCGGTGATCGCGGGGCCGATGAGTTCGCGGGCGAGTTCCGGGTCGCCGGCTTCGAAGGCGGCCTGGGCGCGGGTGCAGCGCAGTTCGGCGGCCCGGAGCGGCTGCTCGGCCGCGTTGAGCGCCTGTTCGGCGGCGGCGAGCAGCCGCTGCCCTTCGGTGATGTCGCCGGACCGGAGCGCGACGCGGCCCTGGTTGGCGATCGCGAGCGCCGCGAACGGCGCGTCGCCGGCCGCGGTGTGGATCTGCTCGGCCAGCCGCAGGTGGGCCATGGCCGCGTCGAGTTCGTTGCGGGACTGCAGGATCATCGCGAGGTTGGTGTGCGGGTGCCCGGTGAGGCGCGGGTCGCGGGCCGCGGCGAGTTCGAGGGTGCGGCGCACGACGGCCTCGGCCTCGTCCCAGCGTTCCAGGTTGATGAGGACGACGCTGCGGGAGTTGCTGATCGTGACCTGGAGGTAGGTCTCGTCGTCGCTGTCTTCGCCGGTGATCGCCTGCGCTGCATCGAGGTCGGCGAGGGCTGCTTCGAGGCGGCCGAGGAGCTGAAGCGTCTGGGACCGGTTGATGAGCAGTGAGGCGCGGACTGCGACCGTGCCGTACCTGTCGCCTGCTTCCGCTTCGGCCGCAAGGCAGGCGGCGAGCGCCTGCTCGGCGAGGTGCAGTGCCTCGCCCGGTTCGCCGCGGCCTTCGGCGATCGCCGCGAGGTTGCCGAGGACGCGGGCGCGGCAGTCGAGTCCGGCGGCGTCGACGTCGTCGACGTGCGTCATCGCGGCCGCCGCTTCGAGCATCGGCTTCGCTTCGCGGTTTCGGCCTTGTAGGGCGAGTTTCGCGGCGTTGTTGTTCAGCTCCCTGGCGGCGGCCCAGCGCGGGCCGCTGGTCTCCTTGCCCCACAGGCCGAGGAAGTGCTCGTTCATCGCAGTCCGGCCGCGGTCTCGGTGAGGGTCGCGTCGGGCGCGGTGAGGCGCCTGCGCGCGAACTCGATGATGTCGGCGCGGAGCCGCGCCTGGTCGGGGTCCGTTGCGGCCGGGTACCCGGGCGCGTGGATCCGCATCCGGAGGCCGCGGGCGAGGCGCGTCGCGACGTCGGGCGGTGCGAGGGCTTCGCCGGTGAACGCGTTGGCGCCGCGGTCGAACCGGAGCGGGATCTCGACGGTGTCGAGGACGGCGGTGAGCTCGGCCGGCCGCGCGCCGGGTGCCGCCGGGGCGGACACGGTGAGGACCCATTCGGCGGCGCGCTGCGCGAGCTGCCAGGTGGACTCGCCCGCCGCGTCGAGGAGCCCCTGTGGCACCGGGCTCCAGTCGACGGGTGTGCCGCCGCTCGCGATGACGAGGTCGCCGGTAGTGCCGCCGGCCGCGAGCGCCCAGTCGTCGCGGGCGGTGCGGGCCGCGCTGCGGAGTTCGATGCCGAAGGACTCGGCGAGATCGGTCAGCGTCGCTTCGAGTTCCGTCATGGCGCGGCCGATGTCCGGGTCGCTCCCGTACGCCGCCACTGCGGCGAGGTCGACTCCGGTGAGCGCCCGCTCCACGGCGTCCTCGTCGTCGAGGAGGTGTTCGAGTGCGGCGGTGCGCCAGGCGGTCTCGGCGCGGAGGATCCCTTCGGGGAGGGCCGGGACGGCTGCGGCGTGGGACGCGGGCCACCAGGCCGCCGCCCAGGTCAGGTGGGCGAGGTCGCGGGCGGCGTCGAGCACCGGCGAGGTCCGGTCGGCGGCGACCGAGCCATGTCCATTGAGGATCGCGTCTGCCGCGTCGGGGCCGTAGACCTCCCACAGCCAGTCGGCGGCGAGCACCGGGTCCCAGACGTCTGCGGCCGGGTGGGCCCGCGGATCCAGGACGTCCCAGAAGAGCAGCGCCCCGCGGGCTTCGACGAGCGCGGTCCGCTCGGGATGCGGCGGGCGGGCGCCGACCCGGATCGCTGACGCGGTCCGTTCGACCGCGTACTCGGTCATGACCGCTCCTCTTCGCGTTCAAGGGAACGCTTCAACCGGTCGCGCTGGTCCATGACGACCGAGCGGAGCGCCCCGTCGAGGAGGTCCCACACTTCGTCGGCCGCGGTCGCCTCGCCGCGCAGTTCGCGGCCGTGTAGGCGCACCCACAGGCGGCGCAGGTACGCGCGGCGGGTCCCGCGGACCTCCTCGCCGATCGGGTCCGGCAGGCGCAGTACACGGTGGACGTACGATTCGCGCCGCCACCGGTTCAGGAGGCGCGCGTTGGCGTCCGAGGCGGCCGGAGGCTGGTCGCCGGTGCCGAGTCCGGCGCTCGCGTCGCGGCCCAGGACCATGGCGACGCGGCTCGGCTCCTCCGCGAGCTGCCACGGCGCGGCGGAGCGGTGGATCTCGCCGGTCACGAGGGATGGGACGTCGGCCATCGACTCGCGGTGGAACCAGGTGGTGAGGGCCGCGAACAGACGTTCCAGGATGGAACGGTCGAAGGGCTTGGGCAGGGCGCGTTTCGAGGCGCGCTCACCGAGTTCGGGGACGGCGGGGCGGTCGCGCTCGGTGAGGCCGTAGCCGCGCGCGATGCCGGGCAGGTCGAGCCGGGCGGCTTCGGCGGTACCGGTGCCGTCGTCCGCCAGCGCCTTCCACAGGCGCGGGTCGGGGGCGGTCGCGCAGTCGTCGAGGAACGCGGCGATCCCCGGGTGAGCGTCCGTTTCCGGGGGAGCGGGCTGGCTGGCTGCCTCCTGCGCCGGAGGTCGGCGTGCGTCCGACACCGGAAGTAGGTGTGGCGCTTTCTCTTCGGGTGCCGTTGGTGCGACTCGTGCCGAGATCGGGTGTGGCGCTTCGCCCTCATGTGCGGCGGGGGTGTCTTGCACGGGGAGCCGATGCGGCGCTTCCGCTTCAAGTACCGCCAGCGTGTCCGGCAACAGTGGCCGCTGCGTCGCTCCTCCTTCGTGCGTCGCTGGGGTGTCTCGTGCCGGGAATCGTTGCGGTGCCTCCGCTTCGAGTGTCGGCAATGCGTCCGGCACTGGGTCCCGACCAGCCCATGCCTCCCGCAGCAGTCCCGCGAGTTCGGCGGTTCTGGCCGGATCGGTCAGGAAGCGGCGCAGCCGGTCCACGGTGACGTCGCCGCGTTCGGCGTGGACGTCGGCGACGGCGGCGGCCGCGATGTCGGCGGCCCCGGGGAGCGCGGCCGGGTCGCCGTGGAGGTGCGCGAGTTCGTAGCAGCGCTGGAAGTACAGGTCCTGCGGGTGGCCTTCGGTGATCCCGGCGCGGCGGCGGGCGCGCTTGAGGAGCTGGAACCAGGCCGCGGTCGCCGCGAGGACCGGACCCGCGTCGAGGATCGCCTGGCGGAGGGCGTCGACGTGCTCGATCGCGACGACGCCGCCGGAGAACCGCGGGTTCTGGGTCGGGCGCAGCACGAGCGGGTCCAAGAGGAGCTTCACGGTCCGCGCGAGCGGGCGGCCCGAGGCGTTGCTCAAGGGCGCCACGGCATCGCCGAGCTGGGACCAGGCGTCGGCGACGAGCATGCCCCGCGGGACGGCCGCCGAGGCCGCGAGGCCATGGACCATGCCGCGAAGTGTAGTCGAGCCGTACGAATCCCGGTGAAACCTGTGATCGGTAGGGGCCCGCACAGGGCGACGCTGACGGCGTCGCGCGATCGCGTGACCGGGCCCGCGCCACTGAACCGACACCGCCGAGCTCGCGCCATTCGATCACGCCACTGAACCGACACGGCCGAACTCGCGCCACTGGACCCGCGCCGGTGAACCCGCGCCACCGGACTCGCCCTACTGAACTCGCTCTATCGAACCCGCGCCACCGGACCGAACCGCCGAACCAGCGCCACCGCCCCCGCACACCGAACCAGGAGGCCCCGATGTTCCAAGACTTCCGCGCGGCCAACCCGCTCTCGCCTCATGCTCCGCCCGTGCGCTCCCCGTACGGCACCCCCGAGCATCCGCTCACGCCGAAGCGGCGGCGCCCGCGCGGGCTGGGCCTGTTCTCGATGATCGTCCTGCCGTCCGTGGCGATCGGTGCGACGGCGATCATCGGCGAGCACCTGACCGGCCCCGGCGCCGACGTCATGCTCCGCACCGGCATCGCGTTCTCCGCCGACGGCCTCGCGCTCGTCCCGTACGACCGCACCGGCGCGACCGGCCTCATCGCCGAGGCCACGACCGACAGGTTCGCGGTCCGACTCGCCGCCGTCGACCTCGCCTCGGGCGAGACCCGCTGGGACGTGCAGCTCGCGGACGAGCGCGAATGGGACGCGGCCGCCGTCGCCGCCGGCGCCGCGTACGCCTACATCGCGACGCAGGACGGCCTCCAGGTCCGCGACCTCGACGACGGCGCCCTCGTCACCGACGCCGTGCCCGGCCTCGAACGGGTCGGTTCCGGCACGGCCGCATACGGTCTCGACCCCGCCGCCGGAGTGGTCGCCCTCGACGTCGACGGCGGGTTCCACACGATCGCGCTCGACGCGCTCGAAGCGGCCCCCGCCGATCCCGCGGTCGCCCAGGCGTGGACCGGCCGGCTCGCGCCCGAAGGCGCCTTCCCCGGACTCGGCGGCATGACCTCCACCGAGGCGTCCATCGGGGGCGACCGGACGCTGCGGATCGAGCCGACCGCCGAGGACGCCCTCGGCGGCGGCCTCGCGGTCGTCTCGGGCGGCGACCGGCGCGCGCTCGGCACCCGCGTCTACTACGAGGCCGGCATCGTCCTCGACCAGACGGCGGCCTCCACGACCTGGGAGATCGATGTGGACGAACTCATCGACGGCGTCCTGGAGGACCCGACCGCCGCTATCGACCTGATGGTCCCCGCCGGGACGGCCGCGGGCGCCGCCACCGGCCATGCCCTGATCGAGCACCGGCCCGAACCCGGCGGCGACGGCTTCGCCCTCACCGTCGTCGACCTCGAGACCGGTCTCGCAACTGCCTCCCTCACCACCGCCGACCACTTGGGCCGCAGCATGACCGCGCCCACCGGCCACACCGTCGTCCTCGTCGCCCCCGACGAGGGCGTCTTCCACTCGGACCTCGTGGTCGTCGCCCCCGACGGGTCGATCGACCGCGTCACCTTCGGCGCCGTCGACCTCCTCGGCGACCCCGACCTCGACCTCGACCTCGACCTCGACCTCGGCCTCGACCCCGAGCCCGATCTCGACTGAAACCTGTGACCGGTAGCCGCCGGTCCGACCAGAGACTGAACCCGCACCGACCGCACACTCCGAGAAGGGAACCCCCGATGCTCAAGTTCATCAACCTCACCGTCCTGTTCGCCGGCCTCGCCTGCACGGTCATGTACGTGCTCACCGGCCTCGCCGGGCCCGCCCCCGACTCGTGGGCGAACGGCTGGATGGCCGGCCCGATCATCCTCATGGCCGTCCTGCCCTTCACCGCCACGATGGGCCGGCTCGCCGGGCCGCTGCGCGAGCTGCGCGGCATGGTGCCCAAGGGCTTCGAAGGCGCGCCGCTCGCCATCGGCACCGTCGTCCAGGTCTCCCGCACCGGGCTGTCCGTGAACGACCAGCCGCAGCTCGAGATCCTCTTCGACGTCGACACCATGGACGGCCAGTCGTTCCGCGCCGTCGCCAGGAGCCTCGTCGACCTCACCGAGCTCGCGGCCGTCGTCCCCGGCGCGATGCTCCCGGTCCGGTACCGGCCGGGCAGCACCGACGGGCGCGTCGTCATCGCCGTCGACGCCCCGCAGGCCGAGATGCAGGCCGCGTTCGACCGGGTGCGCCTCGCGAAGGGCCTGGTCACGCCCCGGCAGCTCCAGATCGCCGAGCAGGGCCTCGAAGGCCGCGCCGTGATCCTCGCGCTCGCCCCGACCGGCGAGATCCAGGGCGACCGGGCCGTCATGGACCTCGACCTGCGCATCACCCGCGCCGACGGCACCGTGTTCGACCTCAAGCAGCGCAAGCCGATGGACGCCAGCGCGGTCCCGCAGGTCCAGCCCGGCATGGTCGTCAAGGTCAAGTACCTCCCGCACGACGAATCGGAGGTCGTCATCCAGACCCTCGTCAACCCCTGAACCGCCGCCCGCCCGCACCGGGCCCGCCCATTGCGGGTCCGGTGCGACACCAGCGGGGCCAGAGGCGAAACCGACCGGGCCCGCCCGCGCGGGTCCGGTGCAACAACGGCAGGGTCGGAGACGAAACCCGACCGGGCCGGCCACGCGGGTCCGGTGGCCCCGGGCCAGAGGCGAAGCCGACCGGCCCGCATGCGCGAGTCCGGTGCGACACCGGCCCAAGGTCGAAGACGAAACCCGACCGGGCCCGCCTGCGCAGGTCCGGTACGGACCGAAACGCCCCGGTACCTGCACCGCAGGCTCCTGACCGGTACGGCCGCAGGGCCGTCCGTGTCAGCCCCGACGGGTATCCTCGCGGGGAGTCCCACGCCCCATCGTGGACACACCCGCCCCCCATAGCCCGAACCGCGGCACCGGCCCCCGGGTCCGCGGGCCGGGCCCAGCCCCGACCGAGTGAGTAGGACCCGTGCACGCTCCCGTTTGGCTCGCCGTCGACCTCGGCACCACCCACACCGTCGCCGTGATCGGCCGCGGCGGCCAGGAACCGCGCTCGCTGCTCTTCGACGGCTCGCCGCTCCTCGCCTCCGGCGTCTTCCTCGACGCCGACGGCACCCTCCACACCGGACGCGACGCGCAGCGGCTCGCCGCCGCCGACCCCGGCCGGTTCGAGCCGCACCCCAAGCGGCGCATCGACGACGGCACCGTCCTCCTCGGCGACCGCGAACTCCCCGTCGAGGAGCTCCTCGCCACCGGGCTGCGCCGCGTCGCCGAAGAGGCCGCCGCCTCCGGCATGCGCCCCACCGACACCGTGCTCACCTACCCCGCCGACTGGGGCCCGGTTCGCCGCGCCCGGCTCGAGGCCGCCGCCGACCTGGCCGGGATGGGCCGGGTGCGGCTCCTGCCCGAGCCGATCGCGGCCGCCGCCTACTGCGCCGACGTCCTCGGCCAGGAGATCCCGCGCGGCGGCACCGTCGCGATCTTCGACTTCGGCGGCGGCACCTTCGATGTCGCCGTGGTCCGCCGCGACGAGGAGGGCCGCCTGCGCACGCTCGCGTTCGGCGGCCTCGACGACCTCGGCGGCCTCGACATCGACATGGCGCTCGCCGCCCACCTCGGCCGGGTCGTCGCCGGCCGCGACCCCGACCTGTGGAAGCGGCTCAGCGAACCCGAGACCACCGCCGACCTGCGCGACCGGCTCGCGTTCTGGGGCGAGGTCCGCGCCGCCAAGGAGATGCTGTCGCGCACCTCCACCGCGCCGGTCGGCCTGCCCGGCCACAACCCCATGGGGCTGCACCTCACCCGCGACGAGCTGACGAGCCTCGCGGACCCGCTCGTCGCCCGCGCGGTCGACGAGACCCGCCGCACCGTCGAACGCGCCGGGGTCGAACCCGCCGCGCTCAGCGCGCTCCTCCTCGTCGGCGGCTCCAGCCGCATGCCCCTGGTCGCGACCCGACTCCACGCCCGTCTCGGCGTCGCCCCGTCCGTGCCCGAGCAGCCCGAACTCCCGGTCGCCTTCGGCGCCTTGCATCACGCCGCGACCGAGCCCGAGGCCCCGCCCGCGACCACCCCGGTCGCGCAGACCGGGTACGCGCCCTACCCGGTCCAGAGCCCCACCGGGAGCCTCCCGCCGCAGCAGGGGGCGCCGTCGCCGGTCACCGCGCAGCCGAGCCCGCAGCCGGTGCCGTCGCAACCCACCCCGGCCGGGCCCTTCCCGCCGACCGTCACGCCCCACACCCCGTACCAGCCGAACGTCTACACCGGACCGCTCCCGGTCGGCGGTCCCGCGCCGAAGCGCGGGGTGGCGCTCTCGGTGGCCGCCTCGATCCTGGTGACGATCGTGGTCCTCGTCGCGGTCGCCTTGAACCGCATCGACTTCGGGTCCCTCTTCGGCGGCGGTGGCGTGCTCGAGGGCCTCGAGGGACTCGACGGTCTCGGCGACGTCGCCGGGGACGGCGCGACCGACGGCACCGGCCTGGAGGTCGCCTACGAGCAGGCGCTCGCGGGCGGTGCCGCGTCGGTGGCCGCGAGCGACGGCATCGCCGTCATTGCCGAGACCGCCATGGGCAAGACCAAGGCCGCCGCGTTCGACGCCGCCGGCGCGAACCTGTGGACCCAGGAGTACGACCTCGAACCGGCCGAACTGCACCTCCAGATCGTCGGGAACGTGCTCCTCATCGACGCGCTCGACTCCGCCACCGACGAAGGGCAGGACATGCGCGCCGCCGCGTCGCTCGACACCGGCGAGTTCCTGTGGAAGCAGCCGTGGATCGACCGCAGCGACGTCGCCTTCTACGGCACCGACCTCCTCGTCGAGCAGCGCACCGGCTTCGACGACAACGCCGCCATCCGCATCGACCTCCAGACCGGCGACGAGGTGTGGAAGAAGCAAGGCCCGGAGGACCTGTTCATCATCGACGAGTTCCGCATCCGCGCCGAGGCCGTCTGGAACGACGGCGCCGAGTACGCCGGCGCCGTCCCCCCGAACTCGTACTCCCTCTACGACAACCTCGCCGTCGCGAACCGCGTCGTCGACCTCGACCCGGACGAGGGCACCGCCGTGGTCCGCGACGCCGCCGACGGGGCCTCGCTCACCGACGGCGACCTCCCGATCGACTCCTACCTGTGGACCGCGTTCGACGGCCTCGCCATCGGGAAGGTCGCCGAGGCCGCCTCCCCGGGCCGCGCGGTCCTCGCCGGGTACTCCCTCGACGACCTCGGCGAGGTCTGGAACGTGCCCTTCGACGCCGGGTACGCGATCATCAACGTCAAACCGTGCGGGCCGCAGCTCGTGTGCGCCGCGGTCGAGAACAGCGGCGCCGAGGTGTACAAGACCGTCGCCTACGACTCCCGGACCGGCGAACTGCGATGGGAACTCGACTCCACCGACTGGTCCACTGAGGACAACTGGTACTCGACCCCGGACGCGCTGGTCCACGGCGACCAGACCTTCGACGTGGTGGACACCGCCCGCATCGTCGGCTTCGACGGGACCGTCACCGGCGACGCGGAGCAGTTCACCTCGGTCGACGCGGTCCGCGACGGCCGTGCCGCGGCCGTGCAGGTGAGCTCCAGCCTCACCAGCACCGACTGGGAGGTGTTCGTCCTCGACCCGGCCACCGGCGACCGCACGCCCGCCCAGAGCACCGGCGTGGACCTGCCCGAGCACATCGCGATCGCCGGCGACCTCGTCGCCGTCCACACCGGCGACGGGAGGGCCCTGATCCTCACCGCCACCGGTCTCGCCTGACCCGCTCAGCCGGACCCGTTCAGCCGGCCCCGCTCGAACTGCCAGCTCGGACTCGGTCCCCGCCCGAACCCGACCCGCTTGGCCGGCCCCGCTCGGTCCCGGCCCGCTCAGACCCGAGTCTCACCCGGTCAGCGCTGACCGGATCGTTCCGGTCACGGCCGGGATCGTGCCTGTCGCCGGAGGCCGCCCGGCGACAGGATTGGGTGATGCAGCGAGCCCTGATCGTCATCGACGTCCAAGAGTCCTTCCGGCAGCGGCCCAACTGGGCCGCCACCTCGAACCCCGACATCGCGAAGCAGGTCGGGCGCCTCGTCGACCACGCCCGCGCCGAAGGCGACCTGGTCGTGTGGGTCCTCCACAGCGAACCCGGCACCGGCGACGTCTTCGACCCCGCCGAAGGCTTCGTCACCTACATCGACGGCCTCGAGCCCCGGCCCGGCGAGCCCGAACTGGTCAAGACCTCGCACAACGCGTTCACCACCACCAACCTCCACCAGATCCTCACCCAGCGCGGCATCGGCGAGGTCCTCATCAGCGGCATCCGCACCGAGCAGTGCTGCGAGACCACCGCCCGCGTCGCCTCCGACCTCGGATTCCAGGTCGTGTTCGTCATCGACGCGACCGCGACGCACCCCATCCCGCACCGCGACGCCGACCCGGACCGGCCGCTCGAGGAGGTCCTGGCCGACCCCGCCACGCTCCAGACCGCCGACGTCATCGCCCGCACCGAGTACGCGCTCGCCGGCCGCTTCGCCACGGTCAGTACCGTTGACGAGGTGACCGCGCACTGACCGGATCGGGAGGCCCCATGACCCGCGTCGTCTTCCTGCTGGTGCAGCGGCTGCACCTGCTCGACCTGGCCGGACCCGCCCAGGTCTTCTCCACCGCCGCCGACCTCGGCCTGGACTACCGGGCCGAGTACGTCGCCGACCGCGAGGACGTCACCACCGCGCAGGGCCTCCCGCTCCGCGCGCAGACCGCCTGGCCCGACCTCGACCCGGGGGACCTCGTCCTGGTCCCCGGCTGGCGCTCCCCGAAGACCGCCGGCGGCCCGCGCCTCATCGGCGACCAGGCGGCCCGGCTGGTCGCGCACCACGAGCAGGGCGGCACCGTCGGCAGCGTGTGCTCGGGTGCGTTCGCGCTCGGCCAGGCCGGGCTCCTCGACGGCCGCCGCTGCACCACCCACCACGAGCTCCAGGACGAGCTCGCGCAGCGGCACCCGCGCGCCGCGGTCCTGCGCGACCGGCTCTACGTCGTCGACGACCGGGTCGTCACCTCCGCCGGGATCGCCAGCGGCATCGACCTCGCGCTCCACCTCGTCGCCGTCCGCCACGGCCCCGCCGTCGCCGCCCGCATCGCCCGCAGCATGGTCGTGTACGCCCGCCGCAGCGGCGACGCCGCCCAGGACAGCGCGATGCTGCGGCACCGCTCGCACCTCTCCGACGCCGTCCACCGGGTCCAGGACCTCATCGATGCGCGCTTCGCCGAACCGCTGCGCCTGGCCGACCTCGCCGCCGCGGCCGGAGTCTCCGAGCGCACCCTCACCCGCCGCTTCGCCGACGCCACCGGCCTGACGCCGCTGCGCTACCAGTCCGCGCTCCGCCTCGAACGCGCCGAGCACCTCATCGCCCAGGGGACGCCGGTCGAGTCCGCTGCCCGCGCGGTCGGGTTCGTCGACGCCCGCATGCTCCGCCGGCTCCGGGCCGGCAGGGCATGGCACAGCGGCAGCGCCCCGGGAACCCCTCAGTCCCGGGGCGCTGCCGCCCCCTCATTCGAATGAAGTCCTGCGTCCCCGAAGCGGCTGCGCCGCTGGAGGGACTGCGCCGCTTAGGGAATCGTGTATCCGGCGGCGCGCATGAGCTCGTACCACTCGGGCCGGGTCAGCGGCACCTCCGAGCCCTGCGCCGACCCGACGACCCGATCGATGTTCGTGGTCCCGATGACGACCTGCATCTGCGCCGGGTGGCGGGTGATCCATGCGACCGCGATCGCGATCGGCGGCACGTCGTACTGCTTCGCGAGCCGGTCGATCACCGCGTTCAGCTCCGGGTACCGCTCCGAGCCGAGGAACGGCCCGTCGAAGAAGCCCGCCTGGAACGGCGACCACGCCTGGACCGTGATGTCGTGCAGGCGGCAGTAGTCCACGATGCCGTCGTCGCGGCTGACCGACTGGTCCAGGCCCTGCATGTTCGCGGCCACGCCCTGCGCGATGAGCGGCGCGTGCGTGATCGAGAGCTGCACCTGGTTGGCGACGATCGGCTGGTTCACGTACTTGCGCAGCAGGTCCATCTGCCGGGCGGTGTGGTTCGAGACGCCGAACGCGCGGACCTTCCCGGCCGCGGCGAGGTCGTCGAACGCGCGGGCGACCTCCTCGGGCTCGACCAGCGCGTCCGGCCGGTGCAGCAGGAGGATGTCGATGTAGTCGGTGTCGAGCGCCGCGAGCGACTCGTCGACGGACTCGACGATGTGCTCGTACGAGAAGTCGAAGTACGGGCCGGGGTGCATGATCCCGGTCTTGGTCTGGATGACCAGGCGCTCGCGCTCGGCGGGCGTCAGCCGCATGGCCTCGGCGAAGCGGCGCTCGCAGCCGTGCCGCGAGCTGCCGTACAGGTCGGCGTGGTCCACGAAGGTGATGCCGGCGTCGACCGCGGCGCCGACCAGGGCCCGCACCTCCTCGTCGGTCTTCTCCTGGATGCGCATCAGGCCGAGCACCACGTTCGGTGCGGTGATGTCGGTGCCGGGCATGGTGAACGTCTTCATTCGACGGGTCCTTCTCGATCGGGGTCAGGCGGCGGAGAGCCGGGCGACCTGGTCGGCGGTCAAGGTCAGCTCGGCCGCGCCGGCCGAGTCGCGGATGCTCTCGGGGCGCGAGGCGCCCGGGATCGGGACGACGACGGGCGCGAGCGCGAGCTGCCACGCCAGGACCACCTGGTAGACGCTCACGCCGGCCTCGGCCGCGACCTCGTTGAACGCGGCGTGGCGGCTGCCGAGCTCGGGCGCGCTGCGGATGCCGCCGAGCGGGCTCCACGGCAGGAACGCGACGCCGAGGGTCGCGCAGTGCTCGAGTTCGCCCAGGCTGGAGCGGAAGCGCGGCGAGAACTGGTTCTGCACCGACGCGAGCCGGCCGCCGAGGATCGCGTTGGCCTCGTCGATCTGCGCGACGCTCGCGTTCGAGATGCCGGCGAGCCGGATGACGCCCTCGTCGAGCAGGTCGCGGATGGCGCCGACCGACTCGGCGTACGGGACCTGCGGGTCGGGGCGGTGGAACTGGTAGAGGCCGATGGCCTCGACGCCGAGCCGCTGCGCCGACGCCTTCGCGGCCTGCTTGAGGTACTCGGGGCGGCCGTCCTGGGTCCAGGAGCCGTCGCCGGGCCGCAGGTGCCCGCCCTTGGTGGCCACCAGGACGTCGTCGGCGCCGGAGCCGTACGCCTTGAGCGCCTTCGCGATCAGCGCCTCGTTGTGGCCGACCTCGTTCGCGTCCCGGTGGTAGGCGTCGGCGGTGTCGATGAGCGTCACGCCGGCGTCGAGGGCGGCGTGGATCGTCGCGATCGACCGCTCCTCGTCGGGCCTGCCCTCGATGGACATCGGCATCCCGCCGAGCCCGATCGCCGACACCTGCCGGTTCCCGATGGTGCGCTGCTGCATTCGTGCACTCCTTGCGGCTGGGCGGGACGCGGCGCCGCGCGCCCGCCGGCTGGCGGATGACCAGGTAGATGCTAGGTTCGGTGTATCTAGAAGTCCAACAACTGACGTTTCTGGCATTGAGAACCCGAGGGAATGATCCATGGACCTGCGGCAGATGGAGTACCTGGTCGCGCTGGCCGATGAGAGGCACTTCACACGCGCGGCGGAGCTGACGGGCATCTCGCAGTCGGGCCTGTCGGCGGCGATCCGCAGCCTCGAGGACGAACTCGGCACCGCCCTGTTCACGCGCACCACCCGCCGGGTCGAGCCCACCGAGGCCGGGTTCGCGCTGCTGCCGTACGCGCGGATGATGCTCGAGCAGGCCGCGGGCGCCCGCGACGCCGTCGTCAAGGCCAGCCGGGCCGTCTCCGGGTCGCTCAGCATCGGCGCCGAGCAGTGCCTCGGACTGGTCGACGTCTCGGCGCTGCTCGACCGCTTCCACCGCCGCCACCCGCGGGTCGAGACCATGTTCACCCAGTGCGGCTCGCACGACCTGCTCGGGATGCTCCGCGCCGGCGAGCTCGACGTCGCGTTCGTCGCCACCGACCGGCACCTGAGCACCCTCCCGCACCGGGAGATCGGCCGCGAGCCGCTCATGGTCGTCATGCCGCCCGACCACCCGCTCGCCCAGCGCGCCTCGGTGCCGTGGGACGCCCTCGAGGACCAGGACTTCGTCGACTTCGGGGCGGCCTGGGGCGTGCGGACCCTGAACGAGTCGGTGTTCGCCGCGCGCGGGTCGCGGCGGCGCGTGCGCTGCACCGTCAACGACGTCCACACCCTCCTCGACCTGGTGTGCCGCGGCCTCGGCATCGCCGTCGTCCCCCGGCATGTCGCCGCGAAACCGCAGGCCGCGGCGCTGCGGGTGCTGCCGCTCGCCGACGCGGACGTGCCGCAGTGGACGGTCTCGGTGGTCTCCACCGCCTGGGACCAGGCCGACTCGCCCGCCGCGCACCTGCTCGAACTCCTCCCGGATCCGACCCCTGCGGAGCCGGTCCGGCTCCCGGCTTGAAGAAATCCGGAGACAGTGCGGCGGCGGATGTCGAAAACCGCGGACCGGCCCCGTCGTCCCAGGCGAAGATCCGAACAGCCTAGGAGGTCACCGTGAAGTACGTCATCCTCATCCACTCCAACCCGCAGCCGTGGGGCCACCCGACCGGGGACTTCATCCCCGAGAACCAGGCGCTGCCGGCCGAGCAGCGCGAGCGCCTCAACGCGGAGTTCGAGCGGCTGCTCACCGAGATGAGCGAGAACGGCGAGCTCGTCGCCGCGGAGGCGCTCGCCGACCCGAGCACCTCGACGCTCTACCGCTGGAGCGGCGGCGAACCGCTCGCCACCGACGGCCCGTACTCCGAGTCGAAGGAGCACCTCGCCGGGTTCTTCCTCATCGACGTCGCCGGACCCGAACGCGCCCAGGAGATCGCGCGCGCGTTCTCCGGACCCGGCGAGACCGTCGAGCTGCGTCCGGCGATGTGGCCCGGCGGCGAAGAGCACTGATGGACTCCCGGCTCGAGGACGTGTGGCGGCGCGAGTCGCCGCACGTCCTCGGGGCGCTGGTGCGTCGCTACGGCCACTTCGACGCCTGCGAGGACGCTGTCCAGGAGGCGCTGCTGGCCGCCGCCGTCCACTGGCCGCGCGCCGGCGTGCCCGCGAACCCGCGCGGCTGGCTGATCCGCGCCGCCTCCCGCCGCCTCGTCGACGCCCTCCGCAGCGACCGCGCCCGGCACGACCGCGAGACCGCCGCGACCCGCCTCGAACCCGACTCGCACGCCGCCGCAGCGGACGACTCGCTGCACGTCCTGCTGCTGTGCTGCCACCCGTCGCTGACGCCCGCCTCCCAAGTGGCACTGACCCTCCGGGCCGTCGGCGGGCTCACCACCGAGCAGATCGCCGCCGCGTTCCTCGTCCCGCCCGCCACGATGGGGCAGCGCATCAGCCGCGCCAAAGCGAAGCTCGCGGCCGCGGGCGCCCGCCTCGGCGACGCCACCCGCGCCGACCTGCCCGACCGCGTCAACTCCGCCCGGCAGGTCCTCTACCTGGTCTTCAACGAGGGCTACACGGCCACCGGCGGCACCGACCTCCTCGACGTGTCCCTCACCGCCGAGGCGATCCGCCTCACCCGCGAGCTGCGCCGGCGCCTGCCCAGCGACACCGAGACCGCCGGGCTCCTCGCGCTCATGCTCCTCACCGAGGCCCGCAGCCCCGCCCGCACCGACGCGCGCGGCGACCTGGTGCCGCTCGCCGGCCAGGACCGCACCCGCTGGGACGCCGGCCTCATCGCCGAAGGCACCGCCCTCGTCGAGGCGGCCCTGCCGACGGGGCCCGTGGGGCCGTTCCAGCTCCAGGCCGCCATCGCCGCCGTCCACAGTGAAGCGGCCCGGTATGAAGACACCGACTGGCCGCAGATCGCCGAGCTGTACCGGATGCTCGACGCCCTCGCCCCCGGTCCCGTGGTCACCATGAACCGCGCCGTCGCGGTCGCGATGACCGACGGCCCCGAGGCGGGCCTGGCGATGCTCGACCCGCTCCTGCGCGCGCCGGCCCCCGCGCCCGCGCACCGGCTGCACGCGGTTCGCGCCCACCTCCTCGAACGAGCCGGCCGGCCGGCCGAGGCCCGGGACGCCTTCCGGGAGGCCGCCCGGCTCGCGGTGAGCACCCCCGAGCAGCGGTACCTGCTGGCGAAGGCCGCCCGGTCCTGACCGCAGGGCGACCGCTCGGCGCGCGTTCGGCGCACAATGGACGCCGTCCGGCGCAGCCGCCTTGCCAGCGCCACCACGACAAATCGATAATTCTCGATGTCTACTGCATCGCTCGTCCCCCTCATGACGACCACGGCCCTCACCCCGTCGACGCAGCCTGATGCGCCCGCATCCCAAGAAGGGCAGCCATGCAAAGCCACCGCATCAGACCGCTCATCGCCACCCTGTCCGCGCTCGCCGTCGCCGCCGCGACCGTCGTCGCACTCCTCATCGCGAGCCCGTCGTACGCCCAGACCTGCAACGGCTACGTCGCGCTCACCTTCGACGACGGACCCAACCCCGGCACCACGAACAGCCTCCTCAACGCGCTCACCGCGAACGGCCTGCGCGCCACCATGTTCAACACCGGACAGGCGGCCGCCTCCAACCCGTCCCTGGTGCGCGCCCAGGTCAGCGCCGGCATGTGGGTCGCCAACCACTCCTACACCCACCCGCACATGACCCAGCTCAGCTCCACCCAGATGGCCCAGGAGATCTCCCGCACCCAGCAGGCGATCCAGCAGGCCGGCGGCGGCACCCCCGTCCTCTTCCGGCCCCCCTACGGCGAGACCAACGCGACCCTCCGGTCCGTCGCCTCCCAGCACGGCCTCACCGAAGTCCTGTGGAGCGTCGACTCCCAGGACTGGAACGGCGCCAGCACCGCCCAGATCGTCTCGGCCGCGAACAACCTCCAGAACGGCGGCGTCATGCTCATGCACGACGCCTACCAGAACACCATCAACGCGATCCCCCAGATCGCCTCCAACCTGCGCTCCCGCGGCCTGTGCGCCGGGATGATCTCCCCGTCCACCGGCCGCGCCGTCGCCCCCGACGGCTCCGGCGGCGGCGGCGGCGGTGGCGGCGAGGGCACCGACCTCCTCCGCTCCCAGTCCGCCGGCAAGTGCATCGACGTGCCGGGCGGCAACACCGCCAACGGCACCCGCGTCCAGCTCTACACCTGCTACGAGGGCGCGAACCAGCAGTTCACGTACACCTCCGCGCAGGAACTCCGCGTCCTCGGCAAATGCCTCGAGGCCACCTCCGGCACCAACGGCACCCTCGCGCAGATCGCCACCTGCACCGGCGCCGCCTCCCAGAAATGGACCTTCGGCTCCGACGGCACCATCCGCAACAGCGGGCACAACACGTGCCTCGACGTCTACAGCTCCGACAACGGCGCCGCCGTCCAGCTCTACTCGTGCTGGACCGGTGCCAACCAGAAGTGGACCCGCGTCTGACACCGCACCCCGGTCCCGCGGCCCGGCCGCGGGACCGGGGGTGACACCAGAACGAGGGCGGACCCGGCTCCCGTCCTTCACCCTCGCCGAAGTCATGCGCAGTGGCGACCGCGGCCCGCCGAGCGCGCCTCCCCACCCACGGCACGCCCGCGAAAGTCGCAAAAGCACCGGATTCAAGCCCGCGTTCCTGGGAACCTGATGACACCGACCACAGGAGGCGCGCTTGACACTCGAACCGGCGAACGTCGAGAAGCGGAAGATCGGCGTCCACGCCCAGCGCACGCTGAACCGGGCCCGCGAGATCTCCCGCCGCGGATCCGCACTGCTCAACGCCCCCGCGCGGCTGCGCAGGACCGTCGAAGGCCGCGCCGAAGACCTCGCCGTCCGCGAGATCGGCGCCCGCCTCGCCGCCATCCCGGCCGCCGACCTCGCCCAGCTCACCAAGCCCGGCACCGGCATCCCCGCCCTCGAACAGGCCGGGTACGCCACCGTCGCCGACCTCCTCGCCGCCACCGACCGGCGACTCCTCTCCATCACCGGCGTCGGCAAACGCACCGTCCAGGAGATCCGCAAGGCCATCGCCAACCTCACCGACGAGGTCGCCGCCGCCACCCGCATCGAACTCGACCCGGCCGAACGCCCCGAAGCCGAGACGGAACTGCTCGCCGCCCTCGTCGCCGAACGCGCCGTCCGCCGCGCCGCCGACGCCATCCGCGAACCCCTCCGCCGCTACGACGAGGACCTGGCCGCCCACCTGCCCACCGCCGAACGCGCCGCCAGCCGCTGGCGCATGTTCTGGATCGGACGCCGCCGCCGCGAACGCGTCATGAAGGCGTACCTCGCGGTCGAATCCCTCGTGGACGGACTCGAAGCCCGCGACCTCGCCGCCGCCATCGACGACGCCGAGACCCTCGCCGACCTCGACGCGTACACCCCCGACCAGGTCTGGCGCGAGTTCGAACGCGACGCCGCCTACTACACGACCGCGCTCGCGAACATCACCGGCACCGACATCGCCGACGCCGAAGCCCTCGAGGACTTCGTCGACCCCGAGCACCGCCGCAAGATCGAGGCGGTCCCGCTCGACACCGCCGACCTGCGCACCCCGCTGCGCCGCTACCAGCGCTTCGGCGCCCAGTACGCGCTCTACCACCGCCGCGCCATCCTCGGCGACGAGATGGGCCTCGGCAAGACCATCCAGGCGCTGGCCGTCTGCGCCCACCTCGCCTCGACCGGACGCGGCCACTTCCTGGTGGTGTGCCCGGCGAGCGTCCACACCAACTGGATGGGCGAGATCCGCCGCCACACGACACTCCGCTCGTTCAGCCTCCACGGGCCCTCGCGCGACGAGGCCGGCGAGCAGTGGCTGCGCGAAGGCGGGATCGCCGTGACCACGTACGACACGCTGCACCGCCTCGAGTTCCTCGACCGCGACCCGAACCTGGAGATCTCGGCGCTCATCGTCGACGAGGCGCATTTCATCAAGAACCCGCAGGCCAAGCGCTCCAACGCCGTCACCGAGATCGGCGACCGGGCCCACACGACGCTCTACCTGACCGGCACGCCGATGGAGAACCGCGTCGAGGAGTTCCACAGCCTCGTCTCCTACCTGCGGCCCGACCTCGCCGACCGGATCGAGGCGGGCGGCGCGATCGCCGGCGCCGAGGTCTTCCGCCGCCTGGTCGCCCCGGTCTACCTGCGCCGCAACCAGGAGGACGTGCTCGCCGAGCTGCCCGACCGCATCGAGGTCGAGGACTGGGTGCAGCTCGCCGACCCGGCCCGCTACCGCGCCGAGGTGAAGGCCGGCAACCTCATGGGCATGCGCCTCGCCGCGTCCGCGGTCGCCGGTTCGGAGAAGCTCGAACGGCTCGCGGAACTGGTCGAGGAGTCCACGGGGGAGGGCCACAAGGTCGTGGTCTTCACGTACTTCCTGGAAGTCCTCGAAGCGGTGCAGCACAAGCTCGGCGACCTGGTCGCCGGGGTCATCGACGGGCAGGTCCCGCCGAAGGCCCGCCAGGACCTGATCGCCGGGTTCGCCGAGTCCGACCGGCCGGCCGTCCTGCTCGCCCAGATCGAGGCCGGGGGCGTGGGCATGAACATCCAGGCGGCCTCGGTCGTGGTGATCTGCGAGCCGCAGTGGAAGCCCAGCACCGAGGACCAGGCGATCGCCCGCGCCCATCGCATGGGCCAGTCCCGGCGCGTCCAGGTCCACCGGCTGCTCGCGAAGGACTCCATCGACGAGCGGATCCGGGAGGTCCAGGAGGGCAAGGAGCTCCTGTTCGACCATTACGCGCGCACGAGCGAGGCCGACCGGCTCGACGACGACGCCGTGCCGGTCGAGGAGCGGGCCCTCAGGGCCGAGCGGCTGCGCCTCGGGATCGAGCCGACGGGCGACTGAGGCCGGCACCCTCAGAGGGAGACCGGCTCGCGCCGGGGCGCGTCTAGCGGCGACGATGAGCGGCGGTGGGATCCCCACCGCCGCTGCCGTCTCCGGTCAGGCGGCGCCCGCGAGCGCCGGCTCCTTCACGTCGGCCGGCGTGCGCCGCCCCAGGTTGAACGCCCCGACGGCCACGGCGGCCACGGCCGCGCCGAGCGGCACCAGCATCGCCGCCCGGTAGCCGTCGAGCAGCGCCTGCGGCGCATCGGAAGCGGTCGCGGCGACGTTCACCGCGGCCACGCCGGCGAGCCCGATCGCGGCGCCGAACTGGAACGAGGTGTAGAGCAGCCCGCCGGCCAGGCCCTGCTCGTCCTCGGCGATCCCGTTGGTGGCGATGATCGTGAGCGGCCCGTACGCGAGCGTGAACGCCAGCCCCATGAACAGCAGGCTCGGCAGCAGCTCGAGGTAGGTCGATTCCATTCCGGCGGTGAAGAACAGCGCGAACGACGCCGCGGCGGCGGCGAGCCCGGCCAGCAGCACCGGGGCGTTCCCGAAGCGCTGCACCAGTTTCGGCGTCACCGTGGGGGCCAGGGCGACGTCGATGCCGACGACCAGCAGCGCGAGGCTCGCCTCGATCGTCGACCAGCCGCGCAGCTCCTGGAGGTAGAGCACCGCCAGGAACTGGAAGCCGAAGAATCCGGCCATGAACAGGATGCCGACCACGTTGGCGCGCACCAGCGACGCGGACCGGAAGATCCCGAGCCGCACCAGGGGCGCGGCGGTGCGCCGCTCGACCGCGACGAACGCGGCGATGAGCGCGAGGCTCGCCGCGACCGTCCCAGCCGTCCACACCGCACTGACGTGGGCGGCGCGTTCGACGCCGAGGACGAGCAGCACCACGGCGGCGGTGATGGTGAGGCCGCCGAGCAGGTCGAACCGCTGCCCGGTGCGGTCGGGCCGCGGCGACCGGGGGATGAGCACGGCCGCGGCGACGAGCAGGACCAGCGACAGGCCGACCGGCATGAAGAACACCCAGCGCCAGTCGGCGGCGGTGAGCAGGCCGCCGATGACCATGCCGAGGGTGAAGCCGCCGGCGCCGATGGCGCCGTAGATCATCAGGGCCCGGTCGCGCTTGGGGCCCTCTTCGAACCCGGTGGTGATGATCGACAGCCCGGCGGGGGTCATGAACGCGGCGGCGAGGCCGGTGACGAACCGGGCGGCGATGAGCACGGCCCCGTCCTGGGCGAGCCCGCCGAGGCCGGAGAACAGCAGGAACACCACGAGCGCGGCCAGGAACACCTGGCGTCGTCCGAGGATGTCGGCGGCCCGGCCGCCCAGCAGCATGAAGCCGCCGTAGCCGAGGACGTAGGCGCTCACGACCCACTGGAGCGACCCGGTGGACAGGCCGAGGTCGTGGCGGATCGAGGGCAGGGCGATGTTGAGCATGGCGATGTCGATGCCCTCCAGGAAGATCGCTCCTGAAAGGACGAGCAGCACACCCCATTCACGGGCTTTCACAGGTACTCCTTGATCGGCGGTGGATTCTCTGGCCCGCCAATCGTCGGCCCGGACGCGCGGGGGAACAACGGCGAAGCCCGCAACGTTCGTTCAGTCAGGCTTACCGATACGGAGGAACCGATGGAGCGCGACGAACTCGAATGCTTCCTGATCCTGGCCGAGGAGCTGCACTTCGGCCGCACGGCCGCGCGCATGCGGCTCTCCCGCGCCCGCGTCAGCCAGCTCATCCAGCGGCTCGAGCGCCGCCTGGGCGCGCCGCTGTTCGAGCGCACCAGCCGCACCGTCGTCCTCACCGACCTCGGTGCGCGCTTCCGCGACGAGGTCGAGCCGCACCACCGCGCCATCGAGGCGGCCGTGGCCCGGACGGCGGCCGCCGCGCGCGGCATCGGCGGCACCTTGCGGGTCGGATTCTCCGCGCCGCTGACCGGCGAGATCGCGATGCGCGTGGTCGACGACCTCCGCGCGGCCTACCCGGAGCTGACCGTGGAGATCTGCGAGATGGCGTTCGCCGACCCGTTCACCCGGCTCCGCGACCGCGAGTACGACATCCAGTTCATGGAGCTGCCGGTCCGCGAGGACGACCTGGCGAAGGGCGCGACGCTCATGACCGAGGGCCGCATGCTGGCCGTCGCCGCCGACCACCCCCTCGCGGCCCGGCCGTGGCTGACCATGGAGGACCTGGCGGAGACCGCCCTGCTCCAGATGGAGGGCGACGTCCCCGAGTACCGCCGCGAGGTCCAGACGCCACGGCGCACCCCCGGCGGCCGCCCGATCGCGGCCGGGCCGGGGTTCACGCGGCTCGAGGAGGCCCTGATGCTCGTCGCGGGAGGCAAGGGCGCCATGCTCACCGGTGCCCACACCGCCGCGTACCAGCCCCGGCCCGGGGTCGCCTACGTCCAGGTGGTCGACGCCCCGCCGGTCCGCTACGGCCTGGTCTGGCGGGCGGGGGAGAACACCGCCGCCGTCGACGCCTTCGCCGACCGCGTCACCGAGGCGACCCGGTCCCGCTCGGAGGCCCGCGCGCTCGCCCCGGTCGCATGACCGCCGGCCGACTCGCCGCCCGCATCGGCCGCGAGGCCGCCCGCGCCCTCGTCGCCGCCGACGCATGCCGGATCGACCCCGGCCTCACCGAGGCCGAACTCGCCCGGATCGAATCGACCTTCGGGTTCGAGTTCAGCGACGACCACCGCAGCTTCCTCGCCGCCGGCCTCCCGCTCGACGCGGAGCACTCCCGCGGCTGGCCGGACTGGCGCGGCGGCGACCCCGAGCACCTCCGGGCCCGCCTGGACCGGCCGGTCGACGGGGTCCTCTTCCAGGTCGGACACGGCACGTTCTGGCACCCGGACTGGGGCCCGCGCCCCGAGTCCACGCCGGACGCGCTCGCGGCGGCCCGCGCGCGCCTGGACCGGGTCCCGCGGATGGTCCCGGTGTTCTCCCACCGCTACCTGCCGGCGGGCCGGGGCAACTGGGGGCACCCGGTGCTCTCGATGCACGGCACCGACATCATCGTCTACGGCGACGACCTGCCGGACTACGTGCGCCGCGAGTTCGACGTGCGGCGCGGGTTCGGGGCTCCGGACCCGGGTGCGGCCGAGCGCGTGATCGGCTTCTGGCGCGACCTGGTGGGCTGAACCCGGTTCAGCCCCGGCCGGCGCGCATGACGCGGAGCAGCGCCGGGAGCCCGGCGGCCAGGCCGTCGCGCTCCTGCGGCGTCATCGCGGCGGCCCAGCCCTCGTACCGCTCGTGCAGCACTTCCGCGGCCTTGCGGTGCAGCCGTCGGCCGGCCGCGGTGATCTGGAGCCGGTAGAGCCGCCGGTTCCCGGGGTCGCGTTCGCGTGCGACCAGGCCCTCGGACTCCAGGTCGGCGACCAGGCGGCTGACGCTGCTCTTCTCCAGGCCCAGGCGCTCGGCGAGTTCGCGCTGCGACATCCCGTCGTGGTGGTCGAGTTCGTGGATCGCGAACAACTGCGACATCGACAGCGGCCGACCGGGGACGACGTGCGCCATCAGCGCGAACTCGGCGGTGCGCACGACCTCCATCAGCAGGTGGTGCAGGTGATGCGCGTCGTGTGCCGTGCCGCCCCGTTCCGTCATGGTTGCATCGTACAACCGATCGTCGTAGACTCGAAGAAAAGTTGTACCGTACAACTATCCGGGAGGCCGCCATGCCGCACGACCACCACCGTCACCACCGCCACGGAGAGGCCATCGAAGGCCGCGCCAGCCGCACCTACAACCGGCTCGCCCGACTCCTCATGAAGTCCCAGTACCGCCGCATCGCCGCCGACATCGCGGCCGCCGCCCCCGAAGGCGCCGCGCTCCTCGACGTCGGCACCGGCCCCGGCCTGCTCCTGCGCAGCCTCGCCGCCGTCCGGCCCGACCTCCGCCTCGCCGGCATCGACATCTCGGCCGACATGACGGCCCATGCCGCCCGCAACCTCGCCGACCTCCCCGCCGCCCCCGACCTCCGCACCGCCGACGTCGCCGCCCTGCCCTTCGACGACGGCGCCTTCGACCTCGTCGTCACCACCTACAGCTCCCACCACTGGTCCGACCCGGAGACCGGTGCCGCCGAGATCGAACGCGTCCTCCGCGACGGGGGCCGCCTGCTCGACTACGACTTCCCGCGGGCCCCGTTCGAAGCCTTCGCGGACACGCTCGCCGAGACCGGCCGCACCTCGTTCCGATCCCCGTGGTCGCTGCTCATGAAGACCACCCGCTTCGAAGCCGAAAAGCGCCGGTGACCCGCACCGGCGCCCTTCGCTGGAACTCAGACGCCGCACAGCCCGGCGGTCAGCATCCCGAACAGCGCCTCCTCGAACGCCGCCGGATCGGTGTAGCCGTGCTTGTCGTCGACGCTCCACGACAGCGTGATCTGGCGTTCCCCGTCCGCTGAGTGGAACGACTGGGTCTGGTGGCCCGTCCCGTCGCCGACATGCCCGATGAACACCTCCTCGGGATCGTCCGGGCACCCGACCTGGACGCCGCCGAGGCCGAGCCCGTACTGGAAGCCCTGCCCGCCTTCGACGAACGCCGTCGCCTCCGCCAACTGGTCGGCGGTGAGCAGGGTCCCGTCGGTGAGGGCGTCGTAGAAGTCGTTCACATCGCCCACAGTGGAGACGATGCCGCCCGAGGCCCCGAGCTGCGAACTGCTGGCCCAGGTGGCGTCGAAGTACGGATCGTCGGGGTCGCCGGTCGTGATGTACGGCGTCGAGTGCTTCCCCTTGATACCCGACGACCCGTCGTGCGGAAAGTAGCTGCCGTCCATGCCGGCGGGCTCGAAGACGCGCTCGCGCAGCTCGTGGCGGAGGCCGTGACCGGTGCGCTCCTCGATGAGCAGGCCCAGGACCACATACCCGGTGTTCGAGTACGCCCAGTCCTCGCCCGGTTCGAACAGCAGCGGCCCCTGCGTGCCGATCGCGACCAGCTCCTCCGGCTCGTAGCGGTCCCGGTAGCCTTCGCGGACCTCGCTCAGGTCGCCTTCGCTCAGTCCCGGGTACACGACCTCGACCCAGTCGGGCAGCCCGGCCGTGTGCTGGAGGAGCTGCCGGATCGTCGGATCCGCTTCGTACGGGAGGAGACCCGGCAGGTACTCGCCGATCGGATCGTCCAGGTCCAGCGCGCCTTCGCCGTCGAGCTGCATCACGACCGCGGCCACCATCGACTTGGTGACGCTCCCGATCCGCACCCGGTCCCCGACCCGCGCGTCCCGCGCGTCCTCTTCGAGGCTCCGCGGCCCGGCAGCGTTTTTCCACGTGTCGTCCCCGCCGCGCACCTCGACGAGCACCGATCCCTCGGTGAGCCCGGCGAAGTCCTCGAGCCGCTGTTCGAGCAGCGCGGTGTCGAGTCCGCCGTCCGGCCGCGCCGGGTCGGCCGAAGCGAAGTGGGCGGCGGACAGCCCGCCGACCAGCCCGAGCGCCGCCGTGGCGGCGACTGCGATTCGTCTTCTTCTCATACTCGAACCGTATGGGCGCCAACGCCCTGACACGATCCTGGAAACCCCCGCACCCCGGGTACCGCCTGCCCTACCCGGGGCCCGTCCGGCCGGGTCAGACGATGCCGCGCACTAGGTCGGTCACGTCCTGCCAGATCGGGCTCTCCCCCAGGAAGTACCCGGCGAACGGCAGCAGCAGCACGAGGTTCCTGACCGTGAACCGCCGGCGGATCGACGGGTCGATGGGCCAGATCGGCGTCGCCTCGATCAACCGGAACCGCTCGACCAGCTCCTCGAGCCGCTGCTTCGCGGCCTCGGTCTCGCTGTCGCCGCGCCCGGCCCGCCGGTGTGCGTCCTCGATCCCGAAGGAGAGCCCGTCGGCCTCGGCCAGCAGCACTTCCTGCTTCTGCCGCCGCATGATCCGGTGGATCGAGAACAGCGGCAGGACGAACGCGAGCGCCCCCATGAGCACCGCCACCGCCAGCAGCGTCAGGTACTGGCCGAGGAACGGGCGGTACCGGTCGATCGCCGGAACTCCTTGCGCCAGCGAGAGAATGAGGATCCAGGTGCCGAGGAACGCGGCGGGCAGGTTCGCGAGCAGCGAGTGGTAGAAGTAGAAGTCGCCGATCGGCTTCAACCCGGCCGCCTGGTCGGGATGGACCGGGACCATGCGCAGGTGCACGCCGAGACGCCGCAAGGTCCTGCCCAGCAGCCCGAACCCGATCAGCCGCCCGAGCCAACTGCCGATGACCGCGCCGGTCACCGTCACCCAGACCTGGTCCGCTACAGCGGGACCGAAGCCCCAGTCGCGCCAGTTCGCCGCCAGCTCCCCGTATCGCGGCCAAGTGACCGTGAGCGTCACCGCGACAGTGAGGGCGCCGGCCATCGCGAGCCGCCTGCCCCAGCGTCCGAGCGCCTGCTCCAGCCGCTCCGCCGACTCCTCGCCGCCTTCCAGCAGACCGCGATACCGCAGCCTGAGCAGCGCGTAATGCAGCCGCGCGGCGGTGCCGTCGGCGAGTTCGAGGCCGACGAGCAGCACCAGCCACGCGACGACCACCAGCAGGTCACCTCGCTGGTGGTCGGCCATGTACGCGAGTTGCTGGGCGATCATGCCCGGGAGGGTCGACCACAGCAGCCACCGCCGCGTCCGGCGGGTGAGCCGCCGACCGGCGACGAGGACGGCCGCGAGCACGGCGATGCTCCAGGCCTGCGGCAGGATGAAGCCGAAGTACTTCCAGCTTCCCGCCGAGCCATGCACGATGACGGCGGCACCGAGCGCGGCGCAGGCGGCGAGCCGGACCACCGGCCGGCGCGGCCGCCGGTCGGATTGCGGCGCAGAGGGTTCGGGGTGGTCCATCCCGGTCCTTTTGAACTCGGTGGCACAGGGGCGTTCGGCGGGCTGAAGGAACCGCACCGGGCTCCATTCTCCCAGCCGGACCGGTGGAGCGAAGGACCCGTCCATAACCGACAACACCGCCGGAGAACGAAACGCCGGATGCGACCCCCGGGGGGCGGACAGCCTGTGCAGGCGTGGAACGCGGCTCGCCCTGGCCGCATTTGCGATGCCGTGAGCAGTCGCTGATGACGGCGACGTGACGGTGGCGAGCCAGCCGACGGCAACTTGGCAGAGGGCCGTATGTCGGAACCGATGCTCATACATAGGGTGTCTGCATGTCGCTGAGTCGCATAGCCCTCGCGTCCGGACGCTCGATCGAGCTCACCGACTTGCGAATGTCTTCAACCTACGGAGGAGTGCTGGAGGGCTACCCGTGCAAGTCCATCAACGACATGAAGGTCAGGGGCCTCCAGCGGCAGGCTGAACGTGCATTTCCCTCCACACCGGTCCATCTGGTTTCACCCGCCCGCAAGTACCCGGACCAGCCCGCCGGCGCCTTCGGCCCCGTCGAGGTGCTGCCATCCGTGGCCTGCATCGGCGCCTTCCGCTCGACCGCTGTCGCTCCTGAACTCGACCCGGTGCTGCACTGTTCCGCTCTCATCGTGGTCTGGTTCCAGACCGGCTTGGATTTCCCGCCGAGCGAGGACGCCGACCTTGGGCTGCACAACATTCGCTGGGAGCAGCTGGCCCAGGACCACGAGCTCTAGTGACGCGATCACAGCCACTCGTGATGGCTGCGACGAGGACGGTCGTCTCATACAGGTCGCCGGCTTGACACCCCTATGGATTGCCAAGCCCGGGGCCTCGGGTCGCGATCCGCGCCAGGTCCTCAAAGGCACCGACGGCGGGTTGGGCCGCGAGTGTGGGAGGCGTGTTGCCGTGGCCGGGTCCGCTTGGGCCGGCGTCCAACCGCTTCGACTGCGTGCGAACCGGTGCCTGGTCCCGCCCGGGTCTGGTCGTGGCCGGTGTTCGATCAGGCGGCGACGACCGGGTGCGTGCGCGGTTGCGGGCGCGATCCGGGTCTCGGGTCGCGATCCGCACCAGGTCTGGAAGGGCACCGATGGCGGGTTGAGCCGTACGCATCGGAGGCATGTCGCCGTGGCCGGGTCCGCTTCGGCCGGCGTCGAACCCCATCGCGTGCCCGCGAACCGGAGCCCGGTCAACTCCAGGTCTCATCGGGCCGGTGTTCGAACCGGCGCCGACGACCGGGTGCGTGCATGGCTGCGGTGCGCTCCGGGGCTCGGGTCGCGATCTGGTCTAGGTCCGGGCGGGCGCTGATGGCTCCCGCGTACCCGTGCGATTCGATCGGGTCCGGTATGGCCTGGAGTGATCGGGCTCGGCAATGCATGCTCGGCCTTGGCGGCCTTGGCGGCCTTGGCGGCCTTGGCGGCCTTGCGGCCCGGCACTGCTCTGCTCGGCACCGCTTCACCCCAGGCCGGAGGCGCGACCAGCACTCATGGGCAGGTTCGCGCACTCGCGCGACCACACCGGACTCCGCCCACTGCGCTCGCACCACCAGCCTCACCCGCTCGCGTGTAGCGATCAGCGCCTCGCGGCAGGCTCGCATACTCACCATCATCCCCACCACTCCGCCACTGTGCTCCCGCCGCCGGGTCTGTCCGCGTTCGTGCAGCCAATCCAGGCACCGAACCGGCCCAGGTCAACCACGCCCGCTCCGGCCCCGGTGCCCCCGGGAGGCGCGGGATCCGATCCTGCTCGGCCCCTGCGGCTCCGGCGGGCGCGGCGGCCCGGCCCCAGCGCTCCAGAGCACGCTCGCGCACCAGCTCCCGCACGGACCCCGGGGCCCACTTCGGCCCCGCACCGGATCCGCTCCCGTCCAGTCCAACTGCACACCGAGCCGACCCCGGCGGACGCCGATCCGCCAGCCGCAAACGCACGTTGGCACCATCGGCTCCGATCGCTTCAGCACCGGCGGCGGACCGGTGCGGCCTGAGCGCACACTCGCGCGTCGCTTCCTTGCCTCTCGCCAGATCGGTGCGCACTCTGTGGCGTTCCCGGCTGCGGCCTGAGCGCACACTCGCGCGACGCTCACCGCTTCCCATGGCCTCGTGCCAGGCCCGGCGCGGCCTGCTCGCCTCCATCCAGCGAGCATCCACCCTGCGCGCACCCTGCGGCGCCGCGTGTTGGTGCATCCCCTGTTGAGTTGTGAAGGGCAGCAGCGACATCGGTCGTTGACCGGCGATGCCCGTGGGGGCCGTGCGCGCGGGGCGCAGCGCCGGGTCATCCTTGTCGTGCTTGCAAGTGTGTTGTCGTCTCCCATGGCCTTGCCGGTCTTGTGCCTCGTTGGAGCACTGCCGCCGGCGGGGTGATCCCGACCGGTCGATCCCCCGCCCGATCACCTCCCCACCCCCTCCATGGGGTGGGGCCGGTTGACTGCTGCGGGTCCCGATCGCAGTGAGGGATGAGATCGACCCGGTTCCGACCGCTTGCGTCGGGGGCCCTGCCTCGAAGTCAGTGTGGTCTACCGGCCGGCCAGAGGCTTGTCTCAGTCTGCTTGCACCGCCCTGCACCTGCACCGAACTCCCTGTCCCTGTGCGTACCCCAATTCTCGCACCCCTGTGCGACACCGTCATCACCCACACGACTGGAGAACACTCACATATCCGCACCGGATCCCAAGCGCCCCAAGCAATCTCGTACGACCCCAACCCCGGGGCGAGCGCCACCCGCCCCCGCCGAGAGCTTCGAACACTCGCCCGGCCGACACTTTCTCGTCGCTGCCGCTCTGACCTCAACCCCGCGAACCAGCTGCACGCCACCGAGCCAACACCGGACCCCAGCAGCGGGCGTCCGTCTACCGCGCGAGCCTGGTAATCGCCGCGACCATGATCCGACTCAATGATTCACAGGACAGGCCCTAGCCGCCCGCGATGCCGGGGCCGGAGACCGTCCCCGGGGCGTGGAGCAGGGCCAGCGCGTCGGGTTCCTTGAGGACCTCAAGGGTCGAGACGTCCAGGCCCGCTTCGGCCCGGAGACCATCGATGCTGCGGGCCGTCAAGCCGGGCGTGAACATCACGCCCGCGATCCCGACCACCAGGACCGGGATCGCGGCGATGCGGAGGATCTGCGTCCAGCCGCCGTCGACGCCGATCGCGGGGAGGACGATCCAGCACACGATCATCGCGGCCAGCCCGATCACACCCGTGAGGGCCGCCGCCGAGGACATGCGGCTGTCGCGCGCCACGGTCTTGTCGACGGCCTCTTCGAAGGCGTACAGGTCCGCCAGCGCCAGGCGCCGCGTGGTCGCGTAGCGGATGTACTTCAGCCCCTTCGGCGCCTCCTGCTTCGGATCAACGTGGTCGAGGGCTTTCGGGTACGCCTGGACCGCCGAACCGTCTGCGGTGAGGTGCCACTGGACCGCCCGGGACCGCTGCGGCTGCTTCATACTTCCTGCCTCCCTGCCGGAGGCTTGGCCTCCGCGCGTGCGTCGGCACCGAGTATGACCGCCCGCCGCCAGCGCCTGAACGCTGCCGGGGACGCGCGGAGCGGGATCCGACCAGTCGTGCTCCGGGCCGGCTTGATTCACGGGACATCCCCTAGACGCTTGCGGCGCAGTTGCGTGTCGCTGCTTGCCGTTCGCGAATGGTCATGCAATGGTTTCAGCACGCGTGTATCACGCGTCCCAGAAAACCAACTGAATAGAAACGCGGCGGGCCGCCCATCCTGATTGGCGTCCGGAGGCGGCCCGCCCCTTACCAGAGAGGAAACCTCCCGTGGTCTCGTTCAGCGTACGCCATGACCCGGTCCCCGCCTCGGTCAAAATCGACCTCGAACTCCACAAGCCCTACCGCACCTGGTTCGGCCTCGGCCGCCTGCGCTGCGAATGGTGCCACCACACCTGGGGCGCCCACGGCTGCCCCCAACGCCGCTCCGCCGTCAAACTCCTCGCCTCCTGCATCGGCTCGGACTCCCTCCGCGACGTCCTCACCACCCTGATCGGCTTCTCCTGGGACGGCGGTGCCGCATGAACCCAAACCCCGAGCGCATCGTCCTGGGCCGCTTCACCCTCGAACACCGCCGCATCGAGGTCTACCAACTCGCCGGCGGCTCCACCACCTCGGTGCGCCTGCGCCGCATCGCACCCGAACCCGCCGTCGACCTCGGCTACATCAACCGCATCGGCTCACCCTTCGCCCGCCTCCATCTCTACCGCGCCGAATGGACCTCGCCGCTGCGCCGCACCGCCAGGGAACGGGCCACCGCGATCTGGCACCACGCCGCCCGCCACGAAGCGGAGGTCGACGGATGACCCTGCGCTTCGCCGACGGCCTGCCCGTCCTCGGCTACCGCGAGGTCGCCGACCGCACCCTCGCCTTCGCCTGGCACTGGCACGAGCCGACCTTCCGCCTCACCTTCACCGAACACACACCGGCGCTGCTCGGCCACGTCACCCACCTCGACTGCCTCCCACGCCTGGCCCCCGCCCCCGACAACCTTGACTGGCTCGACGACGAACGCATCCGCGCCGTCCTCGACCACGCCATCGGCCTCTGGACCCGTAAGGGCGAGATCTTCCGCGAATGCACCGGTTGACCGCAGGCGAACGCGGCGGCCCCGGACCTGGTGGTCACCACTCTGGGCACGGACATGCCCCGGCTTCCGGCATTGCGCCGGAAGCCGGGGCATTGACACCGGTTCGGTGAACCGGGCGCGGCCCGAGCCGCCCGCTACCAGCCGCGTTCGCCGGGCTGTTCGCGCCGGATCTCGCCTGCGGTGGGGTACGGATCGGAACCGGTCTCGCGCGAGGTGCCGTACGGGTCGGTTCCGGTCCGCCCCGGCGTGCGGTACGGGTCCGATCCGGTCTGCCCCGAGGAGCGGCCGGTCTCCTCCTTCACCTGCTCGGCGGACGAGCGCGCGTCCTCCTTCACATGCTGGGCGGACGTCTTCGCCTCCTCCTGCAAGCGGTGCGCGGACTCCTTGGCGCTCTCGCCCGCGCTCCTGCCGATGTCGCTCCCGACCTCCTTGAGCTCGGCCTTGGCGTCCTCAACCATCGGCTCGGCCTTCTCGGCCAGCGCCTGCGCCGCCTCCTTGGAGCTCCGGTCGGCCGGCAGCAGCGAGGCCACCAGGGCGCCCGCGCCGAAGGCGATCATGCCCGCGGCGAGCGGATTGCCCTTGATCTGGTCCTCCACCTGCTGCGAGTCGACGTCGACGCCCATCACCTTCTCCCTGGCGTTGTGCAGCTTCCGGCGGACCCGCTCCTTGCCGCGCGCGGCCATCCGCCGCGGACTCACGCGGTCCTCGACCGCGTCGATCGTCTCGCCGAGGTTCTCCCTCGTGCGGGCGATGTCCTCCCTAATCTCACTTGCTCGCGTGCCCATGAGGCATCCTCCTTCAACGTCTCGACCGTCTGGCGGGGCACGGCCGACATTTCACGGAACTGCTTGCGGCCCATGGCGAAGAGCACCGCAGCGACGATGCCGTACACCACCGCGACGATGAGGAACGCCCACGCCCGGTGGACGACCTCGGCCAGCCCCCAGGCCGCGGCGAACGAGGCCAGCAGCAGGGCGAGGTGGCCGATCACGGCCCCCGCGCCGATCTTCGCGCCCGCCTTGGACGCCTTCCCCGCCTCCTCGCGGAGCTCGACCTTGGCGAGCTCCACCTCCTGGCGCACGAGTCGTCCGATGTCGTGCGCCGCCGAGTTCAGCAGTTCGCCGAGCGAGCGCTCGTCTTGCAGGCGCTCGCCTTGAGGGCGCACCTGCCCGGCGCGCGCCTCCTTCTGATCGGCGCGCTGCCACGTGTCCTGTGACATGTCGACGTGACCTCCTAATCCCTCGGGTATTCGGACGGCCGGAAGCGCTGGCCTGCGGCGTCCTCCATCGGGTACGGGCCGGTTTCGCGGACGTAGGGCTCCTGCATGTCGTTCTCGACCGGGTACGGCCGCGGTTCGCGCGTGTACGTCTGCGGCGCGGTGCTCTGGTCGCGCTGCGTCCAGTCCTCGCGCCGCGGCTCTCGGTCCGCCTGCTCCTTGCGCGAGGCGACGCCGCCGCGCATCAGGCGGCCGGCCGCGAAGCCCGCCACTGCGGCAAGGCCCAGGAACAGTGCGGGCCGTTCGCGGGCGAAGCGCTTGGTGTCGTCGATGAGCCCCTCGAAGCCGCGCTCCTCGGTGCGTTCGGCGACGTGCCGGAGGCGCTCGGCCGCCGTGTTCATGTAGTCGGCCAGCGGCCCCGCGTCCTCGGGGCGGCCCTCGGCCAGCGCGCCGGCCTGGTCGCCGAGGCGCCGCAGCGAGCCGGAGACCTTGTCGGCCTGCTCGGACGCGTGCTGGCGGAGCTGCTCGCGGGTGTCCTCGGTGATGCTCTGGACTTCGGACTTGACCTGGTCTCCCAGGTGCCGGGCCTCTTCCTTGGCGGTGCCGGCGACCTCCTTGGCCGCGTCCTTGGTCTTGTGGGCCGTCTCCGCGGGCTTGCCGCCCGTGCCGGAGCCGTCGTGCCCGTAGGTGGACTGCATGTCCTCCTCCTCTCGCCCGTCGGGAGACGGGGTCGCGATGAGTGATTGCTCGGGCCAGGAGGAGGCCATACCCCAGAATCCAAGGAGGATTCATCTTATCTGTGCGAATTGGATTAATTCGGGCATAGTGGCAGGTCAAGCCGGTTGGTGGTTCACGGCACGGTGCCGGAGGGGCGCCCGATCCCGAGGAGATGCGGCCGGGATGCGACCGCGAGCGCGCTGCGCGCGGGTTTCCATATTGGAGAAGTGGGAAGTCCTGGGCGTACGACCATGTCGAACCTAAGGAGGGTGTGAGATGGATCGACCGGAATACGAGGAACCGACCGAATCGGGTGCGGCGGACGCCGGCCAGCTGGCGGTCGGCTCGTATGCGAGCTACGCCGACGCCGAGCGAGTGGTGGACTACCTCTCCGACCAGGGCTTCCCCGTCGAGCACACCGTGATCGTGGGCCGCGGCCTGCGGAGCGTCGAGCGCGTCACGGGCCGGCTGACCATGTGGCGGGCCGCGGGCTCGTCGGCGATCTCCGGTGCCGTCCTCGGTGCGCTCTTCGGCTGGATCTTCGGCCTCCTCGACTGGGTCAACCCGCTGATCGCGGGCCTCCTGCTGATGCTGTACGGCGCGGTCTTCGGCGCCGTCGTCGGCGGCCTCCTGGGCCTGATCTCGCACGCCCTGACCGGCGGCCGGCGCGACTTCTCGTCGGTCTCCGGCATCGAGGCCGACCGCTACGACCTCTTCGTCGACGCCGAGTACGCGGCCCAGGCCGGCGACCTCCTCGACACCGAAGGCGCCCCCGGTCGGGGCCTGGAGACCGGCTTCTGATCTGAATCACGCGAACCGAGCCGTGGACGAACCAGCCGCACGCGGTGGGGTCGGCACTGATCGATCCCCGTCCCCTCAGGAGTGAGATCCCGTCTTCACCGCGTCGGCGGCACCGCTGTCGGATGCCCGACAACGGGACTCGCGTGTCGCATGTGACTTCCATTGCCGAGTCGAACTTACAGTCGCCGCATGGCGAAAATTCCCCATGAAGCGCTCCATCACCTCTTCCGCGACGACCCAGGACTGTTCACCCGCTCGGTTCGCAGGCTCTTCCACGTCGTTCCCCGACATCAAGCCGCTGATCACCGACCCGGCCGAAGCGGCCGAAGACGTGGTCTTCTCGGTGTTCGCCCTGCTGACACAGCGCCTTCGCCCTGAGATCGAGCGTGCCATGCCCCCGTTGATGAGCGCCCTCGAGACGCTCGACACCGACACCGCCCGTTACTACGCCGAGTTCGTCGAGGGCGGCCTCGGCGAAGGTTGCCAACGAGAGATCTGGAAGAAGATAATGAAGACCATGACCTACGGATACGTATCCGAGCTCAAGCAGGAGTTCCGCGACGAAGGGCGTGTGGAGGGCGAGGCCAGAGCACTCCTTGCAGTGCTCGCCGCGCGCGGCCTCGAGCCGACCGAAGCCGAGCGTGAACGCATCCAGACCTGCACCGACCCCGAGGAACTGCTCACCTGGACGACGCGAGCCGTCACCGCAAGCCGCACGGCCGACGTCTTCGAGGTTTGATCGACCGGCGAGCCGTCAACGACGCCGAGTACGCGGCCCAGGCCGGCGACCTCCTCGACACCGAAGGCGCCCCCGGCCGCGGCCTGGAGACCGGCTGCTGATCCGAATCACGCGAACCGAGCCGGCCTGAGCCGGAAGCGGTTCGCCCGCGTCTCAGCCGGCGCGGTTCGCGAGATACGACTTCCAACTGAGGCACTCGCCGATCGACTCGAGGCCCAGGTACGGTGCGGCCCACATGATGAAGGCCGCCGCGTCGACGATGCCGGCCAGGTCGAACGCCAGGGGGAGGAGCCGCAGTTCGGCGTCGGTGAGGGGCCTGATGCTCTGGTATCCGGACGTCGCGGCTTCGGCGAGGCCGGCGGGGAGGCGCATGTCGTCCTGTTCTAGCGCCGTGTAGTGGAACCAACGGGCGAGATCGAGGATCAGCGGCCCCCGGTTGAGTTCGTCGAAGTCGAGGACCGCAATGATCTCCTCGCCGTCGACGAGGAGGTTGCGGCGGTGCAGGTCGTGGTGGAGGGGGCCTGACGGCAACCGGTCGAGCAGGTCCAGGTCCTCGGCGTTCCGCTCCAGGAAACCGCGGGTCTCGGAGCGCCAGAACCGGGCCCCGGCGAGCTTGACGTCGCTCGCAGTGGCCTGTCGGAGGATGTCGCGGCGGTCGATGACCGGGATCCGCTCGTCGGTCCAGTCCCGGGTGCTGACGTGCATCCGGGCCAGCAGGGCCCCGCATTGCGCGGCCAGCGGCGCCGTCATCGCCGCGGGGACGCTGCCGGAGACGAACGGGAATACCACGATCGGGTTCCCGCCGACGAGCGCCACCCGTTCGCCCGACTCCGGGAAGATCGGCATCGGAGTGGGGAACCCGTCCGCCGCGAGGTGCTCCAGCAGTGCGACTTCGGCGCTGACCTCGGCATGGCCCGATCGCGCGTACTCGCGGACGACGACATCGCCCTTGTCGGTGGCGATCCGGGCGAGCCGGTTGTCCTCGCCTCCGGTCAACGGCGTCGGCTCGCCCCGGACCTCGAGTCCGTACCAGCGCAGGAACTTCGGGAAGTCGATGCCGAGCCGGCCCTGGGGCCAGTGCCGCGCGCTTGTCATCCCAGCAGTATCGCGGCGGCATCCTCACCGCGCCAACCGGTTAACCGGGCGGCCCGTTCGGGCCGCCCGGCCTCTTCACTCGGAGTGCTGACTATGTGATGGTCCAGCGTTGGTTGGTGCCGCCGTGGCAGGTCCACAGCTGGACCAGGGCGGCGTTGGCCGTGGAGGCCCCCGACACGTCCAGGCACAACCCCGACGCGGCGTTCGTGATCGAACCGTTCGAGTTCACGTTCCACCGCTGGTTCGCCCCGCCATGACAGGTCCAGATGATCGCCGCCGTCCCGTTCGCGGTACCGCCACCCGAGGCGTCCAGGCACTTGCGCGACCCGCCCGAGTACACCGACAACTCGCCGTTGGCATACGTCCACTGCTGGTTCGCACCCGACCAGCAGTCATAGATCTGCACCTGCGTCCCGTTCGTCGTCGACTGGTTCGGCACATCCAGACAACGACCCGAACCCACACCACGCACCTGACCCGAATCACCACCGGGGTTGCCCGGATCGCCGCAGTCGGGCGTCGGGTTGGTGTGCGTCAGGAGCCCGAGCCGGTAGGGGAGCTGCGAGTAGTCGCCCCCGGAGTTGGGGTTCCTTCCCTGGTAGAGGTACCGCATGTTGCACGGGTCGATCTCCATGGTCTGGTTGCCGTCCGTGCGGATCATCTCGCCGTGGCTGATGTCGGCCGTCCAGGTCCCTCCTGGGAACGTGACGTTCGCGGCGCCCGCGAAGGGGTTGGACTGGGTGTCGGCCAGCGGCCTCCACTCGCTGAAGTTGGCGTCGAGCCGGTTCGAGGTCCAGGACCGGAAGTAGCGGACGCCGTTCGAGCCGATGCCCTCGACGATCAGCAGGTACTGATCGGTGTCGCCGACCTTGTAGACGTTGGTGGCCTCGAAGAGGCTCTGGTTGGGGGCCTCCATGAACAGCTCGACGTCGCCGAAGCCGTTCGGGAACTCCGCCACCGTGGTCTGCGCGCGGTAGAACTTCTGCTTGTCGTTGTTGAAGTACAGGTAGCAGTTGACGTCGTCGCAGGCGATCCAGTAGTCGAGGATGTACGACGAGCCGGCGTCGGCGATGCCGTGGTTGTTCATGAAGTTCCGCGGCGCCGAGGCGCTCTGCGGCTGCGACGGGTGGGTGAGGGTGGAGAACGAGGGCAGGCCGGTCTGGTAGATCAGGTACCACTGGTTGTCGGGTTCGAAGTAGAACACCTGCGGGGCGGCGCGGTAGCCGCCGCCGATCGGGGTCCGGCTCAGGTGGTACTGCGTGGCCTGCCCGGCCTGGGACCAGTCGGTGAACCCGCCGAAGGAGGTCAGGGACCAGCCGCCGTTGGTGTCGGCGGTGGTGGCGTACACGTAGTACTTGCCGTCGACCTGGACCACGGACGGGTCCTTGATGGACACCAGGGTCCGGCCGGGGGCGGTCTGCTGGGGAGCGACGAGTGCGCCCGACGAGCTCCAGCGGAAGGTCGTGGGCAGCGGGTCGGCCTGTGCCGGGGAGGGCGACGGGTCTGCGGCGGCGCTCAACAGGGCCGCGGCCAGGGCCGCGACCATCGTCGCCGCCAGCATCGCGATCCGCGATCGCAATCGGGTCGGTTGCCTCATGGGTTGCCTCTCTGAGATCTGTGGGGCCCGGGTGGTTATCGCTAACAACCTCGGAGTCACCGTAAGTTTCGGCCCTTCTGCCGAATGTTAGGGATGCACACAGGATAGCCAGAGGGTTCGTCACATGTAAATAGGTCGATGTCATTCGCGATGGGCGGACCGCCGGATCGTCGAGGGGCGGAGCGGAGGACCAGTGCGGCCGTGGGCGATCGGCTCGGTTGCGATGCCGGTGCGGCGGAAGCGATCCGGTGAAGACGAGGCGGGCACCGGACCGCCGGCGGGCGGCCCGGCGCGCGTTCGGCTTGACGAGGTATCGAAACATATCTATAGTCTGATCGTAAGTTTCGGGATATACCACGAAATTTTCGAAAGGCTCTGGAGTCGCGCACCGCTGTCCCGGTATCGCCGGCCGCGCCGCCTCCCGGGCACCCTCACCGCACAGGGAGCACCATGACCATCAGTTCACCGAGGCGACGGCATCGCGTCTGGTCGGCGATAGCCGCAGTCGCGACCGCGAGCGTCGCCGCCACGACCGCGATCGTGATGTCCTCCGGCACCGCGCAGGCCGCCACCACGCTCGGCGCCTCGGCCGCCGAGAGCGGCCGGTACTTCGGCGCCGCCGTCTCCAACCAGTACCTGAGCGAAGCCGCGTACGCCAACACGCTCGCCGCCGAGTTCAACTCGGTCGTCGCCGAGAACTCCATGAAGTGGGACGCCACCGAGCCCAACCCGGGCCAGTTCAACTTCTCCGGCGGCGACCAGCTCGTCAACTGGGCGCAGGCCCGCGGCATGAAGGTCCGCGGCCACACCCTCGTCTGGCACGCCCAGCAACCCGGCTGGGTCCAGAACCTGACCGGCCAGAACCTCCGCAACGCCATGCTCAACCACATCGCCGGCGTCGCCAACCACTACGAGGGCGACGTCTTCGCCTGGGACGTGGTGAACGAGGCCTTCGAGTGGGACGGCTCGCGCCGCCAGTCGAACCTCCAGCAGCAGCTCGGCAACGGCTGGATCGAGGAGGCGTTCCGCGCCGCCGACGCCGCCGACCCCACCGCCAGGCTCTGCTACAACGACTACGGCACCGACGCGATCAACGCCAAGAGCACCGCGATCTACAACATGGTCCGCGACTTCAAGTCCCGCGGCGTCCCGATCGACTGCGTCGGCTTCCAGACCCACATCGCCGCCAACGAGAACCTGTCGAGCTACCAGGCCAACCTCCAGCGCTTCGCCGACCTCGGCGTCGACGTCGAGATCACCGAGCTCGACGTCGGCCAGGGCTCCGGCCAGGCCGCCACCTACGAGACCGTCACGCGCGCCTGCATGGCCGTCGCCCGCTGCACCGGCATCACCGTCTGGGGCGTCACCGACAAGTACTCGTGGCGCGACGACAACCCGCTGCTCTTCGACGGCAACTACCAGAAGAAGGCCGCCTACCACACCGTGCTCGCCGCCCTGAACAACGGCGATCCGGGCAACCCCGGTGGTGATTCGGGTCAGGTGCGTGGTGTGGGTTCGGGTCGTTGTCTGGATGTGCCGAACCAGTCGACGACGAACGGGACGCAGGTGCAGATCTATGACTGCTGGTCGGGTGCGAACCAGCAGTGGACGTACGCCAACGGCGAGTTGTCGGTGTACTCGGGCGGGTCGCGCAAGTGCCTGGACGCGTCCGGTGGCGGTACCGCGAACGGGACGGCGGCGATCATCTGGACCTGTCATGGCGGGGCGAACCAGCGGTGGAACGTGAATTCGAACGGTTCGATCACGAATGCGGCGTCGGGGTTGTGCCTGGACGTGTCGGGGGCCTCCACGGCCAACGCCGCCCTGGTCCAGCTGTGGACCTGCCACGGCGGCACCAACCAACGCTGGACCCTGTCCTAAGCCATCTCCACACGGATCGCCGCCCGGGACACGACAGAGCCGGTCGGGCGGCGATCCGCTCTCCATCAGCCCCTTGGGAAGCCGGCTCACGCCGCCGGCACGGGCCCCGTCGAGTCGCGGACGGTGAGCGCCGTCGCCAACTGCAGGTGCCTGGACGCGGGCCGGGCGCCTTTCGCCATGCTGAGGACCGTCTCGACCGCCATGCGGCCCATACCCGCGAGCGGCTGCCGCACCGACGTGAGACCCGGCGAGATCCATTCGGTCTGCGACGTGTCGTCGAAACCGGTGACGGACAGCCGGCCCGGCACGTCCAGGCCGAGCTCCTTCGCCGCGGCGAGGACGCCGATCGCGATCTCGTCGTTCCCGGCGACGACGGCCGTTGGCGCCGCTGCGAGCGTGAGCAGTTCGCGGCCGTGCCTGAACCCCGCCTCCACAGTGAACGCGTCGTGGCGGACCAGCGCCGGATCCGCCGCGAGCCCCGCCTCGTCGAGCGCCGCCCGGTACCCCTGGAACCGCTCGGCCGAAGGAGCCGAGTCGGGCGGCCCGCCGATCCAGGCGATCCTGCGGTGCCCGAGCCGGATGACGTGCTCGGTCGCGGACCGCGCCCCGGCCCAGTTGGTGGCGCCGATGTTGACGGCGCGCGCATCCGCCGTCCCGATCGGATCGATGGTCACGACGGGCAGCTCGCGGTCGCCCGCGGCGGTCAGCACCGCATCGGGAACGGCCACGGCGAGTTCGATGACGCCGACCGCGCCCGCCGCCAGCAGTCCGTCGACCCACGCGCGGGCGGCCCCGGCGCCGATCGACGGCTCCGGCGGCAGCCGGACCACCAGCTCGGTCGCCGCTTCCGTTGCCGCGGCAAGGATCTCCTGGAGCACCGTCCCCGCGTACGGGGAGGCCACGAAGTCGAGCACCGTCACGAGCGAACGCGTCCGCGGCCGGTCGTGCCGCGGCGTCGTGGGCCGGTACCCGGTCGCGGCGACGACCTCGAGCACATGCTCGCGCGTGCCCGCCGACACGTCACTGCGTCCATTGAGGACTTTTGAGACGGTCGCCTGCGAGACGCCGGCCGCGAGCGCCACGTCCGCCAGGGTCACTCGTTCGCTTCGGCGATTCACCGGGGTTCCTTTCGCCATTTCGAAAACCTTTCGACCCTACCACGTGCGCATGCCTCCGCACCGGCCTGCATATTGACGGACCTTCGCAGGCTGGGTAGCGTATAGCCCGATCGAATAGTTTTCGAAAATATTTCGATGGTCTTGAAGGAAGAGTGACGCCATGACCAGCGAGCCCGCGACCCGGCTCCGCATCGACGGCCGGCAGTGCGAGGAGACCGCCCTGCACCACGTCTGGAGCGAATGCGTCGGCGCCGGAAGGGCGAACGAGGCGCTCCGGGCCGACTGGCAGCGGCAGTTCACCGAGGCCGTCGACACCCTCGGATTCAAGTACATCCGCTTCCACGGCCTCTTTCACGACGACATGTTCGTCTACCGGGAGAGCGACGGCGGCGGCTTCGGCCCGAACACGCCCCTCGCATCGCCCGTCCACACGTTCAGCTACGTGGACAAGGTCTTCGACTTCATCCTCGACAGCGGCGCCCGCCCGTTCGTCGAGCTCGGGTTCATGCCCCGCGAGCTCGCGACGCAGACCGAGACGCTGTTCTGGTGGCACGCGCACTGCAGCCCGCCCAAGGACATGTCCCGCTGGGTCGAACTCGTCACCAGGACGGTGGAGCACTGGATCGACCGGTACGGGCTCGCCGAGGTCCGGCAGTGGCGGTTCGAGGTGTGGAACGAGCCGAACCTGGTGCCCCACTTCTGGACCGGGACCAGGACGCAGTACTTCGAGCTGTACGAGGCGACCGCGAACGCGATCAAGGAGATCGACCTCGAACTGCGCGTCGGCGGCCCGTCCACGAGCGTCTTCGTCCCCGACGACCGCTACAAGGGCGAGGTCCAGGACCGCTCCAAGGAGCACGCGACCGCCGTCGCCGAGGACATCGACGCACTCGACTGGCGTCCGGTGTGGATCGAGGAGTTCCTGGACTGGTGCCGCGAGCGACAGGTCCCGGTCGACTTCGTCTCCACCCACACGTACCCGACCGACTACGCGTTCGGCGCCGACGGCGTCGGCGTGCCGCTCTCCCGGTACGCCGACGCCACCCGCGACGACCTCACCCTCCTGCGCAAGCTCATCGCCGACAGCGCCTACCCGGACGCGGAGATCCACATCACGGAGTGGTCGACCTCGCCGTCCTCGCGGGACCGCATGCACGACACCGTGTTCGCGGCCGCCTCGATCACCCGCTCGTTCCTCCAATGCGCCGCACTCGCCGACTCGATCTCGTACTGGGCCTTCACCGACGTGTTCGAAGAGGGCGGCGCGGGCATCGGCCCGTTCCACGGCGGATTCGGCCTGGTGAACGAGAACGGCATCCACAAGCCCACGTTCCACGCGCTCGACATGCTCGGCCGGCTCGGCGACCGCCTCCTGCTCTCGGCTCCGCACGGCGCCGTGACCCGCGACAGCCGCACCTCGGCCGTGTCGGCAGTGTTCTTCAACTACCCGGAGGACATGGGCGTCAAGTCGATCGGGTCGGCGAACTCGTACGAGGCGACCAGGGCCCTGGCCTCCATCGGTCCGAACAGGAGGGTCAAGCACTCGATCGGCGGCCTCGAACCGGGCACGGCGTTCCTGGTCGAGATCCTCGACTGGGACCACGGGAACGTCGCCGAGGCCTGGTACCGGATGGGGAGCCCGGTCAACCCGACGCGAGAGCAGCACCGCCACCTCGGCGCCGTCGCGGACGCACTGCTGCGGTACACGCTCACCGTCCCCGACTCCGGCGTCCTCGAACTCGACGTCGACCTCGCGCCCTGGGCGGTGATGTCCCTGCGGCAGACGGCCTGACGGCCGCACCGCCACCCACCCCGTGCGACACCCGACGGGCCCGGACCATCGGTCCGGGCCCGACTCGATCTCGGCCGCATTCAGGCGGTCGGCGAGCGCTGCTCAGCTTCGCCGGTACGCCCGCAGGAACGCCCGCACGCCTTCGACGATGAGCGGCCGCACGTGGGCGTCCTTGGCGGCGTTCACGGAACCGAACCTGCTGAGCGCGACCCCGAAGGTCAGCGCGATGAAGTGGTCGGCCGCGAGCCGCCGGTCCGGGACGTCGAGCAGACCGGCCGCGGCGAGCGCGGCGAACCGGTCGCCGAGGGCCTCTTCGGGCGCGTCGGTCAGCGCGCGGTCCTCCGGCTCGGGCAGATGCCCGGATGCGGTGCGGACGAACCGCTGGAGCGTCGTGTACTCGGCCGAGTCGAGCATGTCGGTCACGATCCGCATCGAGAACTCGACCAGTGCGGGCTCGAGTTCGGCGGCGGCGGTGACGCCGGAGAGCGTGGCGTCGACGGTCCGCCGGACCGTGGCCAGCAGCGACTGGCCGACCGCGTCGAAGACGGCGTGCAGCAGGGTCTGCTTGTCGCCGAAGTAGTCGTAGACCGTCCGCTTGGAGACGCCGGCCCGCGCCGCGACCGCATCGACGCTCGACCGGTCGAAGCCCTCTGTGAGGAACAACTCGCGGGCCGCCGAGAGGATGGCGGCCCGCTTCTCTGCGGACCCCTCACGCAGCGTCTTCCCCGTCGGCATAGGCAGATCCTAACGGACAGTCCGCGTCCGCCCGGCCATCGCCGCCCCCGGAATGCACTACACCGTGTAGTGTAGTTTCGGATTGAGCCGATCCGTCCGGTATCGAAAGCCGGAGGCGCCCCGCCCCGAGAAGGCGCGGCGGGAACGAGCTCGTCGCGGAGACGAAAAGGACGTCCATGGCGGTAACCACGGAAGCCCCGGTCCGAATCGGGAAACCGGCGATCGGTGCCCTCGGCATACTCGCCCTCGCCCTCGGCACCCTGCAAGCGGTCGTGGAGCCCTCGCTCCCGCTGCTCCAGGACGATCTGCGGATCGGCCCCGCCGAAGGCTCGCTGATCTTCATCACCCTGCTCATCACCGGCGCGGTCGTCGCGCCGATCGCCGGCAAACTCGGCGACCGCTACGGCGGCAAGCGGGTCCTCGTCGTGCTGATGACCGTCGTCTCGGCCGGCGGCCTGCTCTCCAGCGCGGCACCGAACCTGCCGGTGCTGCTCGCCGGCCAGATCCTCCAAGGCGCGATGGTCGGGGCGCTGCCGCTCTCGTTCATCCTGGTGCGCAAGCACCTCCCGCCCGGGCAGACGCAGGTGGCCGTCGGGCTCGTGAGCGGACTGTTCACCGGCGGCAGCCTCGTCGGCATGCTCATCGCCGGGCCGATCGCCGAGAACCTCTCCCGGCACTGGATGTTCGCGATCCCCACGACCGCGATCATCGCGACGACGCTGATCGTGGCCCGCATGATGCCGGGCGACGCGCCCGAATCGGACGCGACGATCGACTGGCTCGGCGTGATCCTCTTGAGCTGCACCCTGGTCGCGCTCGTGCTCGGATTCATGGCGGTCGCCGGCGGCGGCCTCCCGCCGCTCGCGATCGCCGCCGTCACCGCGGGCGTGGCCGCCCTCGCGACCGCCTGGGCCGCCGTCGAGCGCCGCGCCGCCTCGCCCATGGTCGACCTGCGGATGCTCGCGATGCCGGCCATGTGGAGCGCCAGCGCGGCGACCCTCTTCCTCAGCCTCGGCTTCGGGATGACGGTCTACCTCGTCCCGCAGATGCTCTCGGTCTCCGGCGACGGGTACGGGTTCGGCGCGAGCTCGTCCGACATCGGCCTGTACCTGGTGCCGGCGACCATCGCCGGAGTCGTGGCCGGGACGATCGCCGGCATCGCCTCGCGGCGCTTCGGCCCGCGCGCCGTGATCACCGCCGGCGCCCTCGCCACCGCGGGCACCCTCATCGCCCTGGCGTCGCTGCACGACTCGACCTGGCAGCTCGTCGCCGCCAGGGCCCTGACCGGCTTCGCCGTCAGCGTCAGCGCGATCGCACTGCTCGCGAGCACTGCGACCGCCGTGGCCGCCAAGGACACCGGCATCGCCACCAGCCTGCTCGTCGTCACCCGCGTCGTCGGCGTCGCCCTGGGCGCCCAGCTCGGCGGCGTGCTCCTCGAGGCCGGAACCGACCCGGCCACCGACCTGCCGACCGAATCGGCGTTCACCACCGGATTCATCACAGCCGGCGTCATCGCCGCCCTGTCACTGCTCGTCGTCCGCGTCATGAAGAAGGGAACCCGCGCATGATGCACCACTCGAAACGAACGGTCCTGATCTCGGGGGCCAGCATCGCCGGCCCCGCCCTCGCCTACTGGCTCCACCGGTACGGATTCGCGGTCACGGTGGTGGAGAAGGCGAGCGCCCCGCGCGGCGGCGGCTACCCGATCGACGTACGCGGCACCGCCGTCGAAGCCGCCCGGCGCATGGGGATCCTCCCGCGCCTCCAGGACGCGCACGTCGACACCCGGCGCATCACGTTCCTTGACCCCGACGGCGGCGAACTCGCCTCCGTCACGCCGCACGCCATCGCCGGCAGCGTCGAAGGCCGCGACCTCGAAATCCGCCGCGGCGACCTGACGGCGATCCTCTACGACACCGTCCGCGACGACGTCGATTTCCGCTTCGACGACTCCATCGACACCCTCGAACAGTCCGGCCACGGCGTGGACGTCACCTTCCGCAGTGGAGAACAACGCGCCTTCGACCTCGTGATCGGCGCCGACGGCATGCACTCGCAGACCCGGAGGCTCCTGTTCGGACCCGACGCGCCGTTCCACCGCCACCTCGGCTACTGCTTCGCCGTGTTCACCATGCCCAACACGTTCGGACTCTCCCGCGAACTCCTGATGTGGAACGTCCCCGGCAAGGCCGCGGCCCTCTACGCCACCGGCGGCAAGGACGACGACCTGCACGCGTTCCTGAACTTCCACGTCCCTGAACCGCCGCTCGACTTCCGGGACCGCGCGTCTCAAGTGGACCTCGTCGCCGGCGCCTTCACCGACACGGACTGGAAGATCCCGGCCCTCATCGGCGCGATGCGCGATGCCGACGACCTCTTCTGCGACACGGTCTCCCAGATCCGCATGCCGGCCTGGTCCAGCGGCCGAGCCGCCCTCGTCGGGGACGCCGCCTACGCGCCGTCGTTCCTCACCGGACAGGGCTCCAGCCTCGCCCTCGTGGGCGCCTACATGCTGGCGCACGCCCTCGCAGTCCACCGAGACCCCGAGCCGGCCTTCACGGCCTACGAACAAGCCGTGCGCCCGTTCGTGACCGAGAACCAGGCACTGGTCGACCACGGCACGGCCGGCCTCTTCCCGACGACCGCCCGGGCCCTGGAGGAACGCAACGCCAGATTCCGCACCCTCGCAGCGATGCCCGCTCCGACACCGCGCCCGGCCTACACGGCCCTCACGCTCCCCGAACCGCCGACGCCATGAGCGGGCCGCCGCTCGTCCGGGGCATTCGAGGACCGAAGGCCATCGGCACCGGCGAGCGGCGCCCGCTGCACGTCGTCACGGCAGGCGGCGAGCGGCCACCACTTGAGCCGGAGTCGGCAAGCGGCACACGACGAGCCGGGCCGTCGCCCCGTGGACCCCGCTCAGCCCGCCAGGGCGGGTTCACGGAGCGGCGGCAGCCGGTATTCGGCGCAGCGCTTCGGGATCCGCACCCCGGCGAAGCGCAGCTGCGCGACCCTCGCCTGGAACGCGGCGCCACGGAGCAGGTGGCCGGCGATGTCGGCGGCCCCGCGGTGCTCGACCGGTTCGAGCGCCGTGCCGCGGACCCAGAGGTTGAAGGCGCCCATCGCCGGTCCGCACCAGATCTGGTAGTCCTCGACGCGGTCGCCGGAGCCGGACGTCGCCCAGCGCGAGCTCGAGCCCAGGTAGGAGCGGAACAGCAGGGCCATGCGGTGGCGCGGGTCGGCGTCGGCGCGGGCGAGGTCGGCGGGCTCGCGCTCGCGCAGGTAGGCGGCCGTGTCGTCCCAGGCCCGGTCGAGGCCCCCGCGGAAGACGTGCGCACGCAGGCGGTCCAGCTCGGATTCCGGCAGGTCCTCGATGCGGTCGTAGCCGCGGTAGAGCCGCGCCAGATGGGCCGCCCGCTGCGCGAAGAGCGTGCCCTTCCGGAGCACCTGCACCTCGGCGCCCGCCTCGAACATGTCCGCCGCCGGCGCCATCGCGCAATCGGTCGGTCCCGCTTGAGCGAGCAGCGCCTTCACGGCCCGCGACGTGCCCGCCTCCACACAGGACTGGTTCACCGAACCGGTGACCACGTACTCGGCGCCCAGAGCGAACGCGGCGTGCACCGCGTGCGGCGTGCCGATGGAACCCGCCGCGCCGATCCGCACCGGCCAGTGCGCGAGCCCGTCTTCGTCACGGAGCCGCAGCATCTGCGGGACGAGCACCGCCAGCGGCCGCCGGTCGGTGTGGCCGCCGGAATCGGCCTCGACGGTGATGTCGTCGGCCATCGGGACGTCGCGGGCGAGCCGGGCCTGCTCGGCGGTGACGTCCCCGGCCGCGAGCAGTTCCGCGACGAGCGCTTCGGGTGCGGGGCGCAGGAAGAGCCGGGCGACCTCGGCGCGCGACACCTTGGCGACGACCCGGTTCTCGGCGTGCACGCCGCCGGCCGGGTCGGTGCGCAGACCGGAGACCCGGTAGCGCACCAGTTCGGCGCTGAGCGAGACGAACGCGGACGCCTCGACGCAGCGGAGGCGGCGGCGCAGGTACACGTCGATCACGGCCCGCTCCCGGCGGGGCTGCTGCGGCGAGTGGATGAGGTTGGCGGCGTAGGGCAGATCGCCCAGCTCACGGTCGAGCTCGGCGAGCGCCGCGTCGATGCGGTCGACGCCGAGTCCGGCGCTGCCGAACGACGCGAGGTATCCGGCCCGGGCCAGCGCGGCGACCAGTTCGGTCGACGCGATCCCGCCCGCCATGGAACCGGCCATGTAGGGGTAGCACACTCCGTGGCGGCGCGCGAACTGCGGCGACCCGAGCCTCTCGGGTGGCAGCGGTGCGGCGACGGCCAGGGGCACCGCTCCTTCCAGTGGGGTGTTGCTCGCCGTGACCCGGTCGCCCAGGCGGCTGATGTAGCAGTGCCGGTCGAGGTCGGCGAGGACCCGGTACGTGTGCTCGGCGTCGAAATGCGTCACCGGTGCCGCCCTTCCCGGAGCTCGATGCAGATCCCGTCCACTCGGTAGACGCGCAGGCCGTCGCAGAAGAGCGAGCCGTCGGCATGGAGCAGGACCCGATCGGGTCCATGATGGACGGCTCGGAGGTGCACCTCGCACTGGAGCTCGTCGTTCTCGCGCAGCACCTGGCCCCGGTACTTCCAGGTCAGCTCGGCGTCGGGTGCGGGGGCGAAGCACGGTGCCGACATCGTCTCGGTCAGACCGGCCGCGACGGCATAGGCGCGCACGGCGTGGAAGAGCGTCTCGACGCCGAGGCTGCCGGGCATGACCGGATCACCGGGGAAGTGCAGGTCGAAGTACCAGGCGGCCGGGTCGATCCGCTTGCGGGCCAGGACGTAGCCCGCGCCGTGGTCGCCGCCGCCGAGGACGACCTCGGCATCGTCGATCAGGTCGAGCTGGTCCTCGCCTGGGGCCGGCAGGACCGCCTTGACCACCGGCGGCGGACTGGTCTGCCGCTCCAGCCAGGTGGGGACGCGACGGCCGCCGTCGAGGCCCGTCTCGCGGTCGAGGACGGCCGGAGTGAAGACCCCGTGCACTGTTTCCCCCTCGTAGCAGGGGCGGCCGTCGAGGGCGACGGCGAAACCGAAGCGCACGAGGGCGGACTGGGGGAGCGGTGTGTGCCCCAGCAGCTCGGTGCGCACCTGCACGGTGCGGCCGAGCGGGGACGCGTGGCGCAGCAGCCGCGAGCGGCCTTCGAGGTTGCGGAAGACGAGGTCCTCCTCGATGTGCCCGACGGCGATCCCGTTGAGGTCGCAGAGCTTCCCGGCGGCCTGCAAGGCGATCTCCTGCCAGGCGAGGTTCGCCAGCGAGGAGCGGTCCTCCGTGCGGAACCAGGCGTCGGGCGGGACCGCGAAGTCGCTGAGGAGGGTCGACCCGGTCCGGAACTCACCGGGTGTGCCGTCGAATTCCAGCACGCTTCCGAACATGCGCATGTCTCCCACCGGAAGCTGCGGGCGCAGCGGCTGCCGGGCCGGGTTCGCCGCGGTCGTGCCGTGATCGGGTTCGGCGCGAGGCGCGGGGATCTCCGGGCGGGCCGGGAACGCCCGCCCGGCGACGGCCGACTCGGCGGAGGCGAGCAGATCGTCCGAGATGGACTGGTGCACGTCGAGGACCGCCCGGTGGACCCGGAGGGCCTCGGCGAGGAACGACTCGGCGACACCGGCGACACCGGCGGCATCGCGCGGAGCCGACGCGGGGGCGGCGGCTTCGTCGTTGCGGGGGAGCGGGAACGCCTCGATCGGGAGACCGTCGAAGCCGAGTTCGTCGTCACGCACGGTTCACCGCTCCGACGGTCGGCTCCTGCTCGGCGAGCATGTGGAGCGGGGCCCACCGGGTGTCGGCGAGGAGCTCCGGGGTGAGGTCCAGCATCGCCAGGCCCTTCCAGCGCTGGAGTACCCGGCCGTCCGGCGCGCAGGCGGTGACGGTGTAGCGGTTGTCGAGTGCGCGCTGCTCATCGAGCTCGGCCACGATCAGGAACGGCTCGCCGTCGGGGAGGGGCGCGTACACCTCGACGGCGTCGACCTTCATCGGCAGCGACCGGCGGCCGGTCAGCCGCCGTCCGAGGAGCAGTGCGCCCTGCGGGAGCAGATCGGCGGCCGCGCCGTCGTACAGCCGGCCGCTGCAACCGGGAAGGGAGGGCGCGGCCAGCCGCGCGAGGGCCACCACCTGGTCGGGTCCGGCGGCGAGTTCCGGCCCGAGCCCGGTGAGCGTGGGCCCGTGGAAGAAGAACCCGTCGGCGTAGTACGGGTGCGGTTCGAACGCGGGCAGCTCGTACGCGTCCAGCCCGTCCAGTCGGGGCGCGGGCGCCGGCTCGGCCGCCATCCTGAAGCGCCCCTGGTAGCGGAGCACGGGAGGCTCGACGCCGCGGTGGCTGCGGATCGCGACGTCGACCCAGTCGGGTCCGTCGCCGGCCGGGGCCGCCCGCAGCTCGAACCGGTCCTGTTCGGACCCGTCGAAGACGACGCCGCGGCCGATCGCGAAGTCGCGGACCTCGACCGCCGCCCGGCCGCCGTCCAGCCCTTCCAGGCTGTTCGCGCACCAGCCGATCGCCGCGCTCAAGGGCAGCACCGCGGTCGTCCCGTCGAAGGCGTGGTCGCGGAGGACGGGATGGGCCGCGAGGCCGGCCAGGTCGCGCCGCACGGTCGCACCCGAGGACGCGAGCGGCCGGGACTTCGGGAACAGCGGGACGGTCGGGCCGAGCACCGTCACCAGGTGGTCCCGGTGTTCGGGGCCGAGCTGTTCGACGAAGAGGGCGGTGCCGTGGTCGCGGGTCAGCATCGGAATGCCCTGCTGCCGGAAGATCTCCTGGATCGCGTCGTTGGCCATCCCGCCGTGCCAGGGCCCGAACGCCAGTGCCGACACGCGGCAGGCCGGACGGGCGGCCTTCCACGCGCAGGCGAACTTGTCGAGGGCGTCGTTGGCCATGGCGTAGTCGGACTGGCGGAGGTTGCCGTTGAGCGCGACGACGGACGTGAAGAGCACCAGGTGGCGCAGGCGCTCCGCGTCGAGGGCGCCGAGCACCGCGTCGAGCCCGACGAGCTTGGGGCCGACGACGCGCGCGACGGCATCGGCCGTCTTGTCCCGCAGCCACGAGTCGGCCAGCACCCCGGCGCCGTGGATCACGCCGGTGACGGCGTCGGCGTACGGGGCGAGGACCGCGGCGACCTCGGCCGCGTCGGCGACGTCCGCGGCCAGGTACTCGGCGCGCACTCCCAGTGCACGCAGCGTCTCGAGCGTGCGTTCGACCTCCTGCCGCGCGGTGGAGTCGTCGGGTCCGCCGGACAGCGGCGTGCGCCCGAGCAGCAGGAACCCGCAGCGGTAGCGGCGCGCCATCTCGATGACGCACCAGGCGGTGACGCCCCTCGCCCCGCCCGTCACCAGGAACAGGTCGTCCTCGGTGACCTCGGCCGACTCGGCCCCGGAGGCGGGCACCGGCAGGGCCGTCGGCGTCCCGGTCAGCGCGGGAGTGCGCCGGACCGTCCCGTCGTCGCCCACTTCGGGCAGGTCGACGGCGGCGTCGTGGATCTCGCGGAGGAGGCGCTGGGCGACATGGTCGGCGGCGAGGCCGGGGTCGTAGTCGAGCGTCCGGCAGAAGAGGCCGCCGGTCTCGATCGCGACGGTCCGGAGGAGGCCGCCGACACCGCCGGTGAGCGACGGCCCCGTCCGCCCCTGCGATCCGGCGTACCCGAGCGCGCCGTCGAGCGCGGTCACCGCGACCAGGGCGGCCCGGGTCGTCCCGTTCGCGCCCGCGGCCAGCGCCGGCTGGAGGCGCTTCGCGGCGAGCAGCGTGTGCGAGAGCCGCCGGATCGCGTCCGCGGCCGATCCGGTCTCGGTGAGGACGACCACGGCCAGGTCGAGGATCCCGTCGCCGGGGACGAGCGCGGACACGGCGTCGGCGAGGGCCGCCTCGCTCCAGTCGTCCAAGGCGCGGGTCGGTCCGCTTCGGCGGATGCCGACACCGGGGAGCGCGAGCACGCTGGTCCGCCAGCCGGCCCGTTCGAGTGCCGTGATCGTCGCGGCCGCGACGGCCCCGCCGTCGTCGACGACGAGTGCGGCCGGATCGGGCCGGAACGCGTCGACCAGGTGGTCGGCCTCGGGAAGCTCCCGCAGCGTCACATGGGCGCGGCCGAGCGGGAGGGCGCGGACGGCCGGTTCGGCGGCCTCGGGGTCCGCTTCGGTGAGCATCTGCTCGGCGAACGCGACGAAGTCGCCGACGGTTCGCCCGGCGGAGAGCATGTACATGGCCTCGCGGGGCGCCGAGGGCACGTGCTTCCACAGTTCGGCCGCGATCTCGACCTGCGCGAGCGAGTCGATGCCGAGGTCGGTCTGGATGTCCTGGTCGAGCCCGATCATGTCGAGCGGGAAGCCGGTCTTGTCGGCGATGATCCGGCGGATCAGGTCCGCCATGTCGGCGGGGTCGAGCGCGGGCGGTTCGGGCTCCGGTTCGGCGGGCGGAGCCGTCTCGGGTCGCAGGGGAGGCGCGGGGGCCGCCTCGGCGGGGAGAGCGGGCGGCTCGTCCTCAAGCGGAGCGGCGGCGTCCCGGTGCCGGCCGAGCCGTGCGAGTTCGCCGAACGCCTCGTTCGCCCGCGCGTGGGCGCGGCCGAGGGCGATGCCGTGGTCGCTGATCGCCTTGACCTCGCGGGCCACGGCCTCGGCCGAGCCGTGGTCGGCGGCCGCGCGGGCGAGGTCGACCAGTCCCCGGGCCGTGCTCAGTTGTCCGTCGACGTACCGGGTGTGGAGTTCCAGGTGCTCGGCCGCGATCCGGGACAAGTGCACGGCGTCCAGGGCGGGCGTAGGCCGCGCGTGGTCCGCGCGCATCGGCGGCGCCTCGTTCGCGGGAGCCCGGTCCGCCGGGCGCTCCTCGATCGGGCGCTCTTCGACCGATGCGGGCCGGTACTCGGCAGCCGCCACCTCTCTATTTGCGGTCTCGCGGACGCGGCGGCCGGCGAAGTCGTATCCGCGGAGCGACTGCGCGGCCTGCGACGGGACCACCGGCTCAACAGGCAGGGGCTCGTACCGGTCGAGGCCGAACAGGGGGACGCCGAGCACGGCCAGGCGCACCGCCGCCTCCATGAGTGCGGCGGCGCCGTCGTGCCGGGGGCCGGGATCGGCGGGGACGACCGTTGCGTCCCGTCCCGCGAGGATGCGCTCGACGAGGCCGGACAGCACGCCGCGCGGCCCGAACTCCACGAAGACGCGGTGGCCGGAGTCGTAGAGCTCCTCGATCCGCCGCTGGAAGTCGACCGGGCGGGTGATCTGCCCGATCAGGGTCGACCGGTTCGCGGCCGGGTCCTCGCCGTAGCCCGCGCCGGGCGCTCCGGCCAGGACCGGACGCACCGGCGCGCGGAAGGTCACGGCCTCGGCGGCGGTGCGGAACGTCTCGACCGCGTGCGCGACCAGACTTGTGTGGAACGCGGCGCCCACCGGCAGCGGCTGCGCGGGGACGCCCTGCCCGCGGCAGTCGGCGGCGAGTGCGTCCACGACCGGAGCCGGGCCTCCCACGACCAGCTCGTCCGGGGCGTTGCGGTTGCAGACGACCGCGCCCGGGTGCGAGGTCAGGATGGCCGCGAGCCGGTCCTCGGAGCAGCGGACGGCGAGCATCGCACCGGGATCGGCGCCCGGCCCGGCGGGCGCCGCCATCGCCTCGCCTCGCGCGGCGGCGAGCCGCAGGAACCCGTCGTCGTCGAGCCCGCCGGCGGCCCAGAGAGCGGTGAGCTCGCCGAAGCTGTGACCGAGGCACGCGTCCGGAGCGAAGCCCATGTCGGCGAGGAACCGGTACTGGCCCATGGCGAGGGCGCCGATCGCGGGCTGGGCGTAGTCGGTGCGGCGGAGCCGTTCGGCCGCCGCATGACGGTCGGTGCCCGCCGGTGGGAACACCGCCTCGGACAGGGGCTGCGGACCGGGTCCGATCAGGTTCGCCTCGTCGAACGCGGCCCGCACCGGCGGGAAGGCGTTCGCGGCGGCGAGGCCCATGTCCGGATACTGGCTCCCCTGACCGGTGAACAGCGCCGCGACGCGCGCGCCGTCCCGCGCGCGGCGGCGGTAGCGGACGCCGTCGCCGGCCCACTCGTCGGCGTCGGGCCGGTCGCGCAGTCCGGCGACGGCCGCCGCGAGCCGGGCGTCGTAGTCGCGTTCGTCCGCGGCCGCGAACCCGATCCGGGCGTGGCCGGGCGGGATCGGGCCTTCGCGGTCGGCGGGCGCACCGGATTCGAGCCGGTGCAGCAGGGCCTCAGGGTCGGGGGCGTGCCAGAGGCGCGCGACCGGGACCTTGTGGGCCGCCCTCGTGTCGGCCGGTCCGTCGTGCTCTTCGAGGACCACGTGGAAGTTGACGCCGCCGAACCCGAACGAGGAGACGCCGCCGCGGCGCTTCGGCCGGTGCGGCTCCCTGATCCAGGGCCGCGCGGTGGCGTTGACGTAGACGGCGCCGTCGGCGCGGGCCGCCTCCGGGCACGGCTCGTCCACGTTGATGTGCGGCGGCAGGATCTTGTCGTGCAGGGCCAGCGCCATCTTGATCAGGCCCGCGGCTCCGGCGGCGGCCTTCGTGTGCCCGATCTGGGATTTCACGGACCCGATCGCCACGGAGCGGGGCCGGGCGCCGGCGAGGAACCGGTTGAGCGCGGCGAGCTCGACGCCGTCCCCCGTCGGGGTGCCGGTCCCGTGCGCCTCGATCAAGGCGACCGAGGCCGCCGGGACGCCGGCATCGCGGTACGCGCGCTCGAGGGCGAGGTGCTGCCCGTCGCCGCACGGCGCATGGATGCTCGTGCCCGGGCCGTCGGTGGCGTTGCCGATCCCGCGGATCACGGCGTAGACGCGGTCGCCGTCCCGGTCGGCGTCGGCGAGGCGTTTGAGCGCGAGCATGCCGATGCCTTCACCGATGAGGGTCCCGTCGGCCGCCGCGTCGAACGGGCGGATCCGGCCGCTGGGCGCCAGCGCCGGGGTCTTGCTGAAGCACATGAACGCGAAGTTCGAGTTGTCGGCGTCGCAGCCGCCGGTGATCATGAGGTCGGCGCGGCCCAGCACGAGTTCGTCCACGGCGGCCCTGAGCGCGGCCAGCGAGCTCGCGCAGGCGGCGTCCACCGTGAAGTTCGCCCCGCCGAGGCTGAAGTGCTTCGCGATCCGGCCGGAGACCACATTGGCGAGCAGGCCCGGGAACGAGTCGGACGTCCACTGCGGGAAGGACGCGAGGTACCGCCGCGAGAGCGCGGCGACCTCCTGCGGCGCAAGACCGCAGTCGGCCGCGGCCTCCTCGACCACGGGGACCTGGAGCCGGGCGGTGAGCGGACCCATGGACGAGTTCGCGCCGCACACGCCGAGGATCACGCCGGTCCGGGCGGGATCGAACCAGGAGGCGCCCTCGCAGCCCGCGTCCCGCAGCACGTCCCGGGCCACGTTGAGGCTCAACAGCTGGACCAGGCCGGTCGCGTCGAGCGACCGCGGCGAGATGCCGAACTCGAGCGGGTCGAACGTCGCCTCCGGAAGGAACCCGCCCCGGCGGCAGTAGGTCTTGTCGGCCGCGAGCGGATCGGGGTCGTAGTGGTCCTCGATGCGCCAGTGCGATTCCGGCACGTCGGTGGTGCAGTCCCTGCCCGCGAGGACGTTGTCCCAGAACCGCCCCACGTCAAGCGCATCCGGAAAGACGCCGGCCACCCCGACGATGGCGATGGGCGTGCGGGCGAGCTTGTGCTGAGATACCGACATAGCGCTCAAGTCTGCCATAATCGTCAAGAAACGCCATAAAACATCCTGGCTTCCGCGGGGCGGCTCGCACGCGAGGGCCATCGCGCCCGCAGTGACCGGTCGGCGGCGACTCCGGCACCTCCCGGCGTCCGGACCGCGCCGGCCGGTGAACCGGCGCGCTCACGGACCGGTCGGCGAGAAGGCGGCCCGGGTTCGAAAGCCCGAGCCGCCTTGTGATTCGTCCGCACAGCCTCGCGCTGGAGACGCCCGGCTTGCGAGTGCGCAACGCCGGGTGCCGCAGCAGCCGCCCGGGACCCTGCCGCTCGCGATTCGCCGCCTGCGGAACTCAGCGCTCGTAGATCGGCTGGCCCATCCACCAATTGCCGGGGGCCTCAGGGTCGGTGCTCGACCAGTACTCGATCACCGCGCTGACGAACTCCTCTGCGGTGAGGCGCCCGTCGCCGTCGCGATCGAGGTAGCCGAAGGCCTTGTCGATGTCGCCCTGGCCCAGGCCGGGAAAGTGCGACTGCTGGAACGCGGCGAACTCCTCGGCGCCCACTTCGCCGTCGCCGTCGATGTCGGCGATCGAGAGGTAGGTCCGCCCAAGCGCACCCAGGGTGGCCTCGGCGGCGGCGGGGTCGGTGGCGAGGCTTCTGGTGGAGGCGACGAACGTCGCCTTGTCGATGTCCTCGCGTCCCTCGGGGAGGTGCGGGCGGTGGAGGTCGTTCCAGATGGCCACGAAGGCGGCGACGACCCGGGCCTCCTCGGGCGATCCCGCCGCGTGCCCCAGGCCCGCGGCGGCGCGCCTGCCCATCATGACGTGGTCGTTCTCGTTGAGCCGGCCGCTGCCGTCGGCGTCCAGGTGGTCGAAGCCGTGCTCGATTTTCGCGGTCAGGATGTCCTCGGTCATGCGTGTGCCTCCACTGGCGTCGGCGCCTGGTTCGAGCGGCCTGAGTTCTCGAAACGCTCAAACCGCCCGATCCTGCTTTCATATGGACAGAACGTGAGCACTTCAGACCGGCGGCTGCGCCGGAGCCGGAGGCGGGGTTCGTACGGCGGCCGGCGGTCGTCCAATCGACGATGAGCAGCGCGAGGTCGGCTGGGCGGCGACGCCGTGGCCCTGGCGCCGACCTGCTCCGCCAAGACGACCCGGCCCCGAGGCGGACGCCGCGATGAAAGGCCCGGACCGCTCGAGCGAGTTCCTTGACCCAATATTGGAATAGATCATTCCGTTCTGATATACTGATGGCAGCCGAGGAGCACGGGCTCCCGAACCGAGCAAGGAGAAGACGGCCATGACCCAGCACGAGGCGATCAAGCCCTTCACGATCGAGATCCCGCAATCCGAGCTCGACCACCTCCGCGACCGCCTGTCGCGAGCCCGCCGCGCCCAGGAGCTCCCCGGCGCCGGCGACGAATACGGCGTCACCGTCGACCGCGTCGACCACCTCACCGACTACTGGCTCCAGAAGTACGACTGGCGCGACACCGAAGCGCGACTCAACGGATACCCGCAGTTCGTCACCGAGATCGACGGCCAGCGCCTGCACTTCCTCCACATCGAGTCGCCCGACCCCGCGGCCGTGCCGCTGCTGCTGCTCCACGGCTGGCCGGGGACGATCATGGAGTTCACCGACCTGATCGAACCGCTCACCCGGCCGTCCGAGGGCCCGGCCTTCCACCTGGTCATCCCCTCGCTGCCGGGCTTCGGCTTCTCCGGCCCGACCACGGAGGCCGGCTGGGGCGCCGCTCGCACGGCGAAGGCGCTCGCGACGCTGATGTCGCGGCTCGGCTATGAGCGGTACGGCGCGCACGGCAACGACGCCGGCGCGTTCATCGCCCCGGAACTGGGCAGGATCGACGGCGAGCACGTCATCGGCGTCCACGTCGACCAGATCTTCTCGTTCCCCTCAGGCGACCCGTCCGAGATGGAGGGCATGTCCGAAGAGGAGATGGGCGCGCTGCAGGTGCTCCAGTGGTTCTACGAGAACAAGAGCTCCTACGACCAGGTCCACTCCCAGCAGCCGCAGACGCTCGCCCACGCACTCGCCGACTCGCCCCGCGGCCTCCTCGCCTGGATGGACCAGCTCTTCGGGGAGGGAGTCGGCGACCGATTCGTCATCGACAACGTCATCATCCACTGGCTCAACGACACCGTCGCCTCGTCGATGCGCTTCTACTTCGAGAACAAGCGCAACCCGGTCGACACCGCACCCACAGCCTTCCCGATCGCCAACTCCAGCTTCGCGGGGGACTTCCAGTCCATTCGCCGCTTCGCCGAACGCGACTACACCAACATCACGCAGTGGCGGACCCACGACGCCGGCGGCCACTACGCCGCCCACCAAGTCCCGGACATCCTCGCCGAAGACCTCCGCGACTTCTTCACCGCCCTGCGCTGAACCGCGGACCGCAGTGTTCACGCCCTGTGCGCTCGCGGTTCGTCGGATCCCACAGTGAACAAGCAGAACGGCCCGGATCAGATGATCCGGGCCGTTCCCAATCTGCAGGGATCATCGAGGCCTATGGGAACTCGTACCCGCAGGTCAGGGCGGTGTCCGATGGACTCGCGCCTGGATGACCTGCTGAAAACGGCTCGCATCGGTCAGGCGGGGCGGCGATGATCCGCGGACGGCCTCGAACTCAGTGCGAATCCTCGCCGCGCTGCCGGGCCGGAAGCGTCAACCGGACGCATGTGGCCCAGTAGCGCGGGGCAAACAACCGAGATGACCGTGGGTGTCGCCTACTGAGGAATCGAAGGTATCGTGACGCTGTGATCACCCCTCGCATCGGATTGGACTCAGTCCCGCCGGTGCCTCCGCTCTGCGTCTTCCCGGACGCCCCTCCCCTGGAGCCCCATTGCTGATCGTCACGGTCGGATCCGAACAGCATCTCGATACACCCGACGAACTGAACCGAACCCGCACCGGTTACCGGAAGGGTATGACCGATCGCGAGCTCTATCAGGCGGCGAGAGGAAGCTGGGTGCTCGGTGAGAAGGCCGACGGCGAGCATTTCGCCCTCGTCGCCCACCGCGGCGCCGTGCTGCTGGCGATCGAGATCCACAGGCTTGTGGAAACCGCTCCCGGCCGGCGCGCCATCGAGGGGAGCATTCTGCTGCCGGGCGACGAGGTCCACGACGCGTACGTCGGCAAGCCCGTCCCCGTCGAGTCGTACGGCAACCCCGTCCGCTATTTCGACGCCCCCGTCGGAACCAAGCCGTGTCGCTGCGGATGCGGAACCTCGCTTCGTTCAGGCAAGTTCGTGGCCGGCCACGACGCGATCGCGTTGCACGAACGCGTCAGGCGGATCGGTTCGGTCGCACAGTTCATCGACTGGTTCGACAGCATGGTCGAACCGTTCGAACGATCCGCCCGACGTCAGCGCTCCGACGGACCGGACACCCTCTGAGAGCTCGGCGCCGGGGGCTCCCTGAGAACCGTCTTTTGGCTAAGCTCTAGGGCACTCGAACCAGAAGGACCTCGCCCATGCCCGATGACTTCGACGGAAGGCTGCCCGCGGGCCTGCCGCCTGTGCTCGGCCGGTACACCCTTCTGCGCGCGCTCGGAGCCGGCGCCATGGGCCGCGTCTATCTCGGCCAGGACCAGGACGGCACACAGACGGCCGTGAAGGTGCTGAAGACCGACGACGTCGAACGGTGGAGGTTCGACCGCGAGGTGGCGGTCCTCAGCGGCGACTTCGGTGACGCCGTCGCCAAGTACTACGACGCCGACCTCGAAGCGGCCACACCCTGGATCGCCATGGAGTACCTCAGCGGCATGAACCTGCGCCAGCGCATCGAACGCCACGGCCCGCTCTCTCAACGGGCCGCGGCCACCGTCGGCATGCGCCTCAGCGGCGGCCTCTCGGCCCTGCACCGCGCAGGGATCGCCCACCGCGACCTCAAACCGGGCAACATCATGATCCGCGAGACCGGCGACCCGGTCATCATCGACTTCGGCCTCGCCATCGACACGGCCGCGCCCGCCACCGACGACCGCACCGCCACCCGCTTCGTCGTCGGCTCCGAACACTGGATCGCCCCCGAGTACGCCCAGGGCGACCGCTCGAACCTCCCGCGCGCCGACCTCTACAGCCTCGGCGCGACCATCGCCTATGCGGCCACCGGTGTCCATCCCAAGGACACCAGCAGGTTCCTCGGTCTCGAAGGCGTCGACGACCCTCTGGCGGGGATACTGCGCTCACTTCTGAGCCACGACCCGGCCAAGCGCCCCGAGGCCGCCGACTGCGCGAAGCACTTCGCCGCGCTCGCCGGTAAGGGCCAGACCCTCGGCCACTCGGTCGCCGACATGGAAGCGGAACTTTCCAGCGGTGCCATGCGTGAAAGAAGTGGCGCGCGCCGAGTAGCCCCGTCAGTGCCCAATGCCAAGGCCGCAGCCGACTACCTCCGTACCGCCTACACCAAGACGAAGGACCTCGTGTGAGCGCAGATCAGACCATCGCCGCTGGATCCTACGTGCGTGTACGCGACGAGGACTGGCTGGTCACCGGCGTCGACGAGACCGAGAACGACGGCCTCGCCCTCACCTGCACCGGAGCGAGCGCACTCGTCCAAGACGAACGCGCCGTGTTCCTCACCGAGCTCGACAAGCCGACCGTCCTGCACCCCAAGGACACCCAGTTCACCGACGACCACTCCTCGCACTACACGAACGCGCGCCTCTACCTCGAAGCCGTCATGCGCCGCGCCGCCCTGCCCCGATCCGAGAAGGGCCTGGCGCTCACCGACCGGTTCCTGCTCGACGCCCTCGACTACCAGCAGCGGCCCGCGCAGATGGCCCTCGCGAACCTGCGCCCGCGCCTGCTCATCGCCGACGTCGTGGGCCTCGGCAAGACCCTCGAGATCGGCCTGCTCCTGGCCGAGCTGATCCGACGCGGCCGAGGCGACCGCATCCTGGTCGTCGTCCCGCAGCAGATCCTCGACCAGTTCCAGCGCGAACTCTGGACGCGTTTCTCGATCCCCTTGCTGCGCATGGACACCGACGGCATCGCCCGCGTCCAGCAGCAGCTCCCCGCGGGCCGGAACCCGTTCGAGTTCCACCAGCGCATCATCATCTCCGTCGACACCCTCAAGAGCGACCGCTGGGAGCGCCACCTCAAGAAGGTCTCCTGGGACGCCGTCGTGTTCGACGAATCCCACAACCTCATCGGCGGCTCCGGCGGCCGCAACCTCCGCAGGCGACTCGCCCGTCTCGTCGCGGGCACCACCGAAGCGCTCATCTTCGCCTCGGCCACCCCGCACCCGGGCAAGGACCGCGACTTCGCCGAGCTGATCGACATGCTCGACCCCACCCGCATCGTCGACCGCGACGACTACGACCCCGACGACGTCGCCGACCTCATCATCCGCCGTACCAAGGTCGACCCTGAAGTGAAGCAGGGCCTCGCGAAACGCAAAGGCACCCAATGGGCCGAACGCGGCGCCGCCAAAGGACTCGAAGTCGCCGCCTCGGAGGCCGAAGAGGCCGTGATCGAGGAGCTGGCCGCGACCTGGCTGCGCCCCGAACAGGTCCGCAAGGCCGCCGGCCACCTGTTCGCCCACACCCTCCTGAAATCCTTCTTCTCGTCCCCGGCCGCGCTGGCGCAGACCGTGAAGGAACGCCAGAAGCAGGCCCGCCCGGAGGAGGCTGACGCCTTGAAGCGCCTCGCGGACCTCAACGCCAAGATCACCGAACCGGCGAAGCTCGCCGCGCTCATCGAGCACCTGCGCGCCATCGGCATCGGCAAGAACTCCGACGAGCGCGTGGTGATCTTCTCCGAACGCCACCAGACCCTCGACTGGCTCCAGACCGAGATCCGCGCCGCCTTCGGCATGGACAAGGGCCTCCACGGCAATGAGAACACCGGCCAGGTGCGCACCCTCCGCGGCACCACCCCCGACAAAGAGGCCGTCGAGATCATCGAGGACTTCGGCCTGGGCGGCTCGAACCTGCGGGTGCTCATCACCGGCGACATCGCCTCCGAGGGTGTCAACCTGCACCGCCAATGCCACCAGCTGATCCACTGGGACCTGCCGTGGTCCCTCATCCGGATCGAGCAGCGCAACGGCCGCATCGACCGCTACGGCCAGACCCGTTCCCCCGAGTTCGCCGCGCTCATGCTCCGCTCGGTGAACGCCCCGAACTGGGACGAGTCCCGCGTTGCGAAGACACTGGTGCGCAAGGAGGCCGCCGCGGTCACCACCCTCGGATCGGTCGAAGCCGAACTCAGCCACAACAACGCGGCCGTCGAAGAAGACCGGCTCACCCGCGATCTCCTCATCGAGCAGAAGGACCCCGAAACGGCAGTAGCGCCGCCCGCCACACCCTTGGGCGGTCTCGGCCTCCGGCTCCTCGGCGACTTCAACCCGGTCAGCGAGACCCCGTCCCCAGAGAAGGCCACCCTGCCGGGCCTCTTCGCCGACACCGCCGCGTTCGTCCAAGCGGCCCTCGCCAACCCGGCAGTCAAACGCCAGCTCGGCGTCGCCCTCACCGCCGACGACGACCTCCACCTCACCGACCTGCCCGACGACCTGCTCCAGCGCATCACCCGCATCCTGCCGCCCCGGTACGTCAAGGACCAGGATCTCACCCGCCGGATGTTCCTCACCAGCAACAAGAAGCGGGCTCTCGCCAGCTTGCAGCGCGCCCAGGAGCAGGGCACTTCGGCCTGGCCCGACCTCTCGTACCTCTCCGACCTCCACCCGGTCGTCGAATGGCTCACCGACCGCGCCATCCTCGCAATGGGCCGCGACCGCGCCCCCATCGTCTACGCCGACGTCCCCGGCCCGGTCTGGTGCATCGAAGGGCTGTACACCAACGGGCTCGGACAGTCCGCGGTCGTCGAATGGATGGCCGTCTCCCGGCACGAGGACGGGCACCTGGAAGTCCATGACCTGGTGGAGGTGCTCCGCGAGAGCGGCGTGGACGAACGCCTCCAGAACCGTTCCCGCACCACCGAACCGGCCGTGCTCGACGCCCTCCGCGAAGGCCTGCCGGAAGCCCTCGACGCTGCCCGCGACTTCCTGGACGACGCCCGCGACGAGTGGCGACGGGACCTCGCCGACGCGATCACCAAGAGCGAACGGCAAGTGGCACAATGGGAAGCGGAGGTCATCAGCGGGCTCGAAGACCTCGTCGCCCGCCGCAGATCCGATGAGGAGAGAACTCGAGAGACGGCGAAAGCCCAGCGCGGCATGATCCGAGCTCTCGATGTCGGTGGGGAACCACTTCTCCGAGTCGTCGCTGCCCTCCTACCGCGTCACTAAAGGACATATGCCCCTCCAAGCGTCAGCGAAGGACCCCCCTCCGTGCTGTACGACTCGATTCTCAATTCCGGCGAATATTTCACCAACTACTACCTTGAAGAGCTCCTCCCCGGCGAGGTCGCCAAGACATACGCGAAAGCCTGGAACGAGACTGATCGCACGACCGATGGAGTCTCCCCGCGCAAGCGCCTCCTAGACCTGCGCGCCCCGTACCAGCGGGCCCGCACCGCGATCGTCAACGCCGCCGGTGAGAAAAACACCGGTGAGGAGGACGCGGGCGACGACGGTGCAGGTTCAACCGGGGCAGGCGGACGAGACGAGAAGCGCGACGCCGCCCTGAACGCCTGGCACCGTGAACTCCTCGCGGGCCTCGGATTCACCGCCGCCGAACCCGAGACCGTCGAGCTCACCAATTGCGGCGAGACCCGCGAGATCACCCTCGCCTACCAGTCGAAGACCGTCTTCGCCGTCGAATGCGACTTCCGCGAACTCGCCGGCGACGCCGCCGACCTCGCCCAGATGCAGACCCTCCAACCGGGATTCCGCGACGCTTCCAAGCTCGCCGACTGGCTCTTCGGAATCGACGACAACGCCCCCAAGTACGTGCTGCTGCTTTGCGGCGGGGTCGTGGTCACCGCCGATGTCGACGCCTTCCGCGAAGGCCGCTACCTTGCCGTCTCCATCGGCACCGTCCTCGAACGCAACGACAAGCCCGAAGCCGGCCTCGCCACCGCACTCGTCGCCCGGGAGATGCTGGAGCCCCAGGACGCCGCCGAACCTGACGCCACCGGCCTCGATTCCCTTGTCGCGCAGTCCCGCACGCAGGCTCAGGGCGTCTCGAAGAGCCTCCGCGAGGGCCTGCGCCGCTCGGTCGAAATCATCGCGAAGGAGGTGCTCGACCGCCTCCGCGAACAGGAATTCGACTGGACCCCGTTCTTCACTGACCGCGAATTCGCCGACCGCCTCGCCAAGGAGAGCCTACGCTACCTCTACCGGATCCTGTTCCTGCTCTTCGCCGAAGCCCGCCCCGAACTGCGCATCCTGCCGACCGACAGCCCCGACTACCAGTCCGGCTACTCGATCGCCCGCCTCGGACGCACCGTCGAACGCGAACTCGGCGAGGAGTCTCGGGAGGGCACCTACCTGTATGAGTCGCTGGCTCTGCTGTTCAAGCGCGTCAACGACGGCTACCACTTCGACGACTCCGAGGCCGAAGGCAAGGCGCGCATCGTCTTCGAACCGTTGCAGTCTCGGCTCTTCGACCCCGCCTCGATCACCTTGATCGGCAAGGACCTCACACCCAGCGACGACGACTACGTCTGGCAGGTGGACACCCGACTTCGCAACAAGGCGCTCCACCGAGTGCTGCGAATGCTCATGATCGACGACGGCACCCTCACCGGCAAGCGCGGACGTCGCGGTCAGACCCAGTTCATCTCCTACGCCAAACTCGGCATCAATCAGCTCGGCGCGGTCTATGAGGGCCTGATGTCCTACACCGGGCGCATCGCCCGCGGCGAGACACTTTACGAAGTGGCCCAGGCTCAGGACCTCAAGAAGAACAACGGCCAGGCCAAGGACGGCTCCTGGCTGATCCCCGAGAGCGCAGCCGACGAATACCCGGCGGAAGTGTTCGTCACCGTCGAAGACCCCTACACCGGCGACCGTTCCCCGGTCACTTACCCGGATGGCTCCTTCGTCTACCGACTTGCGGGACGAGACCGGGAGACCTCGGCTTCGTTCTACACTCCGCTGTCACTCACCAAGGCCACGGTTGAACTGACGGTCCGCCAGCTCATCGAAGAACACGGCGGCAAGGTCGAAGCGAAGGATCTGCTTAAGTGGAAGATTCTGGAGCCCGCGCTTGGGTCTGGGGCGTTCCTCAACGAGGCCATCAACCAGGTCGCCGCCAAGTACCTAGAGCTGCGACAGACCGAGACCGGCGAACGCGTCGACCCCGACAAGTGGGAAGAGGAACTGCGCAAGGTCAAGGCCTACATCGCCTTGCACAACTCGTACGGTGTCGACCTCAACGCGACCGCGACCGAGCTGGCCGAGGTCTCGCTCTGGCTGAACGTCATGTACCCGGGCCTCAAGGCGCCCTGGTTTGGCCTGCATCTGCGCCATGGCAACTCGCTCATCGGGGCGCGGCGAGAGACATACGGTCTGAAAGATTTGGCCCCGACCAAAGGGAAGCAGTTCTGGTACGACTTCGCGCCGCAACACGACAAGCCCAGCGAGACCCCGGCAGGTGACCTGGGCGAGGACCGCATTCACCACTTCCTCCTCCCAAGCAAGGGCTGGGCCGCGATCGCTGATCACAAGGAAGCGAAGGCGCTGGCCGGGGGCGACGCAAAGGCGCTGGGTAAGTGGCGCAACGGGCTCATGAAGAAGCTCAATAAGAAGCAGCTTGAGCGGGCGCAGCGGCTGGCCCGGCAGGTGGAGTACCTGTGGGGTCTGGTGATCCGGCGACTGGAGCTCTCCGAGGAAGCGATCTCCAGGGACATCAATGTCTGGGGAGCACCGGAGTGCGCCGAGCACTCGGGGAACTCGGCGATCACGAAGGAGCAGGTTCTCGAGGACCTGGAGCGCCCTGGGTCGCCGTTCTGGCGACTCAAGAAGCTCATGGACTCCTGGTGCGCGCTGTGGTTCTGGCCGGTCGGAAGGACTGAGTTGCTCACGGGGCCTGAGGAAGTGTACCCAGCCCCGGGCGGACCGGGTCACCTGCGGGACCTGGACGAGTGGTTCAAGTATTGCGAGGCCATCACCGGGAACACTCTGCCCGGAGACTTCTTCGGCAAGGAGCTGCCGAGTGACCTGGACGCGCTCACCGACCATGAAGACCAGCTAGACGCCTGGACTGGCTGGCAGCACTATCTGTTCCTGGAGCAGAACGATCAGAAGTTCGCCTTCATCACCGAACTAGACCGAATCATAAGTGAGCAGCACTTCTTCCACTGGGAGCTCCAGTTCGCCCATGTATTCGGTGAAGGTGGATTCGATCTCCAGGTCGGAAACCCGCCGTGGTACCGACCTGAATGGAAAGATAAGTCGATCCTATCGGAGATCGATCCTCATTTTACGCTCAGCGGTTGGAATGATAGTCAGAAGCGTAACCGCAAGGAAGTGTTGCTTTCTGGGATAGCTAATCGTGATTACTTCCTTGGCGAGGTTGCTAATAATGCTGGGCTGAGCGCCTTCGTCGGCAACACAGTCACGTATAACCTGCTCTCCGGAACTCAACCCAATCTATACCGGTGCTTCATGATGCGGAGTTGGGCAAACTCTGAAGTAAGAGGCGCGATCGGATTGATCCATCCTGATTCGCACCTGATTGGTGCGAAAGAAGGGAGGCTGCGCGCCGCCACCTATCCCAGATTGCGTATTCACGCCTACTTTTTGAATCAGAGACTCCTGTTTGAGGACCAGTCTAATAAGCAAGATTATGGTATCCATATTTCAGCTTCAGTTCGCAAGATCGATTTTCTGCACATGTCATGGCTATTCGATCCTAGTGTGATCCTGGCATCGTTGGACGATGATGGCCAGGGTGATATCCCCGGAATGAGGTTCAATGGGACATGGGACATCCGGGCGCACGCAAAGCGTGTCATTCGAGTTGACGCGGAGCTACTGGCGGAATGGAGCAAGCTACCAGGAAAATCAGAGGTTCCGGTAGAGGAGACGAAGATACTCTATCCGGTTACAATTGCGGAGCTGGATCCTATTGTAAAGCTAGCCGAGGTCCCTCAGCGTCTCGGCGACCTCGATCCCGATATTTCCTCTGGTTTCCATGAGTCTGCTGACAAGAAAGCCGGCTACTTCGAAGACATCGACAAGTCAACAAGGATCAAGGATAAATTTTCCGCAAAGTGCGTCGATTCCTGGAGTGAGGTAATTTTGCAGGGGCCGCACTTCTCGATATCCACTCCATTTTCCAAGAGTCCGCGAACCCCTCTCAAAAGCAATAAGGATTGGGATCCGATCGACCTAACTTCGTTTGCGGTGGATTCGATTCCGCAAACGAATTATCGGCGATCGGTCGATGTCAACGATTTCCTCGAAAGGCAAGACAAGTGGGTGGACTACCAACTCTGGGAGCAGCTGAAAAGGGATCTCGCGGCGCGTGAGCGTGCGGAAAACTGGCTTCGGAGTGAGACGGACACTTCGGAAAACGACATCACTGATGAGATGATTGATGCCTGTTTGAAGGAGGAATCCAAGCGGCCGTACACGAACTTCTGGCGCATGGCTTGGCGCGAAATGGCTGATTCAAACAACGAGCGATCACTGTATCCGGTACTAATCCCGCCCGGCCCCGCGCATGTCGATGCCGTTCATAGTGCTCGACTGCCGAGGATAACCGGAACGATCACGCAAGTTGGTATCTGTTCCTCGCTATTGCTTGATTATTACCTACGCGTGACCGGGACTTCTCATCTTAAAGCCGGTAATGCGCGGAACCTTCCTGCAGTTTCGGAATCTCATCCGCTCGCTACCGCACTACGGTTGCGAGCGGCTCGATTGAACTGCCTTACTACTGCTTATTCTGAGCTCTGGAAGGAACTTTCAGCGGCTGAAGAGTTCGAGCTGGAGGACTGGGCATTCCCGTGGCCAGGCTTGCGTGCATTGAATGAGCCTGGCAATGAGTGGTCCTATCACACACCGCTGCGCACTGATTATGAGCGCCGAGCTGCACTCATTGAAATCGATGCAATCGTGGCTATCATGCTGGGAATCACTGCTGACCAGCTCAAGGCCATCTATACTGCCCGCTTCCCAGTGCTCTCCGGCCGTGAAGAGCAAACCTGGTTCGATGCCGAGGGAAACAAGCTTTGCGGCGACACCAAAGCGGCCGGGTACAAGCAGGCTCACGCCGAAGGTCCTGATGGCTCTCGCGATGCCAAGCTTCCCTTCCAGCAGCTCTCGGCTTACCTCGCCGGCGACCGTGATGAAGGGCCATCCGGATTCCCCCGCTTCTCCAAGTCCTACAGTCTCGCTTACTACCGGGCGAACCGGCTCGGGATGGAGCCTGATAGCGAATACCCGCAGGGTCTGAACGGCAATGCGGAAGCCGATAGGCTCGGCGAGTATGCATACGCTCACAAGGTGTTCAGTGAGCGGCTGGCGAAGTTGACCGGTGAGAAGAGCTAGGAGCGGACCGTGAAGCCCTCGATCGTCGCTCCCAGCCTCAAGAAGACCGTCCTCACCTACCTGACCTCCACTTTCGGCCTAGTCGAGGATGCGACGGCCGATGCTCTCTCGGAGTTCTTCTCTCACCCCACAGACGGCCTCTTCCAAGGTCCGTTCCTCCGTGTCCGCGCGCCGTTCCGACCCGCAAACGAGGGTTGGCAGCGACACCTCGACTGGTACCCGCCGGGCTTCACTCCCCATCTCCACCAGGCGAAAGCCTGGGAACGCCTTTCCTCTCGCAACGGCCACACCCCCGAACCGACCGTCGTCGCCACCGGCACCGGTTCCGGTAAGACCGAATCTTTCCTCGTACCCGTTCTCGACCACTGCGCCCGCAACGCATCTGCGCCCGGCGTCAAGGCCGTCATCATCTACCCGATGAACGCCCTTGCGACCGACCAGGCTGGGCGACTCGATGACATGCTCGCCGAGAACCCCGAACTGAAGGGCGTCACCGCCGGCCTCTATGTCGGCGAGCAGTCCGCGAAGTCGTACCGCAGGCTTCTCACGGAGCGCTCCGACATGCGCCAGTCGCCGCCGGACCTGCTCCTCACCAACTACAAGATGCTCGACCTCCTCCTCACCCGAGCCGAGGACGCACCGCTCTGGGCGGACGGCAATCTCACCTACCTCGTCGTCGACGAGTTCCACACCTTCAACGGCGCTCAAGGCACCGACGTCGCAATGCTCCTGCGTCGCCTCATGGCCGCCAGCAAAGCGGACCCGACCCCAGTCGCCACCTCCGCCACACTCGGCGACGACGAGCAGGCCCGCGAGGTCGCCTCCGCGATCTTCGGGCGGGAGTTCGTGCCTGGCTCGGTCATCGGCGAAGACCGCTTGAGCGCAACGGAGTTCGTGAAGCCCAGCAGAGAGCGGCTGCCCGAGCCGAGCGTCCAGGAGATCGCCGCGCTACCCGACCCCTACGAGCACCGCGAAGCGATTGCGGACCTCTGCGCGGCGGTTCTCGGTTCGGCGAACCTGACTCCCCAAGAAGCGGGGGAGAAGCTGCGAAGTCACCCGCTTGTCCAGGCGGTCCTCGACGGGTTCGCCTCCGGGAAGCTCATCACCGCCGACACGTTCTATGACAGCCTCACCGGCTGGATGATGTACCCCTGGAAACAGGCCTGGGACTCCGTCGCCGGACATGACGACGCTGTCGTCGCCCTTGAACGCCTTCTCGCGCTTATCTCCTGGGCGCGCATCGGGAAGCGTCCGCTGCTGCACGTCGAGACGCACTTCTGGATCAGGTCCGTCTCTCGCCTGCTGCGCAGCGTCCCCACTTCCGACGAGGAACCGATCGCTTTCGCGTGGTCCACAAGCCTTCCCGAGTCCGGCCGCTGGCTGCCGGCCGTCTCCTGCCGCCACTGCGGGCGTTCCGGCTGGATGGTCAAGACCAAGCCGCCGCGCAACGACGAACTTAAGCTCAACCCCGCCGAAATCTACACGCAGTCGCGCGTCGACCGGAAGCAGACGCGAGCGCTCATCGCCGCCTATGCGCGCGAGGAGGAGTCCTTCGACCCGAGGGCCCGCATCGAAGACAATCCGCCCCTGAAGCTCCTCGATGGCGAAACGCTCGCCGACTACAGCCCCGAAGGCACCGGCACCGCCGTCCTGGTCGACATCGACAGCGACGAGGCCGCCCGCCTGGAACGCTGCCCCGCCTGCGGCAACGAGAACGCGATCCGCTTCATCGGTGCGGGGCTCGCCACGCTCTCCTCCGTCGTCCTCACCGAGGTGTTCCAGCACGCCGTCGATCCCGAGAGCGGCGACCAGGCCAAGGCCCTGCTGTTCAACGACTCCGTGCAGGACGCCGCCCACCGGGCCGGGTTCCTCTCCTCCCGCGCCGGGAACTTCTCGCTGCGCACGCACCTCGCCGCCGTCCTCGGCGACCTCGACAACCCGGACCTGGCCGAAGCCATCGGCGCCGCCCTGGTTGGCATGGCCGAGAACCCGGAAGCCCTCGGCGGCGTCATCCCCAAGGACCTCCAGCCCGACCCCGGGGTGGCGAAGCTCCTCAGCGGAGATGACCAAGGAGCCAAAGGCACTTGGCGGTTCATCGGCCAGCGACTCGCCCTCTCCCTCATGCTCGAGTTCGGCCTCCGCTCCTACGCGGGCCGCACCCTCGAACGCACCGGCGTCGTCGCCACCACCATCGACTTCCCCGAGGAGATCCGTCCGCTCCTGCGCGACGTGCTGCGCCGCAGTGGCGCCCGCGAGTCGCTGATCCCGATCGATCAAGACGACCTCGCGTGGCACGCGCGCGGAGTGCTCGACCGTCTCCAGATGCGCGGCGGTATTTGGCACGAGTGGCTGCGGGACTGGGTGCGGAACGAGGGCGCGAAGCGCTGGAACGTCTGGGGTGGCCGTCAGTACGGGATGCCGGCGTTCCCCGACGGTGTCTCGGCGCCGACGTTCATGATGGATGGCACCAGGTCCCGCAGCCAGTTCGACCGCCTCGAGACCGCCGGGGAGACCTGGCTGACCGACTGGACCCGCCGAGTCCTGCACCTCAGCGCCGCCGAAGCCCGTAAGTACCAGCGGGAACTTCTGCGGCTCCTCGCCGAGCAGGGCGTCATCAGCCGGATCTCCACGAGCGGCGGCACGGTCTATGCGCTCACGGCCGGGCGGATTCGCCTGACGCTCCTGTCGAAGGAGGAGGCCGCGCAGTCCCAGGTCGGCTGCGACGTGTGCTCGTGGCAGTTCACCGTCCAGCCAGCGGAGCGCGAGTCTTGGTTCGGGACGCCATGCCCGCGTTGGCGTTGCAGCGGAACGCTGCACGAGGCGAGCTGGCACGACGAGTACTACTTCGACCGCTACACCGCCGGTGACGTGCTGAAGCTCCAGGCGGCCGAGCACACCGGCATACTCAACCGGGAGCAGCGCGAGCGCGTCGAGGAGCAGTTCAAGACCGCGTCAGCCTGGGACGCACCGAACGTGCTCACCGCGACGTCAACCCTTGAACTCGGTATCGACATCGGCGACCTCTCGGCCGTGGCCCTCGCCGGTATTCCGCCCGCCCCCGCTTCCTACGTGCAGCGTTCGGGCCGGGCCGGTCGCACCACGGGCAACGCCCTGACGATCGCGTTCGCCGACCGCCGCCCCCGCGACCTGGCGTACTTCACTGACCCTGACCTGATGATCAACGGGGACATCCGCCCGCCTGGCGCCCTGCTCGAAGCCGGGGCGATTTTGCGCCGCCAATACACGGCGTTCCTCGTGGACAAGGCCGCCCGCGGATCGCTCGGTGGCGTCAAGCCATTGCCGCACTTGGCTGGTGAGGTGTTCGGTCCGGGCGGTTGGCTCGGCGGATTCAACACGGCTGCGCTCGCGGGCGCGCCCGCCTACAGTTACGAGTTTTGCGAGCTGTTCGGCTCCCACATCAGCGAGGCAGTCGCCGAGGAGCTTCGGCAGTGGACCGGCGCGGGCATCGAACGCGACATCAAGACCGCCGCCGAGCACTGGGACGCGAACCTGGAGCGGCTGCGCAGCCGCATCAAGGTACTGCACGAGGCACGCCGGGAACTGGAGTCGGCGCCCGAAACGCGTCCCGACAAGCAGCGCGACCTGCGCGTGCTCGCCGCCGAAGAGCGCGCCGTGCGAAGGCGCCTCTCCGACATCGAGTTTGGCACCACCGCGCACACCGCGCTCACCGAGGGCGGCCTGCTTCCCAACTATGCCCTCATCGACTCCAGCGTGACGCTGGAGGCGACCCTCACGTTCGTGCGTCAGGAGAGCCCGGACGCCCAGCGCGAGTACGTGACCGAGCTGCGCGACTACGGGCGGCCCGCGAGTCGCGCGATCACCGAGTTCGCGCCCGGCAACCACGTCTACTTCCGCGGCTACGCCCACGAGGTCAAGGGGATCGACCTGGGCGGCAAGGACGCCGAGGTGATCGAGCAGTGGAACATCTGCCCGTCCTGCGGTTCCGTCGCGAAGGGACTCAGTGCGCAGACGCGGCTCAAATGCCAGCACTGCGGGTTCGACGTCTCCGACCTCGGCAACACCTACGAGGTCGCCGTGCCGCTCGCGGCCTATGCCTACGACCGGGCGGCCGACATCCGCATCGACGACCGGGACGACTCGCGCGACCAGCGCCTCTACAACACGGTGACCACGGCCGAGGTGACCGTCCCCGCCCAGTCGTGGCGGTCGACCGGCGGGAACTTCGGCTTCGACTACACCCCGGCCGCCGTCATCCGCCGCATCAACCTCGGGCCGGTACCCAAGATCGAATCCCCGGGCGACAAGGTGCATTTCGCCGGCGAGCAGCGCACGCTCAACCCGTTCTGGGTCTGCCCGGAATGCGGCGGCACCGGGCTCGACGCCGACCCCACGGGCAAGGGCGACGCCCACTCGAACCCTGAGGCCGACCGCGAGAAGCGCCACCACCGGCACTGGTGCCCCAACCGCGACAACGGCACCCAGCACCGCAAGGTGCTCCTCGCCCACGAGCTCGACACCGAGGTGCTGCGCTTCCTGCTTCCCATGCGGGATACTGAGGACGCCGAGACGATCTACTCGTTCCAAGCCGCCCTCGCCGCGGGCATGAACGAGTACTTCCGCGGCGACACGAGCCACCTCGACACCGTCACCTGCACGATGGCCGACGCGCCGAAGCCGGGCAGCGATGCGCCGCCCGCTGCCCGCGTGTTCACCGTCCTGTTCGACCAGTTGCGTTCGGGCACCGGTTATCTCAAGCAGCTCTCCGACCCGGACGCGATGCGCAAGGTACTCCAGGAGGCCCTGGAGTTCTGCAACTCGTGCGACTGCGAAGCCGCGGCCTGCCACCGCTGCCTGCTCGCCTACGCCCGCGAGCGCCATTACCCCAGCATCAGCCGCCATGCCGCCGCGAGACTCCTCGAAAAGCTCCTCGACAACTGGTCGATGGAGGTGAACTCCGGCATCGGCGACATCTCCCTGAACGAGAAGGCCGATTCCCGCCTCGAGAAGCGCTTCAACGAGGCGCTGCACGAACTCGCCGCCCAGGACTCGACCTTCAGCATGGAGAAGGCCGCCAAGTACGAGCGCATCCTCACCTTCATGCCCACGGGTGCGCCGGTCACGCGCTGGCGCATGCGGACCCAGCATCGCGACGACGCGGTCGACACGCTGCCTGACTACACGTTCACCCGTGTCGACGGCCCGGCCGAGACGGTCCTGCTCTACCTGGACGGCTTCGACTACCACGCCCAACCCGAGTTCAACCGGAAGCGCCGGGACGAAGGCAGGATCCCCCGCACCAGCGACGACGCCGCCAAGCGCGGTGCGCTGATCGACGCGGGCAGGCGCGTGTTCGCCGCGACCTGGCAAGACGTTGAGCGGTTGCAGGGCTCGGGGGCCTACGAGGCGCTGCTGAGCTTCGACGCCCAGCGGCACGCGGCGGCGGAGTTCGGTCTCCCCGTCGAGAAGCTGAAGGAGGAGATCACTCACAATCCGCTCTCCTTCCTGTTCGACTACCTCGCCCACCCCGACCCCGAGGAGCAGCGGACCATCGCGCGAGCCGCTTGCGCGGGCGTGCTCGTTGAGAACAGCTCCCGCATCAAGCAGTTCGACCCGGCCGCAATGGAAGACGCCGTCGCGGCAATGGCCCGCGGGGAGGACCCGGAGCCCGGGACCGGCGGCCTGGGCGTGGTCGCCGAATGGCCGTACCTGCGCGTCGCCGTCGGTTTCGCCGGGATGGAGCTCCGCGATGCGCGCGTGTACGCGCAAGTCGTGTTCGACGACGCCCCTGACGTCGACGAGCGGTTGATCAAGACCTACCGCGATTCGTGGCGGCGCTGGCTGCGATGGTCGAACGCCCTGCAGTTCCTCGCGCCCGAAGACCTCTTCGCATTGCGGGCCGCAGGGATGCCGGACGCCGCGCCCCCGCGCGAAACTTCGAAGATCGACGTCTCGTTCCAAGGGGCGGCGGTGCTGGACGAGATCGTCGGCGACGACATGCGCCGTCTGGCCGCCGCGCTCATCGAGGCCGGCGCACCGGCGCCGGAGGTCGGTGAGGAGCACATCGACGGCTTCGCGGCGGAACTCGCATGGCCGCACCTGCGAATCTCCGTGTTCCCGGACCGGGCCGGGCGCGTCGACAGCAGTGAGGCCATCGCCGAGTACCGCAAGGCCGGATGGCGGGCTGAGGCGGTGTCCGACTGGGATCGTGAAGAACTCCTGAACCTGCTGCTGAACGGCAGCGTCGCACCTCGTCGAGGAGGAACCGAGTGAGCGCCGACAACAGTGCCCGCATCCAGATCGAGGATTCGGCGATCAAGGACATCGAGCGGTTGTGCAAGGGCGACCGGGGATTCGGCACGAAGTTCACCACCTTCCAAGGCAAGTTCCAGCAGAACTTCGAGCATCCCGGCTTGAACGTCGAAAAGCTGCACGTCGGCAAGCAGGAGCTGTTCTCAGCCCGAGTCGACCGGAGCGTCAGGGCGATCTTCCTGCCGCCGCAGGGAAGCGTCTGGACGCTGGTCCGAGTCGGCGGCCACGAGGTGTACGACGAGATCAAGCGAATGGTCTTCACCTACAGCAACACCGACGGGCGCGTGGAGTACACCGTCGTCCCCGTCGGCGTGGGCACGGAAGAGCAGCACGGTCCTTCTGCGCGACCGGCTGCGGACGAGAGCGGCCCCTTCCAGGCCTGGACGAACGCGCAGCTCCTCGAATTGGGCGTCAACGAGCGCTTCCTGCCTTCCGTCCGTGCCCTGCGCACGGACGAGGAGGCCGAGGCGTTCCTCTCCGACACCACCGGCCTCTCCCAGAAGGTGCTCGAATCACTGCTGCTCGGCATGACCTTCGAAGAGGTCTCCGAGGAGATCACCGAGCCGTCTGCGGCCAAGCCCGCCAAGGACTTCGACGAAGCGCTCACCCGCAGCGCCGACCGCATGGCCTCCTCGGACGCCGTCATCGACGCGATCCTCGCCGAGGACTGGTCGAAGTGGCGGCTCTTCCTCCACCCAGACCAGCGCGCCGCCGCCACCAAGGACTACAGCGGCCCGGCCCGGATCTCCGGCGGCCCCGGCACCGGCAAGACCGTGGTCATCATCCATCGGGCCCGCGAACTGTCGCGACGCCCGGGATTCAACGGGCGCATCCTCGTCGCCACCTACAACAAGGCCCTGGCCGGCGACATCAGGAACAAGATCCTGGCGCTCGGCGGCAAGCAGACCGCCGGCCTCATCGACGTGGTCCATGTCGACAAGCTGGCCCGCGACTACTTCGTCGAAGCGCTCGGCGAAGCGCAGGGGAACCGGGAACGGGCGAGCGAGCCGGAGATCCGACGCCTCTGGGAGGAGGCCGTAATCCAGGCCGGCGAGATCGCCGACGGGTTCAGCGCCGCGTTCCTCGATGAGGAGTACAAGGATGTGGTGCTCGCGCTCGGCCTGCGCGAGCGCGGCGAATACCTCCAAGCGCCGCGCCGCGGTCGCGGCCGCAGGCTCAGCCGGGCCGAGCGGAACACCGTCTGGGAGCTCACGCGAAGATTCGAGGCGCTGCTCGAACGCGAGGAGAAGACCACCTTCGAGAAGATCGCCGCCGTCGCCGCGGCCCATGCTGAGACCCTCGCGGCCGAAGGGAACCACCGGTACTCGCACATCCTGGTCGACGAGGCGCAGGACCTCAGCCCGCAGCACTGGCGGATGATCCGCAGCATGGTCCCCGAGGGCCCGAACGACCTGTTCCTGGCCGCCGACGCGCATCAGCGCCTCTACCGCAAACCGATCGTCCTCTCAGGACTCGGGGTCAACATCCGCGGCCGGTCCTCGCGATTGAAGCTGAACTACCGCACCAGCCGGGAGATCCTCGGCCGCACCTTGTCGTTCCTGGGCGGCGAGGAGTTCGAGGACTTCGACGAGGGCACCGACACCCTCGACGGCTACCGGGCGGTGCTCAGCGGCGGGCGCGTCGAGGTGCGCGAGACCGCCCGGTCGGGCGACGAGCTCGCCGTGGTGCTCGAACAGGTGGCAGCCTGGCGGGCCGAGAATCCGAAGGGGGACATTGGCATCGCCGCCCCAACGAAGGAACTCGCCAGGACGGCGAAGTTCGCGCTGGAACGGGAAGGCGTACACGTGAGCGCGCTCGACGCCAAGGCCCGCGACGGTGAGGGCCGCGTCTGCGTCGAGACGATGCTCCAGATGAAGGGGCTCGAATTCCAGTACGTGGCCTGCTTCGGCCTGGGGGAGGCCCACTTCCCGCTCCACCATCTGCGTCCCGCCGACGGCGACGACAAGGCGACCGAGCGGCGCAAGTGCCAGCAGGCGCAATCGCTGCTGTTCGTGACCGCCACGCGGGCAAGGGATCAGCTCGCCCTGATCTACAGCGGCGCACCGAGCCCCCTGCTGGGGGAGCCTGAAGTAAGGGTCTTGAGTGACGCGAGTCGCATGGGGGATAAGGCCAGCAAGGCGTCGTAAGGGGTGCCGTCCGACCTAGATGTGATGTCCAGGGACGTTGTTCCGTGGTTGTAGCGGATTCGTCTGACAGGTGAAGGCCTCCGGTTGTGAAGTGGAGCTGCTGAATGCACTGCTTCACGACCTGGAGGCCTTCATGTCCCACGCTAA
>NZ_WIAO01000017.1 GCF_009451885.1 Glycomyces albidus
CGGTCCGAACACGAGCGACGAGCAGCTCTCCCGACATGGCTGCACTGGTATAACCATCACCGCGCCCACACCGCACTCGGAGGCAAACCACCCGCCACCCGCGTCCACAACCTCACAGGGCAATACACCTAGTCCTCGGACTCTTTCCCGGGGCTGTTGCGCTTGGCGTACTTGTCGACGTACTCCTGGCCCGTCAGGCGCCGGATCGCGTCCATGACCTCGTCGGTGACCGCGCGGATCACCACCCGGTCGTTCTCCATGCCCTTGTACCGGGAGAAGTCCAGCGGCTTGCCCACGCGCACGCCCACCGGCGCCACGCGCGGCCGCGACTCCCCGATCGGCAGGACCTTCTCCGTCCCGATCAGCCCGATCGGCACCACCGGCGCACCCGACGCCAGCGCCAGCCGCGCCACGCCCGGCTTCCCGCGGTACAGCCGCCCGTCGGGCGAGCGCGTCCCCTCCGGGAAGATCGCGAAGACCCGGCCCTCCTCGAGGACCTCGAGGGACGGCTCCAGGGCCGAGGCGCTCTTGCGCCCGCCCGAGCGGTCCACGGCCACCTGCCCGAGCGCCTTCACCGTCGAGGAGATGAGCTTCCCCTTGACGCCGGCGCCCGTGAAGTACTCGATCTTCGCCATCGTCGCGATGTGCCGCTTGGTGGTCAGGCCCAGGAAGTAGTGGTCGGCCACGGAGAGGTGGTTGGAGGCCAGGATCACCGGCCCCGTCTCGGGGATGTTCTCCCTGCCGTCGATCCACGGTCGCCAGATCAGTTTGATGGTCGGCGCGGCCGTCCATTGCAGTGTCTTGTACAGCACCGTGTTCAGCTCTCCAGTGGTCTCACCCATGGGACGGGTCGGCACAATTATGGCTCGCGAACCGCCGAGGCGGAACCCGCGAGCCGTCGGATCCCCAGAAGACCACATCGGCCCCGCCAGGAAGGCAGGGCCGAGTGTATACGGCATTCCGCTTCGCTACAGACCGTGCCTCCGGTAGCCACCGGCTCCGCTACAGGCTGCGCCTCCGGTACCTTCCGCTTCGCTACAGGCTGCGCCTCCAGTACCTTCCGCTCCGCTACAGACAGTGCCTCCGGTACCTTCCGCTTCGCTACAGGCTGCGCCTCCGGTACCTTCCGCTTCGCTACAGGCTGCGCCTCCAGTACCTTCCGCTCCGCTACAGGTACTGCCCCGGAGGGTGGTCGCGGTCGTCGCCGCGCGCCGCGCGCTCGGCCATCACGGCCCGGAGCTGCGGCGGGAGGTCGCTGCCGGCCGGCAGTGCCTTGATCTCGGCCCCGCGCATCTGGTCGAGTTGGAGCCGGGCGGCCATCTGCTGCGCGACGAGCGCTGCCTGGATGCCGTGGAAGAGCCCCTCGAGCCAGCCCACGAGCTGAGCCTGCGCGATCCGCAGTTCGGCTTCGGTGGGGGTCTCGTCGGAGCTGAACGGGAGCGACAGCCGCTCGAGCTCGTCGCGGAGTTCGGGGGCGAGCCCGGTCTCGAGTTCGGCGATGGAGCGCTGGTGGATGTCGCGGAGGCGCTGGCGGCCCTTGTCGTCGAGTTCGGCGGCGCGGACTTCTTCGAGGAGCTGCTTGATCATCGAGCCGACGCGCATGACCTTGGCCGGCTCGTGGACCATCCGGGACGGGTCGCTCTCGTAGGTGCGGTCCCCGTCTTCGCCGTCGGCGGCCTTGGCGGTGGCGATCGGGTTGCCGTCGGCGTCGACGATGAGCAGCTCGTCCTCCTCCTGGCGCTCGTCGCGGTCGTCGCGCTCCGGCTCGGTGTTCGCTTCGCTCATGGTCGGTTGGACCCCGCAGTCATGTCGATGGGTTCTGCTTCCTTGCATCGAGCCTAACGCGGGAACCCCCGGGGGTGTTCCCGCTCCTGATCCCGGCTCTGGATAGCGAAAAAGCCCGGTGGTCGAAACCATCGGGCCTTCACTGTGCGCGAGGGGGGACTTGAACCCCCACGTCCTTGCGGACACTGGCACCTGAAGCCAGCGCGTCTGCCATTCCGCCACTCGCGCCAGCGAGCGGCGGATCAGGAGTCCTGTCGCCACTCGCTCGTGTCGGCTGAGCCGACCGAACGATAGTACCCTGCGCGGGACGGGCCGCCCAACGGGGTATTGCCCCCGTTGAGGCAGGCGCCACTACAGGAGGGTGCGGATCCGTCCGACGGGTTCGCCGCCGCCGAGGACCTCGGGCCAGGTGAGGGCGTCGATCTCGGGCTTGGCGGCGAGCGGGATCTCCATGCCGGCGAGGGTGGTGAGCGCGCGGAGCGCGACGGGCATGGAGGCGCGGCCGCCGCCGTCGTCGATCTTGACGGCGACGGCGCCGACGCCGGGTGCGGCGACGACGTGGAATCCTTCGGCGCCGCCCTTGGCGAGCAGGCCGGGGACGGCGGCCATGGACCGCTGGTCGGGTCCGTTGGTGCCGTCGATGAGGTGGGGGTGGGCGCGCATCGCGTCGGCGACGCGCCGTTCCGGGCTGCCTTCGGGGGCTTCGACGAAGCGGGCGAAGGCGCGCGCGATGCCGTGGAGGGACACGGCGAGGACGGGCGCCCCGCAGCCGTCCACGCCGACGGCCCGGACGGGTTCGCCGGTGAGCTCTTCGACGGTGGCGGCGATGAGCTCCTGGAGCGGGTGCTCGGGGTCGCGGTAGGTCGCGGTGTCCCAGCCGGCGGCGGCGCAGGCGGCGAGCATCCCGGCGTGCTTCCCGGAGCAGTTCATGTAGACGCGCTTGGGGTCGGGGCCCTCGAGCGCGACGACCGCGTTCCGGGCGTCCTGGTTGCCGGGCAGGTCGGGCGGGCACTGGAGGTGCTCTTCGCCGAGGCCGGCGCGGCCGAGGACCGAGCGGACGCGTTCGAGGTGGAACGGTTCGCCGCGGTGGCTGGCGGCGGCGATCGCGAGGTCGGCCTCCGAGCCGGGCTCCCATCCGGCGCGGAGCATCGCGAGGGCCTGCATGGGCTTGTTGGAGGAGCGGGGGAACACGGGGGACTCGGCGTCACCGATCGCTGCGGCGAGGTTGCCCGCAGGGTCGGTCACGGCGACGCTGCCCCGGTGGGAGCTCTCGGTGAATCCGGACCTGACGACTTGTGCGACGGGTTCGCCGCCGCGGTACGAAGCACTCATACTGCGAGGCTAGCCGGGCGGCTAGAGACTCGCGGCCTGATCGCCCGTGATGAGGCGCACGTCCGGATCGGCGACGGCGGACCGCTTGACCATGGCGAGCGCGATCTGGCCCAGCTCGTAGTGCTGCACGGCGGTGCCGATGTACCCGACTTCCTTGCCATCCAAGGTGACCGGAGTGCCGTGGACGGGAGGGTGCTCGTCGGTGCCGTCGAGGTGGAGCATGACGAGGCGCCGCGGCGGCTGCCCGAGGTGGTGGACCTTCGCGACGGTCTCCTGCCCGCGGTAGCAGCCCTTGTCGAGGTGGACGGCGGCGGCGAGCCAGTGCGCGACCTCGTGCGGGACGGTCTTCTCGTCGGTGTCGACGCCGAAGCGCGGTAGCTTGGCGGCGACGCGGAGGGCGTCCCAGGCCCAGGTGCCGGCGAGCGACCCGGATCCGGCGCCTTCGGCGGCCTCGGCGAGCCGGTCGCGGCGGACGAGGACGTCGAAGGTGGGGACGCCGAGGGCGTCGGTGCGGCGGGTCCAGCCGTCGGCCTCCTGGAACGGGCCGCCCGGGTAGACGGAGGTCGGGACCGCGAGGAGGTCCTTCGAGGCGAATTTCGCGATCGGGACCGGCTGGACGGCCGGGGGCTCGTCGCCGGCGCGGGCGATGCCGGTGAAGCTGAACAGCGCCCAGTCGGCGGACTCGTCGCGGATGTCGACCTCGGTGCGGAACTTCATGAGCTCCAGGTATTTCAGGAGCGCCTCGCCGCGGCCGGGCTCGGTGTCGAGCCAGGTGGTGGCGCCGTCGTCGTAGACGTTCGCGTGGTGCTCGATGCGGCCGGTCGGGGAGAGGATGAGCGTCTCGGTGCCCTGGTGCGGCTTCAGGCTCGTCAGGTGCTGGGTGGAGAGCGAGTGCAGCCACGTCAGGCGGGCCTCGCCGGTGACCGAGACGACGTCGCGGTCGGAGCGGTCGAACAGCGCGCCCTTCTCCATCGCCTCCCGCTGCTCTTTGAGCGGCCCGCCGTAGTGCCAGGCGGTGCGGCCGTCCGCGGTGGCGACGGCGCCGGGGGCGTTCAGGAGCGGGGACGGTGCGATCGTGGTCATGCGTGCTTCTCCAGGCAGTCGGCGCAAGTGCCGAAGACGGCGACGTGGCCGACGTCCATGACGAACCCGGTGGCGTCGGCGACCTCCTTGCGCGCGTTGGCGAACATCGAGGGATCGACTTCGGTGATCCGGCCGCAGCGGTGGCACACCAGGTGGGCGTGGCCGCGGTCGCCGGACAGGTGGTACGTGGGGGCGCCGTGGGAGAGGTGGGTGTGCGACACGAGCTGGAGCTCTTCGAGGAGGTCCAGCGTGCGGTAGACGGTGGTGATGTTCACACCTTCGACCTGGTCGCGGATGCGCTCGTGGATCCGCTCGGGGGTGGCGTGCCCGAGCGCGCGGACGGCCTCCAGGACGAGCTGCCGCTGCGCGGTCATGCGCAGCCCCCTGGAGCGCAGCACCGCGGCCAGTTCGGTCTCGGCCTCGGCTTCAGTGGGCATGACTGCATCGTACTGCGCCCGCGCGGAACCGGACGCCAGCGCCGCTGCCGCCCCCGGCCGGCACGTTCGTTCCCGCCGGCCGGCGCGTTCGTTCCCGCCGGTGAACTCGTTCGGGTGACACTGCGGCTGCGGGGGACGGTTCCTGTCGGACCCGGCCGGGAGGATCGCACTATCTTCCCCGGGGTGGGTGGGGGCTGGGGATGGAACCACTACTAGCCCACCCGCCCGCCCTGCGGGCGGCCAACGTTCCCGCCCTTCCGCCGCGGGCGACTCCGGCCCGCGGCCCGGTTCCCGACCCGCCGTCCCCTTCCCCGGCCCTCCGCCCGGCGGAGCCGGCGCCGCGCGCACGCACCGCCGGTTCCGGTCGCGGCGGGGAGCACAATGAGCGCATGGCACTAGTAACCGCAGTACTGCACCGCGGCGTCGTCGACTCCGACGCGCCGCTCCTGTGCGCCGACGACCTCGGGGTCCTCCGCGGCGACGGCGTCTTCGAGACGATCAACGTCCGCGGCGGCGCGGCGTTCCTGCTCTCGGAGCACCTCGACCGCATGGCGAACTCGGCCCGGCGCATGGAGTTCGAGCTGCCGCCGAAGGCCGAGCTCGCCGAACTCGCCGAGCAGGCCCTCGAGGCGTGGCGCGACCGCGCCGAAGGCGAGGGCGCGCTCCGCCTGGTCGCCACCCGCGGCCGCGAGCACGGCGGCCCGCCCACCGTCTACGCGACGGTCGACCCCGTCCCGCGCGAGCGCATCCTGCCGCGCCGGGACGGCCTGCGGATCGCCACGGCGACCTTGGGGGTGAATGCCGATGCGCGGGGCGACGCCCCGTGGCTTCTAGGCGGGGTCAAGGCACTCTCGTACGCCTCGATGATGGCGGTGACGCGCTGGGCGAAGTCCCAGGGAGCGGACGACGCCCTGTGGGTCTCGGCCGACGGTTTCGCCCTGGAGGGCCCGACCTCGTCGCTGCTGTGGCTCGAAGGCGACACGCTCTGCACGACGCCGACGTCGGCGGGGATCCTGCCGGGGACCACGAGCGCGTACCTGCTGGAGCAGGCCCCGAAGGCGGGCCTGAAGACCGCGGAGAAGCTGATCCCGGTGGGGGACTTGAAGAACGCGGAGGCGGCGTGGCTCAGCTCCTCCGTCCGAGGTGTGGCCTTCATCACTCAGATCGACGGCGAGGCGGTCGCGCAGCGACCCGACATCACGGCTGAGCTGGACAAACTCGCCGGATTCGAAGTGCCTTCGTAACGGTTGAATATCGTTTCCCAGGTTCTTCCCAGGCTCGCCACAGGCTCCGCTCAGAGACGGTCCTCATAGTAATGAGTGTTCCGGTCACGCCGACAAGCCAAGCGGATGGACATGGGCAGTCTTCCGGGAGGCACGGAACAATCCGGGGGCACAAAGCCGGTAAGGGTAATCGGGCACAGCCCTACCGGTGCCAATGAAAAGTGGAGCTCCTCCACTTTATCGGGGCCGCAGCGAATGGGCAAGCGCTGCGGCCCCATTACTCTGTCACAGGATTGACACGAAACCGTATCGGCGCCAGTCACATCGCGGTACTGCCAGCGAAGACGCCGGCCCCTTTCAGCCGAGGACCTTCCCCGGATTGAGGATGCCGAGCGGGTCGAGCGCGGCTTTCAGCCGCCGCTGCACCGCCAGATTCACCGGGTCGAGCTCCCTTGCGAGCCAATCGCGCTTGAGCATTCCCACCCCGTGCTCGCCGGTGATGGTGCCGCCCATGGCGAGCGCCATGTCGAGGATCTCGTCGAACGCGGCCCGGCCCGCCGCCAGCGACGCCGGATCCTCGGGGTGGACGATGATGTTCGGGTGGAGGTTCCCGTCCCCGGCGTGCGCGATCACGCCGATGACGACGCCGTGCCGATCCGCCGCGGCCTGCACGCCGTCGAGGGCCTCGGCGAGCCGCGCGCGCGGCACCGCGACGTCGTCCACCAGGACCGTCCCCAGCTTCTCCATGGCGTGGAACGCGTTCCGCCGCGATTCGAGCAGCGCGTCGGCCTCCTCGGCGTCGGTCGCCCGGTACACCTCGGTCGCCCCCGCCTCCGTGCACAGCGCCTCGATCGCGACGAGCTCGCGCTCCGGATCGGTGTCGGCGGCGACCAGCAGCAGCGCGGCCGCTTCGGTCGGGAGCCCCATGGGGCGCAACGCCTCCAGGGCCCGCAGGTGCACGTTGTCGATGAGTTCGAGCAGGCTCGGCTCCCGGCCGGCGGCCATGATCGCGGTGACCGCGCGGCCGGCGTCGGCCGTCGTGGCGAAGACCGCGGCGAGCGTGAGCCGCTGCGCCGGAACCGGTGAGAGCCGCACCGTCGCCTCGGTGATGATCCCGAGGGTCCCTTCGGAACCGCAGAACAGCCGCACCAGGTCGTACCCGGCGACGCCCTTCGCGGTCCGGCGGCCGCAGCGCATGACCTCGCCCGAGGCGAGCACCACCTCGAGGCCGAGCACATACTCAGGGGTCGTGCCGTACTTGACGCAGCACATGCCGCCCGCGGCCGTGGCGATGTTCCCGCCGATCGTCGAGATCTGCCACGAGCCCGGGTCTGGGCTGTACCGAAGCCCGAACTCCTTGGCGGCCGCGGAGATCGCGGCGTTGAGGACCCCGGGCTGGACCACCGCGAGCCGGTCGACCGGGTCGATCGCGATGATCCGGTCCATGCCCGACACGTCGAGCAGGAGCGCGCCGTCGACGGCGGTCGCCGCGCCGGCGAGCCCGGTCCGGGCCCCCTGCGGCACCACCGGGACCGCGAGCTCCGCGGCGACCCGCACCGCCGCGGACACCTCCTCGGTCGAGCGGGCCCGCACCAGTGCGGCCGCCCGGCCGGGCGGCACGAGCCCGGCGTGGTCGACCGAGTGGGCGGCCAGCACGTCCGGGTCGGTGACGGGGTCCAGGCCCGCCTCGGTCAGGGCGGCGGTGAGGGCGCCTGCGAGTTCGCTCATGGAGCGATTGTCACCCGCGCCCCACGCGTCCTAGGCGTACGGGTCGGTGTCGACGATCCCGCGGATGATCTCGGCGAGCGCCTCGACCCGCTCGATGCCCTCCTCGTGGGAGGCCGAACCGCCGGTGAGGATCGCGATCTCGATCGGGTGGTCGGTGTCCCCGGCGATCACGCCGATGGAGTTGACGACCCACTCGCCGCCCATGGCGTCGCGGGTGTCCCAGCCGTTCTTCATCCACACGGTCTCGCCGTCGGCGGCCGCGGCCGAGACGCCCCACTGCTGGGAGTCGGAGAGGTCGCCCATGAGCGAGCGCGCGTACTCGGTCTGCTCGGCGTCGAGGAAGCCCGTCTCCTCGTACAGGGCGATCTCGAGCACCCGGAGCTGGTCGATCGCGGTGGTCTGGGTCTTGCCCCACTGCTCGGTCTCGTTCGGGTTGGTGTTCTCCAGCCCGAAGTCGATGTGCGCCTGCCTGATCGCGGCGTGGCCGTCGTCGAAGGTCCCGCCGTAGAGGACGTCGTTCGTCGCGTCGTTGCTGGAGTCCTGGATCATCTCCGCGGCCCGGTCGAGCAGCCAGTCCGGGACCTGGTCGAGGGTGCCGTACTCCTCGAGCATCATCGCGAGGATCTCGACCTTCACGATCGACGCCGTGTCGTACTGGGTCTCGCCCTCGTAGTCGAGGAGGAACTCGCCGTCGTCCACGGCGACCGACGCGTAGAAGTTCTCGTCGTCCTCTTCCTCGATGTACGCGGCGACGGCCTCGTCGAGCGCGGACTGGAGCTGCGCCTGGGCGGCCTCGCGCAGCTCCTCCTCGGACGGCTGGAGCGAGGAGCTCGACAGGTCGTCGGCCTGGGAGCCGGGGAGGCTCTCGTCGGAGGACCCACCCGAGCCGCCGTCGTCCCGGCCCGTGCTGACGACGAAGATCACCGCCGCGACGATGACGGCGAGTCCGGGGACGGCGAGGTAGGGCCAGAGTCGCCGCGAGGTGGAGGGTTGGGAGGTCACAGCTTGGAACCTGACTCTTCAAAAGGCGGGGTTGTGAACGATTACGCGGCCCACGCTAAAGCAGCCGCCGAAGCGATCACAAGCAGGGTCATCCGGGAGTTCCGTAACGGTTGCGCATCGGTGCGTACGCGAACCGAACGGACCCTGAACCCCCAATGATCTCTCGCCGCACGGGACACGACCAGCGTCACCCGTCACTCCCGACCCTCCGGCGCGGCATAGAACCGGACACGGCACGACGAAGCGCCCGCCGCAACGACGGGCGCTTCACGAAGAACCGCTTCGGCTTCCGAGGCCTGGCGACGAGTCGAATCCGGCGCTCGGCCACGCTCATGCCATGCAATCGGGCAATGCCATCGGGCAATGGTGCTGAGCGGCGCCGCCGAGCCGTGCGGCTCAGCCGACCGTGCCGTTCAGTGGTGCCGTTCAGTGGTGCTGGTTCCGGTGGGGCCGTGAGGCACTGGTCCGGGCGTTCGGAGTGGGACCTGGGGAGGAATTGACCATCAACGAGTGCCCGAGCCGCAGTGCCTCACGGAGACTCCACCGTGCCGCGCCTCGACTGCCCTGCGGGCAGTGCGATCGAAGACTGCGCCTTCGAAGGCTCCGGCCGCCGGGTGCGGCGGACCGGTTCGGGGCCGGTGATACACCGGGCCGCCCGCTGCCGCTCGCGGCGGTTCCGCACCCGTCCGGCCGGCACCCACGGCGACGCTTGCGCGCCGTAGATCTGCCGGGCCGGAGACTTGTGCACGGAACCCGCCGCGGCGGCCCACTGCGGCGCCGGGGTCTTGAGAGCGACGGCCGTCATGCCGTCGCTCGCTGCTTGAGGAGGGTGCGCGTCACTGCGGCGGCCACACCGATCAGGCAGATGATCGCGACCAGGGCGAGCAGCCCGTTCGCGCCGTCCCGGACGGCCTTCGGGTCGACCGCGACGACCTCTTCCTCCGCGACCGGGTCGAAGCCCGCGCCGTCGTCGACGCCCGGCTCGCCGAACGCGTTCACCTCGTCCTCGACCGGCGCCTCCGCCTCGTCCTGGGCGGGCTGCTCCGGGTCCGGGCCCTGCTGGGCCGCGGCGTCGTCGCCGGCCGGTCCGTCGCCCTCGGACCCGGCGGCCGTGTCGCCGTCCCCTTCGCCGTCCTCGTCGGCGGCCGGCAGGTCCTGCACGTCGTCCTCGCCGCCCGATTCGTCCTCGTCGGTCTGCGACTCCACCACGTGCACCTGCGCCGACCCGTACTCGGCGAACAGGCCGCGGCAGGACGGGACCATGGCGACCTCGGCGGACCGGTTCATCTCGAACACCTGGGTCGAGCCGTCCGAGATGTCGTAGACCTCGTCGCCCACATGGAGCTGCGCGTTCGTGCCGAGGTCGTTCGTGTACCGCACCTGCGAGCCCGACTCGACGGTCAGCTCCGAGGCGTCCGGGTTCGAGGAGGCCGACACCAGGCCGAGCGTGCCGCAGTCGCCGCTGAAGACGATCTCGCTGCCGGTGCCCGCCTCCGGCTCCTCCGCCGTGGCGATGCTCATCCCGGCCGCGCCGCCCGCCGCGATCACCGCGGCGGCCGAGAGCGCCGCCAGCCGCGAACGCCGGCGCTGCGAGCGCCGGTCCATCGCCGCCTGCGACGCCGGGGGGATCCGGCCGTCGTTCACCGGGTACGGCAGCGGAGGACGCGTCTGGGCCCGGGACTGGCGACCGAGCTTCGTGGTGTGTCTTCCCATGCCTGCGTCTCTCCAACCGCGATTTCCGTCGTCTGGGTACGGACCCGATCCACCGCGGGAATCAGGTCTCAACCCCGTTCAACGAACCGGCGGCCGAAAGGTGACGGCCCCTGCCGCACCCGATTCGTGGACGGTCCTCATGCGCCCGACCACCGGACGGCGACCCTCCGTAGGATGTGCCCTGACAGCACCGAGCGAGACCGCGGGAACCCCATGGTGATCACCGAGCCCGACTCCACCGAGCCCGACCGTGGCGACGGGCGCGAGCCCGAGGCCGCCGCGACGGCCCCCGAAGGCGCCGAGCCCGGCGATCAGACCGAGGACGGCACCGACGACCACGAACGCTGGCAGCGCTTCGCGGCCGGCGCCACCCCCGCGCCCGCCGCAGAAGCCCCGCCGGGGCGGCTCCGCGCCGCAGGCCGCCTCGCCGCGCGCGCCGCCCGCAGCGAATGGACCCTCGCCGCGCTCTTCAGCGCCCTCCTCGCCGTCGGCATGACCTGGCCGCTCGCCCGGAACCTGAACCGCGTCATCCCCCACGACCTCGGCGACCCGCTCCTCCAGGCGTACACGCTCGGCTGGCTCTCGGACGCGCTCCGCACCGACCCCGCGAGCGTCTGGGGCACCAACAGCTTCTGGCCCGCCCCCGACTCGCTCCTGTTCACCGACACCCTGTTCGGCTACGCCCCCGCCGCGATGTTCGCCGTCGACGGCCCCAGCACCCTCGTCGTCTACAACGTCCTCTTCATCGCCACGTTCGCCCTCGCCTTCCTCGGCGGGTACGCCCTGCTGCGCCAGCTCGGCGCCCGGGTCGCCGGATCCGCCGTCGGCGCCGCCGCGTTCGCTTACGCGCCCTGGAAACTCGCGCACCTCGGCCACCTCAACGTGCTCTCCTCGGGTGCGATCGCGCTCGCGCTGGCGATGCTGGCGCGCGGCCACGGCTGGTCGATGCGCGACGGGTTCAAGCCGGAGCGGCAGCGGCCCGGCTGGATCATCGCGGGCTGGCTGGTCGCCTTGTGGCAGTTCGCGATCGGCGTCGCCCTCGGCCTCTCGTTCGTGTACGTGATGCTCGCGATCGCCGTCGTGGTCGGCCTGTTCTGGCTCGTCAAGCGGCCGGCCCTGAACTGGCGCACGGTCGCCGCCGACGGCGCCGGCGGCGTCGTGTTCAGCCTGGGCGTCCTGTGGATCGCCGACCGCCACGCGTCGGTGGCGCAGGCGTACCCGGAGACGGTGCGCGACTACGACTACGTCGCCTGGTTCAGCCCCACCTGGCAGAGCTTCATCATCGCGCCGGAGGAGTCCCGGCTGTGGGGCGCGGCGCACGAGGCCGCCCGCACCGACCTCACCTGGCCGCCCGAGCAGACGCTGCTCGTCGGGTTCACAGTCCTCGCGCTCGCGATCGCCGGCCTCATCTGGTCGTCGTGGAGCCGGTGGCAGCGGTGGTGCCTCGCGCTCGGCATCGCAGTCCTCACCGCGCTCGCCATGGGCCCCCACTTCCTCGACGACGGCCGGTGGGCGTACGGGCTGCTGTACGAGTACGCGCCGGGCTTCGACGCGGTCCGCACGCCGGGCCGGCTCGTCCTCTACATCACGATCCTGCTGGCGATCCTGGCCGCGGGCACGCTGACGCGCCTGGCCGACGACGCCGACGCGGTCGCCCACGAGTCCAGAGTGGACCGGCGACTCCAGGTGAAGGCGCCCCGCCGCGTGCACGCGCTGTTCTTCCTGCCCATCGTGTTCGTGCTCGGGGAGGGCCTGATGGTCCCCGAGTTCCACGAGCCCCCGGCCGCTCCCCTCGATGTGTCCGAACTGGAGGGACCGGTGATGTTCCTGCCCTCCGACGGCCGCGACACGCAGGTCCAGTTCTGGACGGTGGACGGCTTCGTCGACATGGTCAACGGCAGCGCCGCGTTCACGCCGGCGGCGACCTCGGAGCTGCGGGAGATGTCGAAGTCCTTCCCCGACGAGTCGGCCATCGCCGACCTCCGCGAGGCGGGCGTCGAGACGGTCGTGGTGATTCCCGACTGGCTCCCCGGCAGCGATTGGGCCGGCCTCGACACCGAGCAGGAACCGCTGGGCGTCGACGTCGAACGCACCGACGACGCGATCATCTACCACTTGAACGCCGAGTAAAACGCATATAAGCGTTATTCCGGATATGTCCCCTAAGGGACCCCTGGCGCAAAAATACCCGCCGGGTCCGACATATCCCCTTCCGCGAGCATCACTCGCGCCGCGGACCGGCGCGCCCGAGTGCCGCTCAGGCCGGCCCGATCGGGGTCAGGAACGCGAGCGACCCGATCGCGTCCAGGCGCGGCGGGGAGTGCAGGGGCGATGCGGTGACGTCGAACGTCCGGTGCCCGCCGCGGTGCTCGATCCGCATGAGCGTGCGCTCCAGTGCGTCGGTCTGCAGCGCCTGGACGGGCGCGAGCCGCGCCAGCTCCGAGTCGACGAGCGGGTGCGCGCCGGCGGAGAAGTCCAGGAACCGAAGGCCCGCATCGAGAAAGCGGGGCATGGCGTAGTCGATGTCGGCTCGCAGGCCGAGCACTTGCCTTGTGGCGCGCGAGGTCGCGACGATCCGCGTGTCGGCGGCGAGCAGCATGCAGGCGTCGGCGCTCGCCGCGACCGCGCTGCGCCAGGGGGCCAGTGCCGGGTCGAGCCTCCTGCCATCGGGCCCGGGCGCGGAGCCGCGGAGCGGGATGACCAGTTCCATTTGCGTCAATTGGGCGTCCCGGGGGTAGTGGTTACGCTCAGTCTGTCCACGTTAACAGAGAAAAGTTGATCTCTGTCCCCGGCGCGTCTACCCTCAGGTCATGAGTGCTGATGTCGCGCCCGCATACGGAGTCGATTCGGAGGTGGGGCGCCTTCGCAGCGTCATGCTCCACCGCCCGGGAGGTGAGCTGCGCCGCCTGACACCGCGCAACAACGGCGCGCTCCTGTTCGACGGGATCCCGTGGGTCGAGCGCGCCCAGGAGGAGCACGACCGGTTCGCCGGGGTCCTCCTCGAACACGGCGTCGAAGTCCTGTACCTCGGTGCGCTGCTGCGCGAATGCCTCGAACTCGACGAGGCCCGCGAGGCCGTCACCGTCGGCGTCGCCGCCGACCCGCGCCTGGGCCAGGCCCTCGGCCGCGAGGTCGCCGCGTTCCTCTCGTCGCTCGAACCCGAGCGGCTCGCCGCGGTCCTCATCGAGGGGCTCACCAAGGAGGAGTTCGGGCCCTCGAGCAGCCTCCGGCACCGGATGATGCGCTCGACCGACTTCGTCATCGACCCGCTCCCGAACACCATGTTCACCCGCGACTCGTCGGTGTGGATCGGCGACGCCGTCGCCGTCACCAGCCTCGCGATGCCCGCCCGCCGCCGCGAGACCGCCCTGACCGGCATCATCTACCACCACCACCCGCGGTTCAGCGACGTGCCGAAGCTGTACGACCCGTCGCTGGAGCACCTCGAAGGCGGCGACGTCCTCGCCCTCGCCCCCGGCGTCCTCGCCGTCGGCGTCGGCGAACGCACCACCCCCGCGGGCGTGGAGCGCTTGGCGCGCAAGGTCTTCGAGCGCGGCACGATCGAGACGGTCCTCGCCGTGCCGATCGCGCAGCGCCGCGCCACGATGCACCTGGACACGGTCTGCACCATGGTCGACCGCGACCGCATGGTCATCTACGCTCCGGCCGCGCAGCGCCTGGAGTCGTACACGATCACCCCCGACGGCGACCGGATCGCGATCGAGGGCCCGCGCCGGTTCCTCGACGCCGCCGCTGAAGCGATCGGCGTCGAGGAGATCGAGATCATCCACACCGGCGAACGCGACGTCGTCACCGCCGAACGCGAGCAGTGGGACGACGGCAACAACACCCTCGCCCTCGCCCCCGGCGTCTCGGTCGCCTACGAGCGCAACACGGTCACCAACGGCCGCCTCGAACGCGCGGGCATCAAGGTCCTGACGATCCCCGGCTCCGAACTCGGCTCCGGCCGAGGCGGCCCCCGCTGCATGTCCTGCCCGACGAGCCGAGCACCCCTCACGACCGAGACCTCGGAAAGGCGGCCGTGAGCGCCGGAGCAGGCGCCGACACGCCGGAACCGCCGTGCAACGCGTTCACGCTCCCCTGAGAGGCGCACCCACGACTCACGAGAACCGCTACCGCAACGGTGCGCGAGCGCATCGGACGCTAGACGCGGAGAGGCCGCACCCCGCGGGGTGCGGCCTCCCAATGCGTTCGCTTCAGATGTTCGCGGCGATGTCGCGGCGGTAGTAGCCGCCTTCGAGCTTGATGCCCTCGGTGAGGGCGTACGCCTCCTGGCGGGCCTGGGCGACGGACTTGCCGGTGCCGACGCAGCCGAGGACCCGGCCGCCGGTGGCGATGAGCTGGCCGGAGGCGTCGAGGGCCGTGCCGGCGTGGAGGACGCCGTCGGCTTCGGCGCCGTACAGGGGACGGCCCGTGACGGGCGTGCCCGGATAGCCCTCGTTCGCGATCACGACGCACACCGCCGCGCCCTCGCGCCACCACAGCGACCCGAAGTCGGCGAGCTTTCCGGTGGCCGCCGCGTACAGGAGCTGCCCGAGCGGGGTCTCCAGCAGCGCGAGCACCGCCTGGATCTCCGGGTCGCCGAAGCGGGCGTTGAACTCGACGACCTTGAGGCCCTTCGACGTCAGCGCCAGACCGCAGTACAGGGTCCCGACGAACGGGATGCCGCGCCCGGCGAGCTCGGCCAGGGTCGGCTCGGCGACGCGCTCCATGACCTCGGCGACCAGGTCGTCCGGGGCCCACGGCAGCGGCGTGTACGCGCCCATGCCGCCGGTGTTCGGGCCGGTCCCGCCCTCGCCGATGCGCTTGAAATCCTGCGCGGGCAGCATCGGCTTCGCGCTCGTGCCGTCGCAGACGACGAACAGGGACACCTCGGGGCCGTCGAGGTACTCCTCGATGACGACGCGCTCGCAGTCGACGGCGTGGGCCAGCGCCTGCTCGCGGTCCTCGGTGACGACGACGCCCTTGCCGGCGGCGAGGCCGTCGTCCTTGACGACGTAGGGGGCGCCGAACTCGTCGAGGGCGGCCTCGGCCTCCTCGCGGGTGCGGCAGACGCGCGCGGCGGCGGTCGGCACGCCCGCGGCGGCCATGATCTCCTTCGCGAACGCCTTCGAGCCCTCGATCAATGCGGCCTGGCCGCTCGGCCCGTACACGGGGATGCCCTTGGCGCGGACCGCGTCCGCGACGCCGGCCACGAGCGGGGCCTCGGGGCCCACGATCACGAGGTCGGCTGCGGAGGTCACCGCCAGGGACGCCACCGAGGCGGGGTCGGTCTGGTTCACCGGCACGCAGTCGCCGAGTGCGGCCATGCCGGGGTTCCCCGGGGCGCAGATGAGCTTGGTGACGGATTCGTCCTCGGCCAGAGCCGCCGCGATGGCGTGCTCGCGGCCGCCGGAGCCGATCAGGAGTACTCGCACCCGGTCAGTTTACGGGGCGGATACGTGCTGGTTAACCGGTACGCCGAGTGTCACCGATTACTGGGCGCGGGACGCGCGCCTCGGAACCGCCCATTCCCTCTTTCGGGGGACAGGGGCGTCTCGGGGCTTCGTTTGTGTCGCACCCGCGCGCCAGGATCGGACTATCTTCCCCGGGGTGGGTGGGGGCTCGGGATGGCAATACCTCTATCCCACCCACCCGCCCTCCGGGCGGCGCACGTGCTGACCGCCTCCTGCCCCGACCGCCTCCCGGCACGCAGCGAGGGCGGCGGTCCCACAGCCCCGCGGTGGCCGTGGAGCGCGACTGCCGCGCTGCGCGCGGCGCGACTCCGCATGGAAGCGGACCCAAGCGGACCCCAGTGCACATGCCCCGCCCGTCCGTCGGTCCCCGTCATTCATGCATGACCGAGAACGCCGGGTCCGTGATGTGAACAGGGCCCGGACCAGCTGCACTCGTCGTGCATGCGTGAACGCTCGATGCCATCATTGGCGCGTGACTGCGAATGTGCTCGCCGAGCGTTACGCCTCCGCGCCGATGCGCGACATCTGGGACCCCGTCGGGAAGATCAAGGCCGAGCGGCGGCTGTGGCTGGCCGTGCTCCGCGCGCAGCACGACCTCGGCGTCACCGTGCCCGACGGTGTGATCGCTGACTACGAGCGGGTCCTGGACCAGGTCAACCTGGAGTCCATCGCCGTGCGCGAGCGCGTCACGAAGCACGACGTGAAGGCCCGCATCGAGGAGTTCTCCGACCTCGCCGGCCACCAGCACATCCACAAGGGCATGACCAGCCGCGACCTCACCGAGAACGTCGAGCAGATGCAGGTCCGCCAGGCTCTCGAGCTCGTCCGGGACCGGCTCGTGGCCGCGCTCGTGCGCCTCGCCGCCCGCGCCGAGCAGTACCGCGATCTCGTCATGGCCGGGCGCAGCCACAACGTGCCCGCCCAGGCCACGACCCTCGGGAAGCGCTTCGCGACATGGGCCGAGGAGCTCCTCGCCGCCTACGAGCGCATCGAGGACCTGCTGCGCCGCTACCCGCTGCGCGGCATCAAGGGCCCGGTCGGCACCGCCCAGGACATGCTCGACCTGTTCGGCGGCGACAACGCGAAGCTCGCCGAGCTCGAGCGCCGCATCGCCGGCCACCTCGGGTTCGAGCGGGTCATGGACTCGGTCGGCCAGGTCTACCCGCGCTCGCTCGACTACGAGGTCGGCACCGCGCTCGTGCAGGCCGTGGCGGCGCCGTCGTCCGCCGCCGTCACGATCCGGCTCATGGCCGGCGCCGAGCTCGCCACCGAAGGGTTCATGCCGGGCCAGGTCGGCTCGTCCGCGATGCCGCACAAGATGAACACCCGCTCCTCCGAGCGCGTCAACGGCCTCGCGGTCGTGGCCCGCGGCTACGCGGCGATGCTCGGCGAGCTCGCCGGGGACCAGTGGAACGAAGGGGACGTCTCGTGCTCGGTGGTCCGGCGCGTCGCCCTCCCGGACCTCTTCTACGCCGTCGACGGGCTCTATGAGACATTCCTCACCATCCTCGACAACTTCGGCGCGTACCCGGCCGTCATCGGTGCCGAACTCGACCGCTACCTCCCCTTCCTGACGTCCACAAAGGTCCTCATGGAGGCCATCAAGCAGGGCGCCGGCCGCGAAGACGCGCACGAGGCCATCAAGGAGCACGCCGTCGCCGTGGCCCGCGCCATGCGCGAGGACGGCCAGCGCGGCAACGACCTGTTCGACCGCCTCGCCGCCGACCCGCGCCTCCCCCTCGACCGGGCCGGCCTCGGCGCGCTCGTCGCGAATACGGGTGAATTCACCGGCGCCGCAGGAGATCAGGTGGACCGTGTCGCCGAAAGGGTGGCGGAAGCGGCGAAAGCGCACCCCGAAGCGGCCGCCTACCGGCCCGGCGGGATCCTCTGACGGGCTGTGACCTGGCACCGTCCCCGTAACGCGGCGCTGGCCCAGGTCACTACCGGTGAATATGCTGGTCCTGTCCCGTCCATGTGACCGACAGGAGTGCGACCGTGGCCCGTGTAGTGGTCGACGTGATGCTGAAGTCCGAAATCCTCGACCCCCAGGGCGAGGCCGTCCTCGGGGCGCTGCCCCGCCTCGGCGTCACCGATGTGGCGTCGGTGCGGATCGGCAAGCGCGTCGAGATCGAGTTCGACGAGAACGCCCAGAACGTCGAGGAGCAGTCGCGTGTCATCGCCGACCAGCTCCTGGCCAACCCCGTCATCGAGAGCTTCACCGTCTCGGTGCAGCCCGACGCCGTCGAGGCGGCATGAGCGCGCGCATCGGGATCGTCACGTTCCCCGGCTCGCTCGACGACCGGGACGCCGCCCGCGCGGCGTACCTGGCCGGCGCCGAACCGGTCGCCCTGTGGCACGACGACGCCCACATCCACGGGGTCGACGCCGTCTACCTGCCCGGCGGGTTCTCCTACGGCGATGCGCTGCGCTGCGGCGCGATCGCCCGCTTCAGCCAGGTGATGGAGACCGTGAAGGCCGCCGCCGCCCAGGGGATGCCCGTCCTCGGCGTCTGCAACGGCTTCCAGGTCCTGTGCGAGTCGCACCTGCTGCCCGGCGCGCTCGTGCGCAACGCGCACCTGCGCTACCGCAACCGCCCCGCGCGCCTGCGCGTCGAGACCACCCGGACCGCGTGGACGAACGCGTACGCGCCGGACGCCGAGGTCGTCATGCCCGCCAAGCACGGCGAGGGCCGGTACGTCGCCGACGAGGCGACCCTCGACGCGCTCGAGCAGAACGGCCGGGTCGTCTTCCGGTACCTCGACAACCCGAACGGGTCGATGCGCGACATCGCCGGGATCGCGAACGAGGCCGGGAACGTCGTCGGCCTCATGCCCCACCCCGAGCACGCCGTCGAGGCGCTCACCGGGCCGTCGACCGACGGCCTCGGCATGATCGCCTCCGTCCTGGCCCACCTCAGCGAGGGAGCGAGACGATGAACCAGCTCAACGTCGCCGTGGACACCGTCGGCGTCGCCGACGCGACCCCGGACGAGAAGCAGCCCTGGGCCGAACTGGGCCTCAAAGAGGACGAGTACCAGCGGATCCGCGAGATCCTCGGCCGCCGCCCCACCCAGTCCGAGCTCGCCATGTACTCGATCATGTGGTCGGAGCACTGCTCGTACAAGTCGAGCAGGGTGCACCTGCGGCAATTCGGCGAGAAGAACCCGCGGACCCCGCGCCTCCTGGCCGGGATCGGCGAGAACGCCGGCGTCGTCGCCATCGATGACAACATCGCCGTCACGTTCAAGGTCGAGTCGCACAACCACCCGTCGTACGTCGAGCCCAAGCAGGGCGCGGCCACCGGCGTCGGCGGCATCATCCGCGACATCATCGCGATGGGCGCCCGCCCGATCGCCGTCATGGACTCGCTGCGGTTCGGCGCCATCGACCACCCCGACACCGCCCGGGTCCTCCCGGGCGTCGTCGACGGCATCGGCCACTACGGCAACTGCGTGGGCCTGCCGAACATCGGCGGCGAGACCTTCTTCGACCCGTGCTACCAGGGCAACCCGCTCGTCAACGCGCTCAGCGTCGGCGTCATGCCCCGCTCGCGCCTCCAGTCGATGCAGGCCAGCGGCACCGGGAACATCGTGATCCTGCTGGGCGCCAAGACCGGCCGCGACGGCATCGGCGGCGTGTCCGTTCTCGCCTCCGCGACGTTCTCGGAGTCCGGCGAGGACGACGCCCGCCCGTCCGTCCAGGTCGGCGACCCGTTCACCGAGAAGCTCCTCATCGAGGTGTGCCTCGAGCTGTTCGACGCCGGACTCGTCGTCGGCGTCCAGGACCTCGGCGGCGCCGGCCTCACCTGCGCGCTCTCGGAGACCGCGGCCGCCGGCGACGGCGGCATGCACGTCGACCTCGAACTGGTCCCGCTGCGCGCCAAGGGCATGGAACCGCACGACATCCTCGCGTCCGAGTCGCAGGAGCGGATGCTCCTCATCGTCGACCCGGCCAAGGCCGACGAGGTCCTCGCCCGCGCCCGCCGCTGGGGCCTGCTCGCCACCGCGATCGGCACCGTCACCGACACCGGCCGCCTCGTCGTGGACTTCCACGGCCAGACCGTCGTCGACGTCCCGCCGAAGTCGCTCGCCGACGAGGGCCCGGTCTACCACCGGCCCATCGCCGAACCGAACGACCTCGCGCTCATCGCGGTCGACCGCGCCGAGACCCTGCCGCGCCCGACCACCGACGAGGAGATCCGCCAGACCGTCCTCGACATGGCCGCCAGCCCGAACCTGTGCGACAAGTCGTGGATCACCGAGCAGTACGACTCGTCGGTGTTCGGCAACACGGTCCTCGGCGCCCCGCACGACGCCGGCGTGGTCCGCCTCGACGAGCGCACCGGCGTCGGCATCGCGATCTCCCTCGACGGCAACGGCCGCTTCGCGCGGCTCGACCCGTACCACGGGGCGCAGCTCGCGCTGGCCGAGGCGTACCGGAACGTCGCCGTCACCGGCGCCACCCCGATCGCCGTCTCCGACTGCCTGAACTTCGGCTCCCCCGAGGACCCGCACGTGATGTGGCAGTTCGAGCGGGCCGTGACGGGCATCGCGGACGGATGCCAGAAGCTCGGCATCCCGGTCACCGGCGGCAACGTCTCGTTCTACAACCAGACCGGCCGCGAAGCGATCCACCCGACGCCCGTCATCGGCGTGCTCGGCGTGCTCGAGGACGTCGCCCGCCGCATCCCGCTCGGGCTCGGCCGCACCGGCGACACCATCGCGCTCATCGGCACCACCGGCGAGGAGCTCTCGGGCTCGGAGTGGGCCGCGGTCAAGCACGGCCACCTCGGCGGCGTCCCGCCGAAGGTCGACCTCGACCACGAGATGAAACTCGCCGACCTGCTCTCGCGGCTCGCCGAGACCGAGCAGCTCGCCGCGGCGCACGACCTCTCCGAGGGCGGGCTCGCGCAGGCGCTGGTCGAGGCGATCAGCCACTCGGGCATGGGTGCGCAGATCCTCCTCCCGGAGGGCGCGGACCCGTTCACGTACCTGTTCTCGGAGTCCTCGGGCCGGGTCCTCGTCGTCATCCCGCGCGGCCAGGAGCTCGCGGTGCGCAGCGCCTGCGAGTCCCGCGGCCTGCCGATCACGCCGCTGGGCGTGACCGACGCGAACACCGACGGCCTGCACCTGCGCGACCACTTCGACATCTCCCGCGCCGAGATCGACGCGGCCTGGAAGGGCCGCATCGGAGCCCGGCTCGGCGAGTAGCCGCGCACCGCACGACCAGACGATCGCCCCGGCGCACCGCGCCGGGGCGATCGCCGTCGCGGCGCACGCCGAACGTCCGGCACCGGCCGGGGATGGACCCCCGGTTTCGACGCCAGCGCGGAGCACCTGAAGGGGAGCTGAAGCAGCGCACGCCGACTGCACTGAGGCCGACTGGGTGAGGGCCCCCGGTCTCGAACGTACCTGGGGACACCTGAAGGGGAGCTGAAGCAGCGCACGCCGACAGCGTCGAAGCCGGCCGGGAAAGGGCCCCCGGTCTCGAACGTACCCGGGGACACCTGAAGGGGAGCTGAAGCGGCTCCTATGCCTCGGCTTCACCGGCGAGGGGTTCGCCGCGGGGGCCGGTGAGCGGGAGTACGTCGGTGAGGTCGGCGCGCTGGCCGGAGGCCGAGACGCGGCCGGTGGCGACGGCGTCGGCGAAGGCGAGGCGGCCGGAGGCGAGCTCGACGAACACGACCGGTTGACACTCGATGACGTTCGGCGGCGTGCCGCGCCGGTGGCGAGGGCCTTCGACGCACTGCACCGCGCCGTACGGCGGCACCCGAACCTCTACGGAGTGACCTGGGGCTTTGGCGGCCAATGCGCGCAGCAGCTCCCGGACCGCGGCCTTGAGGGTCTCCCGGTCCGGGGCTTCGTCGTTGTCGATCGCCGCGATGGCATCGGCCACAGCATCCACGGAGAGACCTCCCGGTCACGTTAGACTGCCCGTTACGGCACGTTGCCGAACGGCGATGACCGCCGCCGAACGATCGCCCGCGGCACCGCCCGCACCCCGGTCCCGTAACCGAAATGAGACCAGGCATAGTGGCGACGACGGCCCGCTTCCGTGGGTTCGTCGTGCCTGCCCGCTGCGGACCGCCGCGGACCGGGCCTGAAAGCACATGCCCAGGAGGGGATGTAGATGACCGTAGCGGCCGAACCGAGCGGGACCCAGAGTAACGTCCCGCGGTCCCGGCGCAGGCGAGGGGGTGGCCTGCGCGCGCGCCTGGCCGGCCTCGCCGCGGCGGGCGGCGTCCTGCTGCTCGGAGTCCTCGCCTTCCCGCAGGCCGCGATGGCCCAGGGGCAGTTCACGGCGGCGATCAACAACCCGAACCCGTACATCGACATCGGCGGCGCCCCCGCGGCCGTGTCGGTGACGCTGAGCGCGGCGCACCAGGACCCGATGGGCAAGGACGCCGACGTCTCCGCGGAGCTCGGCGGGATCGGCGACTACGCCTACATCACGATCCAGGACGGCGGCGGCTGCACCGTCACCGGCGACGCCTCCGTCAAATGCGAGGACGTCCCCATGGGACAGTCCCGCACGATCACCTTCCTGATCAACCCCTACCCCGACTCCGACCTGCCCGAGGGCCAGCAGGAGATGGGCGAGTTCAAGGTCCGGTACAACGGCGGCGACACCTCCACGAACGTCACCGTCATGGGCCACGCCCAGAACGCGATCAGCCAGATCAGCGGCAAGGTCACCTCGAACGGCGAACCCGTCGCCGGCGCGAGCGTCGTCCTCGAGGACGGCGAGGGCAACGAGCACGAGACCGAGACCGGCGACGACGGCGGCTTCGCCATCACCGGCGACGGCAACCCGATCGCGCCCGGCGACATGACCATGACCATCTCGAAAGAGGGCTTCGAGGACAAGGTCGAGGAGTTCAGCGTCGAGTCCGGCGAGTTCACCCGGAACGTGACCCTCGCCCAGACCGAGACCGAGGAGTCCTCCGCGCCGGCGCCCACGACCGAGGCGGCGCCGAGCTCCGAGGAGCCCGCGAGCGCCGAGCCCGAAGAGGACGGCGGCATCTCCGGCACCCTGCTCTTCCTCATCATCATCGGCGCGCTGCTCGTCGTCGGCGGCATCGTCGGCATCGTGTTCCTGCTGCGCGGCGGCAAGGACGACAAGGACGACGACGGCGAGAGCTTCGCCCCCGACGGCCCGCCCGAGCACCAGCCCACCGCCGCCCAGGTCGGCACGCCCGGCGTCTACCAGGCCGGGCCCGCGCCCGGTTCGGACGCGCCGACGATGATCCACCCCGGCGGCCTCGTCGACTCCGCCGCCCCGACCCAGTTCGGTCCGGCGTACGGCGGCGACAGCGCCTCCACCCAGGTCATGCCGCAGGGCGGCTTCGGCGCCCCGCCCGCACCGGGCCCGGTCGGCCCGGACGGGACCACGATCCTCCCGGTCGTCAAGCAGCCCGGCGGCCCCGGCGCGTCCGACGCGACGCAGATCATGCCGCAGGCGAACCTGTCGAACCAGCCGCCCGCGGCCCCGCACGGCTCCTTCGGGGCCGACGCGACGCGCCCGCACCCGTCGCCGACCGGCGCCTTCGGGGCCGACCCGGCCGCGACCCGGCCCCACCCGGGGCCGACGCCCGGCGCGTTCTCCGACCCGAACGCGACCCGCCCGCACCCGGGGGCCACCCCCGCCGGCGCCTACTCGGACCCGGCCGGACGGCCTTCGCCGAGCCCGTACGGGGACCCCGGCGCCACCCGGCCGCACCCGGCGCCGACCCCGCCGCCCGCCGGCGGCATGTTCGAGCCGCAGAACCCGGGCATCGCCCCCGGCCCGCCGTCGGAGCCGCGCTACGGCTCCCCGAGCGCGCCGCCGGCGGGCGCACCGCAGTACGGCCCCGGATCCGCCGGCTTCGGCGGCCCGAGCCAGCCCGGCCAGGGCTACGGCTCGCACAGCGCCCCCGGCGCGCCCAGTGCGCCGCAGGAGCCGACGGGCTACCAGAGCCAGTCGATGCGCCGCGACCCGTACGCCCCGACCGAGCAGCCGGGCGGCACCCGCCCGATGCCCCAGTACGGCAGCCAGCCGCGGCCTCCGGCGCCCCACGGCGCCGAACCGGACGCCGACCCCGAGGACCCCGACTCGCGCCGCACCGAGCGCCGCGGCTGGGGCGAATGGGACGACCGCCCGCGCTCCTGGTAGCGGCCGGGCGACGACACGAACGGCACCGAACGCCGCCGCGGGCCCGCCCGCGGCGGCGTTCCGCTGCCTGTCACGCCTCCGGGTGATACGACCGCTGCGGGACCCGGATCCTGTCGGACCCGCGCGGGAGGATCGCACCTACTCTTCCCCGGGTGGGTGGGGGTTCGGGATGGCAATAACTCCTGCCCCACCCACCCGCCCTGCGGGCGGCGCACGCTCCGCCCGCCGCCCCGGCCCCGGCCCCCTCGGCCGGCAACCGCCTCGCCCGCGCCGGTGAAACCGGCCTCCCTGGGCGGAAAAGCCTGAAGTCTCACCCGGTCGGGGAGGGGTACGGCACACACCCGCGCTCGTTGGACGGTGGCGGCTTCCCGCAGGTCCGATAGACTGGCAGCAGCGGTCCGGACGAACCGGGCGGCGATTCTCCAGCCATCTGAGGAGTTGCAGTGGCCCGAGGTGACGGTCTTCTCACCACGGAACTCGATCCCGACAATCCAGGACCTCGCGACGCCTGCGGCGTCGTCGGCATCTGGGCCCCCGGGGAAGAGGTCTCGAAACTCACCTACTTCGGGCTCTACGCGCTGCAGCACCGCGGCCAGGAGGCCGCCGGCATCGCCGTATCGGACGGCGCCCGCACCGTCGTCTACAAGGACCTCGGGCTCGTCGCCCAGGTCTTCGACGAGTCCACCCTCGCGCCCCTCCAGGGCCACCTGGCCATCGGCCACGCCCGCTACTCCACCACCGGCGCCCCCACCTGGGAGAACTCCCAGCCCACCATCCGGTCCACCTCCACCGGCACCGCGATCGCCTTGGCGCACAACGGGAACCTGGTGAACACGGCCGACCTCCTGAAAGAGGTCGACCGGCTCGGCATCGACATGGGCACCACCACCTCCGACACGCACCTGATCACCGCGCTCCTCGCGGCCCGCCCCGACGAGTCCGTCGCCGCGGCCGCCGAGCGCGTCCTGCCGCAGCTTCGCGGCGCGTTCTGCCTCGTCTTCATGGACGAGAACACCCTCTACGCCGCCCGCGACCCGCAGGGCGTCCACCCGCTCGTCCTCGGCCGCCTCGCCTCCGGCTGGGCCGTCGCCTCCGAGACCGCCGCCCTCGACACCATCGGCGCCCACTTCGTGCGCGAGGTCGAACCCGGCGAGCTGCTCACCATCGACGAGCACGGCCTGCGCTCCACCCGCTTCGCGAACCCCGAGCCCAAGGGCTGCCTGTTCGAGTACGTCTACCTCGCCCGCCCCGACACGAAGCTCGCCGGCCGGAACGTCTACGCCACCCGCGTCGAGATCGGCCGCACCCTCGCCAAGGAGCACCCGGTCGAGGCCGACCTCGTCATCGGCGTGCCCGAGTCCGGCATCCCGGCCGCGATCGGCTTCGCCGAGCAGTCCGGCATCCCCTACGGGCAGGGCTTCACCAAGAACCAGTACGTGGGCCGCACCTTCATCCAGCCGTCGCAGTCCCTGCGCCAGCTCGGCATCCGCTTGAAGCTCAACCCGCTCGTGGACCAGATCAAGGGCAAGCGCCTGGTGATCGTCGACGACACGATCGTCCGCGGCAACACCCAGCGCGCCCTCGTCCGGATGCTCCGCGAGGCCGGGGCGGTCGAGGTCCACATCCGCATCTCCGCGCCGCCGGTCGAATGGCCCTGCTTCTACGGCATCGACTTCGCGACCCGCGCCGAGCTCATCGCCGGCTCCCTCGACGTGGACGGCATCCGCGCCCAGATCGGCGCCGACTCCCTCGGCTACGTGTCGATGGACGGCCTGGTCCGCGCCACCGAGCAGCCCGCGTCCCGGCTCTGCATGGCCTGCTTCGACGGGAACTACCCGATCGAGCTGCCCGCCGCCGATCTCATCGGCAAGCACCTCATGGAACCGCAGCCTTCGTCCGCCGCGTCTCATACACCCGTCCAGACACCTCGATCCACCGAAGCGAGCACGCAAGTGCGGGAAGGGACCACAGCGTGAGCAGCGGCACCACCTCTCAGAGGACCATCTCCTACCAGTCCGCCGGCGTCGACATCGACGCCGGCGACCGGGCGGTCGAGGCGCTGAAGCCCTCGATCCGCAAGACCACCCGGCCCGAGGTCGTCGGCGGGATCGGCGGCTTCGCCGGCCTGTTCGCGCTCGACACCGAGAAGTACAAGAAGCCGCTGCTGGCCTCCTCCACCGACGGCGTGGGCACCAAGCTCGTCATCGCGCAGAAGCTCGACATCCACGACACGGTCGGCATCGACCTGGTCGCGATGGTCGTCGACGACCTCGTCGTGTGCGGCGCCGAGCCGCTGTTCCTCCTGGACTACATCGCCACCGGGCAGGTCGTGCCCGAGAAGATCGCCGACATCGGCGCCGGGATCGCCGACGGCTGCCGCTACGCCGGCTGCTCCCTCATCGGCGGCGAGATCGCCGAGCACCCGGGCGTCATGAAGCCCGACGACTACGACATCTCCGCCACCGGCGTGGGCGTCGTCGAGGCCGACCAACTGCTCGGCCCCGACCGCGTCAAACCCGGCGACGTCGCGATCGCCATGCGCGCCTCCGGCCTCCACTCGAACGGCTTCTCACTGGTGCGCGAGGCCCTGTTCGGTGTCGGCAAGCTCGACCTCGGCACCGTGGTCCCCGAGTTCGCCACCGCCGAGCGCAGCCAGCGCACCCTCGGCGAGGAGCTGCTGACCCCCACCCACATCTACGCCAAGGACTGCCTCGAGCTCGCCAAGGAGTGCGATGTGCACGCCTTCGCGCACATCACCGGCGGCGGGCTCGCCGGCAACCTGGTCCGCTCGCTCCCCGAGGGCCTCCAGATCGAGGTCGACCGCGGCACCTGGACGCCGAACCCCGTGTTCGACGTCGTCCAGCAGACCGGCGGCATCTCGCTCGAGGAGATGGAGCGCACGTTCAACATGGGCGTCGGCATGGTCGCGGTCGTCGCGCCCGACCAGGTCGACCGGTCCCTCGCGGTGCTCACCGCCCGCCACGTCGAGGCGTGGACGATCGGCGAGGTCGCCGAGGGCGGCGCCGGCGTCAAGCTCTCCGGTGACTATCTGACTGCTGGTTAGGGATCTCCGGGTCCGTCTCCGCGAGTGCGGTCGGGCCCGGCTCCTGCGCCGCTTCGGCCGCCGCGGCGACCGCGTCGCGGTGCTGCTTCGCCTTGATGCTGAGCCACAGCCAGATCAGGCCGAGGGACGGCAGCACCGCCGCGGAGATCAGCGCCGGCACCAGGTGCAGCGTTGGTGTGAGCATGACGCCGACGATGAGCAGCACCGATATGAGGATGGTGCGCCTGGTCGCCGGGTCGAACACCTCGAGCGGGCCGAGCGGGATCGTGTGCCAGGGGACGCGTTTCGCGCAGCGGATGATGATGAGGCCCAGCAGGAATCCGGCCGGTTCGTCCGAGAGCCAGTGGTGCCCCAGGAACACCTGGGAGCAGAACACGATGATCGGCGGGGCGATCAGCAGCGACAGGCGCGCCCATTTCGGGAGCACCCCGCCGATGAGCATCACGATGAGGCCGAACAGCAGGATCGAGTTCACCGCGTGCCCGGAGGGGAACGCGGTCGCGTCGGGGATGGCGCCGCCGCCTTCGGGGTGGTAGGTGAACAGCAGGGGTCCTTCGGGGGAGACCTCGCGCAGCGCGAAGGGGTGCTGCGAGAGCGGCCGGCCCAGGAGGTGCTTCATGCCGAGGATCGAGGCGAGGGTGATGAACGAGAGCACGTACATCAGCAGGGGGCGGATCGACCGGGACCTGAGCGCGCACCAGATCGCGATGAGCAGCGTGACCGTCGCCACGGTGCGGGCCTGTCCGAGTTCGGCGCCCGCTTTCGCGAGGTCCCGCAGCCATATGGTGTCGTTGGCGTCGACCGCCCACATGCGCACCTCCCAGTCGAGGCGCACGAGCCACGACGGGTAGGTGACGAAGAACGCGAGGCCGAGGAAGCTGAGGAACATCAGCAGGTCGGGCCACCAGCTCTTCGGGCGCTTTCCGTAGGGTTCCCAGTCGAACCAGCCCACGGGGATGTACCGGCGCAGCGGCGTGATCACCTGCCGCACGAATGCGTCGTCGCTGACGGTGACGCCGCGGTCGGTGATGCTGTCGCTCCTGCGCGCGGTCGTCGACCGGTTCGATTCAGAAGACATATACGGATGTTCGCCGGTGAAAGTTAATTTTGATGCCGCCACACCCGAACTGGACCGAATTTGTTATCAGGTCGGTATATATGGTGTGGTTTGCGACGCAACGAGGGTGAGCTGCAACGGCGGGCAGCGATGCCGGTCACGTTGCAATCCTTTGCAAGCCGGGCTCATGACGCACTGTATCGGACGGCTCGAGGGGCGCCCTCGCGGCCGCGGCGACGCGAGTCCGGCTCCCCTGATTCCTGGCCCCGCCTCGCATCCCGAGGGGCGGTAGACGGCCGACGTGGCCGGTGTCACTCGCGGATGCGAAGAGCTGCAACTCGAACGGTGCCGCTTCCTTGCGGCGGGCGGCGCCCTCGGCGGGACGGCGTTCCCCACGGCCTGCTCAAGCGCCGGCAGAGGGTCCACAGGTGACTCCGGGTCGTTCGCGCATGACCGCGGCGAGGCGGTCGAACTGGACGGTCCCCCTGAGACGATCGCCGTGTTCGACGGCCTGGCCGCGGTGCTCGTCGACATGCTCGACGACCACGGCGCCGGAGGCCCGCGTCGACGGGGTCGAGGCGGACCGCGGCCTAGGAGGCCGCCGCGGGGAGCGGGAAGCGGACCCCGGTCAGTGTCTCGGAGACGTCCCACAGGCGTCGCGCCAGGGCGGGGTCCGTGGACGCCGGTACCGGCTGGACGACGACCGGGGCGCCCTTGCGTTCGCGCTTGCCGTCGGGGCCGATGTACTGGCCGCCTTCGGCTTCGGGGGCGGTGGCGGCGTAGAGCTGCGGGAGGGCGCCGTCGGCCGCCGACTGGGTGACGAGCGGCATGACCATCGTGCCGACGGTCCGGATCAGCGTGTTCGAGGCGCGCAGCAGACCGGTGGCGGAGAAGCCCGGGTGGGCGACGAGGCTCTTCGCGGGGCTGCCGGCGGCGCGGAAGCGGCGCTCGAGCTCCAGCCCGAAGAGCATGTTCGCGAACTTCGACTGCCCGTAGTACTTGATGGGCGCGTACCCGCGCTCGCCGGTGAGGTCGTCGAAGTGGATCCGCCCGTGCCGGTGCGCGAGGGACGAGACGGTGACCACGCGCGGGTCCGGGCCCTGGAACCGGTCGAGCAGGAGGCCGGTGAGGGCGAAGTGCCCGAGGTGGTTGGTGGCGAACTGCGACTCGTGGCCCTGCGGGCTGAGCGAGCGCGGCGGCGTCATGATCCCGGCGTTGTTGACCAGGACGTCGAGGCCGGAGTCGAAGGACTCGGCGAAGGCGCGCACCGAGTCGAGGTCGACGAGGTCGAGCTTGCGGACCTCCAGGTCGGCGCCCGGCACCTCGTCGGCGATCTGCGCCGCCGCGGCCTCGCCGGCCGCGGTGTTGCGCACCGCCATGACGACCCGCGCCCCGCGGCGCGCGACCGCCCTGGCGGTCTCGAGGCCGAGGCCCGAACCCGCACCCGTGACGAGGAAGACCCGTCCGGACTGGTCGGGGATGTCGGCGCTGCTCCATTTACGGCTCATGTCCGCTCCTTCGGTCGACTAAGATGAACCTGCCTTCACTATATAATGAACCTAGATTCAGGTTATGGCAAATGTGAAGCACCGCATATGATGCTTCGCGGACGAGAGGAGACCGGATGCCCGACGGACGGCCGCTGCGCGCCGACGCCGCCCGGAACCGCGCCAAGATCCTGGAGGCCGCGAACCGGCAGATCATCGCCCGCGGGCCCGAGGTGCCGATGGAGGCCATCGCCGAGGACGCCGGCGTCGCGGTCGGCACCCTCTACCGGCACTTCCCGACCAAGGACGACCTCGTCACCGCGGTGCTCCACGCCCACTTCGAGTCGATGGTCGCCGCCGCCGAGGCCGCCGCGGACCGCATCGAGGCGGGCGCCCCGGCCATCGACGAGTTCGCCGGGTTCTTCCGGTTCGTGCTGGAGCTGGCCGCTGGCAACATGGCGGTGAAGGCCGCCGCCCGCGCGCTCGGCGCCGACTGGGAGGAGGACCTCCTCCGCGGCCGCGGCCTCCAGGCCCTGGAACGCATCGTCGCGGCCGGGATCGACCGCGGCGACCTGCGCCCGGACATGACCCTCGACGACTGCTTCCTGTTCTTCGCCACCGCGCCGATCGACCAGCCCGCCCCCGTGCGCGAGCGCTGGTTCACCCTGATGCTGGACGGCTGCCGCGCGGACGCGGCCCGCCGCACCGGCTAGGTCAGTACGTCAAGGGCCCCTTGAGGACCGACAGCGCCGACGCGCGGTCGCCCTCCCACGCGAGCGACGGGTCGTCCTTGGACAGGCGGCCCCACAGCATGAGCAGGAGCGACCCGGCGGTGCCGTGGACGTCGGCCACCGGGTCGCCCGGGCCGTAGATCCACCAGTCGCCGGAGTCGGAGGCGTTGAACTTCACGCACGCGTCCGGCGGCCACGCCTTCCCGACCCCGACCATCTTGGGCGCCAGGACGTCCACGACCTCCGAGACGCCCGCGCCGGCCAGCTCCGGGTCGAGCGGGGCCGGGTCGCCGACGGCCTGCTGCGCGTCCCAGCGGTGCAGCATCGTCTCGACCGCGATCGACCGCTGCCAGTATCCGGCGTTCGGCGGCGTGTAATGCCCCCACGCGGGCGTGGCCGGGTCGACGTCGAGCGACATCACCAGGAGCTCGGCGGTGCCCTCGAGCCAGCGCAGGAGCTCCGCCCGGTCCTGCGGCGCCAGTGGCGGCGCGCCGTCCGGGGGCGTGTCGCCGCCGGACCACTCGGCCACGCACGCGGCCGTGAACAGGTTCGAGTGCCCCACCGCGCGCGCCAGCCCGGCGAGGTCGATCGGCTCCGAGAACTCCTCCCGGTACGCGATCGGCGCACCGAGGTCGCCCGAGGCGACGCACTCCCGGAACGCGTCCATCTCCCGCCGGAAACTCCGCAGATATGAGGCACCGTCCATGTCCTCAGCCTATCGGCGCACCGTGAGCGCCCCGGAACGGGAGCGCCGGCCCGGCCGCCGACGAGGTGCCCGAGCGTGTTCCGCTCCGACGCCGGGGCGCCGGACGGAACCGCGGACGCGCCGGCGGCGTCCTACCCGTGTCCATTCCATTTCGGATCCCGGAGGTCCCCATGCGACACCCCGTGTCGGTTCTCGGAGCGGTGGCGCGGTCCGGTGGCGCGGTCCGGCGGCGTGCGCGGCCGGGCCGTTCGGGGGTGCGGCTCCGCTGCGACGGGGCGCCGGTCGACCGGCGCCCCGCCGGTTCAGCGCACCAGGCGCAGGCCCTGCATGCCGCCGTCGACGGCGAGGCTGGTGCCGGTGACGGCCTTGTTGGCCGGGTCGGCGAGGTAGACGATCGCGGCGGCGACCTCCTCGGCGGTGACGAGGCGGCCGGTCGGCTGCCGGGCCTCGAGGCGGGCGCGCTCGGCGGCCGGGTCGTCGGCCTGGTCGAGCAGGCGCGCCACCCACGGCGTGTCCGCCGTCCCGGGCGCGACGCAGTTGACGCGGATCCCTTCGGCCACATGGTCGGCGGCCATGGCGAGGGTGAGCGAGTGGACCGCGCCCTTCGACGCCGAGTAGAGGGCGCGCTTGACCAGGCCGGCCGAGGCGGCGATCGAGGAGGTGTTGACGATCGCGGCGTGCTCGGACTCGCGCAGGTGCGGCAGGCACGCGCGGGCGAGGCGGACCATGCCGAGGAGGTTCACGTCGAGGACCCGGAACCACTGCTTGTCGGAGTTGTCCTCGACCGAGCCGACCGCGCCGATCCCGGCGTTGTTGACCAGCACGTCGATCCGGCCGAAGTGCGCCGCGACGGCGGCGACGGCCTGGCGCACCTGGTGGTCGTCCGCGACGTCGCAGGTGTGCGACCAGTGGTCGGGGCTCGGGTTCAGGTCGAGGACGGCGACGTTCGCGCCGCGCTCGGCGAACGCCGCGGCCGCGGCCGCGCCGATGCCGGAGGCGCCGCCGGAGACCACCGCCGTGAGGCCCTCGAAACCGCTCATGCGTCTGCCCTCCATTCAGGACCGTTCGGGTAGGCGAAGCGCTGGAGGCTCTCCCGCTTCATCTCGGCCGAGAATCCGGGGGCGGTCGGCGCCCGGTAGCGGCCGTTCGCGATCACCGTCGGCGCGGCGAAGTGCTCGTGCAGGTGGTCGACGTACTCGATGACCCGGTCGTCGAGGGAGGCGCTCACCGAGGTGTAGTCGAACATGGACAGGTGGCAGACCAGTTCGCACAGGCCGACGCCGCCCGCGTGCGGGCAGACCGGGACGCCGAACTTCGCCGCCAGCAGCAGGATCGCGAGGTTCTCGTTGACCCCGGCGACGCGGGCGGCGTCCATCTGCAGGAAGTCGATCGCGCCGGCCTGCAGGAGCTGCTTGAACATGATCCGGTTGTGCACGTGCTCGCCGGTGGCGACCTTGACGTGCGGCGCGAGCCGCCTGCGGATCGCGGCGTGGCCGAGGACGTCGTCCGGGCTGGTCGGCTCCTCGACCCACCACGGGTCGAACTCGGCGAGGGCCTTGGTCCACTCGACGGCCTGGTCGACGTCCCAGCGCTGGTTCGCGTCGATCGCGATGCGGACGTCCGGCCCGACGGCGGCGCGGGCCGCGGCGAAGCGGCGCCGGTCGTCCTCCAGGTCGGCGCCGACCTTGAGCTTGATCTGCTGGTAGCCCTGGGCGACGGCTTCGCGGGCGAGGCGCACGACCTTCTCGTCCGAGTAGCCGAGCCAGCCCGGGGAGGTGGTGTACGCGGGGTAGCCGTCGCGCTCGACCTCGGCGACCCGCTCGGCCTTCCCGTCCTCGGCGGCGCGCAGGAGGTCCAGGGCCGCTTCAGGAGTGAGCGCGTCGGAGAGGTAGCGCCAGTCGATGCACGCGACGACCTCCTCGGGCGTGAGCGAGGACAGGTACTTCCACAGCGGGAGGCCGGCGCGGCGGGCGGCGAGGTCCCAGGCGGCGTTCACCAGGGCCGCGGCGGCCAGGTGCATGACGCCCTTCTCGGGGCCGAGCCAGCGGATCTGCGAGTCGTGGGTGAGCCGCTTGTACAGGTCGCCGAGGTCGGCGGGGCCGTGCACGTCGGTGCCGACGACGGCGTCGCCGAGGGTCGCGATGGCGGCGCAGCAGAGGTCGTTGCCGCGCCCGATGGTGAAGGTGAACCCGTGGCCCTCGTGGCCGTCGTCGGCGTGGAGGACCACGTACGCGGCGGAGTAGTCGGGGTCGGGGTTCATCGCGTCCGAGCCGTCGAGGCTGCGCGAGGTGGGGAAGCGGACGTCGACGACGTCCACGGTCGTGATGGTCACCGCGGGCTCCGGTGCGGGAGGGCCCGGACGGGTCGGGCCGCCGGCGCCGGGCGGGTCACGCCTGCACCGCCGGGTTCTTCGTGGAGCCGAGCCCGTCGGCGCCGACCTCGACGACGTCGCCGGCCTTCAGGTACGGGAAGCGGCCGGAGAGGGCGACGCCCTCGGGGGTGCCCGTCAGGAGCAGGTCCCCGGCGTCGAACGCCATGAACTGCGACATGTGGTGGATGATGCGCGCGACCGTGAAGATCATGTCCTTCGAGTTCGAGTCCTGGCGGATCTCGCCGTTGACCTTGGACCACAGGCGCAGGTTCTGGACGTCGGCGATCTCGTCGGGCGTGACCAGCCACGGGCCGAGCGGCGTGAACGTCGGGCACGCCTTGCCCTTGGAGAACTGGCCGCCGGAGCGCTCGATCTGGAAGTCGCGCTCGGAGAGGTCGTTGGCGACGACGAACCCGGCGATCACGTCGAGGGCCGCCTCCTCGGACTCCAGGTAGGACGCGGGCTTGCCGATGACGACGCCGAGCTCCACCTCCCAGTCGGTCCGGACCGAGGTGCGGGGAATCTGCACCTGGTCGTGCGGGCCGACGATCGTGTTGGGGTGCTTGTAGAACACCACCGGTTCGGCGGGCGGCTCGGCGCCGGACTCGGCGCAGTGCGCGGCGTAGTTCATGCCGATGCAGACGATCGCGCTCGGTTTCGCGATCGGCGGCGCGATGCGCTGCGCCGCGATGTCGATCTCGGGGAAGCCGGCCGTGGTCCGGATGCCGCCGCGGGCGAGGAACTCGCCGTCGATGTCGCCGATGGGGCCGGAGAGGTCGTAGTACTTGCCCTCGTGGAGCGCCACGGGGGTCTCGTAGCCGGGCCGGCCGATGCGCAGGTACTTCATGACTCTCCTAGCTGGTAGACCTTGGCGGCGGTGCCGCCGAAGACGTCGGGGTCGGCCCGCCCGAGGACCTCGGTGAGGGCGTCCTTCACTTGCGTGTAGGTGGCCGCGAGCTCGCAGACGGGCCAGTCGGAGCCGAACATGAGGCGGTCGGGGCCGAACAGTTCGAGCGCGGTCTGCACGAACGGTCGCAGGTCGGCGGGCTTCCAGGTCTCCCAGTCGGCTTCGGTGACGAGCCCGGAGAGCTTCGCGACCGCGTTGGGCCGCTTGGCGAGCGGCGCGACCGCCGCGCGCCAGGCGCGCAGCCCGTCGTCGCCGTCGCGCACCTGCGGCTTGCCGAGGTGGTCGAGGACGAAGGTGAGCTCGGGGACCGCGGCGGCGGCCTCGGCGGCTGCCGCGAGCTGGTCGACCCGGACCACCAGGTCGAACGTCGGCACGTGCCGGGCGACGGTCTTGAGCGCCGCGATCACGTCGGGCCGGGCGAGGAACCCGGACTCGGGGCGGCCCTGGACCTGGTCGCGGACGCCCACGAGGAAGCGGGCGCGTGGGTGGCTCGCGTACCGGGCCAGAGTGGGCGCGAGGTCGGGGGCGAGCAGGTCGGCGAAGCCCACCACGCCCGCGATCTCCTCGACCGCGCCCGCGAGGTGCAGGAACTCGACGGTCTCGGAGGGGTGGCCCCAGTCGGCCTCGACGAGGACCGTCCGGTCGACCCCGGCGGCCTTCAGGTTGGCGCGCAGGTCTGCGACGCCGTAGTCGCGGCGGATCGGCGCGAACTCGGGCCGGCTCGCGAGCCACGGGTAGTCGGCGGTCCAGATGTGGTGGTGCGCGTCGATGACGAGCGGAGCCGTCATGGTACGGGTGCCTCCTCGGCCAGGAGCCCGGCTCGCTTGAGGTCGTGCCACAGCGCGCCGGGTACGGGATGGGCGAACATGGCGAGGGCGTCGTCGACCTCTTCGGGGGTGCGCGCGCCGACGAGGATCGACGCGACGGCGGGGTGGGCGGCGGTGAACTGGAGGGCGGCGGCGCGCAGGGGCGTGCCGTGCCGCTCGCAGACGGCGGCGATCGCCTGGGCCTTGGCCACCAGGCGCGGATCGGCCTGCGCGTAGTTGAAGGTCGCGCCGGGCTTCGGGTCGGCGAGGATCCCGGAGTTGAAGACGCCCGCGGCGATCACGGAGACGCCCCGGTCGAGGCACAGGGGGTAGAGCCGGTCGAGCGCGGACTGGTCGAGGAGCGTGTAGCGGCCGGCGATGAGGGCGGTGTCGAACGCGGCCCGCTCGATGAGATCGGCCGCGGCGCCGGTGGAGTTCATGCCGATCCCGATCGCGCCGATCCTCCCGCCCGCCTTGAGTTCGGCGAGGGCCCGGTAGGTGCCTTCGAGGGCGGCGTCGCGGTGGTCGTCGGCGTCGTGGATGAGGCCGATGTCGGCGCACTCGACGCCGAGCCGTTCGAGGCTGCCGAGGTAGGAGTCGTAGGCGGCCCGGTAGGAGAAGTCGAACTCGGCGCGCTTGCCGTTCGGTTCGGCCCACAGGTCCCAGGCGCCCTCGTGGTCGACCAGGACCCGGCCGAGCTTCGTGGAGAGCGTGTACTCGCCGCGATCCCTCGGGGCGAGCGCGTTGCCGAGCCTGAGTTCGGAGAGCCCGGCGCCGTAGTGCGGCGCGGTGTCGAAGTGCCGGATCCCGCCGGCCCACGCGGCGTCGACGGTCGCGGTCGCGACGGCCGGATCAACCGGCGTGAAGAGCCCGCCCAGGGGCGCGCACCCGAGGCCGACGGCGGAGACGGTGACGTCGGTGGAACCCAGCCGCCGAACCGGCAGCGCGGACTGGTGAGCGCTCACGGGGTCTCCTATGCGGGAGTTATGGGGGCGTTTCCGGAGGTTGGTCCGCATACGGACCGGCCCCCGCGACACTATCCTATAGGATATTCGGCATGACAGCGAGAGCCGCCGACCCCGCGAACCGGACCGCCGCGGAAGCCGCCGGGAAACGCACGCTGGCCGACGACGCGTACGCCGAGCTCAAGGCCCGCATCATGCGGTCCGAGCTCGCGCCGGGCGCCAAGCTGAGCATCGACGGCATGGCCAAGGAGCTCGCGTTCTCGCAGACGCCGATCCGCGAAGCGCTGGCGCGCCTGGAGTCCGAGGGGCTGCTGGCCCGGCGCCCGCTCAGCGGCTACACGGTCGAGCCGCTGCTGTCCGCCGCCGAGTTCGCCGACCTGTTCGACCTGCGCATGATGCTCGAACCCCTCGCGGCCCGCCGGGCCGCCGAGCGGCTCGCGGCCGAGGCCGAGCTCGGCGGGGCCGCGGCGGCCGAACCGGTGCAGGGGCCCGCCGCGGGCCTCTTCGACGCCGCCCGCACCCCGCACCCGAGCGCCGGCAAGCTCGAGTTCACCGAGGCCGACCGGCGCTTCCACGACGCGGTCGCCGAATGCAGCGGCAGCGTCCAGATCGCGAAGGCGATCCGCCGCCTCGACGCGCACCTGCACCTCCACCGGGCGTACATCGCGCCCGAGTCGATCGGGGAGACCGAGGCCGAGCACCTCGCGATCGCGGACGCTATCATTGCCATGAAACCGCTTGCCGCCGAGGAGGCGATGCGCCGCCACCTCGAACGCTCGAAGGTGCGGCACGCCGCCGCCTTCACCGCGGCGAACGCCGAGGCCGTCTCGAAACCGAAGCGCGCCAGAGCGAACCGTTGACACCGACCGACGGCCGCGACCGGACCACCCGGCCCGACCGCACCGCACCATCCGGTCGGCCGTCTCCGGACCGACCGGCCGGGCCGACGAGCCCGGCCGCCGTCCGGGACCGGCCGGTCCGGGCGACCCGCTGGACCACCCGGTCCACACCGACCCGAAGAGAAGAGGTGACCGCGCGATGAAGCGCGTAGCGCTGTTCATCACCTGCGTCAACGACGCGCTCTTCCCCGAGACGCCCAAAGCGGTCGTGCGGATCCTGGAGCGGCTCGGCTACGACGTCGACTTCCCCACCGCCCAGACCTGCTGCGGCCAGATGCACGCCAACTCCGGCTACCGGCGGGACGCCGCGACGCTCGCGCGCGCCTTCGACGACGTCTTCGGCGGCTACGACGCGATCGTCACCCCCTCCGGCTCCTGCGCCGCCATGGCCCGCGACCAGTACCCCCACCTCACCGGGTCCGCCATCGGGCAGCGCGTCCACGAGCTCTCCGAGTTCCTCATCGACGTCGCCGGCGTCGAGGACGTCGGCGCGGTCTTCCCCCACACCGTCACCTACCACCCGACCTGCCACGGCACCCGCGCACTCGGCCTGGGCGACAAACCGCTCCGCCTCCTGCGCGCCGTCGGCGGGATCGACCTGATCGACCTGCCCGCCGCCGACCAGTGCTGCGGCTTCGGGGGGACCTTCGCCCTCAAGAACTCCGAGGTCTCCTCCGCGATGCTCGCCGACAAATGCGCCAACGCGGCCGGCACCGGCGCCGAATACCTCGCGGCCGCCGACAACTCGTGCCTGACCCACATCGGCGGCGGCACCTCCCGCAGCGGCGGACCCCGCCCGATCCACTACGCCGAGATCCTCGCGAGCACCGCATGAGCACCGACGCCCCCGCCCCCCGCGGCGACCTCGTCCCCGCCGCCTCGCTCATCCCCGCCGACGCGCCGTTCCCCAAGGCCGCCAAGGTCGCCCTCGGCATGCCGCAACTGCGCGCCAACCTCGCCCACGCCACCGGCACCATCCGCGCCAAGCGCGCCAAGGTCGCCGGCGAACTCGACGACTGGGAGCGGCTGCGCGACACCGCGGCCGCCGTCAAAGCGGACGTGCAGCGCCGGCTCCCCGAACTCGCCGTCCAGTTCGAGGCCAACGCCACCGCCGCCGGCGCCGTCGTCCACTGGGCGCGCGACGCCGCCGAGGCCAACGCCATCGCCGCGCGCCTCGTACGCGAGGCCGGCGCCGACGAGGTCGTCAAGGTCAAATCGATGGCGACACAGGAGATCGAACTCAACGAGCACTTCGAGGCCGAGGGCCTCAAGGCGTTCGAGACCGACCTCGCCGAACTCATCGTGCAGCTCGCCGAGGACAAGCCGAGCCACATCCTCGTGCCCGCGATCCACTACAACCGCACCGAGATCCGCGACATCTTCGACCGGCGCATGGGCGACGCCCCGGCCGGCCTGACCGACGACCCGGCCGCGCTGGCCGAGGCCGCGCGGCTGCACCTGCGGCGCCGGTTCCTGTCGGCGAAGGCGGCCGTCTCCGGCGCGAACTTCGCGGTGGCGGAGACCGGGTCGCTGGTCGTCGTCGAGTCGGAGGGCAACGGCCGCATGTGCCTGACGATGCCCGAGACGCTCATCAGCATCGTCGGCATCGAGAAGCTGCTGCCGTCCTTCGCCGACCTCGAAGTGTTCATGCAGCTCCTCCCGCGCTCGTCCACGGGCGAGCGGATGAACCCGTACACGTCGGTCTGGACCGGGGTGCGCGAGGGCGACGGCCCGCAGAACGTGCACGTGATCCTCCTCGACAACGGCCGCACCGGCGTGCTCGCCGACGAGGTGGGGCGCCAGGCGCTCTCGTGCATCCGCTGCTCGGCGTGCCTCAACGTGTGCCCGGTGTACGAGCGGACCGGCGGGCACGCGTACGGGCACGTCTACCCGGGCCCGATCGGCGCGATCCTCGCGCCGCAGCTCGAGCCGGGCCGGCACGACGACCTGCCGTACGCGTCGAGCCTCTGCGGGGCCTGCTACGAGGTGTGCCCGGTCAAGATCAACATCCCGGAAGTGCTCGTCCACCTGCGCCAGCAGGGGCCGCACGCAGCGGGGGAGCGGGCCGCGATGGGAGCCGCCGAGGCCGTGATGGCCCGCCCGCGCCTGTGGCGCACCGCCCTGCGAGCGGCACGGTTCGGTGCGATGCCGTGGCGCCGAAAGGGGTACATGCGGCGCCTGCCCTGGCCGGGTTCGAAGTGGACGGTCAGCAGGAACCTGCCGGTGCCGCCGAAGGAGTCCTTCAGGGACTGGTGGAAGGAGCGCGACCGATGAGCGAGCGAGGCGGCGCGCCGGGCGGTGCCCGCGAGGAGATCCTGGCCCGGATGCGGCGCGCCCTGGAGGGCGCCTCGGAGGCGCCGCCGGTGCCGCGCGAGTACCGGCGCGCCCTGGCGCCGGGGACCGACATCGTGGCGATGCTCGTCGACCGCCTGGTCGACTACAAGGCGAACGTGCACCACGGCGCCGCCGCGATCACCGACGCGCTGGCCGGCGCCCGGCGCGTGGCGGTCCCGGTCGACTTCCCGGCGCAGTGGCGGCTCGGCACGGCCGAGTTCGTGGAGGACACGGCCCTGACCACCGAGGAGCTCGACGCGGTCGACGCGGTCATGACCGGATGCGCGGCGGCCGTTGCGGTCTCCGGAACGATCATGCTCGACGCGGGCGAGGCCCAGGGGCGCCGCGCGCTGACGCTGGTCCCGGACCACCATGTCGTGGTGGTCCGCCGGAACCAGATCGTCGGCCATCTCGCCGAGGCGCTGCCGCGCCTGGACCCCGGGGCCCCGCAAACCTGGATCTCGGGCCCGTCGGCGACCAGCGACATCGAGCTCCAGCGGGTCGAGGGCGTCCACGGCCCGCGCCGGCTCGACGTCGTAATCCTGGACGACTGAGCCGGCGGACGACTGGGCCGGCGGGGCCTTCAAGGGCGGTCGGTCAGCCGTTGCAGGTTCGGAAGATCTCCTCCTTACTTCTCCACAGGCATATGGCGTGGTCGAGGACGGCTTGAGTGCGGGCCGGGTCGTCTTGGCGGAGCCAGTCGAGGTTGTCGGGGGCTGGGGTCAGGCGTGGGAGGCAGTCGAGGTGGGTGACGTGGCCGAGCAGGGGTGGTGTGTGTTCGGTGAAGGTGAGGCGGAAGGTCGGCTCGTGCCAGTGCCAGGCGAAGGCGATGGTGCGGTCGGCGACCTCGCGGTAGCCGAGGACGGGCAGGCCGTCGGCGAAGCGCAGGGTCATCCTTCGACCTCCGCTTCGTGGCGGGCGGCGTGGTGCCAGATCGCGGTGGCCCGTTCCCTGGCGGTGCGGCGGAGCGCAGGGGCCCATTCGGCGCGGTAGAGGTGGAGGCGGGCGAAGGGTGAGCCGATGCGGTTGATGTAGCCGAGGTCGACGGCGGGTTCGGGTGCGATGCGGCGCAGGCGGACGGCGGTGGTGGGGCCGCCGGCGAGCTGGTACACCTCGATGCGGCGGTGTTCGAGGGTGAAGCGGCCCAGGACGATGCGTTCGGGGTTCATGCGGCACCGCCGTCCCAGGAGAAGCCGATCAGGGCCGTGAGGACGTCGCGGAGGGAGTCCGAGCCGATGCAGGAGGCGAGGAGTTTGACGGCGGAGCGGCGTTGGGGGCAGCCGTGGGCGCCCCAGGTGTGGTGGCACCATTCGCAGCGCAGGCGGCCGAGGCCGAACCAGGTGCGGTAGGGCTTGTGGAGTTCGAGGTCGATTTTGACCGAGGCGGGGACCGGGTCATGGCGTACGCTGAACGAGACCACGGGAGGTTTCCTCTCTGGTAAGGGGCGGGCCGCCGGCTTCGATTGGCGTTGGAGATGCGGCGGCCCGCCGCGTTTCTATTCAGTTGGTTTTCTGGGACGCGTGATACACGCGTGCTGAAACCATTGCATGGTCATTCGCGAACGGCAAGCAGCGACACGCGACAGGGCCTGAAACGTCTAGTCGACGGCGAGTCGCTTCCGAGACAAGGCCAACGAGCGAGCCGGCTCTGCGCTCTGCGTGGCAACTCGCCCTTGCTTGACTGAGGGTCGAGCCGAGCCAATAGGCTGCGGCAGTGCCCCAACGCTTGAGCGAGTCCCTGTCCTCAGTTCTTGCCGAGCAGTTCGGGTTGCTCATCACCCACGCCGACCCGGTCCGGGGACTTGGCGGTGAGTGCGAGATCTGGAAGTCGTCCGCAGCGGGCGGGCTCGCCATCCGGATCAGCCCCCGGAGCAGAACCGTGGACGACCCGGAGTGGGTCTATCAGGTCGCTGCTCAGCTTGCAGAAGTCGTACCCGAAGTCGTAATCCCGCTACGAGGAGCCAGCGGTCGAGTTCATTATCGGGTTGATCGACTGGGATGAACTTCGGATCGACTTCCCCGAGCGAGAACTTGCCTGGGCGACACGGGAGATGTCCAAGAACCCGGCCGGTGACACACTTCTGCACGACCGAGCACACGACTTCCTTGATGTCTACGTCCAAGGAACTGGACGAACGGTCGATCGCAGCACCGTCATACCCCTGATCCGCGACGGGCTTCGCACGGAGATCTGTCGGGCCTGTACTGATCAGGGCGAGAAGGCCAACGATAACGGCTACACCGAAACGCAAATCAAAGCATTTTGGGCAATGCGCGATGCTGCGCTGTAACCGCCTTTGACTGAATCTCGCCGGAGCGGAATTGCCTCAACCGCGTGCCCGAGCACGTCCAGGGCGGTGGGATTCCAAGAGCGGAGGACCGACGGGTGTTCGCGGCGATCGTGTCTGACCGACCGTCTCGTTGCCGGTTCGCGCCGGTTGCGGTCAGAGCGGCAGCGACGAAGGGCGGAGGTCGGTGCGTGGCTCGATTGCGTGCTACCGGTTCGCGCGGGCTGGGGTCAGAGCGGCGGCGACGAAAGCCGGTGAATGGCGCAGGCTCGGGGGCGTGCTGCGGGTGCATCCGGGTCGGGGTCGGGGTCGGAGCGGCAGCGACGAGGGAGTGTCGGCTGGGCGGGTGTTCGAGGCTCGGGCCGGGGCGGGTTGCGCTCGCCCCGGGCTCGGGTTCGGGCCATATCGCTTGGGCCGCTTGGCGACTGGTGCTCGAATGTGAGTGTTCTGTGCGCGTGTGGGTGATGACGGTATCGCACAAGGGTGCGAGAATGGGGGTACGCACAGGGACAGGGAGTTCGGTGCAGGTGCAGGGCGGTGCAAGCAGACTGAGACAAGCCTCTGGCCGGCCGGCAGACCACACTGACTTCGAGGCAGGGCCCCCGACGCAAGCGGTCGGAACCGGGTCGATCTCATCCCTCACTGCGATCGGGACCCGCAGCAGTCAACCGGCCCCACCCCATGGAGGGGGTGGGGAGGTGATCGGGCGGGGGATCGACCGGTCGGGATCACCCCGCCGGCGGCAGTGCTCCAACGAGGCACAAGACCGGACCACCACGGGAGACGACACTGCTATCAAGCACGACAAGGATGACTCGGTGCTGCGGCCTGCGCGATAGCGCCCGGCCGGGGCATGAGCGAGTGCCAGCCGATGTCGCTGCTGCCTTCACAACTCAACAGGGGATACGCCAAGAAGCGGCGACACAGGAGTGCGCTCGATGCGCGCTGGATGGAGTCGAGCAGGGCCACGCGGAGTCTGGCACGAGTGGCCAGGGCAAGCAGTGAGCGTCGCGCGAGCGTGCGCTCAGGCCGCAGCCGGGAACGCCACATGTGCCGGAGCGATTGGGATCGGGCACGATCGGATCCAGGGCCGACCGAGGTGAGCGGTGATCGGAGATCGTGGTTCACCGGGGCCGGTCCAGGGCCGCCTGAGGTGAGCGCGATCGGAGCGACCGTGGCTCACCAGGACCGGTTTTGTCAGGCTCGCCGCACGCGAGCGGGAAGACCCAGACGACGCGAGCACAGCGGCGGAGTGCGGGAATGATGGTGAGTGCGCGAGCCTGCCGTGAGGCGCTGATCGCTGCACGAGAGCGGGTAGGCCGGCGGTGCGAGCACAGCGGCGGAGTCGGGAGGGCTGGCGAGGGCGCGAGCCTACCGTGAGCGCTGGAAGCGCCTCCGGCATGGCGTGAAGCGGTGCCGAGCAGAGCAGCGCCGGACAGCTGAGGCAGCCAAGGCAGCCAAGGCAGCCAAGGCCGAGCATGCATTGCCGAGCCCGGCCACTCCAGGCCATGTCGGGGCCGTGGCGCACCGCGGGGACCGTTCCAGCGACGGACCGAACTCGATTCGCAGGCGACGACATCCTGGCCGGCCGAAGCGGACCCGGCCACGGCAACACGCCTTCGACACGCACGGCTCGACCCGTCATCGGTGCCTTACGGACCTTGCCCGCATCGCGACCCGAGACCCGGCGCGCACCTCGGGCACGCACTCACCTGGTGGTCGCTGCCCGATCGAACACCGGCCCGACGCGACCGGGGCGCGACCCGGCTCGGTTTTCGCAGGTCATTGATGGCGTTAGACACCGGGCGGAGCGAACCCGGCCGCGGCGGCATGCCTCCGACACATGCGGCTCAACCCGTCATCGGTGCCTTGCGGACCTTGCCCGCATCGCGACCCGGCCCCCGGCGCGCACCTCGGGCACGCACTCAGCTGTCGTCGCCGCCTGATCGAACACCGGACACGACCAGACACCGCCACGGAGGCACGACCCGTACCGCTACTCAACCTCTCGTCGCTGCCGGGTTGAACACGGATCCCGGCGATTCCGGGGGCGGGACCGGCTCCGGTTCGCACGCACGTGATGGGGTTCGACGCCGGACGGAGCGAACCCGGCCGCGGCAACCCGCCTTCGACACCCGCGACGCAACCCGCCATCGGTGCTCTTCCGGACCTGGCGCGGATCGCGACCCGGCCTCCGGAGCGCACCCGCAGCCACGCCCTCACCGGTTCGTCGCCGCCTGATCGAACACCGGTCCGACGCGACCAGGGCTTGACCGCGCTCCGGTTCGCAGGCCATTCATGGGTTCGACGCTGGCCGAAGCAGACCCGGCCACGGCTCAACCCGCCATCGGTGCTCATCCGGACCCGGCACGGATCGCGACCCGATCGTTCGAGCGCACGACCGCCCGCCGCGAACAGCACCGCGCCGCCGTCCACGTCGCCGTCATCAGCAACTGGCTCGACGACATCTCGCACACGGCCTAGCCTCCTCGCCCGCCCACCCGCCGTGCGGGCGGCGCGCGTCGCCGGCTCCGTCAGCCCGAGTACATGAGGACGATCGCGGCGCACGCGCCCGCGGCCGCGCTGATCAACGGGGCCCGTACCGAGCGCCTCCGGTCCGCGCGCGCAGTCGCGGCCACGATGAGCCACGGGCACAGCGCGATCCAGCCGTACTCGGGGTGCTCGGGGTTCGAGCCGCTGAGCGGCGCGATCATGAGCGCCAGCACCGGGCCGATCATGAGCGGCCACGCCGAGCTCGACCCGAAGCGGCGCAGGCTCTCCACGACCGCCGGGCCGCACGCCACGGCCACGAGCGCCGGCATGAGCGCCACCCACCACAGCTGCTCGGGGTGCGCGGCGACCTCGCCGATCGCCGCGTTGTAGGTGTCCACGAGCCCGTACGGCCACGACGACCCGAACGAGGCCGACACGGCGAGCACCGCCAGCGCCGCCGCCGCCGACACCAGGATCTGCGCCGGGCGCCGCCGCGCGAAGTAGAGGCACAGCAGCGACACGGCGAACCACGCCGCCCCGTACGACAAGAGCGCCGCGATCCCGAGGAGCCCGCCCGCGGCGGCCGCGCCCCAGAACGCGTCCGCGCCCTTCACGTGCTTCTCGGAGACCACCGCGCCGCACGCCAGGACCGCGGCGCACGCGGCCGCGGCGATCCCGTCGATGCCGAGCGTCGCCCAGGCCGCCCACGGCCCCAGGATGAGCGCCGGCGCGAGCGCCCGCGCCGCCACCGGCCCCGACACCGACTTGACCGCCACGAGCACCAGCGGCACCGACAGGCACGACAGCGCGATGACCGTGATCGCCAGGCCCGCCTCCGAACCGGTGTAGGACACCAGGAGCGCCGCCGCGCGGCGCGCGCCGTCGGTCGCCGTCGACATCGTGGTGGGGTCCACATTGGTGTGCAACGCGGCCGACCACGTGATCGACGCCAGGTACGACAGCACCAGCAGCGTGTGCCACGACATGCGCGCCGCCGCGGGCCGGGAGGCCGCCGCCAGCACGGCCGCGGCCGCCAGCGGCGCCACCACCATGCCGGGCGTGACCCGCAGCGACAGGTTCTGCGCGGGCCACCACGGCAGCGTCGTCGGACCGACCACTTCGGAAGTCGACACCGCCACCGACGCCATCGTCAGGACCGCGACCGTCAGGCACAGCCAGATCCCGAGGTCGCGCAGGCTCGCGTGGCGCCGCGCCGGGGCGAGGGCGTCGACCCGGTCGGTGAAAGAGGTCTGCGGTGCGGTCACACCACGAAACTATCGGGTATCCGACAGAAGCGTCCGCCGGGCGACAGAACTCCGGCAAACTTCACAACACACCGAGATCACCCTCCGTATGCGGGAAAGGACTCATGACCCCCGAATCCAATCCGAGCACCGGCGGCGCCGCCGACGAAGCGGGCGCCGCGAAGACCGATCCGAACCGGCAGGTGCGCGGCGACGAGCGCCGCGAACTCACCGAACGCGTGACCGCCGCCTACGGCCAGGGCCGCAGCATCCGCGACATCGCGTCCGCGATAGGCCGATCGTACGGTTTCGTCCACCGCCTACTGGCCGAGGCCGGCGTCGACTTCCGCACCCGGGGAGGCGCCCGCAAGGGCGGCCGGAAATAACCGGGGCCCGGCGCGGCGTTGCACCGTCGGAGAGAAGCGACGGAACGGCCCAAGCCCTACCGGATGACGACCTGCCGGACGACGAACGCACTTGGGCATCTACACGGGAGGCCCAGTGTCATCGATGGGAGCCGCCGGTTGGGACGCCATGCGCTCGATGCGGCGCGCGGACGAGCTCAAAGGCGTCAAACTCAGCCGCGGCGTCAAACGCCGCATCCTGCGGTTCGCGCGCCCCTACCGCCGCGACATCGCGGTGTTCATCGCGCTCGTGACGTTCATCGCGGCCATCGGGGTCGCGACGCCCGTCCTCGCCGGCGACATCGTCAACGAGCTCACCGGCCCGGGCGGCACCCAGCGCGGCGTGGTCGCCATCGCGGCGGTCATCGCCGGGCTCGCCCTCCTCGAGGGCCTGCTCAACCTCGCGATGCGCTGGTACGGCGCGAAACTCGGCGAAGGCATCATCTTCGACCTGCGGCGGGCCGTGTTCGACCACGTCCAGTCCATGCCGGTCGCCTTCTTCACCCGCTCGCAGACCGGCGCGCTGGTCTCGCGGCTGAACAACGACGTCATGGGCGCCCAGCGCGCCTTCACCAGCACCCTCTCCGGGCTCGTCTCGAACGGCATCGCCGTCGCGCTCATCATCGGCGTCATGTTCTTCCAGTCCTGGCAGATCACCCTGCTCTCGCTGGTCCTGGTACCGGTGTTCCTGGTGCCGGCCAAGTGGGTCGGGCGCAAGCTCGCCGAGCTCACCAAGGAGTCCTTCGACCTGAACGCGGCCATGAACACCCAGATGGCCGAGCGGTTCAACGTCGGCGGCGCGATGCTCGTGAAGCTCTTCGGCCGCCCCGACACCGAGTCCGCCGAGTTCGCCGACCGCGCCGACCGGGTGCGCGGCATCGGCATCACCACCGCGATGTACGCGCGCACCTTCATCGTCGCGCTCACGGTCGTCGCGGGCCTGTCCCAGGCCCTCGCGTACGGCCTCGGCGGCGCGTTCGTCTTCGCCGGCCAGCTCAGCGCCGGCACCGTCGTCACCCTCGCGCTCCTCCTCACCCGCCTGTACGGGCCGCTGACGGCCCTGTCGAACGTCCGCGTCGACGTCATGAGCGCCCTCGTGAGCTTCCAGCGGGTCTTCGAGGTCCTCGATCTCAAGCCGCTCATCCATGACAAGCCCGACGCCCGCGAGCTGCCCGCCGGCGCGGCCTCGATCCGCTTCCGCGACGTCGGGTTCCGCTACCCCGGCGCCGACCAGGTCTCCCTGGCCAGCCTGGAGGACCTGGCCCGGCCCGACCGCTCCGACAGCGGCCGCGACATCCTCCGCGGCGTCTCCGTCGAGGTCGCCCCCGGCGAGCTCGTGGCGCTCGTGGGCCACTCGGGCGCCGGCAAGACCACCATGGCGAGCCTCGTCCCGCGCCTGTACGACGTGACCGCCGGCGCGGTCGAGGTCGGCGGCGTCGACGTCCGCGACCTCAAGTCCGACTCCCTCGCGTCGCACATCGGCATGGTCACCCAGGACGCGCACCTGTTCCACGACACCGTCCGCGAGAACCTCCGCTACGCCCGGCCCGAGGCGTCCGACGACGAGATCTGGGAGGCCCTCGACCGGGCCCAGATCGGCGACACCGTGCGCCGCCTCGAATCCGGGCTCGACACGGTCGTGGGCGAACGCGGCTACCGGTTCTCCGGAGGCGAGAAGCAGCGCCTCGCGATCGCGCGGGTCCTGCTCAAGGCCCCGCCGATCGTCATCCTCGACGAGGCGACCGCCCACCTCGACTCCGAATCGGAGGCCGCCGTCCAGCGCGCCCTCGACACGGCCCTGGAAGGCCGCACCTCGCTCGTCATCGCCCACCGGCTCTCGACCGTGCGCCGGGCCGACAAGATCGTCGTCCTCGAGGACGGCGAGGTCGTCGAGTCGGGCACCCACGACGACCTCGTGGCCCGCGGCGGCCTGTACGCCGAGCTCTACCGGACCCAGTTCGAGGAGCGCGGCGAGGACCGGAGCGGGTCCGGAGAGCGCGGCGAGGACCGCGGCGCCGGCCGGGACGTGGAGCCGGAGGCGTCCGTCTCCACCGCCGCGTGAGTGACTTGGGTCATAGAAGCCGCGAGCGAACGGTCGTCTTCGCAGGTCACCGCCCCGGACCGGGGGTGCTTCTCGCGCTGCGGGATGGCGGTGAAGCACGCGTACTGTAGGGTCCAAAGGCCGCTTCGGTTCACTATGCACCGAAGCGGTGAAGCGCCAGCAATGGCGGCACACCTCAGACCGTCGCGCCGTCCCCCACCGAGGAGTCAACCCCCTGGACCGGGTGGACTGCGGGTCTGAACATCAACATCGCAAGGAAATGCAGTAATGGCGCAAGGCACCGTTAAATGGTTCAACGCGGACAAGGGCTTCGGCTTCATCGCTCCTGACGGCGACGGTCCGGACATCTTCGTCCACTTCACCGCGATCACGGGGAACGGCTACCGCACCCTGGAAGAGAACCAGCGCGTGGAGTTCGAGATCGAAGCCGGCAAGAAGGGCCCGCAGGCCGCGAACCTGCGCGCCCTGTAGGCAACGAGCACGGAGCCGCTGCCCTTCATCCCGAAGGACAGCGGCTTCTTCGGCGCCCGGGCCCGCCAGAGGCAGTACGCGACCGGCTCCCGGACGCCCCCTCCCGCGGGCAGGTCCCGCCGGTCGACGCCCCGCCGGAGCCGTCGCCGACCGGAAACCCCGTTGAAGCCGCCGGACCCGCACTGCACACTGAGGCGGTGAAAATCATCGAGTTCAACGCGGCCGACGCCGATCTGATCGACCAGGCGCTCGCCATCCTCAAAGCGGCGCACGACGTCGACACCCCCGAGAACCCCACCTACACCGAGCGGTTCTTCCGCACCCTCTTCACCCACCTCATGCCCGGCCGCGAGCGCCACTGGTTCGCCGCCGTCGGCGACGACGGCCGCGCCGCCGCCTTCGCGCGCGCCAACTTCTTCACCGAAGAGAACCGCGAACTCGCCATGTACGAGCTCAAGGTCCACCCCGACCACCGCGCCGGCGACGCCGACGCGCTCCTGCGCGACCACGTCGAGCGCTTCTGCGCCGAGCACGGCCGCACCTCGATCGTCACGGCCGTCCCCGTCTACTGGGAGGGCGGCCCCGCCCGCGACGGCAGCACCGCCCGCGCCCTCGAAGCCCGCGGCTACACGCTGGCGCTCACCACCGTCAACCGCCGCAGCCCGGTCGACCCGCTCGGCGCCGACGAGGAGGAGCGCCGCTACACCGAGGCCCTCGCGAAGGCCGGCGACGCCTACGAGGTCCGCCAGTGGATCGGCCCCGTCCCCGACGACCTCGTCGACACCATGTGCCGCATGGACACCATGATCATGGCCGAGATCCCGCTCGGCGAGATCGAGGCCCAGCCCGAGCAGGTCACCCCCGAGAAGCTCCGCGCCCGCGAGGCCGTCAACGCCGTCGAAGGCCGCACCTGGGTCCACTCCGTCGCGGTCGAGCGCGCCACCGGCGAAGTCCGCGCCTGGACCGAGATCGCCCTCGACGAGGGCGACACCGTCAACGGCATGCAGGGCATCACCATCGTCGATCCGGCCCACCGCGGCCACCGCCTCGGCCTGCTCCTCAAGCTCGCCAACCTCCGGCAGCTCCGCGCGCACTCCCCGTCCACCCAGTGGATCTGGACCGACAACGCCGACGTCAACGCCCCCATGATCGCCATCAACGAGCTCATGGGCTACGAGACCGTCGACGCCAACGCCGAGTACCAGCTCAAGCGGTAGCGCCCGACCCTCGAGGCGCCCTCGGGCCCGCCCCGGGGCGCCGCGAGAGGGACCCCGACTGTGGACGATCCCGGCCATACTCGGGTCATGGAGATCAGACCCCTGAACCCCGAAGACGACCGCGCCGTAGGCGAAGTCCTCGCAGTCGTGCGCGCCGTCCGCGACGCCGACGCGCCGGAAGGCCCCCGACCGGTCGAGCGGACCTTCCGGGCCGAACTCCGCCACGAACGGCCGGGCCTGGAGGTCACCCACCACACCGCCGTGGAGGACGGCGAGGTCGTCGGCTACCTCGGCATCGGCCTCCTCGTCGGCGACAACCCGCACCTGGCCATGGCCGAGCTCCTCGTCCACCCCGTGCACCGCGGCCGCGGCCACGGCACCGCCCTGCTCGAGCACTACGTCGAGTACGCCTCCTCCCGCGGCCGCACCGACCTCACCGCCGGCACCCTCACCACCTGGGGCGACGGACCCCGCCGCCCCGGCGCCGGCGTGCGGTTCCTCGAACGCAACGGCTTCACCCTCGCCCTAGTCAACATCCGCCGCCGGTGCCGCACCGACGCCCTCACCCCCGAAGCGGAGCAGCGCCTCTGGGAGAAGGCCGCCGCCGCCGAAGCCGGATACGAACTGCGCACCTGGACCGGCCCGGCCCCCGACGACCTCATCGAGTCCCTCTGCCGCCTCGACGCCCTGACCCGCACCGAGGTCCCCACCGGCGACATCCGGCTCGACGCCGAACGCGTCGACGTCGAACGCGCCCGCGCCAAGGAGGCCGCCCTCGCGGCGATCCACCAGACCGGCGTCAAGGCCGCCGCCGTCCACCGCGCCACCGGCGAGGTCGCCGCCCTCACCGACATCCGCGCCTTCGACGACCCCACCGCGGCGCACGCCGTCCAGGGCATCACCATCGTCGACCCGGCCCACCGCGGCCACCGCCTCGGCCTGCTTCTCAAGCTCGCCAACCTCCGCCAGCTCCGCGAGCACCACCCGCGGGTCGCGGAGATCTGGACCGAGAACGCCGACGTCAACGACCACATGATCGCGATCAACAGTGAACTCGGATACGAGGCCGTCGACGCCCTCAGCGTCTATCAGCGCAAACTCCGGCCCTGAGCGGCGGCCCGCGGCCCGCCGGCGCCGAAATTCGGTTGCCGCGGGCCCGCCGTCTGTCCAGACTGAGCGGATGAGCAACCTGCAAATCACCGAGCTCGACCCCGCTGACGGCGACCTCGTCTCCGGCGCGTTCGAGGTGCTGCGCGCCGCCCACGCCGCCGACGCGCCCGAGGCCCCCGCCCCCCATAAGGGCAAGTTCGCGCTGGGCCTGATCCACCCCAAGCCCGACGAGGACGAGGTCCCGTTCATCGCCGTCCGCGACGGCGAGGTCGTGGGCATCGCCGAGGCCGGGTTCCCCAACCGCGAGAACCTCCACTTCGGCTGGGCGAGCATCCACGTGCACCCCGACCACCGCCGCCAGGGCATCGGCACCGCCCTCCTCGAGCACTTCGTCGACTACGCCCGCAAAGAGCGCGGTCGCACGACGCTCACCTTGGACACCCGGCTCACCTGGGAAGACGGCATCGAGCGGTCCGACGCCGGCCGCCGCTTCGCCGAGAAGCACGGCTTCGAACCGGCACTGACCTGGATCAACCGCCGCTGCGCCGTCGACGCCCTCGAACCGGCCGTCGAACAGGAACTGCTGGAGAAGGCCCAGGCCGCCGCCGGCGACGCCTACGAGATCGTCTCCTGGGTCGGGCGCACGCCCGACCACATGATCGAGACCATGGCCCGCATCGACTCCACGATCCTCGCCGAGGTCCCCCTCGGCGACCTGGAGCTCGAACCCGAGACCATCGACGCGGACCTCAAGCGCGCCCAGGCCGACCGCAACGCCGCCATGGGCGTCATCCCGATCCAGACCGTCGCCGTCGACAAGGCCACCGGCGAGGCCGTCGCCAACACCGCGGTCTTCGTCTTCGACGACACCGAGTACCCGGACGCCTTCCAGGGCATCACGATCGTGAACCCGGACCACCGCGGCCACCGCCTCGGCACCCTCCTCAAGATCGTCAACCTCCGCCTCGTGCGCGAGCACTACCCGAACGTCCGTACCATCTGGACCGACAACGCCGACGTCAACGCCCCGATGATCGGCATCAACGTCGTCCTCGGCTACGAGATCCTCGACGCCGGGGCCGAGTTCCAGAAGAAGTTCGACGCCTGACCCGGACCCCGAAAGGGTGTCTCCAGGCACAAGCCGGCCGTGAGAGTGGCGATCGCTCTTCACGGTCGGCTATTGTTCATAGCTGGCCCAGTTCTTCATTGCAGAGGCCCGATCAGGCGCGTCCCGCCCCATCATCACCGTCGGCTCATGGTGAAACCGATATTCCCGCGGAACGTGCGTCACTACGAAGTCGTTCTCGCGGAAGGCGAACCATGACTCTTGACCAAACTGTGTCCGACGCTGCCATCAATGCAATCGACACTGCCCCCGAACCTCTCGAAACCCCCGAAACCTCCCCCGCCGAAGCCGTCGTGAGCGAGTCCGCTCCCGCCGCCGAGGCCGCCGCTGCGACCGAGCGGCCCGTCGAGGAGTTCACCGTCGAGACCGACGAAGTGGACCAGTACGACGGTCCGGCCTTCGAAGACCTCGGCCTGCCCGAGAAGATCACCGCCGCGCTGGCCGAGCAGGGCATCGTCAAGCCCTTCCCGATCCAGGCCGCGACGATCCCCGACGCGGTCGCCGGACGCGACATCCTCGGCCGCGGCCAGACCGGCTCGGGCAAGACCCTGGCCTTCGGCCTCCCGACCCTGGCCCGCCTAGCGGCGGGCGGCCGGACCAAGTCCAAGCGCCCCCGCGCGATCATCCTGACCCCGACCCGCGAACTGGCCATCCAGGTCGCCGAGTCGCTCCAGACCTACGGCGACGCCGTGGGCATCGAGATGAAGGTCGTCTGCGGCGGCACCGCGTTCTCCCGCCAGATCGACGCGCTCCGCGCCGGGGTCGACATGCTCGTCGCCACCCCGGGCCGCCTGCGCGACCTGATCCGGCGCGGCGACTGCTCGCTCGAGGACGTCGAGCTCGCGATCCTCGACGAGGCCGACCAGATGGCCGACATGGGCTTCCTGCCCGAGGTCGAGGAGCTGTTCGACATGCTCCCGGTCGGCGGCCAGCGCATGCTCTTCTCCGCGACCCTGGAGAAGGAGATCGACGTCCTGGTCCGCAAGTACCTGTCGGACCCGGTCACCCACTCGGTCGACCCGTCGGCCGGCTCGGTCACGACCATGACCCACCACCTGCTGCTCATCGGGCCGCGCGACAAGGCCACCATGACGGCCGCCGTCGCCGCCCGTCCGGGCCTGACGATGGTGTTCGTGCGGACCCAGCTCGCGGTGGACCGCATCGCCGCCGAACTGCGCGAGCAGGGCGTCAACGCCGAGGGCCTCCACGGCGGCATGACCCAGGCCGACCGGTCGAAGGTCCTGGAGCGCTTCAAGGAGGGGCGCCTCGACGCGCTCGTCTGCACCGACGTCGCCGCGCGCGGCATCCACGTCGACGGCGTCGACATGGTCCTGCACGTCGACCCGCCGAAGACCCACAAGGACTACCTGCACCGCGCCGGCCGCACCGCGCGCGCCGGGCAGTCCGGCCACGTGGCCACCCTGGTGCTCCCGCACCAGAACCGCACCATGTTCAGCCTGATCGAGCGGGCCGGTGTGGAGGCCAAGCGCCACTACGTGAACGACAACTTCGACGCCGAGCTCGCCGAGCTCATGGGCGCCCGGAACTTCACCGACCTGCGCGCGGTGTCCTCCGAGCACCAGGCCTCCCGCAACGACGACGAGGTCAAGCGCCTCGAGCGCCAGATCGAGCGCCTGAAGGAGGACGCCGAGGGCCTGCGCGCCGAGGCGGCCCGCCTGCGCGAGCAGGCCGAGCGCGAGATCCTCGAAGGCCCGTCCAAGCGCCGCGACGACCGCGGCCCGCGCCGCGAAGGCGGCGGCGACCGCGGCGGCTACCGCGGGAACCGTGAGGGCGGCCGCACCGGCGGCTACCGCGGGAACCGCGAAGGCGGCGGCTACCGGGGCAACCGCGAGGGCGGCGACCGCGGTGGCTACCGCGGCAACCGCGAAGGCGGCGACCGCGGCGGCTACCAGGGCAACCGTGACGGCGGCGGCTACGGCGACCGGGGCCGGGGCGGCTACGGCGACCGCGACAACCGCGGCGGCGGCTACCGGGGCAACCGCGAAGGCGGCGGTTACCAGGGCAACCGCGAAGGCGGCGGTTACCAGGGCAACCGTGACGGCGGCGGCTACGGCGACCGGGGCCGGGGTGGCTACGGCGACCGCGACAACCGCGGCGGCGGCTACCGCGGCAACCGCGAGGGCGGCTTCCGCGGCGGCGACGACCGGGGCCGTGGCGGCTACGGCGACCGTGACCGCGGCGAGCGCCGCGGCTACGGCGACCGCGAGCGCCGCGACCGCTGGTAAGCACTGACCGAACGAAGGCCGGCGGGGGATCACCCCCGCCGGCCTTCGGCGTATGCCCGGCCGGGCAGCCGGGCGGACATCGCACGGCTCGCCGGAGCAATCGCGGGCGCGATCCTGACCGCGCTTCCGCCTCGGGGGAGCCGGGATCGGCGGCGGCGCAGTACCCTGGCGGGGTCGCCTCCCCTTCCCCCGAAAGGTCCTGAATGGACTCTGCTCGCACGGGCGCCGCGCTCGGCGTCGACTTCGGCACCCACAACACGGTCGCCACGGTCCTGCGCGGCGACGGACGGCGGCACCAGCTCCTCTTCGACGGCCATCCCCTGCTGCCTTCAGGGATATACCTCGACCACGATGGTTCGATCCTGGTCGGCGCCGACGCCGCGAGGGAGGCCCGCCGCCATCCTCACCGCTACGAGCGCACCCCGAAGCTCCGCCTCGACTCGCCCTCGATCCTCCTGGGCGACAGGGAGGTCCCGATCGGCCACGCGGTCGGGGCCGTCCTGCGGCGGGTCCTCGCCGAATGCACCGCAGTGGCCGGCCCTCCCCGGTCGGTGACGATCACCGTCCCCGCCGCCTGGGGCCCGGCGCGCCGCCACATCGTGAGCGACGCCGCGATCGCGGCAGGCGCGCCCGCGCCCGTCCTGCTGCCCGAGCCGGTCGCGGCCGCCCGGTACTTCGCCGAGGTCCTCGGCCACCGCGTCGGCCCAGGACAGGCGGTCGTCGTCTACGACCTCGGCGCCGGTACGTTCGACGCCAGTGCGGTCACCGCCGCTCCGCACGGCTTCGAGGTCCTCGCGGTCGACGGCTCGGACCGCGTGGGCGGCCACTACCTCGACCAGGCGCTGGTCGACTACCTCGGCGGCCGCTTCGCCGGCACCGAGGAGCGCGCGGCGGCCTGGCGGGCCCTGATCGACGGCGGGGACGACGCCACCGAGTCCCGCCGGGCCCGCTTCATGCTCTACGACGAGGTCCGCGGCGCGAAGGAGCGGCTGTCGCGCCGTTCGACCACCGAGGTCCTCGTCCCCGGTTTCGCGGCCGAGGAGCTGCTGACCCGCGCCGAGCTCGAACTCCTGGCCCGCCCGCTCCTGGCGCAGACCGTCGCGATCACCAAGGCCGTGATCCGCGAGGCGAGGCTCGCCCCGGAGCAGATCGCGGGCATCTTCATGGTCGGCGGCGCGAGCCGCATGCCGTTGGCCGCCACCATGATCCACCAGGAGATCGGCGTCGCCCCGACCATGATCGAGCAGCCCGAGCTCGTGGTCGGCGAAGGCGCGGTGGCGCTCGCGGACCAACCGCTCACGCCTGCCGCGGCCCCGCTTGTCCTGCCGCCGACCCTGACCGGCGCGCCGTCGGCGGGTCCGGCGGCCCCGGCGCCCGCGACCCCGGTGGTCCAGCCGCCCGTTTCGGGTCCGGCGACGGCGGTCCAGCCGTCCGTTCCGACGGCGGTCCAGCCGGTTCCCGGCCCGGTGACGACGGTGCAGCCCCTCGTCCGGGACCGGCCGCGCCGGCGCCTGCCGGTCGCGATGCTCATGCTGGCGACGGTGCTCGCGTTCGCCGTGATCGGGGGCGGCGCATGGTGGTTGAGCGGCCGCACCGGCCAGGCCGCGGAGGAGGACCCGACCGAGTCCATCGGGACGGCGGAGTCGGTGTCGCCGGCCGCCGAGTCCGAATCCCCGGCGCCTTCGGACAGTCCCGAGCCGGACCCGGCTTCGCAAGCGCCGCAGACGATCACCGGGGAGGTCTACTGGGACTGCCCGATGACTCGCACCTACTGCCGCGACCAGGGCGGCGAACCGGGCATCCGCGCCGCCGCCGACGATGTGACGGCCATCGGCTATGCCGCGGTCGGCACGGTGTTCGAGCTGGTCTGCTACGACAGGGCCGAGCTGATCACCCCGCGCGGCAACGAGGGCGAGGAAGGCCACTGGGACTACCACCCCGGCAAGGACGCCTCTGACGTCATGGTCAAGGTCGCCCTGGGCGGCGGGGAGTACGGCTTCATCCCGTTCGTGTGGCTGGTGATCGACCCGGCCGACCCGAACTCGCTCGGGGGACTGGCCGAGTGCTGAGCAGGCCGGGCGGGCGGCTCGGCGCCGCCCGCCCGGACACCCGGTCAGGCCGTCGCAGCGGCCGGTTCGACGGACTTCTCGTCCATCTTCTTGTTGAGCCACAGGTTGTCGAGCGCGAACAGCCCGCCGCCGGAGAACCCGATGGCGATCGAGACCGCGGCGAGGGTCAGCACGTACTCGTAGCCGCCGTCCCTGGAGAAGAACCCGCCGTCGAGGTGGACGTAGAACATCGCGCCGAGCATCACCCCGGCCAGGGCGAGCCCCACCAACGGTAGGAGCGCTCCCAAAATAAGGAACGCGCCACCGATGAGCTCGGCGAAGACCGTGAAGTAAGCCGAGAGCGTGGGTGCCGGGATGCCCAAGCCCTCGAAGCCCTGCGCGGTCTCGTCGAGGCCGCCGCTCAACTTCTGCCAGCCGTGGGCGATGAAGACGATGCCGAGCACCACCCGTCCGATCAGCAGGCCGATCGGTTGGAGTTTTGCGATCATGTTGCCTCCCATAGGCTAAGCCGCAACCGCCGGCCCATAGTGGACCAGTGGCGGCGGCGATCGGCGCCGTCCGCCGTCTCCGGGAGGAGAGTCCGAGGCAGGCGTAGTTGACTTTTCAACTAACCCCGGAGCCTACCAGTGGCAATCGATGTATGTAAATATGTCCGGCTTCATGGATTGGGAGCGATTCCGCCGCGAGCGCGCCGCGGCCGGTCCGGGACCCGGTCGCCCGGCGCTAGCGGCGGCGGACCGCCTCCTCGACCAGTTGCAGGATCCGCGTGATGTCCAGATCGTCCCGCCCGGTGGCGAGGTAGCGGACCAGGCCGTCGTACATGAGCTGGAGGAACCCGGCGAGCACGTCGATGTCGAGGTCGGTGCGGAGCACGCCGATCTCGCGCTGGTGCTCGAGCCGCTCGCGGCTGGCCTCGGCGATGGCCTCCCGGCGCCGGCCCCACGCGTCGGCGAACTCGGGGTCGGTGCGCAGGCGCCGGGCCACTTCGAGCTGCGTGCCGAGCCAGCCGGAGATCTCGGGCTTGTCCGCGCCGGCCGTCAGGTCCTGCATGACGCCGACGAGCCCGCGCTCGGCCACGGTCGCGGCCATCTCCGCGGCGTCGACCGAGGCGACCGCCAGGAACAGGGCGTCCTTGTCCCTGAAGTGGTGGAAGATCGCGCCGCGGGAGAGCCCGGTTGCCTCCTCGAGCCGCCGGACCGTCGCGCCCTCGTAGCCGAATCTCGCAAAGCACGAGCGGGCGCCGTCCAGGATCTGCTGGCGGCGCGAGTCGAGGTGTTCTTGGCTGACGCGAGGCACTCGGCAATCTTGCCACCTGGGATTGGCCGCGGCCCCGGCAGTCGCCTACCGTTGTCCCCATGGACAGGCGGGGACGGCGGAGGAGCGGCGCATGAAGCTCAGCGATTTCTGGGACCGGATGAACGAGACCTTCGGGCAGGCGTACGCCAGGTCCGTCGCCGCCGACCACTCCCTGGGGCAGCTCGGCGGGCGCACCATCGACCAGGCGCTCGCCGACGGCGAGAACGCCAAGGCCGTCTGGATGGCGGTGTGCCGGGCCTGGCCCGAGCGGGTCCCCTCCCGGCTGGTGCGCTGATCGGCGGTTCCCTCACCTTGCGGTTTTCGGCCCTGTTCGAACAAGCCGTGGTCCTAGGTTGTCGGATGGGGCGACTACCGTAATCGGCATGGCTAAGCAGACAGGATCAAGGGGAGGCGGGATGAACTCCGCTCAGGACAAGGCCAAGGCGCTGGATCTCGCGCTGGCCCAGATCGACAAGCAGTTCGGCAAGGGTTCGGTCATGCGGCTGGGCGAGAAGCCGAAGCAGAACGTCAAGACCATCTCGACCGGCTCGATCGCGCTCGACGTGGCGCTCGGCGTCGGCGGCCTCCCGCAGGGCCGCATCATCGAGATCTACGGTCCGGAGTCGAGCGGTAAGACCACGATCGCGCTCCACGCGATGGCGAACGTGCAGGCCGAAGGCGGTGTCGCGGCCATGATCGACGCCGAGCACGCGCTCGACCCGATCTACGCCGAGAAGCTGGGCGTGAACGTCGACGACCTCCTGGTCAGCCAGCCGGACACCGGCGAGCAGGCGCTGGAGATCGCCGACATGCTGGTCCGCTCCGGTGCCGTCGACCTCATCGTCATCGACTCGGTGGCCGCGCTCGTGCCGCGCGCCGAGATCGAGGGCGAGATGGGCGACTCGCACGTGGGCCTCCAGGCCCGGCTCATGAGCCAGGCGCTGCGGAAGATCACGGGCGGTCTGAACACCACCGGCACCACGATGATCTTCATCAACCAGCTGCGCGAGAAGATCGGCGTCATGTTCGGCTCGCCCGAGACCACCGCGGGCGGCAAGGCGCTGAAGTTCTACGCCTCGGTGCGCCTGGACATCCGCCGGATCGAGACGCTCAAGGACGGCGGCGAGGCCGTCGGCAACCGCACCCGCGTCAAGGTCGTCAAGAACAAGGTCGGGTCGCCGTTCCGGCAGGCCGAGTTCGACATCCTCTACGGCATCGGCGTGTCCAAGGAGGGCTCGCTGATCGACATGGGCGTCGAGCACGGCATCGTCAAGAAGTCGGGCGCCTGGTACACCTACGAGGGCGACCAGCTCGGCCAGGGCAAGGAGAAGGCCCGGGCCAACCTCAAGGAGAACCCGGACCTGGCCCTGGAGATCGAGAAGAAGATCAAGGAGAAGCTCGGCGTCGACGCCGCAGCCGCCGACGCGCCGGCCTCGATCGAGGACGAGAGTGAAGAAGCCCCGGTCGACTTCTAAGCCGAACGACCCGGAAGCGGCCCGGCAGTACTGTCTCCAACTGCTGTCGGGCCGGCCCCGCACGCGCACCGAACTCGGCGATTCGATGCGCCGCAAGGGCTTCGAGGAGCACATCGTCGCCGAGATCCTCGAACGCTACTCCGAGGTCGGGCTCATCGACGACGCGCTCTTCGCCCGCGCCTGGGTCGAATCGCGCCACCGCTCCCGCGGCCTGTCCAAGCGCGCCCTCGTGGGGGAGCTGCGCCGCAAGGGCGTCGACCCCGACTTCGTCGACGCCGCCGTCGAGCAGGTCAGCGACGACGACGAACGCGAGGCCGCCCTCGACCTGGCCCGCCGCCGCTACCGCTCCCTCGCCGGGCAGAGCGACGACGCCGTGCTGCGCAAGCTCGTCGGCATGCTCGCCCGCAAGGGCTACGGGTCCGGAGTCGCCATCCCGGTCGTCAAGCAGGTCCTCGCGGAAGCGGAGAGCGACGCCGCCGAACTCCTGGACGAGGACGCCCACTACGAGTGAGGTCACCTGTGACGGCGCACACCTCGCGAATCGCCCCGCGGCCCGCGGGCCACGCCCGCCAGGGCTGTGACCTGTGGGGCGCGACGTGCGAGGGGAGTTCCAGGATTCGGAATCTGCGAGGTCGGTAAGGAGTCGTTAACGCGATGGACATACCATTGCCGCGACGACGCAGCGCCGCGCCCGGTCCTCCGTCTCTCCTTACCTTTGCGAGGTATCCATGACCGAACCGAAACCCGTCGTGGTCATTGCCGACCCGCTCGCGCCCGCCGCGGTCGAGGTCCTCTCCGGGGACTTCGACGTCCGGGAGATCGACGGTACGAACGTGGACTCCCTCCACGCCGCACTGGTCGAGGCCGACGCCGTCATCGTCCGCTCCGCGACCACCATCGACGCCGCCGCGCTCGAACACGCGCCGAAGCTCAAGGTCGTCGCCCGCGCGGGCGTGGGCCTCGACAACGTCGACCTGCCCGCCGCCACCGAGCGCGGCGTCATGGTCGTCAACGCGCCCACCTCGAACATCGTCTCCGCCGCCGAGCAGGCCATCACGCTGCTGCTCGCCAGCGCCCGCCACATCGCGCGCGCCGACGCGTCGCTGCGCGCCGGCCGGTGGGACCGCAAGAAGTTCACCGGCGTCGAGATCCAGGGCAAGACCCTCGGCGTGATCGGCTTCGGCAAGATCGGCCAGCTCGTCACCACCCGCATGCAGTCGTTCGACATGGACGTGGTCGCGTACGACCCGTACGCCCAGCCCGCGCTCGCCGCGAAGCTCGGCGTCCGCCTCGTCGACCTCGACACGCTCCTGTCGGTCGCCGACTTCATCACCATCCACCTGCCGAAGACCCCCGAGACCGTCGGGATCATCGGCGAGGACGCCCTGAACAAGGTCAAGCCCGGGGTGCGGATCGTCAACGCCGCCCGCGGCGGCCTGATCGACGAGGACGCGCTCGCCGCGGCGCTCCAGGACGGCCGCGTCGCCGCCGCCGGCCTCGACGTGTTCGCGAAGGAGCCGTGCACCGACTCGCCGCTGTTCGCGCTCGACAACGTCGTCGCCGCCCCGCACCTGGGCGCCTCCACCCGCGAGGCCCAGGACAACGCCGGGCTCGCGGTCGCCAAGAGCGTCAAGCTCGCCCTGTCGGGCGAGTTCGTGCCGGACGCGGCGAACGTGCAGGCCGGCGGGGTCGTCCACGAAGAGGTCCGTCCGCTGCTGCCGCTCGCCGAGCGCCTGGGCCGCACCTTCAACGCGCTGGCCGGCTCGGCCGTCCAGTCGGTGACGGTGGAGGTCCGCGGCGACGTGGTCGCGCACGACGTGACGGTGCTCCAGCTCGCCGCCTCGAAGGGCCTGTTCGTCGACGTGGCCGACTCGGTCACGTACGTGAACGCGCCGCTCGTCGCCGAGCAGCGCGGGGTCGAGGTCGGGCTGTTCACCTCGCAGGAGTCGCCGGAGTACCAGACGCTCCTGACGCTGCGCGGCGCGATGGTCGACGGCCGGGGCCTGACGGTCTCGGGCACGATCAGCCCCGGTCCGCACGGCGGCCCGCGGCTGACCGACATCGACGGCTTCGAGCTCGACATCGACCTGGACGGGTCGCTGCTGTTCCTGCGCTACACCGACCGGCCCGGCGTGGTCGGCCTCATCGGCGGCGCGATCGGCGACCTGAACATCAACATCGCCGCGATGCAGGTGGCCCGCAAGGCCGCCGGCGGCGAGGCCGTCATGGCGATGGCCCTCGATGCGCCGGTGCCCGCCGAGGTGCTGGGCCGCGTCAAGGACTCGGTCGGCGCGACCGGCGCCAAGGCCGTGACCCTGAAGGACTGAGCCGCCTCGCAGCGGATTCGGGCCGGTTCCATCTGCTGAGAGTCGTTCGTCGGAATGCGGGACGGGTGCGTTATGGTGAACGCACCCGCCCGCATTCCCCGTTTCCGGCGGCGCCCCGGAGGCATCCGAGCGCCACTGCCGGACGGGTCCGAGTGCGCGGGGCAGCGAGGAAACGAAACCAGAGAGGCACCATGAGCAGGATCGCGGTCATCGCAGGCGACGGCATCGGGCAAGAGGTCATCGCCGAGGCGCAGAAGGCGCTCTCCGTGGCCCTCCCCGGCTACGAGTCCACCGAGTACGACCTCGGTGCGCGCCTGTACAACCGCACCGGCGAGGTCCTCCCCGAGTCCGTGCTGTCCGAGCTGGACGGCCACGACGCGATCCTCCTGGGCGCCATCGGCGACCCGTCGGTCCCGCCGGGCGTCCTGGAGCGCGGCCTGCTGCTGAGGCTCCGCTTCGAGTTCGACCAGTACGTGAACCTGCGGCCGAGCCGCCTGTACCCGGGCGCGACCTCGCCGCTGGCCGACGTCAAGCCCGGCGACATCGACTTCGTGGTGGTCCGCGAGGGCACCGAGGGCCTGTACACCGGCGCCGGCGGGAACCTCCACACCGGATCCCCGGCCGAGATCGCCACCGAGGAGTCCCTGAACACGCGCTACGGCACCGAGCGGGTCATCCGCGACGCGTTCGAGCGCGCCCGCCGCCGCCGCGGCCACCTCACGCTCGTCCACAAGACGAACGTGCTCGTGCACGCCGGCGGCCTGTGGAAGCGGACCTTCGACGACGTCGCCGCCGAGTACCAGGACGTGACCACGGAGTACCAGCACGTGGACGCCGCCGCCATGTTCCTGGTGAACCGGCCCCACACGTTCGACGTGATCGTCACCGACAACCTGTTCGGCGACATCCTCACCGACATCGCCGCGGCCGTGACCGGCGGCATCGGCCTGGCCGCGACGGGTTCGATCAACCCCGACCACACGCACCCGTCGACGTTCGAGCCCGTGCACGGCTCGGCCCCGGACATCGCCGGGCAGGGGATCGCCGACCCGGTCGCCGCGATCTCCTCCACCGCGCTCCTGCTCGAGCACCTCGGCCGCGCCGACGCGGCCGCCGCGGTGAACGCCGCCGTGGAGCGCGAGCTCGCCTCCCGCGACAGCGGGACCACGATCCGCACCGGCGAGGTAGGCGACCGAGTAGCCGCCGACGTCGCCGGACAGCTCAGCTAGACCAGCACCAGTCTCAGCGCCCGGCGGGCCCGCGCTCAACAGAGCGTCTCGCCGGGCGCTTTTCACATGCCGTCCACGTGATGCAAGCCTGCTGCCCGACCACCTGAACGAGCGGTAAGTTAAGCATCAGGACCAGACGCCCAAGCACACGATCTTGTGAACCCGAAGGACAGATCCATGACCACCGACGGTCTTCCCGACCTCCGGCGCGAGCCGCACCCGAGCCCGACCCCGCCCGAGACGCGCGAACGCATCCTCGCCGACCCCGTCTTCGGCACCGTGTTCACCGACCACATGTTCCAGATGACCTGGACCGAGGGCCGCGGCTGGCACGACGCCGTGGTCAAGCCCTACGGCCCGCTGACCCTCTCCCCGGCGGCGGCGGTCCTGCACTACGCCCAGGAGATCTTCGAGGGCCTCAAGGCGTACCGGCACCAGGACGGCGGCATCGGCCTGTTCCGCGCCGAGGCCAACGCGCACCGCCTCAACCTGTCGGCGGACCGCATGGCCATGCCGCACCTCCCCGAGGAGTGGTTCCTCGAGTCGATCCGCGAACTCCTCGCCGCGGACGGCGACTGGGTCCCGAGCCAGGACGAGGCCACCCTGTACCTGCGGCCCTACATGATCGCCTCCGAGGCGTTCCTGGGCGTGCGCCCCGCCAAGGAGTACACGTACCTGCTCATCGCCTCCCCGGCCGCCGCCTACTTCAAGGGCGGTCCCAAGCCCCTGACCCTGTGGGTCTCGGAGGAGTACAACCGGGCCGGACCGGGCGGCACCGGCGCCGCCAAGGCCGGCGGCAACTACGCCGCGAGCCTCCTGCCCCAGTCCGAGGCCATCGAGCACGGCTGCGACCAGGTGATCTTCCTCGACGCCGTGGAGTACAAGTACGTCGACGAACTCGGCGGCATGAACCTGTTCTTCGTCTACGAGAACGAGCAGGTCCTCTACACCCCCGAGCTGGGCACCATCCTGGCCGGGATCACCCGCGACGCCATCATGACGCTCGCCGCCGAGGCCGGCTGGGAGGTCCGCGAGACCAAGTACTCGATCGACCGGTGGCGCGACGACGCCGAGGCCGGCGTCCTCACCGAGGCGTTCGCGTGCGGCACCGCCGCCGTCATCACCCCGGTCGGCACCGTGAAGCGCCGCGACGGCGCGTTCACCATCGGCGGCGGTGAAGCCGGCAAGTTCACCATGCAGCTGCGCCAGACCCTCCTCGACCTCCAGTACGGCCGCACCGAGGACACCCACGGCTGGGTCACCAAGCTCGCCTGACCGGCCCGAACGCGGCCGTCGCCCACCCGACGGCAGCCGCGCCTCGGCAGAAAAACCGGACAAACGATGGTCCCCTTCCCGTACCTTTGAACCACGTGTGTGGCGGGCTCGGGAAGGGGACGCGTTGAGCGAGGTCACCATTCGGTTGAACCGGCTGGGGCTGGAACAGGGCCGCATGTGGCAGGCCGTCGTCGCAGCCCTCGCCATCGCACTCCCGGTCGGGCTGTGGCTCGGCCTCGAACGCGCCCTCGGCGACTCGGTCCTCAGCATCGGCGACGGCGACACCCTCTACCTGCAGTCCTACCCCGTCCCCGGCGCCCGCCTCGAGTACGAGCTGCCGGGCAGCGGCTGGACCAGCCCCGGCGTCCACTTCGCCGACCAGCGCCAGAACTTCGTGCTCGACCACCTGCGCGCCTCCGTCGAGGTCGACTCCGGCGTCGACAGCCTCGAGCGGCTCCTCGACCGCCGCGTCCAGCCCGTCATCGGCCAGAACGGCTACGTGTACAACAACGTCCGCGAATACGCCCACGACGGCGCCGGGCTCTCCGGCTACCGCGCCGACATCATCGGCATCGACAGCGCCGGCTCGATCACCGTCGTCGGCAACGGCAAGGGCGCCGCCGCCATCCTCATCCTCATCGCCCCCGGCTCCGACCCCGCCGCCCCCGAAGTCGACCCCGACCCGTACGTGGCCGCGTTCGTCCTGGAGGGCAAGTGACCGTCCGCACCGAGCGCATCGTGGTCGAGAGCCAGGGCGCGTTCATCCGCATCCGCCGGCCCGCCTACTGGCTGTTCGTCGCCTGCCTCGTCTTCGGCCTGCTCGAACTCGGCTCGGTCCTCGCGCCCGACCGCGCCGACATCGCCACCGCCCTGTGGGCCTCCATCGCCGTCAACGCGGTCCTCGCGATCGTCTTCCTCCAGATCCTGTCCCGCCTGGACCTGTTCGAGCGCGAACCGCCCACCGTCCGCGCCGCCGCGATGGCCTGGGGCGGCATCGTCTGCGTCGCCCTCGCCATGGTCGCCAACAACGCCGCGCTCGTCGTCCTCGCCGAACTGACCGACACCAAATGGGCCCGCACCTGGGGCCCGGCCCTCGTCGGCCCCATCAACGAGGAATGGCTCAAAGCCCTCGGCGTGATCATGCTCGTCCTCATCGTCCGCGAGCACTTCGACCGCTCCATCGACGGCCTCATCTACGGCGCGCTGGTCGGCCTCGGCTTCCAAGTCGTCGAGAACCTCACCTATGCGGTCCACTTCGCGGCGCTGAACCCCAACTCCGACATGACCGGGGCCCTCACCGTCACGTTCACGCGGGTCCTCGTCGCCGGGCCGTTCTCGCACCCGCTCTACACCGGCGCCGCCGGGCTCGGCATCGCGTTCTTCGTGACCCAGACCCGCCGCCGCTTCTCCACCCGCCTCGGCGTCATGATCGGCCTGTTCGCGCTCGCACTGGGCATGCACGGCCTGTGGAACCTGCCGATGCCCGACGCCTTCCCGAACGGGCTCGCGATCCCGCTCACCTACGGCAAGGGCCTGATCATCCTCGGCCTGTTCTTCATGCTCTACCACTTCGCGGCCCGCGCCGAATGGCGCTGGTTCGTCACCACCATGTCCGATGAGGACGAATCGGTGATCACGACCGAGGACCTCACCGAGATGCGGTCGCTGCGCTCGCGCCGCAAGGCCCGCCAGCGGGCCGCCAGACGCTGGGGCAAGGACGCCTCCTCGCTCCTGGGGCAGCTTCAGCGCGAACTGGTCAACCTCGCCACCCTCGTCGCCCGCGACCAGCGCCGCGGCGACGAGAACCCCGACAGCCCCGACGTCGCCGCCGTCAAGCGCAACATCTCCGCGATCAGAACCGAACTGGCCCAGACCAAAGGCGAACCCCCGCCCGAGCAGGACTGAGGCGCCCCGCCCCCTATCCGCCGATCGGGCTCTTCCGCGGCACCGGCACTGACGAGGACCGCGGCATCTGCTCGGCGACCGGCCCGCTCGGCGAACCGCTCGGGCTCGCCGACTCGCTCGGCTCCTGCGTCGTGGGCGCCTCGGTGGTCGGCTCCTCCGTCGGCCCGGTCGACGTCGGCTCCTCCGCGGGCTCGGTGGTCGGCTCGGCCGTCGGCGAGCTCTCCTCGCCGCCCGGCCCCGTCGGCTCGTCGCCGCCGATCGGCACCAGGTCCGGCGAATGCCCGCCCGTGCCCGACCCCGTTCCGCGCTCCTGCGAGTTCGACCCCGCGGGCGACTCGCTCGCGCTCGGCTCGCCGCTCGGCGAGGCCGACTCGGCCTGGGACGACTCCGCGTCCTGACCGGTCGTGTCCGCGCCGCCGAACCAGCCCTTGACGATGTCCGAGTCGTCCGCGTCGCCCATGCCCGGCAGCCCCGGGACCGGTTCCCCGCGCACCAGCGCCCCCGTCGCGATGACCCCGCCCGCGACCGTGGCCACCGCGATCACCCCGATCCGCCGGAACCGCTTCGAGCGGCGCAGATCGTAGCCGAGCGAGCGGATCGCCCCCCTGGTCTCGCGCCCGATGGCGCCGAAGAGTCCCACCTGTGCTCCCACCGTCCTTCCTGTCCGTCACCCGGATTAACGAAGGACGACACGCCGGGTTACCGTCAGGTCACCCGTGCGTGGGTCATGCGAACGAACGAAAAAACGCGGGTCCCTCAGAAATCGCGCTTCACGGCCTTCACCAGCAGCCCCGCGAAGACCTCCAGCGCCGCCGGGTCCACGTCCGCGCGCGAGGACTCCAGCGCCGCCTCCGCCTCGGACGCCAGCGCCTCGATCCGCTGCTCCGTGTCGGCCAGCGCGCCGGTGTCCATCAGGATCGCCCGCAGCCGCGCCACGCCGGCGGCGTCCAGGTCCGGGTCGCCGAGGCTCGCGTCGAGCACCGCGCGCTGGCCCGGGTCGGCGGCCGCCGAGGCCCGGGCGACGAGGAACGTGTGCTTGCCTTCACGCAGGTCGTCGCCGGCGGGCTTGCCGGTCTGGGCCGGGTCGCCGAACACGCCGAGGACGTCGTCGCGAAGCTGGAACGCCTCCCCGAGCGGCAGCCCGATCGCCGAGTAGTGGCCGCGGACGCGGTCGTCCGCACCCGCGAGCGACGCGCCGATGAGCAGCGGCCGCTCGATCGTGTACTTCGCGGACTTGTACCGGGCGACCTTCGCGGCCGTCGCCTCGGACACGTCCCGGCGCACTTCGGAGAGCACGTCCAGGTACTGGCCGGCGCTCACTTCGGTGCGCATGAGGTCGAAGTCGCTCCGGGCGGCCGCGACCTTCGCGAACGGCATCCCGGCCGAGCAGAACAGCTCGTCCGACCAGGCCAGGCACAGGTCGCCGAGGAGGATCGCGGCCGCGGCCCCGAACTCCTCGGGCCGACCCGACCAGCCCTCGGACTCGTGGAGGGCCGCGAACCGGCGGTGCACCGAGGGCGCGCCGCGGCGGGTGTCCGAGCCGTCGATGAGGTCGTCGTGCATGAGCGCGGACGCCTGGAGCAGCTCCAGCGACGACACGCAAGCCACCAGGGCGTCGGAGTCCTCGAGGCCCGCGCCGCGGGCGCCCCAGTACGCGAACGCGGGGCGGAGCCGCTTCCCGCCGCCGAGCACGAAGTCCCGGACCGCGTCCGCGTAGACGCCGAGCCGTTCGTCGATGCCGCAGATGACCGCGGCCTGCCGGTCCAGGAAGGCCGCGAGGGCCGCGTCGATGCGCTCGTTGAGCTCCACGGTTCGAACGCTAGACGAGCTCGGGCGCGTCTCACCTGTTGGGTGGCCTGGAATGCAGGTCAGGACACGTGTATCAGAGCCGTTACCGTTGGGTCATGACTCTCGGAACGCCCAGTGTGATGCCGCAGCAGGTCGCGAAGGTCGGCGACCTGCTCCGTTCCGGCACGCCCCGGTTCTCCTTCGAGATGTTCCCGCCCCGCTCCGAGAAGGACGAGGGGATCCTCTGGCGCACGCTCCGCAACCTGGAGCAGCTCGGCCCCGACTTCGTGTCGGTGACGTACGGCCAGGGCGGCAAGACACGCGACAAGACGATCGAGACGACCGACCGGATCATCTCCGACACGACGCTGCTGACGATGGCGCACCTCACCGCGGTCGGCCACACGGTCGCCGAGCTGCGCAACCTCATCGGCCACTTCGCGAACGTCGGGGTGCGCAGCATCCTGGCCCTGCGCGGCGACCCGCCGGGCGACCCGCGCGGCGAGTGGGTCAAGCACCCCGGTGGCATCGAGTACGCCCGCGAGCTCGTCGAGCTCATCAAGGAGTCCGGCGACTTCAGCGTCGGGGTCGCGGCGTTCCCGGAGGGCCACCCGCGCGACGTCGACTGGGAGACGGGGGTGCGCCACTTCGTGGACAAGTGCCGCGCCGGCGCCGACTTCGCGATCACGCAGATCTTCTTCGCCGTCGAGGACTACCTGCGGCTGCGCGACGCGGTCGCCGCCGCCGGGTGCGACGTCCCGATCGTCCCGGGGATCATGCCGATCACGAACATCAAGCAGATCGAGCGGTTCGCCGTCCTCACCGGGATGGCGTTCCCCGAGGACCTGGCCGAGCGGCTGCGCGCGGTCGAGGACGACCGCGACGCGATCCGCGACATCGGCGTGGAGACCGCCACCGTGATGGGCGACCGGCTCCTCGCCGAGGGCGCGCCGGGGCTGCACTTCACCACCTTGAACCACTCCCGCTCCACGCGCCGCGTGTGGAGGAACCTCCGCGGCTAGCGCCGGTCCCGCTGTCGGTTACCCGATCGAGGGATTGCGGTCACCGGGTCAACACGTAGAGTCCTCTTCTATGCTCGATGCTGCGAATGCGCGCGTGACACCGTCTGCTAGAACAACACTCATGGTCTCCCGCGTGCCCGCCGACTCCCTTGTAGGCAGGGTCATCCTCTCCACCCGGCTCAAGCCCGGCGCGGTCGTCGGCGTCGGCCTCGCCGCCAGCCTCGTCATCCCCTTCTGCGTGGTCGTCGGCGGCCCGGTCGTCCTCGTCGCGCTGCCGCTGATCGCGGTCACCGCGCTGTGCGACGCCTCCTACACCCTCATCGCCGCCCGCTCGACGAGCCTCTCCCGGCGCGTCCTCGTGCTCGAACCGCTCGCGGCCCGCCTCTCGGAGGCGTGCTGGCTCCTGGCCCTGTGGTTCCTCGGCGCCCCGGGCTGGGCCGTCGCGGTCACCGGCGCCCTGTGCTGGATGTACGTCCTCACCCGGCTGCGCGCCCGCCAGGTCGGCCTGAACGAGCTTGGCATGGTCACGTTCGGGGAGCGCTCGGTCCGCGAGGTGGTCGTGGCCCTCGGCCTGGGCGCGTGCGGTGTCATCGCCGTCGCCGGCGGCGGCCAGTACTCGGAGTGGACCGAAGGGGTCGTGACGATCACCATCACCGGCTGGATGCTCCTGGCAGCCCTGGGCCTGCTCCAGCTCGTCATCGTCGTGTCGGCGGCGCTGCGCAACGACTGAATCCGGGGAATGTTCCGGTTTCGGGGTGCGTTGAGGATCCAATGCGCTCCGACGACATCACCGACGACCAGATCGCCGCCTTCATCGACTCCGCCTCCCGCGAGCGCCGGGTCCCCGAGGAGACCCAGCGCCTGCGCGACGCCGAGGAGATGCTCGCCAGGAAGGACCCGCACGCGGCCCTCCAGTTCCTGGAGCCGCTGCTGCGGGACCACCCCGAGCACCCCGGCGTCATGCTCGCGGCCGCCCGCGCCTATTTCAAGTCGGCGCAGCTCAACAAGGCCCTGGCGCTGAGCGAGAAGATGGTCGAGGCCAACCCGGCGGACTTCTACGCCCGCCTGCTCCTGGGCCGCACCCTCCAGCGCCTGGGGCGCGTCGACGAGGCCCGCGGACACCTGCGCCTGATCGACGAGGTCGCAGAGTAAGCGAAGGCACAGGGCGCAGGAGCGGGGTGCCGCGGGGCTCTTTCGAACACCCGGTGTCCGAGGAACGAATTCGAAGGGTCGCGAACCGTGAGGTTCGCGACGCTTTCTCATTGCCGCGCAAGGCTTTCCCTGTCGGATGGGCGACAATGCGTAGCCGATCGCTGATTTTGTGCGAAGTTGGGGGTTGGAAATGTCGTACCCCTGTGGTTCCATATTTCTCGAACGCAAGTTCGAACAGGTTTAGGAGGCCACCATGGCTGCTTCCCGACCCGGAGCCACCCGATCCGCTTCGACCGTGTCGACCGCCGGCACCGGCTCGCCCCGACTCGTGCAGGCCGGCACCGTCTCGAACTCACGCCTGCGCATCCCCGCCGACCAGCTCCCCAACCGATCACCGCTGCAGCTCCTCGCCACCGCCCGCACCGATCTCGACGACGCCGCCGAGCGCGTCAGGCCCGGCGAGCGCTACGCCGAGGCCCACATGGCGGCCCTGCGCGTCGCGGTCGCGGTGCTCGCCGTCCGCGCCGGCGACGCCACCGGCAGGCGCCGCCCCGGCCGCCCGTCCAGCACCTGGGAGCTCCTGCGCAACGTCGCGCCGGAACTGGAGGAGTGGGCCTCCCACTTCGCCCGCACGGCCCGCAAGCGGGTGCTCGCCCAAGCGGGCATCCCCGACATCGTCACGCCGGAAGAGGCCGACGCGATCGTCTCCGACGCCCGACGCTTCCTCGACGTGGTGGTCCGGCTGCTCGGCTTCAGCACGCTCGCGCGCTGAAGTAGGAGTTCAGTAGCACGCTCGCGCGCTGAAGAGGAAGCTCAGTAGCACGCCCGCGCGCTGAAGAAGGGGCTCAGATGCACGCGTCGCGCTGAAGAGGGAGTTCAGCAGCACGGCTCGCGCTGCAACGGGGAGCCCGGCAGCACGCTCGCGCGCCGAAGCGGCCACCCGACCGGGAACGGGCCCGCTGACGGCCCGGTCCCCGGGTGACTCCGGCCGTGCCCGGCGGCACGCATGCTCAGCGCGAACTCCAGCGGTTATACGATTGCTGGCGGGCGCCGTCCGCTGCGAGAATCGGACGAGCAGCCAGCCGATCCAAACACACCCGAGGAGTATTGAGCCCGTGTATCGGACACACCTCGCCGGCACGCTGAGTGCCGCGGACGTCGACCAGCAAGTCACCCTCGCCGGATGGGTGGCGCGTCGCCGCGATCACGGTGGGGTGGAGTTCGTGGATCTGCGCGACGCCTCGGGCGTCGTCCAGGTCGTCTTCCGCGACTCGGAGGCCGCCAAGGCCGCCCACGAGCTGCGCAACGAGTTCTGCGTCGCCGTCACCGGCACCGTCACGCGTCGGCCCGAGGGCAACGAGAACCCCGACCTGCCGACCGGCGAGATCGAGGTCAACGCGACCGCGCTCGAGGTCCTCTCCGAGGCCGCGCCGCTGCCGTTCCAGATCGACGAGCACGTCGACGTCTCCGAGGACGTGCGCCTGCGCCACCGCTACCTCGACCTGCGCCGCTCCGGCCCCAGCCACGCGATCCGGTTGCGCTCCAAGGCCAACCACATCGCCCGCAACCTCCTCGTCGAGGACGGCTACGTCGAGATCGAGACCCCGACGCTGACGCGCTCGACCCCCGAGGGCGCCCGCGACTTCCTCGTGCCCGTGCGCCTGCAGCCCGGCACCTGGTACGCGCTGCCGCAGTCCCCGCAGCTGTTCAAGCAGCTCCTCATGGTCGGCGGCTTCGAGAAGTACTTCCAGATCGCCCGCTGCTACCGCGACGAGGACTTCCGCGCCGACCGCCAGCCCGAGTTCACCCAGCTCGACATCGAGGCCTCGTTCGTCGACCAGGACGACATCATCGACCTCGGCGAGCGCATCGTCGCCGCCTTGTGGGCCGAGCTCGCCGACTACGAGGTTCCGCTGCCGATTCCGCGCCTGCAGTGGCACGACGCCATGGACCGCTACGGCTCCGACAAGCCCGACCTGCGCTTCGGCCAGGAGCTCGTCGAACTCACCGACTACCTGCGCGGCACCGAGTTCCGCGTCTTCGCCGGCGCGATCGAGGCCGGCGGCTACGTCGGCGCGGTCGTCATGCCCGGCGGCGCCGCCCAGACCCGCAAGGAGCTCGACGGCTGGCAGGACTGGGCCAAGGCGCGCGGCGCCAAGGGCCTCGCCTACATCACCTTCAACGCCGAGACCGGCGAGCCGAAGGGCCCGGTCGCGAAGAACCTGTCCGAGGAGCACCTCGCCGGGCTCGCCGACGCCGTCGGGGCCAAGGCCGGCGACGCGGTCTTCTTCGCCGCCGGCGCCGACCGGCGCGACGCCCAGGAGCTGCTCGGCGCGGCCCGCCTCGAGATCGGCAAGCGTGTGGGCCTCATCGACCCCGACGCGTGGGCGTTCTGCTGGGTCGTCGACGCCCCGATGTTCGAGCCCACCGACGACGGCGGCTGGACCGCGATCCACCACCCGTTCACCTCCCCGAACCCGGAGTGGGTCGACAAGTTCGAGACCGACCCCGCCAACGCGCTCACCTACGCGTACGACATCGTCCTCAACGGCAACGAGCTCGGCGGCGGGTCGATCCGTATCCACGACGCCAAGGTCCAGAGCCGCGTCTTCGACGTGCTCGGCCTCACCCACGAGGACGCCCAGGAGAAGTTCGGCTTCCTCCTCGAGGGCCTCAAGTACGGCGCCCCGCCGCACGGCGGCATCGCGCTCGGCTGGGACCGCGTCTGCATGCTGCTCGCCAAGACCGACTCGATCCGCGACGTGATCGCGTTCCCGAAGGCCGGCGGCGGCGTCGACCCGCTGACCTCGGCACCGACGCCGATCACGCCTGAGCAGCGCGCCGAGGCCGGGATCGACTTCGTGCCCGAGGTGGAAGCGGGTACCGACCCGGTTGCCCCTTAGCCCTACGATGACGTAGTGCGCGGCCCGAGCCAGCGGCTCGGGCCGTCACTCGTTCGAGTGCCCGGTTGCCCCTCAGCATCTTCGACGGCAGGAGTTCGCGGGCGGTGGCCGCAGCCCGGCAGGGGCTGATATATGTAGCATCCGGCCGATGCAGGAGTAAGAGGAGCGGGTTCGACGTGCAGAGCGGGACCTCGGTGGCGGGTCGCTATCGATTGGACGAACGGCTGGCCGCTGGCGGCATGGGGGAGGTCTGGAAGGGCACCGACACCCGCCTCGGCCGCACGGTGGCGATCAAGATCCTGCACGCCGGCCTCTCGAACAGCGACAAGTTCCGCGCCCGCTTCCAGCTCGAGGCCCGCGCCGTGGCCGCACTCCAGTCGCCCGGCATCGTCGCGCTCTACGACTACGGCGAAGAGGACGGCGAGGACGGCCTCATCTCCTACCTGGTCATGGAACTCGTGCGGGGCCGCTCCCTCGCCGAGATCCTCAAGGACCGCGGCACGCTCCCGCCCGCCGAAGTCATGCAGATCGTCGCGGCCGCCGCCGACGCGCTCGAGACGGCCCACCGCCACGACATCATCCACCGCGACATCAAGCCCGCGAACCTCCTCGTCGACGAGGAGACCGGCGCGGCCAAGATCGTCGACTTCGGCATCTCCGCCGCTCGCGGCGCCTCCGGCCTCACCGAGACCGGCACGGTCATGGGAACGCTCGCCTACGCCTCGCCCGAGCAGCTCAACGGCGCCGAGCTGACCGGCGCGAGCGACCTCTACTCGCTCGGCATCGTCGCGTACGAAGCCCTCATGGGCCGCCCGCCGTTCGTCTCCGACACGCCCGTCGCGGTCATGAACGGCCATATGACCCAGGCCCCGCCGCCGCTGTCCCGCGACATCCCGCCCGGCGTCGCCCAGGTCGTGCTCCAGTCGCTCCAGAAGGACCCGCGCGCCCGCTACGCCTCGGCCGCCGACATGGCCCGCTCCGCCCGGGAAGGCCGCGTCGTCACCGGCAGCATCCCCCTCGCCTCGACCCCGCCCGACGGCCAGTCCACTCAGCTCCTCGGCGCCGACCAGACCGCCCTCATCGGCGGCATGGCCGCCGGCGCGGGCGCTGGCGGCAACACGGCCGCGCACCCCACCGGCCAGATGCCGCAGGAGCACGAGAAGAGCCGCACGGCACTGTGGCTCACCATCGGGGCGATCGTCCTGGCACTGTTGCTCCTCGGCGGCCTGATCTGGTGGATCAACGAGAACCAGAACCGCGGCAACATCGAGGACAGTGAGACCTCGAGTCCTACAGAGAAGGTCACCGAGACCGAGGAGACGTCGGAAGAAGAGGCACCGACAACTGAAGAGGAAACCGACGAGGATTGGGACCGAACCACCGAGGAGGAGACTTCCGAGTCTCCGAGCGAGTCGCCTTCGGAGACCGCTTCCGAGACGCCGAGCGAGACTCAGTCGGAAACCGAGTCCCCGTCCCCGTCTGACGGCGAGCCTTCCAGCCCGGCCTCCGAGTCGCCCAGCGAGGAGAACTCTGATCAAGCTCAGGGGTAGTCCCTTATGGCAAACGGCCCGCGGAGCGAAATCCGCGGGCCGCTTTTCATTTCCTAGCCTTCGACCGGCGGGTACCGCATGACCCGGTCCTGCCCGTTGCCGTTCGATGTGGCCACCCACAGCCAGCCGTCCGGGCCGAGTTCGACGGTCCGGATACGACCGAGTTCGGAGACGAGCACGGCGACCGGGTCGCCCGCTTCGCCGTCCGCGACCGGGACCGTCCACAGGCGCTGGCCGCGCAGGGCCGCGACGTACGCGGTGTCGCCCACGACCTCGGCCCCCGAAGGCGACGCCTCCGAGGTCCTCCAGGTGACGAGCGGGTCGACGTACTCCGGCCCGCCGCCGGCGCCTTCGACGACCGGCCAGCCGTAGTTGCCGCCGGCCTGGCCGTAGTTCAGCTCGTCCCAGGTGTTCTGGCCGAGTTCCGAGAAGTACATGTCGCCGTCGGCGTCCCAGGACAGGCCCTGCACGTTGCGGTTGCCCCAGGTGTAGACCAGCGAGCCTTCGAAGGGGTTGTCCTCGGGCACGCTGCCGTCGGGGTTCGCCCGCAGGATCTTCCCGCCGAGGCTGTCGAGGTCCTGGGCGTTCGCGGTGTCGTTCGCGTCGCCGGTGGTGATGTACAGCTTGCCGTCGGGCCCGAAGGCGATGCGGCCGCCGTTGTGGTTGAGCGCGGAGGGGATGCCGGTGACGATCGGCTCGGGCTCGAACCTGTCGAGCGTGAACCGGACGACCCGGTTGTCCTCCGCCGTGGAGATGTAGGCGTAGACCCAGCCGTCGGTGGCGAAGGTGGGGGAGACGGCGAGGCCGAGGAGCCCGCGCTCGTCGAACGAGCCGGTCCCGCCGACGACGTCGAGGGTCCCGAGGACCACCGGGTCGGCGTCGGTGCCGATGCGCAGGACGTCGCCGGAGTTGCGCTCGGCGACGATCCCCGAGATCCCGTCGGGGAGGAACGTCAGGCCCCACGGGATCGTCAGGCCGGTGGCGACGGTGTCGCCGTTCGCGAAGTCGAAGGCGGGCGTCTGCTCGGGCGAGACGTCCTGCGCCGAGGCGGTGGCCGTGCCCGCGGCCAGGACGATCCCGGCGATCGCCGCGCCGATGGCGGGCAGTCTGCGTCGCATGGATGCTCCTTGTCTCTCGTGGTGCCGGTACGGAAGCGGAGAAATCATGACATAGATGTATTTCAATGGAATTGCCATCGTAGTCACGATTCGGGTCCGATGTCCACCTGCGACGATCCTCCGATATCGATCGGAATTCGTGATATTCGAATGTTCATCGATGTCGATTCTTGAGGTACGCTTTCCCGACCCGAATGGTTACCGATCACTCAGCGCCTCACCTGTGTGATCGGCCGAGCGAAGATAGGTTGGACAGTGACGTCTAAGCGCCTCTTGGGAACTCTCGCCGCCGCGCTCGCGGTCGCGGCTCCCGCCGTCCCGGCGGTCGCCGCCGACGCGGCCGCCCCGCTCCTCTGGTACGAATTCGACGAGACCTCCGGTTCGGTCGTCGCCGATTCCTCCGGCAACGGCCACGACGGCACCCTCACCGGAGGCACCTGGGACGAGGGCCTCCGCCTCGACGGCGTCGACGACTACGTCGACCTGCCCGACGACCTCCTCGCCGGCCTCGACGCGATCACCGTCACCGCCGAGGTCTACATCGAGCCCGACCAGGCCAGCCCCTACTTCATCTACGGACTCGGCAACTCCAGCGGCTCCTGGGGGAACGGCTACCTCTTCACCACCGGCAACGGCTACCGCACCGCGATCTCCACCTGCCACTGGACCTGCGAGCAGAACACCGGCTCCGGCGCCGACCTCGCCCGCGGCACCTGGAACCACCTCGCCTACACCCTCGCCGACGGCACCGCGGTCCTCTACCTCAACGGCCAGGAGGTCGCCCGCAACGAAGCCGTCACCACCGTCCCCGGCGACATCGGCTCCGGCGCGACCGCCGCCAACTACCTCGGCCGGTCGCTCTACTCCGGCGACCGGTACCTCCACGGCCGCTTCGCCGACTTCCGCATCTACGACGGCGCGCTGGCCGCCGCCGACATCGGCGGCCTCGCCGCCCACCTCAGCGCCGAGAAGGCCGCCGAGGACGCCGCCGCGATCGACCTCGGCGACACCGGCGCCGTCACCGCCGACCTCGACCTCCCCGACCAGGGCGCGAACGGCTCCCAGATCACCTGGGCGTCAAGCGATCCCGCGGTCATCGCGCCCGACGGCACCGTCACCCGCCCGGCGATGGAGGAATCCGATGCCGAGGTCACCCTCACGGCCACGGTCGTGCTCGGGACCGTGCAGCGGCAGCGCGACTTCACCGCCACGGTCCTCGCCGAATACGACGACGAAGAGGCGGTCGCCCTCGACGCCGGCGCCGTCGCCATCCCCAACCTCGACGACGTGCGCTCCTCGATCCACCTGCCCACCGAGGGCGCCAACGGCTCCACCATCACCTGGAAGTCGAACAAGCCCGGCGTCATCGGCACCGACGGCATCGTGCACCGCGACGAACCCGGCGGCCGCACCTACAAGGTCAAGCTCACTGCCACGGTCGAGCGCAGCGGCGAGAAGCGGAAGCTCCACTTCACCGCGACCGTGCCGCCGCTGCCGGCCGAAGCCGACTACACCGGCTACTTCTTCACCTACTTCACCGGCGAGGGCACCCCCACCGGCGAGCAGGTCTACGGCGCCCTGAGCGATGGCGACGACCCGCTCAGCTTCACCGAGCTCAACCGCGACGCCGACGGCACCGCCCGGCCGATCCTCACCTCCGACCAGGGCGAGCAAGGAGTCCGCGACCCGTTCCTCATCCGCTCGCCCGAAGGCGACCGCTTCTTCCTCATCGCCACCGACCTCAAGATCAACGGCAACGGCGACTGGAACCGCGCGCAGCGCCACGGCAGCCTCTCGATCATGGTCTGGGAGTCCGACGACCTCGTGAACTGGTCCGAGGGCCGGCTCGTCCAGGTCTCGCCCGAGAACGCCGGCGCCACCTGGGCCCCCGAGGCGTACTGGGATCCCGAACAGGACGCCTACGTCGTCTTCTGGGCCTCGCCGCTGTTCGCCACCGACGACCACTCCGACGGCTTCTACCACCGCATGATGTACGCGACCACGCGCGACTTCGTCCACTTCTCCGAGGCGCAGGTCTGGGTCGACCAGGGCTACTCCACGATCGACTCCACCATGATCGAGGACGACGGCACCTACTACCGGTTCACCAAGGACGAGCGCTCGAACTCGGCCTCCACGCCCTGCGGCAAGTTCATCCTCGCCGAGACCGCGACCTCGCTCGCGCCCGACGCGGAGTGGGAGTTCCTCGCCGACTGCATCGGCTCCGGCGCCATCAGCGCCGGCGAGGGCCCGCTCGTGTTCAAGTCGAACACCGAGGACAAGTGGTACCTGTTCATCGACGAGTTCGGCGGACGCGGCTACGTGCCGTTCGCCACCACCGACCTCGCCTCCGGCGAGTGGACCCCGGTGGCCGAGTACGACCTCCCGGCGAGTCCGCGCCACGGCACCGTAGTCCCGATCACTGCCGCCGAATACGAACGGCTGCAAACAGCCTGGTAACGAACTCCTCAAGGGGCGGCCGCCGTACCCCACGGTGTGGAGGCCGTCCCTTAAGCTCGGACTCGGAACACCATCCCCGATTCCCAGGAGCACATCCATGCACACCCGTACCTCCCTGCGCGTCACCGGCGCGGTGGCCGTGGCCGCCTTCGGTCTCGGCCTCGCCGCCTGCGGCGACGGCGCGAACGACACCGCCGGCGGCTCCGGCGACGGCGACAACGCGAACGTCGCGCTCTCCCCGCAGGAGGCCGTCGCGGCCGCCTTCCAGGGCCTCTCGGACGACTCGTACAAGATGGAGTCGACCATGACGGTCAACGGCGCGGAGTTCGTCTCCATGACCACCACCGTCGACGGCGAGAACGCCCAGTCCACCGGCGACATCCTCATGAGCGCCATGGCCGAGGCCTCCGGCGAGGAGATGGACCCGGCCATGGCCGCCCTCTTCGGCGACATGCACACCGAGACGATCGTCATCGGCGAGACCGCCTACATGCAGATCACCGGCGGCATGTTCGACGGCATGACCGAGCAGTACGGCGAGGACGTCTGGTTCACCGCCGACATCACCGAAGGCGACATGGGCGAGGTCTACTCCCAGTTCGGCGGCATGGACCTCGCGTCCCAGACCGAGATGATGCTCTCGAGCCTCGAGAACGTCGAGGAGACCGCCGACAACACCTACACCGGCACCCTCGCCGCCGACTCCGAGGCGCTCGCCGCGTTCACCGAAGGCGCCTCGGCCGCCGACACGGCCGCGCTCGAGTCCATCGAGGTCACCGTCGCGCTCGACGACGACGGCCTGCTGAAGTCGATGTCCATGGAGCTGCCCGAGATGGACGGCATGACCATGTCGATGACCAGCGAGGTCGTCGAGATCGGCGGCTCGTACGACATCGCCGCCCCCGAGACCGACAACCTCGTCCCGTTCGAGGAGTTCATGGGCTCGGCCTCCTAGCCCGAACCCGACAGGGCCGCCGCACCGACCGGTGCGGCGGCCCTGCCGCCTTTTCAGTCCCGGGCCTCCTCCAGGTCCTCGGACGGCGCGGTCCGCGCCGGGCCGTCGCGGTCGCCCCAGGCCGCGACCAGGCCCCTGGCGGCCTCCACGATCATCCAGACGGCGAGCGCGAAGATGATCGCGTCGAGCGGCGCGAGCACCCACTCGCCCTGCTCGATGAAGTTGCCGAGGTTCACGATCAGCGCCCAGACCGTCATCCCCACCAGGAACACGAGCGGGACGAGGATCGCGATCGGGTTCGAGCGCCGCTTGGTCACCCAGACCGCGATCACGGCCAGGGCGAGCCCGGCGAGGAGCTGGTTCGTGGTGCCGAAGAGCTGCCACAGGACGCCGAAGGCGTACCCGGCGTCCTCGCCGCCGGGCATCAGGGCCAGTGCGAGCGGGATGGCGACGGCGATCGCGGTGGCGAGGGTGAGGTGGTCCGCCACCCGGCGCCATCCGGCGAGTTCGGCGATCTCCTGGACCACGTAGCGCTGCAACCGGACGCCGGTGTCCATGGTGGTGGCGGCGAAGGAGATCACGACGACCGCCGCGAAGATCGCGGCGACGTCGAGGGGGATGCCGAGGTTGTTCGCGAAGACGGCGATGCCGCCCACGAAGTTCGACGTGGCGCCGCCCGAGGCGGTCGCGAAATCGGGGTAGAGGGCGTCCCAGTCGGCGCGGGAGGCCGCGACGCCGGCGCTGACGGCCAGGATCGAGCAGAGCGCGAGCGTGCCTTCGCCGAGGGCGCCGCCGTAGCCGACGTACTTGGCGTCGGTCTCCTTGTCGAGCTGCTTCGAGGTGGTGCCCGACGAGACGAGGCAGTGGAAGCCGGAGATCGCGCCGCAGGCGACGGTGATGAACAGGAACGGCCACATGCTCGGGCTGTCCTCGGGCACGGTGTTCAGCGCGGGCGCGACGACGGTGTTCCAGCCGACCCCGACGCCGAGGAGCACGAGGGCGAGGGCGACGAAGAGCTGGTGGGAGTTGATGTAGTCGCGTGGCTGGAGCAGCATCCACACCGGGATGCGCGCGGCGATGAACGTGTAGACGAACAGGATCACGATCCACACGTTGCGCGGGTTGTCGACGCCGATGGCGTCGGCGAGCGGCGTGATGTCGACCGGGATCTCGTTGCCGATCCAGATGAGCACGTAGAGTGCGGCGACGCCGAGCAGGCTCGGGACCAGGGCCGCGCCGCGGCGCTTGTAGACGTAGAAGCCGATGGCGACGGCGATGGGGATCTCGGCGAAGATCGGGATGACCGATCCGGGATAGGCCACCAGCAGGTTGCCGATGACGACCGCGAACACGGCGTTCACGAGGGTGAGCAGGAAGAAGATGATGACGAGGAACAGCGTCCCGGCGCGCGGGCCGACGACGTCCTTGGTGAGGGTGCCGATGCCCTTGGCCTTGTGGCGGACGGAGAGGACGAGGGCGCCCATGTCGTGGACGCCGGCGGCGACGATGGTGCCGACGACGATCCAGATGAGGGCGGGGAGCCAGCCCCAGTAGACGGCGATGGCGGGCCCGACGATGGGCGCGGCGCCGGCGACGGACGTGAAGTGGTGGCCGAAGAGGACGTGCCGGTTGGTGGGGACGAAGTCGACGCCGTCGTTGAAGCGGTGCGCGGGCGTGACGTAGGCGGGGTCGAGCCGGTAGACCTTCGAGGCGAGATAGCGGGCGTAGAAGAGGAATCCGCAGGCGAAGAGCGCGAGGACGGATATCGCCAGGACCATTGCGGGCATCATTGCCTCCCAATGTGATTGTGAGGTGGGCAACATCTCGGTTCCTTCACCGTAGGGGCATCGATTGACCCCTGTCAATGCATTCCGGATGGTCCGCGGCGATTCCGCCGGTTCGACCGCGGATCTGCGGTTCGCTCATGCAGATGGCTTAGGCTGGTGGCGAGATGGACGCACCAGGACTGTTCGAAATCGCCCAGCCGCCCGAGCCGCAGGGCTCGGGGATCCTCGGCACCGGCGCGGCCACCGGCGACGAGCCGCTGGCCGTGCGGATGCGCCCGCGCACCCTCGACGAGCTCGTCGGCCAGGACCACCTGCTGGGCCCCGGTTCGCCGCTGCGGCAGGTCGTGGAGGGCCGCCAGCCGCTCTCGGTGATCCTGTGGGGGCCGCCCGGCTCCGGCAAGACCACCATCGCGCACCTGGTCGCCCAGTCGGGGGACCGGCGCTTCCGTGCGATGTCGGCACTCAACTCCGGCGTCAAGGACGTGCGCGCCGCCATCGACGAGGCCCGGCGCGTGCGCCGCACCGGCGGCCCGCAGACGATCCTGTTCATCGACGAGGTCCACCGCTTCACCAAGACCCAGCAGGACTCCCTGCTCGGCGCGGTCGAGGACCGCACGATCACGCTCCTGGCGGCCACCACCGAGAACCCCTACTTCTCCGTGGTCGCCCCGCTCGTGAGCCGCTGCGTGCTCCTGACGCTGCGGGAGCTCGACGCCACCGACGTCGGGGAGCTCGTCGACCGGGCCGTCGCCGACGAGCGCGGTCTGGGCGGCGAGGTCGTCCTCGAACCCGAGGCCCGCGAGCACCTCGTCCGCACCGCCGCCGGCGACGCCCGCAAGGCGCTCACCGCGCTCGAGGCCGCCGCGCTCTCGGTCGACGAGGGCGGCGTCATCACCGTCGCGGTCGTCGAGGCCGCCATCGACACGGCCGCGGTCCGCTACGACCGGGACGGCGACGGGCACTACGACGTCGCCAGCGCCTTCATCAAGAGCCTCCGAGGGTCCGATGTGGACGCCGCCATGCACTACCTGGCGCGGATGGTCGTCGCCGGGGAGGACCCGCGGTTCATCGCCCGCCGCCTGGTGATCTTCGCGTCCGAGGACATCGGCATGGCCGACCCGACCGCGCTCCAGACCGCCACCGCCGCCGCGACCGCGGTGGAGCGCATCGGGATGCCCGAGGCCCGCATCAACCTGGCCCAGGCCGTCGCCCACCTGGCGACCGCGCCGAAGTCGAACGCGGTCATCACCGCGATCGACGAGGCGATCGCCGACGTGCGCCGAGGCAAGATCGGCCCGGTGCCCCCGGACCTGCGCGACGCCCACTACAAGGGCGCCGGCGCGCTCGGCCACGGCACCGGGTACGTCTACCCGCACGGCGACCCGCGCGGGGTGGTCCCGCAGCGGTACGCGCCCGACGTCGTGGCCGGCCGCGACTACTACCGGCCGACCCGGCACGGCCTGGAGGCGGAGATCGGCCCGCGCCTGGAGAAGCTCCGCCGGATCGTCCGCAAGGGCGAGGAGGCGCGAAGGCCGGCCGATGGCGACTGACGGCCCGCCGCACCGGGCCCCGAGCCGCGCCGCGAACCGCACCTCGAGCCGGGTCGCGTCGGCGCTCGAGGACACCGGGGCCCGGATCGAGCGGCTGCGCATGGGCGTGGTCGCGATCGCGGCCTCGGCGGTGCTGCTCGTGGCCGCGGTCCTGTTCGTCGGCCGCGCGGTCACGGTCGATCCGACGCGCCGGGCCGTGGACGAGCTGGCGGTGCCGGCGTGGGCCGCGGTGAGCGTCGCCGACGAGACCTACGGGAGCCGCTGGTGCGTGGGGGAGTGCCGGGTGCGGATGCGCACCTGGGAGTCCGAGGGCACGGTCGAGGACACCTCGGAGGTGTACTGGAAGGCGGTGCTGGACGCGGGCTGGACCCCGGCCGACCCGGCCCTGTGCGTCGGCGGCGTCGGCGAGGAGGGCTGCTACGTGCGCGACGAGCTCTACCTCGAACTGTGGGTGGTCCCGGTCGAGTGCGGGGACCGGTACGAGCTGTGCGTCGGCGCCGAGGTCACCGCGGTGGTCGCCGCCCAGGCGGCCCTGCCGAGGCTCGCCGAGGACCGGGCGACGCTCGCCGAAGCGGGTTAGTGCCGGGCGCGCCCCGTTGCGTGGGATGTCCGATCCCGCAAGGTAAGGTCGGGGCTGCGTCGCTCTCATGCGAGTACCGGGATGAATCGTCAGCCGTACCGGTCGGCCAATACTTCAGCGAAGGGGGAAGAGCTGTGCCAGGCGAGACGTTGGCAGTGGAGTTCACGAACGTGGGGCTTTGGGAGGTCGCGCTGCTGATCGTCGCGGTCGCCATCTTCATCGTTTCCCTCATCCTCGCAGTCGGTCTGTTGCGCAAACTCACCGGCACGGTGAACCGGGTGAACCGCGTGCTCGACAAGGTCGATCACGAGATCGGCCCGATCCTGAGGAACGCCAACGCGACCCTCGACAATGTGAACGCCTCCCTCGTGCAGGTCGAAGGCGAGCTGGAGAAGGTCGGTTCGATCACGACCAACGCCGCGCATGTGTCGTCGAACGTCGCCAACATCACGAGCCTGGTCGTCTCGGCGGTCGGCTCGCCCCTCGTCAAGGCCGCCGCGTTCGGGTTCGGCCTGCGCACGGCCGTGAAGAAGCGCAACCAGGGCTACGACGAGGACCAGGTCCGCCGCATGGTCGAGGCGTCCCGTCAGAACAAGCGCGAGGCCAAGCGGGCGGCGAAGGCGTCCCGCAAGCGCGCCGCGAAGTGACAGTCGGAAAACGGATTGAGGGGTCCCCGTGCTCAAGCGGATGATCTGGGTAGGCATCGGCGTCGTGGTCGGCGTCGTGGTGGTCCGCAAGCTCACCAAGGCGGCCGAGTCGGTCACTCCGGGCGGGGTCGCGGAGCGGATCGGCGGTGCCGGTGCTGAAATGAGGGAATCGCTCAAGTCGTTCTGGGCCGACGTCTCCGAGGCGCGGCAGGCCAAGGAGGCCGAGCTGTACGACGCGATCGAGCGCGGCGAGGACATCTCGCCGCTCCTGAGCGAGGAAGAAGTCGACGACCAGGCCGCCGGCCGGTCGTTCTAGCAGTGCGAGACCTTGAAGGAGGTGCCCATGGAGACCGCTGAAATCCAACGCCGATTTCTGAAGTTCTTCGAGTCAAACGGCCATACGGTGGTCCCCAGCGCACCGCTGCCGGCGATCGAGGACCCGAACCTGCTGTTCGTCCCCGCGGGCATGGTCCCGTTCGTGCCCTACTTCCTGGGCCAGGCGACCCCCGACTGGAACCGGGCGACCTCGGTGCAGAAGTGCATCCGCACGCCCGACATCGACGAGGTCGGCAAGACCTCGCGGCACGGCACGTTCTTCCAGATGAACGGCAACTTCTCCTTCGGGGACTACTTCAAGGAGCAGGCGATCCGGTTCGCCTGGGACCTGACCACCGGCTCGCTCGAGTCCGGCGGCCTGGGCCTGGACGGCGACCGCATCTGGGCCACGGTCTACCTCGACGACGACGAGGCGATCGACATCTGGCACAAGCAGATCGGTCTCCCGCTCGACCGCATCGTGCGCCGCGGCCAGGCCGACAACATGTGGTCGATGGGCATCCCCGGTCCGTGCGGCCCCTGCTCGGAGCTGTACTACGACCGCGGTCCCGACTACGGTCCCGAAGGCGGCCCCGAGGTCGACGAGGACCGCTACCTCGAGTTCTGGAACCTCGTGTTCATGCAGAACATCCGCGGCGGCGGCCCCGCCAAGGAGGGGTACGAGATCACCGGCGACCTGCCGAAGAAGAACATCGACACCGGCATGGGCATGGAGCGCATGGCCGCCCTGCTCCAGGGCGTCGACAACATGTACGAGATCGACCAGGTCCGCCCGCTCATCGACAAGGCGTCCGAGCTGACGGGGAAGCGCTACGGCGTCTCGTCGTCGCGCACGGCCTCCGAGTCGCACCCGGACGACGTGCGGTTCCGCGTCATCGCCGACCACGTGCGCTCGGCGCTCATGCTCATCGGCGACGGCGTCGTGCCCTCGAACGAGGGCCGCGGCTACGTGCTGCGCCGCATCATGCGCCGCGCGATCCGCGCCGTGCGCCTGCTCGGCTACGACAAGCCCGCGCTGCCCGAGCTCCTGCCGGTCGCGCGCGACTGCATGAGCCCGTCCTACCCCGAGCTCGCGAAGGACTTCGAGCGGATCTCCTCCTACGCGTACGGCGAGGAGGAGGCGTTCCTGAAGACCCTCAAGCACGGCACGACCATCCTCGACACCGCGGTCACCGAGACCAAGTCCGAGGGCGGGAAGACCCTGTCCGGGTCCAAGGCGTTCGAGCTGCACGACACGTACGGCTTCCCGATCGACCTGACCCTGGAGATGGCCGAGGAGCAGGGCCTCTCGGTCGACCAGGAGGGCTTCCGCCAGCTCATGGCGGAGCAGCGGCGGCGTGCGAAGGCCGACGCGGCCGCGCGCAAGACCGGCCACGCGGACCTGTCCGCGTACTGGCAGCTCCTCCAGGAGCAGGGCCCGACGGACTGGAAGGCGTACGAGACCCTCGAGACCGAGTCCCGCGTGATCGGGCTCCTCTCCGAGGGCCGGCCGATCCCGGTCGCGAAGGCGGGGATGATCTGCGAGGTCGTGCTCGACCGGACCCCGTTCTACGCCGAGTCCGGCGGCCAGCACGCCGACGCGGGCAAGATCGTCGGCCCGAGCCTCTTCGCCGAGGTCGTCGACGTGCAGCGCCCGGTCAAGAAGCTGGTGGTCCACAAGGTCCGCGTCCTGGAGGGCGAACTGGTCCTCGACGACAAGGTCGAGGCCACCGTCGACGCGGAGTGGCGCCTCGGCGCCCGCCAGGCGCACTCGGGCACCCACGTGGTGCACGCGGCGCTGCGCGAGGTGCTCGGCCCGACCGCGCTCCAGTCCGGTTCGTTCAACCGGCCCGGCTACCTGCGCCTGGACTTCTCGTGGCGCTCGAAGCTCTCGGACGAGACCAAGAGCGAAATCGAGGAGGTCTCGAACAAGGCCGTCCGCGACGACCTCCCGGTCGCCGTCAGGTACATGACGCTCCCGGAGGCCAAGGAGTTCGGGGCGGTCGCGCTGTTCGGCGAGACCTACGACGAGACCGTCCGCGTCGTCGAGATCGGCGGCCCCTGGTCGCGCGAGCTCTGCGGTGGCACGCACGTGTCGCACTCGGCCCAGATCGGCCCGCTCGTCCTCACCGGCGAGTCCTCGGTCGGCTCGGGCCAGCGCCGCGTCGAGGCCGCCACGGGCATGGAGGCGTACCGCTACCTCGCCCGCGAACGCGACCTCGTCTCGCAGATCGCCGAGGAGATCGGCGCGCAGCGGGGCGACGTCCTCGAGCGGGTCCGCGCGATCCTCCAGCGCTCCAAGGACGCCGAGCGCGAGCTCGCCGGCCTCCAGGCGAAGCTGGTCTCCGGCCGCGCGGCCGAGTTCGCGGCCGCCGCGAAGCAGGTCGGGGCCGTCAAGGTCGCCGCGATCCAGGCGCCCGAGGGCACCAAGGGCGGCGACGTCCGCAACCTCGCGCTCCAGATCCGCGGGCACCTGCCCGAGGACCAGCCGGGCGTGGCCGCGGTCGTCGCGGCCGCGGGCGGCAAGGCCAGCATCGTCGTCGCGGCGAACGCGGCGGCGAAGGCGCAGCACGTCTCGGCGGCGGCCCTCGTCAAGGCCGCGCTGTCGGGCAAGGGCGGCGGCAACGACGACATCGCGCAGGGCGGCGGCGTTCCCGCCGACCAGGCCCCGCAGCTCCTCGACGCGGTCGTCCGCGCCATCGCCGCGTAATGGAAGACGCCACGAACGGCCCCGCACCCGCGGACGGTCCGCAAGGACCGTGGGTGCGGGGCCGCCGTCTCGGCATCGATCTCGGCAAAGCACGCATCGGCGTCGCCGTGTGCGACCCCGACGGATTGATCGCCACCCCGGTCGCCACCGTTCGTCGCGACCTCAAAACCGCTGGTGAGGACATTCCCGCCGATATAAAAGAAATCGCCGAAACGGCTCGGGAATTCGACGTGGTCGAAATCGTCGTCGGCCTACCCGTTACTCTTTCGGGTGAGGAGGGGCCGGCAGCCGCCCACACCCGAGCCTGGGTGGAGCGTTTCGCCGACCACGTCTCACCAACGCCGGTGACCCTGACCGACGAGCGCATGACCACCGCCGTCGCCACTCGCCGCCTCAACGAAGGCGGCGTGCGCGGCAAGCGGAAGCGCTCCATCGTCGACCAGGCGGCCGCGGTGGAGATCCTTCAGCATTGGTTGGACCGGCGGCGGAGGTAGGCAACAGGATGCTCGGCGACTTCAGGACCGAGGACGAACGTTCGGCGGCGCCCAGGAGCCACCGGCGCAAGGACTCCGGCAAATCGCTGATCGCCATGACCCTGGTCGTCGCCCTCTTCGGCGTCATCGGTGTCGGCGGCTGGTGGGCGTACAACAACATCGTCAAGGACTACTTCGTCGCCGAGGACTACACCGGCGACGGCAACGGCAACCAGGTCATGATCACCGTCGAGACGGGTTGGACCGTCGCCGACATCGCCGCCGAACTCGAAGCCCAGGGCGTGGTCGCCTCCGCGAAGGCGTTCCTCAACGCCTCCGAGGACGACGGCGACTCCGGCACCAGCATCCAGGCGGGCTCCTACGCCATGGAGGAGGAGATGTCGGCCGCCGCGGCGCTGGCGTTCATGACCGACCCGGACAACCTCACGTTCGACCACGTCGTCGTCCCCGAAGGCAAGCGGTCCTTCGAAATCTACGAGATCCTCTCCTCCTACACCGGCGTCCCCATCGAGGACTTCGAGGCCGCCGCCCAGGACCCGGAGGCGCTCGGCGTCGACCCGCTCTGGTTCGAAGGCTTCTCGGACCGGCAGGTCAAGTCCGTCGAGGGCTTCCTGTTCCCGGCCGCGTACGAGTTCGACGAGACCTGGACCGCCGCCGAGATGCTCACCGAGATGGTCAGCCGCTTCAACCAGACCATCGAGGAGATCGGCTTCCTCGACAAGGTCACCCAGATCCAGGACCCCGACCCCGAGTACGACCCGAGCGCCATGGAGAACCAGACGTTCTACCCGCCGACGAACGGCGAGTTCAAGGTCTACCCGTGGATGGCCCTCCAGGTCGCCTCGATCGTCCAGTCCGAGTCCGGCATCGCCACCGACGACCCGAAGATCGCCCAGGTCATGTACAACAAGCTGTACGTCAACCCGTACTCGCACAACCAGACCAACTGCAACTGCTTCGAGTCCGAGGCGATCTGGAACTACGGCCGCCTGCTCAACGGCGAGGAGGCCATCACCTCCGGCGAGGACATCGACTGGGGCGCGGTCATGCGCGACCCCGACAACCCGTGGTCCCCGAGCGCCCCCCAGCACGCCGGCTATCTGCCCAGCGCCATCTCGAACCCGGGCGCGGCCGCACTCGAGGCGTCCGTGTCCCCCGAGACGGGCGACTGGCTGTTCTTCGTGACCGCGTACGACGACGGCTCGGCCCTGTTCGCCGAGACCTACGAGGAGCACCAGGAGAACATCGAGGTCGCGGAGGAAAACGGCATCCAATGATGCAGGCAGCAGTCCTCGGCAAGCCCATCGGGCACTCGCTCTCCCCGGTCATCCACAACGCCGGCTACGCCGCCGCCGGCCTCGCCGACTGGACGTACACGCGACACGAGTGCGACGAGTCCGGGCTCGCCGCGTTCGTCGACGGACTCGACGCGACCTGGGCCGGGCTCTCGCTCACCATGCCGCTCAAGGAGGTCGCCCTCGACGTCGCCGAGGAGGCCACCCCGGTCGCCGAGGCGATCGGCGCGGCCAACACGCTCGTCCTGCGCGGCGGCCGCCGCCTCGCCGACAACACCGACGCGCCCGGGATCGTCGACGCGCTCGCCGAGACCGGCATGAAGGAGGCCGAGCACGTCGCTGTCCTCGGCGCCGGCGGCTCGGCGCGCGCCGCGCTCGCCGCCGCCCGGCAGCTCGGCGCCGCCGAGGTCACCGTGTACGCCCGCCGCCGCGAGGCGATCCGGGAACTCGAACCGGTCGCCGCCCGCCTCGGTCTGAGGCTCACCGCCGCGGACTGGGCCGACGCCGCCCGGGCCGGCCGCGCCGACCTCGTCGTCGCCACCGTCCCCAAAGGTGTCACCGACGACCTGCGCCTGGACTGGTCCGCCGACGCGGTCCTGTTCGACATCCTCTACGACCCGTGGCCGACCCCGCTCGCCGCGTCCGCCGCCGACCGGGGCGTGCGCGTCCTCGACGGCCTCGCGCTCCTGCTCGCCCAGGCCGTGCGCCAGTGGACCCAGTTCACCGGTGTCGCCGACGCCCCGGTCGCGGCGATGCGCCGCGCCCTCTACGACGCGGTCCCGCCCCGGACCGAGTGAAGGACCCCCATGAGCGACGAGCACTACTTCATCTACGACGGCGACTGCGCGTTCTGCACCACCTGCGCGGACTTCATCGAGAAGCACATCCGCACCACCGCGAAGGTCGTCCCGTGGCAGTGGGCCGACATCGACGCGATCGGCGTCACCCAGAAGGAGGCCGAGGAGGCCGTCCAGTGGGTCGAGATGAGCTTCCAGCGCTCGGGTCCCGACGCGATCGCGGTGCTCCTGCGCCGCGCCCAGTGGTACTGGCGGCCCTTCGGCTGGGTCCTGTCGCTGCGGCCCGTCTCGTGGATCGCGTGGCCGCTGTACCGGCTCATCGCCCGCAACCGCCACCGCCTCCCGGGCGGCACCGCCGCGTGCTCGCTGCCGCAGGCCGAGCGGGACCGGCTCCGCGGCCAGCAGTGAGCGGGATTCCCGATATGCCATACTCTGGCGATGCCCGCTGAGCGCACCGAACGCCCCCTGAGCCGCACCGGCAAGGCCGTCCGCGTCGCCGCCGCCGTCGCCATGGTCCTCGCGCTCATGGCGACCTCCGTCTGGGGCGAGGACGACTACTTCCCCTTCGCGCCCTTCAAGATGTACTCGCGCGCCACCGACCCGGACGGCTGGGTCAAGAGCACCGGCGTCATCCTCATCGACGCCGAAGGCGAGCGGATCGCCATCAGCGACTACGACACGGGGTTCCGCCGCGCCGAACTCGAAGGCCAGCTTCCCCGCTTCCGCGAGGACCCCGGCCTGCTCGCGTACATCGCCGAGGCGTACGAGGCCGCCCACCCCGGCGAGCCCGAGATCGTCGCGGCCGAGATCATCGTCAAGCGGTACGAGCTGGTCGACGGCGCGCGCACCGGCGAGGAGACCGAGGAGACCGTCGCCGTCTGGACCGAGGAGGGCGCCTCGTGAGCGTCCGCACCGCCGTGAACGGCTTCTTCTTCGAACCCGTGCCGCTGGGCCGGGTCGCCGCCATGCGCTTCCTCGCCGGGCTCTACGTCTGGATCGAGTGGTGGGCGTACATGCCCTTCATCTTCCGGCACCGGTTCGTGCCCGAGGAGCTCTACCAGCCGCTGTTCATCGGCCGGGTCCTGCCGATCCCGGCGCCGGACTACTGGACCGTCACCGGCACCCTCGTCGTCATGCTCGCCGCGGCGACCCCGATGATGTTCGGCTACCGGCCCAAGCTGTTCGGCTGGATCCTGTTCGTCGCCTACTTCGAGTGGATGATCATCGCCAACTCGTACGGCAAGGTCGACCACGCCAGCTTCGGGTTCATGACCCTCCTGCTGGTCCTGTGCATGATGCCCTCCGGCGCGAGGTGGGGCGACCGCGAGACCCCTTCCGAGCGGGCCGGCTGGGGCTTCAAGCTGGTCCAGCTCGGCGTCGTCTGCACGTACTTCCTGTCCGCGTGGGCGAAGTTCCGCTACGGCGGTTTCGACTGGGCCGACTCCGGGGTCTTCACCTGGGCGATCATCCGCCGCGGCACGGTCTTCTCGGAGTGGATGCTCGACTTCCCGCGGCTCCTCCACGCCGCCCAGTGGGGCATGATCGCGTTCGAGCTCCTGACCCCGGTCGTCCTGCTCGTGTACCGCTGGAAGAAGGTCCAGTACGCGATCGTCGCGTTCCTGTACTGCTTCCATGTGACGGTCTTCGCCGCGCTCGGCATCAGCTTCCTGCCGCACCTGGTCGCCATGGCCTGCTTCCTGCCGCTCGAACGCATCGACCCCCGCGACATGTACCGCAACGCCAAGGCGCGCTTCACGACACCGAAGGACGAACCGGCCGCGCGCGAACCCGAACCCCAGTTCGAGTCGAGCCCCTGACGCGGGGCGGCCCGCGCGGGCGGGCCCGTGCCATACTCTTGCCGTGTCAGTGGACGAACCCCGCCTCTCCGAAGTCCGGCCCGCGGGACGCGCCGTGCGCGTCTCGATCACGATGACCGTGCTCGCACTCGTCACCGCCACCACCTTCTGGGGCGCCGACGACTTCTTCCCCTTCGCGCCCTTCAAGATGTACTCGTTCTCGAAGGAGCTCGACGGCTGGGCCGGATCGACCCGCGTCGAAGCCGTGAACGAAGAGGGCGAGCGGTTCTCGCTCACCGAGCGGATCACCGGCTTCCGCCGCGCCGAACTCGAAGGCCAGAAGGGCCGCTTCATCGACGACCCCTCGCTGCTCCAGTACATCGCCGAGGCGTACGAGAACACGAACCCCGACAAGCCCGAGATCGTCACCGTCGAGATCATCGAGCGCCGCTACCGGCTCGAGGACGGCTACCAGACCGGCGAAGTCGTCGAGGTCGTCGAGGCGACCTGGACCCGGCAGGAGGACGCGTGACCCAGCTCCCCTTGGCGCAGAAGGCCACCGGCTGGTTCTTCCAGCCCGTCGCACTCGGCCGCGTCGCCGCCATGCGGTTCCTCGCCGGCGCGTTCATCTGGGTCGACTGGTGGTGGTACATGCCGTGGATCCTCGGCCACCGCCACGTCCCCGGCGAGCTGTACCAGCCGCTGTTCATCGCCCGCGTCCTGCCGATCTTCCCGACCCCGGACTACTGGATCGTCGTCGGCACCCTGATCGTCCTGCTCGCCGCCTCGGTCCCGATGATGTTCGGCAAGGCGCCGCGCCTGTTCGGCTGGATCGTCGCCGCCGCGTACTTCGAGTGGATGATCATCGCGATGTCCTATGGGAAGGTCGACCACGGCAAGTTCGGGTTCCTCCTGCTCCTGTTCCTGCTGCCCACCATGCCGAAGGCGAAGTGGGGCGACCGCGCGAACCTCTCCGAGCACGTCGGCTGGGGCTTCAACCTGGTCCAGATCGGCGTCGTCTGCACCTACTTCTTCGCGGCCTGGGCCAAGTTCCGCTACGGCGGCTTCGAATGGGTGAACTCCGCCACCATGACGTGGGCGATCCTGCGCCGCGGCACCGAGTTCTCGACCTGGATGCTCGACTACCCGTGGATGCTGCGCATGTCCCAGTGGGGCATCGTCGGCTTCGAACTGCTCAGCCCGATCGTCATGTTCGTCGCCGCCAAACGGCTCAAATACGCCATCGTGGCGTTCTTCTACTGCTTCCACCTCACGGTCTACCTCGCCGTCGAGATCAGCTTCCTGCCCCACATGGTCGCGATGGCCTGCTTCCTCCCGCTCGAGCGCATCCGCCCGCGTGACGTGCTTCGCAATCTGCCCCGCCTGCCCGGGCTCGTCCGCGCGAAACTCAAGGCCCGCAAGCGCATCCCGGCCCAGCGGCGGGCCCCCGAGCCCGTCCGGGAGGCCGAGCCGGCGTCCTAGGCCGCGGAAACGCGCTTGAGTATTCGGAGGGATTCTTCCTACGGTTGAGGAATGCCGATTCTCGAAGCCCGATCCCTCACGAAGACGTTCCGGCGGCCCGACAAGGCCCCGGGGTTCAAGGGCGCGCTCAAGCACCTCGCCCAGCGCCGATACAAGACCTACACCGCCGTCGACGCCATCGACCTGGCGATCGAACCGGGCGAATCGGTGGCCTACGTCGGACCCAACGGCGCGGGCAAGTCCACCACCGTCAAGCTCCTCACCGGGATCCTGCGCCCCTCCGAGGGCACCGTCCGCGTGATGGGCCGCGACCCGCACACCGAGCGCATCGCCAACGCCCACGACATCGGCGTGCTCTTCGGCCAGCGCACCCAGCTGTGGTGGGACCTGCCCGTCGAGGAGTCCCTCAAGCTCCTCAAGCACATGTACGGCGTCTCGGACGCCGACTACAAGGCCCGCATCGCGAAGTTCGACGAGCTCCTCGACCTCGGCGAGTTCATGCCCTCGCTCGCCCGGACCCTCTCCCTGGGCCAGCGCATGCGCGCCGACCTGGCCTGCGCGCTCATCCACGCGCCCAAGATGGTGTACCTCGACGAGCCGACCATCGGCCTGGACATCTCCGTCAAGGATCGCCTCCGCGCGTTCCTGCGCGAGCTCGTCGACGAGGGCACCACGCTCCTGCTCACCAGCCACGACCTCGCCGACATCGAGGAGGTCTGCGAGCGGATCGTCGTCATCGACAAGGGCACCGTCGCCTACGACGGCCCGATCCAGCAGCTCAAGGCCCACTACATCACCACCAAGGCCGTGAACCTCATCCTCGAGGGCCCCGCCGACGTGCCCGCGCTCGCCGAGAAGTTCCCCGAGTACGGCTGGGCCGCGGGCGAAGCGCCCAGCGAGGTGGTCGTCACCTACGAATCGAATCGCTTCACCACCGCTGAAGTGCTCGGCGGCCTCACCGCGCAGCTCGCCCCCCGCGACCTGTCGCTGTCCGAACCGTCCATCGAGGACGTCATCCGCCGCCTCTACGCCGGAGAGCTCACCAGATGACCCGCCCGCACCCGACGCCCCGCCCCGCCCGATCCGGAGCCGACGCCCGATGAGCCACACGACGGCGGTCGACCGCGCGCTCATCGTCATCTCGTTCAAGCGCCGGCTCGCCTACAAGTCCGGCTGGGTGTTCGGCCTCGCCCTCGGCGGCGGCGCCATGCTCATCTCGATGGCCATGTGGCACAACCTCCTCGGCACCGGCTCCCTCTCGGGCTACGACTGGGAGTCGATGCGCGCCTACCTGATCATCGGCTTCATCGCCGCCACGATGGTCTTCGGCGCGTCGGACTTCACCATCGCCGACCGCATCCTCGACGGCCACATCGCGGTCGACATGACCAAACCGGTCGACTTCCAGCGCGCCCGCGGCGCCGAGTACATCGGCTCGATGATCTCCACCGCGCCGACCGCCGCGGTCGGCGTCCTCGGCGCCTGGCTGCTGTTCGACCCGCCCGGCCCCGCCACCCCGGTGGCCGGGGTGCTCACCGCCGTCAGCTTCCTGCTGCTGTTCCCGCTCGCCTTCGGGATCACGTACCTCTCGATCCTGGTGTGCTTCTGGACCAAGCGGTACCTGGGGATCATGTGGCTGCGCGAGGCGCTGCTGAGCTTCTTCTCGGGCATGATGATCCCGCTCGCGTTCATGCCCGGCTGGCTCCAGGCCGTCTCGTGGGCGCTGCCCTTCCCGCACTTCACGGCCACGCCGGCCGCGATCTACCTGGGCCAGGTCGACGTGCCGGGCGCACTCGGGCTCATCGCGGCCGAGGCCGCCTGGGTCGTGGGCCTGTGGTTCGCAGGCCGGCTCGTCTTCCGCTTCGCAGTCAGGAAAGTGACGGTTCACGGTGGCTGACACCTTGCCGCTCAAGCACTCGGTGCCGGTGCGGCACGCCCTCGCCATGTACTGGCGGGCGCTGGCCGCGCAGGTCCGCTCGATCATCGAGTACCCCGCCGACCTGTGGGTCATGGCCTCCGCCGGGGCGGTGTGGAACCTGCTCCAGTTCGCGTTCCTCGCGGTGCTGTTCTCGACCGTGCCCGACGTCGAAGGCTGGGGCTTCCACGAGATGCTGCTGCTCTCGGGCCTGCTGAGCATCGCGGGCGGCGCGAACGCGCTGCTCTTCGACGGCGCTTGGAGCACCGGCCAGATGGTGATCAAGGGCGACATCGACTACCGCCTCACCCGGCCCGCGCCGGTGGTGCTCCAGGTCGGCTCCTCGCACATCGGCCTCCAGTCGTTCGGCGAGCTGCTGCTCGGGTTCGCGATGTTCGTCTACGGGTGGATCGGCGCGGGACTCGGGCCCGCGTGGATCCCGGTGGGCCTGTTCGCGATCGCCTGCGCGGCGGTCATCCAGTGCGGCCTGGTCACCGCATTGTGCGCGGTGAACTTCTGGATCAAGAGCCCGATGTCGATGTTCGCGTTCCTCATGATCGACCTCCAAGGCGGTGCGATGAAGCTGCCGCTCGGGGTCTTCCCGGCGGCGGTCCGAGTGATCTCGCTGTTCATCGTCCCGGTGGCGTTCGTCAACGTCGTGCCGGTCGCCGTCATCGCCGGGCACATGTCCGCCTGGTGGCTGATCGGCACGCCGGTGACCGCGCTCTTCGCGGTGGTCCTCGCGGCCGGGGTGTACCGGCTCGGCCTGCGCGCCTACGACTCGGCGGGGCACTGATGGCGAAGGTCGACGTCGCGCTCGCGACGATCGCGTTCAAACGCAAGATCGCCTACAAGGGCACCTGGTTCTTCTCCATCCTCTTCGGCGGGTTCTCGCTCCTGGCCGGGCTCGCCGTGTGGAACCACCTCATCGGCGACGGCGAGATGGGCGGCTACGACTGGGACGCGATGAAGGCGTACCTCATCATCGGGTTCCTCACCTCGACCCTCGCGTGGGCCGGCTCGGACTGGGAGATGGCCAACCGCATCCTCGACGGGCTCATCGCGATCGACCTGACCAAACCGGTCGACTTCCAGCGCGCCCGCGCGGGGGAGTTCATCGGCGGGATGGTCGCCTCGGTGCCCTCCGCGATCCTCGGGACGGCGGCCGCGGTCCTCGTCTTCCGGCCCGCGCCCCCGGACTCGGTGCTCGCGGCGGCCCTCACCGTCGCGAGCATCCTGTTCATCTTCCCGCTCGCGTTCGGCATCAACTACCTGGCGGTCCTGACCTGCTTCGTGACCCAGCGCTACCTCGGCGTCCAGTGGGCCCGCGACTCGATGCTCGCGTTCTTCTCGGGCATGATGGTGCCGCTCGCGCTCATGCCGGCGTGGCTCCAGACCGTCTCGTGGTCGCTGCCGTTCGTCCACTTCACCACCACTCCCGCCTCGATCTACCTCGGCCGCGTCGACCTCCCCGCCGCGCTCGGCCTCCTCGCGGCCCAGGCCGCGTGGTCGGTCGGCCTGTGGGTCCTCGCGCGCCTCCTGTGGTCCCAGCTCGTGAAGAAGGTGACCGTCCATGGCGGCTGACACCGCCCCCGCCCGCACCGCCTCCGCCCGCCACACGTTCGGCGTCTACCGCCGCTCGATCGGCGCCTACGTCCGGTCCATCACCGAGTACCCGGCCGACTTCTGGGTCATGGCCGTCTCCGGGACCCTCTGGCAGGTCCAGCTCTTCGCGTTCCTCGGCATCCTGTTCGCGAACGTGACCTCCATCGACGGCTGGGGCTACCACGAGATGCTCGTCCTCGCGGGCTTCCTCGCCACCGGCTGGTCCTCGACCGCCCTGTTCTGGGACGGCATCTGGGAGGTCGGCAAGATGGTCGTCCAGGGCGACCTGGACTACCGCCTCACCCGGCCCGCGCCGGTCATCGTCCAGGTCGGCGCCAACCACGTCGGCATGCAGGTCTTCGGCGAGGCCGCGCTCGGCATCGCCATGATCGCGATCGGCTGGAGCGGCGCGGGCCTCGGCCTCGCCGAGATCCCGGTCGGCGTCTTCCTCCTTGCGTGCGCGATCGTGATCCAGGCCGCGCTCCTGACGGTCGGCAACGCCGTGAACTTCTGGATGCAGGGCCGCACCCCGATCATCGCGTTCATGATCACCGAGCTCCAGAACGAGTCGATGCGGTTCCCGCTGACGATCTTCCCCGCCGTGGTCCGCCTCGCCCTCACCTTCGCCCTCCCGCTGGCCTTCGCCAGCTTCGTCCCGGTCCAGATCCTCACCGGCCGCCTCGACCCGTGGTGGCTCGTCGCCCCGCCCGTCGCCGCCGCCGCGTCCGCCGCGTTCGCGGTCTGGCTGTTCCGTATGGGCCTGCGCGCCTACGACTCGGCCGGCCACTGAGGCGCCGGAAAAGAACTTGCGCCCCGACGGAGGGCTCCGTTAGAGTTGCGTCCGTTGCCCGGAGGCGTCGCGCCCCGGGACTCGTGCGAATGGAGGTGTTACTGATGGCTGTCGTCGTCCGCACCCATGCCTTGAAACCCAGTTCACCTCCCGCGCGCACGCTCTAACGCATCACGTGCCGCGGAATACTCCACAGGAGACCCGCCACCTTGGCACGCAAATCCGAATCCGATTCGTTCCAGCCCATCCGCCGCGGCCGCAAGCAGCGCAACCGGGGCGAGATCTTCTCGTCCGAAGACCACGAGCGCTACGCGTCCATGCGCACCGTCGAAGACGAGATGCCCAACGACGACCGTCCCCCCGCCGGGGACCGGTGGTCGATCTGGTGGGACTCCGAGCCGCTCCAGCGCGGCCCCGAGCCCCACCCCGAGTGGGTCATCACCGACCACGGGGCCGTCGACTACGAGCTCGGCGTCCTCAAGACCGGTAAAGAGGCCGACGTGTTCCTCATCGAACGCGCCGTCCCCGACACCGACCGGTCGGTGATCCTCGCCTCCAAGCGCTACCGCAGCGCCGAGCACACCCAGTTCAACCGGGCCGGCGACTACATCGCCGGGCGCGGCGCCAAGCGCTCGCGCGACGCCCGCGCCATGGCCAAGCGCACCACCTTCGGCCTCGAGCAGGCGGCGACCCGCTGGGCCGCCGCCGAGTTCGACGCGCTCAAGCGCCTCTACCAGGTCGGCGTCCCCGTGCCGTACCCCGTCCAGGTCCACGGCACCGAGGTCATCATGGAGTTCATCGGCGACGGCCGCACCGCCGCGCCCCGGCTCGCCGAGACCCGACCCGACCCGGACGAGGTCGAGAGCCTCTGGGAGCAGGCCGCCGAGGCACTGCGCCGCATGACCGAACTGGGCTTCGCCCACGGCGACCTCTCGCCGTACAACACGGTCGTCCACGAGGGCCGGCTCGTCGTCCTCGACCTCCCGCAGGTCGTCGACATCTACGCGAACCCGCTCGGGATGGACTTCCTGACCCGGGACGTGGAGAACCTCGGCTCGTGGTTCGCGACCCGAGGCATCGACCGCGAGGCCGTCGGCGACCTCCACGCGGAGGTCCTGGCCCTGGCGGCGAGGCCGTAACAAATGTGAGGGCCCCGACACGGCCGTGTCGGGGCCGTCTTCTCCTTCGTTACCCGGTCACCCGATGGAGACTGCGGAAACGGAGCCCCCCGATGGCCGGAGACTGGCACGAGACGTTGGCGGCGCTGATCGCCGACGATCCAGGGCTCGCCTGGGAGTTGCTCGCGCTCGGAGAGGAGAAGGCCCGGCCCGTCTGCACCGACCCGTGGCATCGCGCCTCCCCGCCAGATCGTCGTCTCGCTGATCGAGGAGTACAACGTCGTCACCTCACTGGAGCAGCTCACCCGGATCGCCACCTGCACGGACTCCGATCAGTTCAAGCGGTGGGCGGCGCGGCCAGCCGGGTGCGGACGTGTGAAGAGCTGTTCTCGGAGGACTGAGCCACTGTCGGAATGGGGTGTCGGGGGCGGCATATAGCCTTGTGTTGTGGCAGTTGACTACCGTCCCGCTCCCGGCACCATTCCCACCGCGCCGGGCGTCTACCGGTTCCGGGACCGCGACCGGCGCGTGATCTACGTCGGCAAGGCGAAGAACCTCCGGAACCGCCTGAACTCGTACTTCGCCGACGAGACCCGGCTCCACGAGCGCACCCGCCGCATGGTCACGACCGCGCGGAGCGTCGAGTGGACCGTCGTGGCCACCGAGGTCGAGGCCCTCCAGCTCGAGTGGACCTGGATCAAGGAGTTCGACCCGCGGTTCAACGTCATGTTCAAGGACGACAAGTCCTACCCGTGGCTCGCGGTCACCGTGGGGGAGGAGTTCCCGCGCGCCCAGGTCATGCGCGGCACCCGCCGCAAGGGGGTCCGCTACTTCGGGCCCTTCGGCTCGGCGTGGGCCATCCGCCAGACCCTCGACCTGCTCACCCGCGTCTTCCCGATCCGCACCTGCTCGGACACGGAGTTCAAGCGCTGCAACCGGATCAACCGCCCGAACCTCCTCGCCGACATCGGGAAGTGCTCGGCGCCGTGCGTCGGCCGCATCTCCGCCGAGGACTACCGGGAGCTCGTGAACGGCTTCTGCGCCTTCATGGCGGGCGAGACCGCGCCGGTCCGCCGGCGCCTCATCGCCGAGATGCAGGAGGCGTCCGAGGCCCTCGAGTTCGAGCGGGCCGCGCGGCTGCGCGACGACCTCGCCGCCCTCGACAAGGTCATCGAGCAGCAGGTCGTGGTGCTCGCCGAGGACGTCGACTGCGACGTCATGGCCGTGGCCGACGACGAGCTCGAAGCCGCGGTCCAGGTCTTCCACGTCCGCAAGGGCCGCATCCGCGGCCAGCGCGGCTGGGTCATCGACAAGGCCGAGCCGGTCGACCTGGCCGGGATCGTGGAGCGGTTCTGCCTCCAGTTCTACGGGGAGCAGAACGAGGTGGTCCCGAAGGAGGTCCTGGTCCCGGCGCTGCCGTCCGACCACGCGGCGCTGGCCGAGCTCCTGTCGGAGCGTCGCGGCGCCAAGGTCGACCTGCGGGTCCCGCGCCGCGGCGACAAGCGGGCCCTGGCCGAGACCGTGGAGAAGAACGCCGTCGAGAACCTCCAGCGGCACAAGCTCAAGCGCGCCGGGGACCTCACGTCGCGCTCGAAGGCCCTCGAGGAGCTCGCCGACGCGCTCGACCTGCCGGAGGCGCCGCTGCGGATCGAATGCTACGACGTGTCGCAATCCCAGGGGGAGGACGTCGTGGCGTCGATGGTCGTCTTCGAGGACGGCCTGCCGCGCAAGAGCGAGTACCGCCGCTTCGTCATCAAAGGCGAGCGCAAGGACGACCTGTCCTCGCTGCAGGAGACGCTGCGCCGCCGCCTCGCCAAGCTCGCCGACCAGCCCGCCGGGTCGCCGCTGGAGGAGGGCGACGAGCCCAGGCGCGGCTTCCACTACCCGCCGCAGCTCCTGGTCGTCGACGGCGGCCAGCCGCAGGTGGCGGCGGCCGAGCAGGTGTTCGCGGAGCTCGGGATCGACACGATCAACCTCGCCGGGCTCGCCAAGCGCCTCGAGGAGATCTGGCTCCCGGGCGAGGACTTCCCGGTGATCCTCTCGCGCACCTCCGAGGCCCTGTACCTGATGCAGCGCGTCCGCGACGAGGCCCACCGGTTCGCGATCTCCCTGCACCGGAGCCGCCGCCGCAAGAAGATGACGGCCTCGGCCCTCGACCCCGTGCCGGGCCTGGGGGAGTCGAAGAAGAAGGCCCTCCTGCGCGAGTTCGGCTCGGTCAAGCGCATCCGCGAAGCCGAACTGTCCGATTTGGAGGCTGTGCCCGGTATCGGACCGAAACTCGCGGAGGCTTTGCAGACACATCTGCGTAATCCCGATGACAACGGCGCTTGAGACAGGACTGGTACCTATACGCTTGTCAATTCGGCGCACGGGCCGTGTCACCACGGCGGCAGGAACGAATTCGGGGATACTGGACTTATGGGTGTGGCAGCAGTGGGTGCGGGTTCGAGCGACCGCAGTGAATTGGACCTCGTCATCGTCACCGGCATCTCGGGCGGCGGGCGGTCGACGGTGGCGCGCGCTCTGGAGAACGTCGGCTACTACGTCATCGACAACCTGCCCGAGTCGCTCGTCGGCCAGGCCGCGGAGCTGGCCGCCGCCGGCGGCGAGGAGGTCCGCCGGACCGCGATGGTTCTCGACGTGCGCTCGCGCGCGTTCATGACCGACCTCGTGGGCGTCATCGAGGACCTCCGCAAGGGCGGCTTCAAGCCGCACCTGGTGTTCGTCGACGCCGACGACGACGTGATCATCCGCCGCTTCGAGAAGGTCCGCCGCGCCCACCCGCTCCAGGGGGACGGCACGCTCGCGGACGGGATCGCCGCCGAGCGCATCCTGCTCGAGCCGGCGCGCGGTTCGGCCGACACGCTGTTCGACACGACGCACCTGAACGAGAACCAGCTCCGCGCCCGGGTCGAGGAGGCGTTCCTGGCGCCGTCCTCGCCGCGGCTCCAGTTCACCTGCATGTCGTTCGGGTTCAAGTACGGCATCCCGCGCGATGCCGACTTCGTCGCTGACGTACGATTCCTTCCCAACCCGTACTGGGTTCCGGCCCTGCGCGAGTACACCGGCACCGACCGGGACGTCTCGGACTACGTCCTCGGGCAGGACGGCGCCGAGGAGTTCGTCGAGAGCTACGTGGCGCTGCTGCTGGGCACGACCCAGGGCTTCGAGCGGGAAGGCAAGCGCTACATGACGATCGCCATCGGCTGCACCGGCGGCAAGCACCGCAGCGTCGCCATCTCCGAGGAGCTCGCGAAGCGCCTGAACGCGGCCGGGTTCCCCGCGAACACCCACCACCGGGACCGCGGCAACGAGTAGCTCGCTCCCTCCACCGACACCCCCGATCCGAGGTAACCGCTGATGCAGAAAGTGGTCGCGTTCGGCGGCGGGCGGGGCCTGTCGGCCTCGCTGCGCGCGCTCTCGACGCTCGAGGTCGACCTGACGGCCGTCGTCACCGTCGCCGACGACGGCGGCTCGTCCGGGGACATCCGCGCCACGCGCCCGGTCCTGCCGCCGGGCGACCTGCGCAAGGCCCTCGTCGCGACGGCCGACCCGTCCCGCTCCGAGGCCGCCGAGCTGTTCTCGCACCGCTTCGGCGGGGACGACTTCCTCGCCGGCCACCCGGTCGGCAACATCGTCCTGCTCTCGCTGCTGGAGCGCCACGAGAACCCGGTCGAGGCCGTCGCCGCGGCCGGCCGCATCGTCGGCTCCCGCGCCCGCGTCCTGCCCATGTCGTGCACGCCGCTCGTCATCGAAGCGGACCTCGCCGAAGGCTCGGGGACCCGCACGATCACCGGCCAGCACGACGTCGCCGTGGCCGACGGCCAGGTCAGGGATGTGCGGCTGCTGCCGGCCGACGCCCCGGCCTGCCCCGAGACCCTCGAAGCGGTCGCCGAGGCCGACTGGCACGTCTTCGGTCCCGGCTCCTGGTACACCTCGGTCATCCCGCACCTGCTGCTGCCCTCGCTCCGCGAGGCCATCGGCGCGTCCAAGGCCCGCCGGATCGTGGTGCTCAACCTCTCCGAAGAGAAGGAGACCGACGGTCTGACCCTCGCCGGTCACCTCGACACGCTGCGCCGATACGCCGAAGGTGTTCGGTTTCACTACGTCGTTTCAGGCGATGCCCGAACCCTTGCAGATCCCCACTCGTTGAACAGTGCGGCACAATCGTTGGAGGCCCGGTTGGTCGCGGCGGACCTCGCCGCCGACGGCGTCACGCACGACGTCGCGTCCCTGGCCGCCGTATTGGGAAAGCTGCTGGTCGAAGATGGTGGTTAACGAATGGCGATGACCTCTGAGGTCAAGGACGAGCTCAGCCGGATCGAGGTCACGAAGTCCTGCTGCCAGCGCGCCGAGCTCGGCGCGCTCTTCCGGTTCGCCGGCGGCCTCCACCTGGTCGGCCAGGGCAACGTGGTCGTCGAAGCCGAGGTCGACGCCGGGAACGTCGCCCGCCGCGCCAAGCGCATGATCAACGACCTCTACCACTACGAGTCCGAGATCCACGTCCTCGTGGCCGCCGGGCTGCGCCGCAACAACCACTACCTGCTGCGCGTCATGGCCGACGGCCAGGCGTTCTCGAAGCAGATCGGCCTCACCGACCAGCGCGGCTACCCCGTCCGGGGCCTGCCGAACCACGTCGTCGGCGCCTACCCGTGCTGCGCCGAGGCCGCCTGGCGCGGGGCGTTCCTCGCCCGCGGCTCGCTCACCGAGCCCGGCCGCTCGTCCGCCCTCGAGGTCACCTGCCCGGGCCCCGAGTCCGCGCTCGCCCTCGTCGGCGCCGCCCGCCGCCTCGGCATCGCCGCGAAGTCCCGCGACGTCCGCGGCGTCGACCGCGTCGTCATCCGCGACGGCGACGCCATCGGCGAGCTGCTCACCCGCCTCGGCGCCCACTCCTCCGTGCTCACCTGGGAGGAGCGCCGCGTCCGCCGCGAGGTGCGCGCCACCGCGAACCGCCTCGCGAACTTCGACGACGCGAACCTGCGCCGCTCGGCGCGCGCCGCCGTCGCCGCGGCCGCGAAGGTCACCCGCGCCCTCGAAGTCCTCGCCGACGACGTCCCCGAGCACCTCGCCTCCGCCGGGCGCCTGCGCCTGGAGCACCGCCAGGCGTCGCTCGAGGAACTCGGCGCGCTCGCCGATCCGCCGCTTACCAAGGACGCGATCGCGGGTCGCATCCGGCGCCTCATCAACATGGCGACGAAACGCGCCCAGGAGACCGGTGTCCCCGGGCCCGACGATGTGGTCGCCGAAGAAGATGCGCTGGTCGCATAGGGCGTCTTCGCCCCGATTCGCCACGCCGCCCTTCCTCGCCGGCCCGCGCACCAAGGGTTAGGCTTAACCGCGATGTCACACCCGCGTCCCGGGTGTGACATGATCGGGGGAACCCGCCGCGGAAGGTCCGAGAACCGGAGCGGTTAGGGTCATGGAGTGCTCGGCGACGAGGCCGAACAGCGATCTGTTCCACCGTCGCTCTTCGGCTGAACGGATCGCGTGCGAGACCGCCTCCGGTCTCATTCAGATATCCGATCCTGTTCTAGCGAGGAGATGGCCAAGTGACCATCCGCGTTGGCGTCAACGGCTTCGGCCGCATTGGGCGCAACTTCTTCCGGGCGGTTCTCGCCTCCGGTGCCGATGTCGAAATCGTCGCCTTCAACGACCTTGGCGACGCCGAGACCATCGCGAACCTGCTGAAGTACGACTCCATCCTGGGTCGCCTCCCCTACGAGGTCAAGGTCGGCGCCGGTGAGATCACCGTCAACGGCAAGACCATCAAGGCGTTCGCCGAGCGCGACCCCGCGAACATCCCGTGGGCCGAGGTCGGGGCCGAGGTCGTCATCGAGTCGACCGGCTTCTTCACCGACGGCACCAAGGCCGCCGCGCACCTGGGCGAGACCGTCAAGAAGGTCATCATCTCCGCTCCGGCGAAGAACGAGGACCTCACGGTCGTCATGGGTGTCAACCACGACAAGTACGACGCCGAGAACCACCACATCATCTCGAACGCGTCCTGCACCACCAACTGCCTGGCCCCGATGGCCAAGGTCCTGCACGAGGCCGTCGGCATCGAAAAGGGCCTCATGACCACCATCCACGCCTACACGCAGGACCAGAACCTGCAGGACGGCCCGCACAAGGACCCGCGTCGCGCCCGCGCCGCGGCCCTGAACGTGGTGCCCACCACGACCGGCGCCGCCAAGGCCGTCGGCGTGGTCCTGCCCGAGCTGAACGGCAAGCTCGACGGCTACTCGCTGCGCGTCCCGATCGCAACCGGCTCGATCACCGACCTGACCTTCGAGGCGTCCCGCGAGGTCACCGCCGAAGAGGTCAACGCCGCGCTCAAGGCCGCCGCCGAGGGCCCGCTCAAGGGCATCCTGGCCTACACCGAGGACCCGATCGTCTCCAAGGACATCGAGACCGACCCGCACTCGTGCATCATCGACGGCCTGCTCACCAAGGTCATCGGCAACCAGGTCAAGGTCTTCGGCTGGTACGACAACGAGTGGGGCTTCTCGAACCGCCTCGTCAGCCTCGTCGAACTCGTCGGCTAACGCAGCGATGAAGACGCTCGACGAACTCCTGCAGGAGGGCGTCAACGGTCGGCGCGTACTCGTACGCGCCGACCTCAACGTGCCTCTGGACGGGAAGACCATCACCGACGACGGCCGCATCCGCGCCGTCGCCCCCACGATCAAGGCGCTCGCCGAGGCCGGCGCCCGCGTCGTGGTCTGCTCGCACCTGGGCCGCCCGAAGGGCGCGCCCGACCCCGCCTTCTCGCTGGCCCCGGTGGCCAAGCGCCTCGGCGAGGTCCTGGGGCGCGAGGTCGCCTTCGCGACCGACACCGTCGGCTCCGACGCCGAGGCCAAGGCCGTCGCCCAGGGCGACGGCGACGTCCTCCTGCTGGAGAACCTGCGCTTCAACAAGGGCGAGACCAGCAAGGACGACACCGAGCGGGCCGAGTTCGCCGGCCAGCTCTCCGCGTTCGGCGACCTGTACGTGGACGACGCCTTCGGCGCGGTCCACCGCAAGCACGCCTCCGTGTACGACGTCGCGAAGCTGCTGCCGCACTACGCCGGCTGGCTCATCGCCAAAGAGGTCGAGGTCCTCTCGAAGCTCACCGGCAAGCCGGAGCAGCCGTACGTCGTCATCCTGGGCGGCGCGAAGGTCTCCGACAAGCTCGCGGTCATCGACAACCTGCTCGACAAGGTCGACACGCTCATCGTCGGCGGCGGCATGATGTTCACGTTCCTCGCGGCCCAGGGCTTCGAGGTCGGTTCGTCGCTGCTCGAGAAGGACCAGATCGAGACCTGCAAGACCTACCTCGAGCGTGCCGCCGAACTCGGCGTCGAACTGCTGCTGCCGGTGGACACGACCACGGCCGCCGAGTTCGCCGCCGACGCCGAGCCGCTCACGGTGGCCGTCGACGCGATCCCGGCCGAGCGCATGGGCCTGGACATCGGCCCCGAGTCCGCGAAGCTCTTCGCCGACCGGATCGCCGGTGCCAAGACCGTGTTCTGGAACGGCCCGATGGGCGTCTTCGAGTTCCCCGACTACGCCGCGGGCACCAGGACGGTGGCCCAGGCGCTCGTGGACTCCGAGGCGTTCAGCGTGGTCGGCGGCGGCGACTCCGCCGCGGCGGTCCGCACCCTCGGCCTGCCCGAGGACGGCTTCGGCCACATCTCGACCGGCGGCGGCGCGAGCCTCGAATACCTCGAGGGCAAGACGCTCCCCGGCCTGGACGCACTGGAGAAGTGAACATGACTGAGACCCGCAAGCCGCTCATCGCCGGCAACTGGAAGATGAACCTCAACCACCTCGAAGCGATCGCGCTGGTGCAGAAGCTGGCCTTCAGCCTCACCCGCGAGCAGCTCGAAGCGGTCGAGACCGTCGTCCTCCCGCCGTTCGTCGACATCCGCAGCGTGCAGACGCTGGTCGACGGCGACAAGCTGACCATCGGCTTCGGCGCCCAGGACCTGTCGGCGCACCCGTCGGGCGCGTACACCGGCGAGATCGCCGGCTCGATGCTCGCGAAGCTGGGCTGCTCGTACGTGGCCGTGGGCCACTCCGAGCGCCGCCAGTACCACGAGGAGTCCGACGAGCTGGTGGCCGCCAAGGTCCGCCAGGCGCTCAACAACGGCATCAGCCCGATCCTCTGCGTCGGCGAGGCCCTGGACGTCCGCGAGGCGGGGAACCACATCCCGCACTCGGTCAGCCAGCTCATCGCCGCCGTCGACGGGCTCACCGAGGAAGAGCTCGCCAAGGTCGTCGTCGCCTACGAGCCGGTCTGGGCCATCGGGACGGGCCGCACGGCCACCCCCGAGGACGCCCAGGAGGTCATCGGCGCGCTCCGCTCGGCCCTGGCCGAGAAGTTCGGCGCCGTGTCCGAGCGGGTCCGCATCCTCTACGGCGGCTCCGTGAAGTCCTCCAACGTCGCCCAGATCATGGGCAAGCCCGACATCGACGGCGCGCTCGTCGGCGGTGCTTCGCTGGACGCCGAGGAGTTCGCCAAGATCGTGCGCTTCCCGGAGCACGCCAGTGCGTAGGGAACATGGGCTCAGCCCGGAGCACGCGAGTGCGTAGGGAACGTGTGCTCGGTCCCGAGCACGCGGGAGCGTAGCGAGTATCCGCCCGCAGCGCACGAGCTGAGCGCTGCGGGCCGCAGACAGGGCCGCCGTACAACGACGTACGGCGGCTCCTTGCGTGTCCGGAGCTGCATCTCTGCCGACCCGCCATGACACCTGTCCTGACAGGCATATTGGTCCGAGTGTCATTTGCACACGACAAGCTGCCAGCGTCGGGTGTCATCTACACATGACAAACCCAGAGGCGAGTGTCATCTACACATGACAAACCGCTAGACTCGTTCGTGGCCCACGCCCCATATGGGCCAGATTGCTGAGAGGACACCTGATCACTGATGATGACGGTTCTGAGTTGGGCCCTGCTGGTCATCCTGCTGCTCTCCAGCGCGATCCTGATCCTCATGGTGCTGCTGCACAAAGGTAAGGGCGGCGGTCTGTCGAGCATGTTCGGCGGCGGCATGTCCTCGGTTGCGTCGGGTTCGACGGTCGCGGAGAAGAACCTCACCAGGATCACGATCGCGGTGGGCATCATCTGGTTCGCCTGCATCATCGCCTTCGGCCTGATCATGCGAGCCATGGTCTAGCCGCCCAGAGACTTCACCGGAGGCCCCGGCCGCGCGAGCGGCCGGGGCCTCCGTCGTCCGACGCCCTCAGGAGTCCTCGTAGCGCTCCAGGCGCGTGCGAGCCTCGCCGAGTTCGGAGCGCAGGCGCTGGTTCTCGACCTCCATCTCCAGAACGAGCTTGATTCCGGCCAGGTTGAGCCCCGCCGCGAGCAGTTCGCCGATCCGCTGGATGCGGCCGAGGTCGTCGTCGCTGTACCGCCGGGTGCCGCCCGAGGTCCGGCTGGGCTCGATGAGGCCCCTGGCCTCGTAGACGCGCAGTGTCTGGGGCGCGAGATTCATCAGCTCGGCGGCCACCGAGATGCCGTATACGGCCTGATCGGACGCATGCCGGTTGAGGTGCTGCAACTCCGGCTCCACGGTTCCCTCCAGCAACGAAGACTACTGACGGAACCAGTTTATCTCTCCCCGTCGGCTTGACGAAATCTGCATCGCGCGCTATAAATTTTATGTCGATAAGTTCTTAGGTCTCGCACAGGAGGTGACCTTCGATGCTGATGCGCACGGACCCGTTCCGAGAGCTCGACCGTATCGCTCAGCAGTTCTTGTCCCGTACCGATTCGCAGCTCACCATGCCGATGGACGCGTGGAAAGAGGGCCACGCCTTCATCGTCGAGCTGGATCTGCCCGGCGTCCGGGAGAGCGACATCGACCTCGAGGTCGAACGGAACGTCCTCACCGTCCGCGCCGCTCGCCGCGCCACCGAGGACAGCGACCGCGAGGTGATCCACTCCGAGCGGCCCACCGGCGAGTTCATGCGGCAGATCTTCCTCAGCGACGCCCTCGACACCGAGAACGTCGGGGCGACCTTCCGGGACGGCGTGCTCACGCTTCGGATCCCGATGGCGGAGCAGGCCAAGCCGCGCAAGGTGCTCATCGGTGCGGGCAAGCCGGAGATCGAGCAGTAGCCGCACCGACTCGGAGATCGAGCAGTAGCCGCCCCACCGCGGCACTCGGAGATCGGCGGTGCCCGGCACTCCTCGGTACCGGGCACCCGATCTCGGACCCTATTGGAGCCATATGAGCGGAGCATGTTTCAGCCGCCCTGACGGCGGCATCGAGTACGAACTGCGCTGCGACGGATGCGGAGTGCTATTCCAGTGCGGCGACGACTCGTATTTCAGCTGGCCGGTGCTGTGCGCGGCCGCCGAGGCGGAGGGCTGGGGTGTCGCCCCCGACCTCGACGGCGAGCACGAATGCGGCGAGTGTGCCGCGACCGGACGGAGCCGGCGCGGTCTGCGCCGACTCGTCCCAGCCTGACCCGGCCGCAGCCGGCCCCCGCCCGGTATCCGGGGTCTTCCCGGGCGGAGGCCGGCGCTTTTCCCGCGAACGCCTTGGGATGCAAGGGTTGCCAAGAGCCGGACGTTCGGGCGTCCGGCTCTCCGCGATTGCGCAACCCCCATTCGTGACATCTTGCCAGGGTGTGCGTTACGTCATAGAATTGCTCAGTGCGGTGCCCCAGCCGCTCCGGTCGGTGACTCCCGGCCACGCCCTCGGGGAGTCTCGGCAATCCTCCCGCTGACGCTCCGGAACCGTGGTCGCGCCCCGGCCGACATCCACAGAAGATCCCCCGTCTGTGAGGAGCGATCACACATATGTCCAACGGACACGCCATCCGCGGTACCCGCATCGGCGCCATTCCGGGCCTCCACTCGGAACGCGGCGAGCCGGTGGCCCGGCAGAACGTCAAGTACTGGTGCGCCAACGGACACGAGACAGTACTGCCATTCGCACTGTATGTGGAAGTGCCGCAAGAATGGGACTGCACCTGCTGCGGCTGGCCCGCCGGCCCCGATCAGGACAATCCCCCGCAACGCCGAACCGTCAAACCGTACAAGACCCATCTGAACTACGTCCGCGAACGCCGCAGCGAGGAAGAGGCCGAAGACCTCCTCGCCGAAGCGCTCGCCGCCAGGGCCGCCGCCCGCGGCGAACGATCCCTCTTCTAGTCGACCACGAAGCCGCCCTTCACAAGGTTGGGTGAACGGAGCGCCGTCCCGCACGCTGACACGGGTCCCACCACCCGAGCGGGAAGCGCCCGCCCGGGCGGCACACCGAATACACATCGAGGGCCCGGATCGAACGATCCGGGCCCTCACGCGTCGTCTCGGGAACGCCTCTAGAACTCCAGGTGCTTCAGGTTCGCCGCCGCGTCCTTGTCGACGAGCCAGCGCGTGTGGCCCACCGCCTCGACGCGCCCGGCCGGGAGCTCGCCCTTCGACAGGGCCTCGTCGACCGCCTCGGCCTTGCCGGCTCCGGACGCGATGATCCATGCCGCCGTAGCGGAGTTGATCGCCTCCATCGTCAGCGAGACCCGCTCCGGCGGCGGCTTGGGGGAGTTGCGCACCCCCACCGCCGCGCCCGCGGCCTCGAGGGCCGGGTTCCCCGGGAAGAGCGAGGCGACGTGGCCGTCCTCGCCGATCCCCAGGAGCAGCAGGTCGAACGCCGGGACTCCGGAGCCTCCTGCCGCCGCCGCGAGTTCGGCCGCGTACCGCTCGGCCGCCTCCTCGGGCGTGTCGACCACGTCCGAGGCCGCCATCGGGTGCACCCGGGCCGGGTCGATCAGGATCCGGTCGAGGAACGCCGTGCGCGCCTGGGTCTCGTTCCGCTCGGGGTCGCCGGACGGCAGGAACCGCTCGTCGCCCCACCAGAAGTCGACCTTCGACCAGTCGACGACGCTGCGGATCGGCGACTCCAGCACGTACCCGTAGACCTTCGCCGCGATGCGGCCGCCGGTGAGCACGATCGACGCCTCACCGCGCTGCGCCTGGGCGTCCGCGAGCCGGTTGATCAGCCGGGACGCGACCGCCTCGGCCAGGACCTCGGCGCCCTCGTGGACGATGACGGCTCCCGAACGGCTCATGCGGCGCTCTCCAGCGCGTAGCGCTCCTGGAAGGTGTCCAGGACCCGCCGGTACGCGGTGTCGGGGTCGATGTGCCGCAGCTCCTCGGCGAGGAGCTGGCCGAGGGTCCGGCCCTGGAGCGTCTGGCGGCGCTTCGGCATCCCCGCCTGGCGCAGGATCGTGGTCCCGTCGGCGGTCCGCTCGACCTCCATCGTCTCGCCGCCGGCCATCGTGAACGCCACGGAGGCGATCGCGGGCAGGTGCTCGGAGTTGCGCTCGACCTCGGTGTCGACGATGGACGGCGCCACGCCGAGCCGTGTCTGGAGCCACGCGGCCATGAGCTGCGCCGACGGGTCGTCGTCGTCGGCCTTGATGGTGATCGTCTCGACCGCCTGCGTGACCCCGTCGAAGGCGCTGGCGATGAGCGAGCGCCACAGGCTGATGCGGGTCCAGCAGATGTCGGTGTCGCCGGCGGCGTACGTCTCGGCGCGCCGGTAGAGCGACTGCACCGGGTCGGCCGCGCGGGCCGAGTAGGTGATGCGCCGGTCGGCGAACGAGCGCAGCTCGTGCTCGAGCCCGTAGCGGACGGGGTCGAGCAGCCACCAGGTGACCACGGGCACGTCCGATGCGAGCATCGGGAGCACGATCGAGGTCAGGTGCGCGGCGGCCGGGCCGTCGAGCCGCAGGATGATCGCCTCGGCGGAGCCGAGCCGCTCGCCCACGGTCACTTCGGCGTCGATGCGCGGCTCGGTGGCGTCCAGGTCGCGCGGGATCGCCATGATGAGGCGGTACGGGTGCTCCTGGGCGGCGACCGAGGCGGCCCGCTCGACCTCTTCGCGCTCGTCCTCGGTGGTCAGCGCGACCAGGTTGAGGGCGAGGCCCGAGGTGCCGCCGACTTCGTGGAGGATCGCCGACAGCGCCTTCATGATGTCGCCGGTGGTGGTGTCCTTCAGATGCATGTCCGGACTCCCCTTCTATGCCCGGCGCCAGCGGCGGCCGGACGCTTGCAGCATCAGATCGGCCCCCGCGGGACCCCAGGTCCCGGACTCGTACGGCTCGGGCTTGGTGCCCTGCCAGAACTCCTCGAGCGGGTCGATGACCGCCCAGGACGCGTCGACTTCCTGCGCGTCCGGGAACAGCGTCTTGTCGCCCAGGAGCACGTCGAGGATGAGCCGCTCGTACGCCTCGGGGCTCGACTCGGTGAACGTCTCGCCGTAGCCGAAGCCCATCGAGATGTCCCGCAGCTCCATGCCCGTGCCCGGCACCTTGGAGCCGAACTTGACGGTGATGCCCTCGTCGGGCTGCACGCGGATCACGAGCTGGTTGTTGCCGAGCGTCTTGGTGTCGTAGTCGGCGAACGGCATGTGCGGGGCCTCCTTGAAGACCACCGCGATCTCGGTGACCCGCTTGGGGAGCCGCTTGCCGGTGCGCAGGTAGAACGGGACGCCGTTCCAGCGCCGGTTCTGGATCCCGAGCTGCACCGCCGCGTACGTCTCGGTGGTGGAGGTCGCCGGGATGTTCTCCTCGGACAGGTACCCCTTGACGGGGCGGCCCTGCACCCAGCCGTCGGTGTACTGGCCGCGGATCGCGGTCGACTCGAGGTCGTCGTGGAGCTTGATGGCCCGCAGGACCTTCAGCTTCTCGGTGCGGATCTCCTCGGCCTCGAACCCGTTGGGCTGCTCCATCGCGGCGATCGCGAGGAGCTGGAGCACGTGGTTCTGGAGGACGTCGCGGGCGGCGCCGTTGTCGTCGTAGAACCCGGCGCGGGAGCCGATGCCGACGTCCTCGGCCATCGTGATCTGCACGTGGTCGACGTAGTTGGAGTTCCAGATCGGCTCGAACATGGCGTTCGCGAAGCGCAGCGCGAAGATGTTCTGCACCGTCTCCTTGCCGAGGTAGTGGTCGATGCGGAACACGTCGGGCGCGGTGAACACGCGGTCGACGAGGCCGTTGAGCTCGTGCGCGGACGCGCGGTCCTCGCCGAAGGGCTTCTCGACCACGACGCGGCGCCAGCCGCCGCCGTCCTGGCGGTTGTCGGACATGCCGGTCCGCTGGAGCTGCTTGAGCACGGTCGGGAACGCGAGCGGCGGGATCGAGAAGTAGAACGCCGCGTTGCCGACGATGCCGTGCGTCTCGCGCAGTTCGTCGACGGTGGCGTCGAGGCGGTCGAACGCCTCGTCGTCGTCGAACGTGCCCGGCACGAACTTGAAGTTGCCGGCCAGGCGCGCCCAGACCTCTTCGCGCCACGGGGTGCGCGCGTGGGACTTGGCGGCCTCGCGGGCCATCTCCTCGAACGTCTCGTCGCCCCAGTCGCGGCGGGCGAAGCCGACGATCACGAACGACGCCGGGAGCAGGCCCCGGTTGGCGAGGTCGTAGATCGCCGGGATGAGCTTCTTCTTCGAGAGGTCGCCGGTGACGCCGAAGATCACCAGAGCGCAGGGCTCGGGGATGCGCGGCAGCCGCCGGTCGGCCGGGTCGCGGAGCGGGTTGGAGGGCAGCGCCATCTAGCTCAGCTCCCTCAAGGCGTGCACGAGCTGGTTGATCCCGCGCTTGCGGTCGGTCAGGTGGAGGCGCACGAGCGGGCGCTCGCGCGATTGGAGGGCCTGGCGGTCGCCGGCGGCCTGCGCGGCCTGGAGTCCCGCGAATGTGAACTCGCGGTCGGGGATGAGCAGGTCTTCGCCGACCTCGCCGGTGATCTGGAGGAACACGCCGGTCTGGCGGCCGCCCTTGTGGAACTGGCCGGTCGAGTGCAGGAACCGCGGTCCCCAGCCCCAGGTGACGGGTGCGCCGGTGCGTTCGGCCAGGCCGGCCCGGAGCGCCGCCACGTCGGCGTCGCCGATCCGGTCCAGGTAGGCCATGACGGCGATGTACGCGCCGTCGCTGTCGGCGTTGAGGAGCACCTCGCCGAGCGCGCCCGCGACGGTGTCGGCGTGCGAGCCGTAGATCTCCACGGCGCCGTCGACGGCGTGCGGACGCTCGTCCGGGAGGCCGTCGGCGAGGATGCGCTTGGTGTTCTCCTTGGACTCGGTCACGTTCGGCTGGTTGAACGGGTCGATGCCGATCAGGTAGCCGGCGTAGGCGGTCGCGAGCTCCCACGCGAGGAACTGCGCGCCGAGCGGGCCGTTGACCACGACGTCGGGCATCGCGAGCGCCGAGCCGGAGGCCGGCAGGCCGGTGGAGGAGCCGCCGACGGTGGCGTACACGCGGTCGGCGCCGCGGGCGCCGGGCGCGGCGGGTCCTTCGAGGACGACCGGGAGCGTGCCCTTGCCGTCCTTGCCGAGGGACTCGGCGATGAGCTGCTCGGCCCAGTCGCCCAGGCCCACGATGCCGGTGCCGTCGTCGGCGATGGTGATGGTCGGCTTGGCCGCGATGACCGCGCCGAGGACCACCGCGGGGTTGTCGTCTTCGCTGGTGATCGAGGTGGCGAACTCCTCGGCCTGGTCGAGCAGTTCGGTGATGTCGGCGCCGGCGAGCGCGGACGGGACGAGCCCGAACGCGGTCAGGGCCGAGTAGCGGCCGCCCACGGTGGCGTCGGCGAGGAACAGGTGCGAGCCCTGCGCGTTCGCGAGCTTCTCCAGTTCGGAGCCGGGGTCGGTGACGAACACGAAGCGCTTCGCGAAGTCGTCGATGCCGACGCCCTTGAACGCGGCCTCGAAGCCGCGCCGCTGCGAGTCGGTCTCCACAGTGGAACCGGACTTGGAGGAGACGACGACCACGGTGCGGCGCAGGGACGCCTCGCCGAGCTCGGCCAGGATCTGGCCGGGGTCGGTCGAGTCGAGCACCGAGATGCCCAGGTCGAGGGTGCGGGAGATGACCTCGGGGGCGAGCGAGGAGCCGCCCATGCCGCACAGGGCGACGTGGTCGATGCCCTGCTCGGCGAGGTCGGCGCGGAGCTTCGCGAGCGGCGCGACGAGCTCCCTGGACTTCACGAACGTGTCGACCCAGCCGAGGCGGATCGACGCCTCTTCCTCCGCCTCGGGACCCCACAGGGTCGCGTCCTTGGCGGCGACCTTGGCGGGGATGCCCTCGGCCTTGAGCCGGTCGACACCGGCGTTCACGTCGACGCCGGTCGTGACCGCGAGGCCACCGGCGGCTTCCATCTTGCCCATCGGCTCGCTCACTTCTGTGCTCCGCTCGTCTCGAGCTTGGACTCGATCTGCTCCAGCAGCTGGTTCCAGCTGACGATGAACTTCTCGACGCCCTCGTCCTCCAGGACCCTGACGACGTCGGCGTAGTCGATCCCGACGCGCTCGAGCTGGAGCATCACGGTGGCGGCGTCGGCGTAGTTCGGGCGGATCGTGTCCGCTTCGACCTCGCCGTGGTCGGCGAAGTCGTGGATCGTGCCCTCGGGCATCGTGTTGACCGTGCCGGGGGCGATGAGCTCCTCGACGTAGAGCACGTCGCGGTACTCGGGGTTCTTGACCGAGGTCGAGGCCCACAGCGGACGCTGCGGGTTGGCCCCGGCCTGCGCGAGCGCCTCCCAGCGCGCGGACGCGAAGGCGTTCTCGTACTCCTGGTAGGCCAGGCGCGCGTTCGCGACGGCGGCCTTGCCCTTGAGGGCCTTGGCCTCGTCGGTGCCGACCGCGTCGAGCCGCTTATCGATCTCGGAGTCCACACGGGACACGAAGAACGAGGCGACCGAGTGGATCTGCGACAGGTCGAGCCCGGCGGCCTTGGCGCCCTCCAGGCCCGCCATGTAGGCGTCCATGACGCCGCGGTACCGCTCGAGGGAGAAGATGAGCGTCACGTTCACGCTGATGCCGGCGGCGATCGCGGCCGTGATGGCGGGGAGGCCGGCCTCGGTGGCCGGGATCTTGATCAGGGTGTTGGGGCGGTCGACGGCCCACCAGAGGTACTTGGCCTCGGCGATGGTCGCCTTGGTGTCGCCCGCGAGCCGCGGGTCGACCTCGATCGAGACGCGGCCGTCCTGGCCCCCGGTGGTCTCGAAGACCGGGGCCAGGACGTCCGCGGCCCAGCGGATGTCATAGGTCGTGATGGCGCGAGCGGCTTCCTCGACGCTCACTTTGCGGACCGCCAGGTCCGCGATCTGGCCGTCGTAGCCCTCTCCCTTGGAGATGGCGGTGGCGAAGATGGTCGGGTTCGAGGTCACTCCCGTGACCGACGACCCGGCGATGAGTTCCTTCAGGTTGCCCGACTCCAGTCGGTGCCGCGAGATGTCGTCGATCCAGACGGACACGCCCGCTGCCGACAGTCCCGCGAGGTTCTCGTTCGCGCTCATCGGTTCCTCCAGCTTTCCAGCTAGTTCTTGATCCGCTTCAGTTCAGTTCAGTTGTATTACTGCTGTGCCTTCTTGATGGAGGCGCGGGCCGCGTCCGCGACGGCGGCGGCGGTGATCCCGAATTCCTCGTACAACTTCTCGAACGGCGCGGAGGCACCGAAGTGTTCCAGGGAGACACTGACTCCCGCGTCACCCACGAGGCCCCGCCACGGCAGGGCGACGCCGGCCTCGACCGACACGCGGGCCTTGACGGCCTTCGGCAGCACGGACTCCTTGTAGTCCTCGTCCTGCTCCTCGAACCACTCCAGGGACGGGACCGACACGACGCGGGCCTTGACGCCCTCGCCCGCGAGGGTCTCGGCGGCCTGGACGGCGAGCTGGACCTCGGAGCCGGAGCCGAGCAGGATCACGTCCGGGGTGCCGTCGGTGTCGAGCAGCGTGTACGCGCCCTTCGCGGCGCCTTCGGCGGACGCGAACTTCGCGCGGTCCCACACCGGGATGTTCTGGCGGGTCAGCGCGAGCGCGGCCGGCCGGTCCTGCTTCTGCAGCAGGGTCTTCCAGACCACGGCGGTCTCGTTGGCGTCGCCGGGGCGGATGACGTCCAGGCCCGGGATCGCGCGCAGCGCCGCGAGGTGCTCGACCGGCTGGTGGGTCGGGCCGTCCTCGCCGAGGCCGATCGAGTCGTGCGTCCACACGTAGACCACGGGGGTCTTCATGAGGGCTGCCAGGCGCACCGCGCCGCGCATGTAGTCGGAGAACACGAGGAACGTGCCGCCGTACGGGCGGGTCGGGCCGTGCAGCTTGATGCCGTTGAGGATCGCGCCCATCGCGAACTCGCGGATACCGAAGTGGAGGGTCCGGCCGTACGGGTTGCCCGGGTACGCCTTGGTCTGGCGCGACAGCGGCAGGAACGACGGCTCGCCGTCCATCGTGGTGTTGTTCGAGCCGGCGAGGTCGGCCGAGCCGCCCCACAGCTCGGGGAGGACCGGCGCGAGCGCCGACAGGACCTTGCCCGATGCCGAGCGGGTCGCGACGCCCTTCTCGGACGGCTCGAACTCGGGGAACGCGGCCTCGAAGCCCTCAGGGAACTCGCCCGCCCACAGGCGGTCGTGCAGGGCCTTCTTCTCCGGGTTCGCCGCGGCCCAGTTGTTGAAGTCGGTGCGCCACGCGGAGTGCTCCTCCTGGCCGCGGGTCACGGCGCCGCGGGTGTGCGCCAGGACCTCGTCGGCGACGTAGAACGACTCGTCGGCGGGGAAGCCCAGGATCTCCTTGGTCGCGGCGACCTCTTCGGCGCCCAGCGCGGAGCCGTGCGCGGCGTAGGAGTTCTGCTTCTTCGGCGCGGGCCAGCCGATGATGGTCTTCAGGCGGATCAGCGAGGGCTTGTCGGTGACGGCCTTGGCCGCCTCGATGGCCTCGAAGAGGGCCTTCGGGTCTTCCTTGTACTCGTCGCCGTCGCGCCAGTTCACGTCCTGCACGTGCCAGCCGTACGCCTCGTAGCGCTTCGCGACGTCCTCGCCGAGCGCGATGCGCGTGTCGTCCTCGATCGAGATCTCGTTGTCGTCGTAGATCAGGACCAGGTTGCCCAGCTCCTGGACGCCGGCGAGCGCGGACGCCTCGTGCGTCACGCCCTCCTCGATGTCGCCGTCGGAGGCCAGGACGTACACGAAGTGGTCGAACAGGCTCTCGCCGAGCGCGGGCTCGGGGTCGAACAGGCCGCGCTCGCGGCGGGCCGCCATCGCCATGCCGACCGCGGTGGCCAGGCCCTGACCGAGCGGACCGGTGGTGGTCTCAACGCCCGCGGTGTGCCCCACCTCGGGGTGGCCCGGCGTCAGCGAACCCCACTGGCGCAGGCTCTTCAGGTCCTCAAGTTCCAGGCCGTACCCGGCCAGGTAGAGCTGTACGTAGAGCGTCAGGCTGGAGTGGCCGCACGAGAGCACGAACCGGTCGCGGCCTTCCCACTGCGGGTCGCTCGGGTCGTGGCGCATGACCTTCTGGAACAGGGTGTGCGCGACCGGGGCGAGGCTCATCGCGGTGCCGGGGTGGCCGTTGCCGGCCTTCTGGACCGCGTCGGCGGCGAGCAGACGCGCCGTGTCAACCGCCTTCTGATCGAGTTCGGTCCACTCGAACTGTGCCACTGCGATACTCCTTGGTACTCGTCGTATTTGGGCCTGTGACGTGTGTCTTCTGACCCTACCTACACGCGGTGAACTTTATGCGCACTCTCTCGGGCAGCGGAATTCCGCACGTTGTGAACCCGCCCACGAGTCAGTCTCGCATCGGAAAGCGCCTGCTAGGGGCCCCTGACCCGCGGCTCAGTCACAACCTCACCGCCCGTACTGTGGGCAGTGATGAACCAGGACCCGACCCCGGCCGCAGCCGTCGCCCCCCGGCCCGCCCGCAAGCGAATCGAACTGCCCGAGCCCGGTGCCGCGCAAGCGCCCGGACCGGACTGGCGCGCCCGCGTCGCCGCTTACGTCTCCCTGACGAAGCCGCGCATCGTGGAGCTGCTGCTCATCACCACCATCCCCGCGATGCTCGTCGCGGCGCGGATGGAGCACGACGCGCTCCCGTCCCTGACGGCCGTCCTCGCCACCGTCTTCGGCGGCGCGCTCGCGGCCGGCTCGGCGAACGCGATCAACTGCTACATCGACCGCGACATCGACCAGCTCATGGGCCGCACCTCCCGCCGCCCGCTCGCGAAGCACCAGATCCCGCCGCGCAACGCCCTCGTCTTCGGGCTCATCATCGGCGTGATCGCGGTCCTCGGCATGGGCCTGCTCGTCAACTGGCTCGCCGCGGCCCTCACCTTCGGCGCCATCGTCTACTACGACGTCGTCTACACGATCTGGCTCAAGCGGACCACCCCGTACAACACGGTGTGGGGCGGCGCGTGCGGCGCGGCCCCGGTCCTCATCGGCTGGGCGGCCGTCACCGGGCACATGTCGTGGATGGCCTGGGTCCTGTTCGCCGTGGTCTTCCTGTGGCAGCCCCCGCACTTCTACGCGCTGGCGATGAAGTTCAAAGACGACTACATCGCCGCGGGCATCCCGATGCTCCCGGCGGTCGCCCCGGCCAGGCGCGTCGCGATCGAGTCGGTCGTCTACGGCTGGGCGATGCTCCTGGTCTCCCTGGTCGCGGTCCCGCTCGGCTCCACCTGGGTCTACGGTGTCGTCGCGCTGGTCACGGGCGGCATGTTCGTCCTCGAATGCCACAAGCTCCTCGGCCGGGTCAACCGCGGCGAGGACCCCAAGCCGATGCGCCTGTTCCACTGGTCGGTCAGCTACCTGACGCTGCTGTTCCTGGCGCTGGCGGTCGATTCGTTCCTGATGTAGCCGCAATCAGCCTCGATGCGTCGGAGGGCCGGCCGATCCGCCAGGATCGGCCGGCCCTCTCGCTTTCGCCGTTCAGGTGTTCTCCGGGCTGTCGATGAGCCGGTGCGCTTGGGCGAGGATCCAAGGGCACCATTCGTCGCGCCGCCAGGGGCCCGACCATTCGGGGACGGCTTCGGGTTCGTCGACGAACCGGCAGATCACCCGCGGCCCGGCGCCGTCGTTGCACTCGATGCGGTAGTCGGGCGGGCTGAGCGGGTGCGCTCCGGCCGTTTCGCGATAGACGGAGAAGACGGCCGGTCCGCGCCGGAAGTCGCCGAGCCAGCCGTCGCTGTTCGGGTCCGGTTCGGCGTCGGGCCGCGGTTCCGGCTCCGGTTCTCGATCCGGGTCCTGATCCGGCCTCCCATCCGGCTCGCGATCGGGTCCGGGGCGGCGCTCAGGTCCGGTGGTGGCGGGTTCACCCATCGCTGTCAGTCTGGGGTCGTACCGTTTGAAGCCACAGGCGGTACACCGGGCAGGACCTGACCTGAGCCATTGCTGGCCTCGGTCGAGTGCCTTCGTTCTGACCTGTCGGTCCTGCCCGTCCAT
>NZ_WIAO01000018.1 GCF_009451885.1 Glycomyces albidus
GGGACGGGTGCGGCGGGCGCGGGGGGCGTCGATGTCGCCGGAGCGCAGGGCCGCGGCGACGGCGTCGCGGACGGCGGCGGCGCGGCGGGGGTCGCCGGAGGCGGAGACGGCGACGCTGACGCCGTCGAAGGCGGCGCGCGCGAGCGTCCACGCGCTGGAGGCGTCGGCGTCGTCGCTGCGGACGCACCAGGTGCGGCGGGCCTCGGCCTCGGCGGCGACGGCCGCGTTCACGGCGGGGTCGTCGGTCGCGGCGAGCACGAACCAGGCGTCGTCGCCGTCGCCGGAGCGCCATTCGCGCCGCTCCCACTGGAGCTCGCCGGAGGCGGCCAGGTCGGAGAGGGTGGTGGTGACCTCGGGGGCGACCACGAGGACGCGGGCGCCCGCGTCGAGCAGGCGGGGCACGCGGCGCCCGGCGATGGTGCCGCCGCCGACGACGAGCACGGCCTTGCCGTTCAGCCGCAGTCCGACCTCGTAGACCGACACGTGCGCCTCCTGTGGGTTTACTCCGGGTCATCGGTTCCCGGCAAGCGTAGGCCGGTTTCGTCGCATGCGGCTAACCGGCGCGTTGCGAGCCTGTTACGCGAAACCCGCGTGGCGGATAGGCCTGGAGTGATGTGAGTCCGGTTTACGTTCCGGCCCTTGCCGAAAGCGGTGCCGGTACTGGTGAGGTTTTTCACCTTGGGGCCGGGCGTGTGCCCTAGGCTGGATATATGCGTGATCGACCCCGCCAGCACCGTGTGCCCGGACTGTCCGCACGCGGGAGCGACCCGGAAGGCCCGCCCGCCGAAGGGGTGTACGCCCTCCTGCGCACCAGCGTCCTCGCGGGGCTCGCGATCGCGGCCCTGCTGTTCCCGCTGGCCGCGATGGCCGGGCTCAGCGCGAAGGCCGGTTTCAGCGCGATCGACACGCTCTCCGTGGAGGTCACCGAGACCGACCCGCCGCTGACCTCCTACGTGTACGCCGCCGACGGCGAGACCCTCATCAGCCTCTTCTACGACGAGTTCCGCCGCCACGTCTCGCTCGACGAGGTCGCGCCCGTCATGCAGCAGGCGATGGTGGCCGCCGAGGACTCGCGGTTCTACCAGCACAACGGCGTCGACTACCGCGGCATCGTGCGCGCGTTCGTCGCCAACAACAACTCCGGCGGCGTCCAGCAGGGCGCCTCGACCATCACCATGCAGTACGTGCGCGGCGCCCTCCAGCTCAACGCCGAGTCGATCGACGAGGTCATCGCCGCCACCGAGCAGACCGCGACCCGCAAGATCCGCGAGGCCCGCCTGGCGATGGCCGTCGAAGAGCAGCTCTCGAAGGACGAGATCCTCGAGCGGTACCTCAACCAGGCGTACTTCGGGCACAACGCGTACGGGATCTTCGCGGCCGCGCAGGTGTACTTCTCCAAGCACCCGTCCGACCTGAACCTCCAGGAGTCGGCGACGCTCGCCGGGCTCGTGCAGGCGCCGTCGGCGTACGACCCGATCGTCTCCGACCAGACCGACGCGCTCGCCCGCCGCAACTGGGTGCTCGACCAGATGGTCGAGATCGACTACCTCTCGCGCGGCGACGCCTCCGAGGTGCGGGGCCTGCCGATCGAGCTGAACGTGTCGGACCCGCCGAACTCGTGCATCGGCGTCGAGGGCACCACCTCCGAGTACGGGTTCTTCTGCGACTACTTCCGCCGTTGGTGGCGCGAGCAGGACGCGTTCGGGGAGACCCCGGCCGACCGGGAGAAGGAGCTGCGCCAGGGCGGGTACACGGTCATCACCACGCTCGACCCGGACATCCAGAAGCTCGCGAACGACACCGTGAACAAGGCGAAGAGCCAGGAGTCGAAGTTCGCGCACGGCGCGGTGGTCATGGAGCCCGGCACGGGCCGGATCAAGGCGCTGGGCCTGAACCGCACGTTCTCGTACGACCAGAGCGAGAACGGCCCGCACTCGAACCCGTCGTTCGACCGCAAGGGCAACTACCCGAACACGGTGAACCCGGTGCTCGGCGGCGGCGCCGAGGGCGGGTACCAGGCCGGGTCGACGTTCAAGGTCTTCACACTGCTCGCCGCGCTCGACGCGGGCTACCCGCTCGACTACGACATCCACTCGCCGCACCGGGTCGCCACGAGCTTCGTCTCCTCCACGACCGCGTGCGGCGGCCGGTGGTGCCCCAAGAACGGCAACCCGCAGATGGCCGGCAACCGGGATATGTGGTCCGGGTTCGGCATGTCGGTGAACACGTACTTCGCGCAGCTCATCGACCGGGTCGGCGCCGACAAGACCGTCGAGATGGCCGAGCGGATGGGCCTGCAGTGGCGGAGTGAAGGCGACGCGTACTACGCCTCGGAGGAGCGGCGCGCCGGCTGGGGGCCGTTCACGCTCGGCGTCTCCGACGTGCAGCCCATCGAGATGACGAACGTGTTCAACACGCTCGCGGCCGAAGGCGAGTACTGCGAGCCGATCCCGGCGCTGCGGATCATCGACCCGAACGGCCAGGAGCTCGACGCCGCCGCGCCCCGCTGCCACCAGGAGCTCGATGAGGACGTGGCGCGGGCCGCGACCGACGCGGGCCGGTGCGTGACCTGGACCCAGCGCAAGGGCGTGGACTGCGGGGAGTGGGGCACCTCGCGGAACGTCGGCGAGATCGCCGGGCGGCCCGTCGCCGGGAAGTCCGGTACGACCGACGACGACCGGACCTCGTGGTTCCTCGGCTACACGCCGCAGATGACGATCGGGGCGTTCATGGCCGACCCGGACTACATCTTCAACTCGGTCGGCAAATCGAACACGACGGCCTCGAAGGAGACCGTGGGGACCATCCTCAAGGGCGCCCTCGAAGGGGAGCCGGTCATACCGTTCGAACCGCCGTCGAGACAGATCCAGTTCGAAGGCAAGGAATAGCGCCTGAGGGGCCTAGACCGGGCCGGCCGCTTCCGCATCGGAGGCGGCCGGTTCCGCGTCCCGGGCGGCCTCGTCGAGGTCCTTGCGCTCGCGGCGCACGAGCACGGTCCAGCCGATCGGGACGAGCGCGGCGAACAGCGCCCACTGGACGGCGTAGGAGTAGTTCTGCCAGTCCTTGAACGTCGGCGTCTCGAGCGCGGTGAGGCCCTCGGCCGGCTCGACGTCGGCGATCCACGCCGAACGGAGCTCGTAGTCGAGGTGGGGGCCGAGCATGTCGTCGCTGAGCCGCCGCGCCTCGATGTGCCCGTCGACCTCGGTGACGCCGCCGGACGCCTCCTCATACTCGTAGACGCGGCCGGTGACCGCGACCTCGCCGGCCGGCGGGGCCGGGTAGTCGGGGACGCTGCCGGTGTTCTCGGAGGCCACGAAGCCGCGGTCGACGAGGACCGCGGTGCCGTCGGCGAGGACCAGCGGGGTGACGATCTCGAAGCCGTTGAGGCCCTCGTTCGTCTGGGCGCGGAGCACGACCTCCCCGTCGGCGTCGTACACGCCGACGGCCTCGACGAGCGTCCACCGCACGTCGGCGTCGAGCGCCTCGCCCGCCGGGAGCGTCTCGTCGATCGGGACGGTCGCGACGCTGGTCTCGATGACCTCGTTCGCGGCCGCGCGCTGCACGGCCCGGCCCCACTGCCACTGGGAGAGGAGGGCGCAGACGACCATCACGACCACGCCCGCCAGCGTCAGGAGGACCCAGCGGGGCGTGAACACGAACCGGTATCGCTGCAGCACGCCGCCGAGTCTAGCCCCGCTCTAGACTTGCGCCCCATGAGCGATGTAGTGAATGCGGTGCGCGCCGCCCTCCCGGGTGTGCGCGCCGATCTGGAGGCCCTCGTCACGATCCCGGCGATCGCCTTCGACGGACTCGACCACGAGCCGGTCCGCAAGGGTGCGAACGAAGTCCAGCGGCTCCTCGAGGAGGCCGGCGCCGCCGAGGCGCGGCAGCTCTCGCACGGCGGCGGGCAGCCGAGCGTGTACGCGCACTTCCCCGCGCCGGAGGGGCAGCCGACGGTGCTGCTGTACGCGCACCAGGACGTGCAGCCGATCGGCGACCCCGCCAAGTGGGAGCAGGACGACCCGTTCACCGTCGTCGAGAAGGACGGGCGGCTGTACGGCCGCGGTGTCGCCGACGACAAGGCCGGGGTCATGGCGCACATCGCCGCCCTCCGGGCCTTCGGCGGGAGGCCGCCGGTCGGTGTGAAGCTCCTCATCGAAGGCGAGGAGGAGTTCGGCTCCCCGACCCTCGAGGGGCTGCTGCGCGAGCACCGGGAGCTGCTGGCCGCCGACGTGGTGGTCATCGCCGACTCGCAGAACTGGAAGACGGAGGTCCCCGCGCTCACCACCACCCTGCGCGGGGTGATCAACGTGTACGTCGAGGTCGCGGTCCTCAAGGGCGCCGTGCACTCGGGCATGTTCGGCGGGCCGGTCCCCGACGCGCTGACCGCGCTCGCCCGGCTCGTGGCGACCCTGCACGACGACGCCGGCGACGTGGCCGTCCAGGGCCTGGCCACCGGCCGCGGCTCGGATCTCGACTACGACGAGGCGGCGCTGCGCCACGAGGCCGGGATGCTCCCGGGCACCGAGTTCATCGGGACCGGGCGGCTCACCGAGCGGCTGTGGTCGAAGCCGACGGCGACCGTGCTCGGCATCGACGCGCCCGGCGCGGCCGAGTCGGCGAACGCGCTCCAGCCGTCGGCGCGCGCGAAGATCTCGTTCCGGCTGGCGCCCGGCGACTCGGGCCAGAGCGCGCTCAAGGCCGTCCGCGAGCACTTCGCGGCGCACGCGCCGTGGGGCGCCGAGGTGACCGTGACACCCGAGGGCGGCGTCGGCGACCCGTGCGCGATCGACGCGACCGGCCCGGCCTTCGACGCCGCGAGGGAGGCGTTCACCGAGGCGTGGGACGGCACCGCGCCGGTCGAGATCGGCGTCGGCGGCTCGATCCCGATGATCGCGACGTTCCAGGAGCTCTACCCGGAGGCGGCGATCCTCGTCACCGGCGTCGAGGACCAGTACTCGAACCCGCACGGCCCCAACGAGTCCCTCGACATCAAGATGTTCGAGCGGGTGTGCACGGCCGAGGCGCTCCTGCTGGAGAAGCTCAAGCGCTGAGCGCGATGACGGGCCCGGCCGCCGTCCACATCGCACATGTGGACGGCGGCCGGGCCCGTCGGCGCGTCTAGAGCCCGTCGCGGAACTTGCGCAGGAGCTTCGCGAGCGGGTCGCCGGAGGTCTCGAAGAGGTCCTTGTAGGACTTCGCGGCGGCCTTGGCCTCGGCCGAGATCGAGGCGTCCGCGTCGCCGTCGCGGCGCGGGTACTCGCCGGCGAGGTACTCGCGGTACTCGCCCTCGTCGATCCAGGTCTTGATCGCGGCGGCGCGCGCCACCGCGAAGTCGTGGCTGCGCTGCTCCAGCAGGAGCAGCTTGAGGAAGCTGTCGCGCAGGTCCCCGCCGGTCTCGAACTCCTTGGCCTGCTCCAGGAACGCCGCGGTGTCCACATCGTGCAGGTCGCCGCCGCCGGCCAGCTTCGCCATGACGCGGATCGCCGCGGCCGGGTCCTGGACCGCCAGCGCGCCGGCCCGGTCGGCCGACAGCTCGGACTTGCGGCTCCACTCGTACAGCGCGGCGGTGATGACCCGCAGGCCCACGACGCCGACGGGGATCCATGCGACGGACGTGGTCAGGCGCAGCAGGACCATGAGGAGGGTCCGGTAGAGGCCGTGCCCGGAGAGGGCGTGGCCGAGCTCGTGGGCGAGGAGGAACCGCAGCTCGGTCTCGTCGAGGAGGTCGAGGGACCCCGAGTTGATGACGATGACCGGCTTGTCGATGCCGATGCACATGCCGCCGAGGTCGGGGTTGCGGGTGATGTAGAGGTCGGGGAGGTCGGCGGCGTCGAGGACGGCGCCGACGGCGAGGTAGGCGTCGTGAACGCGGGAGTACTGGTGCCGGTCGACCTTGATCGAGGAGCCCAGGAGGCTCAGGCGCAGGGCGCGCTCGGAGATCATCCCCGAGAGCTTGCGCAGGACGATGTCGAAGCCGCGGAGTTCGCGCAGGGCCACGAGCGCGCCGCGGTCGGCGGGGTGCTCCCAGGCCCGGGTCGATATGCCGCGCAGGATGACCGGTTCGCGGGTGGTTTCGCGTACTTCGTTCGGGGCGTCCTCGGCCGGTGGCCGCTCGTCGCTCATGCCCGCTCCTCACAGTCGGCTCTGGTGCAAGTGTGGCACGGCGCCGCCAGCCGCGGCGGCCGCGGAAGTCGCGGCGGCCGGGGGCCGGCGGCCGGCCCGATCGCGCACGGAGCGTGCGCGATCGGTGCGTGCCGGATTTCACCCTGCGTGTCCGTTGGGGCGCTGAACAGTGGCGACGCATAGCGGGCATTGCCGCCCACTTAGGGCAAGATAACGAATCAGCGTCAACACGCCGTGCGCCGCTTGACACTGGAGCGCCCGAGGACTACTCATTGATGTGGGTCAGCAATTCCGGGGCGTCGTAGAGAATCGTTTGGGGTGTTCTTGCGACGCCCCGTATCCGTGCCCGCCCCCTGCCGCCCGGGCCCGCGGCGTCCCGCTCCCCGTCCCCCGGAGGGCCCCCGGGCCGGGTATTCTTGCGCTGGCGCGGCGCCGTGTGCGACCCCGCCGTGCCTCAGTAGCTCAGCTGGATAGAGCACCGGACTTCTAATCCGATGGTCGCAGGTTCGAATCCTGCCTGGGGCACATTATATTGATACGCTTGAATATCATTCACGTTCTCGGAGTTCACTACCAGCAGGAGTGTTCGCGGCCAAAGTGTGTGAAACGGACCCAACGGAACGGATCGCCAGGTGTACGGTTGCGGACAACCGGGGCCGCTTGACCTGGACGGTCAGCGTCAATTCCACGACCGTCCGCGCCCACCAGGCCGCGGCTGGAGCCCACTAGGCACCTATGCCCGGCGAGCCCGCCGATCACGCGCTCGGACGCTCGCGCGGGGGCTGGACCACGAAAATCCACCTCGCCGCCGACGCCAACCAGACCGTGCTGAGCCTCAAGCTCACCGCCGGGCAGCGAGGTGACTCGCCGCAGTTCGCTCCGGTACTGGAGGCGATCGGCGTGCCCTGGTGCGGACCCGGCCGCGCCAAGACCAGACCGCGGAAGGTCCTGGCCGACAAGGCCTACGCGAGCCGGGCCAACCGCGCCCACCTGCGCCGCCGCCGCATCCAGGCCGTCTTCCCCGAGAAGAAGGACCAGCACCGGAACCGGATCGCCAAGGGCCGCTCCGACGGGAGGCCCCCCGCGTTCGACCGCGAAGCCTATAAGGACCACACCGTCGAGCGGACCATCGGCCGACTCAAGCGCTACCGCGCCGTCTCCACCAGATACGACAAACTCGCCATCCGCTACGAGGCCGCCATCCAAGTCGCGATCCTCCTCGACCGCACCCCACATGCTTAAACGTGTCCTGGCCGCGGACGTGAGGATGCCGGAGCCGTTGCACGCGATGCCCGCTTCGAGGTCGGTCAGCGGGAACCCGAGGTGGTTGGCAGGCGACGGCTCGATTCAGGGCGCGTCTGCGGGCGCTGGCGGGTCGCCGGGGCGGGTGTCTGCGGCACCGGCCTGGGGTACTCGCGTGCATGTTCTTCGATTCCTGGGGCGGGTTGCTGCGCGTGGCGGTCATCGGCGCGTGCGCCTATGTGTCGTTGGTGGTCGTGTTGCGGCTGTCAGGCAAACGGACGCTCGGAAAAATGAACGCGTTCGACCTGGTGGTGACGGTGGCGCTGGGCTCCACGCTGGCCACCGTGCTGCTTTCCTCCGAGGTGGCGCTGGCCGAGGGTGTCCTCGCCCTGGCGGTGTTGGTCGGTTTGCAGCTCGCCGTTGCGTGGATTTCAGTGCGTTCGCAGCGGTTCCGAGCGGCGGTGAAGTCGAGGCCGACGCTGCTGGCGTGGCAGGGGCGCCTGCGCGACCGGGCGCTGCGGGAGCAGCGCGTCAGCCGGGCCGAAGTGCTGCAGGCGGTGCGCTCGAAGGGTCTGGGCGGGTTGGACCAGGTGACGGCGGTCGTGCTGGAGACCGACGGCACGTTCAGCGTCATCCCGGCAGCGTCCGCCGGGAACCTCGGCGCACTCGGGGACGTGCCCGGTGCCACCGGGGAATGACCCTGCCAGCGGTGAGATCGCCTGGCGCCGGAACGCCGGTATACCGACCCGGACCGGATCGGTCGGGCGTCAGGATGGCTCCGAAGCCGTGTCAGTCTGCCGGGCACTGGCGTTCGGCGGCTTCGGAGAAGTCAGGGACGGGTCGCTCCTGCGCTTCCTCGGGCGTCTCGGCCGGGCCGTTGCGCTCGATGTCCTCGATGAGCCATTCCATCTCGAGGATCTCGCGCCGCTGAGCCTCGCTGATCTGCACGGCCAGTTCGCAGACCCGCACGTCGGCGATCTGGGCGCGCTCGGAGCGGGTGATCGCCAGCGAGTGGTGCGGGATCATCGAGTTCATGAACGCGGTGTCGTCGACGGTGATTTGACTGCGGTCGAGGTAGGCACCGCCGCCGAGCAGGAGCAGGCTCACTGCGATGACGCCCACGTTCGCTTTGGCGTTGCGGAACATGTTCAGCATCCACGCGAGCATGAGCAGGCCCATGGCCCCGCCCATGGTGAGGGCCATGAACATGCGGCTCTGGCTCCAACGCACATGCCCCCATTCCCAGGAGCCGACGAACATCAAGGCGTACATGAGAACCATGCCGGTCGCGATCATGGCCGCGAATCGCAGGTACATCTTCAAGTCGTGGGGTCGGCTCGTCTCGTGGCCGGTTTCGTTCGCGTCGTGCTGGTCCCTCACGGGAAGTCTCCGTTCGCTCGTCGTGGGTGCTGGGTGCCGTCCGGAGCGCTGCGAATCGGCATCGCGTGGCCGCGTCAGCTTGACAGCCTGTATCCCCGTTCGGAGGGATTAAACTGAACCGCCTCCATCGAGCTCCCGGCAGCGTCATCATCGACCAGATCGGACGGCTCTGGAAGACAGGGCGACTGACGCGTTCACCCGCCGGGAACGGCGTGGTTTGACGCACACGTTTCACGGGCACGCCGGCGTCGGATTAACGGGGATCAGCGAGCTGGTCTCGCTGAGCAGCGACACGGCCCGCCGGCGCCGCCACACACTGCCGCGTCCTCGCGCCGACGACGGGGGGATCGAATGGATTTCGAGAAAGCCGTGCATGCGGTGGGCACTGCGGTCGATCTCGCCGGGGTGGCCGCGATCATCGCGGGCGCGCTGGTGGCGACGTTCCTGTTCGCCGTCCGCATCAGGCGTTCGGGGGACTTCGCCGCGGCCTACCGCCACTACCGCCGGGGGCTCGGCCGGTCGATCCTCCTGGGCCTGGAGTTCCTCGTCGCCGGCGACATCATCCGCACCGTCGCGATCTCACCTACATTCGAGAGCGTGGGCGTGCTGGCCGCGATCGTCCTCGTCCGCACCTTCCTCAGCTTCGCCCTGGAGAAGGAGCTCCAGCACACCGGGGGCGGCGCTCCAGCGAACGCCGAATCACCGGACCGACCGGGCTGATGAAGACCCCGACTGAAGCACAGGCGCGGGGGCGGCAGGAGTGGGCCGAGGAGCTGGCGGCGCGATTGGACCGGCCGATGAGCGTGCTGGGCGTGGTCTTCGTCCTGGTGGTGCTCGGCCAGGCCACCGCGCAAGGTCACGCCCTGGAGACGGCGTTCTCGGTCGCTGCTTGGATGTTGTGGCTGGTCTTCGCCGGGGAGTACGCGCTGCGCCTCTACGTCGCGCCCCGGCGCGGTCGGTTCCTGCGCCGGACCTGGTGGCAGTTGATCTTCCTCGCCGTACCGTTCCTGCGGATCGTGCGGGTCGCCCAGTTGGCCCGGGCCGCCCGGGCCGGGCGCGTGGTCTCTTCCACGGTGCGCGGCACCCGGTCCACCGGGCGGCTCCTGTCCAACCGGATCGGGTGGCTGGCATCGGTCAGTCTCATCGTGATCCTGGGCTCCAGCCAGCTCCTGCACGCCTTCTCGGGCTACGAGCGGTACGCCGACGCGCTGCACGAGGCGGCGATGGGCACCATCACCGGCGAGCCGCTGAGCGCCGACGACGGCTTCGCGCGGCTCCTCGAAGTCCTCCTCGCGGCCTATTCCGTCGTGGTGTTCGCGACCCTGGCAGCCGCGCTGGGCGCCTATTTCCTCAAACGCGGCGACCCGCCCCGAGCGGACCGCGGCAACGGCCCCTCGGGGCCGCCGCGCCGGGGATGAGGCGGCGCCGGTCGCCGCCGCTGACTCAGCGGTCGGCGAGGACGTGTCGATCCTGGCAGCCTCGGGTAGCCGGAGCCGGTGTCGCATCCATCCCAGCCTGAGCAGTCACCGCGCGCCTCCCGACCCCTGGCCGTCGACCGGGTGCTGTTCCCCGCCGGAGTCGCGCTCGTCCTGGCCGTGGTCGCGGTCGGCGCGTTCGCGCCCGAAGCGCTCCAGCGGTACACCTCCGATGCGCTGGACTGGGTCACCGTCCAGTTCGGATGGCTGTTGACCAGCGCGGTCAATCTCTTCGTCGTCCTCTGCGTGGTGTTGGCGCTCAGCCGGTACGGGCGCATCCGCCTCGGCGGTGACGACGAGCGGCCCGAGTTCGCCACGCTCCCGTGGGTGGCGATGATGTTCGCCTCCGGCATGGGCATCGGCCTGATGTTCTACGGCGCGGCCGAGCCGCTGTCGCACCTCGCCGATCCGCCGCCTGGCAGCGGCGCCGAGGCGGGATCGGTGCAGGCTGCCGAGGACGCGCTGCGCCAGGCCGTGTTCCATTGGACGCTGCATCCGTGGGCAGTCTTCGGCATGACCGGCCTCGCCCTGGCCTACGCGACGTTCCGCAAGGGCCGACGCAACCGGATCTCGGCCGTCTTCACGCCCCTGCTGGGTCGCGGCGGCGCCGAAGGGTCGGCCGCGAAACTCATCGACCTGCTCACCGTCTTCGCCACCGTGTTCGGATCGGCGACGAGCCTGGGCCTCGGGGCACTCCAGATCACCTCAGGGCTCGGGTCGCTGACCGGCATACCGTCCTCGCTCGGCGTCCAGACGGTAGTGGTGGGGGCGCTGACGGTGGCGTTCGTGGCGTCGGCCTTCACCGGCGTCCACCGCGGCGTCAAGACGATGAGCACGGTCAACATCGTCCTCGCCGGAGCACTCCTGGCCTTCGTGCTGGTCCTGGGACCGACCACGTACCTCCTCGACTCGCTGCCGGCCGCCGTCGGCGCCTATCTCGACCGTTTGTCCTCCCTGGCGACGGCCACCGGCGCCTACAGCGACGTTCAATGGCTTGGAAACTGGACGCTGTTCTTCTGGGCCTGGGCGCTGAGCTGGGCGCCGTTCGTCGGCACCTTCATCGCCAAGGTCTCCAGAGGACGGACCATTCGCGAATTCATCGTGGGCGTCCTGCTGGTGCCCAGCGCCGGCTGCGCGGTGTGGTTCACCGTCGTCGGCGGCACCGCCCTGCACACCCAGCGCAGCGGCGCGGCCGACCTGACCGCCTCCCTGGACGAGGGCCTGGAGGCGGCGCTGTTCCACCTTCTGGAGACGATGCCGCTGCACCAGATCACCACTGGGATCGCGATCGTCCTGGTGGCGGTGTACTTCATCACCGGCGGTGACTCGGCCTCGGTCGTGCTCGGCACGCTGACCGGCCGCCTGCGCGAGCGCCCCAACCGGTGGACGGTGGCCATTTGGGGCGTGCTCATCGGCGCGGTCGCGGCGGTACTGCTGGCCGCAGGCGGCCTCACCGCACTGCAGAACGCGGTCGTGCTCGTGGCGTTGCCGTACACCCTCGTCCTGCTCGCGATGTGCTGGGCGCTGTTCAAGGAACTGCGGACCGACCGGGGATCGACACGAGTGTCCGAGGACCGTGAGCCCGCGCGTCGCGAGCACCCATGAACGGGTCGAGCGGTGGCTTGTCACCAATCACCGCGGCCGGCTCGCCTGTTTCGAAGCCGTCACGACGGGTATTCGCCCGGTGCTCAAGGTACGAAAGCGAATGAAGGGACCATCATGGCTGATGAATTGACCACGCTCGTCCGGCTCGGCGACAGCGACTTGACCGTTGCCAACGAAGCGGAGGACGTACGCGGCCACAAGGTCATCGATCGTAGCGGCGAGGAAACCGGCACCGTTGACGGACTGCTCATCGACGAGAGCGAGCGCAAGGCCCGCTTTCTGGAGATCGGCTCGGGCGGCTTCCTCGGCATGGGCAAGAAGCAGGTGCTCGTACCGGTCGACGCGGTCACCCGCGTCGACGATGACAACGTCTACATCGACAAGGACCGCCAGCTGGTGGCCTCGGGCCCCGAATACGACCCGGAACTGATGCCCGAACCTGACCGGCCTTACTTCGAGAACCTCTACGGCTACTACGGCTACGCGCCGCACTGGGGCGCCGGGTACGTCTACCCCCGTTACCCCTACCGCCCCTAGCCGCTTCCGCCGATCGTGTCCGAGTTCGCCCGCGCCGCATCGAGGGGGTCCCGCGGCGGCGCGCACCAGGCGAGCGCCCGCCGGAACCGGGGAAGGAATCAGCAGTGATCAGTGCAGCCGGCAAGGCGGTCGCGGTTCGGTACGCGGCCGCCGCCGTGATCGCGGGGACCGCCGCGGTCGCTGCGGCTGCTTGCGGTGCCGGTCCGGGGGCGCAAACCAGCGAGCAGCAGAGCCACGTTGCGGGGGTCAATGTCGAGGCAGGAGATCTCCTCCTGCGCGACCTGAGAGTCGAATCCGGGGCGCCCGAGGGCTATGCCCCGGGGGACGACGCGGTCCTGCAGGTCTGGATCGGCAACGAGGGCACCGAGGCCGTGGCCCTGGTCGGCGTCGAGTCCCCAGACGGCACTATCACCTTCGCGACCGCTGAGCCCGAAGCAGACCCGACCGCAGACGTGGCTGCCGACGGTCCGGCGGCAACGAGCACGCCCGGCGGACCGGAGGCGATCGAGGGCGAGCGGAGCTTCGCGGCGATTCCGATCCCGATCGACGGTTATGTGCGCCTGGATCAAGGCCCCCAGCAAACCGGGTTCTTCCTGCTGGAGAACGTCGAGGAGCGACTGCTTGCCGGCGAGGAAGTCGAGGTCGCCTTCCACTTCTCCGACGGCACTGCAGTCACCGTGGACGTGCCGGTCGTCCCCCCGAAGGAACCGGTCGACCGCGAATATTACGAATCCGAAGAACCATAGGCCACCGCAGCATGCGGAGTTGACCTGAGCAACCGACCGGCAAGAGCGCGTGGCCATGCGAAGCTGCGATCGTGAGGTCATGCAGCGGCGCCGGCGACCTATTTCCAGCTTCCTTGCCGGCCGATCTGGGGATCCAGTTCGCCGCGCATGACTCCTCAATCCTCCTCGTGGGAGGGGTCCTGTGGTGCGATGGCGCGCGGCTCCGCGGCCCGGTGGGCGCCGCTGAGGTGCCGCGCGGCGTTCACCAGGCCCACATGGCTGTACGCCTGCGGGGTGTTGCCGAGGTGTCGGCCGGTCGCGGCGTCCAGCTCCTCGCTGAGCAGGCCCAGGTCGTTGCGCACGCCCAGCAGCCGCTCGAACAGGTCGTGGGCTTCGCGTTCGCGACCGATCCCGTGCAAGCCCTCGACCAGCCAGAACGTGCACGCCAGGAACACGCCCTCGTCGCCGGGGAGGCCGTCGACGCCGCCGTCGGCGTCCGGGTCGTAGCGCAGGAGGAACCCGTCGCGGGCCAGCTCCCGCTGCACCGCCTCGACGGTGCCGACCACCCGCGGGTCGTCCCACGGCAGGAAGCCGACCTGCGGGATGAGCAGCAGCGCCGCGTCCAGGCCGTTGGAACCGTAGAACTGGGTGAAGGTGCCGCGCTCGGGGTCGAAGCCGCGCTCGCAGACCTGGGCGTGGACGCGGTCGCGCAGCTCGCGCAAGCGCCGCACGGGACCGTCGAGCCCGTAGTCCTCGACGGCCCGCACGGCCCGGTCGAAACCGGCCCAGGCCATGACCTTGGAGTGCACGAAGTGGCGCTGCTCGCCGCGGACCTCCCAGAGGCTGTCGTCGGGTTCGTCCCAGTGGTCCTCCAGGAAGTGCAGCAGCGCTTTCTGGAGGTCCCAGGCGTTCTGGTCCGCCTCCAGGTCCGCGTCGCGCGCCAGGTGCAGGGCGTCGAGGGTCTCGCCCCAGACGTCGAGCTGGAACTGGCCGGTGGCGGCGTTGCCGATGCGCACCGGGGCGGAGCCCTCGTAGCCGGGGAGCCAGTCGAGTTCGAGTTCGGGGAGCCAGTGGCGGCCGTCGAGGCCGTACATGATCTGGAGTTCGGCCGGGTCGCCGGCGGCGGCGCGCAGCAGCCACTGCCGCCAGGCGTCGGCCTCGCTGATGAACCCGGTGCCCAGGAGGGCTTGGAGGACGAACGCGGCGTCGCGGAGCCAGCAGAACCGGTAGTCCCAGTTGCGGACGCCGCCGAGGTCCTCGGGCAGGGAGGTGGTCGCGGCGGCGGCGATGCCGCCGGTCGGGTGGTAGGTGAGGGCCTTGAGGGTGACGAGGGAGCGGCGGACGGCCTCGCCCCATTCGCCTTCGTAGCGCAGGGCCCCCATCCAGTCGGTCCAGAACGCCTCAGTGTGCTCGAGCGCCTCCAGCGGATCGGGCGGGAGCGGCCGGTCCTCATGAGACCGTTGGTGGACGAGGGTGAAGGCGACGCGCTCGCCGGCGGCGACAGTGAAGTCGGCGCGGGCGGCGGCGTCCTCGACAGAGAGGGGGACATCGGCGTCGAGCCACGCCGCGTCCGGTCCGGCGATCGCGGACAGGTGGCCGTCGTGGCAGCGGATCCAAGGCTCGACACGGCCGTAGCCGAAGCGCAGCCGCATCACCGTGCGCATGGGGACGCGGCCGCTCAGGCCCTCCACGACGCGGACGAGGTCGGCCTCGCCGTCGCGCGGGGGCATCGCGTCGGTGACGCGCACCGTGCCTTCGGGCGTCTCCCATTCGGTCTCGAGGATGAGCGTGTCGCCGCGGTAGCGGCGGCGGGTGCAGCGCCCGCCCGCGGCCGGGCCGAGCCGCCAGCAGCCGTGCCCGTCGTCGCCGAGCAGGGCCGCGAAGCAGGCCGGCGAGTCGAACCGCGGCAGGCACAGCCAGTCGATCGAACCGTCCGCGCCGACCAGCGCGGCCGTGTGCAGGTCCCCGAGCAGTCCGTAGTCCTCGATGCGCGAGGCCACGCGCCCACCCCCTCGTGTCGCCTTCATCGGTCCCGCACGGCTACCCGCCCGCGCGCCGCGTATACGTGCGGGGACGCGGGATCACCGCCCGACCGCCCCGGTCCGGCACACCGCCGCACGGGAGCCACCGAGGCCGCCTTCGCCTTCCGGTTGTCCTGCTGCTCTTTCCGGTCTCCGACTCGGACAGATAGCCTCAACAACCCCCTACACCCCATTAGCGACCTTCATCGTCCTGTCCTGCCACGAATCCGCGATGGCGAAAGCCTCTCTCGAATCCTCCATTCACAGCTGTACCAGGGAGCAACTTTCGGGTGATCGACGCGTGGGTTGGTTCACATCTCCTGGATGATCTCTTCGGCCTTGGTCATGAGGGCTCCTCTCGCCTACGAGAAGTAGAGCATGTGGAAATGCGAGGGGGTGGATGCACCAACTACCCCCTCCCCCCTCAGCTAACGCGACTCACGAGTCTGACGCACGAGCTTCTTGACGCTGGTCAGGCCGATGCTGTAGCGGTCGGCCAGCACCGGCTGCCGCACCCCCGCGTGGAACGCCGCGACGAGAGCTTCGACCTCGGTCGGCGTCAAGCGCTGGTGCAGGGACCTCGGCCTTCGGGGATCGGCCGCGAGGGCAGAACTGGACGCGACCTTGCACAGAGGCATGCCGAATCGGCGCTCCAACGCCTCGTGCAGGGCGACGACCTGCGCCAACGTGTTCGAATACGCGACCAAACGGGGCACATTATATTGATAATCTTGAATATACTTCATGTTTTGAGTGCCCGTCGACCAGCGGGATTGCCGACCACCCAATCATCCACTGCCAGCGACTTCAAGCGGTTGTCCGCAGTCAAGCCCGTGGGCAATCGACTCATCTGGTCTCAGCGAGGCGCCCGCTCTCGCCCCGGAGCGCCCCTACGCACGCCCCGCGCTGGTGATGGGGAGTCCGGCGGCGTGCCACTCGGGGAGGCCGTCTTCGAGCCGGAAGGCTGAACGTCCTGAGCGGGTGAGCAGCTCGACCGCATCGTGAGCGAAAACGCAATAGGGGCCGCGGCAGTAGGCGACGATCTGCGTGTCGGCGGGGATTTCGTCAAGGCGAGCGGACAGCTCGTCGATGGGGATGCTGAGTGCACCGGGAAGGTGCGCGGCGTCGTACTCCTCGACGGGGCGGACGTCGAGGACGGTGTAACGACCGGCTCCGATGCCAGCGAGGAGTTCGTCGCGGCTGATCTGACCGGGCGTGTCGCCAAGGTAGTCGGCGGCGACGCGCTCGACGTCGGCGATGCGGGCGGCGGCGGTGTCGCGGGCGAGGCGGTAGAGGGCCAGGACATCGTCCCCAGCAAGGGAGTAGTGGATCTTCTGGCCTTCGCGGCGGGTCGTGACCAGGCCAGCGGCTTTGAGGGTCTGAAGGTGCGCGGAGACGGTGGTCAGGCCGAGACCGCAGGCGGCGGTGAGAGATTCCACGGAGCGTTCGGACTGGGCGAGCAGATCCAGAAGTTCGAGGCGCTTGCCGTTGCCGAGGGCCTTGCCGACGCGGGCGAGCTGGTCGAAGAGCGCAGCCTTCTTCTCGGGGTCCGCCATGGTGTAGCCTTCCGATTTGTATTCCATAATTCCTTGGAATACTGTAACACTGTGGCGGAGAAACCGCCGGTCGAAGGAGGACTGCGATGGCGGACTTGCGGTTGTCGACGCTGGTGGATGAGGGCCTGGGGAACGCGGCGTACGTGCTGGATCTGGGTGACGGCGGCGCTCTCGTGGTGGACCCGTCCCGGGACCTGCGGCAGGTGCGGCAGGCGATCGAGCGGCAGGGGCTGCGGCCGCGGTTGACCGCCGAGACGCATCTGCACGCCGACTTCGTCTCCGGTGCGCGGCAGCTCGAGGCGACCGACCATGCCGAGATCCTTGCTTCGTCCGCCGGAGGTCGCGCGTTCGCGCACCGCGGCCTGGCCGACGGCGACGAAGTCGATCTCGGTGGCCTGACCCTGCGGGCGCTCGGTACGCCCGGGCACACCGACGAGCACCTGTCCTATCTGCTGCTCGACGGCGCGAAGCCGTTGGGCGTCTTCACCGGCGGGTCCCTCCTCGTCGGCGCGGCGGCCCGGACGGACTTGGTGGACCCGGCCCGGACCGAGGAACTGGCCCGGGCCCAGTATCGGTCGATCCAGCGGCTGATCGAACTGCCCGACGAGGTCGCGGTGTGGCCCACCCACGGCGCGGGCTCGTTCTGCTCGGCCCCGGCCGGAGCTGACCGCACCTCCACCATCGGCGCGGAGAAGACCGGCAACGCCCTGCTCGCCGCCGACGGCGAAGACGACTTCGTGGCCCGGCTGTTGGCAGGGCTCGGCGAGTACCCGACGTACTTCGACCGGCTCGGCGAAGTCAACCGGCGCGGCCCAAGTGTCACGGCCGAACCGCCAGCCCTCCAGCCCTTGACCGCAGGGGACGTCCGAGGGCTCACAGGAGCGGGGGCGGTGATCGTGGACGTCCGCACCGCCGAAGCCTTCGCGGACGCGCACGTGCCCGGCGCAGTCGCGATCCCGCTGCGATCGGTGTTCGCCACCTGGCTCGGCTGGGTCGTCCCGCCCGCCACACCGGTCGTGATCGTGCGCGACCCAGGCCAAGATCCGGCCGAGATCGCCTGGCAGGCAACCAAGATCGGCCACGACCTCGCCGGAGAGCTCGACGGGGGCATGGCCGCCTGGGACGGGCCGGTCACTGCGATCCCCTACCTCGACGCCACCGCCGCCGCCGACCGCCTCGATACGGCGACGGTGGTCGACGTCCGCCAAGAGGCCGAGTTCCGCGCCGGACACGTGCCCAGTGCGATCGGCATCGCCTTGGGCCACCTCGCCGAAGCACCGCTGCCGACCGGGCCGCTGCTCACGGTCTGCGGTCACGGCGAGCGCGCCATGACCGGTGCGAGTCTGGCCGCCCGCCGGGGCGCCGAGGTCGCGGTCCTGTCCGGCGGTAGTGAGGACCTCGCGAAGGCCGCCGGGACGGTGCTGGAGACCGGCGCATGAGCACGGCTGCGCCGATTCGGCTCGGGCTCAAGGAGAACCTCGCCCAGTTCAGCCTCCTTGTCGCGGTGAACGCCCTGGTGGGCGCGATGGTCGGCCAGGAGCAGACCGTGCTGCCGCTCATGGCCGAAGCCGAGTTCGGGTTGACCGGCTACACGTTCCTGTTCACCTACGTGCTCGCCTTCGGCCTCGCCAAAGCCGTCACCAACTACTTCGCGGGCACCTGGTCGGACCGGTTCGGGCGCAAGCCCGTCCTCATCGCCGGGTGGCTCCTCGCCCTGCCGGTCCCGCTCCTGCTCATCTGGGCGCCCGCCTGGGGCTGGGTGGTGGCCGCGAACGTGCTCTTGGGCGTCAGCCAGGGCCTGACCTGGTCGACCACCGTGATCATGAAGATCGACCTGGTCGGCCCCCGGCAACGCGGTCTGGCCATGGGACTGAACGAAGCCGCCGGGTACGGCGCGGTCGCCGCCGCTTCCGCCCTGGCCGGATACCTCGCCGGGGAGTACGGGCTGCGGCCGGTCCCGTTCCTGGTCGGCCTGGCCTACGCCGTGCTCGGCATCGCCGTGACCGTCCTGGCGGTCCGCGAGACACGCGGCCACGCGCGCTTCGAGACGGCCAACCACACCGGGCCGGCCCCGGCCGAGACCCTGACCGACCGCGAGGTGTTCAAGCGGACCACGCTGACCGACCCGGCCCTGTCCTCCGCCAGCCAGGCGGGCCTGGTCAACAACCTCAACTTCGGGCTCTCCTGGGGCCTGTTCCCCCTCCTGTTCGCCACCGCCGACCTCACCGTGCCCCAGATCGGCCTCCTCGTCGCCCTCTACCCCGCAGTCTGGGGCGCGGGTCAGCTCATCACCGGCGGCCTCTCCGACCGCCTCGGCCGCAAACGACTCATCGCCACCGGGATGCTCACCCAGGCCGCGGCACTGGCCGGGATCGCCCTCGCTGACGACTTCACCGCCTGGGCCGCCGCCACTGCGTTGCTGGGGGCGGGGACGGCGATGGTCTACCCGACCCTGCTGGCCGCGATCGGCGACGTCGCCCACCCCTCCTGGCGGGCAAGGTCAGTCGGGGTCTACCGGCTGTGGCGGGACTCCGGCTATGCCTTCGGCGCGATTGTCGGCGGCGTCGTGGCCGACCTGTGGGACCTGCGCACCGCCGTCTGGGCCGCCGTCCTGCTAAGCCTCGCCTCCGGCCTCGCCGTCGCCTTCCGCATGCCCGAAACCCATCCCCGCGACCAACGCCAGACCCAGGAGATCCGATGACCCTTCCCGAAAACCTGCGTAGTGGGCCGGTCTACCTCGACTACAACGCCACCACGCCGGTCGATCCCCAAGTCGCTGCAGCGATGTGGCCATATCTGACCGCGCACTTCGCCAACCCCTCCAGCGACCACGCCTACGCCCGCGAGCCGCACCAGGCCCTGAACAGCGCACGCGTGCAGCTGGCCGACCTGATCGGCACCGAGCCCGGCGAGATCATCTTCACCGCATCAGGATCGGAGGCGAACCTGCTGGCGATCCGCGGCGCGGTCCTCACATCCGGGCACACCCGCCCGCACGTGATCACCCAAGCCACCGAGCACCCCGCGGTCCTGGAGACCTGCCGGGCCATGGAGCGCCACCACAGCGCCCGCATCACCGTGCTCCCCGTCGACCGCCACGGCCTGGTCGACCCAGCGGCACTGGCGTCCGCGCTCAGCCCCGACACGGTGCTGGTGTCGATCATGGCCGCCAACAACGAAACCGGCGCCCTCCAACCGATCAGCGAACTCGCCGCGCTCGCCCACAGCGCCGGGGCGCTCTTCCACACCGACGCCGCCCAAGCTGCCGGGAAGATCCCCCTCGACGTCGGCGCGCTCGGCGTCGACCTGCTCACGCTCGTCGGCCACAAGATGTACGCGCCCAAAGGCATCGGAGCGCTTTACGTGCGCGAGGGCGTCGCGCTGGAGCCGGTGGTCTACGGCGGCGGCCAAGAACGCGGCCTGCGCGCCGGCACCGAGAACGTCGCCCTCGCCGTCGCCCTCGGCACCGCCGCACGCCTCGCCGCTGCAGAGCTGGCGGGCGGGAAGGCGGCACGCCTGGCCGGGCTGCGCGACGTTCTCCACGTTCGGCTCGAGACCGCGCTTCCTGGCCGCGTCCACCTGAACGGGCCGCCAGAGGCGCGGCTGCCGAACACGCTGAACATCAGCATCGATGGGGCCACCGGCCACGACCTACTCGAAGCCGCGACCGGGATCGCCGCCTCGACGGGCTCGGCCTGCCACAGCGGCGACCACACGCCCTCCCCTGTCCTGACCGCCATGGGCCTCGCACCGGATCGATCGCTCAGCGCGGTGCGGATTTCACTGGGCCGCTGGACTACCGAGGCCGACATTGCCACTGCCGCCGAGGTGCTGCATCGTGCCGTTACCGACTGACCCGGCCGGATTCCCGAACCTTCCCTGCTCGCGAATCCCCAGGGAGTCGGCAGGTTATTTCCGCTGCGGCTGTGTCGTTCAGGGTCTCGGGGCGTACATGATGACAGCGACGCCGACGAGGCAGATAGCGGCGCCGATCGTGTCCCAGCGGTCGGGGCGGAAGCCGTCCACGACCATGCCCCAGGCCAGGGACCCGGCGACGAAGATGCCGCCGTAGGCGGCCAGGACCCGCCCGAAGTTCGGGTCGGGTTGGAAGGCCGCGACGAACCCGTACGCGCCGAGCGCGATGATCCCCGCGGCGATCCACAGGATGCCCTTGTGTTCGCGCAGGCCCTGCCAGATCAGCCAGGCGCCGCCGATCTCGGCGAGGGCGGCGAGCAGGAACAGGCTGATCGAGCGGGCGGTGTCCATGGGCGCGAACCTATCAAGCCCCGCGGGGCTCGGCCGGGTGAGTGGCCTCGAGGAACGGCAACGGGCACGCAGGCGTTGCCGCGCAGACGTCCAGGTCGTCGCACCCGGCCGACACCGCATCGCGCAAGAGGCCGGCGACGGCCTGGAGGTCGGCGATGCGCGTTTCGACCTGGTCGAGTTTCGCCCGGGCACCGGATTGCAGGCCGCCGTCACCGCGGCGGCGATGCGCACGGGGATCGGTGAGCTCGGCGATCTCCTCGAGCGTGAATCCGAGGCGCTGGGCGGCTTTGATTGTGCGCAGCCTCGTGACGGCGGCAGCGGGATAGAGGCGGTGGCCGCCGAGGGTGCGCTCAGTCGGTTCGAGCAGGCCGCGCCGCTCGTAATAGCGCAGGGTCTCGCGTCCGACTCCGGCGGCGGCCGCGACTTGTCCCGCGCGCAGCCCGGCGGTCATGATGCGGCCCTCCGGGCCTGATCGGCCAGACCGTCGAGGACGCCAGCCCGCTGCGCGGGAACCGACACCTCCAGCGTCAACGTTCCCTGGGCGGCGGTGAGGGTGAAGGTGAAGAAGCCGCAGCAGTCGGCCTCGCGCAACGCCAGTTCCCCGACCCGGGCCGCCGTCTCGGGCTCGGCTTCGAGGTCCAATCGCAGCCGGGTCGGGGCGGTCCGCTCCACCGCGAGGACCTTGGTTGCGAACAGGTCCTCGAACGCGGCCAGGCGCATCGGCTGCTCATCGGTCGGCAGCCGGCAGGTGTCCACCGGTACCCACGCCAGACCAATCGGGGCGCCCGATGTTGAGGCGGGTTCGGGACGGTTCAGCAAGGTCATTTCAGCAGTCCTCCAGGTCGGGGTGGTTCCATTCCAACCGTAAACCCGTACCCGGGTACCGGATGCAACCTGAACGCGACCGAAACCGCTCGCTGATCAGTTCTCGGTGCGGGCGGCCTCGATGACACCTTCGACCGTGCGGCGGATCCGGGCCGCGACGAGGCCAGGGTCGGGCTGTCCGGCGTCGAGCCAGGCCAGGACCGCGCCGATCGCGGTGGTCGCAGCCATCTGCGCCGCCCATACCGCCCAGGCCGGGTCCTTGACGACCTCCACCAGGTATCGGTGGGCGGCCTTCGTCATGTTGTCGCGGAAGCGGAGCATCTCGGCCGCGAACTCGGGCTCACGCGCAGCCCGGTCGAACAGCAGCCGAAACCCGTCCGGATCCTGCGCCGCCGCCCGCACCAGGCCGTCAATACTCGCCTGCGTGTACTCGCCCTCGCCGGTCTCGGCATACAGCCGCTGACACACCCGGTCGAGCACCTGCTGGTACAGCTCGGCCTTGGAGTCGAAGTGCCGGTAGAGGATCGCCCGGCTGATCCCCGCCGCCGCCGCGATGTCTTCCAGTCCGGTCGCCGTGTACCCGGATCGGGAGAACGCGCTCGTGGCCGCGTCCAGGATCTGCTCGCGCCGCTCAGCGCGCTTGAGCCGCCTGACCGGTGCCACCGCCTCAGCCTCGCCCGCCATCACGCCTCCCGTGGTTCAGTGCCCTTGAGTCTAATACTCCCGTATGTATACTCTGACATGTACTTGACGGAGTTCATATATGAGAGGCATCGCCATGACCCCCATAGTCGAGGTCAATGACCTGCGCAAACGATTCGGCAAGGAGGTCACCGCGCTCGACGGTGTCGACCTCGCAATCCCCGCCGACGGCGTGTTCGCCCTGCTCGGCCCCAACGGCGCGGGCAAGACCACCCTCATCCGCGTCCTCGCCACGCTGCTGAAGCCCGACTCGGGTTCTGCTCGGGTCGCGGGCATCGACGTCGCCGCCGACCCCGAAGCGGTGCGGGCGAAGATCGGCTTGGCCGGGCAGTACGCGGCGGTCGACGACTACCTCACCGGCGCTGAAAACCTCGAGATGGTCGGACGCCTCTACGGCCTCACCGCAAGGGAAGCCAAGCGCCGCAGCAGCGAGATCCTCGACCTCTTCGGCCTCGCCGACGCCGCAAGCCGGTACGCCAAGACCTACTCGGGCGGCATGCGACGTCGCCTCGATCTCGCCGCGTCCCTCGTCGGGCGCCCAGCACTGCTCATCCTCGACGAACCCACCACCGGCATCGACCCGGCCAACCGCCGCGAAGTCTGGAACCTGGTCGAACGGCTCGTCGCCGACGGCACCACCGTCCTGCTCACCACCCAGTACCTCGAAGAAGCCGACCGGCTCGCCGACCGCATCGCCGTCATCGACCACGGCCGCATCATCTCCGAAGGCACCAGCGACGAACTCAAGCAGCGCACCGGCCCCGCCGTCATCGAGCTCGACCTGCCCGAAGCCGACCGCGACGCCGCCGCTGCCGCCCTCGGGCTCGATCAAGTGGCGAGCGGCGACCTGGTGCTGCCCGCCCCCGACGGCTACGCCGACCTGCGCGCCGCCCTGACCGCCTTGGACACCAAGGGCCTCCACCCCACCGGCGTGAACCTGCGGAAACCCACCCTGGACGACGTCTTCCTCGAACTCACCGACCACCGCCCGGCCGCAGTCCGGGCCGAGAGCTGAAAGACCGCACCATGACCGCCATCGCCGCTCCCACGAACCCGAGTACGGGCCGCCTGTTCACCGACACCGCCGTCATCACGCGCCGGAACCTGCGCCACACCCTTAGAATCCCCGGCGTCCTGCCACTCTCGGCCGTCATGCCGGTCATCTTCATCCTCATGTTCACCTACGTCTTCGGCGGCGCCGTCACCGGATCGCTCCCGCCCGGCGCTGAGGACGAGTACGTCAACTGGCTCATCCCCGGCCTCATCGCCCAGTTCGCACTCTTCTCCGGCGAGAACACCGCCGCAGGCATGGCCGACGACCTCCAGCGCGGATCGGTCGACCGGTTCCGGTCCCTGCCCATGGCCCGCCTCGCCGTCCCCGCCGGACGCACCATCGCCGACCTCGTCCGCGCCGTCTTCACCATCCTCGTCATGCTCGGCGTCGGCGCGCTCATTGGCTTCCGCTGGCAGACAAGCGCACTCGAAGTCCTGGCCGCCATCGGCCTCGCGCTCGCCTTCGCCTTCAGCATCGCCTGGATGATGGTCACCCTCGGGCTCCTCATCCGCTCCGCCGAAGCCGTCCAAGCCGCTGTCTACATGCTCGTCTTCCCGCTCGGGTTCACCAGCGCCGTGTTCGTTCCCGTCGAGACCATGCCCGCCTGGCTTCAGACCTTCGCCGCCCACCAACCGGTCACCGTAGTCGCCAACGCCCTGCGCGGCCTCATGCTCGGCCCCGACGCACTCCCGGGCGGGCACACCGTTGGAGGCGACGTCCTCTGGACCCTCGGCTGGTCGGCAGGACTGATCCTCCTGTTCGCGCCGCTGGCGGTGAGGGCCTACAAGCGCGCCTGATGCCAGGACGTCGCCGGTGCCGAGCGCTCTCCGAAGACTGGCGAATTCGTGTCGTCGAGTTGTCGAATTCGGGACCGGCCCGTTCGTCTCGAGTATGAGAGGCCATTCACGAGAAGGAGCAGACCCATGACGGCCACACCTGACCCGATCCCGTCCACCTACCCGCGCGTCACGCCCGCCCTCGTCGTCGACGGCGCGGACAAGGCGCTCGCGTTCTACCGGGAGGTCCTCGGCGCCACCGAGCGGATGCGGGTCCCCGGGCCCGGCGGCACCATCGCCCACGCCGAGATCCAGATCGGGGACTCGGTGGTCATGGTCGACGACGCCTCGCCGGTCGCCGGCACCAAGGCCCCGCCCGAGGGCGGGTTCAGCGGCACGCCATGCTCGCTGTTCGTCTACGTTGAGGACGTGGACGCGGCGGTGTCACGTGCCGTCGAGCTCGGCGCGAGCCTCGACGGTGCGGTCGAGGACCGCTTCTACGGCGACCGCACCGGATCGATCATCGACCCGTGGGGGCACGCCTGGACCGTCGCCACCCACGTCGAAAACGTGGACGATGACGAGATGATACGGCGCCTGGCCGACCTGTACGGGTAGGAGGAGACCGATGAAGTACGTGCTGATGTTCGTCGAGACCGAGCAATTCGCCAAGGACCTCGAGGCCATGGCGCCCGCGGACCGCGACCGCGCCTACGCCCTGGTCGGCCAGTGGATGGCAACGCACACAGACAAGATCCGCGGCCACAGCAAGCTCATGGGGCCGCACACCGCCACCACCGTCCGCCTCGACCAGGGCGCACCGGTCGTGACCGACGGCCCCTTCGTCGAAGGCAAGGAGGTCGTCTCCGGCTTCGTCGAAGTCGACGTCGCCGACCTCGACGAAGCGCTCGGGATGGCCCGGACCTGGCCCGGCTGCCCGGTCGTCGAGATCCGGCCGCTCGAGTCGTGACCGAACCTGCGGCAGACGAGCTGGCCCGCATCGTGCGCGAGCACGCGGGCCGGCTCGCCGCCGTGCTCGTCCGCCTCACCGGCGACTTCGCCACCGCCGAAGACCTCGTCCAAGACGCCGTCGTGTCCGCCCTCGAACGCTGGCCTGTCGAAGGCATGCCGGACCGGCCCGATGCCTGGCTGTTCACCGTCGCCCGCAACAGGGGCCTGGACCTGCTGCGCCGCGAGAGCAATCACCGCGCCAAACTCGCCCAGCTGCAGTGGCCTCTCCGGACCGAACCGGACGACCGCCTCCGCCTGGTCGTCACCTGCTGCCACCCGGCGCTGCCACGCGCGGCGCAGATCGCGCTCACGCTCAGGGTCGTCTGCGGCCTCACCACTGCTCAGATCGCCCGCGCGCTCCTCGTCCCCGAGGCCACGGTCGCGCAGCGCATCACCCGCGCCAAACGCAAGATCGCCGAGGCCGGCATCCCCTACCGGATTCCGACCGGTGACGACCTTACCGAACGGCTCGAGCAGGTCCGCACCGTCATCTATCTCGTGCTCAACGAGGGCTACCTCGCCACCGCCGACCGTTCCCACTCGCAGCGCCTGGTCGGCGACGCCGTCTGGCTCGCCGCGTTCCTGCGCGAACTGGTCCCCGACGACCCCGAGACCGTCGGACTGCTTGTGCTCGCCCGGCTCCACCAAGCCCGCGCCGACGCCCGTTTCACGATTGACGGCCGCATCGTGCTCCTGGCCGACCAGGACCGCTCGCAGTGGGACCGCGCCGCCATCGAGGAAGCGACCGCCCTCCTCGCCCGCGCCGCCCGCCGCCGGCGACCCGGTCCTTTCCAGCTTCAGGCCGCCATCGTCGCCTGCCATGCGGAAGCACCGGACTGGGACTCGACCGATTGGGAACAGATCGTCCTGCTCTACGACATGCTCTTCCGCCTGGCTCCGTCGCCCCTCATCCGGCTCCACCGCGCGATCGCCCTGAGCCACACCAGAGGTTCCGCGGCCGCGCTGGCCGAGATCGAGCTGCTCGCTGGCGACCTCGACGGCCATCACCTGTTCCATGCCGCCCGCGCCGAACTGCTCCGGTCGCTCGGCGGCACAGAGGCGGCCCGGGCTGCCGACGAGCGCGCGCTGGGCCTCACCGCCAACCCCGCCGAGCAGGCGCTACTCCAAGGACGAATCGACTGGGCTGGCGAGACTAACCCGATAGGCTGATTCGTCCTAGACGTTACCGCCGAGAGCGAAGCCGGAACTGGGAACTATGCCCATCAACGACCCGGACCTGGCTGACGGGCCTCGCGAATCAGCTTCTTGACACTGGAAAAGCCGACGCCGTACCTCTCGGCCACCAGCGGCTGACGCATCCCCAGCGTCGCCTCGAAGTTCTGCGAGCCGATCAAGCACTACGACCGTTTCTGGATGGATCGCCCCGAGAACTCTCACGAAATCGGTAAGCAAAAGTCTTCAACCCGTCGGCCTCGAGAGAGCAGAAAGCCCTTATTGGTTCCGCTGCAACGCGAACCGGTGACTTTCGGGCCATCGGCTAACACCAGCGCGGCGGTCGTGAAGTACCGCAGTCTCCGCTTTCACGGATGCGGCTTGTCGCACCTGGAACGTAGGCTGCACGAACGTGACTCACTGAGTTGTTCAAAGACGAGCGCAGGGAGCAGTGGTGCGCCTCCACGAGATCTGGATCCGGTTCTACAAGTCCTTCAACTTCGACTATGAACTCAAGGCGTCGCCGAAAGCGAAACCGCGGCCCTGGCAGGACTCCCCTGAGGGCTGGCTGCCGCACGTCAAGATCCCGATCGAGCCTGATGTTACCGCCGTCGTTGGTGCGAACGAGTCGGGCAAGTCGCATCTTCTGGATGCGATCAAGATCGTGCTCACGGGTGAGGGACTGCGGCAGCGCGACTTCTGCCGGTCGTCGGCGCTGTTCTCGGTCGAACGCGGTTCAAGGCTCTTCCCCGAGGTCGGGGCGACCTTCCACCTTGATGCGGCCGATCGCAGTGCCTCGGAGGGCCTTGCAATCCCCTTGCTTCGCAACGGCGACCTGTTGATGCTGCGACCCGCACCTGGCGTTATTCACGTCGTCGATGCCGACGACCAGCCGATCTCACTTGCGGCAGACCAGGTTGAAGGACTGACCAGTCTGCTGCCCGTCCCGCGCGAACTCCGCACCGACCTGGCACTTCCCGACTCCGTCTCGATCAACGCACTTGCGAAGGGGAAGACCAAGCTAGCCACCCGCAAGCAACGAGGCTGGATTATGTCGCTTCTCGAGGGGATCGCTACCGTCGAGGATGTCAACAGCAAGGCAGCGGCCATGGTCGACATGCTGGGCAACGGCGATGCTCTACCCGAGGCGCAGCGCCTCGGCATGGATCTACTGCTCAAGGTCGCCCGAATCGAGGAGTCAAGCTTCGACGAGCTCCGCAAGGCCATCGCCGAGGAACGGGAAGGCCTTGTCAACGGACTCATCCAGGAGATGAACCGCTCGATCGCGCGCCATCTGAACGTTTCCCGATGGTGGAGCCAGGATCCCGACTTCCAGCTCCGAGTTTCTCCGCGCGAGCACGAGCTCGTGTTCACCATCCGCGACCGCACCGGAACGGATTATTCCTTTAGCGAACGCAGCCGTGGACTGCAGTACTTCCTGAGCTACTACGTGCAGCTACTCTCTCAGGCTCCAGCCGATGACCGTCCGGAGATCTTGCTGATGGACGAGCCGGACGCCTACCTCTCCGCTTCTGGGCAACAGGACCTCCTCCGCGTGCTTGAGCACCACGCCCGCCCCGACGATTCAGATCGGGAGGACCAGGTCATCTACGTGACCCACTCTCCGTTCCTCATCAACCGGAACGCCGGGCACCGCGTGCGCGTAGTCGACAAGGGCACTCGGGATGAGGGCACCCGCGTTGTCAAGGACGCCACCCGAAACCACTATGAGCCACTGCGCACCTCGCTAGGTGCCTTCGTCGCCGAGACCGCCTTCATCGGCGGCGACAACCTCTTCGTCGAGGGCATTGCCGACCAAGTCATGCTTGCCGGGATGAACTCGCGCCTGCTGCGAGCCGGGCGTCCCCCAAGCCAGTGTCTCGATTTGAACGAGGTCACCATCGTGCCTGGCGGAGCCAGCATCCCCTACATGGTCTATCTCGCGCGTGGACGCGACCAAATCAAACCCGCCTGCGTAGTGCTCCTGGACGGCGACTCTGCCGGACAGACCGCTAGGAAACAACTGAGAAGTGCCGGACCGTATAAGAAACCGATCATCGATGAGAAGCTCGTCGTGGTGCTCTCGGAGTGGGCCGATTCGGCTGACCTCCAAGTCACCCAAGGCGTTGTCATCCGTGAAACCGAGGACCTCGTTCCAGTACAGGTCGCCGTCGCCGCAGGCCAGCGATACGCTCGGACCTTCCTGGGCCTCGATGAGCTCGAGGCAAAAAAGCTCACCGAAGGCGCCGTCACAGCCCTGCTGGCCGACAATGACGGCAGCCTGTGGGACGCACTCGCAGCGGCCTTCTCGCAAGTTTTTGGTACCAGTATCAGCAAGGCCGGGTTCGCCAAGGAACTGCTCGCCTATCTGGCCTACTCCGAGGAGGACCGCCAGCGTCCTCACGGGGTTCCCGCACTCGATCAAAACTTCGCGGCGCTGCTTCAACACCTTGCCGAAACCCTTCGCAATGCGGGCGAACGCGAGGCCGAAGCTCGCCGCAATCAGCGCCTGACCCGCATCATCAAAGCGTTCGAGGATGACTTCCCCGAAGGATGCATCCGCGACCGCGCCCTGGTGCTTCTACACAGCATCGACGCGGCCGCCGACGACACTTCGGCTGGAGACTTGATTAAGGCCCACACCGCGAGTATGCGCCGGACCTACAAGCTCGCAACCAGCCCGAGAGAGAACATCGACGACTACGCACAGTTCCTCGTCGAACTCAGGCGGACTCGCTATTTGGAAAGACTCTCACAGCAGGGGGATCCAGCTGCTCAGTCTCTTGGAGCATCAGCGAAGGCTGGCTCCGGATCGTAGTCCCGGAATGACTCCAGTACCTCTCTTTGGCTCCGCCCGGATCCGTGACAAGGACCCAGATAACGACCCAAACGTACTCGTCAAGTCCTCCACACGGGCTTGGCGGATCAACTTCTTTACGCTGGTCAATCCGATGCCGTAGCGGTCAGCCAGAACCGGCTGCCGGACTCCGGCATGGAAGGCCGCGACCAGGGCTTCAGCATCGGCTGGCGTCAATCGCTGGCGGAGCGACCTGGGCCGCCGGGAATCGGAAACGAGGGCAGAACTGGACGCGAAATCGCAGAGCGGCGTGCCTATTCGCCGTTCCAACCCCTCATGCAGGGCGACTACCTGCGCCAATGTGTTCGAATACGCGACCATACGGGGCACATTATATTGATAGTCTTGAATATCTTTCATGTTTCGACTGTGCGGCCATGTACCCGGCCGGGCCCGCGCCGATGATGACGTCGCGGACCTCGGTGGTGCTCATGCTTTCTGGTCCTCGGGGAAGAGTTCGGCGAGCAGGCCCTCAATGCGGGTCTTGATCTCGTCGCGGATGGGGCGGACGGCTTCGACACCTTGCCCGGCGGGGTCGTCGAGTTTCCAGTCGAGGTAGCGCTTCCCGGGGAAGACCGGGCAGGCGTCGCCGCAGCCCATGGTGATGCACACGTCGGAGGCTTCGACGGCGTCGTAGGTGAGGATCTTCGGTTTCTGGTCGGCGATGTCGATGCCGACTTCGGCCATGGCCTCGACCGCGGCCGGGTTGACCTGGTCGGCCGGGGCGGAGCCGGCGGAGCGGACCTCGACGCGGTCCCCGGCGAGGTGGGCCAGCCACCCGGCGGCCATCTGGGAGCGGCCGGCGTTGTGGACGCAGACGAAGAGCACGGACGGCTTCTCGGACATGACGTTTTCCTTTGCGGTGTCGGGCATTTGGTTGTTCATGGTCAGGCTTCCTGGAGTTCAGGTGTGCGGAAGAACCGGCGCGCCCACAGACTGACGTAGACGAGGGCGACGAGGACCGGGACTTCGATGAGCGGGCCGACCACACCCGCGAGGGCTTGACCGGAGGCGGCGCCGAAGGTGGCGATGGCGACGGCGATGGCGAGCTCGAAGTTGTTGCCCGCGGCAGTGAAGGCGAGGGTCGTCGTGCGCCCGTAGCCCAGGCCGACAGCCTTGCCGAAGGCGAACGACCCGGCCCACATGATCGCGAAGTACGCCAGGAGCGGGAGCGCGATGCGGACGACGTCCATGGGCTGGGCGATGATCGCCTCGCCTTGCAACGCGAAGAGCACGACGATGGTGAACAGGAGGCCGTAGAGCGCGAACGGCCCGATCTTGGGGAGGAACTTCGACTCGTACCAGTCGCGGCCCTTGCGGCGCTCGCCGATCCGTCGCGTCAAGTACCCGGCGGCGAGCGGGATGCCGAGGAAGACGGTGACGTTGAGGGCGATCTCCCAGCCCGAGACGTCGAGTCCGGTGGCGTCGAGGCCGAGCCAGCGGGGCAGGGCGTCGAGGTAGAGCCAGCCGAGGGCGCCGAAGGCGATGACCTGGAAGACCGAGTTCAGGGCGACGAGGACGGCGGCGGCTTCGCGGTCGCCGCAGGCGAGGTCGTTCCAGATGATGACCATGGCGATGCACCGGGCGAGCCCGACGATGATGAGCCCGGTCCGGAACTCGGGCAGGTCGGGCAGGAAGATCCACGCGAGGGCGAACATGAGCACGGGCCCGATCAACCAGTTGAGGACGACCGAGGAGACCAGGAGCCGCTGGTCGGCGGTGACCGAGTCGAGCTTGTCGTAGCGGACCTTCGCCAGGACCGGGTACATCATGATCAGCAGCCCGGCCGCGATCGGGAGCGAGACGCCGCCGATCTGGATCGCGTTCAGTGCCTTACCCACGGCTGGGATCCACTGGCCCAAAGCGATGCCGGCGAGCATGGCAGCGCCGATCCAGACGGGCAGGTACTTGTCGAGGGTCGAGAGCCGTCCGCCCATCGCCGTCTTCTGCTCGGCGGCGGTGTGGGCGGTCATGCGTTCACGCCCTGCGGGACCGAGAGGACGGTGGAGAGCAGGTCGAGAGCGGGCTGCTCGGCGCGGTAGTAGACCCAGGTGCCGCGGCGTTCGGCGGTGACGAGGCCGATCTCCTTGAGGACTTTAAGGTGGTGGGAGATGGTCGGGGCGGTCAGGTCGAACGCCTCGGTCAGATCGCACACGCACGTCTCGCCGCCCGCATGGGAGGCGATGAGCGAGAGCAGCCGCAGCCGCACCGGGTCGCCGAGCGCTTTGAACGAGGGGGCCAGGCGCTCGGCCTGGTCGGCGGTGAGAGGTTCGGCGACCAGGGGGACGCGGCAGTCCTCCAGGTCCGCGCCGCCCACGAGTTGAACAGGCTGTTTCGACATGCGTCTAGTTTGACGACCGTCTAGGCAATCGACAAGCCGAGCGGCCGTGCCTTCGGCCCACCCTCACGGACCGGAGCTGGCATACGTCGGCGGTGACCAGCAACGCCGCCGCCACACCTGCCCCAGCGGGTGCGCGAGCGCCGATGAGATGTCGCCCTGAGTTCAGCCAGGGTTCATCTCGACAGGTCTCTAATTAGAGCAACATCTACTTAGATGAGCATCGCATTCACTCCTCGGCGAAAGGAACGCTGTCATGCCTGCTGAGAGCCTGACCATCCCGCCCGAAGCGGCCCGGCTGCTGCGCCATTCGGCCGAGCGCCTGGCTGAACGTTTCGCGGACGCGTTCTCCCCTGAGACCGTGGCCGAGTGCCTTGACGACTCCTACATCGTTCTGGCCGCGACCGCCCGGGTCCGCGACCACCTGTACGTCCTGGCTGAGCGGTTCGCGGCCGAGCGCTTGGCCGCCACCGCCAAGGCCACCGGGCTCGCGGTCGCGGACGTGCCGGAGGTGCTGTTCGTGTGCGTCCACAATGCCGGACGCTCCCAGATGGCCGCCGCGCTCCTGGCCCACCATGCCGCCGGGCGCGTGGTGGTCCGCTCGGCCGGCTCGGCTCCGGTCGACCAGGTCAACCCGGCGGTCGTCACAGCGATCGAGGAGATCGGCCTGGACGTCTCACAGGAGTTCCCCAAGCCGTTGACCGACGAGACCGTGCGAGCTTCGGATGTCGTGGTCACCATGGGCTGCGGCGACGCCTGCCCGATCTACCCGGGCAAGCGCTACCTGAACTGGGAACTCGACGACCCGGCCGGGCAGAGCCTCGAGACCGTGCGCGGCATCCGCGACGATCTCGACGCGCGCGTCCAGACCCTGCTGCGCGAGCTCCTCGGCCAGGCGTGAGACCGACCGCCCCGGCGGGCAAGGGAACGGCCGGGACACTGGTGCGTCCCGGCCCGGTCTCCCTAGCCCGTGTTCAGGATCAGCCGCAGCAGCTGCCTGTGGCGGGCTGGAGTTGCGGCAGTTCGCGGCGCTCGCCGGAGTAGCCGTGCAGGACGCCGGTCGCCAGGCCGCGCCCGACCGAGACCGGCTCCGGAGCGGCCGTGCCGCAACCCGAACCGGCCGCAGCGGTGTCACTCGTGCCGCAACCGGCGTCGGCATTCGCGGTCGAGCCGCAGCAGCCGCCGGCCTCGCCCGCTTCGGCGATCGAGGTGGCCTCCAGGGACCGGCTGGAAGAGCACACGCCGGTCTCGGGCAGCTCCAGCTCCACCTTGTCGGCGGCCTCGCGGTCCCCGGCCAGGGCGGCGGCGATGGAGCGGACCTGCTCGTAGCCGGTGGCGAGCAGGAACGTCGGCGCCCGGCCGTAGGACTTCATACCGACCAAGTAGAAGCCCTCGTCGGGCTGGGCGAGGTCGGCCTCGCCGTGCGGGGGCACGGTGCCGCAGGAGTGGAAGTTCGGGTCGATGAGCGGCGCGAGCTTCGCGGGAGCTTCGACGGTGCTGTCGATCTCGAGCCGGACTTCGCGCAGCATGTCGAGGTCGGGCCGGAATCCGGTCGCGGCGGCGACGTGATCGGTCTCGATGATCTGCTCGACGCCGGCGATGTTGCCCACCACCGCGACCGAGCCATCCGCATGCGGCTCGAATCGGTCGATGGTGAACCCGGTGACGAGTTCGATCGCACCCGATTCGACCAGTTCCCGCAGGCGGGTGCCGATCGTGCCGCGCGCGGGGAGCGCGTCCGCTGACCCGCCGCCGTAGAGGCGGGTCGGGGAGTCGCCGCGGATCGCCCACACCACAGTCGTGTCCGCTTCCTGCTCGGCGAGCTGGGCGAGGTTCAGCAGGGTGTTCGCCGCGGAGTGGCCCATGCCGACCACGAGGGTCCGCTTGCCCGCGAACCGGTTCCGCTCGCTCCCGAGGACGTCTGGCAGCGGCCCGGCCGCCCACGCAGCGTCTGCGTCTTCGCCGGGTGCGGCGAGGCCGTGGGCGCCGAGAGGGTTGCGCTGTCCCCAGGTGCCGGAGGAGTCGATGACCGCGTCGACGACCAGGTCCGCCCATTCGCCCTCGGTGGTGCGGGTGCGCACCAGGTAGGGGCGGCCGTCGCGGCCGATGGTGCGGGTCTTGTCCACCCCCAGCCGCGCCACCGCCGTCACGCGGGTCCCGTAACGAATGTGCTCGGCCAGCTCGGGGGTCTTCGCGAGCGGGGCGAGGTAGGCGTCGATGAGTTCGGCGCCGGTGGGGAGGGCGTCGGGGTCGGGGGCGATCCAGCCGTGCGATTCGAGGAGCCGGCGGGCGGCCGAGTCGATGTCGAAGCGCCACGGGGAGAACAGGCGCACGTGCCCCCACTGGCGGATCGCGTCGGCCGGTCCTTCCCCGGCTTCGAGGACGATCGGGGTCAGGCCGCGCTCGATCAGGTGCGCGGCGGCGGCGAGTCCGACCGGGCCCGCGCCGATCACGGCGACGGTGGTGGTGGCGGGGTGCTCGTTGCGGTTGGACATGATGATCCTTCGTTGGTCAGCGGGTCGCGCCAGTCGCGATCACATCAACTCACCTAATTAATATCAGCGTTTGCTGTTGATAGCAAGTTCTGTGGTTTACTTGACTCATGACCCGCACGATCGAACTCACTCCGGCCTCGATCGCCGCCGAGCCCGACGGCGACCTCATCGACCGCGCCCGCGAGCTCGCCCCGCAGTTCAAGGCCCTCGCCGACGAGAACCGCCTCGCGATCGTCCTGCTGCTGTCCGAGCGCGACCGCACCGTCCGCGAACTGACCGACGCCACCGGCCTGGCGCAGACCCTCGTCTCCCACCACCTCGCGCCGCTGCGCGAACTCGGCCTGGTCACCGTGACCCCCAAGGGCCGCAGCAACGTCTACTCCTTGTGCTGCGACGCGTTCACCGCACCGATGCGCGCCCTCGCCGGCCTGTCGAACAACACCGAATCCACCGGCTGCGGCTGCTGACCCGGGAGCGGTGAGGACCATGGCGCAGCCGCCGACCATCGACCGCGAGGCACTCCACGCGGAGATGGAGCGGGCCCGCACCGAGTTCCACCGCTTCCTGGGCGCGGCGGACGCCGAAGCGCTGCGCCGCCGCACCGACGGGACCCGCTGGACCAATGAGCAGATGCTGTTCCACATGCTCTTCGGCTACTTCCTGGTCCGCGCACTCCGGGTCCTTGTGGTCGGCATGGACCGCGCACCCCGCTGGTGCTCGCGGAGCTTCGCTGGGGCGTTGAACGCCACGACCCGGCCGTTCCACACCGTCAACTACCTCGCCTCGTGCGCCGGGGCCACGGTGATCGACCACCGTCGGGCCGGGCGCCGCTTCGACCGGACGGTCGCCGCCCTCCACCGCCGCCTCGACGCCGAAACCGACACCGACCTCGCCCGCGGTATGCACTTCCCGCCCGGCTGGGACCCGTTCTTCAAGCGCTACATGACCCTCGCCGAGCTCTACCACTACGCGACGGTGCACTTCGACTTCCACCAGCGCCAACTCACCATCGACCGCGGCTGATCGGGCGTCGCTCGGCCGCGCCGTCGCCGGTCAGCAGCACCCGTCCAAGAATCCTCGCAACCGGTCGAGCGCGGCGCCGATCCGCTCCTTGTCCGCCCGGTAGTAGACCGTCTTCGCCTCACGGCGGCTGGCCAGCAGACCGCCGTCCTTGAGCTGCGCCAACTGCTGCGAGGCCGTCGACTGGCCGATCCCCAGTCGCTCGGCGACCTCGCCGACGCTCAACTCACCGCCGCCGGCGAACAGCAGCATCACCTGCTGGCGCGCCTCGGAAGCGAGGGCCTTCAAGAACCGGCCCGTCGCCTCGTCGGGCACGGGCACAGCGGGATCGGAGTTCGCGGTCGCCATGAGCCCCAGCCTAGACTCATATCGTCATTTCATGAAATCGTGGAATGACGATATGATGCGGGCATGGACCTCATCGACACCCTCGTCATCGGCGCCGGGCAATCCGGCCTCGCCACCGCCCACGCCCTTGGCCAGCAAGAGATCGCACCGGTGCTCCTCGAAGCGGGCGACGCCCCGACCGGAGCATGGCCCAACTACTACGACTCGCTCACCCTGTTCTCCCCGGCCCGCTATTCCGCCCTGCCCGGCATGCCCTTCCCCGGGGAGCCTGACCGGTACCCCCACCGCGACGAGGTCATCGCCTACCTCGCCGCCTACGCCGAGCGCCTCGACGCCGACCTCCGCACCGGCCACCGCGTGCAGACCCTCACGCACGACGATGGGATCTTCACCGCGCACCTGGCCGACGGCCGCGCCCTGCACGCGCGTACCGTCGTCGCCGCCACCGGCGGCTTCACCAACCCCCACCGGCCCGCACTCCCCGGCCTCGACACCTTCACCGGCACCGTCCTCCACGCCGCCGACTACCGCAGGCCCGAACCTCTCACCGGGCAACGCGTCATAGTGGTCGGCGGCGGCAACTCCGCCATCCAGATCGCCGTCGAACTCGCCGAACGCGCGCGGGTCACCGTCACCACCCGCGGGAGGCTCCGCTTCGCACCCCAACGACCCCTCGGCCGGGACCTGCACTTCTGGTACACCATCACCGGCCTCGACACCGCCCCCATCGGACGCTTCCTCACCCACCCGCCCACCGTCCCGGTCCTCGACACCGGCCGCTACCGCCGCGCCATCACAGGGGGACGCCCCGACCACCGGCCCATGTTCGCCCGCCTCGACGGCGACCGGGTCCACTGGAGCGACGGCACCACCGAGCAAGTCGACGCGATCATCCTCGCCACCGGCTACCGCCCCGCCCTCGACTACCTCACCGGACTCAACCTCCTCGACCAGCACGGACACCCACGCCACCGGAGCGGCATCGCCACCAGCCTGCCGGGACTGGGCTTCGTCGGCCTCGAATGGCAACGAAGCCTCTCCTCCGCCAGCATCCGCGGCGTCGGCCGCGACGCCGCCCGCATTGCAAGCTCCCTCGCGAAGGTGGCAGGCTCGCCAAATCCCGTATTCCCTCAAGTCGTCCTCGATGCTGCCGCCAAGCGAAAAGCCGGTACTAAGAACGATCTCCCACTCACCGGGCTGGATCTGCCTGACGGTCCTCGCGAATCAACTTCTTGACGCTGGTCAGGCCGATGCCGTAACGCTCGGCCAGTATCGGCTGGCGCACGCCAGCGCGATATGCCGCCACCAGCGCCTCGATCTGAGTTGGAGTCAGGCGCTGGTGCAGCGAGCGCGGCTGGCGCGGCTCCTCGGCGGAGGCGGGACTGGACGCAACTTGGCCGATCGGCGCGCCCAATCGCCGTTCCAACGCCTCATGCAGGGCGACTACCTGCGTCAACGTGTTCGAATACGCGACCAAACGGGGCGCAGTTCACTGATGCACTTGAATGTCATTCACGTTCTGCCAGTGGTTGCGGCCTGGAGTAGGAGTGGCGATGGGGCTCGCGAAGCCGGTCGAGGCCTGGGCGCGCAAGACCGATGCGGCCGAATGCGAATGGGCGCGCGACGCGGTCGACTCCTGGGCCCGGGACATGGCGTTCCCGCAGCCGTTCAGTTGGGGCGAGGCCGAGGCGGCGGTGCTCTCGCGCGACTACCCGCCGCTGCCCGGATCCTTCGTCATGCGCCTGGTCGGCGTCATCGCCTGGGCCCTCATCGCGATCCTCGCTGCGCCGACCCTCGGCGGCGCTGTGGCCGGCTTCGCGGCGATCGCGGCCGCCGCCGCCCAGGACGGCCAGGCGGCCGCCGACGACTGGCTCTCCTCCGCGACGCTCCTGTACGGGCTCGGGGCGGCCAGCGTCGGCGCGTACCTGAGCATGTGGTTCCAGACGCGGCGCCGGAGCCCGGTGCTGCTCGTCGTCTCCAGAGCGAGCGCGCTCGCCGCCGGTGCCTCCTGGGCGGTGCTCGCGCGCTCGCCCGTCACCGCTGAGGGCTGGCTGCCGCTGCTGATCATCGCGACCGCCGTCATCGGAACGGTGACGTTCGTGCTCGGCGCGTTCTCGAAACCCGAAGGGCGGCCGAAGCACCGCAGGCCCCCGCCGCGCGGGCCGAGGGGCGACCGGCGGGCGCGCGCCGTGAAGGCGCGCCAGCGGCTGCTGGAGGTCGTCGTCCACCGCGGATTGGTCGACCTCGACGATGCCGACCGGATCCGGGTCGGCGAGATGCCACTGGGGTACTGGAACGAGCTCGACGGCCTCAGCGATCGCGAATGGCGGCGGGTGCTCGAGCGGCGCCACGTCGGCTGGCGCGAATTCGACGCGAAAGGCTGAGACCCGCATGCCCGCCGCCACCGAGATCGAGGAAGTCTGATGCCCAAGGCCGCCGCCGTCCAGCCCAGCGAATGGGCGACGATCCACGACAGCTTCACCCCGTTCGACATCGGCGCGCTGAACCGGGTCGTGCTCGACTACGCGCACGTGGAGCTGACGCTGGCGGGGCGCTGGTACCGGCGCACGGCCCTGGGGAGGGCGGTCGCCGCGGCCGGCTTCGCCTTCACGATTCTCTCCCTGTGCGCGGCCGTGGCGCTGGGTCTCATCATGCTCACCGGCGCCGTCGACAATGCGGCGCTGCTCCCGGTGGCGTGGGCGGGCGCCGGCCTGTCCGCCTGCGCGATCCTCGGGTTCTTCGTGCCGTGGGCGCTCACGCCCTACCGGCAGTGGGACCGGACCCTGAACGGCATCGCGGTGATGATCGTCGTGATCGCGGCGCTGTCGCTCGGGGCGGCGCTCGTCCGGCGATGGGAGGCCGCCTCGAACGCGGCACTGGCCGTACCGTTCATCCTGCTGGCGGCGTTCGCGGTCGGCGTCATCGTCGTCCACGCCCGACTGCGGGCCACCGGGAAGCCACCGGCGGTGGACGTCGCCTCCCTGTCGCCGAGCGACATCGCGATCCTGCGGAAGGCCCGGCAGCGGGCGCTGAAGATCCTGCGGCACCGGAACGTCGTGGCGTACAAGGACTTCGACGGATACGACAACGCCCCCTTCGACACCGCAGGCGACGCGGGCACCGCCTACCGGTCGCCCTGACCCGCGAAGGCGCCCGCACCGCCCCGCCGATCACTGCGCCCGCCGGGCCGGTGTGCGTCGGCTAGGATCGACGGGCTTTCGAACCCCGCCCGATGGGATCAGGTCTCGCCATGTCAGGTAGGTCATTCAGCGGTCAGCGCATGGAGTCGCGAATCGGCTCGCTCCTCGGCCCCGAGCGCACCTCGATCTTCGTCCGCCGCATGCGGATCGTGGGGGCCTGCCTCGGGATCGCCCTGATCGCGGTGTCCGTGGTGCTGGGGACCGTGAACGGCGGATTCGAGTGGACCGACTACCACAGCTCGACCGCCCGCAGCAGCGGCGGAACCGGGCTGTCGTACGAGGGCACCGGCGTCGTGTTCGGGCTCGTCTTCCTGATCGGCCCCATCGGTTTCGGCTACGCGCTCCGGGCCGGCGCGGGTGAACTGCTGTACCTCGACGGCACCGAGCTGACCGTCGTGAAGCCCGGACGCCGCGCACCGAAAGTCTTCGACCTCGCCCGGGTCCGCTCGGAAGTGCGCCTGGAGCGAGTGCCCGGTTCGCGGCCGGGCAGCGCCGCGGCGCGCGAGCGATCCGGCAGCTACCGGCCGGTCCTGGTGGTGCGCTCCGAGACCGGCCGCCGCGAAGCCGTCATCGAACTCGCCGACCAGCGCAGCCGCGCCATGCGCCTCTCAAGTGAGACCCGGGCGCTCGAAGCCGCCATGCGCTTCGGCGTCGACCCCGCGAACCAGCGCGCCGCGGGCCAGCTCCGCACCCTGCTGCGCTGGACGAGGCTGCCGGTCATCCACGACGCCGCGCCCGACGCGATCCCGGTGAGCCCGGATGGTGCGACATCGGCGCCGATCCCGCGAACCCGGGTCGCCAGCGGTGTCGAGGGACCGGAGATCGAGGTCGTGGGAGCGGGCCGCGGCTGAGCGTCCGGTGAGAGCAGGTCCGCCACGCCCCGCAGAGCAGCCTGGAAGGCTCCTTCCACCGACGGCCTTCACCACTGGCGACCGGTCAGGCCATCGGACCCTCGGCCGGCCGAACGACCCGGCGCTTCGAGCAACCGACGGCCGAGGACCCCCCGGCGGTCCAGGGGGTCCTCTCGCCTCCAGGCATCAACAGTCCACTGTGGCTAGTTTCCGGTGGTGAGGACGACGCGGAAGCGGGCGTCGCCGGAGATCATGCGGTCGTACGCGGCGTTGATATCGTCGAGCGCGTAGGTCTCGGTCATCGGCCGCACGCCGGTCAGCGAGGCGAACCGCATGGTGTCCTCGACGTCCTTGGCGGTGCCGGACGGGTGCCCGTGGATCGTCCTGCTCGTCGGCAGGATCTGGAAGGGGCTGACCTCGATCGGCTCGGGCGCGGCGCCGACGACGAGCAGCTCGCCGCCCGCCCGCAGACCGTCGACGCAGGCCGACATCGCCGCCGAGTTCATGGCCGTGGCGAGCACGACCTTGGCGCCGCCGAGCTCCTGCAGCCGCGCGGACGCGTCGCCGGCGGTGGAGTCGATGTAGTGGTGCGCTCCGAGCCGCTTGGCCAGGTCGGCCTTCCCTTCGCCGCGGGCGATGGCGACGACCTCGAAGCCCATCTTGGCGGCGAACTGGACCCCGAGGTGCCCCACCCCGCCGATGCCGAGCACGGCGACCAGGTCGCCGGCGCGTGCGGCGCTGCGGCGCAGCGAGTTGAAGGCGCTGACCCCCGCGCAGCCGAGCGGCGCGGCCTCCACGGCGCTCACGTCCTCGGGGATGCGGGCCAGCGCGCTGACGGGCACCACGGTCGTGTCGGCGTACCCGCCGGGGTACTGCCACCCGGGCACCTTGACTTCGGCGCAGTGGATGAAGTCGCCTTCGCGGCAGGCGCCGCAGCGGCCGCAGTTGCCGCCGAACCAGCCGACCGCGACGCGCTCGCCGACGTTCCAGCCCTCGACGCCCTCGCCGAGGGCGTCGATGCGGCCGGCGATCTCGTGGCCGAACACCGCGGGCCACTCGACGGGGTAGCCGCCGTTGATGAAGTAGTGGTCGGTGTGGCAGACCCCGACCGCCTCCACCGTCAGGCGGACCTCGCCCCGGCCGGGCTCGGCGCTCTCGCCGGCGACCACGTCGAAGGACCCGCCGACTTCGGCGACCTGGGCAGAACGGATGGTGGACATGGGAACTCCCTTTCGAGCCTCGCCGGCGGCGGTCGTCGGCGGGATGACTCCAACCTAGGCTTCGCAAGGCTCGGACAGGGCCGCTCAAAAGGCCCTCTGAGCCCTGGGACGCGGCCGCCTAGGACTCGCAGTCCCAGGCAGAGGACTTGGGGCGCTGGCATGATGGAGGAATGACGACGGTCAACCGCGAGCTCGCCGACTTCCTGCGGCGAGCTCGGAGCAAAGTGGACCCCGCGCGGGCCGGGCTCCCTCACGACGGCCGGATCCGGAGGGTCCCGGGGCTGCGCCGCGAAGAGGTGGCGCTGCTGGCCGGCGTGTCGACCGACTACTACACGCGACTGGAGCAGGGCCGCCGGATCACACCGTCGGACGGCGTCCTGGACGCCATCGCCCGGGCGCTCGGTCTCGACGGGACCGGCCGGGCCCACCTGGGCCACCTGGTCGGCGCTCCGGCGGGCGCGGCGCGCCGGCGCCGGCCGACGGTCCAGCGCGTGCGGCCGGGCCTGCACCAGCTCCTGGACACCTTGGAGGGCCATCCGGCGCTGATCCTGGGGCGGCGGACCGACGTGCTGGCGAGCAACCGCCTGGCGCGGGCGCTGTTCGCCGATTTCAACGCGATGCGGCCACCTGAGCGCAACTACGCCCGCTGGATGTTCCTGAGCGAGCAGGCGCGGGCCCTGTTCATGGACTGGGACGAGCACGCGAGGGCCTGCGTGGAGAACCTGCGGCTCGACCTCGGCACCTACCCGGACGACGAGCTGGCCCTCGGTCTGGTCGCCGAGCTGGTCGAGCAGAGCCCGGAGTTCCGGGCCTGGTGGGAGGAGCACGGCGTCTTCCAGCGGACGTTCGGCACCAAGCGGCTGCGGCACCCGGTCGTCGGCGAGCTGGCCGTGCAGTACGAGACGTTCACGATGCCCGGCGACCGCGACCAGGCGCTCTTCCTCTACACGACCGAGGCCGGCACGTCGTCGCGGGAGGCGATGGACCTGCTCGGCAGCTGGGTCCTCGCGGAGTCGGGGACGCCGGGTCCGTCGGCTCCGGACCCCGACCCGGAGCCCTGATCGGCGCGTCCGGCGCGTCCAGCGCTGCCGGGGCTTCCTGGCGGCCGGTCGCGTCGGCGCGGCTCAGAGGCCGCCGTTGATGACGTGCTCCTGGAAGGTGACCGCCGTGATGCCCTCCTTCGCGCTGAGCCGGGCGGTCAGCTCCTTGATGGAGCCGCGGCCGGCGAGCATGAGGTCCGTCGAGCGCTCGTCGCTCTCGCCGTCGTGGTTCTCCTCCTCGATCTCGACCACGGTGAAGCCGCGCTCGGTGCAGGTCGAGAGGGCTTCGGTGAGGGCCGCGGAGGTCGTGTACCGCAGGTGCAGCCGGCCGGAGTGCTTGGCGTGGCGGGCGATCATGTCCTCGACGGGGGCGAGGCCGGCGACGACGAGCAGGTGCATGAGGGCGACCGCGGCCGCGATCCAGTAGAGGCCGGCGGCGCAGGAGACCGCGATGGCCGTGGTGGACCAGATCGAGGCGGCGGTGGTCATGCCGAAGACGAGGTTCCGGTGGAAGAAGATGACGCCCGCGCCGAGGAAGCCGACGCCGGTCACGACCTGTGCGGCGATGCGGGCGGGGTCGACGCCGGGGGTGCCGGGTTCGATGCCGCCGAAGCCGTAGCGGCCGGCGAGGACGAAGAGGGCGGCGCCGACGGCGATGAGCGCGTGGGTGCGCATGCCGGCGGGCTTGCCCTGCCATTCGCGTTCGGCGCCGACGAGGATGCCGAGTGCGAGCGCGAGGGCGACGGGCCCGAGCTGGGTGAGGAACTCGTTCATAGTGCCGGGGTGGGTACCCGCGCCCGCCGTCGTGAATCCTGCGAGGACCGACGGGAAGGCGACTGCTCCGGTTCTGCCGGTCAGGCCCGTCCTGTGGGCGGGGCGGTATCCGAGTCCGTTCCCCCGCCCGGCGGAGGGCCTTGCGATGCCGGAGCCGCGTCGGAAGCCCGGCGGCGCGGCGGGCGGCGTACGGGCCGGAACGGCGGCCGTGCGGACGCCCGGGTCCTACGCGAGGAGGTCGGACTCCCACTCGTTCGGGCCTTCGCCGGGGCCGCGCCGGCCTTTGACGAGGATGTAGTACTCGGCGGCGACCGCGCCGTCGCCGAGCTTGTCGCCGAGGAGGTCGAGCCAGTCGCCGGGGGCGATCTGGGTGGCGTACGCGGCCATGGCCTCGCGCTTCTGCTGCGCGGCGGTCGGGCCGGCCGTGATGCACGCGTGGATCTCGTCGTCGGCGGAGCCGAAGGGGAGGTCGTCGACGGAGGCGGCGCCGGCGAAGGGGTTGTCGCTGGCGCCGGCGAAGGCCGCGAACTGGGCCTCGATGACGGCGCGGGGGACGGTGGTCCAGTAGACCTTGCGGATCTCGTGGGCTTCGCCGAGGTCGGGGCGGTACGACGCGTCGGCGGCGAGGTCGGCGGCGCGCATCGCGACGCGGTGGGCCTGGATGTGGTCGGGGTGCCCGTAGAACCCGTCGGGGTCGTAGGTGACGAGGACGTCGGGGCGGCGGTCGCGGACGACGGCGACCAGGTCGGCGGCGGCCTCGTCGACGTCGGCGCCCCAGAAGGCGCGCGGGTGGTCGTTCGAGGGCAGGCCCATCATGCCGGAGTCGCGCCAGCGGCCGACGCCGCCGAGGAAGTGGGTGTCGGTGACGCCGAGGGCGGCGGTGGCCTGGCGGTACTCCCAGTACCGGTAGCCGCCGAGCTGGTCGGCCTGGTCGGCCGCGAGCTGCGCGAGGTGCGGGACGCGGATCTCGCCCTCCTCGCCGAGGGTGCAGGTGACGACGGTGAGCCGGACGTCGGGCCTGGCGGCGTAGTGGGCGAGGGTGGACCCGGTGGAGACGGTCTCGTCGTCGGGGTGGGCGTGGACGAACAGGATCCCGCGTGCGCTCATGGCCCCAAGCCTAACGGCGCGCGGCCGCCCCATGCGCCCCAGCGGACGCCCCGACCGCTCACGCGAAACTTTGCACTCTACAGCCCCAGTAAGAGGAAAGCTCGTAATTGTGATGTACCCCATGGACTTACGTCACAGCTTCGGGGATATCCTGCGCTGATGACCACGACCGAAGACAGTGCCGTCTCGTCGCCCCCGCGGGCCGCCATCAAGGCGCGGAACCTGCGGATCGACAACTGGCGGCGGGGCCCCATCCTGACGGTTCTCGGCATCACCGCCTGGGTCGCGTACGCGACCTTCCGGGTCTTCTACCAAGGCGACTACTGGGTCGCCGACTACCACTACCTGACGCCGTTCTACTCCCCGTGCGTCTCCGACGGCTGCGTCCCCGAATCCGCCCACTTCGGACGGTTCCTGCCGGACCACCCGCTCATCCCGTACGCGGCGCTGAGCCTGCCGTTCCTGCTCGCGTTCCGCCTCACCTGCTACTACTACCGCAAGGCGTACTACCGGTCCTTCTGGCTCTCGCCGCCCGCGTGCGCCGTCCCCGACGGACACGCGAAGTACACCGGCGAGACCCGCTTCCCGCTGATCCTCCAGAACTTCCACCGGTACTTCTTCTACGCCGCGTTCCTCATCTCCGTCATCAACACCTGGGACGCGATCCTGGCCTTCCACTCCCCCGACGGCTTCGGCCTCGGCCTGGGGAACCTGATCCTGTGGGCCAACGTGATCCTGCTGTGGTGCTACACGCTCGGCTGCCACTCGTGCCGCCACGTCATGGGCGGGCGCCTCCGGCACTTCTCGAAGCACCCGGTCCGGTACCGCTTCTGGACGCTCTCCAGCGCGCTCAACGCCCGCCACATGATGTGGGCCTGGATCACGCTCGCGTCCCTGGCGCTCACCGACTTCTACATCATGGCCGTCGCCGCCGGCTGGATCACCGACCTCAGGTTCATCGGGTAAAGGGGAATCGCATGAGCGACAACGCCATCCACGACGTCGAACGCCTCGCCTGCGACGTCCTCGTCATCGGCGCCGGCGGCGCCGGCCTCCGCGCGGCCGTCGAGGCCCGCCTCGCGGGCAAACGCGTCATCGTCATCTCCAAGTCCCTGTTCGGCAAGGCGCACACCGTCATGGCCGAAGGCGGCGCGGCCGCCGCCATGGGCAACGTCAACGCGAACGACAACTGGCAGGTCCACTTCCGCGACACCATGCGCGGCGGCAAGTTCCTCAACAACTACCGGATGGCCGAGATCCACGCCCAGGAGGCGCCCGACCGGATCTGGGAGCTCGAGACCTACGGGGCCCTGTTCGACCGCACCGCCGACGGCAGGATCAGCCAGCGCAACTTCGGCGGCCACGAGTACCCGCGCCTCGCCCACGTCGGCGACCGCACCGGCCTCGAACTCATCCGCACCCTCCAGCAGAAGCTCGTCTCGCTCCAGCAGGACGACGAGGCCGCCGGAGAAGGCCCCGACAAGCTCCAGGTCATCGACGAGACCACCATCACCGAGCTGTTCGTCGAGCAGGGCGCCGTCAAGGGCGCCTTCGGGTACCGGCGCGGGACGGGCCGCTTCATGGCGATCGCCGCGCCCGCGATCGTCCTCGCCACGGGCGGCATCGGCCGGTCCTTCAAGGTCACATCGAACTCGTGGGAGTACACCGGCGACGGGCACGCGCTGGCGCTGCGCGCCGGGGCGAGCCTGATCAACATGGAGTTCATCCAGTTCCACCCGACCGGGATGGTCTGGCCCCCTTCGGTGCGCGGCATCCTGGTGACCGAGTCGGTCCGCGGCGACGGCGGCGTCCTGAAGAACTCCGAGGGCCGGCGGTTCATGTTCGACTACATCCCCGAGGTGTTCAAGGCGCAGTACGCCGACAACCCCGAGGAGGCCGACCGCTGGTACACCGACCCCGACCACAACCGGCGGCCGCCCGAGCTGCTCCCCCGCGACGAGGTCGCGCGGGCGATCAACTCGGAGGTCAAGGCGGGCCGGGGCACCGAGCACGGCGGCGTCTACCTGGACATCGCGTCGCGGCGCAGCGCCGAGTACATCACCGAGCGGCTGCCGTCGATGTACCACCAGTTCAAGGAGCTCGCGGACGTCGACATCACGGCCGCGCCGATGGAGGTGGGCCCGACCTGCCACTACATCATGGGCGGGGTTGAGGTCGACGCCGAGACGGCCGCGTCGAAGGTGGTCGGCCTGTACGCGGCCGGGGAGGTCTCCGGGGGCATGCACGGGTCCAACCGGCTCGGCGGGAACTCGCTCTCGGACCTGCTGGTGTTCGGCAAGCGCGCCGGGGAGTTCGCCGCCGAGCACGCCGCGGTGACCCCGGCGCCGGAGCTGTCCGAGGAGGAGATCGCGGCGGCCGCGCAGGACGCGCTGCGGCCCTTCGCGAACGACGGCGAGAACCCGTACGAGCTGCAGGCCGCGCTCCAGGCGGTCAACGGCCGGCTCGTCGGCATCATCCGCAGGGCCGAGGAGCTCGAGGAAGCCCTCGCCGAGCTGGAGACGCTGCGGCCGCGCATCGCGAACGTCACCGCGGCCGGCGGCCGCGCCTACAACCCCGGCTGGCACCTCGCCCTCGACCTGCGGAACATGCACCTGTGCTCGGTCGCGACGGCGAAGGCCGCGCTGGAGCGCGACGAGTCGCGCGGCGGGCACACCCGCGAGGACGCCCCGGGGATGGACCCCGCGTGGCGACGGATCAACCTGGTGGCCTCGCTGGACGGCGACGAGCTGGTGCTGACGCGCCAGGACGTCCCGGCCATGACGCCGGAGCTGCTGGGGCTGTTCGACCCGAGTGAACTGGCCAAGTACATGACCCCTGAGGAATACCGGTCGACGGAAGCGGAGGACGCCTGATGAGCACGAGGACCTTCCGGGTGTGGCGCGGCGACGCCGAGGGCGGCGACTTCGCCGAGTTCGACGTCGCCGTCAACGAGGGCGAGGTCGTCCTCGACGTCGTCCACCGCATCCAGGCCGAGCACGCCCCCGACCTGGCAGTGCGCTGGAACTGCAAGGCCGGCAAGTGCGGTTCGTGCTCGGCCGAGGTGAACGGGATGCCGCGGCTGATGTGCATGACGCGCATGAACCTCTTCGCGGAGGGCGAGCCGGTCACGATCACGCCCCTGCGGACGTTCCCGGTGGTGCGCGACCTGGTCACCGACGTCTCGTTCAACTACGAGAAGGCGCGGCGGATGCCGGCGTTCGCGCCGCCCGCCGACCTGAAGCCGGGCGAGTACCGGATGCAGCAGGTCGACGTGGAGCGCAGCCAGGAGTTCCGCAAGTGCATCGAGTGCTTCCTGTGCCAGAACACCTGCCACGTCGTGCGCGACCACGAGGAGAACAAGCCGCCGTTCGCGGGGCCGCGCCTGTTCATCCGCGCGGCCGAGCTCGACATGCACCCGCTCGACGCGCGGGACGACCGGCGCGAGGCGGCGCAGGACGAGCAGGGGCTCGGGTACTGCAACATCACCAAGTGCTGCACCGAGGTGTGCCCTGAGCACATCAAGATCACCGACAACGCGATCATCCCGATGAAGGAGCGCGTCGCCGGCGACCGGTACGACCCGCTGGTGTGGCTGGGACGCAAGATCTTCCGCAAGGGCAGGAGCGGGAGCGCGGCCGGATAGGCCGCGCTCGCGCGCGAGGGCCCCGCATCGGGTGATGCGGGGCCCTCGCGGCGTTCCGGCGGCCGGCTCCCGGACGGGGTCCGGCCTCGGGGTCGTCTAGTCGTCGGCCGCTTGGACCAGGTCGATCTCGACGATGATGTTGCCCCGGGTGGCGTTGGAGTACGGGCAGATCATGTGGGCCTTCTCGACGAGGCCCTCGGCCACGTCGCGGGTGGCGCCGGGGGTCGCGACCTCGAGGATCGCGTTGAGGGCGAAGCCCTCGCCCTCCTGGCCGATGCCGACGCTGGCCTCCACCGAGGACGCGCCGAGGTCGACCTTCGCGGTGCGGGCGACGGCCTGGAGTGCACTGTGGAAGCAGGCGGCGTAGCCGGCGGCGAAGAGCTGCTCGGGGTTGGCCTTGCCTCCGGGGCCGCCGAGCTCCTTCTGGATGGCGAGGTCGAGGTCGATGATGCCGTCATCGGTGGCGACGTGGCCGTTGCGGCCCTCGCCGGAGGAGACGGCGTGCGCGACGTACAGCGGTTCCATGTGGTTTCCCCTTCGGTGGTGCTACTCAGTGGTGGTTTCGCGGGTGCGGATCGCTTCGGTGAACTCGTTGAGTCTGTCGCGCAGGGCGACCAGTTCCTCGTAGGACATGCCGGAGGCGGAGCCGACGACTCTGGTGATGTCGCAGCCCTGGCTCTCGAGCGCGGCGCCGGCTTCGGTGAGGTGGACGGTGACGCGCCGCTCGTCGTCCGATTCGCGGCGGCGTTCGACGAACCCGCCGGCTTCGAGGCGCTTGAGCAGCGGCGAGACGGTGCCGGAGTCGAGCTGGAGCTCGTCGCCGAGCTCGGTGACCGTGCGGCCGTCGGTCTCCCACAGCGCCATGAGGACCAGGAACTGCGGATAGGTGAGCCCGAGCCGGTCGAGCAGCGGCCGGTACAGCCCGATCACCGCGCGCGAGGCGGTGTACAGGGCGAAGCAGGCCTGCTCGCGGAGTCTCGGTGTCGCGTCCATGTAGAGAACCGTAGCGCACAACCGAGTTGTGCGCAACCTACTTGCTCCGGCCTACTCCTTGCCGATGCCGGTGGCGGCGGCGACCGCCTTGAAGGCCGCCTCGGGGTCGTCGATGACCGCGCGGGAGAAGTTCCCGGCGATGAGGAGTTCGGCGAAGCCGTGCGCGAGCGACCAGGCGGCCAGCGCGCGGGCGTTGAAGCCGGCGTCCGGATCGGCGCCGCCGGAGCCGCGGTGGAGGGCCGCGCCGGAGCGGGCCTCGGCGCGCAGGAGGTCGGGGTCGTCGACGTGGAGCAGTTCGGGTCGGAACATGATCGCGAAGTAGGCCCGGTGGTCGATGGCGAAGCGGACGTAGGCGGCGCCGACGGCCGAGAAGTCGCCGGTGGTGGCCCAGGCGCGTTCGAGGGCGTCGGCGAGGCGGTCGAACCCTTCGGCGGCGACGGCCGTGAGGAGGCCGGCCTTGTCGCCGAAGTGGTGGGCCGGTGCGGCGTGCGAGACGCCGGCGCGCTTGGCGACGGCGCGGAGGCTCAGGGCGCTCGGGCCGGTCTCGGCCACGGCCGCGACGGCCGCGTCGATGAGGGCCCGGCGGAGGTCGCCGTGGTGGTAGCGGTCGGTCACGCGGACCACTCTAGCGCGGATCTTGACAGTGTCAACCACTGCGCGCTATTCTCCATGCAATAACTTGACAATGTCAAGACCGCTGTGCACCACCAGCACTCCGAGATTGGAAGCCCCGATGTTCGAGTCCGCCTTCGCCCTGAGCGACGCCTCCCGCCTCCTGGCCGGGATCGTCCTGCTCACCGTCGTCACCATCGAGTTCGGCGGCACCTTCCTGGTCCGGATCGCCAGCGGCAAGGTGCCCTTCACCGAATTCCAGAAGTCGTTCTCCCGCGCCGGGCACGCCCACGCCGGCGTCCTGGTCATCCTCAGCCTCATCGGGCTGGTCCTGGCCGACGCGACCGGCCTGGACGGGTTCTGGGGCTGGACCGCCCGCGCCGCGATCCCGCTCGCGGCGATCCTCATGTCCGGCGGGTTCTTCGCCGCGATGGCCGGCAAGGGCCGCACCGAGCCGAACCGGGCGATCGCGGTCCTCTACGCCGGCGCCGCGAGCCTCGCCGCGGGAACCCTGACGCTCGGGATCGGCCTCCTGGCCGCCTGAGGCCGGCGGCGCCCGCCGCGGGACCGGACCAGCCGCCGAAACCCCCGCGCCCCCGGTGGGCGCCCCCTCCTTCCGAGGTCGCGCCGCACGGGCGCGGCGCGGGCCCGCCTACACTTGACTCTCGTGAAACTCAGCATCGGTATCGTCGGCCTGCCCAACGTCGGCAAGAGCACGCTGTTCAACGCGCTGACCCGCTCGGACATCCTCGCGGCGAACTACCCGTTCGCGACGATCGAGCCGAACGTCGGCGTCGTCGCCGTCCCGGACGACCGGCTGCCGAAGCTGGCCGAGATCTACGACTCGGAGAAGATCCTCCCGGCGACGGTGACGTTCGTCGACATCGCCGGGCTCGTCAAGGGCGCCTCGGAGGGCGCGGGCAAGGGCAACCAGTTCCTGTCGAACATCCGCGAGACCTCGGCGATCGCGCAGGTCGTGCGGGTCTTCGAGGACGGGAACGTCACGCACGTCGACGGCAAGGTCTCGCCGGTCGACGACATCGAGACCATCAACACCGAGCTGATCCTCGCCGACCTCCAGACCGTCGAGAACGCCCTCAAGCGCCTGGAGCGCGAGGCGCGCATGAACAAGGACGCCCGGGCCAAGCTCGAGGCCGTCCAGACCGCGCAGGAGGTCCTCAACGGCGGCAGGACGGTCTTCGCCGCCGGGCTTGACACCGAGCTGCTGTACGACCTGCACCTGCTCACGGCCAAGCCGTTCATCTACGTGTTCAACGTCGACGAGGACCAGGTCGCCGACGAGGAGCTGGCCGCGAAGCTGCGCGCGCTGGTGGCCCCGGCGCAGGCCGTGATCCTCGACGCGAAGTTCGAGTCCGAGCTCATCGACCTCGACGAGGCGGAGGCGCGCGAGCTGCTCGAGTCGACCGGCCAGACCGAGCCGGGCCTCGACCGCCTCGCGAGCGTCGGCTTCGAGACGCTGGGTCTGCAGACGTACCTGACGGCCGGCCCGAAGGAGTCGCGGGCGTGGACCATCAAGCAGGGCGCGACCGCCCCGGAGGCGGCCGGCGAGATCCACACCGACTTCCAGCGCGGCTTCATCAAGGCCGAGATCGTGTCGTTCGACGACCTGATGGAGGCCGGCTCGATGCAGGCGGCCAAGGCCGCCGGCAAGGTCCGCATGGAAGGCAAGGACTATGTCATGGCCGACGGCGACGTGGTGGAGTTCCGCTTCAACGTGTGAGCAGTGGCGTTCCGCTCCAACTGGGAACCCGTGCAAGCAAAGAGGCCCGCACCTGGTGCGGGCCTTTCGCTTGTTCGGCGGATCGCCGGGAGGTGGGGTTCCCGGCGGTCCGCCGCGCCTGTGCCGCCTGCGGCGGCTAGTCGCCTCGCCGGAGCCAGCGGAAGCGGCCTCTGGAGAGGTGGGTCTCCTCGGCCGCGAGGTCTCCGGCGATGGTGATGTAGGCGGTCTCGACGCGGCCGGCGAAGGTCACGTCGGTGAGGCTGAACCCGCCTTCTTCGCGGGCGAGCACGATGAGCGTGGCATCTCCGATGCGCCGCACGTCCGCGTGGACGCCGAGCGTGTCGGCGAAGATCTTGATCTGCTCGGCGAGCTCGGCGTGCTGGGAGTCGTCGAGCGGCAGCGACCGCGAGAGACGGCCGTCGTCCGCTACCCAACCGTTGAGCTCCCTCAATGCGTCCAGCAGCACGTTGTCGTCTTGCTCCGTTCTCCCCATGGCACCGTCGCCATTCGTCGTCGCCGTTCCGAAGTGCCGCGTCCAGCAGAGCTGCGCCCTGCCGGAGCAGGACCGCGACCGATCAGTAAGGTTGGTCTGACAGCGACCCGGCAGCACGAGGGGCGTTCGTGTCTGAATTGTCGCCGGATCTTTATCATTTCTGAACCGAGTCTTCCGCGTTGTTCAGCTTCTGTCCAGACCGGCAAACGGGATTAATCGGGTATACCGGTTATCAAGGGACAGTTCTTGTCTGGTTCTGTGCCGACGGACACGATTCCTGACCGCCCGGTCCATGCAAGATCAGCCGAACGTATGAGCAACAGGGTGCTCATTGATGTTCACGCATCGTCATTGTTCGCACGAAAGATAACGAAACGCCTTCATCCCGGCAACAGCCGTCAGGCGCCGCTTCAGCTCCCCTTCAGGTACTCCCGGCTACCGTCGAGACCGGGGGTCCTTTCCCAGCCGCCGCATGGGCTTCCGGCGTGCCTTAGACTCCGGCCGGTGAGCGAACCCAGCACCGCCGGACCCCGCATCGTCGTCGCCGCCGCGATCCGCGACGGCCGCGCGGTCCTGGCCGCGGCCCGCGCCTACCCGCCCGAGCTCGCCGGCCTCTGGGAGTTCCCCGGCGGCAAGCTCGAACCCGGCGAGACCGAGGCCGAGGCGCTCCGGCGCGAATGCCGCGAGGAGCTCGGCGTCGAGATCACGGTCGGCGACCGCGTCACCGGCGACCTCGCCACCGGCGGCGGCCGGTTCCTGCTGCGCGTCTACTACGCCGGTCTCGCGAGCGGCGAACCGCACCCGAAGGAGCACGCCGAGCTGCGCTGGCTCCTCCCCGAGGAGATCGACTCGGTCCCGTGGCTGCCGGGCAACCGGCCCGCGGTCGAGGCGATCCGGGAGGCGCTGGGCGCCTAGAAGAAGGTGCGGATCGCGTCGACCACTCGGCCCGTCTCCTCGTCGACGACCGGGATCAGGCGCCACTTGTCGAAACCGGTGCACGGGTGGGAGAGGCCGAGCCGCACGATGTCGCCGACGCCCAGGTCCTCCGGTGCGCCGGTGAGGAACAGGTGCTGGTCGCTGATCTGCGGGCATCCGCTCCCTTTGAGGCCCAACGGGATCGGCAGGTCCTGGTCGTAGGGGAAGTCGCGCCGGCCCCCGTCGAGGATCGCCAGTCCCGGCTCGGGGCGCGAGAGGACCTGCGCGCGGCCTTCGAGGGCGGGGCGGAACCCGGGACCGTCGCCGCCGCGCGCGGCGGGGGTCATGCGGGCGTAGAAGCCGTGGTCGTGGACCAGGTAGGAGCCGGAGCGCAGGAGCACCTCGGCCTCGCCCGCGAGCGGCCCGAGGACCGCCGCGACCCGGTCGAAGTACGCGCTGCCGCCCGCGGAGATCACCGGCCGGTCGGTCTCGAAGTCCAAGGCGGCGTAAAGGGTCGCGAGGTCGCCGAGGTAATCGTCTACGGCCGCGAGCGAACCCGGGTCGGTGCCCGACGCCACCGACCCTTCGTATCCGGCGACGCCCGCCAGGCGCAGGTTCGGCGCGGCCGCGACGCGCGCGGCTACCGCGAGCGCGGCCTCGACGCTCCGCGCCCCGCCCCGCCCGCCCGGGGTGCCGAGCTCGACGATTACGTCGATGGTCGTAAGCGCGGCGGCCGAAACCCTGTCGATGGTCACCTCGGAATCGGAAAAAAGTGCGATGTGGGTGCCGTTCTGCGCCCATACGCTTAGTCGTGCGAGCGCAGCAGGATCGGCGATCTGGTTGGCGACGAGGATGCGCGGCACGCCGAAATGGCGCGCCACGCCGGCCTGAAAGGGGGTGGCGACAGTGATGGCGGCGGCGCCGGCTTCGAGCTGGCGGCGCCACAGTTGGGGGGCCATGGTGGCCTTGCCGTGAGGGGCGAGCGCGAGGTTCCGATCGGCGCACCACGCGGCCATGGCGCGGAGGTTGTGTTCGAGGGCCTGCGCCGAGAGGGTGACGACGGGTGTGGAGAGCTCGGCGGCGAGCGGACCGGTGGTAAGCCGCCGGGTCCCGGCCGGGCCGCCGCCGCGGGGCGGCCCGGCACCGGGGACACGGGCGAGCGCGTCGGCTGCGGCGCCGGTGCCCGACGGAGCGACGGGTCCCCGGGCGAGGGCCGGGTCATGACCGGCGATCGGGTCGGCAGGGCCGCCCGGGGTGGAGCGGGCGGGAGCGGGCGGCGGCGCAGTGGCGGGGTGGGTGGGGGTGGGGGGCGGGGGGCCCGAAGCCAGCCATTCGGCGATGGTCAGGCCGTGGGCTGCGGCGGGGATGCCCTTGTGGCGCCAGTCGAGGACCTCGTCGTGGAGGGCGGCCAGCCGGGTCGTGTCCATCGTTCCCCGCAATCAATAGGAAGGTATCTTCACTATATGACCGAGAAACTCGCGATCCGCACCGACGCCGCCCCCGCTCCCGCGCACGCCTTCCCGCAGGGCGTGCGGAAGGGCCCGCTGCTCACCGTCTCCGGGCAGGGCCCGGTGGACCCGGCCACCGGGGAGTACCTGTACCCGGGGGACGTGAAGGCGCAGACGCGGCGGACGCTCGAGAACGTGGCCGCGATCGTCGAGGCGGGCGGCGCCGCGTTCGCGGACGTGATGATGCTCCGCGTGTACCTCGCCGACCGCGGGGACTTCGCCGCGATGAACGAGGTCTACGAGGCGTTCCTCGCCGAGCGGATCGGCGGCGCCGCGCCCTACCCGTGCCGCACGACGGTGGTCTGCACGCTCCCGAGGGCCGAGATGCTGGTGGAGATCGACGCCCTGGCCTGCGTAGACTGACCCGGCTTGCCGGTCGGGGAAGGCATGTTCGGAGGGGGCGCCTGGTGGCTGCAGAGGACTTCGTGATCCGGGGCGCCGAGATCGCGGACGGGACCGGCGCGCCGCGCTACCGAGCGGACGTCGCGGTCCGCGACGGGCGCATCGCCGAGATCGGCGAACGCCTCGCCGATGGCTCGGGGCGCGCGAGGACGGTCGACGCCGGCGGGCTCGTGCTCGCGCCCGGCTTCATCGACATGCACGCCCACTCCGAGCTCGCGCTCCTCACCGACCACGACCACCTCGCGAAGCTCGGCCAGGGCGTCACGCTCGAAGTGCTCGGGCAGGACGGCCTCTCCTACGCGCCCGTGGACGACGCGACCGCACCCCAGATGTGGAAGGCCATCGCCGCCTGGAACGGGCGCCTCGACGTGGACTACGACTGGCGCACGGTCGGCGAGTACCTCGACCGGCTCGACCGCGGCATCGACGGCCGCGGCATCCCCGTGAACGCCGCCTACCTGGTCCCCCACGGGACCGTCCGGATGCTCGCCATGGGCTGGGACGACCGGCCGCCGACCCCCGCCGAGCTCGATGCGATGAAAGCCCTTGTCGCCCAAGGCATGGAAGAAGGCGCCTTCGGGCTCTCGGCCGGGCTCAGCTACACGCCGGGGATGTACGCCGGCACCGCCGAGCTCGTCGAACTGTGCGCAGTCGTCGCCGAGTACGGCGGGTACTTCGGGCCCCACCAGCGCAGCTACGGCGCCGGCGCCATGGAGGGCTACGCGGAGATGATCCAGATCTGCCGCCAGGCCGGCTGCGCCCTGCACCTCGCGCACGCCACCTTGAACTACGACGTGAACGCGGGCCGCGCGGCCGAGCTGCTCAAGCTCGTCGACGAGGCGCTCGACGAGGGCGTGCCGGTCAGCCTCGACACCTACCCCTACCTGCCGGGCATGACGATGCTCGCGGCGCTCCTGCCGAGCTGGTCGCTCGCGGGCGGCTACGGGGCCCTCCGCGAACGGCTCGAGGACGCGGACGCGCGGGCGCGGATCGTGCACGAGCTCGACGTGACCGGCACCGACGGCGCGAACGGGGTGCCCGCCGACTGGGCGAAGTACGAGATCGCGAGCGTCGCCAATCCCGAACTGCGCGAGTACGTCGGCAAGCCTGTCGCCGAGGCCGCCGGAGGGCGGCGGCCCGCCGAGTTCTTCCTCGACCTGCTCGTGCGCGACGACTTCGGCACCGGCTGCCTCATGCACGTGGGCAACGAGGAGAACGTGCGCGCCATCATGCGGCACGGCGTCCACACCGGATCGTCGGACGGCGTGCTCGCCGGCGAGAAGATCCACCCCCGGGCGTGGGGCTCGTTCGCCCGCTACCTCGGCCACTACACGCGCGAGCTGGGGCTGTTCAGCGTCGAGGAGTGCGTGGCGCACCTGAGCGGGCGCCCGGCCGCGGTCCTCGGGCTCGGCGACCGCGGACTCGTCAAGGAGGGATACGCGGCCGACCTCGTCCTGTTCGATCCGGACACTGTGGACGCGATGGCGACGTTCGCCGAGCCGCGCCGGCAGGCCGCGGGGATCCCGTACGTGTTCGTCAACGGCGCCTTGGCGGTCGACGAGGGGCGGCGGACCGAGGTCCTGCCCGGCCGCTCGGTCCGCCGCCCCGGCTCCCGCTGACGGGCCGGCCGGAGATTCCTCCACGAGAGATTGAGGTTCCCTTGAACATCGCCAGAATCGAGACCTTCCTCGTACCGCCCCGGTGGCTGTTCGTGCGCGTCGAGACCGACGACGGGATCGTCGGCTGGGGCGAGCCGATCGTCGAAGGGCGCGCCGAAGCCGTGGCCGCGGTCGTCGCCACCCTCGCCGAGCGGCTCGTCGGCGCCGACGCCTCCCGGATCGAGGACCACTGGCAGGTCATGACCAAGGGCGGGTTCTACCGCGGCGGCCCGGTGCTCTCCAGCGCCGTCGCCGGGATCGACCAGGCCCTGTGGGACATCAAGGGCAAGGCCCTCGGCGTCCCGGTGCACGACCTGCTCGGCGGTGCCGTCCGCGACAAGGTCCGGGTCTACACGTGGATCGGCGGCGACACCGTCGAAGCGCTCGCCGAGGACGCCCTGCGCGCCAAGGAGAACGGGTTCGACGCCGCCAAGTGCAACGCCGCCGCGCAGCTCGGGCCCATCGAGTCCCCCGCGGCCGTGCGCGCGATCGTCGACCAGTTCACCGAGCTCCGGGCGGCCGTCGGCGACGGCTTCGACATCGCGATCGACTTCCACGGCCGCTTCTCGACCGCGATGGCCCGCCGCGTGCTGCCCCTGCTCGAGCCGCTGCTGCCGCTGTTCGTCGAGGAGGTCGTGCTGCCGGAGTTCTCACGGGACCTGGCGGCCGTCACCGCCGGCACGTCGATCCCGATCGCCACCGGCGAGCGCCTGTACTCGCGCTGGGACTTCCGGGACGTGCTCCCCGCGGGGATCGCGGTCGCGCAGCCGGACCTCTCGCACGCGGGCGGGATCTCCGAGGTCCGCCGGATCGCGGCGATGGCCGAGGCGTACGACGTCGCGATGGCGCCGCACTGCCCGCTGGGGCCGATCGCCCTCGCGTCGAGCCTCCAGGTGGACTTCGCGACCCCGAACTTCCTCATCCAGGAGCAGAGCCTCGGCATCCACTACAACCAGGGCAACGACCTGCTCGACTACCTCGTGGACCCGTCGGTGTTCGCGTTCACGGACGGGTACGTGGAGCGGCCGACGGCCCCGGGCCTGGGCATCGAGGTCGACGAGGCGGCGGTCCGCAAGGCCGCCGAGGACCCGCACCGGTGGCGCAACCAGGTGTGGCGGCTCCGGGACGGCACCTTCGCCGAGTGGTAGGCGCCCGCGGGGCGGGTCGCGTCCCGCCCCGTCCTACCGCGCCGGTTCGGGGAGCGCCGCGGTGGCGATCACCTCGTCCAGGATGGACCTGGTGCGCTGGAGGTCGGCGATGGTGCGGTCGATCCGGTCGCGTTCGGCCATGAGCTCGCGGGCGAGGCTCTCCGTGGTGTGCTCGTTGGGGCCGCCGTCCTCGTCGTGGATGCACGGCAGGACCGAGGCCACAGTGGTCGAGTCGAGCCCGGCGGCGAACAGCACCTGGATGCGGATGACCCGGTCGACGGCCTTCTCGGCGTACTCGCGGTGGCCCCCGGGCGTACGCTCGGAGGCGAGGAGGCCGCGCTCCTCGTAGTAGCGCAGGGACCTGACGCTGACCCCGGTCCGCTTGGCGAGCTCCCCGATTCGCATGGCGTGCCTCACAATCCCTTGAACCTCACATCGGTGTCAGGTTCTACCGTACCCGTATGACGAACGAAACGACGGCCCGGCGCCTCTTCGAGCCGGTGAGGCTCGGCGCCCTGGAGCTCCCCAACCGCATGGTCATGGCCCCGATGACGCGCAACCGCGCCACGTTCGCGGGCGTCCCGCTGCCGCTCATGGCCGAGTACTACGGCCAGCGCGCCACCGCCGGCCTCATCGTGGGCGAGGCGTCCACGCCGAGCCCGGTCGGGTTCACGTACCCCGAGATCGCGGGCCTCTACGACGACGAGCAGGTCGAGGGCTGGCGGGCCGTGGCCGCGGCCGTGAAGGCCGGCGGCGGGCGCCTGTTCCTGCAGATCGAGCACGGCGGCCGGATCGGCCACCCCGACAACAACCCCGGCGGGCACCTGCCGATGGCGCCCTCGCCGGTGCGGCTCCCGGGCGGGATCCACACCCCGACCGGGCACCAGGAGGCGCCGGTCCCGGTCGAGATGACCGAGGCCGAGCTCAAGAACACGGTGGTCGAGTTCGCGACCGCGGCCCGGAACGCGCTCCGGGCCGGCGCGGACGGCGTGGAGGTCCACTCCGCCAACGGGTACCTGCTCAACCAGTTCCTGGCCACGAGCGTGAACCGGCGCACCGACCGGTACGGCGGCTCGGTCGAGAATCGGATCCGGTTCGTCGTCGAGGTGGTCGAGGCCGTGGTCGCGGAGGTCGGCGCGGAGCGGACCGGGCTTCGGATCTCGCCGTGGAACACCACGAACGGGATCGACGTGGCCGACAAGGACGAGCTGTTCCCGGCGCTGCTGGACGCGGTGTCGCACCTGGGCCTGGCGTACCTGCACGTGGCGTACGCGCGGCCCGAGGAGCCGCTGTTCGCGGTGATCCGGAGGCGCTGGGCCGGGCCGCTGATCGCGAACCCGGACCTGGGCGAGGAGCTTCCGATCCCCGCCGACGGCGGGCTCGCGAAGGGCGTGGCGCTGCTGGAGGCGGGCGCGGACCTGATCGCGTTCGGGCGCGCGTTCCTGGCGAACCCGGACCTGGTCGAGCGGTACCGGACCGGCGCGGCGCTCAACCCGGTCCGGGAGGACCGGTCGCTGTACGGCGGCGGCGCCGAGGCGTACACGGACTACCCGTTCCTCGACTCCTGAACGGCGCCAATGGAAACGGGGCTCCCCGCGGTGGCGGGGAGCCCCTTGGCGTCCGCCGGGTCAGGCTTCGGCGGTCAGTTCGGCGTCGGCGCCGGTGACGGCGCCGTCGGCGACCTCGGCGGTCGCGGCGGCGGCGGCGTACCCTTCGGCGCTGACCTCCAGGGTGCGTTCACCGGCGTCGGTGAACAGGACGTACTCGCCGTCGGCGGCGGTGACGGCCGCGGCGCCCGAGGCCGCGTCGTACACGCGCGCGCCCGCGACCGGGTCGCCCGTCTCTGCGTCGGTGACGGTGCCGCGCACCAGCCCGCCGTCGAGGGCGTCGCAGCCGCCGACGCGGACGTTGTCGACCATCCACCAGAACGCCCACGTGGCGTTGTCGGTGAAGTGGAACTTGAGCTGGACGGCGGTCTGGTCGGCCCACTCGGACAGGTCGACGGTCTCGACCGTGGCCTCGAGGTCCTCGTTGGTGTACCAGACCTGCTCCCAGGTGGCCCCGCCGTCGGCGGACACGAGCACCTCGGCTTCGGAGCCGATCCCGCCGTCCACGAAGAAGTTCGCGAAGGACAGGGTCGGTTCCGCGGCGGCGCTCAGGTCGAACGGCGCGGTGATCATGTCGGTGTCGGTGAGCAGCTCGATGTCGGAGGCGTCGGAGTTGGCCTCCGCGTACCCGCCCGAGCCGGGGGTCATGTTGCCGTAGTCCCACGGGTCGTCGAACACCCACGGGAAGTCGTCCTCGCCGTTGTTGACGACCTCCCAGCCGGGCGGCGCGGCGAGGGACTCGAAGCGCTCGTCGAGCACCTCGGATCCGAAGCCGGGCGCCAGGCAGCCCTCGGCGAGCGGCACCTCGATCAGTGCGGCGTCGTCCGGGTCCACGGTGAGGGCCCGGTAGCCGGGGTAGTCGGTCTCGACGGTCAGCGGCCAGTCGCCTTCGGCGGGGATGACCAGGCTGTACTCGCCGGTGAACGGGTCGGTCTCGGCGACGGCCTCGCCGCCGGCGGTCTCGACCGTGGCGTCGAGCGGCCAGCCCTGGCCGCCGCCGTCGACGACCTGCCCGGCGACCGTGCGGGTCTCCAGGCGCTCGATCTCGGCGTCGAAGACCGCGGCGCCGTTGCGGCCGACCCGCACGGAGCCGGTGGTCTCGCCGTAGAGGAACTTCGAGACGGTGACGTGGTAGCGCCCGGCGGGGATCCGCTCGAACGCGTACGCGCCGTCGGCGTCCGTGGTCGCTTCGCGGACGACGCCGCCCTCGAAGACGAGCCGGGCGCCGGCGACCGGGTCGCCGTGCTGGTCGGTGACGGTCCCCGACAGGGACCCGAACTTCCCGGCGGGCGCCTCGTCGACGGCGTCCTCGACGTCGATGCGGCCGTGGCCGTAGACGTTGTTGGCCTCGGCGTCGCCGGTGCACTGGTCGTCGGCGGTGTCGACGGCCGTGCCGGTGATCGTCTCGTAGACGGCCTCGTAATCGCCCTCCAGTGTGGGCGATGCGGACATCAGGAGCGCGATGGAGCCGGCGACGTGCGGCGCGGCCATGGAGGTGCCGTCGCCGGTGCCGTACTCGTCGCCCGGGAGGGAGGAGAGGACCTCGACGCCGGGTGCGGACACGTCCGGTTTGAGGGTCCCGTTGAGGCCGTGGCCGCGCGAGGAGAAGTCGGCGATCGCGTGGTCCTCGTCGTACGCGCCGACGGCGATCACGTTCTCGTACACGCCGGGGGTGCTCATGGTCAGGCACGCGGAGCCGTTGTTGCCGGCCGCGAACACCGGGATGATGCCGGAGGCGTGCCACAGGTCGACGACCTCGGCGTAGATCGGGTCGTACCCGGGGATCGTGGTGCCCCACGAGTTGTTGACGACGTGCGGCGCCTTCAGCGGGTCGGGGTTGCGGCCCTCCGCGTCGGTGGGCGCGGCGATCCACTGGCCGGCGAGGATGAGCGTCTCGATGCTCGGGCAGCAGCCGTTCACGGCGATCCACTCGGCGTCGGGTGCGACGCCGATGCCGTCGTTGCCGACCATGGTGCCCATGGTGTGGGTGCCGTGGCCGTCGTCGTCGCAGGGGGCGTCGCCTTCGCAGACGTCCTGGATGTCGTAGAAGTTGTAGTCGTGCGTGTAGGTCCCGTCGCCGTTGCTGCCGCGGTAGGAGTCCTCGAGCGCGGGGTGGTCGAACTGCACGCCGGTGTCGATGTTGGCGACGACGATGCCCTCGCCGGTGAAGCCGTCCTCCCAGACCTCGGGGGCGCCGACGTCGGCGACGCCCCATTCGGCGGCGGCGGACTGGACGGCGTCCCAGGTCTGGAACCCGCCGCTCGCCTCCTCCTTGCCGCCGGGGGCGATCGGCTCGATCATGTCGTACTCGGGTGCGGCCACGACCTGCTCGACGCTGTCGAGCGCGACGAGGTCGGCGAGGAGTTCCTCGTCGGCCTGGACCTTGATCGTGGAGGCGCCCCAGAAGGTCTCGAAGTCGGCGCCGGCCGCTTCGAGGGCGGCGACGGCCTCCTGCTGCGAGGATTCGGCGTACGCCTTGGCGGCCGCGACCGCGGCGACGCCCTGCTGCTCCTTGGTGTCGGCGGCGAGCGCCGCGTCGTAGTCGGGGGAGCCGGTGAAGAGGAGCCACAGCTCCGCGTCGCCCGCGTCGGCGATCTCGGCGACGAGTTCGGGGGCGACTTTCTCGGCTATCAGGGCTTCGGTGGTCTCGGCCTCCTGGGCGGCCGCACCGGAGGCGACGGCCCCCGGGACGAGCGCGCCGGCGAAGGCGGCGGCGAGGATGCGGCGCGTGCGCCGCTGTGCAACTGTCACGAACTCTCCTTTGGGGGGTGGCCCCGGCGGCGCCGGGGCCGTTGGGTATCGCAGGATTGCATCGGGTATTGACAGGTTGTCTGGGTAGATCCACTTTGGGATCCCCAAACGACGTACGCACCGAAGGCCCGTCACGGTTGCATTAGTTCTGATTTAGGCACAAGCGAAAGCCCCCTGCCGCTTCGGGCGGCAGGGGGCGGTCGTCACTCGCGCATCAGCAGTTGAGCTCCTCCAGGGTGAAGCTCAGGTCGGCGGTGTCGCCGGCCGGGAGCGCGATGCTCCCGAAGTCGGCGGCGTAGCCGTCCTTGGAGGCGATGATCGTGAAGTCGCCTTCGGGGAACCAGTACGAGTAGTTCCCGTCGGCGTCCGTCCAGAAGTGGAAGGACTCGCCGTCGGCGCTGCGGACCTGGACCTGGGCGTCGCCGATCGCGGCGGTGGCGCCGTCGCAGGTCTCGGCGAGGACGGATCCGGTCAGCTTGCCCTGCTCGACCGTGGGGACGACGAGCATGGACACGTTCACGACGGGCGCCTCGCCGGGGCCGACGTAGTCGGCGGTGAGGGTGGCCGTGTAGGTGCCCGGCTGGTCGACGCCGCCGGCGGCGGTGGCGCTGGTCTTCACGGTGACGCTCACGGACTGCCCGGCCGGGACGGTCACGGAGTCGACGCTGGTGGTGAGCCAGGACGTGTCGCCGGGGTAGCCGTAGCCGAGGATCGCGAACCCGCCGCCGCCGGTGGTGAAGGTGACCTCGCCGTCGGCGGTGCCCGTGTTGGTGAGCGTGAGCCGGGTCGACCACGAGGCGCCCTGCTGGACGTAGGTGCTCAGGGTCGTGGTGGCGACGCTGATCTCGGCGACGCCGATCGCGAAGTCGGCCGCGGCGATCCCGTCGGGGACGATCGCGACCTCCTCGGTGGCGGCGCCGTATTCGGCGACGACGGCCGTGAACTCGGACGCTCCCGAGCCGGGCGCGAACATCCAGTAGGAGCCGTCGGCGGCGGTCGCGGCCTGGTGCCCGGAGGCGGTGTGGGTGACGGTGGCGCCTTCGAAGGGCTCGCCGGTCTCGAGGTCGGTGACGGTGCCGCGCACGAGGCCGCCTTCGATCGGGGAGCATTCGCGGTCGGTGCCGACGAAGACGTCGTCGACCTCCCACCACCAGGCCCAGGTCCGGTTGTCGTTGTAGTGGAACTTGACCTGCGCCTCGGTCGCGTGGGCCCATTCGGACAGGTCGACGGTGACGGTCTGGTTGCGCGCGTTGGCCGTCGGGGCCCACACGGTCTCCCAGGTGGCGCCGCCGTCGGGGCTGAAGAGGACTTCGGCGACGGTGTTGTAGGAGCCCTTGTAGTAGTCGGTCGCGAAGCTCAGGACCGGTTCGTCGGCGGCGGACAGGTCGAATTCCGGCGAGATGAGGTCGGAGTCGAGCAGCTTGTTGCCCGAGCCCTGCTCGTCGGAGTCGGCGACGGCGAACCCGCCGGAGCCGGGGGTGCGGTTGCCGCGGGCGCCCGGGTCGTCGAACTCCCACGGGGTGGCGCCGCGGTCGACGACGGTCCAGCCTGCCGGGAGGGTCCCGCCCTCGAAGCGGTTGCCGAGCGGCTCGTACCCGTATCCGGGTGCGGTGCAGTTCTCGGCGATCGGGACTTCGATGGTGAGGTCGGCGGCGGCGACCGCGTCGACGGTGACGTCCTGGTAGCCGGGGTAGTCGGCGTCGACGAGCAGCTCCCATTCGCCGACCGGGAGGGTCAGCGAGAACGCGCCGGTGACCGGGTCGGTGGTGGTGGTGACTTCACCGCCGGTGGTGCTCACGGTCGCCGCGAGCGGCCAGCCGTGGCCGCCGCCGTCGACGACGGTGCCGGTGACGGTGCCCGATTCGACCGCGGTGAGGACGGCGTCGTAGACGGCGGCCTGGTCGGCTTCGACGGTGACGGCGCCGGTGGTCTCACCGTAGCCGAACTTGTTGACGGTGACGCCGTACTCACCGGTCGGGACGACCGGGATCGTGAACGCGCCGTCGGCGCCGGTGGTGGCGGTGCGGGTGAACTCGCCGGTGAAGACGAGGTCGGCGTCCGCGACGGGTGCGCCGTCCTGGTCGACGACGGTGCCCGTGATCGAGCCGGTGTCGCCGATCGGGGAGGCGAGGACCGCCGCGAGGGCGTCGAGCTTGCCGTGGCCCCAGACGTTGTTGAGGTCCTCGGTGCCGCCGCATTCGCCGTCGGCGGTGGGAACGGCCGATCCGACGAGCGCTTCGTACACGCCGTCGTAGTCGCCGTCGAGCGCCGGAGCGGCCGAGAGCATCAGCGCCACGGCGCCCGCGACGTGCGGGGCGGCCATGGAGGTGCCGCTCTTGAGGCCGTACCCGGTTCCGGGGACCGCTGAGCGGACCGAGACGCCGGGGGCGGCGATGTCGGGCTTGACCTGGCCGTCGCGGCCGGGGCCGCGGGCCGAGAAGTACCCGATCTCGCCGGCGGCGTCGAAGGCGCCGACGCCGATGACGTTCGGGTACAGGCCGGGCGAGCCGGCCGATTCGCAGCCGTCCTCGCCGTTGTTGCCCAGGGACACGACCGGGATGATCCCGGCGGCGTGCCACAGCGCCACGATGTCCTCGTAGAACGGGTCGTCGACGGACTGGGTGGTGCCCCAGGAGTTGTTGACGACGTCGGGCGCCTTGGACGGGTCGGGGTCGGAGCCGTCGGCCTTGGTGGGCGCGGCGATCCACTGCCCGGCGTCCAGGAGCGCGTCGGCGCTGGGGCAGCAGCCGTTCACGGCGATCCACTCGGCGCCGGGGGCGACGCCGATCTGGTTCTGGCCGCCGTCGTCGCCGACCATGGTGCCCATGGTGTGGGTGCCGTGGCCGTTCGCGTCGCAGGGGGCGTCCCCGGCGCAGCTGTTCGCGACGTCGTAGAAGTTGTAGTCGTGGGTGAAGGTGCCGTCGCCGTTGTTCCCGCGGTACTGGTTCACGAGGGCGGGGTGGTCGTAGTCGACGCCGGTGTCGATCGAGGCGACGACGACGCCGGTCCCGTCGTAGCCGAGGTCCCAGACGTCGGGGGCGTTGATCGCGTCGACGCCCCATTCGGCGGCGGTGGTGCCGAAGCCGGACTCGGGGACGGGTTCGATGAGCTCGTACTCGGGGGCCGGGACGATGGCGTCCACAGTGTCGATGCCGACGAGGTCGGCGAGGAGGTCCTTGCCGCCGACGGCGCGGACGGTGTTGGAGCCCCAGTAGGATTCGTAGTCGACACCGGACTGCTCCAGGAGGTCGATCACGTCCTTCTGCGAGGTGTCGGCGAATTCCTGAGCCGCTGCAACGGCTTCGGCGCCTTTCTCGGTCTTGGTGTCTGCGGCGAGGGCGGGGCTGAAGTCGGGGGCTCCTTCGAAGCGCACCCAGAGTTCGGCCTCGCCTTCGGTCTCGATCAGCGCGAGGAGGTCGGCTGCGACCTTGTCCTCGATGAGTGCGTCGGTGTCGGACTCGGCGAGGGCGGCGGTACCGGGCATGGCCGATACGAGCAGTCCTGCGGCCGCGGCCGCGAGAGTCCGACGCCATCGTCGTTGCGGATTCGTCACGACGGCTCCTGTTCTGTTGGGCTCCGGGTGCGGGGTTCCGATCGCGGAGCGGGTCGTCGCGCCGGCGCGCCGCGTGGATGCGCGGACGCCGACGAAGACACGGTGCCAGTCCACAAACGAACGCACAAGGCCCCACTTTGTATGGTTCGGGCACGCGTTCACAGAACTCCGGTAACGGCCAGATGATCCAAAGTGAACGAAAGGCCCGTACCGGGAGGGTCCGTCAGAGCCCCTGATCTCGGCGGATTCCCGCGCATGGGGGCGCGAACCGGGATGCTTCCGGGCACGGGGTAACGCTTCGTCAACAGCCCGGAAACGGAACGTCGATCAAAACATGTGAGAAAGATCACAAGGAAGGTTGTGCATACTCGTTGGGACCCTTGGGACTCGCATCAAGTAACGGCCGCATTACCCCTTCTGCACCCCGGGCGGGCGAAAGGCCCCCGCCGTCGCCGGCGAGGGCCTGAAACACAGTGCGGCGCGGGCCGCCCGGACTACTCGAAACCGCCGCCGAAGTCGCCCCCGCCGAAGTCCCCGCCGCCGAAGTCGCCACCGCCGTAATCGCCCCCGGAGTCGCCGGAGTCCGCCCCGGCGTCACCGGCGTCGGCCGCGCCGTCCTGGTAGCCCTCGGCGTACCCGCCCTCGACCGCGCCCATCGCGTACGCCGGGGCGATCATCGCGTCGATGACCATCAGCCCCACGAACGCGCCCGCGGCGCCCGCGAGCGCCGGCTGCCACCACGGCGTGTTGTACCAGCCGGACGGGACCGGGCGACCGTCCACATTGCCGCCCGGGTAGTAGTGGCGGTTCTCGTCGCTCGGGTCCGGCGAACCGGTGTACCGCCGGCCCTCGATCTCGGCGCTGACCGGCTCGGTGAGCGCCCCGGTGCGGCGCTGGCCGCGCATCACGGGGATCTCCGGGCCCGGGTCCATGTCCATCGCGGTGCGGGCGGCCCGCACGTAGTGCAGCCCCTCGATCGCGGTCTCGGCCGCGAGCCGGTACTGGTTGATCGAACGCGCCTGCTCGAGCTGGGAGCCGGCCGCGGTGTAGCGCTCGCCGGCGTCGGCCAGCGCCTGCCCGGCGGGGAGGTTGTCCCCCGGGGCGGTGAGGTTCATCGTCTGCCCGCCGAGGCGCTCGTGCAGGCGGCGCGCCTCCGCCTGCGCGTCGGCCAGCTCGGCCTCGGCGCGCTGCTTGTTGGACCGGACCACGAAGGCGATGACCAGCACGGCGATCACCAGGAGCGTCAACCACACGAACATGTTCAAACTCTACTCGGAGTCGCACGCCTACACTGGCCCCTATGACGTGGGTCCTATTGGCGGTGGTGTGCCTCGCGGCGGGCGGCGTCGGCGGCTGGTTCGCGGGCCGCTCGCGCCAGTCGGCGGAGCTGGCGGCCGCGACGGCCCGCCTCGAGGCCGCGGCCGAGAACGAGCACCGGCTCGAATCGACCCTCCGCGCGGTCGCCTACGAGGCGACCGACCACTCCCGCGAAGCGGTCGGGCAGGTCCTCGCCCCGATCGCGGACACGCTCGCCCGGTACGAGACCCGCCTCGGCGACGTCGAACGCGCCCGCCTCGACGCGTACGCCCAGCTCCGCGTCCAGCTCTCCGGCGTCGCCGACATCTCCGAGGGGCTCCGCGAGCAGACCGGGCGGCTCCTGGGGGCGCTGCGCTCCCCGCAGGTCCGCGGCCAGTGGGGCGAGGTGCAGCTGCGGCGCATCGTCGAGGCGGCCGGGATGGTGGAGCACTGCGACTTCACCGAGCAGCACACCGGGTCGGTCGACGGGCGCGCCGTCCGCCCCGACCTGATCGTGCGGCTGTCGGGCGGCCGGACCCTCGTGGTCGACGCGAAGGCCCCGCTCCAGGCGTACCTCCAGGCGCTCGAGATCGAGGACGAGACCGGCCGCGACGAGCTGCTGCGCACGCACGCGAAGCACCTGCGCCGGCACGCCGAGGCGCTCGCCGGCAAGGAGTACTGGCGGGCGTTCGACGACACGCCCGAGATGGTGGTGCTGTTCGTGCCCGCGGACGCGTTCCTCGACGCGGCCCTGCGCGGCGACCCGGCGCTGCTCGAGGACTCGTTCGCGCGGGGCGTGGTGATCGCCTCGCCCGCGACCCTGATGGCGCTGCTGCGGACGGTGGCGCACACGTGGCGCCAGGAGGCGCTGGCGCGGCACGCGAAGGAGGTCCACCGGCTGGGCCGGGAGCTGCACGAGCGGCTCGGCTCGGTCGCGGGGCATTTCGCGCGGCTCGGCTCGTCGCTGGAGGCGGCGGTCGGCTCGTACAACGCGGCGGTCGCGAGCGTCGAGTCGCGCCTCTTGGTGACGGCGCGGCGCTTCAGCGAGCTCGAGGTCGCGGGCGACCCGCCCGAGTCGCCGGCCCCGGTGGTGACCCCGGCGCGGCGTCCGACGTGGGACGCCGAAGCGGCGGTCGCCGACACGGACCGCCCGTAGCGGGCGGAAGGCCCGGGCCGGAGCCCGGGCCTTCGATTCGTACGTCCGGCGCCGGTTCAGGCGACCCGGTCGAGCACCGCGTCGAGCGTCGCGAAGTCCACCTGCGGGGCCTCGCCCGTGAGGGACTCGGCGCCCAGGCCGATCAGCAGGCCGCCGGGCCGGTACCCGAAGGCGGTGAGACCAGGTCGGTCGCCTTCGACGGTGCGGTGGACCGAGACGCCCGTGCCGTCGCTCTCGGTCTCGCAGGCGCCGCCGTCGCATCCGGCCCGGGCCGCGACGGCCTCCTCCGTGGCGTCGGCCGGCATCCGCTCGATCTGCAGGGACAGGCGCACGGTCTCCCCGGAGGGCAGTTCGGCCAGCGCGAACAGGACGTGGGTCCCCTCCGAGCCGTAGAGCGGGGTGTCGGCCGCGAGGCGGACGAGTTCGGCGCTACCGGTGTCCACAGTGGCTCCGGGGAGCTCGGCTCCGGCGGCGGAGGCCAGCGCTTCGGCGAGGGCACTCGGGAGCTCGGCCCCGGTCGCCGAGGCCGGCGCCTCGGCGAGCGTACCCGGAGCGGTCCCGGCGGACGCCTCCTCGTCGACGGGGAACGCCGCGAGGAGGCCGATCAGCTGGTCGATGTCCGGGATCGGGCGGTCCGACGCGAAGTGCGGGACGATCTCCATCGACACGATCATGCCGTCCTCGCGGAACAGGAACGCCGCTACCACCGGGAACTCCGCCGACCCCTCCGCCTCGGTGTCAGGGTCGAGGAAGTCGTCGCGCGAGCCCTCGATGCGCAGGACCCGCCCCTCGGGGCGGTCCTCCCAGGAGCAGTCGACGTTCCCGTAGGAGCACTCCTCAGACTCCATCTGTTCCTGGTAGTCCACTCCCGCGGGGTCCCAGACGGCCCCCGTCACCTGCGCCCAGTCGTCGCCGCCGAAGGTCACGGCCTCCTCCGTCCGGTACAGGCCCTGGTCGGCGCTGTAGTAGAAGCCGTCGTAGTCGGGGCGCGTGGTGAGGCAGACCCCGGCCGGTTCGGCGCCGAAGTCCGTGAGGGCCGCGAAGAACGCGGCGCTGTAGACGGCCGCCGCACGCTGCTGCTCCCCCGTCTGGACCTCCGGGAGCGGGCAGTCCGCGCGGTCGGCGCGGAGCGCCTGGCCGAGGAGGGCGTCGTCGACCGGGGCGGTCGGGAGCCCGCCCGGGACGACGGCGCCCGCGAGGGGCCGGTCCGAGTCGCCGCCGAAGGCCATCGGAAAGCCCACGGCCGCACCGACGGCGAGCACGGCGGCCACACCGCCGGCGACGGCGGCGCCGATCCGCCTGCGGCGGGTCACGCTGCGCCTGCCCGCCCTGAGGATCGCCATGGGGTCCACGCGGTCGACGTCCACCGGGCCGGAGGCGGCCGTGTCGAACAGGTTCCGCACTTCTGCTTCGTTCATCACTTGCTCCCTTGGACGGAGGGGCTCGGCGCCTCGTAGTGGTCGCGCAGGGTCTTGAGCCCGCGCGCGGTGTTGCTCTTGACGGTGCCGGTGCTGCACCGGAGGATGCTCGCGGTCTCTTCGACCGAGCGGTCCTCCCAGAACCGCAGCACGAGCGTGACGCGCTGGCGCATCGGCAGCCGGGCGAGGATGGCGGCGGCTTCGGCCCGGTCGCCCCGCGGTTCGGGGTCCTCCGGCAGTTCGGGCGGGTCGGCGTAGGAGCGCTCGCGCCGGAACCAGCCTCGGCGGGTCTGGTCGATCAGGGCGTGCGCGAGGATGCGGCGCGTGTAGGCGTCGACGGTCTCGCTGCGGGTCCGGTTCCAGGCGCCGTAGAGCTTGATCAGTGAGGTCTGGACGGCGTCCTCGGCGCGGTGCCAGTCGCCGCAGGTGAGGTAGGCGGTGCGGAGCAGGGCACCGCGGTGCCGCTCCACGTACGCGCAGAAGTCGTTCTCGGATTCGGGGGTCAATGGCTCGCCTTTCGTCGCTCGCCGTTTCTACGGAACGGGGCGGCGGCGAGGTTGCATACGGGAGGATGCGTCGAGCGGGCGGAGCGCCGGGGGCTGCGCCGGCGCCAGGTGCGATGTCCGGGCAGGCCCGGTCGGGTCGCGTGACCGGTGGTCGGCCTCCGGCGGGGAGTGGGCTCGGTGGCGATCGCAGCAGCGGAGCCGGCCCGTCAGGGCTTGGCTGCGCCCGGTCTGCTGTCTCGTCGGCGCAGGTCTCGGCGTAGGCGGGAGTGGTCGCCGACGACGTCCCGGGACGTCCGCCTAGGCCCGGCCGGCGGCCCTCAGGTCCGTGACGAGTTCGCGCGGGAGCTGGAAGGTGATCTTCTCGGTCACCGGCTCGAACTCCTCGACGCTCGTGAAGCCGCGCTCGGCGAGGTGCGCGAGGACGTCCTGCACCAGGTTGTCGGGCACCGACGCGCCGGAGGAGAGGCCGACGGTCGACGCGCCTTCGAGCCAGGCGTCGTCGATCTCGTGGGCGAAGTCGATGAGGTGCCCGGTGGTCGCGCCGTGCTGGATCGCGACCTCGACGAGGCGGACCGAGTTCGAGGAGTTCTTGGAGCCGACCACGAGCATCACGTCGCACTCGGCGGCGATGTCCTTGACGACCTGCTGGCGGTTCTGGGTCGCGTAGCAGATGTCGTCGCTCGGCGGGCTCTGGAGCAGCGGGAGGCGCTTCTTGAGCCGGTCGACCGTCTCCATCGTCTCGTCCACCGACAGCGTGGTCTGCGACAGCCACACGACCTTCTCGGGGTCGCGGATCCGCACCCCGTCCACAGAGTCGGGGCCGTCGACGAGCTGGATGTGCTCGGGGGCCTCGCCGGAGGTGCCGATGACCTCCTCGTGGCCCTCGTGGCCGATGAGCAGGATGTCGTAGTCCTCCTCGGCGTACCGGCGCGCCTCCTTGTGGACCTTGGTCACCAGGGGGCAGGTCGCGTCGATCGCCTTGAGGTTCCGCTCGGCGGCCTGGTCGTGGACCTCCGGCGCCACGCCGTGCGCGGAGAAGACCACCACCGAGCCCGGCGGGACCTCCTCGTTCTCCTCGACGAAGACCGCGCCCTTGCCGGCGAGCGTGTCGACGACGTGGCGGTTGTGGACGATCTCCTTGCGCACGTACACGGGAGCCCCGTAGAGCTCCAGCGCCTTCTCGACGGTCTCCACGGCCCGGTCCACGCCCGCGCAGTACCCGCGCGGCTTTGCCAACAACACTCGCTTCGGGTCTGCCACGCCTCGATGGTATCCGCACGCCCGGTTTGGTCACACCCCACAGTTACGCTTGCCACGTGACCGCCGCAGAGCAGACCAGCGCCGCCCCCGGCGCCCCGGCCCCGGCCACCGGGCCGGGCGCGCCGATGAGCGCCGAGAACCCGTGGCCGCTGCGGGTGGTGTCCAAGAAGATCGGCGACTGGCTCGCGCGCCTCGGCGAGGTGTGGACCGAGGGCCAGATCACCGAGATCAGCCACCGCGGCCGCACCGTCTACATGACGCTGCGCGACCCGTCGGCCGAGGTCTCGATGCGCGTCGTCGACTTCAACGGCGCGGTCGCGTCCTGCGACCCGCCGCTGCGCGACGGCGCGCAAGTGGTCATCCGGGCCCAGGCCCAGTGGTGGGACAAGAACGGCACGCTGTCCCTGCACGTGCGCGAGATCCGCCAGGTCGGGCTCGGCGAGCTGCTGGCGCGGCTGGAGCGGCTCAAGCGGCTCCTCGCCGCCGAGGGCCTGTTCGCCGCCGAGCGGAAGAAGCCGCTCCCGTTCCTGCCCTACAAGATCGGCCTCATCACCGGGCGCGCCTCCGACGCGATGCGCGACGTCCTCAAGAACGCCAAGGCCCGGCTGCCGTCCGCGGACTTCGCGGTCCGCGAGGTCGCCGTCCAGGGGCCGCGCGCGGTCACCGAGGTGTGCGCGGCGCTCGCCGAACTCGACCGCGACCCTGACGTCGAGGTCATCGTCATCGCACGCGGCGGCGGTTCCATGGAGGACCTGCTGCCGTTCTCGGACGAGACGCTGTGCCGGGCCGTCGCCGAGGCCGTCACGCCCGTGGTCTCGGCGATCGGGCACGAGCCGGACACGCCGATCCTCGACTACGTCGCCGACTGGCGGGCGTCCACGCCCACCGAGGCCGGCAAGAAGGTCGTCCCCGACCTCGCCGAGGAGCAGCGCGGCCTCAACATCAGCCGCACCCGGCTGCGCCAGGCGCTGAACGCGATGCTCACCAGGGAGTCCGACGCGCTCGCGGCGATGCGGGCGCGGCCGGTGCTGGCCCGGCCAGAGACGATGCTGGAGGCGCGGGCCGAGGCGGTCGCGAACCTCGTGCACCGCATGCGCGGCCGCGTCGACTCGCGCCTGGAGCGGTCCGCCGACGACCTCGGGCACTTGCGGGCGCGGCTCCGCGCCCTCTCGCCGCAGTCCACACTGGACCGCGGTTATGCGATCGTCACCGACGCCGGCTCGGGGGCGGTCCTGCGGGACGCGGCGGACGCCGGTGAGGCCATCGAAGTGCGGCTCGCGGCGGGGACGCTGCGGGCGGCGGTCGTGGAAGCGGCCGCCGAGACGGCCGCTGAGACAAGGGAGGACGGGCAGTGAGCACCGAGCAGACGGAGCGGTTGACGTACGAGGAGGCCCGGGCCGAGCTCGTGGCCACGGTCGAGCGGCTGGAGGCCGGCGGCGCCACGCTGGAGGAGTCGCTGCAGCTCTGGGAGCGCGGCGAAGCGCTCGCCGACCTGTGCCAGCGCCACCTCGAAGGCGCCCGGGAACGCCTCCAGGCCCGCATCGAACCCGAAGCGGCAGAGGATTAGCGAGCCGGGCGGAGCGTGAGTCGGCGTCGCGTCTGGCGTCTCGCGCCTCGCGCCTCGCGCCTCGCGCCTCGCGCCTCGCGCCTCGCGCCTCGCGCCTCGCGCCGACCGGACCTCATCTGACCTCATGCGGTCCCGCAGCGACACTCCCCCACTCGTTCGGGTGACATGGTCGGGTGCGGCGGGTTTTCTTGTCGGACCCGCCCGGAAGGATGGGGCCTACCTTTCCCCGGGTGGGTGGGGGTTTGGGATGGCAATACACGTAGCCCACCCACCCGCCCTGCGGGCGGCGCGCGTTCCCCGCACCCACAGCGGCTCCGGCCGCGGCCGCCACCGCAGCCTCCGGCGTCAGTCGACTTCCGGTCTCAAGCGCCGCCGGTCCGCCTACGACGCCGCTGCGGCCACGCCTTCGGCGAGGTCGTCGAGGTCGGCGATGCCGTCGGGTTCGGCCGAGAGGACGATCGTGGCGCCGGCGATCTCGGCCACCCAGGCCTCGCCGGTGTCGAGCTCGTAGGCGGACCACTGGATCCCGCCGGCCTCGACCGGAGTACCGGCACCGGTGAGGTCCTCGTCGACGTCAGAGGCGTCACCGCTGGTCTCGGACATCTGGAGGCCGTTCCCGTCCGGCGAGTACCAGCCGGTGCGCAGGGTCGCGGTCTCGCCGTCGGCGGCGAAGTGGGTCGAGATCGGCTTCCAGTCCTCGGAGAGCTCCGGCTCGATCGCCGGGAGCCCCATGCTCGCGGCCGACGCGGAGTTCTCGCTCGTGTCGACCACGCTCACCTGCCGGTCCTCGGCGAGCCAGCTCCACGCCCAGTAGAACAGGCCCAGCGGCACCAGCAGCACCGCCATCGACAGCGCCATGTCGCGCATCCGCCGGTGCTTCGGGCGCGACGCCTTCGCCGCCTCGGCGTTCGCCTCGGCCGCCGACTGCGCGCCGTCGGTAGGGGCGCCGCCGGCCTGCGCGTCGTCCACCTGCGCGCTGCCGGACTGCGGACCGCCGCCCTCGGACTTGACCTCTTCGCTGGACATGCCTTCATCCTGAACGACCGCCGCCGGGCCCCGGGAGCCGCCCCGGCCCGGCGTGGCCCACGAGTCCCCCGGCCGCGTCACCGAGGCCGGAGCCGGCACCCGCGCTCGTCGCCGGCCCCTCGCGCCCGATGCCGAGCGCGTCCGTCAGGTCGACCGGGCCGCCCCGACCGCATCCCGAGGCCCGTCCTCACACCATCCCGGGCCGAATCGGGACGCGCCCGGGCATCGAGGCGCGAATGCGACTTCCGCACACGCCAGGCCCTGCAATACCCTCTCCGCAGCGGCACTCGCGCCCGAACGGAAGGAGCCCCCCGTTGATCCTCGTGGCAGGCGAGAACGTCATCGACCTCGTGCCCGCGCCCGGCGGCCAGCTCCGCCCCACCTGCGGCGGCGGGCCCGCGAACACCGCCGTCGCCCTCGCCAGGCGCGGCATCCCCACCGCCCTCGTCGGCTCCGTCGGCGGCGACCACTTCGGCCGCCGCGTCTGGCGCCGCCACATCTCCGCCGGCGTCCGCCGCGACTGGCTTCAGCGCACCGACCTGCCATCGACGCTCGGCCTCGCCGTCGTCAACGGCGACGGCACCGCCCGCTACGACTACTGGACCACCGGCACGGCCGACTTCGCGTGGGAGGGCCGCTCCCTGCCCAGACCCGATCCCGGCACGGTCGACCTCGTCCACTTCGGGTCCCTCGCCGCCTACCTGGAGCCGTCCGCGCGGATCATCGAGCACTGGGTGAACCGCGCCCGCGGTGCCGTCCCGGTCACCTTCGACCCGAACATCCGCCTCGGCGCCATGGGCGACGCCGCGAAGGTCCGCGAACGCACCGAGCGGCTCGCGGGCCTGTCGACCCTCGTCCGCGTCTCCGAACGCGACCTCGCGCAGCTCTACCCGGACACGCCGGTCGACCGGGTCGCCCGCGAATGGCTCGGGCTCGGGCCCGAACTGGTCGTCGTGACCCTCGGGGACGCCGGGTCGGTCGCCTTCCACCGCAACCACACCACCGAGATGACCGCCCCGCGCGTCGACGTCGTCGACGCGATCGGCGCCGGCGACGCCTTCACCTCCGGGCTCCTCGGCTGGCTCACCTCCGCGGGCTGGATGCGCCTCGACCGGCTCCCGTCCTGGGGCAACCCGACCGTCGTCGCGGCGGCCCTGCGGTACGCGAGCCAGATCGCCGCGCAGGCGTGCACGGTCCCCGGCGCGCCCTGACCGCGCCGTTCGACCGCCCGGAACCGGGACGGATACGGCATAAACTCGGCTTGTGTCTCAACCGGAACTGCGGATCTGCATCGACGAGGACGACCTCGACGCGGCGCTCCGCCTCGACGCGCGGCGCGGCCTGACCTCGCGCCCCAAGTACCTCCCGATGCGGCTGCACTACGACGGCCGCGGCTCGGGCCTGTTCAGCGAGCTCACGCGGCAGCCGGAGTACTACCAGACCCGCAGCGAGCGCGCGGTCCTGCGCGACCGCGCCGGCGAGATCGCCGCGGCCCTCGGCGACGGGCCGGTGTCGGTGGTCGAGCTGGGCGCCGGCCGGGCCGAGAAGATCCGGCCGGTCCTCGACGCGCTCGCCGCCGCCAGGCGGCTCGACGCGTTCTGGCCCTTCGACGTCGCCGCCGGCCAAGTCCGGGAGGTGATCTTCGAGCTCGCCGCGGTCTACCCGGACATCTACCTCGGCGGGATCGTCGGCGACTTCACGAGGCACCTCGCGCAGATCCCCGACCACCACGACACGCGGCTCGTGGCGTTCCTCGGCGGGACCTTCGGGAACTTCGCGGGCATGGAGCGCGTCCAGTTCCTGCAGGGCCTGCGGGAGGCCCTGCGGCCGGGCGACCGGTTCCTGCTCGGCGCCGACCTCGTCAAGGACCCGGAGATCATCGTCGCGGCGTACAACGACGCGGCGGGGGTGACCGCCGAGTTCAACCGGAACGTCCTCCACGTGCTCAACCACCGCCTCGACGCCGACTTCGAACCCGACCACTTCGAGCACGTGGCCGTCTGGGACGCCCCTGCGTCCACGGTCGACATGCGGCTGCGCGCCCTGAAGCCGATGGCCGTGGACGTCGCGGGCCTGGGCCTGGACGTGAGCTTCGCGGTCGGCGAGGAGATCCACACCGGCATCTCCGTCAAGTTCCGCCGCGCCGAACTGGAGCAGCAGCTTCGCGACACCGGTTTCGAGCCGGCCGCGTGCTGGACCGACGAGCGCGAGTACATGGGCGTCTTCCTCGCCGAAGCGGTCTAACGCTCGTGCGGTTCATCGTCCCCGACTAGGGTGGCGGGCATGGGAGAGATCGTGCTCATCCGCCACGGCGAGACGACCTGGTCGGCATCCGGCCGGCACACCTCGGTCACGGACCTCGAGCTCACCGAGAACGGTGCGGCGCAGGCGAAGGCGCTCGCGCCGCTCCTGTCGGGGCGGCGGTTCGCGGCCGTCTGGTCGAGCCCGCGCAAGCGGGCCCTGGTCACCGCCGACCTCGCCGGGCTGCCGGTCACCGCCGTCAAACCCGACTTGGCCGAGTGGGCGTACGGCGACTACGAGGGCCGCACCAGCGAGGAGATCCGCGGCGACGACCCGGAATGGACCCTGTGGACGCACGGCGGGAAGGGCCCCGGCGGCGAGAGCGCCGACGCGGTCGCGGCCCGCCTCGACCGGGCCCTCGCCGAAGCCGAGCCGCTGCTCCCGGGCGGCGACGTCGCGTTCATCGCGCACGGCCACAGCCTCCGGGTCGCGGCCGCCCGCTGGCTCGGCAGGCCGGCGCGCGACGGCCGCGACTTCACCATCGACACCGCCTCGATCGGCGCGCTCGGCTACGAGCACGGCGGCCACGCCATCACGTTGTGGAACCTGACACCCGCGGCAGCGAGCGGCGCGGCCTGACCGTCGCATGTTCGCCAGGCCGGCCGCCGTCGATGACCCGCCGCCGGCTTCCGCACCGCCACCGGTTCACTCGCGCCCTTCCGGTGGTAGAGGTCAGAGCCCGTCCCTCACCCCCACCCACCCGGGGACCGTAGCGGCGATCCTCCCGGGCGGGGCCGACAATCCCGGCCGCATCCGGCGAATCTCTCACCCGATCGGGTGGGGTGACCCCGGCCTCACCGGAGGGCCGGCCGGGTCTGATAGCGTCGCTCGACCATGAGCCCACCCCTCTTGCTTCTCCGCTCGCAGATCGCCCGCGTGCCCTCCCGGGCCTGGCTGTGGGCGTTCGCAGTCGCGCTCGCCGTCGAGCTCACCGCCGTCGCGTTCGGCCTCGACGCCGTCCGCTGGGCCACCAAGCCCGCGCTGACACTGCTGCTCCTCAGCCACCTGATCGTCTCCGTCGCGCCCGGCCAGGCGCCCGCCCGCCTGTTCGGCCTCGGCCTCCTCGTCGCCTGCGCCGCCGACCTCGCGCTCCTCGCCGACGGCACGGCCGCGTTCCTGACCGGCATGGGACTGTTCGCGGTCATGCAGGTCCTGTACATCGCGGCGTTCGTGAAACTCGGTGCGCTCCAAGCGTTCCGGAACCGGTACGCGGTGCCCGCGTGCTACCTGGCGTTCTGGGCCGGGCTCATCGTCGCGCTGTGGACCCGGCTCGGGGCGCTCGCGGCGCCCGTCGCGGTCTACAGCCTGCTGCTCGTGTCGATGGCGGCGCTCGCGTTCGGCCTCGGCCGCGCGCGCGAGGCGGGGCATCTGGCGGGCGTCGGCGGGGCGCTGTTCGTGGTCTCGGACCTGGTCCTCGGCCTCGGTGTGGCCGGGTTCGACCTGCCGGGCGCGGGCCTGGCGGTGATGTCGACGTACGCGGCCGCGCAGCTGCTCCTGACGGTCGGCGTCCGGAGGCACCTGCGATCGCCCGCGGCGCATTAAGGTCGACACATGATGCGCGTGCTGTGGCTGCTGGCCTTCGTCGTCGGCGGGTTCTTCATCGTCCGGGCCCTGATGGAGCCCTTCGTCATCGACTTCTCCGACCCGTCGAGCTACGAGGACGACTGGGGCGGCCCGAGCCTCTTCGGCGTGCTGCTGGTCCACATGGGCCCCGGCGTGCTCGCGGCGGCCCTGCTCGTCTGGGGTGTGCGGCGGGCCGGCCGGAAGTCGGCCGGGCCCGCCGAGAACCGGCCCGCGGACTGAGTCAGCCCAGGTCGATGCGCTTGAGCCGCTGGGTGGCGCGGGTGAGGACCACGTAGGCGACGCCGGGGCCGTGGGCCTCGGCGACGGCGTCGAGGTCGACGGCGATCACCGCGTCCCACTCCAGGCCCTTGGACTCCAAGGGCCCCACCAGGGTCACGCGGTCGTCGTGGACGACGGAGGCGAGTTCGCCGTGCCGGTCGTAGGGCGCGATGACGCCGACGGTGCCTTCGACGGCCTCGAGGGCCTCGGCGACGGCGCCCGCGAGCTCGGGGAGGAGCGCGTCGGGGTCGACGGTCTTCGCCTCGACCGGGACGCCGGTCTCGCGGACGGCCTCGGGCAGGTCGATGGCGCGCAGGCGCGGCTGGGCCCACGCGGCCGCGTACTCGAAGACCTCCTTGGAGTTCCGGTAGTTCTTCGTCAGGTGGAACTCGTGGACCCGGCCGTGCGGGACCGCGCGGCGGCGGGCGTCGGCGCTCTCCTTGGGGCGCGGCCAGCTCGACTGGGCCTCGTCGCCGACGATGGTCCACCCGGCGGCGCGGCCGCGGCGCGACAGCATCCGCCACTGCATCGGCGAGAGGTCCTGGGCCTCGTCGACGATGACGTGCGCGTAGTCCTCGTAGAACGCGTCGCGGGCCTGGCGCTCGGGCCGGTCGTAGAAGCGGTCCTGGGCGGTCGAGACCTCCTGGATGCCGTCCCACGAGCGGATCCGGTCGCGTCCGCGCGGCTGCGGCTTCACGCCCAGGAGCATGCGCAGCTCGTCGAGGAGCGCCACGTCCGGGATCGAGAAGTCCGTCTCGCGGAGCGACTCGGCGACCGCGTCGATCGCTTCGCGCTTGAGGTGCCCTTCGGCCGCGGCGGCGAGGCGGCGCGCGTCGCCGCCCCAGCCGAGGACCTCGGCGGGATCGAGGTCGGGCCACCAGTGGTCGAGGAACGTGAGGAACTCGCCCCGGGAGCCGACGTCGCGCGAGAACTTCGCCGGCTCGGCGTCGGGCAGGACCGGTTTCACCTTGCGCCACAACGCGACGAGGAGGGCGCGGCCGGCCTCGGTCTTGGCGAGGTTCGGGCGCGGCTCCTTCTCGAAGACGCGGGCGCGGGCGGCGGCGAGGTCGGCCGCGTCGAGCTTGAACACGTCGCCGCGGTAGACGATCCGCAGTTCGCTCGGGGCCTCCGGCGGGGTCTGGCGGATCAGGCGCCGCAGGATCGGCAGCATGATGGTGCCGCCCTTGACGGCCGCGACCTCGGGCCGGTCCTGGCGGGTGGCCTCGACCCCGGCGTACAGCTCGCCGAGGGAGTACAGGGCGGCGGTCTCCTCGCCGAGGCTGGGGAGGACGCGGCCGATGTACTTCATGAACACGGCCGAAGGTCCGACGACGAGGATGCCGGCGGCTTCGTAGCGGCTGCGGTCCTGGTAGAGCAGGTACGCGGCGCGGTGCAGGGCCACGACGGTCTTGCCGGTGCCGGGCCCGCCGGTGATGATGGTGGCGCCGCGGCCGGGCGCGCGGATGGCGGCGTCCTGCTCGGCCTGGATCGTGGCGACGATGTCGCGCATCCGCCCGGTCCGCTTGCGGCCCAATGCGGCCATGAGGGCGCCGTCGCCGATCACGGGGAGCTTCTCGGCGGCGTCCTCGTTGAGGAGGTCGTCGCTGATCTCCTCGACGCTGCGGCCGAACGAGCGGATCACGCGGCGCCGGGACACCTCCTGGCGGTCGACGGCGGTGGCGCGGTAGAACGCGGCGGCGGCGGGGGCGCGCCAGTCGATCAGGAGGGTGCGGTACTCCTCGTCGCGCACGCCGAGGCGTCCGATGTGGCGGATGCGGCCGTCGTCGAAGTCGAGGCGGCCGAAGACCAGGCCCTCGTGCTGGGAGTCGAGGTCGGCGATGCGGCGGGCGGCGCGGTAGACGAAGACGTCGCGCTCGAACTGGGCGCCGGGCACGGTGGCGGCGAGATGGCGGTAGCCGGCGTCGCGGTCGCCCACGGCGTCGGCGCGCAGCACGTCGACGCGGTCGTAGACGCGGTCGACGAACGCCTGCTCGATCGCGATCTCCTGCTCGGGGGTGTTGGCAGGGTCGGGATCGGGCACGGCATGACCCGTGTCGACGTCCTCCGGACTGCGGGCGTCGGCGGGACCTGGTTCCTGGGACACGGCGCTCCTCGCTCGAATTCGGGACGCACCAGCCTAGCGCGCCCGTGCGACACGCGTCCGCCGATCATGGACGAGGAGGGTGTGGAGCACCTTCAGGGCCGGGTCGGCCACACGCGGTACATCCAGGAGTAGTCGTCGTCGATGTCGTCGAACCCGAACTGCCGGTAGAGGCCCTGGGCGTCGCCGGTGGCGAGGAGGACGCGCTTGAGGCGCATCTCCTCGGCGTCGGCGACGATGCGGGCCATGAGGAGCTTGCTCACGCCCTGCCCGCGCACGGAGCGGTCGACGAAGACGTCGCTGAGCCACGCGAAGTAGGTCCGGTCGGTCACGAGCCGCGCGAACGCGACCTGCCGGCCCGACCCGTCGTACACGCCGTACGGGAGCGAGAACTCGATCGCGCGGTCCATGTCCTCGCGGGCGCGGCCCTCGGCCCAGTAGGTGTCGGTCGAGATGACCCGGTGGACCCACTCGCGGTCGAGCCGGTCCGGGTCGGTCGAGATCTCGTACGCTTCGCTGCCCATGGTGCTCCCCTGTCTCAGTCCTTCGCCCCGAGCGTGCCCCGGGTCCGCTTGCGCCGCAAATAGATTTCCATGAACGCGAGGTTGAGCGCGATCGAGGAGACGACCGCGGCGGTGTAGGCGGTGTCGAACAGCGGCTCGAAGTCGCCGCCGTAGTGGCCGTCGAGGAGCGGGAGCTGGACGGCGATGAACAGGCCCAGGTAGACGCGGAGGTTGACGGCCGCGAAGGTCGCGGCGAAGTTGCGCAGCATCCACTCCTGGTGGGCCGCGAAGTCGCGGGCGCGCACGGCCCGGTAGGCGCGCAGGGCCGAGTAGAACCAGAACACGTCGAGGAGCACGAAGGTCACGAGCGGGACCGGTCCGGCGGTGGTGAGGACGGCGGCGACGATGCCGGAGAGGCTGCCGGGCAGGACGCCGGCGAGGAGGTAGACGCGGCCGACGACCCGGTGGATCTTCGGGTGGTTCCGGCGGATCGAACCGAAGAACTGGAACGGCCCCACCAGGAGCGCGATCCCGGCCGTGGCGGCGTGGACGACGAGGAACGGCAGGTGGAAGGGGACGTCCTCGCGGATGCCGACGCGGGAGTCGACGTCGGGGACGAGGTAGGCGGGCACGGCGTAGAGGACGATCGCGACGCTGAGGATCGCGACGGCGGCCACCGCGGTGCGGCCGCGGCGGGCGGCGCGGCGCCGGGTTTCGAGGGTGGCGGTCATGGGTGCTCCAGGTGTGAGTGACACTATCGATAGTGAAGCTATCATTAAAGGCGAGCGGTGGTCAACCGCGCTTCGGGTAAGAAGGAGCCATGCGAATCGGAGAGCTCAGCGCGAGGACCGGGGTCCCGGCGGCCACCATCAAGTACTACGTGCGCGAGGGCCTGCTCTCCGGCGGCGAGCGCCGCAGCCACAACCAGGTCGAGTACGGCGAGGAGCACGTCCGGCGGCTGCGGCTGGTGCGGGCCATGGTCGAGGTCGGCTCGGTGCCGATCGCGAAGGTCCGCGAGGTCCTGGCCGAGATCGAGGAGCCCGACCGCGACCTCGACAGCACGCTCGGGGTCGCCAGCCGGGCCCTGTCGCAGCACCGCGTCCCGGCCGAGGAGCCCGCGGCCGAGGACCTCGAGCTCGCGCGCGCCATCGTGCGCGGGCGCGGCTGGCACTCGATCGACCCCGACCACGGCTACCTCTGGACCCTCGCCGACGCGATCGGCCGGCTCCGCGAGCTCGGCCTGGCCGACATGGTCGACGTGACCGGCGAGTACGCCCGCGCGGCCGAGATCGTCGCCGAATTCGACCTCTCGCTCCTGGCGAACCGGAAGGAGCGCGACGAGATCCTCGAGGCGATGGTCATCGGCACGGTCCTCGGCGACGCGATCTTCGAGGCGCTGCGCCGCATCGCCCAGGTCGAGGTCTCGAGTCGGGTATTCCAACGAGGACAACGGAAGCAGTCCGGCGCCGAGCAAAATTTATCCACAGTAGACCGGTGAACGGGCGCGCCGTGCCGTCCCCCGCGCCCCACACATGCGCGAATGGCAATGTCTGCACTTGTCGGGTTTCTGACTTCGCAAGTCGATTGCGTAGTTCTACCCTTATTTCAACGCCCCATGGTGGCGCGGCGGCAAGGGCCAAGCCTGCTCGACAGAGACTTTGCCGCCATCACCAGGTGGCCGTCCGCCGAAGTGGGGTAGACGGGCGGCCCGCGGCGGGGTCCCAACTACCTGGCCTGGGGCCCCGCCGCCTTCACCGGCGCCGCACCGCCGCCGACCGGAAACGACGGTTGAGCCCGCGCCCCCCGCTCCCTACGATGGACCCCACACCGTCTACTCCAGGAGTGCGATTCCCATGGCCCTCAACTCCTCCATGGTCCCGCTCGGTACCGCCGCGCCCGACTTCACCCTGCCCGACCTCGACGGCGACCTGCGGTCGCTGTCCGATTTCGACGCCCCGGCGCTGCTGGTCGCCTTCACCTGCAACCACTGCCCGTACGTGCGCCACATCGAGCAGGTCTTCGGCTCGTTCACGGCCGGCCAGGCCGACCTCGACGTGGTCGCCGTCTGCTCCAACGACGCCGAGACCCACCCCGACGACGCCCCCGCCGGCCTCGCCGAGCAGGCCGCGCGCGCCCACTGGACCTTCCCGTACCTGGTCGACGAGTCGCAGGAGGTCGCCCGCGCCTACAACGCGGCCTGCACCCCGGACTTCTTCCTCTACGGCCCCGACCGGAAACTCGCCTACCGGGGCGCGTTCGACGGCTCGACCCCCGGCAACGGCGTGCCCGTCACCGGCGAGTACCTCGCCGCGGCGATCGAGCAGGTCCGCAAGGGCGAACCGGTGCCCGAACCGCACTACCCGTCCACCGGGTGCGGCATCAAATGGCGCGCCTAGCCGCCCGTCAGCGCCAGAGCTGGTGGAGCGCGATCTCCAGTTCGCCGAGCATGTTGCGCAGCAGCGGCATCGACAGGCCGATCACGGTGCCCGGGTCGCCCTCGATGCGGTCGATGAACGCCGAACCGTAGCCGTCGAGCGTGAACGAGCCGGCCACGTGAAGCGGTTCACCGGTCGCCACGTACGCGGCGATCTCCTCGTCGGAGACCTCCGCGAAATGGACCTCCGTCGCGGAGGCGCGCACGATCTGCCGGTCGGCGGCGGTGTCGACGAGGCAGTGCCCGGTGTAGAGCGTCCCCGAGTTGCCCCGCATCCGCTTCCAGCGCGAGGTCGCCTCCTCGGGGCCCTCGGGCTTGCCGAGGATCTCGTGCCCGAAGTGGAGCACCGAGTCGCAGCCGAGGACGAGCGAGCCCGGCTCGACCTGGTCGAGGACCGCCTGGGCCTTGAGTTCCGCGAGCGTGCTCGCGAGCTCGCCCGGGTCGTGGCCCATGACGCGCGACTCGTCGACACCGGAGACGATGACGAGCGGTTCGATCCCGGCGGCCTTGAGCAGCTCGCGGCGGGCCGGCGACTGCGACGCGAGGACGAACGGGCGCGCCGCCTCGCTGCGCGGGAACGTCCCGGTCACCGCTCGAGCCCCCGGCGCGCCGGGACGGCGGTGTCGCGCCAGGAGCGGCGGACCCGCAGCTTCAGGCCGGGGCTCGACCAGGCGGCGCGGCGCTGCGGCGGCTCGGACTCCTCGACCGGCCGCGGCAGGGCCGTGATCAGGCCGACGAGGGCGGCGAGCTCCTCTTCGGTCGGGTTGCCTCGGAGGACCTTGAGCTCGAGACTCATCGCGCTACTCCTCGTCGTAGTCGAATTCGCGGTGCACCCGCTCCCAGAACCCGTCGCGGACCCAGATCCGCGCCTCGGGGTGGTCGCGTAGAGAGTAGCCGAGTTCCTTCTCGGCTTCTACTAGCAGCTCCTTGTCGATGACCGTGGGAAGCTGCGGGCCGGGCAGGAGGTCCGCTATGTTGTCGGCGCCCCTGGTCAGCAGCCACTTGTGGCCGACGTACTCGCCGATGGAGCGCACGGTCTCGGGGTCGAGCTTCTCCCCGGTCTGCGTGGTGCGCACGAACTTGGGCCGGGCCGACTCCGCCTGCGCGAGCGCGTCGGCGGCCGTCATCGTGACGGCCACGGACTGGCGGGTGCCGAAGACGACCGCCGGGTTCGGGACGCGCGGCTCGGGCTGGGCCATGGGCGCGCCCACCATGCCGTGGGTGGCCGCGGCGGCGGTGCCGCTCTTGGTGAAGTAGGCGCGCAGCTCGTCGGCCTCGATGGTCTCGACCGTGTCGGACTCCCACACGAGGCGTTCGGCCTGGTTGGTGCCGTACGGCGGTTCGACGCCCCAGAGGTGGACGCGGACGCCGTAGGTCTGGGCGATCTCGACGGCGGGCACCATGTCCTCGTCGCCGGCGAGGAGGATCGCCTCGTGGATGGCGCGGTGGCGGGCGAGGAGCTCGAGGTCGGAGCGGATCTGCGCGTCGACGCCCTTCTGCTGGCCGCGGGAGTTGAGGTTGCCGAGCCGGACCTTCACGTAGTCCATGTTCGCGATGACGCGCTGGTCGACGGTGGGGACGCGGTCGCGGGCGGCGTCGAACCAGTACAGGCGGAGCAGTTCGCCGTCGGAGAGGCGGCCGGCGGCCCGTTCGATGAGGGACTTGATGAGCTTCTCGGCGTCGACCCGGTAGTCGCGGCGCGAGGTGGCGTCGAGCAGGAGTTCGGCCGCTGCGGCGTAGAGGTACCCGACGTCGATCAGGATCGCGTACCGCCGGGACGGCAGTCCGTGAACCAGTCCTCCGATTGGTGTCATCGCCCACACTCCCAACATCCGAGCGGGACGAATCGTCCCGCTTCCCCCAGCTGTATAGACGGTACCCGGATCGGACTCTTCGGATGGGAGTGGTGCGCGCCGCTCCGGTCGGAAATGCGGTTTCCGCCGGTAGCCGCCGTGCGGACAGGGTGAGACGCGCGCGGTCCTCACCGGGTCGAGTGACACGCGCGGGCGGCGCGGCCGGAGCCGCGCCGCCCGGATCGCCGCCTAGAGCGGGATGTTGCCGTGCTTCTTCGCGGGGAGCTCGTCGCGCTTGGAGGCGTTCATGCGCAGCCCGCGCACGAGCATCGCCCGGGTCTCTCGCGGCTGGATGACCGCGTCGATGAGGCCCAGTTCGGCCGCGACGTACGGGTTGTTCAGCTTCTCCTCGTACTCGGCCATGAGCTCGGCGCGCTTGGCCTGCTCGTCGTCGGCCTTGGCGAGCTCGCGGCGGTAGAGGATGTTGACCGCGCCCTGCGAGCCCATGACCGCGATCTCGGCGGTCGGCCAGGCGAGGCACAGGTCGGCGCCGACGCCCTTGGAGCCCATGACGCAGTACGCGCCGCCGTAGTCCTTGCGGCAGACGACGGTGAGCTTGGGGACGGTGGCCTCGGCGTACGCGTAGATGAGCTTCGCGCCGCGGCGGATGATCCCGTCGTGCTCCTGCGAGGTGCCCGGGAGGAACCCGGGGACGTCGACGAACGAGATGATCGGGATGTTGAAGGCGTCGCAGAAGCGGATGAACCGCGCGGCCTTCTCGGAGGCGTCGATGTCGAGGCAGCCGGCGAAGTGCATGGGCTGGTTCGCGACGACGCCGACCGGGCGGCCGTCGAGGCGGCCGAAGCCGGTGAGGATGTTCTTCGCGAACAGCGCCTGCGTCTCGAGGAACTCGCCGTCGTCGAGGACGGTCTCGACGATCTTGTGCATGTCGTACGGCTGGTTCGCCGAGTTCGGGATGACCGTGTCGAGCGCGAGGTCGTCGGCGGTCAGGTCGAGCTCGAAGTCCTTCGACTCGTAGGCCGGGGGCTCGTCGAGGTTGTTCGACGGCAGGTACGACAGGAGGTGCTTGACGTATTCGAGCGCGTCGGTCTCGTCGGAGGCCAGGTAGTGGGCGTTGCCGGCGACCGCGTTGTGGGTGCGCGCGCCGCCGAGCTCCTCCATGCCGACGTCCTCGCCGGTCACCGCGCGGACCACGTCGGGCCCGGTGATGAACATGTGGCTGGTCTGGTCGACCATGACGGTGAAGTCGGTGATCGCGGGCGAGTACACCGCACCGCCGGCGCACGGGCCCATGATGAGCGAGATCTGCGGGATCACGCCCGAGGCGCGCACGTTGCGGAAGAAGATGTCGGCGTAGCCGCCGAGGGACGCGACGCCCTCCTGGATGCGGGCCCCGCCGGAGTCGGAGATGCCGATGATGGGCCGGCCGGTGCGCATGGCCAGCTCCTGGACCTTCGTGATCTTCTCCCCCGAGACCTGCCCGAGGGAGCCGCCGAGGACGGTGAAGTCCTGGGCGTACACGCAGACCTCGCGGCCTTCGATGGTGCCGTAGCCGGTGACGACGCCGTCGCCGTAGGGGCGGTTGGCCTCCATGCCGAAGCTGATGGAGTGGTGGCGCCGCAGGCTGTCGAGCTCGACGAACGACCCCTCGTCGAGCAGCTCCTCCAAGCGCTCGCGGGCGGTGCGCTTGCCCTTCTCGTGCTGCTTCTCGATCGCCCGGGGGTTCCCGGTGGCCGATTCGGAGAGTCGCTCGGCCAGGTCGGCGAGCCGCCCGGCGGTCGTGTGGAAGTCGATGTCGGTCACGCTTCGGATCGTATCTGCATTACCTGAGGAGGTGCTGAGTGGTTTCCTCCCGAACGCGTTCTCCCGCTGAGCTGCCAATTCACCGCGTGCTCACTTGCCGACGACTCGATGGGCGGCTGTGAGCATGGTCATGCCGATGCGTTCGAAACGCGTTCCGGGCTTGCTCGTTGTACAGGTGTGCTACTCCGATATCGGTACCGCATCTACCCGACGAGCCCGCAACGTGCAGCGCTGGCCAAGGCGTTCGGTTGCGCGCGCGTCGTGTTCAACGACGCGGTGGCGGCACGCAGAGCCGCATTCGCAGCCGGAGAGCCTTACCCGAGCACAAGCATGCTTTCGCGGAAATTGATCACCGAGGCGAAACGGACTCCTGAGCGGGCCTGGCTCGGGGAGGTTTCGGCGGTGGTGCTTCAACAGGCGCTGGAAGACTGCAACCAAGCTTGGCGCAACTTCTTCGACTCACGAGCGGGTAAACGGCGGGGACCGCATATAGGTCCGCCCAGATTCAAACGGCGGACGCATCGCCAATCGATCCGGTTCACGCGCAACGCCCGATTTCGCATCACAGAAGGAGGCCGCCTGCGGCTTCCGAAGATCGGGACGATCAGAGTCGCATGTTCCAGGGACCTGCCGTCGGACCCCTCCTCTGTCACGGTCATCAAGACGTCGGCCGGCCGGTATTTCGCAAGCTTCATCGTGGCCGTCGCTGCGCAGGTGGAGCACGAACCCCCTCCGGCGGATGCCGAGACGGGCATCGACCTCGGCCTCAAGGACTTCGCCGTGCTACGTCACGGGAAGACCATCGCCTCGCCGAAGTTCTTCCGGTCGATGGAGCGCCGGCTCAAACGCGCTCAGCAGGTGTTCGCGCGAAAGCAACCCGGGTCGGCGAACCGGGAGAAAGCGCGCGTTTCAGTTGCCCGATTGCACGAGCGCATCCGAGACAAGCGGGAGGACTGGTTGAACAAGCAGGTCAAGGCCGTACTTGACGAGAACCAAGCCGTGTACGTCGAAGACCCCAACATCAAAGGGCTGGCCCGGAGTCGGACCGCGAAGAGCATGTACGACCAGGCACTCGGCGGTCCTGGAAGCGCAGGCTTCTCGGCGCGGTCGAACATTCGTCAAAGTCGACCGGTTCTTCCCTTCCACCCAGATGTGCTCGGACTGCGGGGTCCTGTCAGGGCCGAAGGGACTGGAAGGACTCGCGGTGCGAACTTGGGCCTGCCCGTGCGGGTCGGTGCACGAGAGGGACGTCAACGCGGAGGTCAACATCCGCTTTGAAGGAAAACGGCTGGTGCGAGTGCAAACGGTCGCCGCAGGGCATGCGGAGACTCGAAACGCCTCTGGAGGGCAGGTAAGACCCGGGAGACCAGGTGCTGTCCGGAAACCCGCAAGCGGGAGGAACGAGGAACCCATCCGTACCGGTGATGCGATCGCATCACCCTAGCCGGAGATCCGGCCCCTTACGATGAGGGGATGGAGGATGCCAAGGGCGTGGACACACCGACGAGAAAGCCACTGGACCGGCACCTGCTCTGGTCGCTGTTGTCGGAGAAGTCCGACTTCTGGACCGAAGTCGATGTGGTGGGGGTCACGGGGTCGACGAATGCCGACCTGGCCGAGTCGGCCAGGCACGGCGCCGAAGAGGGGCGCGTCCTCTTGGCGGAGAAGCAGCTCAGCGGGCGCGGGCGCCTGGACCGGCGCTGGGAGAGCCCGGAGCGGGCGAGCCTGATGATGTCGTTCCTGCTGCGCCCGACCGCGCCGCGCGAGCGGTGGGGCACGCTGGGGTTCGCGACCGCGGTCGCGCTCGAAGAGGCGCTGCTGGCCGTGTGCGGGGTGCGCGCGAAGCTGAAGTGGCCCAACGACGTCCTCATCGCCGGGAAGAAGGTGTGCGGGATCCTCGCGCAGGCCGAGGGGAGCGCGGTGGTGGTCGGCGTCGGCCTGAACGTGTCGCTGACCGAGGAGGAGCTGCCGGTCCCGGAGGCGACCTCGCTGCTCCTCGCGGGGGCGACGACGCTGGACCGGGAGGAGATCGCGGCGGCGTTCCTGGGGCACTTCGCGGCCGTGTACCGCACCTGGGAGGACCAGGGCCCGGCCTCGGCGATCGAGCGCTGGGAGCGGAACTCCGACACCCTGGGGCGCCAGGTCGCGGTATCGTTCCCGAACGGCCGCAACCTGACCGGCCGGGCCGTCGGCATCGACGCCGACGGACGCCTGCGGGTGGATCCTGGTGACGGCCCCGTGGAGGCGGTCGCCGCCGGCGACGTGGTCCACCTGCGGCCGCGGGCATGACGCCCGGCGGGCACGGCATCCGGTGGTTGTGAACCACGGTTCCCCTGGAGTCCGGCGGCCCTGCACGTCCGTTGAACCGCAGTCCCGCGGCCGCGGTTCGATGGCTGCGGTCCGGTGGCGCCGCAGTTCGACGGCCCGCATTGAGACGGCCGTAGTTGGACGGCCCGCAGCGAGGGCTCGCAGTTGAAGGGCACTGACGCGGCAGGCCCAGTCGGGCCCGAGGACCGGAGGAGTGGATGAGCGACCAGGCGGGCGGCAAGCGCGGCGAGCACCCCGACACCCGGCCGGCCCGGCAGCCGCCGGGCGCGACCGGGCTCGACCCCGAGACCGAAGGGCTCTACCGGCTCCTGCTCTCCCGCTCCGACGCGACGGTGGCGCAGCTCGCGGCCGACTCGGGGCGTTCGATCGACCATGTGCGCGAGGTCCTCGCGCGGCTCGTCGACGAGGGCTTCGCGACGATGGTCGCGGACTCGTGCTTCCGCGCGGTCGGGCCGGACGCGGTCCTGGGCGGGCGGATCGCCTCCCAGCTCGGCGAGGTCCTCGGCGAGTACGAGACGCTGCGCGAGCTGCTCGAGATCCACCGGGCGGGCCCCGGCGCGGGCGGGACCGCCGGTTCCTGGGAGGCGGTGACGGGTGCGGTGGCGATCCGCTCGCGGCTGCGCCAGCTCAAGGCCGGGGCCGAACGCAGCCTGAGCACGTTCGTGCGCCCGCCGATGGTCCTGCCGGTCCCCGAGGACGGCGTGCACCGGGACCTCCAGGCACGCGGCGTGGTCCACCGGATCCTGTTCGACCGGGCGGTGCTCGACATCGACCCGTACGCCGACTACGTGCGGCACGCGCTCGAGTCCGGGGACGAGGTCCGGTTCGGGAAGCGCCTGCCGCTGAAGCTCCTGATCGTGGACGACCGGACCGTCTTCATGGAGGAGCCGGGCGAGGGCCGGCCGCGGGCGATCGTCACCGGGAACCGGTCGATCGCCGAGCTCGCCGCGACCCTGTTCGAGCAGTTGTGGACGGCGGGCATCCCCGCGACGAGCGCGTCCGCCGACGGCGTGCGGCTGGGCGCGGAGACGATCGACGAGGACGACGCGGTGCTGCTGGGGCTGCTCATCGCGGGCCTGACGGACCAGTCGATCGCGTCCAAACTGGGCATCGGGCTGCGCACCGTCCAGCGCCGGGTCCGCGAGCTCATGGACCTGGCCGATGTGGACACCCGCATCCAGCTCGGCTGGCACGCCGCCAAGAACGGCTGGGTGCCTTAGCACTCGATGCGAGTGTCCTTCGGAAAGTGCGCGCAATCGTGGCCATGGGGCCGGTGACGCAGTGTTGTACTGTGCTTTTGAACATTCGTACCGCCCCCGGCCCGTTTCTCACTCCTGGAGGTCCGCAGTGGGATATCCCGACGACCAGCTCGCCCGCGGCGAGGTTGTCAAGCTCCACACCCACCCGCATTGGAAGGAAGGCGTCGCCCCGATCCTGTGGTTCGTGGTCTTCCTTGCGATCGGCGCCATCGCGATCACCTACACGGCGCAGCTCGACAACGCCGACGTCAGGCTCTGGCTCATCGTCGCCGAGGTCGTCATCACGCTCGCCCTGCTGATCTGGCTGGCGGTGATCCCCTGGATCCGCTGGCGCTCGACCCACTACGTCATCACCGACCAGCGCATCATGTGGCGCGAAGGCCTCGTGACCCGCGAGAGCCGCCACATCCCGCTCGCCCGCGTCAACACGGTCTCGTACACCCAGAACGTGTGGGAGCGGATCTTCGGCTTCGGCGACATGAACATCGACTCGGCCTCCGACGACGGCGAGATCAACCTGGTCGACGTCCCCCGCGTCGACAAGACCAAGGCGCTGCTGTACCAGCTCGCCGAGGACGACCGCGCCCGCCGCGCCAGCCAAGGCGACGGCGCCTAGCCCGAGCACGCTTCAGGCCCGCACCGGTCCGGTGCGGGCCTTCGCCGTGTCCAGGGCCCGTCCTAGGCGCTCGCTTCGTTCAGCTTGGGGCTGTTGAAGACCCAGGTGCGGTACGCGAAGAAGCGGAAGACCGAGCCGAGGCCGACGCCGAAGACGTTGGCGGCGAGGTTGACCGCGATCGCGTTGTCGAAGTACTGGGGCCAGACCGAGGCGAGCCCGGTGTTGGCCCAGATGCAGGCGAGCGCGATGAGCAGGCCGATGCCGTTGAAGAAGAAGTAGAGGGCGTACTGGCGGTGGGCGGCGGCGGTGCCGCGGCGCTCGCGCCAGGTCCAGTGGCGGTTGCCGAAGAACGCGAGGGTCATCGCCAGGATCGCGGAGAGGATCTTCGCGTACCAGTAGGACCAGTCGAGGCCGAGGTACAGCAGGTTGAAGAGGCCGACGTCGACGATGTAGGCCGTGCCGCCGACTCCGGCGAAGCGGAACAGTTCGCCGGCGTGGCGCTTGAGCAGCCCGAGGGCGCGCGCGAAGAGGCCCGGACGGTGATTCGCCGTCTGGGGGGTGGGGGTGTCCGTCGTGCTCATTACGGCCAGGGTACCCGGCTCGGCGGGGCTGCGGGGCGGCCGAGGGCGGTGCACCGCCCCCCGCTGCCGGAGGTTACGGGCTGCCGTCGCTGCGGGGCTGGGCGACGGCGATGACGCCGACGATGAACGGGTCGTCGCCGCGTTCGAAGCGGATGACGGCCTCGTCGCCGGTGCGGGCGCGGTGGACGTGGACGTCGACGCCGAAGGCGTACCAGTCGGGGTTGTCGGCGGCGCCGTTCGCGCGGCAGGTGGCGGGTTCGCCGAGGTGCTCGTCGCCTGCGGTGAGGGTGTCGCCGTTGCGGTAGGCGGAGCCGCCCCAGAGTGTGGCGGCGATGTCGACGTCGCCGCCGTCTTCGATCTCGATCTCGGTGTCGGCGGCGGGCGCGCCGTCGTAGACCGCGACTTCCTTGGGGTCGGCGCCGGGCTCGGTGTACACGACCGTGAGGGACCAGCCGGCCCAGTGCGGTTCGAGGCAGTGGGCGCTGGGGGCGATGGGCCAGGTCTTGCACGGCGAGGTGGGGAGCCGGTGGTTGTCGGTGGCGACCCAGTATTCGCCGCCGCTCGCGACGAGCTCGGTGACGTCGGTGAACGCCTGGGCGCCGGGGCTGGTGGGGGTGGTGGTGTCGGCGGTGAGGTCGGTCCAGGTGCCGCCGGGACCGTGGAGGGCGACCTCGGTGGGGAGGTCGTCGTGGACGCCGGCCCAGTAGAGGCCGGCCCAGGCGACGGTGGCGCCGGCGGGGAGGTCGAGGACGGCGCCGGAGGCGGCCTGGCCTTCGCGTCCGGGGGGTGCGTGCTCGGGTTTGTACGCCTTCATGGGCCAGCGGTCGCCGGCGCCGAGGAGCGCGGCGTCGTGGCAGCCGGGGACGGCGCAGGTCATCCAGGTGTTGCCGGAGGCGGTGACGCCGGTGGCGTCGAGGCTGGCGTAGCCGACGGTGCTGCCGGCGGGCGCGATCGGGACCTGGAGCGCGGTGGTGCCCGAGATGCCGGGGCCTTCGACGGTGACCTCGAAGGTCTGGTAGCCGCTGACGTCGTCGCCGATGCGGATGCGCACGTGGGCTTCGGCGGGGCTGGGCATCCGCGGGACGGTGCACTGGACGGTCGTGGCGGCGTCGCCGTCCGCTTCGATGCAGGTCCAGCCGGGTTCGGCGGTCTCGGAGGCGAGGGTGACGCCGTCGGGGAGGACGATGTCGAGCGTGACGCGGTCGGTCGCGGCGGCCTGGCCGTACCCGGGCGCGGATTCGGCGGCGCGCTCCCGCTCGGCGGCGGATTCCGCTGAGCGGTCGTCCCGCGCGGTGGCGGGTCCGACTGCATCGCCGTATTGCGCGGCCGTGGTTTCGTTGCGGTCGTCCCGCGCGGAGGCGGTCTCGCCCGCGCGGTCGTCGAGCGCCGCGACCGCGGCTTCGGGGGCGCGGTCGGTGCGGGGCGCGTAGCCGCCGCCTGCGGGGGCTTCGAGGCGGATCGGGAGGACGGCATCGCCGCCGGCGACGAGGCCGGTGGTGCCGAGGCCGTGCTCGATGCCGTACGAGGCGGGCACGGCGGGCGAGGGCTCCTCGGCGGGGTCCTCGGGGTCGGGTTCGGGGGCCGGGTCGTCCGGTTCGGCCGGGGGCTCGCCGGGGTCGGCGGGCGGGTCCTCGGTGTCGGGTTCGGGTTCGGCCGGGGCGGCGACGGCGGGTTCGTCGGGGGCGGCCTGCGGCGGCTGCTCCTCGTCGCCGGAGACGAGCGCGAAGACGACGACCGCGGCGGCGACGGTGGCCGCGGTACCGGTCGCGAGGGTGCCCTTGGTGCCGAGCTGCTGCACGATCCGGCGGATCCAGTTCGCGGCGGCGATGAACGGCGCCGACACGAACGCGAGGAGGCCGCCGACGGCGAGGCCGGCCGCGGAGACGGTGGCGGCCGCGATGTACGGGGCGGCGGCGCCGCCGAGGAGGACGCCGGCGATGACGCCGCGCAGGCCGGCGTTGAGCTCGGTCAGCTCCGCGAACAGGAGGCTGCAGGTGACGCAGGAGTCGAGGTGGCCGTCGACTTTCTGGGCGTCGCGCTCGCCGAGCTTGCCGCGCACGCGCGCGCCGAGCCGGTCGACGGTCCAGCGGCATGCTTCGCGCGGCGCGTCGGCGGCGTGCTCGGTGAGGTAGTTCTGGCGGAGCTTCTCGCGGGCGCGGTAGGCGAGCGCGGAGACGCCGTTGGGGGTCATGCCGAGCATGCGCGCGACCTGGGCCGGGGAGTCCTCTTCGACCTCGGTGTGCCACAGGACCATGCGCCAGCGCTCGGGGAGCTTGCCGAAGGCGAGGGCGGCGTAGCGGCGCTCCTGGCCCTCGACGGCGGGGTCGACGAAGATCTCGCCGGAGTCGTGGGGCGAGAGGTCGTCGGTGAACTCGACGCGCTTGTCGCGGCGGACGCGGTCGTAGAAGGTGTTGCGGAGGGTCTGGAGCATGTAGGGGCGGAAGGCGAGGTCGGGGCCGCCGCCTTCGCGGAAGGTGTGGAGGAGTTTCGCGAAGGTCTCGGAGACGAGGTCGTCGGCGCCGGCGGGGTCGCGGGAGAGGATGCGCGAGAGGCGGCGGGCGGCGTGGACGTGGCGCTCGTAGAGGACGGCGTACGCGGTGGTGTCGCCGCGGCGGGTGGCGGCGATGAGCTCGGGGTCGGAGCGGGTGGCGGGGGTGTCGTCGGGGTCGGGGGCGGCGTCGGGTCCTTGGCCGCGCGGATCGCCAGCGGGTACGGTCTCGGGCATCGTGCGCCGGTGCTCCTTCCTGGTTGCGCCGAGCTCGTACGATCGGGGGGCTCGGTGGCGTCTCGCGGGCGAGGCGGGTCGGTCGACTGGATTGGAGGAGTTCTCGCTGTCTCCGTTGGACTTAACGATCGAGTCGGCCTCCGGTTGCGCCCCTCGCGGTGGAATGGACATTGCCGCGAACGGGACATTCCACGGAGTTTAGGGCAAAAACCCGTCATAGTCGGGAATTGTGATGCGACTGTGACCATGTGTAATGGTATTGGGACTTCCGCCCCGGGTTCCGGCCATCTGTCGGAAATACGTCACGCCATTGCGTACCGTGGGGTAGCGCGTGCTGTGGCGCGATCGACGCAAGGAGGTGAGCGATGCCCGCATCGGTACTGCTGGCGCTCCTGGTCGGAACGGCCCTGCTGGCCCTGACCCCGGCCCTGGTGCGCAGGTACGACCCCGACGAGCGGATGATCGCCGACCGGTCCTCCTCCGACGCGCGCGTGCTCGACCGCGAAGGCCACCGGCCGCCCCGTCCCACGTCGCACCCGACCGTCCCACTCGATCCGGCAGAATCGGGCGAAACGGACGCTTCGTCCGGCGAAATGCTTGCGGCGCAACGCCCTCACGGCGTTCGGAACGCCCGCGGGTGGGAGCGGCGCGGCACGCGCCGCGGCGACTCGGTACGGTTGGAGACCGACCAGTCGTTGACCGGCGAGGACCCCGAGATGCACGAGCAGGCCAGGCTCCGGCAGATGCGCGCCGAGTGGTGGCGGCGCCGCCACCGCCGCATCCTCTACGTGCTCATCGCACTGACCCTCCTCGAGCTCGTCGGCGTCGCCGTCGGCGGCCCGGGGTTCTGGATCGGCGCGGGTGTGGCGATCGCCGCGCTGGGCGGCTACGTGTGGTTCCTGCGCGAGCGCGCCAAGCGGATGCGCCCGCGGCGGCGCCCCAAGGCGATGCTCACCGCCGAGCCCGAGCACGAGGAGGTCGGCCCGCCGACGTACGTGCCCGAGCAGCCCGACGGCGACTTCGTTGAGGAGGACACCCGCGAGTCGTTCCTGTTCGCCGACGACGACGATGACGACCCGGTGCCGCCCGCGCCGCGGCCCGACCCGCGCCGGCCCGACGGGCCCGCGGGCGTGCGCGGGCGCTCCTACGAGGCCCCGGCCAAGCTCGAACGCTGATCCGGCACCTACACTTGCCGGGTTATGCCTGATGAGGAACCGCAGCACCGCCACATCCTGACGTTCAACTTCCGCCAGGGCCGGAACAAGCCCCGCCACGACGAGGCGTTCGAGCGCCTGTGGCCGCGCTACGGCGTGGAGTGGACGCCCGAGGAGGGACGGCTCGACTTCGCGGCGCTGTTCGGCCGGACCGCGCCCGTGATCCTCGAGATCGGCTCGGGCAACGGCGAGGCCGCCGCCGCGATGGGCGACGCCGACCGCGACCGGGACCTCCTCGCCGTCGAGGTCTACCCGCAGGGCATCGCCGACCTCATGGCGCGGGCCGACGAGCGCGGGCTCGGGAACGTCCGGGTCTACCAGGGGGACGCGCTGCCGCTGCTGTGGCACGGGATCGCACCGGAGTCGCTCGACGAGATCCGCGTGTACTTCCCCGACCCGTGGCCGAAGAAGCGCCACCACAAGCGCCGCATCATCCAGCCGGCGCACGTGAAGACCATGGCCGGTCTGCTGCGCTCCGGCGGGCTCGTGCACTGCGCCACCGACATCGCCGACTACGCGGACCAGATGCTCGAGGTGCTCGCGGCCGAGCCGACCCTGGAGAACACCGCCGAGGGCTTCGCCCCGCGCCCGGACCGCCGCCCGGTCACCAAGTTCGAGCGCCGCGGCGTCGAGGCCGGCCGCGAGATCTACGACCTCGTCTTCCGCAAGCGCTGAACGGCCTCGATTGTTTGTTGGTCATGTATGCTAGGAGCATACATGACCAACATCAAGGGGGCGCCATGTCCATCACACAGATCGACCTGAACGACGAAGCGCTCGAAAAGGCCATGAGCCTCATGGGTACGAAGACGAAGAAGGACACGGTCAACACCGCTCTACTCGAGTACGTGGAGCGCATGGAGCGACTGAAGGCCGCGGAGCGGCTGTTCGAACGTGGTCGCCGCGGCGAATTCGACGCCGCCGCTGAAGCCCGCCAAGCTGCCAAGCAGGCTTGGAAAGACGCCTTCAAGTGATCGCCGGGCATCTACTGGACGCCTCCGCCTTCTGGTTCCTGTTCCGGAACGCCCGCGCACTCGAAGCCCTGCACGAGCACATCGCTTCGGGAGCACTGCGGATCTGCGAAGCGACTCGGACCGAGATCCTCTATTCGGCGACCAGCGCCTCCCACCACGATGAGCTCGTCGAGGACATCGACAGCGTATGCAAGCTCGCCCCGGTCCCTAAGCAGGCTTGGCGCTGGATCGACACCGCGCAGTACCGGTTGACTCAGCGAGGACTTCACCGCTCAGCCGGGCTCGCCGATCTACTGGTCTGTGCGACCGCCGTGCATCACGATCTGACCGTTCTGCACGTGGACAACGACTTCAGAACTGTCGCGTCGATCATGCCGGAGCTACGGGAGAGAGATGCCCGACCACTCGGTTGAGCATCCGGTCATACTCCGGTGAGGCGGCGGTGCCAGGAGACCGCCGAGGCGTCCGTCAACGACGCGACCTGGTCGATCACGGCCCGCAGCTTCGCGCTGTCGTCGGGCGCGCGGTGCCAGAGTTCGGCGAACATCGGCTCCATCGCCTCGGGGCCGCGCTCGCACAGGAGCGCGACGAGGTCGTGGAGGATCTCCCGCTGCCGCGTGTACCAGGACTCGTCGGTCCGCGGACGCATCACGTACCGCCAGGCGATGCCTTTGAGGAGCGCGCACTGGACGCGTTCGCGCTCGGGGACGACGAGGTCGGCGTCGTAGCGGCGCAGCGGGCCCTCGCCGAACCGCTCCCTGGTGGCGGCGACGGTGGCCTTCACGAAGCGGCCCACCATGTTCGAGGTGAACTCCTTGAGGACGACCTGGGACCGGAACGACCCGTCGTAGTCGTGCAGGCCGCCGGTGACGGGGTCGCGCAGGAGGTCGCGGAGGGCCTCGCCGAGCGCGGCCGGGGAGGCGTCCGAGTAGCGTTCGGCGACGGCCTCGCAGACCGCGGCCTGCTCCTCGGCGTCGTCCATGAGCTTGCCGAGGTTGATGTAGCCGCCGTGGAGGCCGTCCTCCACGTCGTGCACGGAGTACGCGACGTCGTCGGACCAGTCCATGACCTGCGCTTCTAGGCAGGTGACCCCTTCGGGGACGTCGCCGCGGACCCAGTCGAAGACGGCGCGGTCGTCCTCGTAGACGCCGAACTTGCGGCGGCCGGGCCGGGCGGGCCACGGGTACTTGCAGGTCGCGTCCAGTGAGGCGCGGGTGAGGTTGAGGCCGGCCGAGTTCCCGTCGGCGTCGAGGACCTTCGCTTCGAGGCGGGTGAGGACGCGGAGGGTCTGGGCGTTGCCCTCGTAGCCGCCGCAGGGGCCGGCGACCTCGTGGAGGGCGTCTTCGCCGTTGTGTCCGAACGGCGGGTGCCCGAGGTCGTGGGCCAGGCCCGCGACGTCGGCGACGTCGGCGTCGCAGCCGAGCGCGGAGCCGAGTTCGCGGGAGATCTGGGCGACCTCGAGGGAGTGGGTGAGCCTGGTGCGCAGGAAGTCGTCGGTGCCGGCGGTGTGGACCTGGGTCTTGTCGGCGAGGCGCCGGAACCCGGCCGAGTGTAGGAGCCGGGCGCGGTCGCGCTGGAACGGGGAGCGCGACGACCCGGGTTCGGCCACCAGCCGCGCCGCGGAGGGCCAGCGCTTGGCCAGCGGGTGCAGTGCGGGATCGGTCACGCTGTCGAGCCTAGCGCGACCGATCCCGCATGCATGGGACTCAATCCGTCAGGTACAGGCGCATGACGCCGGTGCCGTCGCCGTCGTCGGAGCCGTGGGCCCAGGCGAACGCCGAGAGCGCTTCGCCGCCTTCGTCGAATTCGTCGGGGAACGCCTCGGCGGCGGCGGCGAGGTCGACCCAGACCGCGACGGCGGCCTGGTCGGGTGCGGCGGAGGCGAAGTCGCTGAACCGGTCGTCCTCGGAGAGGGTGCCGGACGCGGTCTCGCCGCCGGTGTAGGAGAGTTCGGCGCCTTCGGCGGTGACGCCTTCGGGGAGGGCGCCGCCGTCTTCGGCCATCCACTCCTCGACGAGGGCCTGGAGGTCCGCGGCGCGGTCCTCGGCGAGGTGCGCCGAGAGCAGCATCGACTCGGGGTTGACGCCCTGGTCGGCGTCGAAGTCCCCGGCGATGCTGAGGTCGGCGCCGGCGAGGAGGTCGGTGAACTCGGTGACGGCCGCTTCGATCTCCTCGGTGGACGGTCCGTGGTCGTAGTCGTCGGTCCACGGGTCCTCGACGGTGCCGGCGGACCAGTAGCGGGAGTCGAGTTCGAGGTAGCGCGCCTCGTCCTCGGCGGACAAAGTGCCGGCGTAGTAGCCGGTCTCGAGTTCGAGGTACTCGGCGTACTCGGCGTCGGTCAGCGGTTCGAGCGCGGGCTCGGCCTCGGCGTAGTCGTCTTCGCCGCCGTAGAACTCCTCATAGGTGCCCATCCACTCCTCGGCGAGTTCGCCGAGGTTCTCGGGGATGTGCGCGGTGGCGGCGACGTCGGCGGCGGGCAGTTCGCCCATGCCGGCGAGGAGGTCCTCGGAGCCGGTCCAGGGGTCGTCCTGGTCGCCGAAGAGGCGGTAGGTGAGTTCGAAGCCGCGGTCGAACGCGGAGAAGCCGGCGATGAACTGGCCCGAGTACAGCTCCGAGAACATGTCGGCGCTGCCGCCGGTGAGTTCGGCGAGGTCCGCGACGGCGTCCATGTCGACCCAGTAGACGGCGAGCTGGTCGCCGTCGAGCCAGGAGCGGGCCTCTTCGTAGTCGGCGGAGGCCGAGAGGGGCTCGGTGCCGGCTTCGCTCTGGGCGGCGTCGAGCGCGTCGGCCGCGCCCTCCTCGCCCACGACCATGAGGACGTGGTCGTCCTCGACGGTGTAGGCCATCTGGTCCTCTTGGGCGCCGGCGGCGGCGCGGAGGTCGGCGAGGCCGTCCTCGGCGGCGCCCGCGTCGGTGCTGGCGAGGCTCACGACCGCGTACTGGCGGCCGTCGTATTCCCACATGGCGAGGCCGTGGCGGTTGCCGATCCAGGAGGTGAGGTCCTCTTCGGCGTCGACGCCTTCGAGGCCGGACTCTTCGAGGAGGTCGGTCAGGAGGTCGTCGGTGGAGTCGTATTCGAGGTCGTCGAATTTGGAGAGGTGCTCGAGGAGCTTGGGGGTCTGGTCGAACGAGGGGTCGAGGTTGATCTCGACGTACATGCTCGCGGACGCGGGGAAGCTCTCGGCCGGGTCGGGGCCCTGGTTGAGGACGAACTTGAAGAGCACGACCGCGCCGACGGCGGCGAGGAGGACCACCGAGAGGATCGCGGCGACGGCGACCTTCGCGCCGCGGCCGCCGCGGGGCGGGGGCGGCGGGACCGGGACGTACGCGCCGGGCGGGAGGTACGGCGGCTGGCCGCCCGCTCCCTGCTGGTAGGGGGCGCCGGGCTCGACGTACGGGACGGGCTGCTGCTGCGGCGGCGCCGGCTGGTACGCGGGAGGGGGTGACTGCTGGTAATGGGGCGGCGGGGGCTGCTGCGCGGCCGCGGGCTGGTACGCGGGGCCGCCGGGCGGTCCCGGGTACTGCTGGGGGTTGGCGTCGCTCGACATCCCTCGACGGTACGGCGCGTGTGCAACAGGCGCATCCCGAGTTCGTGCCGAACCGGCCTCAGAGGAGGGCCCTCAGAATTCGAAGACCTGCCCGGGGCGGACGACGTCGACCGGGCCCGTGTACGCGGCCTTCGCTTCGGCGAGGGTGCGTTCGCGGGAGTTCCACGGCTCGACCAGGTGGGTGAGCAGGAGCCGCCCGGCGCCGGTCTTGGTGGCGAACTCCGCGGCCTCCTTCCCGGTGAGGTGGACGTCCTTCGGGTTGTCCCTGCCTTCGAGGTAGGAGGCTTCGGCGAGGAACACGTCGCAATGGGCGCCCAGCGACTCGAGGGCGTGGCAGGGCCCGGAGTCGGAGGTGTACGCGAGGGACGAGCCGGCGTGGTCGATGCGCACCCCGTAGGTCTCGACCGGGTGCGCGACCCGGGCGACGGTCACGTTGAGCGGGCCGAGCTCGAAGCTCCCGCTCTGCAGCTCGCGGAAGTCGTAGACGTCGCGCAGCGACGGGTGGCACAGCTCGCCCTGCCCGCCGTAGGCGGCGACGATGCGCTCGCCGACCCCGGTCGGTCCGTACAGCGGCACGGGCTGCTTCGGCGCCTCGGGCGCGTAGCGGCGCATGACGGCGTAGCCGCAGGCGTCGAAGAAGTGGTCGGCGTGGAGGTGGGTGACGATCACCGCGTCGAGCGTGTGCGGGTCGACGTGCTTTTGGAGCTCACCGAGCGAGCCGGTGCCGAAGTCGATCAGCAGCCGGTAGTCTCCGGCCTCCACCAGGTAGGCCGAGCAGGGCGTGTCCGGGGCCGGGAACGAGCCGGCGCATCCGATGACCGTCAGTTTCATGGCAGATCACACCTTGTCCAGTACGGCTGCGGCCGCGCTCGGGAACAGGTTCCCCAGGAACCTCCGGGAGGTCCTGGTGAACGCCTCCGGGTCCCCCGTGGCGAGGAACCGGTGCGCGGGCGGGTCGGTCGAGGCGGTCAGCAGTTCGTGCTCGGTGAGCACGCGGTAGAGTTCGCGGGCGCACTCGCTTGCGGAGTTCACCAGAGTCACGTCCTCTCCCATCACCAGGCCGATGAGTCCCGATAGCAGCGGATAGTGGGTGCAGCCCAACACGACTGTGTCGACGTCGGACTGCTGTAGCGGCTCAAGGTACCCCTGGGCGAGGCCCAGGAGCTGTCGGCCGGTTGTCACACCGCGTTCCACGAAATCCACGAACGCCGGGCAGGCGACCGCGGTCACCTCGACGTTCGGGACGGCGTTGAAGGCGTCCAGGTACGCGCCCGAGGAGATCGTGGAGACCGTCCCGATCACCCCGATCCGTCCGGTGCCGGTCGTCGCGACGGCGCGGCGGACGGCGGGTCGGATCACCTCTACGACGGGTATGTCGTAGCGGTCGCGGATGTCGGCCAGGCTTGCCGCCGAGGCCGAGTTGCAGGCGATCACCAGCGCCTTGACCTCCTGTTGGACCAGGTGGTCGCAGACGTCGAGCGACAGCTTGCGGACCTCGGCGATGGGCCTGGGTCCGTACGGGACATGGGCGGTGTCGCCGACGTAGACCAGTCGTTCGGCCGGCAGCAGTTCGCTGATCGCCCGCGCGACGGTCAAACCTCCGACACCGGAGTCGAAGATCCCGATGGGCGCGTCGTTCATGGGCTCCGAGAGTACGTCCAAACTGCCGTTCAGCGCCCCTGCTCGGCACGGGAATGTCGCCAAAATGACAACGTGGCGATCACCACACGAAGCGTGATCGGCACCGGTTGCCGTCGGTCGCGGACGGCGGGCTGGAGCCTCCCCCCCCCCCCAGGGCGGGAGGTGCGCCCTCGGCCCGCGCGCGGGGCGCTCCGCGCCGGTCCCGGATCAGCCGGGAGGTTGGGACCTGAACGGGGTCGGATCCGCAGGTCGCCGGGGTCTCAGGACACGCGGAGCATGACGAACGCGGCGAGCAGCGTCACCGTGGAGGCGGCCATGAACATCCAGGGCACGCCCTTGAACCGGACGGTCGCGAACGCCATCATGGCGAGCAGCATCCCGACGACGCCGACGGAGATGAACGCCGGCGTGAACCAGGCCGGGCTGTCGCCGAAGATCCTGAACAGGCCCACGATCGACGAGGCCACGCCCGCGAGGACCAGGACGAGGGCCCACGAGGCGACGCCGGCGAGCCGGCGCAGGCGGATGGCGGGCTTCTCGGGCTGTCCGGTGACGGGCTCGACCTTGATCGACAGCCCGCGCTTGGGCGCCGGCCGGGGCTTCGGCGGTACGCTCCACGCCGCCGGCTCCGCCTGCGGTGCCGGGACCGCTCCGGGCTGCGGCACCGCGCCCGCCACCGGGACCGCTCCCGGTGGCGGCACCGCGCCTGGCGCCGGTTGCGGCGCGACCCCCTGGCGCGGGAGCCCGCCGGCCTTGCCGATCGTGAACGTGCGCTGGTCCCCGGTGGTCATCGGCTCAGGCTAGCAACCCACTGAGGACTCCTCAGTGGTGCACCCGAGCAGTGCGATCCGCGCCGTAACCGCTGTCGTACCCCTGAGCGATCATCGAAACCGGGGGCGACGGCGATCGGACGCACCCGACCCCGGGGAGCGGCCGAGGACGCCACCGCCGGAGCCGAAGGGCCGCACACCGACCCCGGCCGCCCGACCGCCGCACGTCCCCGCCGCACCTGGACCGGCACGAGCCGGCAGCAGGCGCACCCGTTCCGACTCGCGTGCGCACGAACCGTCGAGGCCCCGGCGGCACTGTCGAACCGGGGCGACTCCGCACCGCCTCCCGGGGGCCGGGCCGGTCTCCGAATCGGACCGAAACCGAGAGCCGGGCCCGCGCGATGCACGGACCCGGCTCTGGAGAGCACTCCGAAAAGCGCTCGAAAAGCGTTGTCCCCTAAGCCCAGACCTGGCCGTCGAGGGCGCCGACCGCGTCGTCCAGGACGTCCGAGTAGGCGCCGGTCGACAGGTACTTCCAGCCGCCGTCGGCCACGAGGAGCGCGATGTCGGCGGTGCGGCCGGCCTTCGCGGCCTCCTTCGCGATCTGGAGGCCGGCGTGCAGGACCGCGCCCGTCGAGAGGCCCACGAACAGGCCCTCCTCGGAGAGCACCTCCCGCGTGCGGCGCAGCGCGTCCTCGGTGCCCACCGAGAGGCGGCGGTCGAGGACCTTCTCGTCGTACAGCTCCGGCACGAACCCCTCGTCGAGGTTCCGCAGCCCGTACACCAGCTCGCCGTAGCGCGGCTCGGCCGCGACGATCTGGACGCCCGGGGCGTGTTCGCGCAGGTAGCGCCCCACGCCCATGAGCGTCGCGGTCGTGCCGAGGCCGGCGACGAAGTGCGTGATCTCCGGCAGGTCGCGCAGCAGCTCGGGCGCGGTGCCCTCGTAGTGCGCGGCCGCGTTCGCCGGGTTCGCGTACTGGTTGAGCATCACCCAGTCGGGTCGCTCGGCGGCCATCGCGCGCGCCTTCGCGACCGCGGCGTTCGAGCCGCCGGCGGCCGGGGAGAACACGATCTCGGCGCCGAACGCCGACAGGAGCTGGCGCCGCTCCAAGGACGTGTTCTCGGGCATGACCGCCACCAGCTTGTACCCCTTGCGGCGGGCGATCATCGCCACACCGATGCCGGTGTTGCCCGACGTGGGCTCCAGGATGGTCGCGCCGGGGTGGAGGAGGCCGTCGGCCTCCGCCGCCTCGATCATCTTGGCGGCCACGCGGTCCTTGACCGAGCCGGTCGGGTTGGCGCCCTCCAGCTTGGCCCAGAGCCTGACCTCCGGCGAGGGCGACAGCCGCGGCAGTCCGACCAGCGGCGTGTCGCCCACGGTCGCGGTGATGTCGTCGAAGCGCGCCACGGGACCGACCCCTTCCGTCTACATGCCGCCCGCGACGGCGGGCAGGATCGTGACCTGGTCGCCGTCGGACAGCTTCGCCTCGAGCCCGCCGATGAAGCGGACGTCCTCGTCGTTGATGTAGACGTTCACGAAGCGGTGCAGGGCCCCCTCTTCGGTCACCACGCGGGCCTTGAGGCCGTTGTTCGCGGCGTCGAGGTGGTCGAAGAGCTCGGCGAGGGTCTCGCCCTCACCGGAGACGAGCTTCTCGCCCTTGGTGTGCTGGCGCAGGATGGTGGGGATGCGGACTTCGATGGACATGCGGGTCTTCCTTTGCTCTGTGACGTTGGTGAGCAGCCGCGGAGGGCGCTCGTGTGTCTGGGGCGCAGCCGAACGCTGCATTGACCGGTGCCGCCGGGGGCGGCGCTCAGTGACAGTCGTAGACCGTGGAGTCCGGCGTGTGCGCGAACTTGTAGCTCTGGACGGCCTCGGGGGCACCGGTGACCTCGATGGGCTCCTCGGTGATGACGCCGTCGGCGATGCGGAAGGACCGGACCTCGGCGGTCTCGGGGTCCTTCGTGGTCACGAGCACGTAGTGGGCGCCGGGCAGCCCGAGCTGCGAGGCGATGCCGGCGTCGGAGCGCGACGGGTACGCCTCGGTGTGGGTGTGCGAGTGGTAGGCAACGACGACTTCCTCGTCGTTGTCCCACATGCGGTCGTATTCGCGCTTCCACTCTTCCGCGTCGAACTCGTAGAAGGTGGTGGAGCGGGCAGCGTTCGTCATCGGGATGTGCCTTTCCGGCCTTCCCGTGCCCTCGGGGCCGGCGATGAGGCCGCACGCCTCGTCGGGATGGTCCGCGCGGGCGTGCGCGACCATCGCTTCGACCAGCTCATGCGCGATCCGCAACACGTCAGCAAGCGTACACGCGCGCCTACCGACGCTCCAGCCCTCGTTCAGAGCGTGAGACGAACCTCGCGACCTGGGGAGGAAGGGAATAACCAGAGGTGTGCGAGGGGCGCTCGCGCGCGCGGCTCGCGCGTCGCCCGGGTGCATTACGCTCACCTCTATGTCCGTCACGCTCCCGCGCACGCCCCTGTACACCGACCACTACGAGTACACGATGCTGGAGGCCGCCCTCCGCGACGGGACTGCCGAGCTGCCGTGCGTGTTCGAGGTGTTCGGGCGCCGCCTCCCGACCGGCCGCCGCTACGGCGTCGTCGCCGGCATCGGCCGCCTCAGCGAGGCCATCGAGCGCTTCCGCTTCGAGGACGCCGACCTGGAGGACCTCACCTCGCGGGGCGTCGTGAAGCAGTCGACGGCCGAGTGGCTCGCCGACTACCGCTTCAAGGGCGACATCGACGTCTACGCCGAAGGGGAGCTGTACTTCCCCGGCTCCCCCATCGTCACCGTGACCGGGACGTTCGCCGAGTGCGTGCTCCTGGAGACGCTGACGCTCTCGATCCTCAACCACGACAGCGCGGTCGCGAGCGCGGCCGCACGCATGGTGACCGCCGCGCGCGGGCGCCCGATACTGGAGATGGGTTCGCGGCGCACGCACGAGGCGGCCGCGATCGCCTCTTCGCGGGCGGCGTACCTGGCCGGGTTCGCGGCGACGTCGAACCTGGAGGCCGGCCGCCGGTTCGGGGTGCCGACCTCGGGCACGAGCGCGCACGCGTTCACGCTGCTGCACACATCGGAGGTCGCCGCGTTCAAGGCGCAGATCGACGCGTTCGGCACCGACACGACGCTGCTGGTGGACACGTACGACATCTCGCAGGGCATCCGGAACGCGATCGAGGTGGCCGGGCCGCGGCTGCGCGCGATCCGCATCGACTCCGGCGACCTCGACGTGATGGCCACGATGGCGAGGGAGCTGCTCGACGAGCTGGGCGCCCACGACACGAAGATCGTGGTCTCGGGCGATCTCGACGAGTACTCGATCGCGGCCCTCGCGGCGGCGCCGGTCGACATCTACGGCGCGGGCACCGCGGTCGTGGTCGGTTCGGGCGCGCCGACGGCGCAGCTCGTCTACAAGCTCGTCGAAGTGGAGGGCCGGGCGGTCGCGAAGCGCTCGGAGCACAAGGGCACCAACGGCGGCAGGAAGGTCGCGGTGCGCCGGCACAAGCCGACGGGCACCGCGGTCGAGGAGGTCGTGGTGTCCCAGGGGGAACCGGACTCGCTGCCGGGCGACAAGCTGCTCCAGACGCCGCTGTTCCGCGGCGGGGAGCTGGTGGCGCAGCCGTCGCTCGAGGAGTCGCGGGAGCTGCTGCGCCAGCGCCTGATCTCGATCCCTTGGGAGGGACTGAAACTCTCGCCCGGCGACCCGGCGATCCCGGTGGTGCAGAAGCACGGGGGCGAGTAGCGGCCTCGTCGCCCGGCGCCGCAACGGATGTCGGGTGCAGGCGGTTCGCGCCGGCGGCGCCGTGCCTGACACACCGTGGCCTGCGCTTCCGGGATACGATGCGGTTGCCCCCTGTCAGTGTTCCCGCGACGTTCCCGCGATCCTCCGAAAGGAACCGCCCCAATGGTCTTCAGCAAGCTCAAAGCCATTCTCGGTAGTGGCATCCAAGTCGACACGCTCCTGCACGAGAAGCACGTCGTCCCCGGCGGGACCCTCAAGGGCGAGGTGCGGATCTCGGGCGCCGAAGTGGCTGCCGCCGTCGAGAGCGTCGAGATCGAGTTCACCGCCCTGGTCGAGGACGACAGCAAGGGCGAGGACGCGGCCGGCGCGGTCCACGACTACTTCAAGACCGAGATCTCGGGCAAGTTCGACCTCGCCAAGGGTGCGGCGCACCCGATCGCGTTCGAGGTGCAGGTGCCGTGGGAGACCCCGTTCAACAACGTGGACGAGCGGCCCCTCGTCGGCGGCATGAAGCTCGGCGTCTCGACGCACCTGGCGCTGGACCAGGCGCTGGACAAGGGCGACCTGGACTGGCTGACCGTGGAGGCGCTGCCGGTCCACAAGGCGGTGTGGGAGGCCCTGGAGTCCCTCGGGTTCGCGTTCCAGGAGACGGACTTGGAGCTCGGGACGATCCAGGGGGCGACCGTGCCGTTCTACCAGGAGGTCGAGTTCTGGGCGACCGAGGGCGAGTTCCACGACCGCATCCGGGAGCTCGAGGTCGTGTTCGTCGCCGGCGAGGCGAACACCGACGTGGTGTTCGCGGCCGACAATTCGGCGGAGCTCCTGGCCCCGGACTTGAACTCGACGATCCGCTTCTCGGTGCCCACCGCGTCGACGGACGTGGTCGAGACGGTCAAGGCGCAGCTCACGCAGCTTGCGGCGCAGAAGGGCGTGTAGGCGCTCCGCCGCAGCTCACGACGTCCGGAGGGCGGTCCCGCGAACCATCGCGGGGCCGCCCTTCCGCGTGTTCGGGAAGAAATCCGGGGGCCGGGCTTGCATCTGGTCTACGTATACGTATAGTCTATACGTATAACGAGGACGACTCCTGGAAGGAGGTTAAGATGCCGCTATGCCCAACAAGACGATCTACGTCTCCGACAGCGACCTGCCGATCTACAACCGGGCGCAGGAGCTGGCCGGAGGCAACCTCTCCAGGGCCATCTCGACGGCGCTCCGGCGCTACGTCGACGCCGAGGAGGGACGGCTGGAGGGCTACAAGGAGATCACCGTCCCCGTCGGCCCGGGCACCGGCCGCAACCGCCAGCGCCAGCGCTTCACCGGCATCAAGCTGGCCGAGTGGGTCCGCTCGAACGACAAGAAGGCGGAGATCTACCGGGTCTACCGCTCGCGGTCGGGCAAGTACGTGGTCCACATCGAGAAGACGCCCGACTTCGTGCAGGTCACCAATGAGACGGGCCTGCGCAAGATGCTCGGTCTGGGCGAGCACGTCTACGCCTCCAACACCGGGGAGGCCACCCTCGAAGTGGTCGAGACGCTCGAAGCGCTGAAGGCCAAGGTCCCCGCCGAGCTGTACGAGATGGTCGCCGCGTTCACGGAGGCCCCGCCCGTGCAGGACCTCGACATCTAGACCACGCGCACCTAGGCGCCGCAAGCACCGCCGGCCCGTCACCGCCGGGCCGCCGCAGCGAGAACCTGCCCGCAGGAAACGGCACCGCAAACGGCACCGCCGGGCCCTCGCGCGCTCAGGGCCGATCCCGAACCGTCGGACCTCCGGGGCGGAGCCCTGCCCACAGAAAGTCCACATTAGACATGAAGTCGGACCTCGGTCCCGTGCCCGACCTCGGGATGCTCCTCGTCCTCTACCCGCCGCCGCGCGAACTGACACCGCCGGCGACGGCCCGTCAGAGCCGTGTCAGCGCCGTGTCAGCCGACCCGGCGACAGTACTCACATGCCCGGAGCGGGACACCGAACCGGAACACACCGAACCGCACCGCGAACACCCTCGAAAGAAGGAACCATGACCACCAAGCCCCTGGCGATCGAGGCCCGGAACCTCACCAAGTCCTACGGCGAGACCGACGTCCTCAAGGGCATCGACATCGAAGTCCCCGAAGGCACGATCTTCTCCCTGCTCGGCCCGAACGGCGCCGGCAAGACCACGACCGTGAACATCCTGTCGACCCTCATCCCCGCCTCCGGCGGCGAGGCCCGCGTCGGCGGCAACGACGTGGCCCGAAGCGCCGACGACGTCCGGAAGGCCATCGGCGTCACCGGCCAGTTCGCGGCCGTCGACGGCCTCCTCACCGGCCGCGAGAACCTCCACCTCATGGGCCGCCTGAACCACCTGCCCAAGCAGGAGATCCGGCGCCGCACCGAGGACCTCCTGGAGCGCTTCGACCTGGTCGACGCCGCCAAGCGCCCGCCGGCCACCTACTCCGGCGGCATGAAGCGCCGCCTCGACATCGCGATGTGCCTCATGGGCGACCCGAAGATCATCTTCCTCGACGAGCCCACCACCGGCCTCGACCCGCGCAGCCGCCGCACCATGTGGGGCATCATCCGCGAACTCGTCAAGTCCGGCACCACCATCTTCCTCACCACCCAGTACCTCGAGGAGGCCGACGAGCTCGCCGACCGCATCGCGGTCCTCGACGGCGGCAAGATCGTCGCCGAGGGCACGCCCGAGCAGCTCAAGCGCATGGTCCCCGGCGGCCACGTGGGCCTGCGGCTCCACCGCGCCGACCAGGTCGAGCGCACCGCCCAGGTCCTCGGCGCCGGCGCCTTCGACGCCGAGCAGCTCACCGTGCAGGTCCCCTCGGACGCGTCCGTCGACTCCCTGCGCAAGATCCTCGACACCCTCGACCGCGAGGGCATCGAAGTGGACGAGTTCACCGTCCACACCCCCGACCTCGACGACGTCTTCCTCGCCCTCACCGGCCAGGCCAAGACCGACGCGTAACCCGCCCGCCCACCGCAGACCGCAAGCATCAGAAGGAGACCGCTCGATGAGCACCCTCGCCTACTCCCTGTCCGACACGTCCACCATGCTCCGCCGCCAGCTCAAGCACATGCTGCGCTACCCGTCGCTGACGCTCATGCTCGTCGGCATGCCGGTGGTCTTCCTGCTCCTGTTCGTCTACGTCTTCGGCGGCACCATCGGCGACGGCCTCGGCGGCCCGACCGGCGGACGCGAGGCGTACCTGACCTACCTGACACCCGGCATGCTGCTGATGGCGATCGTCGCCGCGGTGCAGGGCACCGCGATCAGCGTGGCCATGGACATGACCGAAGGCATCGTCGACCGGTTCCGCACCATGTCGATCGCCAGGGTCTCCGTCCTCACCGGACACGTGGTCGCCTCGATGATCCAGTCGTTCCTGTGCATGATCGTGCTCTTCGCCGTCGCCGTCGCCATGGGCTTCCGGCCCGAGACGGACGGACTCGGCTGGCTCGGCCTCGTCGGCGTCCTCGCCCTGATCTCCTTCGGCCTGACCTGGCTGACCGTGGGCCTGGGCATGACCGCCAAGACCGTCGAAGAGGCGTCCAACACCCCGATGCCGCTGATGCTCCTGCCGTTCCTCGGCTCGGCGTTCGTCCCCACCGAGTCCATGCCGACCGCGATCCAGTACTTCGCCGACTACCAGCCCTTCACCCCGTTCATCGAGGTCACCCGGGCGCTCCTGTTCGGCAACGCGGTCGACGGCGTCGACCTGGCCCTGACCGTCGCCTGGTCGCTGGCCTTCGCGCTGATCGGCTACCTGGTCTCGAAGAAGAAGTTCAACAAGCGCTAAGCGCCGCAACCACAACCGGAAACCGCACCCCACGGGCGGGCCGCACTCGCGGCCCGCCCGTCGTCGCGTGTGGAGATTGACGCGCCTCGCTATCATCGCCTCGGACTCCGCCTCAAGAGAAGGACGCTTCAATGGCAAAGAAACTCTTGGCGGTCCTCGCCGCCGCCGTCGCGGGGATGCTGATCGCGCTGGCCCCGGCGGGAACCGCCAATGCGGCCGAAGTCGACAGCGCCGTCGCCGCGAGCTGGACCTCCACCGCCAAGGAATGCGACACCGCCGCCCTGGTCCAGGTGTGCGTGCAGCCGTACGGCGACGTGCTCTGGGTGAAGGACCGGGTCGCCGACGGGATGATCGTGGGCATCGCCTGGGTCGACCTCGACTCCGACCGCATCGGTGAATGCTGGAACCGCCTCGGCGCAGCCACCGGCTGGACCGTCTGCAACAAGAACTTCACCGAAGGGCACGAGATCGGCTGGGGTCCGATCTGGGACGGCATGAGCTACGAGGAGTACGCGGCCGCGTTCACGGCCAACTACACCGTCGTCTGATCCAGGGCGGAGGGCCGCAGTCGCGGCCCTCCGCTCCGATCGGCGGCGGCCGATCCCCGAACTCCCTGCCGCAGCGGCGGATCGACCGAGCCCGCCGCTGCCGGCCGCCGGATCTAAAGCGACCGCGGCCGCGGGAAGCGGGCGCAGTCGGGGTCCTTCGACTCCCAGCCCGGGAAGTCCTTCAACCACTTCTCGGCCTTGTACTTCAGGTACGGCCAGGCCACCGGATCCATGTCGGTGGCCGACGCGGTCCAGCGCAGAAACGGCACGAACAGGTCCCGCACCGCCTCCACCACCGGGTCGTCCGGCTCGTACTTCGACGGCAGCCACCGCTCCAGGAACACGTACGCCCGCGTCGGACTCACCTTGGGGCCGTTGATCCCGTGGAACCAGCAAAGCTCCTGGATCGCCTCGAAATGCCGCTCCTCCAGCACGATCCGGCCGAGCATGTGGTTGAGGAACCCGGACGCGAACAGCGACAGCTCGTCGTCCGTCGGCTGCCGGACCTCCGGCGGATCGCCCTGCGGCAGCAGCCGCAGCCGCGCCCGCCACAGCTCCCGCAGCATCAGGAACCGCGGCGCGAGCCGCCGTGCATCGCCCTCCACGCAGAAGATGTCCCACTCCTCCAGCGACCGGACCGTCCCGGTGTACAGCTCGGCCGGGTCGGCCTCGACCGGCACGAACAACCGGTCCGGCGACTTCGCGTTCCGCTCGCGGTGCAGTTCCAGCAGCCGCGAGACGTCATCGGTCGCATCGCAGTCGACGACCATGTCGAAGTGGTACTCCGAATAGTCGACCGTGAAGGACAGCGCCTGGTCGCCGCTCGGGGCGTGGAACGAGCAGAAGAACGTCAACTGGTCGCCGTACACGTCGCCGGCCTTCCAGCACTCCCCCGCCTTCATCTCCTCGCCGTACCACGACGGCGCCTCGATCCCCTGCCCCGCCAGGTGTTCAAGGGCCCTCGCGGCCGCGCGGCGACCGCCAGGAGCGTCGGCCAGCTCGGTCATCGCCGCCAGCATCGCGGCCGAGAACGGCTCCGGCCGGCTCCGGTAGAACTGGACGAAGACCGTCTCAAGCTCCGCCAGCGACACCCCCTGGACCTCGGGCATCGTGGAACGGGTCCACATGTTCCCCAGGAAGCCCGAGCAGGAGGTCTCCACCGCCAGCCGGTTCTCCGGGTCGGGCTTCTGGCCGTCGGGGTAGCCGTCGAGGATCTGAAACCACTCCTCGCGGTGTTCCTCAGTGAGCGGCATTGGCATCGCCTCGTTTCAGCCGGAGGACCGGAAGCTGCCGAGTATCGCAGTCGGGACGCTCCGTGGTCAACCGCCACTGGAGCGCCTTCCTGCTCACGCGACCAGGCCCGACCGGAACGCCCGGGCCACCGCCTGCGCCCGGTCGCGGGCGCCGAGCTTGTTGTACATGCGCTTCGCGTGGGTCTTGACCGTGTCTTCTGAGACGTGCAGGCGCTGCCCGATCTCGGCGTTGGTCAGCCCCTCGCACATCGCCCACAGGACCTCGAGTTCGCGGTTGCTCAGCAGCGAACCGTTGCGCCCGGGGCGCTGGCGCGGCAGCGTCTCGGCGGCGGTGTCCGCCGCTGCGCGGCAGGCGAACTGGAATGCCTGCGTGAACGCGATGAGCAGGGCGTCGCCGCCGGTCGCCGGCGCCCGGAGCACCCCGCGAGCCCCGGCCGCGACCACCATCGCCGCGACCCGGGGGTCGGCGTCGCCGCACATGATCAGCGCGGTGTGCGGGAAGCGGTTCCGGAGCGTCTGGGCGAAGATGACCGGGTTGGGGGCGGCCAGTTTGAAGTCGATGACCGCGGTCTGGACCAGCCGCTGCCGCAGCTCGACCAGCAGCGCCGCAGCGCAGTCGACGGTCCGGATCGCCAGGGACTGGCCCATCCGGGAGGCGTTCGCTGATATGGCCCTCGCCGCCTGCACGGTTTGGACGCAGACAACCATGGTGCTCATGGCCTTCTCGCTTTCGATCATTGCATCGCGCTGCCTGGGGGCAGGGCGACAGGTGGGTTACGGTGGGTTTTGTTGGGACTCGGTGGGATTCGGCGGGATCGGGGACTGGAGTGGTCTGTATAACGATCTTTCGCAAGACGAGTTACGCCATTCGAGGGACAAGTCGTGGCGGATGGTGAACACCGCGCTACTGGATCTGGTGACACGACAGCGCGACGGGCGCGGGAGAAGCGGCACCGCTTCGAGGATCAGCGGCGGATCGGCCCGGCCGATACTCCCGCGGCCGGGCCGACGTTCGTTACTTCACTTGCAGACCAGGGTCGCCGCCGCGGGTCAGGGCGGCCCAATTGCGATGTGCGGCAACGGCTCTGACTCGATCAAGAACGCGAGCACCTTGCAACCTTCTAGGTGATGCAGGCGGACCCCAGAGCGAGGATCATTGAGGTACGTACAGGAGTACGGAATCGGTGAAGCGAACGAGATGTGTTCAATTCAAAGCAGACTAAGACAGCCTCTGGCCGCTCGCAGCGCCCACCGTGCAAGACGTCCGAAACGGCCGTGGACAACTAGGATCCCGGCGCCGACGGATACGGCTCGCGCCCGGACCCCGTACAAGTACCAGTGCCAGGCGTCACGCGCGCCTGCCGCGACCCGGGCCTTTGGTCGGGTTCCGCGCAGGCGGCATGGGCACCAGGCAAACCGGTGAGCCGTGAATGTGGGCACATCGGAACAGAAAACTTCCCGTGGACCAAATAGCGGCCCACGGGAAAGAAGGACAGCACGGGACAGGAGGTGAAACGACCGAGAACAAGGCCCGGCGCCGGTAATGCAGTCGGCGGCCGGTTTCGAGGGGCCGCCAACAGCGGCACAAACTGGTAGCGCATGGGATTTGTCTGCCGGTTACACGGTCCCCAAGCAACTAGACCAGGTCAGGTTCGCTAGGACCGGTCAGGCCGCCCGCAAGGGACTGATCGGATCCGACGAGCCCAGGTCGAGGATTCGAGTCCCCCGATCAACCACACCAGGTCGAGTCACTAGGACCGGTCGGCCGCCCGCAGGAGGCTGACCAGATCCGACGAGCCCAGGTCGAAGACCGGGGAGCCGTCGCCCAGCTTCGAGTCCCGCACATGGAAGCCCCCGGAGTCGGCGCACGGCGAGAGCTCGACACAGTTGGACGAGTCAGTACTACCGCTGTGCGCGCTCTTGCGCCAAGCCCGGCGTAGCTCGACACAGTCAGATTGGTTGGTTCCACCACTGCGAGTGCTCTTACGCCAGGAGGTCACGGCAGTATTCATTGAGGAACTCCTTCAACGGTATCCCGAGTTGCCACATGGCCTGACCGGCATCATGGTACAGGCTAACCAGGGTATCTTCCTCGATGCACCAACTGCCGTGGAGGATCTCGGAGTAGATGAAGGTAGGCGGAGCCGTCTTGCTCTCGCCAGGCTCGTAGATGCTGAATGGCGTGTTCCTGCCGGGAAGGTACTCCGCGATGACTCTGAGATCCGTGTCCGGCTGCTCCGACTCCTGGAGAAGTTTGTTCACCTGCTCCCTTCTCACCGAGTCCGACAGGCGCCGCAGTCCATACATCGCGCTGTCCCCGATGAGGTACTGGATCTTCGGACGACGCTTGCGCTTCCGGAGCTTCATCTGGCGGTCGAATTTGAACTCCCAGCCTTGCTGTGCCACGAAGTCGGTCAGCTTCTCCGCAACCTTGAGCACGAGGAAGTGGTAGTCCCGGGTTTGAAGTGGTCCGGGTATCAGATGAGGCTCGTACTTGAAGATGACCCCGGAGTGCAGCTCGGCCTTGGCAAGCGTCAGGGCGTGGAAGCGTGCGTCCGCTTGCAGCAGCTTCGAGCCCCGATGCTCAAGGATCATCTTGAGGTAGTTCTTCAATTCCTCGCTCAGGCGGTAGGTGTCGGCGATCTGGAAGACCTCACTCGGTCGCGGGTGCCGCTCCCCCTTTTCCCAGTAGTAAATCGTGTGCGGGTGGCACCCGAATTCCTGAGCCGCCTCCGCCTGAGTGAGTCCGGCCGCGATTCTCGCGTCCCGCAACAGGATCGCCACGAACCATTGCATGAGTCGTGCCCGGATCATCGTTGAACCCCCGATGCTCTCAACTGGTGGTCCTTAAGAGTCGCACAGGTCTTCTTCGAGTAGATCATCCGACACCGCGTGAGCCCTAACAGAATCGGGCAGATTCTGTTAGGGCGATTCTGTTAGGCCACATATAGGTGAGTATCGAAGTCGTGGGGATATGCCGCTAGTGACCAGCGAAAACATGGCCTACTGTCAATCATGAGTCGCGGGAATTCTGAAATGGAGGAGTCCGATGGCGAATCAGATCCAAGCAGCGATACCGCGGGATCCCTTGGAGAGGGGGCGGTTTACTGACGGAAATACGACATTCCAAGTGAGGGCTTCGAGTGCGGTGGCGCCGGACTCGTTCCAAGTGTCGGCGGACGGCAACTGCGCGGACATCGTGCTGATCGTGTCCGGGTTGAACAGCGGGCGCCTGCACGCGACCTGGGGTCCGGAGTGGCGGACGTTCGCACCCGATTGGAAGGTGTGGGTGGAGGACGCCGCGTTCAAGGTCTTCTACACGGGCCGCTCCATAGCGAACCGTCCAAACCCTGGCCGTCCGAGCCCTGACCGTCCGTACCCCGGTGGCGCGGTGAGGTTCTGACGTTTCTATGTCTGTCAAGTCATGTCATGGCGGTCGGTGTTGCTGGTTGCAGCAGTCGGTAGATCTCTCGGGCGATGTACCGCTTCAGCATCCGGATGATCTCCTTTTTAGACTTTCCTTGCTGGATTCGTTTGGCCACGAACTGTCTCGTGCGCTTGTCATGGTGCATGCGGCAGATCGCGATCGTGTAGATCGCCCGGTTGAGCTGGCGGTTGCCGC
>NZ_WIAO01000019.1 GCF_009451885.1 Glycomyces albidus
CGGCGCCTGGCTTCGACGGACCGACGCCACCTGCGGGCGAACCCGGTCGTGCGGGCCGGCCGCCGGCTGCGGGCCGGCGGCGCGCGGGCGCTGGCGGCGGTGGCCGCCTGGCCGCATGTCGTCGAGGTCGCCGCCGGGATGCACCGGTCGAGCGTCCCGGCGACCCCGTCGTCGGTGGTGTGGCGGTCCGGTGCGGCGGTGCTCCGGCACTATGCGGGCGAGCGGGCGGGCTCCGGTCCGCCGGTGCTCGTCGTGCACTCGCTGGTGACCCGCTCCTGGGTCCTGGACCTGGCGCCGGGACGCAGTCTCATTGCGGCCCTGCTCGAAGCGGGCCATGACGTCTACCTGCTCGACTGGGGGACCCCGGGACCCGGTGACGCCGGGCGGGGCTTCGACGACTACGTCGGCACCCTGATGCTCGCCGAGCAGGCGGTCCGCGAGCGCAGCGGCCACGCGGACCTCCACGTGGTGGGCTACTGCCTCGGCGGCACCCTGGCCTTGACCGCGCACGCGGCCCTGGGCGACGGCGGCCTGGCGTCCCTCACCGCGATCGCCCCCTCGATCGACACCGCGGTCGACGGACGCTTGGACGGGATCCTCCGCTCGCTGCGGCTCCCGCCCGTCCTCGCCCTCGACGGGCACGGCCTGGTGCCCGCGGCGCTCATCCGCGAGAGCTTCCACTGGCTCCGCCCGGTCGCGCTCAAGACCGCCCGCCAGACCTGGCGGCGGCGCCGCAATCCGACCTGGCGCGCGGTGGCCGGCCCGGTGTCCCGCTGGGTCTGGGAGCAGACGCCCCTGCCCGGCGCGCTGCTGTTCGACCTCGTCGACTACGCCCGCGGCAACACCCTGGCCGCCGGCACGTGGCACGTCCACGGCCGCCCGGCCCGGCTCGAGCACCTGCAGGTCCCGGTCATGGTCGCCGTCGCCGCGGCCGACCACATCGTCCCGCCGCCCGCAAGCCTCGCCCTCACGGGCCTCCTGTCCCGCCCGCCCCGGGTGGTCACCTGCCCGGGCGGCCACGTCGCCATGCTGACCGGCCTCGCCAGGCGCTCGATCCTGTGCCGGGAACTCCTCGACTTCCTCGCCGCCGCGCGAGATCAGCGGACCCGGTGATCAGGCCGCCGCCGCCACGAGTTCCGGGAGGACTTCGCCGATCGGCAGGCGCAGGACGGCGGACGCGTCCTCGTCGTAGGGGGTCGGTTCGGCGTTGACGATGACGAGCCGGGTGCCGAGGCGGATCGCGAAGTCGCAGAAGCCGGCCGCCGGGTAGACGCCGAGTGAGGTGCCGACGGCGACGAACAGGTCGGCGTCCCGGGTCGCCGCCGCGGCCGTCTCGACGACGTCGGGGTCGAGCTGCTGGCCGAAGGAGACGGTGGCCGACTTCAGGATGCCGCCGCACTCGAGGCAGTGCGGGTCCGCTTCGCCCGCTTCGATTCTCGGGAGGACCTCGGGCATGGGCCTCCGGTCGCCGCAGGCGAGGCAGACGACCTCGCGGGCGGTTCCGTGGAGCTCGACGACCCGGTCCGCGGCGGAGCCGGCCGCCTGGTGGAGGCCGTCGATGTTCTGGGTGAGGATGGCGCGCAGGCGCCCGGTCCGCTCGTAGTCGACGAGGGCCCGGTGGCCGGCGTTCGGTTCGGCCGTCCACACCGGACTCGCCAGGCGCGCCGCCCAGGCCTGCCGCCGCACGTCCGGATCGGCCAGGTAGTTGTCGATCGTGAAGAGGTACTGCGCCGCCGGGTTCTTCGTCCACACCCCCTGCGGTCCCCGGAAGTCGGGGATGCCGGACTCGGTGGAGATCCCGGCCCCGGTCAGCACCACGACCGATTCGGCCTCGGCGAACCACCGGGCCACCGCAGATACGGAAGTCTCGCTCACCTCAAGGAACGTACCGCAGCCGCCCCGGCCGGGCGGATCCGCGCGAGCGGGCGGCGATTGTTATGTGTTCTAGGTCACAATCGACGCGGTGATGTCGAGAATCGCCGGCCGGCCTCGTTCCCCGGCTGAAGGGCTGCGAGAGGCGCGGCCCGGGACTCAGGAGGCGAACATGGCGGTCTACCGAATGGACCACGCGGGTGTCGTGGTCGAGGATCTCGCGGCGGCGGTCGCGTTCTTCGTCGAGCTCGGCCTGGAGCTGGAAGGCGAGGCGACGGTCGAGGGCGAATGGGCCGACAAGCTCATCGGCCTGGACGGCGTCAGGGCCGACATCGCGATGCTGCGGACCCCCGACGGCCACAGCCGGGTCGAGCTGTCGACGTTCGAGCGGCCGGTGTCGACCACGCCGGCGCCGAGCGCGCCGGTGAACGTCCCCGGCATCCCCCGTCTCACGTTCGTCGTCGACGCCGTGGACGACGTCCTCGAGCGGCTGCGTCCCCACGGCGCGGAACTCGTCGCCGAGGTGTCGCAGTACGAGGACATCTACCGGTACTGCTACGTCCGCGGCCCCGCCGGCGTCATCATCGGGCTGTGCGAGGAGCTCCGCCGCGGCGCGTGATCCCGAAACCCTGCATTCCAGCGAGAACCACCGCGCTCGTTCCGGGCGCACCAGACGATAGGAACCGAACATGCGAAAGCTCATCGTCCAGCAGTGGGTCACCGTGGACAACATCGCCGCGGAAGAGGACGGCGGCCTCAGCTTCGTCTCCGGCGAGCCGTTCTCCGACGCGAGCGACCCCGGGTTCAAGGACGACCTGATGGGGTTCATCGACTCGGTCGACACCATGATCCTCGGCGCGAACACCTACGCCCAGAGCAAGGACTACTGGCCGACCGCCGCCGAGCAGGGCGAGTACGGCCTGAAACTCAACAACCTCGCCAAGTTCGTCGCCTCGACGAAGCTGGACGACGCGCCCTGGGGCGACTTCCCCGCGGCGACCGTGACGCGCGACCCGGCCGCCACGGTCCGAACGCTCAAGGAGCAGGCCGGCAAGGACATCTGGCTGTGGGGGAGTCTCACCCTCATGCGCTCCCTCATGGACGCCGGCGAAGTCGACGAGGTCCGGATGCTCGTCTGCCCGGCGACCCGCGGCAAGGGCACCCGCGTCTTCGAGGACCGGCGCGACCTGGAGCCGCTGGAGGCCACCGCGTTCGGGAACGGCGTGGTGCTGCTGCGCTACGCACTCCAGAACGCCCGGCACTGAGAAGGCACCGGAGCGCTCCCCAGCGCGAGTGGCGGCGCGCGGAGGCTGACCCGGGCGGCGGCGCGGTCGCCGTCCGGGTTCCCCGGACGCGGCTCCGCCGCCGGGCCTGACGCGCCTCGGCAGGGGAAGGCGTGGCCGCCCTCCGGCACAATGCGGAGGTGCTGCATGTTCGAGTCATCTCCCCGCCCGCGCTCACCGATGAGGTGGTGCGCATCGCCGCCGCGGACGAAGCGGTCGCCAATGTGATCAAGCTGCCCGGTGTCGCCTACTCGCCCCCAGGCGACTGCGTCGAGTTCGACGTCGCGAGGGAAGGCGCCAACGACATCCTCGAGCGACTGCGGGAGATGGGGATCAAGGAGACCGGCGGCATCGCCGTCGACGAGGTCGACCTCTGGATCTCCGATGCCGCCGAAGAGGCCGTCGAAGCGGCTCCCGGGCATTCGGAGGACGCGGTCGTCTGGGAGGAGCTCTCGGCCCGGACGGCGTCGGAGACGCGCCTGACCTGGTCGTACCTGGTGTTCCTGGTCCTGGCGGTGCAGATCGCGTCGATCGGGGCGCTCCTCGATCAGCCGATCCTCATCGTCGGGGCCATGGTGCTCGGACCGGACTTCGGGCCGGTCGCCGCGCTCTGCTTCGGTGCGCTCCAGCGCGACCTGCGCCTGGCCGCCACGGCGGTCCGCACGCTCCTGGTGGGCTTCGCGGTGGCGATCGCGGTGACCCTGGCCTGCGCGTTCACGAGTCGGCTCATCGGCTGGATCGAGCCGAGCATGCTCGACGACCGACCGCTGACCAGCTTCATCATCCACCCCGACCGCTGGTCGTTCGTCGTCGCGGTGCTCGCGGGCGTGGCGGGCATCCTGTCCATGACCGCGCGGAAGTCCTCCGCGCTGGTCGGCGTCTTCATCTCGGTCACGACCGTGCCGGCGGTCGGCAACATGGCCGTCGCCATCCCGCTCGAGCATTGGAGCGAGGTCGGCGCCTCGTTCGTCCAGCTCGCGGTCAACCTAGCGGGCATGATCCTCGCCGGCATCGTCACGCTCGCCGTTCAACGGGTGGTGTGGACCCGCGGGGGTCAGCTGCAGCAGGTGTCCTGGCTCGGCGTCGACAGCCCCGCGAGGGCGCGCAGGGGCCCGGAGAAGGCTTCGCAGCACAGCGAGTAGACGTTGCTGCGGCCCTTCGGCGTCACGCTGACCAGGCCGAGTTCCCGCAGGGGCGCGAGGTGGTGGGAGACGAGCGTCTGGGCCAGGCCGGTGGCCTCGGTGAGCTCGCGGACCGTGCGCGAGTGCTCCGACAGCAGCAGCACGATCGCGAGCCGGTTCTCGTCGGCGAGGGCCTTGAACTGGGGAGCGAGGTCCTTGGCGTGCTCGATCACCGACGCGTCCGAGACCCCGGGGGCGCTCACGTCGGTCAGTTCGAGTTCGATCGTGCGGCTCATGGAGTCAAGTAAACCACAGAACTTGCTATCAACAGTGTTCGCTGGTATTAATGACGTGAGTTGATGTGACTGCGGTCCTCGCAGTCGCCCGATCGCACAGGAGCCCGCCATGTCCAATCCCACGTCACCTCCGGCATCCACGGTCGCCGTCATCGGCGCCGGACCGGTCGGTCTCGCCGCCGCCGCGCATCTGGTCGAGCGCGGCCTGACCCCGATCGTCCTCGAAGCCGGCGACGGCCCGGCCGACGCGATCCGCCAATGGGGGCATGTGCGCCTGTTCTCCCCGTGGCGCTTCGACATCGACCCGGCCGCGAAGCGACTGCTCGAAGCCCAGGGCTGGACCGCCCCCGACCCGGACGGACTGCCGACCGGCGCCGAACTCATCGACGACTACCTCTCCCCGCTCGCCAAGACCCCGGAACTGTCCCCGCATATCCGCTACGGCACCCGCGCGGTCGCGGTGTCCCGGCTCGGGGTCGACAAGACCCGCACCATCGACCGCGACACCCGCCCCTACCTCGTCCGCACCCGCAGCACCGCGGGCGCATGGGCGGACCTGGTGGTCGACGCGGTCATCGACGCCTCCGGCACCTGGTCGCAGCCCAACCCCCTCGGCGCCCACGGCCTCGCCGCCCCCGGCGAGGACCACGAAGCCGCCTGGGCCGCAGGGCCGCTCCCGGACGTCCTCGGTGCGCAGCGCGACCGCTTCGCGGGCAAGCGAACCCTGGTCGTCGGCATGGGCCACTCCGCCGCGAACACGCTCCTCAACCTCGCCAAGCTCGCCGAGGCCGAACCAGGGACGACCGTGACCTGGGCGATCCGCGGCGCCTCCCCGACCCGCCTCTACGGCGGCGGCGCCGCCGACGCGCTGCCCGCGCGGGGCACGATCGGCACCCGCCTGCGCGAACTGGTCGAAGCCGGCGCGATCGACCTCGTCTCCGGGTTCACCATCGACCGCTTCGAGCCGCATGCCGACGGCTCGGTCGCGGTAGTGGGGAACGTCGGCGGTGCCGAACGCGTCATCGAGGCCGACCAGGTCGCCGCCGCGACCGGATTCCGGCCCGATCTCGGCATGCTGCGCGAGATCCGCCTCGACCTCGACACGATCGTCGAAGCCCCGGCGAAGCTCGCGCCGCTCATCGACCCGAACTTCCACTCCTGCGGCACGGTGCCCCCGCACGGCGAAGCCGACCTCGCCCAGCCCGACGAGGGCTTCTACCTCGTCGGCATGAAGTCCTACGGCCGGGCACCGACCTTCCTCCTCGCCACCGGCTACGAGCAGGTCCGCTCCATCGCCGCCGCCCTCGCCGGGGACCGCGAGGCCGCCGACAAGGTCGAACTCGACCTTCCCGAGACCGGCGTCTGCTCCTCGTCGCGCTCCCTCGAAGCCACCAGCATCGCCGACGCCGCGGAAGGCGCGGGCTGCTGCGGCACCAGCGCCGAAGCGGACTCGGGCTGCGGCACCGGCAAGGACGCGTCGGCGGGCGGCTGCGGCACGTCGCGGCCCGAGCCGGTCGCGGTCAATGCGCGCGGACTCGCCACCGGCGTCCTCCACGGCCGCTCGGGCGAACGCCGAGAACTCCCGCAGCTGAGCGGCGGCTGCTGCGGCTAGGGCCTGTCCCCGGAATCAGAACGGTCGTCAAACGGTCTGTTCGCCCGCTCCCCGCGTCGTCGGGGCCTCCCGATGCAACCGGCATCTGGAGGCCCCTTCGCCTTGTGGGCGAACGAACGGACTCGGCTACCGCCTCGCCTTCACGGGACGGGCCCCACGTCGGAAGCGTCCGTCCATGGCGCCCGGCCGGACGCCTCGAATCCAGCCGGGCGCGGCCGCCCAACGCGTTCCGCCTCGTCGCGGCCTGCGATCCGGCGCTCTCTGGTGCGCGGCGTGCGGCGCGCCGGGGGAACCGCGCCGATCGCCGCTTCCCGCCCGGATCGCCCCCGGTCCTCCCCTCCGGATGAACCCCGCTTGAACGCTCGGCCACGTCTCGGCCTCCGGACTTGCCGGCTGCTTAGGCACTCGTCAAACTAGACGCATGTCGAAGCAGCCCCTGCCCCTCCTGAGCGCCGCCGAACTCGAGGACTGCCGCGTCCCCCTGGTCGCCGAACCGCTAACCGCTTCGCAGGCGGAGCGACTCGCGCCGTCGTTCAAAGCGCTCGGGGACCCGGTGCGGCTGCGGCTGCTCTCGCTCATCGCCTCCCATGCGGGAGGCGAGGTGTGCGTGTGCGACCTGACCGAGGCGTTCGACCTCACCGCTCCGACCATCTCCCACCACCTCAAGGTCCTCAAGGAGATCGGTCTGGTCACCTCCGAACGCCGCGGCACCTGGGTCTACTACCGCGCCGAACCGGCCGCACTCGAACTGCTCTCCACCGTCCTCTCGGTCCCTCAAGGCGCGGCCGCATGACCGCGACCACCGAAGCGCCCGCGACGGGCGGTCGGCTCTCCACCCTCGACAGGTACCTGCCGGTCTGGATCGGCGCCGCCATGCTCGCCGGGATCGCGCTCGGCCAGTGGATCCCCGCCGTCGGCGAGGCGCTGAACGCGGTCCAGATCGGCGGGATCAGCCTCCCGATCGCGGCCGGGCTCCTGGTCATGATGTATCCGGTCCTGGCGAAGGTCCGCTACGACAAGCTCGACCCGGTCACCGCCGACAAGCGGCTCCTGGTCGCCTCGATGGTCCTCAACTGGCTCATCGGCCCCGCGCTCATGTTCGCCCTTGCGTGGGTCTTCCTACCCGACCTCCCGGCGTTCCGGACGGGCCTGATCATCGTCGGCCTCGCCCGCTGCATCGCCATGGTCGTCATCTGGAACGACCTCGCCTGCGGCGACCGCGAAGCCGCCGCCGTCCTCGTCGCCCTGAACTCGGTCTTCCAGGTCGTCGCCTTCGGCGCCCTCGGCTGGCTCTACCTCGACGCCCTTCCGCGCCTGCTCGGCCTCGACGCCACGGGACTCGACGTCTCCGGCCGGGAGATCGCCCTCAACGTCGCGGTGTTCCTCGGCGTGCCGCTCGCCGCCGGCTACCTGACCCGCCGCATCGGCGAGCGCCGCAAGGGCCGCGACTGGTACGAGGACCGGTTCCTGCCCCGGATCGGGCCGTTCGCCCTCTACGGGCTCCTGTTCACCATCGTCGTGCTGTTCGCCCTCCAAGGCGAGGCGATCGTCGCCCGGCCGATGGACGTCGTCCGCATCGCACTTCCGCTGCTGGTCTACTTCGCGGTCATGTGGGCCGGGTCCTTCGCCTTCGGCAAGGCCGTCGGCCTGGGCTACGGGCGCACCACGACGCTCGCGTTCACCGCCGCGGGCAACAACTTCGAACTCGCCATCGCCGTCGCGATCGCCACCTTCGGCGCCGCCTCCGGCCAGGCCCTCGCCGGAGTCGTCGGCCCGCTCATCGAGGTCCCGGTCCTTGTCGGCCTCGTCTACGTGAGTCTGCGGGCGCGCCGCTCCTTCCGCCCGCCCGCGACCCGGGAAGCCTGACCATGCCCGACCGTATGCCCGACACCGCAAAGGAAGCCGCCATGTCCTCGAAGCCCTCGGTCCTCTTCGTCTGCGTCCACAACGCCGGCCGCTCCCAGATGGCCGCGGGGTGGCTCGGCCATCTCGCGGGCGACCGCGTCGAGGTCCGCTCCGCCGGGTCCGCGCCCGCGTCGAGCGTCAACCCGGTCGCCGTCGCGGCGATGAAGGAGGTCGGCATCGACATCGCCGACCAGAAGCCGAAGATCCTCACCACCGAGGCGGTCGAAGCCGCCGACGTGTGCATCACCATGGGCTGCGGCGACGCCTGCCCGGTCTTCCCCGGGAAGCGCTACCTGGACTGGACCCTGGACGACCCCGCAGGCCAGGGCATCGAAGCCGTCCGACCCATCCGCGACGAGATCAAGACCCGCATCGAGGGCCTCATCGCCGAACTCTTCCCCGAGGAGTCGAGGGCCTAGGGGGAAGGAACGGGCCGGCCCCTCGCTGGGCCGGCCCGCTCTGGTTTCCCTTGCGGGTCAAGCGATCTTCCGGCGGTAGACGATCATCGCGGCCGTGGAGAGGATGCGGACGAGCGTGCTCTTGCCGGCGCCGTTCGAGCCGAGCAGCGCGAAGATGCCGCCGCGCACGACCTCGAAGTCGACGCCCTTGAGGACGTGGACGTCCTGGTAGGACTTCTGGACGCCCTGGATCAGGATCGCGGGCGGCACTGGGGTGTTCATGGCTCCTTGCTTCGGTGGAGGGGAGAGGGTGAGCCGCTGGCCGAGGTCGAGCACGGGGTCGAGCACGACCCCTACTCGCAGTAGACCTTCACCGTCATGTCGGCCTGGTCGACGTCGACGGTGAGCTCGTCGAGGGCGTCGACGAGCTCCTCGAGCTGCTGCGGTTTGAGCTCGCCCAGGTCGAACGGGACGCCCACCTTGGCGAGCTCGGTGTTGACCTGGACGACCGCCCGCGGCGGGATGAGGCTCGTGAGCCGGACCCCGGCGCGCAGGAGCCGGAGCGGCACCCGGACGTTGACCCGGAACTCGCCGTCGACCTCGTCGTTGAAGTTCGCGATGACACGCAGGTACTTGGGGCGCGACGACTTCGCACGGACCCGGGCCCCCGGCGCGGGGTCGGACTCCTCGGGCTCGATCGCGGCCAGGAGGCGCTCGGCCTCGTCGGCGGTGATCTTGTTCTCGGCCAGCATCTGGAGGATCTGGCGGCGCTGCTCGTTCATGGTGGTGGTTTCCTTTCCCGGTCTCATCTGATCCCGAGGAACACGGCGGTGCCGTGCATCTCGAGCTCGAACCTGGTGCCCGGCAGCGTCCAGAGGACCCGCCCGATCCCGCCGAGCATTCGGAGCGGGCTCATGTCGAAGAGGAGGCAGGCGACGACGCCTCCGATCACCGCGAGCACCAGCAGCGGCGAGAGCAGCAGGGCCACCGGGACCACGGGGATCCACAGCCGCCGGACGCGGTTTCCTCTGCGGCGCCAGCGGACGGTGACGAGCTGCGGGATCATCGCGGCTTCTCCAGCTCCGCCAGAGCCTCGTCGACGCTGAGCTCGCCGCGGCGGAGCCGTTCGATGACGTCGGCGCCGGACGGCGCCGGGTCGGTCTCGACGAAGTCGAGGTGCGCGGCGATCCGGTTCAACCGCGCCTTGACCGTCGGGTAGCTGACCCCGAAGATCCGCTCCATCTCCTTGATCGAGCCGTGCGACCTGACGAACGCTGCGACGAACACCTGGTCGTCGGCGCTGAGCTGGGCCAGCTGCGGCGGCTCGAACTCGCCTTCGACCGCGATGCCGCTCTCGACGAGCCGCACCCGTTCGACGACGAACTCCTGCCCTCCCGTCAGGTCCGTCAGCTCCTGCCAGTCCATCCCGGCTCCTTCACTCTCAACGATGACGTCCTTCATTTCTATCTTAAGATTCTTAAGGAGTCAACGGTGAGAGTTTAATTTTTCTGAGGTTCGGATTCATTCTCTGTGAATCGCAAGGGCTGAATCAATGCACATCAGTCGAAGCCAGGACTTATCGGGAAGTCGTCGCCGCTGTCCGGGCGGCGCCGCAGCGATAGGGCGGCGGGATACGGCTCATGCCGGCGAACTCGTCGTCGTGATCGCGCGCGGTCCTCGCCGCCTGCCGCGTCGCGGCGCACCGGGACCGCCGCGCTCCAGGCGCCGTTCCCGCCGGTGTCCCGCCGGTCTTCCGCCTCGCACGCCACTTCGTTCACAGGCAGACTCGTGGTGTCCGCCCGATCCCGATCGAAAGGACCGGGGCGCGTCCCGTCATGGACTGCGGGGACACTCTCAGCCGGATTCCGGTTCCCGTCGGCGCGAGTCGCCGAGAACCGCCGCCCGGGAACCAGCCGTGGGGGGGGCCCCCCCCGGGGGCCCCCCCCCGGGGGGGGGGCCGACACCGCCGGGGGGGCCGGGGGCCCCCCCCCCCCCCCCCGGCCCCCCGGGGGGGGCCGCCCCCCCGGGGCCCCCACCACGGCTTTGCGTCCGGCTCACTCGTCGGGGACGAAGTCGCCGATCAGGTGCAGGTTCTGGATGGCGGCCATGCCCCACTGGGCGGCGTCGTTGGTGGCCATGCGCGGCCACCAGTCGGTCGGGTTCAAGGTGGTCTCGACCCGTTCGAAGGCGGGCCAGTCCTCCAGGTCGCCCTTCCAGTACTCGGCCTGGGTCCGGAACACCTTCCAGGCGTGGCGGGCCTGCGACTCGTCGCCGGTGCGGGCGTAGACCTGCGCATTGCCGCGCGTGTACGCCCACAGGAACAGGTCGCCGAATCGGCCGCCGTACTCGGCCTCCTGCTCGGCGCGGGTGGCGGTGTAGAAGCGGCTGTAGCGGAGCCAGTCGGCCTCGAACGCGGGCATGTCGACCTGCTGGAGCAGTTCGGCGACGATCTCGAAGCGCCCGAAGCCGCTGGAGAGGTTGGACCGCTCGACCACGGGGGTCTCGCTGACGGCGTACCGGCCGGTCTCCATGTTGTACGGCGCCGAGCCCTGCGCGAAGCCGTTCGGCTGGGCGGCGATCGTCTCCATCGTGCCGAGCACCTTGTCCCGGCACCACTCCCATTCGGGTCCGCGCCGCTCCCATTCGGTGAGCCAGGCCGCCGCGAGCGGCGCCCAGCTCGTGCCGAAACCGATGTCGAGCGCGGTCGGGTCGGGGACCCACGGGTCGGCCTCGGGGTCGCGGATCTTGCGGCCGGTGTCGAGCACGAGCGCGGTCTTCTCCGAGTCGTGGAGGAAGCGCAGGATGCCCCCGACCCGCTCGTCGGCGGTCAGGTAGTAGAAGTAGCGCCAGTAGTTCGCGTTCGCGATGCGCACCTGCTTGGACGAGTCGCCCCAGTGCATGACGCCGTGCCGCGTGCCCAGGCCCGCCCATTCGCCGATGTGGTAGGTGTTCACCTCGGTGGTCTTGCGGGTCATGGCCTCGGCGAAGCGGAACGCGTCGGCGCGGCCGGTGTGCAGGTAGTACTGCCACAGCCACTGGTCGGTGGAGAACTCGGAGTTGTCCCAGGCGTAGCCGCCGACGTCGTAGCGCCACACCTTGCGGTCGCCGTCCTGGGAGTGCATGACGTCGCCGTAGTCCCAGAACCCGTACCAGTGCCGCTGGTCCTGGGCGGCCCGGTAGTACGCGAAGTTCGCGTCGAGGAGGTCCTCCGTGTACTCCTTGAACGGGTGCGAGCGGTCCACGGGCCCGACGAGGCCGCCGAAGGCGCCGGCGGCGGACAGGTGCTCGGGCGGGGCGACGACCTGCGGCTGGGCGCGGACGGCGTCGGCCATCGCGCCGAGGCGCTCGGCCGAGGGGGTCGCGTCGAGCGCCCAGAACAGCAGCTCGCCGGTGCGGGCGACGCCGTAGGGGGTGTCGAAGCCCGGTTCGTAGTCCTCGTAGGTGATCTCGAGGGCGTCGAGCTGCTTCGCGTAGGTGTCCTGGCCGAGGCCGTCGTGGTAGAACCGGTTGTCCATCGGCTGCGCCTCGGGCGACCAAAGCCACACGGTCACGACGGCCTCGTCGGTGTGCGCGCCGCGGATGTCGAGCCCGGACGGGTGGCGCTGCCAGAAGTCCTTCAGGCCGAACCCGAACCCGCCGGAGACGCCGCCGACGTATCCGAAGCCGGAGGCGCGGCGGCCCTGGTCGACCGGGACCCACCCGTGGCCTTCCTTGGTGCGCTTCTTGATCGCGAAGCCCTCACTGGTGAGCTGGGTGAGCGAGTAGTCGCCCCAGTCGGGGATCCAGTGGAGCCGGGTGGTCACCCGCTGGTCCCATGTGGACGGGTCGGGGAGTGCCCGCCCGGCGATCTGGGCCTCCCGGACGGCCCGCCCGGGGTCGCGGCGCATGCCGGTGACCGGCTTGACGGCCTCGGTGAGCTGCCCGTGGCCTTCGCCGACGAAGCGGACGTGGCGGTCGTACGCGGCGTCGGTGAGCGGGACCTTGAAGCGCACGCCGAGGCCGGCGATGAACGCGTCGCCGCCGTCGGAGTCGTAGACGAACGTGTGCACCATCCGGAAGGACTCGCCGCCGGCGTAGAAGTACAGGCGGACGGTGAACGGCAGCCAGGAGCGGCCGCGGCCGCGGATCTTGCGGTGGTTGCCGTCGATGCGGATCACCGCCCGGACCGGTCCCTCCTGCTCGATCGCGACCTCCTCGATCTCCGAGGTGTAGCGCTCGCGGGTGACCGACCCGGTCTCGGGTTCGGGGGGCTCGGTCTGGGTGATGTTCACGAGGTGGCCGGCCTCGGCGATGGTGCGGTCGCCGCGCTTGACGTGCTTGACGAGGTCGGTGCCGCTCTTGCCGATCCGGGCGGTGATGACGCCGGTCGAGACGTCGATGTGGTTGCGGGACTCGGTGACCGTGACGGGGGTCGCGGGGGCGGCGGGCTCCCCGGCTTCGAGCGTGAACGACTCGTGGGTCGCGGCCGGGCCGATCGCGTGGGCGGTCCACTTGAGGGAGCCGTCGGGCCAGTAGGCGAGGGGCCAGGTCTGGACCGGGACGGCCGACCCGTCGGCGCCGGTGAGCCGGAACGCCTGGTCCTCGGGGAAGCGGCCCGGGCCCCAGGGGACGCCCCAGGTCGAGCCGGGGGACTCGGCGGGGGCGCCTTCGAGCCACTTCAGTTCGACCGACTCGGGGCCGGGATCGGTGGCCGGTCCGGTGGTCTGGGCGTGCGCGGGGGAGGGCTCGAACAGCGCGGCCGCGGCGGCGACGCCGGCCGTCGTCGCGAGGACGCCGCGGCGACTGAATCCGGTGCGCGGCAACGGGTCCGCCTCCGGTGAAGTGCTTGACATGGAACCTCCAAGGGGAAGCGAGTCGAAGATCGATGTAAATCGTTTTAACTCAGGGGGTTCAATATAGTCACCTGTCGATGTATCGTCAAGCGATCGAGGGTGCGCCCCATCCGACCGACGGAGGCATCGCCGGCCGGGTCTGGCGGCAAGCCCGTTCCACCGGCATACTTGGAGCGATCATGAAAACGTTTAAGCGAACCCGGCGTTCGCGATTGAAGATCACCGCAGTCGCGGTCGCCCTGGCGACCGCCGCCGCGGGCTTCGCGGTGAACGCCGCGACCTCGCACGCCCAAGACGGCAGGTACGAGGCGGAGCGCTCGCCCGCCACCTGCGAAGGCACGGTCGACACGAACCACTCCGGGTACTCCGGAGACGGCTTCTGCAACACCCCCAACGCGGCCGGCACCGCGGTCGCGTTCACCTTCAACGCGCCCCAGGCGGGCGACGCGACCATCGAGATCGGCCACGCCAACGGCGGGAGCGACACCCGCGCCGCCGACGTCCAGGTCAACGGCTCGACCGTCCGGGCCGGCCTCGGGTTCCCGAGCACCGGCGCATGGAACTCCTGGTCGGGCACCACGCTCACCGTGCCGGTGAAGGCCGGCGCCAACACCGTGCGGCTCGTCGCCACCACCGCCTCGGGCCTCGCCAACATCGACTACCTCGACGTCGTCATCGGCGGCGGCCCGGCCGAGGGCTCCCGCCAGATGGAGGACCTCGGCCGCGGCGTCGTCGCCGTGCGCAACGGCCGCAACGTCCTGGTCAGCTGGCGCCTGCTCGGGCTCGATCCCACCGGCATCGGCTTCAACGTCTACCGCTCTGCCGCCGGGGGCTCATGGACGAAGCTCAACAGCCAAGTCCTCACCGGCGGGACCAACTACACCGACACCACCGCGAACCTCACGCAGTCCAACGCCTACCGCGTCACCCCCGTCGTCAACGGGTCCGAGCAGGCCGCAAGCGGCTCGTTCACGCTGACCGCCAACCACGCCGATGAACCGATCGTCCGCATCCCCCTGCGTGACGGCGGCCCGATCCACTTCACCTGGGTCGGCGACCTCGACGGCGACGGCGAATACGACTACGTGGTCGACCGCCAGACCTCCCCGCAGTCGATCGAGGCGTACTCGAGCGACGGCGACTTCCTCTGGGAAGTCGACATGGGGCCCAACAGCACCGACCAGAACAACATCGAAGGCGGCTCGTCCACCATCAACGTCGGCCACAACGACGGCGTCACCGTCTACGACTTCGACGGCGACGGCCGATCCGAGGTCGCGGTCAGGATCGCCGACGGCGTGACGTTCGGCGACGGCACCAGGTTCAACCACGCCAACGACAACGAGCAGTTCATCGCCATCCTCGACGGGCGGACCGGCGCGCTGCGCGACTCGGCGAAGGTGCCGACCGACTACCTCTCCGACGGCCCCATGTACGCCAGGTTCGTCGCCTGCCACCTCGACGGCACCACGCCGAGCCTGGTCGCGTTCATGAAGAACCGGATCGGCAACGGCGGATTCAACCTTATGGTCACCGCCTGGGAGTTCGACGGCGCCAACGTCGACATGCAATGGAAGTGGCTGCGCGGCAACGGGAACCACCCCGACGGCCACAACAGCCGCTGCATCGACGTCGACGGGAACGGCACCGACGAGTTCGCCGAGATCGGATTCGTGCTCAACGGCGACGGCACTCTCAAGTACTCACTGGGCTCGCAGGGCGTCATCCACGGCGACCGGTTCCACATCGCCGACATCGACCCGGCCAACCCGGGCCTCGAAGGCTACGGCGTCCAGCAGAACAACCCGAGCGGCCTGCGCGAGTACTACTACGACGCCGCGACCGGCCAGATGATCTGGAAGCACACCCTCAGCGGCACCGCCGACGTCGGCCGCGGCATGGCCGGCGACATCGACCCCCGCTTCCCCGGCATGGAGGTCTGGTCCTTCGACGGCCTCTACAACGCCTCTGCCAACCGGCTCACCACCGACAGCGGCAACGCACCCTGGCCGCAGATGGGCCTGTGGTGGGACGGCGACATCACCATGGAGCTGTTCAACGCCGGCAAGATCGAGCAGTGGGACTGGAACAACCCCACCCCGAGCGGCAGCCTGCCGCGGCTGGAATCCACCTGGAACTACGGCGGGGTCCTCGGACCGCGCAGCCAGCCCACGCTCATCGCCGACGTCTTCGGCGACTGGCGCGAGGAGGTCGTGCTCCCGAACGGCTCCTACGACGAGCTGCTCGTCTTCACCACCGATCAGCCGAGCGACATCCGGCTGTACACCCTGGCCCACAACCCGGCCTACCGCAACGACATGACCGTCAAGGGCTACATGCAGTCCCACCACACCGACTACTACCTCGGCTCGGGCATGCCCACCCCGCCCCGGCCGCCGATCACCTACTGACCGACCGCGGGGCCGCCGCCTCCCCGGCGGCCCCGCCCGACCCCATGGACTGAACCCTGTGACCACTCCCTTGCGGGCCTTCGGCCCGCTCGACCAGACCCGCACCGGATGGCAGGCCGCCGCGACCGCCCTCGGACGGCCCGCGGTGGCGCTCGCCGCCGAAGGACCGGACGCGATGCCGGTGACCATGTCGAACCACTCCCACCGCGAGAACTGGTTCGAACTGCTCACCCGCCCGCTGTGGGGCCTGGCCGCAGCCGCCGAGGCGGTCCCGGACGACCTCTGGGACGCCCTCGCCGCGACGCTCTCCCGGGCCCTCGACCCCGGCGACGACTGGTACGCCGGCGACTTCGGCGACGGCGACCAGCGCTGCGTCGAGGCCGCCGCCGTCGGCTGGGCCCTCGCCACCGTCCCCGAGAAACTCTGGGAGCCCCTGGAGCCCAAGGCGAAGGACCACACCGTCGCCTGGCTCTCGCAGGCGTACAGGACCGGAGTGGTTGACAACAACTGGCACTACTTCCCGGTCTTCGCCGGCCACGGCCTCGACGCGGTCGGCGCCGACCGCGACCCGGCCGTGGCCGAGGCCCACCTCGACCGCATCGGCGAGTTCCACCTCGGCGGCGGCGCCTTCAAGGACGGCCCCCAGGGCCGGGTCGACTACTACAACCCGTTCGCCTTCCACACCTACGCACTGCTGCACTACCGGATCGGCGGCGACGACCGGTTCGTCGGACCCGCCGCCGACTTCGCCCGCAGCTTCCGCTCCTGGTTCGCCGCCGACGGCGCGGCCGTCCCCTACGGGCGCAGCATGGGCTACCGCTTCGCCCAAGGGTCGCTGTGGGGCGCGCTGGCCGCCGCCGACGTGGAGGCCGTCCCGTGGGCCGAGGCCGCGGGCTTCAGCCGCCGCCTGCTCGAATGGTGGTGGGACAAGCCGATCCTCACCCCCGACCACCGCCTGACGGTCGGCTACGGCTACCCGAACGACGCCCTCGTCGAGCAGTACCTCACCGCCGGGTCCCCGTGGTGGGCCGCGAAGGTCTTCACCGGCCTCCTCGCCCCGGCCGACCATCCCTTCTGGACCACCGAGGCGGCGGTCCCGGGGCCGGTCACCGAGGCGGACCCGGCCGCGGCATCGGTCCATGTGCGCGACGCCGGCGGCAACGTCACCCGCCTCAACGGCCAGTCCTGGCGCGCGAAGATGCGCGGCGGCCGCGACACCTACGCGCGCCTGGCCTACTCCTCGCTCGCCGGCTTCTCCCACGCCGTCGACGGTCCCGGCCTCGAGGCCGCCGCCCCCGACGGCGCGCTCGTGCTCTCCGAGGACGGCGTCCACTGGCGCGGCCGCGAGGACGCCGACTCCTGCGCGATCGACTGGAGCGGCCGCCTCACGACCGTCTGGCGGCCCTGGGAGGACGTCACCGTCACCTCGGTGCTCGAGGCGTTCGAGGACGGCTGGCACACCCGGACCCACGTCATCGAGACCGGCCGGCGCCTGCGCACCGGCGAAGGCGGCTGGTGCGTGCCGCGCGACGGCAGCGAGACCGCCGTGGCCGACGACCGCGCCGCCGCCGTCTCCCGCGGCATCCGCAGCGAGGCCCTCGACGACGGCGGGAACCGCCGGGCCGGACTCGTCTGGCCCATGCCCGGCACCCACCTGTACTGGCCCGCAACGGTCCTGCCGGTGCTCACCGGCGAGCTCGGCCCCGGCCGGCACGTCTACCGGGCCCGGTTCTTCGCCGGAAGGGAGTGAGCGCGGCCCGAACCGGACCGGCCGCCTTGACAGCCGCTGAAAGCGCGTTCTAAGGTGGCCGCATTGAAAGTTAAAACGATTTAACTACGACGATCCCAACCCCCATCCCTCACAAAGGAGTTCAACGATGAGCAGCCCGATCCGCCGCCGGACCCTCCTCACCGGCACCACCGCCACCGCCGCCCTCGCCGCCGCCACCGCCTGCGGCGACGACGGGCCCGCCGGCACCGCCGACGACCCCGTCGAGATCACCTTCGAATGGTGGGGCGACGACGCCCGCGCCGAGGTCACCAAGCAGGCCGTCGATCTCTTCATGCAGAAGAACGAAGGCATCAAGGTCACCACCAACTTCGCCGACTACCCCGCCTACTGGGAGAGCCTCACCGGCCGCATGGCCTCCCGCGACCTGCCCGACGTCTTCCAGATGGACTACCCGCGCCTGCGCCAGTTCGGCGGCAACGGCATGCTCATGCCCCTCGACGACCTCGTCGACACCGCCGCCTTCCGCGACGGCGTCCTCGACACCGCCGAACTCGACGGGCAGCTCATCGCGGTCCCGGTCGGCACCAACGTCTTCGGCCTCATCTACCGCCCGGACTGGTTCGCGGAGTACGGCATCCCCGTGCCCGAGACCGGCTACTCCTGGACCGACTACGCCGCACTCGTCCGGACCCTCACCGGCGCCCTCGGCGACGGCCGCTGGGGCGGCAGCGACTGGACCGGCTCCTACCTCCTCGCCGAACTCTGGCTGCGCCAGCAGGGCGGCAGCTTCTACTCCGACGACGCCGCGAGCCTCAACTTCACCCGCGAGCAGCTCGCCGAATGGTGGAGCCTCGCGGCGCCGCTCCAGGCCGACGGCTCCGTCCCCTCCCCGGAGGAGGCGGCCGCCGAGAACGCGCCCGGCGTCGCCGCCGGCACCGTCGCCACCGAGATGCGCTGGGACACCGCAATCAACGGCTACTGGCCCACGATCACCGAGAGCGGCGGCACGCTCGGCATCATCGCCCCGCCCACCGCCGACCCGGCCAACCTCGCCCTCCACCTGCGGCCCTCGATGCAGTTCGTCATCGCCGCCAATTCCGAGCAGCCCGAACCGGCCGCCAAGCTCATCGAGTTCCTCCTCGGCGACCCCGAGGCCGCCGCGATCCTCGGCACCAACCGCGGCATCCCGTCCACCACCGCCGCCCTGGAGAGCGTCGAACTCGACGAGGCGTCGCAGCTCGTCCTGGACTACGAGGCCGGCGTCGAGCAGCACCTCGCGGGCGCGCCGGTCGTGCCGCCCGCCGCCGCCGGCGCCATCGAAGCCAAGTTCACCGAGATCTACCAGCAGGTCCAGTACGGCGAGATGACCGCCGCCGAAGCCGCCGACCTCTTCTTCACCGAAGCCGAGACGCTCTTCGCCAGCGAGCAGTAAGCCGTCCCCGGGGCGGGGAGCGACGATGAGGGGCCGCTCCCCGCCCGACCGCGCCCCACCGCGGCCCCGAACTTGACACGCCGCCGCCCGCGGGGAATCATTGTTTCAGGAACCGTTCTCAGAAAACCCTGAAGCAAAGGCGGACAGCTTGGCGCGCAAAGGGACCAGCACCGGCGACGGCAAGCGCCACACCACCATCCGCGAGGTCGCCGAACGCGCCGGCGTCTCCGTCGCCACCGTCTCCCGCATCCTCTCCGGCACCTACCCGGCCGCCCCCGCCACCCGCGCCAAGGTCATGCGCGCCGTCGAAGAACTCGACTACGTCGCCAACCACCACGCCCGCGCACTCCAGGGCACCACCCGCAAGAGCATCGCCATCATCGTCAACTCGGTGATCTCCCCCCACTACGCCCATGTCGCCCAAGGCGTCCAGACCCAGGCCGCCGAGGACGCCCGCCTCTGCCAGATCGGCACCACGGGCGGCGACGCCGAACGCGAACTCGCCATGGTCCAGTTCATGCGCGAGCAGCACCCCGAGGCCGTCATCCTCGTCGGCAACGTCAACGCCGACGACGAGTACCGCGCCCGCATGAGCCGCTACGCCCACGCGCTCGCGGCGATCGGCTCGCGGCTCGTCCTGTGCGGCCGGCCGCCGCTCGGCCCCGACGCCCCCGCCGTCGTCGTCGAGTACGACAACACCGGCGGCGCCTTCGCCGCCACCGGCCACCTGCTCTCCAACGGCCACCGGCGCATCCTCTACCTCGGCCGCCGCCCCGGCTACACCACCGCCGACGCCCGCATCGAGGGCTACCGCGGCGCCCTGGCCGCCTACGGCGTCCCGCACGACCCCGGCCTCGAAGCCGACGGCACCTTCGAGCGCTTCGAGGGCTACCGGATGATGCAGGAGCGCCTCGCCGCCGGAGCGCCCGACTTCACCGCCGTGTTCGCCGCGAACGACCAGATCGCCGCCGGCGCCCGCCAGGCCCTGCTCGAACGCGGCCTCACCGTCCCCGGCGACGTCTCCCTCGTCGGCTTCGACGACCTCCCTCCCGCCGCCGACATCGACCTCACCACCGTCTACCAGCCCCACGAGGAGCTCGGCCGCACCGCCGTGCGCCTCGCCCTCGAGCACGCCCGCAACGGCGGCCCGCCCCCGCACACGGTCCTCGGCGCCCATCTGGTCATCCGCGGCTCGGTCCGCCCCGTCGTCCCCGCATAGCAGTGGCACAATCGCCTCCGACGCAACGGAAGGATCGGACATGACCGCGCACATCGAGGCCGTCGTCTTCGACGTCCTGGGCACCATGGTCGACGAGGCCCGCGGGCTCGCGGACGCCATCCGCGAAGCCGCGCCCGACGCCGACACCGATGCGCTGCTCGACCTGTGGCAGCGCCACGTCGAACGCGAGCAGGACCGCATCGTCAAGGGCGAGCGGCCCTTCGCGACGGCCGACGCCATCGACAGCGAAGCCGCCGGCGCCGTCGCCGAGCGCGCCGGGGTCACCGACGCGGCCGCCCTCGCCCGGCTCGCCTCCGCCGGCCGGCGCCACCCCGCCTGGGACGACTCGGCGGCGGGCCTCGAGCGGCTCGCCCGCCGGTACCCGGTGCTGGCCCTGTCGAACGCGAACCGGGCCGCGCTCCTGCACCTGAGCGCCAACGCCGGCCTGCGATGGCACCAGGCGCTCTCGGCCGAGGACGCCCGCACGTACAAGCCCGCGCCCGAGGTGTACCGGCTCGCCGTCGAAGCGGTCGGCTGCCCGCCCGAGCGCCTGCTCATGGTCGCCGCCCACGCCTGGGACCTGCGCGGTGCCCAGGGCGTCGGGATGCGCACGGCCTACCTCCGCCGCCCGGTCGGCGACCCGCCCGCGCCGGGGGACGCCTTCGACCGGCACGCCGAGAGCCTCGGCGAACTCGCCGAGGCTCTCGAAGCGGACTAGTCCCGGCCCGCGGGCCGGCCGACGGGTCAGGTCGGAATGCCGGGCGGTTCGACGTCGCCGCGCCAGCCGCCGGTCTCGCCGCCGCGGTGCTCGATGAAGTCCTTGAAGCGCCGCATGTCGCCCTTGACGCGGCGGTCGAGGACGCCGATCTTGTCGGCCGCCTTCTCGACGAAGCCCTCAGGGTCGATCTCCATCTGCGCCGTGACGCGCGTGGTGGCGTCGTCGAGGCGGTGGAACGTGACGACGCCCGCGTGGACCGGCCCGGAGACGGACTTCCAGGCCACCCGCTCGTCGGGGTGCTGCTCGGTGATGGCGGCGTCGAACTCGCGGGTGACCCCGCCGATGCTCGTGCGCCAGTGCGTCAGCGTGTCCCCGATCTGCTGGACCTCCTCGACGCCCTCCATGAAGGACGGGAAGGTCTCGAACTGGGTCCACTGGTTGTACGCCGTTGAGACCGGGACTTCAACGTCGACTGATTCGGTGATGGTGCTCAAGGCACATCCTCCTTCGGTCGCGGAACGCGCCGGTCGGCGCGTCGTCTTCCGGTCCGGGGTTACCCCGCGGCCGTTCGCCGCACACCTGGGCCCGCGCCGCGGCTCCGGGTCGCAGCCGCTTCCGGCCCTCGGGCCAGGCCCTACAGGGCGGTGGGGACCCGGGTGGTGACGAGGCCGACGTCGCTGAGGAAGCGTTCGAGCGCGATCGTCGCGATCCCGGTGGCCACCGAGTTGCCGCGCACGGTCGACACCTGGACCTCCAGGTCGGCGGCCGCGTCCCCGGGCGCCTCCTCGACGACGCTGCGGCGCACGGCCGGCACCAGGTGGTCGCCGAGGGCCCACACGGTCCAGCCGGTGAGCGTGATCGTCTCGGGATTGACGATCGCGACGAGGTCGGCGAGCGCGGCCCCTAGGTAGCGGGCGGTGAGCCGGATCGTCTCGGTGACGGCCGGGTCCGGTTCGGGCGGCTCCAGCGCGGCGGCGAGGGCGTCGATGAAGTCACGCTGGAGCGGCACCGCCGCGAGCGGGTGCCCGGGGGCGATCGCTCCCAGGGTCTGCTGGATGCCCAGCGCGCCCACGTACGCCTCGACGCAGCCGTTGCGCCCGCACCGGCAGGCGCGGCCGTCGAGGGCGAGGAGGCTGTGGCCCCATTCGCCCGCGAAGTTGGTGGCGCCGCGCAGGATCGCGCCGTTGAGGATGATCCCGGCGCCGACGCCGGTCCCGAGGTTCACGGTGATGGTGCTCGAGTGCCGGCGGCCCTCGCCGAACCACAGCTCCGCGGTGGCGATGGCCTTGAGCGGGTTGTCGATCACGATCGGCAGGTCGAGGCGTTCGCGGAGCCGGTCGACGTGGCGCCAGGCCGCGTTCGGCATGACGGGCGCCGCGCCGCCCCAGCGCTGCATGGAGCCGGGGAGCGAGATGCCGACCCCGAGCACCTCGCCCCGCGGCGTGCCCGCCTGCGCGAGCGCGGCGTCGACGGCGCGGGCGATGCCGTCGACGACCTCTTCGGTCTCGTCGTGCCGCTCGTCGGCGGCGATCTCGGCGGAGGCGGTCTCATCGAGGGCGGCGTCGAACACGACCGCCCTGATGTACGTCTCCGCGACGTCGACGCCGACGATGCGGCCGCGGTCCTGGTTGAGCCGCAGGAGGGTGGTGGGCCGCCCGACGCGTCCGCTCGCGACGCGGGCCTCGGTGACGATCCCGCCCGAGAGCAGGTCGCTGACGACCGTGGCGACGGTCGCGGTGCTCAGGCCCGTGGTGCGCGCGAGCTCGTTGCGGGTCGTCTCGCCCGCGGCGAGCAGCGCGTGCAGCACGTCGAGCCGCGATTCGCTGCGTATGTCGCGCGAGGTGCGCCTGGTGGGGGCCATCGGTTCTCCTGGGGGGCTGCGGTCTACTCCGGGGCGGCGGCGGCGGTCACGCGCGCGAGGCGCGGCTGCGCGCCTCCCGCGGTGCCGCGGACCAGCAACCTGACGGTACCGGAGTTCCATCCGGCGGGGATCCACAGTCGACCCGGATCGCCGCCGGTGAACCGCGGGCGGTGCGGGTCCTCCAGCCAGACGCGGCCCAGGAGTTCGCCGTGGGCGAAGGCGCTCAGGCGGACCTGCTCGCCTTCGAACCGGAGCGACCGCCCGCCGGGCGGGACGGCCACGTCGAGCCAGGTCTCCTCGCCGGGGGCGAGGTCGAGCGGCAGCTCGACGGCGAGACCTTCGGCGCCGTGCCCGGCCAGCCCGAGGATCGCGGTGTCCGGCTGGGCCTCGACCTGCCAGCCCTCGACGGGTGCGAGGCGGAGCAGTTCGGCGCCGCCGCCCGATCCGGGCCAGTGCGGTGCGGTGACCGCGACCTGGCGGCCCTCGCCGGGGGCGAGGTGGACCCACGGGTCGATCGGGCTGACCATGCGCGTCTCGCCGTCCACGTCGACCTCGACGGGAACGGTGAGTCCTTCGATGTGGAAGGCGTAGTGGCCGATGCCGTCGACCGGGAGCGCGCGGCGGTAGGTCGCCGGACGTCCGATGCGGGTGCTGCTCCAGCCGCCGAGGCTCCGCACGGGCGCGGGGTCGCCGGCCCACTGCTCCCCGCCGTCGACCGTCCACAGTGCATGGACGTCCTCGCGTCCGGCGACGGCCCAGACCCGGCCGAGGCCGCGGAGCGACCCGAGCGCGAGGCCCGGGAGGCGCGTGTCGTCGAAGTTGCAGTGGCCCCAGGTCTCCACGGTCGCGGTGAACGCGGTCTTCCCCGCGGTCGGCACGGTGATCGTGGCCCCGTAGACGACCTTGGACGGCAGCGCCTCGCCGTCGAGGGCGAGGTCGACGATGTCGGCCGCGCCTTCGATGAGCAGCTCGTCGACGCCGTCGAGCACGGTCGCGTAGTGCGTGCGGCCGCGGTAGACGCCGACGGCCTCGGAGGCCGGCGGCAGGTCGTGCGCGGTCGTCTCGCCCGAGCGGGCCGCCAGGTCCAGTTTGACGGCCGCGGTGACGGCCTCGGGTTCGCTTGGAGCTGCCGAGATCTCGGCCTTCGCGCCGCGCGGGTCGGCGACGTCCTCGGGGTGGAGGACCATGATCCGGATGCCGTTCATGCTCGTGGCGACTCGGACCGGAGCGCCCGGCACCGGCGCGTCGAGCTCCACGAACGTGACGCCCGGACCGTTCGCGAGCGCGACGCGACTCGAAGTGCGCGAAGCGAACTGAAGTCCCTCCGGCCCGGCGCCGATGAGATCCGCGGACGCGAACTTCAAGGTTCCCTCGAGACCGAACCTGTCCAGCGGCAGATCCTGGATCACGAGCGCGCACGAACGCGGTGCGAGCGCGAACGTGACAGGGAAGTGGTCCCCGACCTCGACCGTCGCCGTGCCCGGTTCCTCGGTGAGGTTCGGGACGCCGGTGACCGTGCCGCCGCCGTCGAGGACGAGCCGCGACGGCGAGGCGCTGGTGGTCACCGAGACGCCTTGGACGCCTTCGGCTTCGGTGGTGCGGGCCCTGGCGAGGGCCGGGCCGAGCGTGCGCGCGAACGCGGTGAGCACGCGGGCCTCGGCGGTCTCGGGCCGCGCCTCGCCCACGGGGGAGAGGTAGCCGCCGAAGTCGTAGTCGTGGGTCATGAACCCGCCCGGGTCGCCCCAGTTGCCGACCGACGGCGTGTACCCGAAGTCGTACCCGGACGCCTGGAGGTACGGCGCGATCAGCGTGGCGCCGCTGACGAGCAGGCGGCGGAGCGTGGCGTGGCTGCGGTTGGTCTCGGTGACCAGCAGCGGCAGGCCCTGCTCGGCGACGAGGTCGGCGTAGCGGCGCACTTCGGCCTCGACGAACGGCGAGCGGTCGTCGGGGTAGAAGTTGAACGCGGGCGCGACGCCCTCGGCGCCGCCGGTGGCGCCGTTCAGGTCGCCCTGGCCGGCGCAGGCGATGAGCGGCACCTCGATGCCGTGCTCCCTCGCCATGTCCCGCAGCGCGCCGATGTACGCGTGCCGGTCGGCGGTGTCGAAGAAGTCCAGCTCGTTCTCGAGCTGGACGGCCGCGACCGCGCCGCCGCGGCCCCACTGGCGCTCGGCGAGGAGCGGCATCGCCCGGTCGAACCAGCCGCGGACCTGCTCGAGGAAGCGCGGCTCGGCCTGGCGCAGGCGCAGGTCCTCGTCGAGGCCCAGCCACGCCGGCAGCGCGCCGCCGTCCCATTCGGAGCAGATGTACGGCCCGGGCCGGGCGATGACCGCGAGGCCGGCCTCGTGCGCGAGGTCGAGGAACGCCCCGACGTCGCGCCGTCCCGTGAAGTCCCATGCGCCGGGGGCGGTCTCGTGGAAGTTCCACGGCAGGTAGACGTCGATCGCGCGGTAGCCGGTGGCGCGGACCTGCGCGAGCCGCGCCTCCCAGGTCTCCCTCGGGAGCCGGAAGTAGAACAGCGACGCGCACAGCAGCGCCTCCTCGCGGCCGTCGAGCACCAGCCCGGTGGGGCGGAGCTCGGCGGTGCCGCCGGCGTCCGTGCCGTTCACGAGCGCCGATGTGGACAGGTCAGTCACTTACTTCACTCCTGCACTTCCGCCTTGGAGGTTCATTTCGTAGAGGTACTTCTGGCCGAGGTAGTAGATGGCGATCATCGGGAGCGTCAGGATGATCGACCCGACCATGACCAGGTTCCACGGCGGCAGCTGCATCTCGTTGCTCGTCCCCGTCATGTACTGGAGTCCGAGTGCCAGCGGCATCGACTCCTCGGAGTTGAGGTAGATGAGCGGGCCCATGAAGTCGCCCCACGCGTGCGTGAGCGTGAAGATCGCGATCGCCGTGAGGATCGGCCACATCATCGGCAGGATGATCCTGCGGTAGACGCCGAAGTAGCCGAGGCCGTCCATCTGCGCCGCCTCGTCGAGCTCCCCGGAGATGCGGGAGACGAACTGCCGCACCAGGAACACGTTGAACGCGTTGGTGAAGAAGTTCGGGATGATCAGCGGCAGGTACGTGTTGACCCAGCCGAGCTCCTTGAACAGCAGGAACTGCGGGATCATCGTGATCTGGGAGGGGATCATCATGGTGGCGAGCACGATGATGAACATGACGCCCTTGCCGGGGGCCCGCAGCCGCGCGAACGCGTAGCCGACGAGCGAGGACGAGAGCACCTGGCCGACCGCCGAGAGCGTGGCGATGAGGACCGAGTTGAGGACGAACCGCCCGACCGGCAGGCCGGTCGCGGTGAACACCTCGGTGAAGTTCCGCCACTCGAACTCGGTCGGGATGACGGTGAACGCGTTCTGGGAACTGGTCAGGTCGCTCGAGAGCGAGATCGAGACCATGAGGATGAACGGGACGAAGAAGACCGCCGAGACGATGAGCAGCACCGCGTAGGTCGCGGGCGACGCCTTGAACGCCGACAGCAGGCGCGGCTCGCGCTCGCGGCGTTTGCGCTCGGCGCCGGCGCGGGCCGGCACCTGTGAAGCGAGACCGGTCATTTCACCTCCTGCTCGTAGAAGACCCAGCTGCGGGACGTGCGGAACGCGATGAGCGTGAACGCGAGGATGACGAGGAACAGCAGCCAGGCGACCGCCGACGCGTATCCGAAGTGGTAGAAGGAGAACGCCTCGCGGAACAGCAGCGGGACCATCATCTGGCTCGCGTTGTCGGGACCGCCGGCGGTGAGGATGTACACCTGCGAGAAGATCTGGAACGCCCCGATGAGGCCCATGATCAGGTTGAAGAAGATGACCGGGGTGATCTGCGGGAACGTGACCGCCCAGAACTGGCGCCAGGCGCCGGCCCCGTCGATCTCGGCCGCCTCGTAGAGCTCGCGCGGGATGCCGTTCATGGCCGACAGCAGGAGCACCGTGGCCCCGCCGGCGCCCCAGGCGGACAGCACGATGAGCGCGGGCTTGACCCAGGTGGGGTCGAGCAGCCAGTTCGGTCCCTGGATCCCGAACCACCCGAGCAGGTCGTTCAGCGGGCCGGAGGGTGCCAGCACCATCTTGAAGACCATCGCGGTCGCCACGAGCGGCACCAGCGTGGGCAGGTAGATGAAGGTGCGGAAGAGCTTGCGCCCCCGGACCCGCTTGTTCAGCAGGTTCGCGAGCCACACGCCGATGACCAGGCCCAGGGGCACCGAGACGAGCGCGTAGTAGAAGGTGTTGCCGAGGGCCTTCCAGAAGATCGGGTCCTCGGTGAGCGCCTTGGCGTAGTTGTCCAGGCCGACCCATTCGGGCGGGGTGAACGAGTCCCACTCGGTCAGCGAGATGTACACGGACGCGATCATCGGGCCCAGGAGGAACCCCACGAACCCGATCAGCCACGGCGAGATGAAGAGCCAGAAGTAGAAGGCTTCCTTCTTGCTGCGCGACGACATGCTGCGCCTCCCGGCGCGGCGCACGGTGCGCGCCGCGCCGGGGGCTTCGTCGATGGTCTTCGACATGTTTCAGGCCCTAATCGGTGATGATCGACTCGAGCTGCGTCTGGATCTTGTCCAACTCGGTCTGGGCGTCGCCGCCCTCGTTCCAGAACGTGCCGAGGTTGTCGTTGAACGCGGCCTGCATCTCGTTCCACTGCGGGATGAACGGCGCGCGGAAGATGAACTCGGCCGATTCGCCGAACGCGGCCATGTTGATGGGCTTGGTCGCCCACGACGGCGCCAGGAACGCGTCGGACTGCTGCACTTCGAGGTTGGCCGGGACGTCCTGGGCCTTGTCGATGATGAGCTCCTGCGCGTCGGCGCCGGTGAGGAACTCGATCGCCTTGAACGCCTTCGCGGGGTCGGCCGCGTCGCGCGAGATGGCCAGGCCGGAGCCGAAGGCCGAGACGGCCTGCTGGGCGCCGCGCCACAGCGGGGCGATGTCCCAGTTGATGTCGGCCTCCAGGAGACCGCCGATGGCCCAGAAGCCGGTGGTGTTCATCGCGACCTTGCCCGCCGCGAAGGCGGGGTCGCCGCCCATGTCGGGGCCCATGTCCGCGTATTCGGCGGCGGTGGGCACGAAGTGGTGGACGTGCGCGAGGTCGTTGGCCCACTGGAGCGCCGCGACGACCTCGGGGGAGTTGGCGGTCGGGTTGCCGCCGTCGTCGATGATCTGCCCGCCGTTCTGGTAGGCGAAGCTCCACCACTGCGGCCACCAGCCGGCGCCGCCGTAGCCCCACTGGGTGCCGGCGACCGTCAGCTTCTCCATGGCGGCCTGGGCGTCCTCCTGGGTCCACTCGGCCGTCGGGTACTCGACGCCGGCGGCGTCGAACAGGTCCTTGTTGTAGTAGACGATCATCGCGCCGGAGCGGTCCGGGATCGCGTAGACCTTGTCCTCGTAGGAGTACAGGTTGCCCACGGGACCGAAGCGCTGCTCCAGGTCGAGGCCGGCGTCCTTCGCGTACTCGTCGAGCGGCAGGATCTGGCTCTTCGAGGAGTAGGTGTTGACGCCCTCGGCGACCTGCATGATGTCGGGGCCGTCGCCGCCGGCGATCATCGTCTGGACCTTCTGCTCGTACTGGTCCGAGGGGATCAGCTGGAGCTCGATCTTGATGTCGGGGTTCTCGGCCTCGAACAAGTCGATGCGCGCCTGGTAGGTCTCCTTGTCGAGGTCGCCGCCCCAGACGACCATCTTCAGGGGACCGCTGCCGTCGTCGTCGCCGGAACCGCACGCCGCCAGCACGGGCGCCGCCAGCGAAGCCGTCGCGGCGGCCTTCGCGAGGGTGCGCCGGCGAATCTTGTTCTCCATGTCTCGGCCTCTCTCTGTCTTGCGCCGACTACACCGTCGGCACGGGGTTGAGACGGGGGTAAATCTAACCCATAGATAAATGGTTGGATAGACCGGCGTAGATAACGATTCGAGCAACCTCGCCCCTGGTAGCGGACCGGTTGACCGATACAAGCGTTATCGGGGGAATGCCGTGCGTCACATCCCAAGCGGGACAGTGCGGCCCGAACGGCCACAGGGCGGCACCGCTGGAGCACGCGATCCCGGCGGTGCGATCATGGCGTGGTCCCGCGAGTTGAACGGAGTGGACAGTGCGACCCGAACTGCCCCCGCCCATCGGCATCGACCTCCCCGGCTCCTTCAGCCGCTCGGTCTTCCACGAGCGCCACCCGGTGCTCGTCGACAACCTCCTCGGCGACTTCCCCTACCCGCCCCACATCGCCGAGGCCCTCGAGGCGCTCCTCGCCGAGTCCCTCACCGGCACCGTCCCGCCGCGCACCCCCGGCGGCCCCGAGATCCACACCTGGCACCTGGAGGTCTCGGCCCGCATCGGCCAGCCGTGGGAGTCCCTGCCGTTCCTGTGGGCCGAGTCGTACTTCTACCGCCGCCTCCTGCGCGCCGTCGAATACCACCACTACGACAGCCCATGGTGCGGCGTCGACCCCTTCGCCCCCCAGAAGCACGCCCAGCTCGACGGCCCCGAACTGCGCGCCGACCTCGACGCCTACGCCGCGCTGAGCGACGCCTCCGCCGCCGACCGCCGCCGCGCGATCCTCCTCGCCTCCCTCTGGGGCAACCAGGCCGACCTGGGCTTCCGCACCAACAACCCCGGCGCGGACACCAGCGTCGGCGACCTGGTCGCCGACGAGTCCGAGGCCCTCTGGGACCTGGCCGAGGCCCCCGGCGAGGCGCCGGTCATCGTCGTCGCCGACAACGCCGGCCGCGAGATCACCGCCGACCTCGCCCTCGTCGACCACCTCCTGGAGACCGCGACCGGCCCGGTCGAGCTCCACCTCAAACCGCACCCGTACTTCGTCTCCGACGCCACCGGGCAGGACGTCGTCGCCACCCTGAACGCCCTCGACCGCGACCCGCACGCCGCCGTCCGCGACCTCGCCCGGCGCCTGCGGGACGCCGTCCGCATGGGATGGCTCCGCCTGCGCACCCACGGCGCCTACGTCCACCCCACCGACTACCGGACGCTCCCGAGCGACCTCGCCGAGGAGTTCGCGGCCGCCAAGCTCGTGATCCTCAAGGGCGACCTCAACTACCGCCGCCTCGTCGGGGATCTCCAGTGGGACCCGACCACCCCGTTCGCCGAGGCCGCCGGCCACTTCCCGGGCCCGGTGGCCGCGCTCCGCACCGCCAAGTCCGACCTCGCCGTCGGCGTCGACCCCGCCCGCCTTGCGAAGCTCGACGCCGAGGCGCCCGACTGGCGCCTCACCGGCACGAAGGCCGTGATCCAGGTGCACCCCGGACACGACTGACAGAGCCCCGGGGCCGCGGCCCCGGGGCTGCCGCACCGGTTCAGCAGTCGGCGCGCTTGAGCCGGAACGCGGCCCCGATGAGCGTCACCGCAACCCATCCGGCGAAGACCGCCAGGCCCTCGCCCGGCGTCAGCGCGCCCTCGGCCTGGGTCAGGGCGTACGCGGCGCCGCCGGCGTTGCTCGGCAGGTACGGGGTGAGCGTGTCCTCCCACGAGTCCGGCAGGAGCTGCGACAGCCCCGGCAGCAGAAGCAGGACGCCGACCAGCGACGCGATGCCGCCCGCGGGTGAGCGCAGCAGCGTCCCCAGCCCGACGCCGAACACCGCGACCAGGCCCAGGTAGAGGCCCGCGCCGAAGAGGCTGCGCACGACCCCGTCGTCGCCGAGCGTCAGCGCGATCGCCTCGCCGTCGAGCCCGACCGTCCCGATCAGGAACGCGAGGAACGCGCCGGCCGCGGTCACCGCGAACACCGCGCCGAAGGCGATCAGGGCCTTCGCCCACAGCACCGGCAGCCGCTTGGGCACCGCGGCGAGCGTCGACCGGATCATGCCCGTGGAGTACTCGCCGGCGCTCATGAGCACCCCGAGCACCCCGGCCACCAGCGACGCGAACGACAGGCCCATGAGCGACAGGCTCACCGCGTCCAGGGGGCGCCCGGCGATCCCGGGCGGGCCGTCGGTCACCCCGGCCCCGCCGGGGCTGTACGTGTACGCGGCGATCGCCCCGAACCCGGCCAGGAGGACCAGGCTGAGCCCCAACGTGATCCAACTGGACCGGAGCGTGCGGAACTTGGTCGACTCCGACAGGAGCACCCGCGGGAACGTCACCCGCTTGACGGCGGTGCGGCGGGTCTCGGCGGCGATGGCGGTCATCGTTCGGTCCTTCCACTGGCGGGGGCGCTCTGGTACTCCAGCTCGTCCCGGGTGAGTTCCATGAACGCCTCCTCCAGGGAGACGCCCGTGGGCGTGAGTTCGTGCACCAGCACGCCGTGCCGCAGCGCCACGGCGGCGATCTCGCGGGCGCTGAGGCCGGCGACCTGGAGCTCCCCGTCCCCCGACGAGGTGACGCTGACACCCGGCCCCGCCAGCAGCGGCCCCAGCCGCGCGGCCTCGTCGGTGCCGACCCTGACGCCGCCCAGCGACGCCTCGACCAGGTCTGCCACGCTCGTGTCGGCCAGGAGCCGGCCGCGGCCGATGATGATGAGGTGGTCGGCGACCTGCGCGGTCTCGCTCATCAGGTGCGAGGACAGGAGCACCGCCCGGCCCTCGCCCGCGAGCTGCGCCAGCAGGTTCCGGATCCACAGCACCCCTTCGGGGTCGAGGCCGTTCACCGGCTCGTCGAGCATGACCACCTCGGGGTCGCCCAGCAGCGCGGCGGCGATGCCGAGGCGCTGGCCCATGCCCAGCGAGAACGCGCCGACCCGCTTGTGCGCCACGCTGCCGAGCCCGGCGAGGTCGATGACCTCGTCGACGCGTCTGCGGCCGATGCCGTGCGTCTGCGCCAGCGCCGTCAGGTGGCCGACGGCGGACCGTCCGGGGTGGACGGACTTGGCCTCGAGCAGCGCGCCGATCTCGTGGAGCGGGGCGGCGTGCCCCGCGTAGGAGCGGCCGTTGACGTGGACCTCGCCGGCCGTGGGGGCGTCCAGGCCCAGGACCATCCGCATGGTGGTGGACTTCCCGGCCCCGTTGGGGCCCAGGAACCCGGTCACCTCGCCGGGCTTCACGGTGAAGCTCAGGCGGTCGACCACGGTCTTGTCGCCGTAGCGTTTGGTCAGTTCGCGCGCTTCGATCATCGCGGTTCCCTCGTCTCCTCCGGGCCGCAGCGGCATCGCGGCCTGATGGATTCGACGCTACGGACGCGCGCCTCTCACCGCGTGGGCCTGAGCGCGGGTCTTGCGGGGGCCGGAGTCGTACCTGGGTCGTATCCGCGCCTACGCGCGGACGCTGAGGCGCGGCCGGTCGGGGGCCGTCAGGACCCGAGAGCCTCACGGAGGAACGCCCGGTACACCGTGCCCGACGCCTGTAGCGCGACCGTCGCGTTCGCGGGTTCGGGCCGCCACGGCCGGGTGTCGACCAGGAGCTGCCCGAGCGTGCGGGCCCCGGCGGTCTCGACGCTCACGTGCGCCCGCACCGTCGCGGTGAACAGGTCGGGGCGCACCAGGTAGGCGAGGCACATCGGGTCGTGGACGGGCGTGGACGGCTCGTGCGAGGGCGACGCCTGGTCGTGCTCGAGGCGGTGCCGGATGAGCGCCGCCGCGGCGGCCGCGGCCGGGGTGCCGAGCTGCTCGAGCTCGTCGCAGTCCGGTCCGGTGAGCGGCGCGCTGTGCGTCGCGTCGAGCGGCACGATCACCACCTCGGGCAGCCCTGTGCTCAGGACCGCTTCGGCCGCTTCGGGATCGGCCCAGAAGTTGAACTCGGCCGCGGCGGTCACGTTGCCGTTGCCGTGCGCGCCGCCCATGAGCACCAGCCGCGGGATCCGCTCGGCCAGTCGCGGCTCGAGCGCGAGCGCGAGCGCGATGTTCGTGAGCGGCCCGGTCGCCACCAGCGTCGCGTCCGCGTTCGCCGCGTCCATGAAGAAGTCCACCAGGAACGGCACCGCGTGCCCTTCGCGCACGGCCGAGACCGCCTCGGGCAGCCCGAGCCCGTGCTGCTGGAACGCGCTGTCCTTGTTGAGGACGTCCCGGGGGATGGGCAGGTCCGGCCGGATGAGCGGCCGCGCCGCCCCCGCGTACACCGGCACCCCGGCGCCGGCCAGGTCGAGCGCGCGCAGCGTGTTGTCGGTGACGTGCTCGAGGGCCACGTTGCCGTTCACGGTGGTCACGGCCGCCGGTTCGAGCCCGGGGTGTCCGACGCCGGCGAGGATCGCGATGGCGTCGTCGGATCCGGTGTCGCAGTCGAGTACGAACCTCATCGTCGCGCTCCTTCGTTGCTGGGCATGGTGTTCCGAGCGTAGCGACGCGTCCGGTCCGCCGGTCGCGGTGACCGCGGCGATGCGGCCCCCGCCTCCAATCGCGGCGCGGCCTGAGCGGCCATGCGCGCGACCCCGCCGCGATCGTGCCGGCCGGCACGCGCACCGATCCCACCGTGGTGCGGGAGACCGCCGCTGTCGCGACGGCCCGACGGACCCGCCGTGGCCGAACAGGCTCGCGGCGCGGGCCGGTCCGGCCGCCGGCGCCCGCCGCCGGCCGAGGGACCCGGCCCCCGCGCGTCCACTGGGTGGACGGTGGAAACTGGTTGCCGACATCCCTACCCCGCCGCAGGAGGTCCCCATGCCGGTCCACGAGTACTTCACCGCGATGTTCCGCGGCCTCGACGAAGCACGCGCCGGGGGCGGCACCGAGGCCGAGCAGGAGGCGCGCGCCCAGCGGTTCATGGACGAGTACCGCCGCCTCGACGAAGGCTGGGACGCCGCCGGCATCGCCATCGAGGACGCAGCGGTCCCCGGCCCCCACGGGCCCGTCCCGGTCCGCACCTACCGGCCCGAAGGCGCGCTCGACGGCGCCGTCCTCTGGTGCCACGGCGGCGGCTTCCGCCACGGCGACCTCGACATGCCCGAAGGCCACATCGTCGCCATCGAGCTCGCCCGCCGCGCCCGCGCCTTCGTCGTCTCCGTCGACTACCGCCTCGCCGACGGCGAGCGGGTGCTCTACCCGTTCCCGATCGACGACGTCCACACCGCGTGGTCCTGGCTCGCCGGGCTCGAGGAGTTCGCCGACGCGCCGCTGGGGCTCGGCGGCGCCAGCGCCGGAGCCGCGCTGGCGGTCTCAACCGCCTTGCGCGCCAGGGACACCGGGCCGCGCGAGGCCGACGCGCTGCTGCTCGCCTACCCGTTCGCGCACTACCCGAACCCGGCGCTCGACCTCGACCTGTACCCGGAGATGGCCGCACTCCCGTTCCGGTTCGACGCCGCCGGCGTCGAGACGATGGTCCGCAACTACGTCGGCCGCATCAGCGACGTCCCGCCGGACGCGCTCCCGGGCGCGGCCCGCCTCGACGGGCTGCCGCCGACGTGGATCGTCGTCTCCGAGTACGACGACCTGCGCGGCTCGGCCGAGCTCCTCGAGCGCCAGCTCGCCGAGGTCGGCGTCCCGGTCGAGTCCTACCTGGCGGCAGGCATGACCCACGGGCACCTGAACCACCCGCCGCGCGTGCACGAGATCGAGGAGTCCATCGCGTTCATGGCCCGGGGCCTCAAGGGCTGACCCTCAGGCCTGGTAGTTCTTCGCCCCGGGGAACAGCGACCGGGCGCGTTCGAGGTCCGGTGCCACGAAGCGCCCTTGGGCGGCGACCAGGACCGCGTCCGGGTCGGACTCGGGGGCGACGGTGCCGTCTACGGTGATCTTGCGACCCTCGATGCCGGTGACCTCGGCACGCAGGAGCAGCGGCAGCTCCACCGGCACCGGCCGCTGATAGCGGACGTCGAGGGCGATCGTCATGGCGGGCAGGCCCTTCGCGGCGCAGGCCCAGCCCATGAGCTCGTCCAGCAGCAGAGCGCTCATGCCGCCGTGGGCGTACCCGGGCGGGCCCTCGTGGGCGACGCCGAGGACGCAGCGGCCGATGTACCCGTCCTCGCGCTCCTCGATCTCCAGGGGCGGGGCGAAGGCGCTGCCGTGCCCGGTCGCGGGGCTGTACATGCGCAGGCCGAAGGGGAACACGTCGACGCTGGGGATCTCGGAGCGCTCGCGGCGGTGGCCGGTGAACCGGGCCTCGAGGCGCTTGACCTCGCCCGCGAGCTCCTGGAGGACCTCGGTGGGCGTCTCGGTGCGCGCCACCGTCTCCATGAGCGCCCGCAGTTCGCGGCCGAGCCCGGCGACCGCCTCGCGGCGCAGTTCGAGATCCTCGCTCGACATCGTGTGCTCCTCCTGCTATGACGTTCGTTATAATCGGGGTCCGGGTCAGGCTACCACGCACCCGCAGAACGGAGACCGTCCATGGCCCAGGCGAGCCCCCCTTCCCGCGAGCGCATCGTCGCCGGAGCGGCCGACCTCATCGCCCGCCGCGGCCTCAGCGCCGCGAGCATCCGCGAGACCGCCAAGCACGCCGCCGCCCCGCTCGGCTCCACGTACCACTACTTCCCGGACGGCAAGGGCCAGTTGGCGACCGAAGCCGTCGAGTACGCGGCCGGCCGCGTCGAGCAGCACATGCGGACCGCGCTCGAGGCCGGGCCGACCGCCGGGCTGCGCGCCTACCTCAAGCGCTGGCGCGACATCGTGGTCGACAGCGGGTTCCGCACCGGCTGCCCGGTCCTCGCCGTCGCCGTCGAGGAGCCCCCCGAAGACGAGTTCCCGCCGGCGCTGCTCGCCGCCGCGCTGGCGTTCGACCGATGGGAGCGGCTGCTCGCCGACTCGCTCGAGGCGCACGGCGCCGACCCCGACGAGGCGCGCGAGCTCGCGACGCTCGCGGTCGCCGCCGTCGAGGGCACCGTCGCGATGTGCCGGGCCAAGCAGAGCACCGAGCCGCTCGACCGGGTCGCGCGGCGCCTGGAGGCGCTCATCGAGGCCGCCTGCGACGGCGACCCGGCCTGAGACGACCCGGTTCCAGACGGCGCGCGCCCCGAGACGACGCAGCGTCACCGATCCGTCCACATCGGTGCATCATCGCGGGCGGCGCGCCGTCCGCTTACGAGCGGCCAGTAGGGTCGGGCGGTACGACCCTCCACCGCCGCTCGGCACGCGCGGGGCGGCGGCCGTATGAAGGACGAAACCGGCAATGAGTAGACCTTCACCCCGACGCACCATCCACAGCCACCGCCTCGGCGGCATCGAGCACTGGCGCCGCCTCGTCATCGTGGCGGGCGCCGCGGTCGGCCTCACGGCCGCGGGCACGATCGCCGCGGCCCTCGCACTCACCCCCGACAGGCCCGCCGCGGACGCGGCGGCCGACACCGGCACCGCCGCAACGGCATCCGGCGGCGAGACCGAGAGTGGCGAGGCCGCCTCCGACGGTCCCCCGGACGGAGTCCAGGCCGACGCCGTGCCCGACGGCGACGGCATGTGCGACCGGACCGCCGGCCCCGCACCGGAAGTCGTCGTGACCGAAGTGGACGCCGAGGTGATCGGCGGCGGCACGGCCGACACCGACCCGCTCCCGGCGGCCCTCGCCGCCACTCCGACCGGCCGGTCCTGGGTCGCCTGGGACGGCACCGACGACCGCATCCACCTCGCCCGCCTCGACTGCGAGGACCGGATCGAAGGCGAGCCGATCGCCTTGGAGGGCATCGACCTCCAGGACGTCATCGCCGACGGTGACGGCGTGACCGTGCTCATCACCCGCGAAGGGGCGTGCGGCGACGGCCCGCTGTGCGGCGGCTCCACCAGTCCGTGCGCCACCATGCACATGGTCCGGTTCGACGACAGCGGCGCGCAGGTGTGGGAGCGCCAGGTGACCAACCTCGGCAACGGCCTCGCGGGATACGACGACGGCGCCCGCTTCGTCTGGTGGTACCAGCACCACGGCCGCCTCGCCAGCGACGGCGCCAACACCGCCGCCTACTTCGGCGTCGCCGTCACCGTCGCCAACGGCGACTGTGTGGACATCCACCAGGGCGACCGCATGCAGGTCGTCGACGCCGACGGGAACCTCGCGGACCACCCGGACGCGTTCGACGTCGGATGCAGCCACAGCTGGACCACCCGCATCGCCTGGAACCCGGACCGCGACGAGTTCGGCATGGTGTGCGCGACCGACGACGGGTGCCGCATCGCCGTCCCCGCCGCCGGCACCGTCGCGGAGGGCGCCTGCGACGGGACCCTCTTCGGCGGCGACCTCGTCACCGCCGCCGACGGCGGCTACTGGACCGCGTGGAGCCAGGGCGGGCGGGCCCGCCTCGAGCACTTCACCGACGGACCCTCCGACACCACTGTGGACACCGGTGCCGCGACCGACCACCCGCACCTCGTCGGCTACGGCGAGGCGCACATGCTGCTCGCCTGGGCATCGGGCGACGGCATCGCCGCGCAGGTCCACAGCGCCGACTCCGGCGCCGCCGCCGGCGACGCGTTCACGATCGCCGTGCCGGATCATCCGTACCAGGCGTTCAAGGCCTATCCTGACGGCAGCGTCGCCTTCCCGGCGGCCGGGGGCGGCGGCTCGATCCGCATCGCCCGGGTGATGCCGCTGTCGTAACCGAACCTTGAACCGCGAAAGGCCCCCGCCACATGGAGCTGCTCCACCTCATCGCCCTGATCGCCGCGCTCCTCAGCGCCGGTCTCATGGCCGGGCTGTTCACCGGGTACTCGTACTCGGTGATGCCCGGTCTCAAGATCCTCGACGACCGCTCCTGGATCGCCGCCCTCCAGCACATCAACCGCGTGATCCTCAACGGCCGCTTCCTGTCCGCGTTCCTCGGATCGGTCGTCTTCGCGCTCATCGCGCTCATCCTCGGCCTGTTCCTCGACGACCGGTCCGCACTGCCCTGGACCGCCGCCGGACTCGCCGGCACCCTCGTCATGTTCATCGGCACCATGGCCAAGAACGTGCCCCTCAACGAGAAGCTCGAAGCCGCCGGCGACCCCGCCGCGATCCCCGACCCCGCCGCGCTCCGCGCCGAGACCGAGCAGACCTGGATCCGGTGGAACCACGTCCGCGGCATCGCCGCGCTCCTCGCACTCGCCGCCCTCGCCGGCGCCCTCTACACGACCGGCCAGGTCGCCTGAGCTCACCGCGTGCACCAGCCCTTGGAAGCGGCCGCCCACCCGGCGCGCCGCGCCGGTCCCGCTGCGCGGCCTGGGCATGGCTGGAGGGGGGCGGGGAGGCGCCGGCTCGGGGGCGGCCGATCCTCGGGTCGTGTGCCCTCCTTCGGCGGGTGGGAGTCGGGGTCAGAGCGGGCAGCGACGAAAGGGTGAGTGGCGGGGCGGGGCGGATTGGTTGGCTTGGGGCCGTTGAGGACTGGGGCGAATATGAGTGGTTTGCACGCGTGTGGGTGATGACGGTTTCGTACAGGCGTGGGAGTATTGAGAGACGCACAGGGACAGGGAAATCGTTCAGGTGTCGCGTAGGTGCAAGCAGACTAAGACAAGCCTCTGGCCTATGGGCAAACCGAGCTGATTCCGAGGCAATACCGCCGATGCAAGCGTGGTCGGGTTACCGGTCGATCTCATCCCCACGTGCTATCGCGACCCGCAGCAGTCAACAGCCCTCGACGAGGGGGTTGTGATCGGGCGGCAGACCGCCGGAAGGGATCACCCCGACCGGAGGCAGTGCTCCTTACGAGGCACACGACCGGACCATCACCGCAACCGACGAGGCCAACCGCACGCCGGCACGAGTGCCAGCGACGCGTGCGCGATGCCACCCGGCCGGGCATTCGAGACCCGGCACCGGCTCCGCACCACCAAGCAGCCGACCAACAGAGGCTATGCAGCGAACGCGGACACCGCGGCCAATGCAGTAGTTAGTCGTTGTGCATCGAGGCGGCAGTGGCCCATCACGACAGCGCGCCAGTACAACAGCGCGCTCCCCACCACGGCGCACCCGCCACTGCGGCGTGTGCTGGCGCAACAGTGCACCGCCACTGCCACGGCGTGTGCGAGCACAACAGTGCACCGTAACCGATGCGGCATGCGCTAGTGCCACTGCGTGTCCCGATGTTCGCATGCAATGCGGAGCAGTGCACGAGCAGGAGATAGCGGGAGGCGGAAGCCTGAGACGGCGCAGGAATGGAAGGAGGTGAACAGGCAATGGCGATAGCGACAGTGCGTGCGTGTCCGCACTGCGACCCGAGACCGGGCGCCGGACGCAATGCCGACGGCCCGAGCCTCGATGCTCGGGGCAGGCCGCCGACCGATGGTGCAGGCGGCAGCCCTGAAACCGACGATCGGGCCGTCGAGCGCGCGGTGAACGCAGACCCTGCTGCGGGTCCCGCACCCGATGTCCGCGAACCGAGACCCGAATCTCGCCCACGAATCCGAGGCCGGCTCCGCAGCCGATGCGCCCAGCTCCCAGTGGCAAGCCGCTCTTCGACGCCACGACCGCAGTCCCGCCAGTGCGTGCCGTCGATGCCATCGAGACGACGCCCCGCACTCCGAGGCCGCCGCAACGGCCCGACCCGGTTGCGACACGACCGTCCGAGTGTCACGACCAAGGGGAGGCCGATCAGAAGGCGGCAAGAAGGCCCAGAGCCAAGCCGGCCGATATGGTCACATCCCGCCGGATGCTGTCCACCGCCAACAGCTGCAACAAGAACCGTTCGGGAAGCGCCGCTCTCGCTTTGCGAACGCACCCGGACACCCACGACACGCGAACGCCGCCCCAGATGCCGCCCGGCCTCGGCAGTGTCCCGGAGCGCCCCTCCCGTTCCGCCGTCGCTGATTGCTCGAACTTTGATCGGCCGCCGTCCCGGCCTCGGCAGCATTCCGGGACACGCCACTCGCTTTGCCGTCGGTGATCGTTCGAGCCTTGATCGGCCGCCGACCCGGCCTCGGCAGTGTCCTGGGACACGCCACTTGCTCTGCCGTCGCTGACTGTTCGTGCCTTGATCGGCTGCCGACCCGGCCTCGGCGGCATTCCGGAACGCCCTCCCGCTCCGCCGTCGCTGATTGCTCGAACGCTGATCGACCACCGACCCGGCCCCGCTATCGATGCTCTCAACCCCGCAGGGCAATACACCTATCCGATGCCGCGGTGCACCAGCGCCGCCGCGCCAATGAGCGGGGCGTCACCGCCGAGCTGCGCGCGGACCACCTTCAAGTCCGCCGCGTAGCCGTTCACGGCATGCTCGCGGACCGCCGCGGCCACCAGGTCGGGGTAGCGGTCGGCCACGAACGAGAACCCGCCGCCGATCACCGCGATCTCCAGGTCCAGCAGCGTCGCCGCGTTCACCAGACCCAGCCCCACCGCGCGCGCCGAGCGGCGCACCGCGTCCATCGCGATCGGCGCCCCCGCGCGGTAATCGCGCGCCAGGTCCTCACCGGACGCGCCCCTCCACCCCATCGACTGCGCCCACCGGACCGTGCTCGGCCCCGACGCGATGCCCTCCACGGTCGCGCCCGCCGCCGGGCCCTCGACCCGGTCGACCACGAGCTGCCCGATGTGCCCCGCGTTCCCGCTCGCCCCGGCCACCAGCCGCCCATCGCTCACCAGCCCGCCGCCCACACCCGTCGAGACGACCATGACCAGCGCGTTCCGGACCCCGCGCGCCGCACCCAGCCACGCCTCGGCCATCGCGATGCACGTCCCGTCCAGCCGCAGCACCACCCGCTCCAGACCCGTCAGGCCCTGGACGAAGTCCACGATGCCGAAACCCCGGAGCGACGGCAGGTTGATCGGCGCGATCGCACCCGCGGCCAAGTCCACCGGCCCGGCCGACCCGATGCCCGCCGCCGACACCGCACCCCACTCGGGAGCGGCCATGCAATGCCGCACGACCTGCTCGATCGCCCGCTCGGCCGCGCCGCGGTCCACCGCGGCGGCGTCGCCGGTCGCCGCCCGCGACCGCGTCCCCTCCACCACCGAACCGTCCGCGCGCACCAGCGCGGCCTCCACTTTCGTGCCGCCGAGATCAAGGGCCATCGCCACGTTCATGCCGCGAAGCCTATCGACCGCGCACGAGACCCGGAACCGGTAGTAGGGACCCGCCTGTAGAGCGGGACCGGCCCCCGCCGGACGCCGGAAGCGGCACCTCCCAGTCGCACCGGACACCCCGCCGCTCCCGACCGCCCGGCGCCGTCATCACCGCTGCCGCCGCCCCCCGGCCGCCGACACCGCGGCCTCACAGGTTCGCGACGACCGCCGCGGTCACCTCGTCCGTCGACGCCGACCCGCCCACGTCCCGCGTCAAGACGCCCTGCGCCGACGCCGCCTCGACCGCCCGCTCGATCCGCGCCGCCTCCTCCTCCAGCCCCAGGTGCGCCAGCATCAGCGCCGCACTTCCGATGGCGCCCACCGGATTCGCCGCGCCACGGCCCGCGATGTCCGGCGCCGAACCGTGCACCGGCTCGAACATCGACGGGAACCGGCGCTCCGGGTTGAGGTTCGCGCTGGCGGCCAGGCCCAGGCTCCCCGCGAGCGCCGAGCCGAGGTCGGAGAGGATGTCCGCGTTCAGGTTCGACGCCACCACCACCGACAGGTCCTCCGGACGCAGCACGAACTTCGCGGCCATCGCGTCGACCAGGACGCTCTCGGTCTCGACGTCGGGGTAGTCGCGGGCGACCCGGCGGAACACCTCATCCCACAGGACCATCCCGTACTGCTGCGCATTGCTCTTGGTGACACTGGCGACCCTCCGGCGCGGCCGCGTGCGCGCCAGGTCGAAAGCGAACCGCATGATCCGCTCGCACCCGACCTCGGTGAACAGCGACGACTGCACCGCCACCTCGCCGCCCGCGCCCCGCGCGGCCAGGTTCCGGCCGCCGAGCCCGGCGTACTCGCCTTCGGAGTTCTCCCGCACCACGACCCAGTCCAGCTCGGCGTCGTCGGCCTTGCGTAGCGGGCTCGCGACGCCGGGCAGGAAGCGCACCGGCCGCACGTTCGCCCACTGGTCGAACCCCTGGCAGATCCGCAGCCGCAGCCCCCACAGGCTCACATGGTCGGGCACCGTCGGCCACCCGACCGCACCGAAGTAGATCGCGTCGAAGCCCTCGAGCACCTCCAGCCCGTCCTCGGGCATCATCACCCCGTGCTCGGCGTAGTAGTCGCAGCCCCAAGGGAACTCCTCCCACGCCAAAGAGAACCGCCCCTCGGCCTGGAGCGCGTCGAGGACGGTCCGGCCTGCGGCCACCACCTCCCGCCCGATCCCGTCGGCGGGAATGGCGGCGATGCGGAACTCGTTCACGGCTGCTCCTCAGGGCTCGTTCGCGAAGCGGCGGAAGGGACTCGCATCGAGTCAACACCCGCCCGCGAACCCGCGTCCAAGACCGGTTCGCGATGGCCCCCATCGGCCGGCCCTATGAGTCCGGACCGCGCCCCGACCAGGTCTCGGCCATCGCCACGAACGCCCGCGCCGCCGGCGTCAGCCCGTCCGGGCGGCTCACCAGCGACACGTGCAGGTGCCAGGCCGGCTCGATCCGGTGCACCACCGCACCCGTGCGCTCCGCCAGCAGCGTCCACGACGCGGGCATGACCGCGTGCCCGAACCCGGCGAGCACCAGCGGCAGGATCGACGTCCGGTGCGCGATCTCCGCCGCCAGGTGCACCCCGTCGACGTCGGCGAGGAGGTCGTCCACGAAGCGGCGCATGATGCTCCCGCGCTGGGAGGCGATGAGCCGCAGGCCCCGGAAGTCCTCGCGCCGCACCGTCCCGCCCGGCGGCAGGCCGCGGCCTGGGGCACGCTCCGAGTGCTCTGAACCGTCGTGCTCTGGGAAGACATGGCCGGGCGGCGAGATGAGCACGAGCGGCTGGCGCTCGATCGGCACCGCCCGCAGTTCCGCGGTGCGCAGGTCCTCGGCCGAGCCGAGCAGCCCGATCTCGCTCGCGCCGGTCCTGACGTGCGCCACGACCTCCTCGGCGGTGAACGCGCCCTCCACGTTCATGACGATCCCGGGGTGCCGCTCGGCGAAGCGGGTCATCATCGCCGTCAGCGGCTCGATCCCCGGGGAGGGCATCGACACCATGTCGAGGCGCCCGCGTTCGAGTTCGCGCACCGAGCGGGCCGCGTCGCGCGCGGTCTCCATGTCCCGCAACACCTGCCGGGCCGGCTCGACCAGGCGCCTGCCCGCGTCGCTGAGGACGACGCCGCGGCCGACCCGGTGGAACAGCTCGACGCCGAGCGAGCGCTCCAGGTTCGCGATCGCCTGCGACAGTGAGGGTTGCGCGAGGTGGATCTGCTCGGCGACCTTGCCGAACCCGCCGTGTTCGACGACCGCGAGGAAGTATCCGAGTTGTCGTGCGTCCATGCGACTCCGGCGTGACGAGGGGCGCCCGTCCTCGGACACCGCTTCACGGCATTCTAGGTCGGACGCCCCATTTGCGCTAGTTCGCTCAGCTCCCGATACCCGTGAGCGTCACCATCAGCGGCATGAGCGCGATGATCACGACCGCGCCGATGAGGTCGAACGTGATGCCCGAGCGGATCATCTTCGTCATCGGCACGCAGCCGGTGCCGTAGACGATCGCGTTCTGCGGCGTCGAGACCGGCAGCATGAACCCGAGCGAGGCCGCGAACGTCGCCGCCAGCGCCGGCACCAGCGGATCGACCCCGGCCGCGGCGGCCAGCGGGATGATGATCGGCACCACGACCGCCGCCGACGCCGTGTTCGACGTCGTCTCGGAGATGAGCACCGCGAGGACCACGGCGAACGCGGTGATCGCGAACGCGCTGGTGATGCCGAGCGCGTCGGAGGCGCCGTTGCCGATGGTCTCGGCGAGGCCGGTCGCCGACAGCATGGCGCCGAAGATGATCCCGGTGCCGAACAGCAGGATCGTGCCCCAGTCGATCTTCGCGGCGTCCTTCCACGTCAGGGTCGCCTGCTGCTTGGACCAGTCGACGGGCAGCACGAACAGCAGCGCGGCCCCGATGACGGCGGCGACGCCCTCGTCGAGCCGGTCGCTCACCGTCGCGTACGCGCTCGAGTCGGTGCCCGAGACCAGGCCGACCACGGCCGGGACCAGCCACAGCGCCACGGTGACGCCGAAGGCGATCACGGTGTTCTTCTCGGCGCGGCTCATCGGCCCCTGCTCGGCGCGGCGGTCGCGGATGTACTCTTCGACGCCCTCGATCCGGCGGATCTCGGGGCGGTTGACCAGGATCAGGACCACGGCGAGGACGGCGAACATGATCAGGCAGATCGGCAGCGCGGCGAGCATCCACTGCCCGAACGAGATCCGCTCGCCGGTGGCCTCCTCGATCAGGCCGCGGCCGATGAGGTTCGGCGGCGATCCGACCGGTGTCAGGAGCCCGCCCACGCTGGCGCCGTAGGCGAGCATGAGCATGAGCGCGGTGCCCACCCGCAGTCGCATCGGGTCGAAGTCGGGCCGCACCACGCCCTGGCTCTGCATGAGCTTGGCGATGACGGCGAGGATGCCGAGGGCCGTGGGCATGAGCATGGCGACGGTGGCGGTGTTCGAGATGAACGCCGACAGGGCGCAGGTGATCGCCCCGAACGCCACGATGGTGCGGAACGTGGACTTCCCGACTCCGGGGAGGCCGAGCACGAAGTACGCGACCCGCTGGGCCACACCGTGTTTGAGCATCGCTTGGGCGAGGATGAACGCGCCGATGAACGTGAAGATCGTGGTCGACCCGAACGGTGCCAGTACCTCGTCGCCGGGCGCGACCCCGAGGACCACGATCGCGGCGACGCCGACGAGCCCCCCGATGGGGATCGGGATCGGCTCGCAGATCCACAGGACCACCACGCCGAGGAGCACCGCCGCCAGGGTCTGCTGGTCGCCGGGCATGTCGAGCGGCAGGAACCCGAAGACGAGGCTCACCAGCGGGGCGAGGAACCAGCCGACGAGCCGGCGGCCCTTCTCGAACCGCTCTTCGGCGCCCGAACCGAGTTCGGAGAGACTGCGGTAGGTCGACCCTCCCAGCAGGGCCTTGTCCACATCGGTGGGTGGCACGTCGGCGGGCGCGGCCGCGCCCTCGTGCTCGGCTGTCGAAGCCATGCCTCCTCCTTGAGGGATTGACTGTGATCACTGTCTCACCTGGGAGGGGATACGTCCAAGAGTCGTAGCCTTTGCGGCAAATAGGCGGCGCCTATCGGTTGGGCTGCTTCGGTTTCCGCCGGCGCGGCCACGGCCGCTGCGGCGCCGCCGAGTCGCGGATGTCGGTGCGAGGGCCGGCACCAGATGCCCGCCCGATCCCGATCCCTTGTGGAGGACCGCAAGGTTCGCCGCCGCGGCGGGGCCCCGGCTCTCGCCGGGGTCCCGCCCGGTTCACTCCACGCCCGGCCGCTTCGCCGGGAACCCGTGCACGCGCGCCCCGATGACGACCGCCGCCACCGGCGCCATGAGCGCCAGGAGCCCCCACGGGAACGACGAGGGTCCGAGCAGGCTCAGCATGACGCCGCCGACCGCGCCGCCCGCCGCCATCGCCGAGTTCCACGTCGTCACCAGGAGGGCCTGGCCGCCGTCGCCGCCCGCGTCGTTGACCGCGGTCTGCAGCAGGGTCGGCACCCCGCCCCAGCCGAGTCCCCACAGGACGACGGCGATGAACAGCGGCACGGTCTCGTCGGCCAGCGCCGTGAGCACGGCCGCGGCGGCGAGGAACAGGCCCGAGCTCAGGATCGTGAGCAGGCGCAGCCGCCGGTCCACGAGGGCGCCGACGACGACGATGCCCGCCGCCGAGGAGAGGCCGAACACCAGCAGCACCGCTTCGCGCCGGTCGTTCATGCCGTTGGCGTCCAGGAACGTCGCGATGTAGGTGTAGAGGATGTTGTGGGCGAGCACGTACGCGGCGACCGTGAACAGCACCGGCACGACGCCCGGCAGTCTGAGCGCGGCCAGGATCGGTTCGCGCGCACCGGAACGGCGGCCCGGGAACTCGGGGACCGACACGCGGATCCAGATCGCCAGCAGCGCGGAGACCGCCGCGACGAGGCCGAAGGTCATGCGCCATCCGACGAGGTCGCCGAGGAGGGTGCCGAGCGGGATGCCGAGCGACAGGGCCAGCGGCACGCCCGCCATGGTCAGCGCGATCGCGCGTCCCTGGAGGTGCGGCGGCGCGAGTCGGCGGGCGTAGGCGACGAGTTCGGCCCACACGACCGCGGCGGCGACGCCGGCCGCGAGGCGCAGGGCCATCGTCAGGGCGTACGAGTCCGAGACCGCGGTGACCAGGTTCGCGACCGCGAACGTCAGCGCCGCGGTGAGCACCAGGCGCCGCCGCGGCCAGGCGGCGGTGGCGGCCATGGCCGGGATCGCCGAGACGCCGGTGGCGATGGCGTAGATCGAGAGGGTCTGCCCGGCGGCCGCCTCGCTCACGGCGAGGCCCGCGGCCATCTCCGGCAGGACCCCGGCCGGCAGCGCCTCGGTGAGGATCGCCATGAACGCGGCCGCGGCCAGCGCCAGGAGCGGCGAGACCGGCAGGCGCCCTGAGGCTTCGACGGGTTCGGGAATACGTTCGGTACTCGTTGTCGTCATGACCTGTACCCTCCGACCTTCACATAAGTGTGAGGGTCAAGTCATGAGCGAATGAGGTGCGTCATATGCGGATCGGCGAGCTGTCGGAGCGGACGGGGATCCCCCGGCGGATGCTGCGCTACTACGAGGAGACGGGGATGCTCGTGCCCGGCCGCTGCGAGAACGGCTACCGCGACTACGACGAGCAGAGCGCCGACCGGGCCCTCCAGATCCGGGGCCTCCTGGACGCCGGGATGCCCACGCGCGTCATCAAGCAGGTCCTCCCGTGCCTGAAGCAGCCGGGGGTGGCACTGGTCTTCGACGCCACCCCGGAGACCATCGACATCCTCGAGCGCGAGCGCGACAGCATGTCCGAGCGGATCGAGACCCTCACGCGCAGCCGCGACGCCATCTCCCGCTACATCGACACGATCCGCAGGCTGCGGATGCGGCGGCCGGAGGAGGTCTCGTCACGCGCCTGACCGGGCCGCCACGCGGCCCGGTCAGGCGCTGTCCGAACAGGATCGGGCCTGCGGGAGCGTGGCGGCCCGGTCCTCCGGCGGCTACCGCCGCGCGGTGGTCGGTTCGCCGATCACCCTGGGGGAGATGACGATCCTGTCGAGGTTGGGCGCCCAGGCGTCGGGGTTGCCGAGGCGCAGCGGCTCGTTCGCGGTCGCGAGGGTGACCGAGAGGGACCGCTGGGAGAAGCTGTCCCACGAGTAGGTGTAGCGGAAGTAGGCGTGGCCGACCTCCGTGCCGCCTTCGGTCACCTGGAGCAGGCGGTCGACGACCTGCGGGTTGTAGTCGTGGTCGCCCGAGAGTTCGGCGTTGGCGTAGTAGACGGTCACGTCGTAGTCGCCCGGGGCGGCGAAGCCGTCGCGGGGGAGTTCGATCGCGTTCTCGGCGCCGTCGCCGACCCAGCCGACGTAGGCCATGCCGGAGGCGTTCGAGCCGGTCGTGTCGGCCAGTTCGGTCACCGCGGCCGAGCCGAGCAGTTCGGCGTCCTCGGCTTCGATCGAGACGGCCGCATCGTCGGCGCCGCGGTCGCGGACCGTGGCGAGGGACTGGGCCGTCGCGCCCTCGGGGGAGCGGATCTCGATCTCGTTGATGCCTTCGACGAGGTGCACGGTGGCGCTGGAGCGCCACTTGCCCTTGCGGTTCGCCGTCAGCTCCGCGGTGGGTTCGCCGTTGACGGTCAGTTCGAGCGACGACGCCTCGGCCGAGGCCCAGTCGACGGCGAGTTCGTAGTAGCCGGTCTCCATCGCGGTCGCGTAGAGGTCGGCCCTGGCGTCGCCGGCGAGCGCCGCCGAGCCGCGGTTCGCGCCGTTGGTCCAGTCGAGGGCCGCGCCGTCCTCGAGGCGGAAGGTCGAGGCCGGGTAGATCGCGGACTCCGCGGTGACGGCGGTCAGCGCGACCTTGTCGAGGGTGATGTCGGCGTTGGGAAGCACGGTCGATCCGTCCTCACTGGACCGGATCGAGAGCGTGTGGCCGCCGGCGGCGAGGTCCACCAGCAGCTCGGCGCTGCCGCGGTACTGCCAGCGGCTGGTGGCGTTGAGGGCGAGGTCGGCCGCGTACTGGATCGTCCCGGCCGCGGCGCCGTCGACGAACAGCGCGTGCCGGCCCGGCACCCCTGGCGCGCCGCCGATGACCTGGAGCCGGTAGGTCCCGTCCTCGGGGACCTCGACGGTCCAGTCGGCGCGCGAGGTGGCCCGGTTGAAGGACCCGACGTCCCGACCGCCGGAGGCGAGGAACTTCCAGCCGCCGTCGGCCTGCGGGTCCTGGGTGTACACGGTGGCGTCGGTCAGGGCCATGTCCTCGGCCTCGATCGAGGCGGTCCACGGCTGCGCGGCGGCGCCGGCTTCGACGTCGCGGGCGCCGTCCGGGGTGATGATCACCTGGTACCCGGCGTACCGGTCGTAGACGGGGACGGCGAGTTCGAGTTCGCCGCCGCCGACCGCGACGCCGTTCGCGGCGGTGATGACGCGCGGCGTGTCGGCCAGGCCCTCGGCGCCGGTGAGGGCGGCTTCGCGGACCTCGATGTCGACGCGGTCGCCGAAGACGTCCGGGTCGAGTCCGCTCAGGTCGAGGGTCACGTCGGCGTCGGTGCCGCCGAACAGGACGGTGGCCCTGCGGTTGGCCTCGTCGATCGCGCCGATGCCCTGGAGGGTGTCGACGGCGTCGAGTTCGGGCGGGGTCACCGCGACGGTCTCGGAGCCGGCGAGGTCGCCGTACCACTTGAACATCCACCAGCCGGCGTTGGCGCCGTTGGGGCGGGCGGAGTTGTCGGAGAGGTTGCCCGCGTAGTTCCAGTACGCGGTCTGGGCGTCGACCTTGGTGTCCTCGAACATGGCGAACCACTGGACGAGCTGCCCGGGCACGCCCATGTCGCGGAGCATCCCGTACTCGGTGATGTTCACGGGGATCGGGTCGAGGCCCAGTTCCCGTTCGAGCGCGCGGTAGTCGGCGAAGTTCTGCCGGTACGTGGCGAGGTTGCCGATGCCGAGCTCGTGCCAGATGAAGACGTCGGGCAGCGACCCGTGCTCCTCGGCGAACCGGAGGATGTCGGCGCTGCGCTCGGGCTGCCAGCGGGTGTCGCCGGGGCCGCCGATGCGGGCGTGGCCGAGGCCGTGGCGCTCCCAGACCTCCTGGATCTTCTCGTACGTGGCCTGCCAGTCGGCGAGGAACTGCTCCCGCTGGTTCGCCCAGTCGGGGTACCAGTTGCCGCCGTCGGGTTCGTTGTAGGGGATGAAGATGTAGTCCTGGGGGCGGTCGGAGTCGGTGGCGACGGCTTCGGCCACGAACTCGACGACCTCGAGGTAGTCCCAGACGCCGTTGGGCTCCTCGGTGTAGGTGCCGTCCCCGAGGTCGTACGTGCGGTCGTCGCCGGGGCGCCGGCCGCCGTTGTAGGACCAGTCGGGGTAGTAGTCCTGCACATAGATGTACATGTCCTCGCCGTGCTTGGCGAAGAACCCGTCCTCGACCTTGATCGCGTCCCCGGAGGGGTGCTGGGTGCCGTACGGGGCCTTCTGGGAGGTGTTGGTGATGTGCGCGCCGTTGATCAGGGCCTGGGTGGGGGCGCCCTCGTCGCCGAACCCGTAGAGCGTGCCTGACGCGCCGCCGCGGAAGTCGCCGGTGCGCTCGGCGAAGTCCACCGCGAGCACCTCGCGCTCCGCCGCGCCGGCCGGCGCGCCGCTCAAGCCGGTCACGGCCGTCGCGGCGACCGCTGCGGCAGCGACAGTCGCCATCGGTCTCCTCATCTCGTCGGTCCTCTCATCGTCATTGACAGGGGTCGATCCGTAGATCGGAGCCCGACCGTACCCCAGAGTTGATAACGATTTCAAGACAAGATTTGAAATCGATATCAGATCACGCTAGGGTTCCGATTGAAATCGATATCAGGCGCCGGCACCTCGGCGCCCGATCACGAAGCACGCAGAACCGCAACGACCCGACCGCACCGGCGGGACGCACTGACAAGGGGCACCGTGGCCGAACAGTTCGCTTGGGGCAGCAGCCGACTCGCACTCCGATTCGAGTGGGGCGACGACACCCCCGTGCGCGTCGCCGGGATCGTCCGGGACGGCCGCGACCACCCCGTCCACCCGATGCCCGTCGCCGAGATCATGACCGCCGCCCACGGCCGCTCGCCCTCCTCCGACCGCCTCGCCCACACCGCGCTCGGCGCCCTCCTGCGCCACGCCTCCCGCACCGAGTCCGACTTCCCCGGCGGCCGCCGCCTCGTCATCCGCCAGGCCGCCGACGGCATCGAGGTCGACACCGTCCTCGAACAGCGCGACGGCGCCCCGGCCGCGATCCGCGCGCACACCACCGTCCGCGCCGTCGACGCCCCCGTCGTCCTCCGCTCGGTCGCCACCTGGACCATGGGCTTCACCGCCCCCGCACCGGGCGCGTTCGACACCTGGCGGCGCCTCCACGGCGTCAGCGACTGGCTCGGCGAAGGCCGCTGGGCCGTCGAGCCCCTCCGCGGCCGCGACTTCCCCGAACTCGCCTCCGAACTCACCTTCCAAGACCCGCACGGCTGCTGGTCGGTCACCTCGGACGGCACCTGGTCCACCGAGCACCACCTGCCGGTCGGCGGCGTCGAGTCCGAAGCGGCCGAACTCGCCCTCGTCTGGCAGATCGAGCACAACGGCGCCTGGCGCTGGGAGATCGGCGAAGACGTCGAAGGCGGCTACGTCAGCCTTTCCGGCCCCACCGACGCGGACGCCTCCTGGACCCGCCGCCTCGACCCCGGCGACGCCTTCACCACCGTCCCCGCGGCTGTCGCCGCCGGCACCGACTTCGAAGACGCGCTGGCCGCCCTCACCGACCACCGCCGCGCCGCCCGCCGCCCCCACCCCGACAACACCGCCATGCCGGTCGTCTTCAACGACTACATGAACACCCTCCTCGGCGACCCCACCACCGAGAAGCTCCTCCCGCTCATCGAAGCCGCCGCCGACATCGGCGCCGAGATCTTCTGCATCGACGCCGGCTGGTACGACGACAGCGGCGACTGGTGGCCCACCGTCGGCGAATGGCTGCCCTCGACCACCCGCTTCCCCGGCGGCCTCGGCGAAGTCGTCGACGCCGTCCGCGACGCCGGCATGACCCCCGGCCTGTGGCTCGAACCCGAGGTCGTCGGCGTCCGCAGCCCGATGGCCGAACGCCTCCCCGACGCCGCCTTCCTCCAGCGCCACGGCCAGCGCCTGGTCGAGAACCAGCGGTACCACCTCGACCTGCGCCACCCCGCCGCCATCGGCCACCTCGACGGCGTCGTCGACCGGCTCGTCGCCGACTTCGGCGTCGGCTTCTTCAAGTTCGACTACAACATCAACCCCGGCCCCGGCACCGACCACGACGCCCAGAGCGTCGGCGACGGCCTCCTCGAGCACAACCGCGCCCACCTCGCCTGGCTCGACGCCGTCCTCGACCGCCACCCGGGCCTCGTCATCGAGAACTGCTCCTCCGGCGCGCTGCGCATGGACTTCGCGATGCTCTCCCGCCTCGCCATGCAGTCCACATCAGACCAGCAGGACTTCACCAAGTTCCCGCCGATCGCCGCCGCCGCCCCCCTCTCGCTCCTGCCCGAGCAGGCCGCCAACTGGGCCTACCCCCAGCCCGGGATGACCGACGAGGAGGCCGCGTTCTGCCTCGTCACCGGCCTCCTCGGCCGCTTCTACGTCTCCGGCCACCTCAACCGCATGAACGACCGCCAGCGGGCCCTGGTCGCCGACGCCGTCCGCGTCGCCAAGACCCTCCGCGGCGCCGTCGCCACCGGGCACCCCCACTGGCCCGGCGGCATCCCCGGCTGGACCGACCCCTGGACCGCCCTCGGCCTCCGCGGCGAGCACGACCTCGTCTCCGTGTGGCGCCGCGGCGGACCCGCCTCCACCGAACTCGCCTTCCCCCACCTGGCCGGCCGCGACGTCGAGGTCGCCCACGTCTTCCCGACCGGCCTCCCCGAATGGAAGACGGCCTGGAACGCCCGGACCGGAACCCTCACCGTGCAGGCCGGCGACGCCGACATCGCCGCCCGGACCCTGCGCCTGACCGCCCGCTGAACCCTTCGACCCGATCCCTGGGCCCCCTTCCCAAGACAAGGAGCAGTTTCAATGAAGAACCGATTCCGCACCGCGCTCGCGCTGGCGGCCGCCGGCGCCGTCACCCTCGCCGGGTGCTCCGATCCCGGCGCCGGCACCGACACCGGCGGCCCCGCCGACTGGCCCGCGCAGGACGCCGACCTGAGCGGCACCACCCTCACCATCTGGGCCGCCCAGAACTCCAACACCGTGCCCGACAGCGTCATCGCCGGCTTCGAAGACCTCACCGGCGCCGAAGTCGAGGTCGTCACCATCCCCGACCCCTACGAGCAGGGCGTCCAGACCAAGGTCGCCACCGGCGACATGCCCGACCTCGCGTTCTGGCAGCCGACCGCCTCCCAGCTCACCGCGCTCAACGCCGGCCAGAATCTCCAGTCCCTGGACGGCGCCCCCTGGCTCGACGCCTACGACCCCGCACTGCGCGACATCACCGGCATCCTCGACGGCACCCGCTACGCCGCGCTCATCACCACGCCCGCCGTCGAAGGCGTCTACTACAACAAGGAGGTCTTCGCCGCCAACGGCATCACCGACCTCCCGACCGACTGGGACTCCTTCCTCCAGACCGCCCGCGACCTCAAAGCCGCCGGCACCACCCCGTTCTTCGAGATGGGCGCCGACCGCTGGGCCACCCAGTGGTGGGTCCAGGTCCAGCTCGCCGACGCCGCCGCCGACGGCCTCTGGGACCGCGTCAACGCCGGCGAGGAGTCCTTCACCGACCCGACCATCCAGGGCGCCATCGACCAGTACCAGGCCCTCATCGACGAAGGACTGTTCAACGAGGACATCGCGACCGCCACGTTCGAAGACCAGGGCGCCGCGCTCCTGGCCGGCGACGCCGCCATGGTCATGCAGGTCAACTCGTTCTTCGGCCAGCTCCAGTCCCTCGCCGACACCGAGGAGCTGAACCGCAGGATCGGCTTCTTCCCGATCTCCCCGTCCGGCAACACCGGCACGTTCATCCCCGACCAGTCCAACGCCCTCGTCGCGTTCAAGACCGGCGACGAGGACCGCGAGTCCGCCTCCCGCCAGCTCCTGTCCTACTGGCTCGGCGACGGCTACGAGGACTTCGTGAACGCCCAGTCCACCGTCTCGCTCCAGACCGGCGTCGCGACCCCCGCCGACGTCCCCGAGGCCCTGCTCTCGGTCTCCGACGCCGTCGGCTCCTCGGTCGGCTCCATGCAGGCCCTCGCGATCGCCAACCCGGACCTGTACATCTACCTCGCCGACATGATCCAGGGCACCAAGACGCCCGCCGAAGTCGCCGAGGCGACCCAGGCCCAGTTCGCCGAACTCGCCAAGGCCCAAGGCGCCGAGGGCTTCTAGACCGCGCCCCAGGGGGCGCCGGCCGGCATGAGGCCGGCGCCCCCGCACCCCGGCAGAGCTTCGAAAGGCATCCGAATGGCAACCGTCACCGCGGGAGCCCCGCGCTCCCGGCACCGCGACCACCCGCTGTGGTTCCTCGTCCCGGCCCTGGCCGTCCTGGTCGTGTTCTTCTTCGTCCCGACGCTGTTCAACTTCGTGTACGCGTTCACCGACTGGTCGAGCTTCAAGAGCGCCATCAACTTCGCCGGCACCGACAACTTCGTCTCCCTGTTCTCCAACGGCACCCTGCTCAACTCCCTCAAGGTGACGCTGGTCTACGCGGTGCTCGTCGCGCTCTTCCAGAACCTGTTCGGCCTCGGCCTGGCGCTGCTGCTCGAACGCGACACCGCCGTCAACCGGGCCGTTCGGGTCGCGTTCTTCGTCCCGGTCGTCATGTCCGCGCTGGCGGTCGGCTACATCTTCCAGGCGCTCCTCAAACCGGACGGGGCGCTGAACGGCATCATCGGCTGGTTCACCGGCACCGAGGTCGCGATCCCGTGGCTGGGGTCCACCACCTGGACCATCGTGGTCGTCGCGATCGTGCACGCCTGGAAGTGGATGGGCCTGTCGATGCTCATCTACCTGGCCGGGCTCAAGACCATCGACGAGGACGTCCTCGAAGCGGCCCGCCTCGACGGCGCGAGCCGCTGGACCATGTTCCGCTCCATCCGGTTCCCGCTGCTGGCCCCCGCGGTCACGTTCAACGTCGCGACCGCGCTCCTCGGCTCGATGAACGGCTTCGACATCGTCCAGGCCACCACCGAGGGCGGCCCGGGCGGCACCACCGAGCTGCTGAACATCTTCATCTTCCGGACCTTCGGGCAGGGCCTGTTCGCGCAGGCCACGACGATGAGCCTGGTGCTGTTCCTGACGGTCGCGATCCTGGCCTTCCCCGTCATCCGGTACCTCCGCAAGCGAGAGGAAGTCCTGTGACCACTGTGCCCACCCGGCCGGCCGCCGCCACCGCCGCCCACCGCGCCCCGCGCCGGCGCCGCCGCATCGGGCAGCCGATCGCCGCGGTCCTCACCGCCGCCGCGGTCCTCGGCGTCCCGTTCTGGCTCGTCATCGCCACCGCCGGCAAGGACCAGGGCGAGGCGCTCGACCCGAACCTGGCCCCGCCGGCCGACTGGCGGCTGTGGGAGAACATCGCCCAGGTGTACGCCGACGGCCGGATGCTCCCGGCGCTCTTCGGGAGCGTCCTGGTGATGGTCCCTTCCGTCGTGGGCGTCCTCGTCCTCGGCTCGATGGCCGCCTGGATCCTCGGCCGCCGCGGCGGGCGCCTCTCGGCCGCGGTCTACGCGCTCGGCATCAGCGGCATCGTCCTGCCGCCCGCGGTCGTCACGATCGTGCTCCTGCTGCGCCAGCTCGGCCTCGCCGGGACCGCGCTCGGCATGATCGGCGTCTACATGGGCATGTACCTGTCGACGGTGATCTTCTTCGTCACCGGGTTCGTGCGCACGATCCCGCACGAGCTCGAAGAGGCCGCCCGCGTCGACGGCGCCGGGCCGGTCCGCGTGTTCGTCCGGATCATCCTGCCGCTGCTGCGCCCGGTCCTGGCCACCGCGACGATCCTGATCTGCCTGTACATCTGGAACGACGTGTTCTACGCGCTCTTCGTGATCGGCGGCCGCATCGACACGCTCCCGCTGAACCTCTACCAGGTCGCCAGCGCCGGCCTGTATCTCCAGAACTGGCACCTGATCTTCGCCTATATCATCCTGATGAGCCTGCCGCTGCTGATCACGTTCGTGGTCGCCCAGCGCAGGATCATCTCCGGCATCACCGGCGGAGCGGTGAAATGAGCACGAGCGGGGCGGTGCAGTGAACGCGAGGGCGGGCGTGAAGGCGAAGAACCCGACGATCGCCGACGTGGCCGCACGGGCCGGCGTCTCGGTCCCGACCGTGTCCCGCGTCCTGACCGGCGCCGCTCGCGTCAGCCCCGCCAAGCGCGAGCTGGTCGAGCAGGCGATCGCGGAGCTCGGCTACCGCCCCAGCGCCGCCGCGCGGGCGCTGGTCTCGCGCCGGCCGCAGACGATCGCGATCATCGCCGGGAACACCTCCCGCTACGGCTACGCCGAGACGATCCGGGGCATCGAGATCGCCGCCCGCGCCGAGGGCTACACGGTGATGATCACGGTGGTCGAGTCCGCCGACGAGGACGAGGTCGACCGCGCCATCGAGGCGACCCTGACCCAGCCCCTCGCCGGGGTCGCGGTCCTGAAGTTCGACCCGCCCGGCGTGGCCGCCCTCGGGAAGATCCCCGGGAACCTCCCGGTGGTCGCCCTCTCGGGGGTCCGCGAACCGAACATGTCGCAGGCGGTCCTCGACGAGGCCGCCGCGGCGGAGGAGCTCACCGAGTACCTGCTGTCCCTGGGCCACGAGACGGTCCACCACGTGCGCGTCCCGCCATCGCGCAAAGTGGACGGACGGACCACCGGCTGGCGCCGCGCCCTGCGCCGCGCGAACGCGGCCGTCCCGCCGGTCCTCGACGCCACATGGGAGCCCCGCAGCGGCATCGCGGTCGGCCGCGCCCTCGCCGCCGACCCCGGCGTCACCGCCGTCTTCTGCGGCAACGACGAGATCGCCATGGGCGTCATGCGCGGCATCGCCGAGGCGGGCCTGCGCGTCCCCGGCGACATCTCCGTCGCCGGCTTCGACGACAACCCCCTCGCCGAACTCTGGAGCCCGCCCCTGACCACCGTCCGCCAGGACTTCGCCGGCCTCGGCCGCCGCGGCTTCCAGCTGCTCCTCAACGCCGTCAACGGGACCGACGACCGCCGCCACTCCTCCGAACGCCCCCGGCTCGTCATCCGAGCGAGCACCGCGGCCCCCGGCCCCCGCCGCTGACTCAGTCGCCGAAGTCGATCGAGCCGGTCCGCCTCGCGTCGCGCTGGAACCACCACAGTGACGCGGCCGCGAGGGCGAGCCAGGCCGCGGCGGTCGCGAACGCGAGCCCGAGCCGAGCGAACACCGCGTCCGCGGCGCCGCCGCCGATCGCGAGGCGGACCGCCTCCAGGCCGTGCACCGCGGGGAACGCGGCGGCGAACCACTGGATCCAGCCGGGCCAGAACGCGACCGGGACCATGACCCCGCCGACGGCGGTCATCGTCAGCAGCGTCAGGTTCGAGAAGACGTTCCGCAGCCGGTGGAAGCGCAGCGAGAGACTGCCGCAGCACAGTCCGACCGGGTAGTTCGCCAGTGCCGTCGCGAAGACCAGAGCCGCCGCCGCGGCCGACTCGCCGGGCCCGAGGCCGAGCCCGAATACCGGCGCGAGCGCCAGGAGCGCGATCGACGACGAGAGCGTCCCGGTCGCGACCCAGAACCAGCTCCGGGCGGCCAGGACCGTCACCATGCCGGCCGGCGCGGCCGCCAGCAGCGACAGCGTGCCGCTCATGCGCTCCCAGGTCGTCGAGGCCGAGGCCATCATCGTCTCGTTGACGGCGATGAAGACCGCCGCGCCGACCAGCAGGTAGCGGGTGCGCTCGGGGTCGCCGAGCAGCGTGCCGAGCATCGAATAGAACACGACCTGGCACAACACCCGCACCATCCACCCGAACGCCCACGTCGTAGGCGTGTAGACGATCCGCAGGTCGGTCCAGCCCGACCACATCGTCTGCCGCAGTACCGCGATCGCGTTCACGCGAACCCCACCGTCCCGGTCCGCCGGACGCGCCGCACCAGGCGGTGCGCGATCCAGAACCCCGCGGCGAACGTCGCCGCCGCGAGGCCGAGCACCGCGGCGAGGCGCGGCCCGAAGGCCGCGACCGGGCCGGGCGCGAGGCTGTCGCGCAGCAGGTCGGTCGCCCACGACAGGAAGAACAGCCGCGAGGCGGCCTCGAACCCCGCCGGCAGGAGCGCCACGGGGACCATCGCGCCGCCGAGGAGGTACAGCGGGAACGTCAGCGAGTTCTGGAAGCTGCGGACGTTGCGCCCGATCACGAAGACCGCGGCCATGACCACTCCGGTCGCCGCGGTCCCCGCCGCCGTCGCCAGGAGCGTCGCGGCGAACACCAGCGGGTGCTCGACCGCGACGACGATCCCGAACCCGAGCGCGCCGACCAGCCAGCACTCGGCGATCCCCAGGAGGCTCACCGCGGTGATCGCCGCGATCCGCCCCGACAGCACCGCCGCGAGCGGCGCCGGCGTCGTCAGCAGCGCCTCCAGCACCCCGGTCGAGCGGTCGCGGAAGATCGTCTCCCCGGCCTCCATGACCGCCATGCCGATCGACGTCATCACCGCCGGCGCCAGCAGCGCGTACGGCGCCAGGTCGGGCCGCCCGCCGTGCTCGGTGACCGACAGCAGGATCACCGCGAAGAACGGCGCGGTGACGAGCATCAGGAGCGTCCCCGGATCGCGGCGGAACTCGCCGAGCTGGGCCCGGGCCGCCGCCCAGAACGCGGGCATCGGAACGCTCACGGCCGCACCGCCATCCCGCGCTCGCCGATCAGGTGCAGGTAGACCTCTTCGAGCGTCGGCGGCGCCGTCGACACGTCCGAGACCCCCGCTTCGACGAGCGTCCGCAGCACCGGCAGCGCCGCCCCGCCGCGGCCGGTCTCGACCAGGACCGCCCCGGGCCCGGTCGAACGGACCCGCTCGACCCCCGGCAGCGCGGCGATCCGCTCCGCCAGCGCCTCCGGCACCCCCGAGGCCCGCACCCGCTCGTGCCGCGACAGCAGCTCGCCGAGCACCCGCGGGTCCTCGCACCGCAGCAGCCGGCCGCCGTCGATGAACGACACCCGGTCGCACAGCGCCTCCGCCTCGGCCATGTCGTGCGTGGTCAGCAGGACCGCCCGGCCCTCGGCGCGCAGGTCCTCGACCAGGCCCCGGAACTCGTGCGCCGACACCGGGTCCATGCCCACGGTCGGCTCGTCGAGGACGAGCACGCGCGGGTCGCCGACGAGCCCCCGCGCCAGGTGCAGCCGCTGCTTCATGCCCCGCGAGAACGTCTCCACCGGCTCGTCCGCGCGCGGCCCGAGGCCGACCCGCTCCAGCAGCTCCGCCGCGCGCCGCCGCCCCTCGCGGCGGCGGTGCCCGTACAGCGCGGCCCAGAACCGGAGGTTCTGCGCGGCGGTCATCCGCGCGTACAGGCCGCGCTCGCCGCCGAACACGATCCCCAGGAGCGGCCTGACCCGCTTCGCGTCCGCGACCACGTCGAGCCCGTGCACCCGGGCCGTCCCCGCGGTCGGCAGCAGCACGGTGGAGAGGATCTTGCACAGCGTCGTCTTGCCCGCGCCGTTCGGCCCGAGCAGCCCGTGGACCTCCCCGGCGGCGACGGTGAGGCCGAAGTCGTCCAGGGCGCGGCGGGGCGGACCGCCCCGGGCGGTCGCGAAGTCGCGGGACCGCCCGCGCACATCGACCGCGGGGGCGTCGAAACCGGTGATGCTCATGGCTTCAGCGTCGCCGCGCCCCGGCCCCGGCGCCATACGTGATTCCACGTACGGGGCGCCTCGCTAGCCTTGACCGCATGCCCCCGTTCATCGCCCGCGACGCCGAGCTCGCCCGCATCGGCGACGCGTGGGACCGGCTCCGCGCCGGGGGCGGGCCGGTCGCCGTCACCGTCGTCGGCGAAGCGGGCATCGGCAAGACCCGGCTGCTGCGGGAGGCCGTCGCCGCGGTCGCGCCGCCCCTGCTGCTCTTCGGGACCGCCCGCGCCGACGGGGCCGCCCCGCACGACTGGTTCGCCGCCGCCACCGCCGAGACCGACCCGCCCGACGGCACCGACGAGCGGCTGTGGCGCGTCCTCCGCCAAGAACCCGCCGACGCTCCGATGCGCCTCCCCGACGGCGCCCTCCTGCGCGGCGCCATGCGCACCCTCCGCCGCATCACCGGCGGCGGGCCCGCCCTCATCGCCGTCGACGACCTCCACTGGCTCGACCCCGAGAGCCTCGCCCTCTGGTCGGAGATGGCCGCCGCCCTGGACTTCCCGGCGCTGCTCCTCGCGGCGGGCCGCCCGCCCGAGGAGGCGCGCCACCCCGCGGCCGCCGCCCGCACCCTCGCCCGCCTCGCCGGCACCCCCGACGCGGCCGCGATCGCCCTGCGCCCCTTCACGGTCGCCGAGACCGGCACCCTCCTGGGCGGGCCCTCCGGCCCGGTCCCGCACGCCGAGGCGCGGGCCGTCCACCGCCGCACCGGCGGGAACCCGTTCTGGGTCAAGGAACTCGCCGCCGCCGGAGCCGCCGCCGCGCCGCTCCCGGGCCACCTCGCGTCCCTCGTCCGCGCCCGCCTCGCCGGCGAGGACGAGCCGGCCTGGCGCCTCGCCCGCGGCCTCGCGCTCCTCGGCGAGCGCACCGACACCGCCGTCGCCGCCGCCGTCCTCGGCGCCGACCTCCTCGAAACCGCCCTCCCCAGACTCGCCGCGGCCGGCGTCATCCGCCGCGAGGACACCGGCCTGCGTTTCCCGCACGCCCTCATGCGCGAAGCGTTCGCCGCCACCGCGCTCCCCGCCGAGGCCGAGGCGGTCCACCGCGCCGCCCTCGCCCTCGCCCTGGACCGCGGCGACGACCCCGCCGTCGCCGTCCACGCCCACGCCCTCGGCGACACGGACCTCGCCGCCGCGGCCGCCGACCGCACCGCCGCCCGCCAGCTCGAATCCTGGCTCGTCGAGTCCGCCCAGCGCACCGCCGAGCACGCCCTCGCGCTGGCCCCCGACCATCCGGGCCTCCTCGACACCGCCGGCCACGCCGCACTCCTGTCCGGCGACTACGCCGCCGCCCGCACCCACTACGAGCGCCTCACCGCGGCCGCCGACGACCGCGTCCGCTGCATCGCCCACCTCCGCCTCGCCGAGATCGACTGGCACCAGGGCCGCATCCAGGACCAGTGGCGCTCCCTGGAGGCCGCCGAGGCCCTCGCCGCCCCCGGCAGCGTGGAACAGGCCCGGTGCGCCACCGGCCGCGCCATGGCCTACGTCCGCAGCGCCGACTACGAGCCCATCCCCGCCCTGTGCGACGCGACCGAGCCCCTCTACGAGCGCCACGGCCTCCACATGCAGCGCCGCTCCGCCGCCATCAGCCGCGCCACCGCCATGTACTACCTCGGCGACACCGAAGCGGCCGTCCGCATCCTCACCGGCGTCTGGCGCGACGCCGAAGCCGACGGCGACCTGCGCAAACTCGGCCGCGCCGTCAACAACCTCCTCGCCGTCCACCTCGCCGACCTCCCCGAACCCCAGGCGTGGCGGCTGTTCGACCGCGCCGTCGCGGCCGTCGGCGACCTCGGCATGGCCGCCTGGGGCGGCAAGATCACCCGCGTCGGCGCCGACGCCGCGATCGGCTTCGGCGACCTCGAACGCGCCTGGACCCTCCTGCGCCCGCGCGCCCGCGTCGAATCCGACCCCCACGAGCGCGCCGTCCTCGCCGCCAAGGCCGGGCTCCTCGCCGTCGAACGCGGCGACCTCGACGAGGCCGAACGCCTGTGCCGCGAAGGGCTCGACCTCGTCGCCGGCATGGACCAGGGCTGGGTCGTCACCTACCCCCACTGGCTCGCGGCGGCCATCGCCGCCCACCGCGGCGACCGCGGCGAACTGCGCGCCGCCGTCGGCGGCTACCGCGACGCCGTCCCGCCCGACCTCCACCGCCTCCGCGAACCGCGCGTCATCGAGGTCGCCCGACTCGCCCTCGACCGCGGCATCGAGCCCGCGGCGGCCCGGCGGTTCCTCACCGACTGCCTCGGCGCCGTCCCGGCCCCCGGCTCGAGCCCGTACGCCGACCTCATGTGGATGGAGGCCCGGATCCGCCGAGGCGACTGGCCGGGCGCGCTCGCCCTCTTCGACGGCGCCGCCGCCGTCGACCAGCCCCACGAGCGCAGCACCGCCCGCATCCTCGCGGCCGAGGCGAACCGGCGCCTCGGCGACCGCGACGCCGCGCTGGCGCACGCCGCCGAAGCCGTCGCGCTCCTGCGGCGCTGGCCCGGCCACCGCCGCGACGCGGCCGCCGCGCTCCTCGACTCCCTGTCGCGGACGCCGATGACCGAGGCGCTGACCGCCCGCGAGACCGAGGTCCTCCAAGCCGCCGCGCAAGGCGCCTCGAACCGCCAGATCGCCGCCGCGCTGGGCATCTCGCAGCGCACCGTCGAGGTCCACATGTCGCGTCTGCTCGCCAAGACCGGCTCCGCGAGCCGCACCGAGCTGGTCGCCCGGTACCTCCAGGACGCCTGACGCGGCGCCGTCGGCACGGCGAAGCGCCCCGCGGCCGCATCCGGCCGCGGGGCTTTCCCTCACCGTCCGATCAGGACGCCCGCGTCACCCGCACAGGGCCGCGGCGATGAGCGCGTCGACGGCCGCGTCCCACTCGTCAGGGTCGGTGTACCCGTGGCGGTCGACGACGTTCCAGGCCACGGAGACCTGGCGCTCGCCGTCGAGGGAGTGGAACGACTGGGTCTCGTGGCCGAGGCTGTCACCGTCGTGGCCGGTGTAGACCTGCCCGGAGCCGTCGGGGCAGGGCGCGACGGCGAACAGGCCGAGGCCGTAGCCGAAGCTCCTGCCGGTCTCCTGGAACGCCGTGGCCTCCGCGAGCTGGTCGGCGGTGAGGATCGTGCCGTCCAGGAGCGCGTCGTAGAAGTCGTTCAGGTCGCCCATGGTGGACACGACCCCGCCGCCGGCCCAGAGCTGACTGTTCGACAGCCGTGTGGTGTCGAAGAAGGGCCGGCCCGGGTCGCCGGTCGTCAGGTACGGCGTCAGGTGCGGACCGCGGATCCCCGAGCCGCCGGGGTTCGCGAGGTAGGTGTCCCCGAGGCCGGCCGGTTCGAAGACCCGCTCCCGCAGCTCCGTCCCGAGGCGGTTCCCGGTGACCTCCTCGATGAGGATGCCGAGGGCGGTGTAGCCGGTGTTCGAATAGGACCAGCCCTCGCCCGGCTCGAACAGGATCGGGTCCTGGACGCCGAGCGCGACGAGCTCCTCGGGGCTGAAGTAGGTCCGGTAGTTGGCGTACACGTCGGTCATGTCGCCCTCGGTCACGAGCGAGCCGTAGAGGTGGAACAGGAACTCGGGGAGTCCCGCCTTGTGCTGCATGATCTCGCGGATCGTGGGCTCCTCGGCGTAGGGGAGCAGGTCGGGCAGGTACGCGCTGAGCGGGTCGTCCAGGTCGATCACGCCCTCGCCGTCGAGCTGGACGAGGACGGCCGCGGTCATGGACTTGGTGACGCTGCCGATCCGGATGCGGTCGTCCGCCTCGGCGTCCGCGGCCCCCGCTTCGAGGCTTCGCGGTCCGACGGCCTCGGCCCAGGTCTCGTCGCCGCCGCGGACCTCGACCACGATGGACTGGTCGCCGAGCGCGGCGAGGTCGTCGAGGGCGGTCTGGAGCCGGTCGGTGTCGAGGTCGTCGGTGTCGAGGTCGTCGGAGTCGGTGCGGGCGGTGGGGACCGCGGCGAGGCAGATCGCCAGGGCCGCGGCGGTGAGGACTGGTGTCATTCCTGAACCGTATGCGCCGGAACGGGATCGATCGATGCAGTGATCCACCCGATCCCCGGTACCCCTGGCACTACTCCGGCCCCTGGCGGCGGTGCGGGAAGGCCGCGCCTCGGGTCCAGGGTGCCGGAGACGCCTCAGTCGTAGTGGCGGCACTCGCCGGGGAAGACCGCGGCGAGGCGGCCGGCGAGGACCGCTCCGGCGGTCGCGTGCCGGGCCGGTTCGGGTTCGCGGTAGACGTGGTCGGCGAGGCCGTCGACGAGGGCGGTGATCTCCAGCGCCGCCAGGTCGGCGTCGGTGTCCGGTTCAACCTCGCCGCAGTGCTTGCCGTTCGCCACGCCCTGGGCCACGCGGCCGCGCAGGACCGCGGCGGTCTCGGCGGCCACCGCCGCGGCGGCCGGGACGTCCATCGCCCGGGCCTGGAACGCCCGCGCCACCCGGTGCTCGCCGCGCCGGCCCGCGTCCAGAGGGAGCAGTTCGCACAGGCAGTCGAGGAGGATCCGCCGGATCGGCTGCCCGCCGGCCTCGCCGGCGGCGGTGATGCGGGCGACGCGTTCGAGCAGGTCCGCGGTGAGCCGGCGGTAGGCGAACAGCAGCAGCTCGTCCTTGGACGCGAAGTAGTGCTGCACCAGCCCGACCGAGAACCCGGCTTCGCGGGCCACCGCCGCCATCGTGGCCGCGTCGAGCCCGTCGTGGGCGATGAGGCGGTGCACCGCCTCGGCCATCTGCGCGCGGCGGAGGTCGTGGTCTGCGGTCCTCGGCATCCCTTAATCATATAGCGGTATGGTTATCGCGTGGCCATACGTCCGTATGGTTATCGCCAGGACCCTCGACCCCACAGAGGAAGCCATGAACACCACTGCGATCGCCGCACTGCTCCTCGCGGCCCTCACCCCGCTCACCCCACTCCCGCAGACACCAGAGACGACCCACGCCGACGTCGCCGACTACCTCGAGCGGCGATTCGAGGAGACCCGCGTCCCCGGCGCCGCCTACTCGATCGTCGACCTCGACGGCGACAGCCGCACCTACGCCTACGGGCACGACGGCGACGGCGACCCCGTCGACCTCGCCACCCCGTTCCTGTGGGGCTCGGTCGCCAAGCCGTTCACCGCCACCGCCGTCATGACCCTCGTCGAAGACGGCCGACTCGGCCTCGACGACCCGGTGACCGCCCACGTCCCCGGCTTCACCCTGGCCGACCCGGACCGCTCCGACCGCATCACCGTGCGCCACCTCCTCGAGCAGACCTCCGGCATCCCCGAAGGCACCGGCATCACCGACCGCACCGAGCACCGCGACGACCCCTACGGCGACGCCGTCGCCGACCTCGCCGGCGTCGAGCCCTTCGCCGAACCCGGCGAGACCTTCGAATACGCCAGCGCGAACTACCTCGTCGCCGGCGCGGTCGTCGAAGCCGCCGCCGGAATGCCCTATGAGGACTACCTCCGCGAGGCCGTCCTCGACCCGCTCGGCATGACCGGCGCGGTCACCACCGAAGCCGACGCCGCCGACGTGCCCCGCGGCCACGCCGTCGCCTTCGGGCGGCCGGTCCCCATCGCGACCGGCTTCGACCAGACCGGCCCCAGCTACGGCTACCTCGGCGGCAGCATCGAAGACCTGACCGCGTTCGCCGTCGACCAGCTCGGCGACTCCGCGGTCCTCGCATCGGTATCGGTCGCGCTCATGCAGACCGGCGCCGCCCACGTCAACGACACCGTCGACTACGGCCTCGGCTGGCGCGTCGACACCCGCAACGCCGACCTCGGCACGACCACCGTCTGGCACACCGGCGCCGCACCCGGCTACTCGGCCGGCGTGCTCCTCCTGCCCGAACTGGGCCGCGCCGTCGTCGTCGTCCAGAACAGCTACGGCCACTTCCAGGAGTCCGACCTCATCGGCACGATGCTCGGCGCCGTCCGCATGCTCGCCGGGGGAGTGCCGGCTGAGCCCGAATCCGACCCGCTCTACCCGTCCCTGCTCATCGGATTGTGCGCCCTGCTCCTCGCCGCGATCCTCGTCATCGCCACCACCTTCCGCCGAATCAACAAGGGCCGCGCGAGAAAGCCGGTGCTCACGGTCGCCGGCGCCGCCCTGTGGACTCTGGCCGCGCTGGCGGTCGCGTACGCCGCCTTCGTGCTCGCCCCCGGCCTCGCGCCGAGCCGCGCGGCGTTCTTCGGCATCGCCCCCGACGTGGCGTGGCTGCTCACCGCCGTCGGCGCCGCCGCCCTCGCGGTCGCCGCGGCGCGCCTCTGGGCCGCGGCGGTCCGCTTGCGCCGCAGACCGGTCGACTGACGGTCGCGAGCGGCGCCGCCGGAGTCGGCCTCTCCGGCGGCGCCGCTCGTTGTGCGGCCTTGTTTACGCGCGGGCAATGAGAGTTCACGCGCGTGTGCTTGACGTGAACGGCGGTGAAACATCGCGCCCATAGCTTGTACCCAGAGCGGATACGAAGCTGTATACGCGCTTGTACACCGCCGCGACCTGCGGCGGCGCCCCCTTGCAGACCCGGCACCCCTCCCGCGCCGGGAAGCTCCTCTGCGAAAGGTCAACCGCACATGCCATTGCGCCTCAAGCTCAAAGCCCGAGACCTCGCCCGCACACTGGCCGCCACCGCCGCCATCACCGGCCTCGTCGCCACCGCCGCCTGCGGCACCCGCGCCGGAGAGGAGACCGCCGCGACCGAGTCCTGCGTGGACACCTCCGGCGACACGGTCAAGGTCGGCTCGCTCAACTCCCTGTCCGGCACCATGGCCATCTCCGAGACCACCGTCCGCGACGCGATCGCCCTCGCGGTCAAGGAGATCAACGCCGCCGGCGGCGTCCAGGGCAAAACAGTCGAGATCGTCGCCGAGGACGGCGCGTCCGAACCGACCGTGTTCGCCGAGAAGGCCGAGAAGCTCATCCGCGAGGACTGCGTCGCCGCGGTCTTCGGCGGCTGGACCTCCGCCTCCCGCAAGGCGATGCTCCCGGTCTTCGAGGACAACGACTCGCTCCTGTACTACCCCGTCCAGTACGAGGGCCTCGAAGCGTCGGAGAACATCTTCTACACCGGCGCCACCACGAACCAGCAGATCATCCCCGCGCTCGACTACCTCGCCGAGACCGGCGTCGAGTCGATCTACCTCGTCGGATCCGACTACGTCTTCCCGCGCACCGCGAACGCGATCATCAACGCCTACGCCGAGGCCCACGGCATCGAGGTCCTCGGCGAGGACTACGTGACCCTCGGCTCCACCGAGTTCTCCACCATCGTCAACCAGGTCAAGTCCGCCGGCGCCGACGCGGTCTTCAACACCCTCAACGGCGACTCCAACGTCGCGTTCTTCCGCGAGTACGCGAACGTCGGCCTCACCGCCGAGGACATGCCGGTCATGAGCGTCTCGATCGCCGAAGAAGAGGTCGGCGGCATCGGCGTCGAGAACATCGAGGGCCAGCTCGCCGCCTGGAACTACTACCAGACCGTCGACTCGCCCGCGAACACCGCGTTCGTCGAGGCGTTCAAGGCCGAGTACGGCGCCGACCGCGTCACCTCCGACCCGATGGAGGCCGCCTACACGTCGGTCTACCTGTGGGCCGCCACTGTCGAGAAGGCCGGCTCGTTCGCGGTCGCCGACGTCCAGGCCGCCGCCGACGGCGTCTCCTTCGAGAGCCCCGAAGGCACGGTGGTCATCGACGGCGACACCCACCACGTCACCAAGACCGCCCGCATCGGCGAGATCCGCGCCGACGGCCTGCTCTACACCGTCTGGGAGTCCGAGGGGCCGATCGAGCCCGACCCGTTCCTCGAAGGCTACGACTGGGCCGCCGGGCTCGGCGACACCGAATAGACCGCGACGGGACGATCAGGAAGGAGACACCGTGGACCTCCTCGTAGGGCAGCTGTTCACCGGGCTGAGCACCGGCTCGATCCTGCTGCTGGCCGCGCTGGGCCTCTCGCTCACCTACGGCCAGATGGGCGTCATCAACATGGCGCACGGCGAGTTCATCATGGCCGGCTGCTACACCGCGTACGTCGTCCAGCAGGCCGTCGGGGACGCCGGGGCCTCCCTCCTGATCGCACTCCCGGTCGGGTTCCTGGTGGGCGGCGCGATGGGCCTGGTCCTCGAGACCCTGCTCATCCGCCGCCTCTACCACCGGCCGCTCGACACGCTCCTGGTCACCTTCGGCGTCGGCCTGATCCTCCAGCAGGTCGCCCGCGACGTCTTCGGGGCGCCCGCGGTGAACGTCGCCGTCCCGGAGGCGCTGCGCGGCGGCGTCGACCTGCTCGGCGTGACCGTCCCGAAGACCCGCCTGTTCATCATGGCGCTCGCGGTCGTCTCGGTCGCCGCGGTGACGCTGGTGCTGCGGTTCACGCCGGCCGGGCGGCGCATCCGCGCCGTGGTCGGCAACCGCGACCTCGCCGAGACCGCGGGGATCTCCTCGCGCCGGGTCGACGCCGGGACGTTCTTCATCGGCTCCGGGCTCGCCGGCGTCGCCGGGGTCGCCTTGACCCTCATCGGCTCCACCAGCCCCACCACCGGCCAGTCCTACCTCGTCGACGCGTTCCTCGTGGTGGTCGCCGGAGGCATGGGCCGCATCAAGGGCGCGGTCGTCGCCGCGGTCGCCCTCGGCGCGCTGCAGGCGGTGTTCGAGACCTACTCGACCGCGTCGCTCGCGAAGGTCGGCGTCTTCCTCGTCATCGTCGTCTTCCTCCAGCTCCGCCCGCAGGGGCTGTTCACGCTGCGAACCAGGAGCCTCGCATGAGCCCCGCACCCGTCCGAATGTTCCTCAAGACCCGCCTCGGCACCTGGACCGGGTTCGGCGCCGCCGCCATCGTCCTGTTCGGACTCGCGCCGCTGCTGCTCTCCGGGTTCCGGCTCGGCCTGCTCGCCCAGTTCATCTGCTACGCGATCGTCGCGGTCGGCATCGGCCTGGCCTGGGGCCGCGGCGGGATGCTCACCCTCGGGCAGGGCGTCTTCTTCGGCATGGGCGCCTACCTCATGGCCATGCACCTGAAGATGGCCGACGCCGAGTTCAGGAACGGCCCCGGCGCCGTCCCCGACTTCATGGAACTCGCCGGCATCCGCGAACTGCCCGCCTACTGGGCCCCGTTCAGCTCCCCGGCCTTCACGATCGCGATGATCCTCCTCCTGCCGACCGCGTTCGCGGTGCTCCTGGGCCTCGCGGTGTTCAAGCGCCGCGTCAAGGGCGCCTACTTCGCGATCCTCTCCCAGGCCCTCGCCGGCGCCTTCGCGATCCTCCTCATCGGACAGCAGTCCCTCGGCGGGTTCAACGGCCTCAGCCGCTTCCAGTACTTCTTCGGCTTCACCCTCGCCGACCCGGTCAACCAGCAGATGCTCTACTTCATCGCCGCCGGGGTGCTCCTGGCCGTCGTCGCGATCGCGCTCCAGCTTCGCCGCTCCCGCTACGGCGAACTCCTCGTCGCCGTCCGCGACGCCGAAGAGCGCGTGCGCTTCCTCGGCTACGACGCCGCGAACGTCAAGGTCGTCGCCTACGCCGTCGCCGCCCTGTTCGCGTCCGTCGCCGGGGCCGTGTTCGTACCGGTCGTCGGGATCATCTCCCCGGCGAGCATCGGCATCGTCCCCTCGATCATGTTCATCCTCGGCGTCGCCATCGGCGGCCGCGCCAGCCTGGTCGGACCGGTCGTCGGCGCGCTCGCCGTCGCCTGGGCCCAGACCGCCCTGTCCGAGCAGTTCCCCTCGGCGTGGACCTACGCGCAGGGGCTCCTGTTCATCGCGATCATCGCCCTGCTGCCCGGCGGGATCGCGTCCGTCTTCAAGAGGTTCCCGACCAAGCGCACCCCAGTGGAGGCCGCGGCATGAATACCGCTCTGAGCTGCAAGCACATCGAAGTCGACTTCGACGGGTTCAAGGCCGTCTCCGGCGTCGACCTCGAACTCGCCCGAGGCGAAGTGCACTTCCTCATCGGCCCCAACGGCGCCGGGAAGACCACCCTCGTCGACGCCATCACCGGCCTCGCGAAGTACTCCGGATCCGTCGTCAAGGACGGCGAGGAGCTGCGCGGCAAGAAGGTCCACCACATCGCCCGCCGCGGGATCGGCCGCACCTTCCAGACCGCCCAGGTCTTCGACAACCTCACCGTCGCCCAGAACCTCGACATCGCCGCCGGCGCCGGACGCTCCCCGTGGACACTGCTGCGCCGCCGCCGGCACCTGCCGCAGAACGTCGTCGACACCATGGCGCGCATCGGCCTCGCCGACCACGCCGACACCCCCGCGGGCGTCCTCGCCCACGGCCAGAAGCAGTGGCTCGAGATCGGGATGCTCCTCGTCGGCGACGCCGACGTGCTCCTCCTCGACGAGCCGATCGCCGGCATGGGCCACGACGAGCGCGAGACCACCGGCCGGCTCCTGCACGACATCGCCGCCGACCGCGCCGTCGCCGTGGTCGAGCACGACATGGACTTCATGCGGGCCTTCGCCTCCCGCGTCACCGTCCTCCACGCCGGGGCCGTGCTCGCCTCCGGCTCCGTCGACGAGGTCTCGAACGACCCCCGCGTCCAAGAGGTCTACCTCGGCACCGCGAAGGAGGCCGCCGATGCTGCGACTGCGTGACCTCACCTGCGGCTACGGCCGCTCTGCCGTCGTCCACGGCATCGACCTCGAGATCGGCGCCGACGAGGTCGTCTCCGTCATGGGCCACAACGGCGCCGGCAAGACCACGCTTCTGCGCGCCGTCGTCGGCCTCATCCCCGCCATGCGCGGCACCGTCGAATTCGCCGACCCCTCCGGGAACTGGACCGACGTCACCCGCAAACCCACCAACAAGCGCGTCAAATCCGGCATGGCCTACGTCCCCCAAGGCCAGCAGTGCTTCGCGCACCTGACCGCGGGGGAGAACCTGCGCCTGGTCGCCGACGGCCGCAGGAACGGCAAGGCCCTCGTCGACTCGCAGCTCGACCTGTTCCCGGCCCTGCGCCCGCTCCTGGCCCGCCAGGCCGGGCTCCTCTCCGGCGGCCAGCGCCAGCAGCTCGCCATCGCCCGCGCGCTCATCACCGAGCCGCGCCTGCTCATCCTCGACGAACCCACCGAAGGCATCCAGCCCAACGTGGTCGCCGAGATCGAGGCCACCGTGGTCGACCTCGCCAAGCGCGGCGGCCTCTCGGTCCTCCTCGTCGAGCAGCACCTCGGCTTCGCCCTCCAGGCCGCGAGCCGCTACTACGTCCTCCGCTCCGGCCGCGTCGCCTCCACAGGCGACACCGGAGCCGAGGCCCAGACCCGGGTCCGGGAGGCGATGGCCATATGACCCGCACCCCGGCCCCCGCCTCCCGAACGGCCCCGGAAGCGCGCGCCCGCGGCGCCGGGCCGTCCCGCACCCGCCGCTCGCTTCCCCGAACCGGAGTAACCGCACGGCCCGCACCCGTCGCCCCGCCCGCCGCTCGCTGCGCTCGCTTCCCCGAACCGGAGTAACCGCATGGCCCGCACCCGTCGCCCCGCCCGCCGCTCGCTGCGCTCGCTTCCCCGAACCGGAGTAAACGCATGACTTCCTTCTCCTCCCTACCGGAGACCGGCGAGCCGCTCGCGGCCCGCGTCTACGTCGCGCTGCGCGCCGACCTCATGTCCGGGAGGTACGAGCCGGGCAAACGGCTCGGCGAGGAGCGCCTGGCCGCGAACTACGGAGTCTCGCGCACGCCCGTGCGCGAAGCGCTCAGCCGCCTCGCCGCCGACGGGCTCGTCTCCCGCGAGGTCGACGGCCTCTACCCGTACCGGCCCCGGATCGACCAGCTCAACGACCTCTACGAGGTCCGGCTGACCCTCGAACTGCGCGGCCTCGCCCGGGCCGCCGCCGACGCGGACGTCACGCACGACCCCGACCTCCTCGGGCCCGAACTCGAACGCTGGTACCGCCTCCGCGACGCCCCGCCCGGGCCCGACGCCGGGTTCGTCGAGTCCGACGAGCGCTACCACCTGACGCTTCTCGCCTCCTCGGGCAACCCGCAGCTCGCCGAGGCCCTGAAGATCGTCAACAACAAGATCAGGCCCGCTCGCATGTTCGACTACTTCACCGCCGAGCGGATGGAGTCGACCATCGCCGAGCACATCGCGATCGCCGAAGGCGCCCTCGACGGCCGCTACGACGAGGCCACCGCGATCCTCACCCGCCACATCGAGACGTCCCGGTCCATCGTGGTCGGCCGCGCCGAGGCGGCCCTGACCTGGGCCCACCTGGCGAACGCCGTCCGCCCCTGACCCGGCCCCGACCCTGAGAGCGAGACCCATGTTCGAGCGCATCCTCATCGCCAACCGCGGGGAGATCTCCCGGCGGATCACCCGGACCGCCCACCGCCTCGGGATCGCCGCGGTCGCCGTCTACTCCGAGGCCGACGCCGCGTCACTGCACGTCCGCGAGGCCGACGAGGCGGTGTGCGTGGGCCCGGCCGCCCCCGCCGAGTCCTACCTGAACGTCGACGCGATCCTCTCGGCCGCCAAGGACACCGGCGCCCAGGCCGTCCACCCCGGGTACGGGTTCCTGGCCGAGAACGCCGAGTTCGCGCGCCGCGTCGCCGAGGCCGGGCTCGTCTTCATCGGCCCCACCCCCGAGCAGCTCGAGCAGTTCGGCGACAAGGTGACCGCCCGCGCGGCCGCGACCGCCGCGGGCGTCCCGCTCGCCGCCGGCACGGCCGCGCTCGACACCGCCGAGGAGGCCGTCGCGGCCGCCGAGGCGATCGGCTACCCCGTGATCGTCAAGGCCTCCGCGGGCGGCGGCGGCATCGGGATGCGCGTCGCCGAGGACGCCGCGGCGCTGGCCGAGGTGTTCGCGAGCGTCAAGCGCCTCGCCGCCGACAACTTCGGCGACGACTCGGTATATCTCGAACGCTATGTATTGCACGCCCGGCACGTGGAAGTCCAGGTCTTCGGCGACGGCGGCGGCCGCGTCGTCTCCCTCGCCGACCGCGACTGCACCCTCCAGCGCCGCCACCAGAAGGTCATCGAAGAGGCGCCCGCCCCGGGCCTCCCCGACGCCGTGCGCGAGCAGATGCACGCCGCCGCCCGCGCGCTCGCCGCGACCGCGGCGTACCGCTCGGCCGGCACGGTCGAGTTCATCTACGACCCCGACCGCGAGGAGGCGTCCTTCCTGGAGTTCAACACGCGCCTCCAGGTCGAGCACCCCGTCACCGAGGCGATCCTCGGGATCGACCTGGTGGAGTGGATGATCCGCGCCGCCGCAGGCGACACCGCCTTCCTCGACGGCCTCCCCGACACCGGCCCCGCCGCCACCGGCGCGGCCGTGGAGGCCCGCGTCTACGCCGAGGACCCCGCCCGCGGCCACCTCCCCAGTGCCGGGCTCCTCACCTGCGTCGACTTCCCCGGCGATGCGGGTGCGGCCGTCCGCGTCGACACGTGGATCGAACGCGGCCTCGAAGTCCCGGCGACCTACGACCCGATGCTCGCCAAGGTGATCACGACCGGCGCGACCCGCGCCGACGCCTGGTCCGCCCTCGCCGACGCGTTGGGCGAGACCAGGATCGAAGGCGTCCACACCAACCTCGGCCAGCTCCGCGCCGCGGCCGTCGACGCCCGCGTCCTCGCCGTCGAGCACGACACCGCCACCGTCGCCACCATCGAGGACGCCTCGCCGCGCATCGACGTGGTCGCGCCCGGGGTCCTCACCACCGTGCAGGACTTCCCGGGCCGCATCGGGTACTGGCAGGTCGGGGTGCCGCCGTCGGGGCCGATGGACGACCTGTCGTTCCGGCTCGGCAACCGGGCCCTCGGCAACGACGAGGGCCTGCCCGGCCTCGAGTGCACGATCGCGGGCCCGACACTGCGGTTCGGCGTCCCCGTCACCGTCTGCGTCACCGGCGCCCCCGCTCCGGTCGCATTGGACGGCGAACCGGTCGAGCAGTGGACGCCGATCGCGGTCCCCGCCGGCGGCGAGCTCGCGGTCGGCGCGATCTCCGACGCCGGCGCCCGCACCTACATCCTCTTCCAAGGCGGCCTCGACGTCCCGACGTTCCTCGGTTCGGCCTCCACGTTCCCGCCCGGCCGCATCGGCGGCTACACCGGCGACCAGCTCCGCGCCGGCGACCGCCTCCTCCCGGCCGCACCGGTCGGCGCCGCCGTGCCCGCCCCGGTCCCGCTCGAGGACCGGCCCGCGTTCGGCCACGAGTGGACCCTCGCCGTCACCCCCGGCCCGCAGCCGGCCCCGCACTACTTCACTGTCGAGGACATGGAGCGGATCTACGCGGCCGACTGGTCCGTGCAGGTCCACGCCGGACGCTCCGGCGTCCGCCTCGACGGCCCGCGCCCGCAATGGGCCCGCACCGACGGCGGCGAGGCCGGACTCCACCCGTCCAACCTGCACGACAACCCGTACTCGGTCGGCACCGTCAACTTCACCGGCGACACGCCCGCGCTGCTGGGCCCCGACGGTCCCAGCCTCGGCGGCTTCGCCTGCCCGTTCACCGTGACCACTTCGGACCGGTGGAAGCTCGGGCAGCTCCGCCCCGGCGACACCGTCCGCTTCCTGCCCGTCTCCGAAACGGAAGCGGACCGCCTGCGCGCCAAGCCCGTCGCGGCGCCCGTGCCGCTCGTGAACGCCGCCCGCGACGAGGCCACGCTCGCCGCGATCGACGCCGGCGACGACCGGCCCGCGGTCGCCTACCGCCGCGCCGGCGACGACGCGGTCCTCCTCGAATACGGCCCCATGCACCTCGACCTGGCGCTGCGCATGCGCGTCGGCGCCCTCATGGACGCCCTCGCCGCCGCGAACCCCGCCGGGCTCATCGACACCACCCCGGGGGTGCGCTCCCTCCACCTCCACGTCGACCCCGACGTCCTCCCGATCCGCACCCTCACCGGGCTCCTCACCGAGCTCGAGGCCCACCTGCCCGACACCGCCGACATGGTCGTGCCCTCCCGCGAGGTCCGGATGCCGATCTCCTGGAACGACTCGGTCGTCGATGAAGCCATCGCCCGCTACTCCACCAACGTCCGCGACGACGCCCTGTTCAACCCCTCGAACATCGAGTTCATCCGCCGCATCAACGGCCTCGACTCGGTCGAGGACGTCGCCCGGATCGCCACCGCCGCCGAATGGCTCGTCCTCGGCCTCGGCGACGTCTACCTCGGCGCCCCCGCCGCGGTCCCCGTCGACCCGCGGCACCGCCTCGTCACCACCAAGTACAACCCGGCCCGCACCTGGACCGCCGAAGGCACCGTGGGCATCGGCGGCTCCTACATGTGCATCTACGGCATGGACTCCCCGGGCGGCTACCAGCTCGTGGGCCGCACCGCCCCCATCTGGGCCGGCCTGCGCGACCTCGCGTCCTTCAAGGACGGCCTGCCCTGGCTCCTGCGCTTCTTCGACCGCGTCGTCTTCGAACGCGTCTCCGAAGAAGAACTCGCCGAGACCCGCCGCGACCTCGCCGCCGGCCGCGCCGAGATCGACATCCGCGAAGGCACGTTCGCCTACGCCGACTACCGGCGCCTCCTCGCCGACAACGCCGAGTCGATCGACGCCTTCCGCACCCGCCAGTCGGCCGCGTTCGAAGCCGAACGCCGGCGCTGGGCCGACGCCGGCGAGTTCGACCGCGACCACACCGAACCGGCCCCCGCCGGCGGCGCCGCCGTCGACCTCGCCGACGGCGAGACCCTCGTCGAGGCGCCGATGGCCGCCAGCGTCTGGCGCGTCAACGTCGCCGAAGGGGACACCGTGACCGCCGGCGACACCGTCGTGGTCCTGGAGGCGATGAAACTGGAGATGCCCGTGGCGTGCGCCGTCTCAGGGAAGGTGACGCGCGTGCTCGCGAACCCGGGCGACCAGGCCGCGCCCGGCGCGCCGCTCCTGGTCATCCGATAGGCCACGTGGACAACAAGACAGGGGACCGAGTGAACACCACCGCACGAGTCGCGGCCGCCTACGCCCGCATCGCCGAAGCCGACCGGCCCGAGGTCTGGGTCAGTCTGCGCGACGAAGCCGACGTCCTGGCCGAGGCCGCCCGGATCCAGGACCGCCTCGACGCCGGCGCCGACCTGCCCCTCGCCGGGAAGGTCTTCGCGGCCAAGGACAACGTCGACGTCGCCGGCCTGCCCACGACCGCGGGCTGCCCCTCGTACGCGTATGAGCCCGCGCGCGACGCCACCGCCGTCGCGCGCCTGCGCGCGGCCGGGGCGATCTGCCTGGGCAAGACCAACCTCGACCAGTTCGCGACCGGCCTGGTCGGCACCCGCAGCCCCTACGGCGCCGTCCGCGCCGCCGCCGACCCCGAGCGGATCTCCGGCGGCTCCTCCTCCGGCTCGGCCGTCGCGGTCGCCCTCGGCGTCGCCGACTTCGCCCTCGGCACCGACACCGCCGGCTCCGGCCGGGTCCCGGCCGCCCTCAACGGCATCGTCGGCGTCAAGGCCAGCCTCGGCCTCGTCCCCGTCGACGGCGTCGTCCCCGCCTGCCCCTCCTACGACTGCCTCACCGTGTTCGCGCCCGACCTCGCCGCCGCCGTCGAAGCGATCGGCGTCATGGCCCGCACCGAACCGCTCGCCCCCGGCGCGCCGTGGCCGCGCGACGACCACCCCGCCTCGCGGCCCTGGCCCGCCGACGCGGTCCTCGCCGCCCCCGCCGACGCGCGCGCCGCCGTCCCGATCGACGCCAACCTCGCCGGACTCGACCCCGACTTCCGGCCGTTGTGGAACGACGCGATCGCGCGCTTCGCCGCCGCCGGCGTCGAACTCGTCCCGGTGGACGTCCAGCCGCTCCTGGACGCCGCCCTGCTGCTCTACGAAGGCGCGCTCGTCGCCGAGCGGTACGCCGCGTTCGGCGCCCACATCGACGCCTGGCCCGCTGACGCCGACCCCACGGTCGCCGAGATCGTCAGAGGCGCAGGCAAGTTCAGCGCCGCCGACCTCGTGGCCGACCAGCAGCGCCTCCGCGAGGCACGCTTGCGCGCCGACCGGCTCCTGCACGGCTTCGACGCGCTCCTGCTCCCGACCGCGCCCCTGCACCCCCGCATCAGTGAGGTCCAAGCCGACCCGATCGGCGTCAACGCCGCCATGGGCACCTTCACCAACTTCGTGAACCTCCTCGACATGGCGGCGGTCGCCGTCCCCGCCGGGGCCGCCGGCACCAAGGGCTTCGGCGTCAGCGTCATCGTCCCGGCCTTCCGCGACCAGGTCGCGATCGACCTCGCCGCGCGCGCCGGGGGAGCGGACGCACCGCTGTTCGCGCCCGCCGCGGCCGAACTCGTCGTCTTCGGCGCCCACCTCACCGGGATGCCCCTGAACCACGAGCTCACCGACCTCGGCGCCCGCTTCGCCGGCGAAGTCGCCACCGCCCCCGCCTACCGCATGTACGAACTCGACACCCGGCCCCCGAAACCACTGGTCGTCAGGGCCGACGACGGCGCGAGCCTCCCCGGCGAACGCTGGCTCCTCAGCCCCGCCGCTCTCGGCGCCTTCCTCGCCGCCCTCCCCGCCCCCATGACCCTCGGCAAGGTCGAACTCGCCGACGGCACCTGGGCCACGGGCTTCGTCGCCAGCGCACCGTCGGGTGAGGACATCACCCACAAGGGTGGTTGGCGCGCCCACCGCACTCCCTGATCCCTTGCGCAGCAGTACGAGCCCGAAGGCCGAGCGCCCACGTGTTTGCCGTCCCCCGATACCGTGAAGTCAGGAGACAAAGGTGGTGCGGGCATGAGTGACGAGGCGAGCGAGGACGCGTCGAGCGACGAGCAGGTAATCGACCTGACCTTGGCCGCTCGCGAGGGCAAACTGGAGCGCGTGGTCGGCCGCGACCCCGAGCTCGACCGCATCTTGCGGACCCTGAGCCGGAGGCGCCGCAGGCAACTGCTCCTCGTCGGCGAGTCCGAGGTCGGCAAGGGCGTATTCTGCCGAGTGGCGGAGACGGTGGAGGGCGGCAAGATCGCGCTGCTCGATGAGCTGTTCGGCGATCTGGACGTGGAGAACCTCGCCGTCAAAGCCATGCGGCACGAGTACGTCTCTTGGCAGGACGAGCAGGAAATCCCGATCATCTGCATCGACCGCGTCGAGGCGCTGTCCGGCTTCGTCCGAGGCCGGGAATCCGATGTCGACCTGCTCCTGTGGTTCATGACTTGGATGAACCTGCCGGTGGTGATGACCACCCGCCCCGATGACGCGCTCGCTCGCACCCTCGCCGACTTCCCCGCGATCGAGCGCATCGACCGCATGACGGTCGTGGAGCTACCCGCCGCCGAATCCGTGGAAGCAGCCCGGACCGCCATCGCACCACTCGAACACCATCACGGCGTCTCCATCGCCGACGAGGCCGCGCACGCCGCCGTCGCGCTCGCGGACCGGTACCTCACCGACCGGCCGCTCCCTGCGAAGGCCCTCGACCTCGTCGACGACGCGTGCGCGCTCGTGGCCCTCCACCTCGCCCGCAAACCGCAGGAGCTGGCGGACCTCGAGTCCGAGATCGCCCAAGCACAGCAAGCGCTCGCAGACGCGGTCGCCGCCGAGCAGTTCGAGGAGGCTTCGCTCCTGCGACGGCGGATGACGACGCTCGAACTGCGGCAGGTCACGGTCGCCGACGCGTGGCGGACCGGCGAGCTGCACGGGCGGGCCGTCGTCGACGCCCGAGCGGTGCTGGCGGCGACCGCCGACCTCACCGGCATCCCTGCCGACGAACTCGAATACGAGGCTGCGGCGCCGACCCGGACCGGTGGCGCGTACGGCCCCGCTCCGACCGAGCCGCGCCTGCCGATCCGGGCCGCCTCGACCGCGCTGCTGATCGCCAACGGCCGCTACCACGACCCGTTCATCGAGGACATCCCGGCCGCTGGTAACAACCTGGAGGACCTCCACGCCTGCCTCGCCCACCCCGCTCACGGCACCTTCGCATCCGACCGCGTGATCCCCATCGACACGCTCGACTACGCCGAGCTCGCCACGATCGCCGACGCCGCGCGGGACACCGCCGACACCTTGCTCGTCTACTACTCCGGGCACGGCTTCGTCGCCGACGACGGCCGGTTCTATCTCGGGATGCGGGGGACGAGCCACGACAAGTGGAAGCACACCGGCATGCCGTACGACCAGCTCCGCAGCGCGGTGATCGACAGCCCCGCCGCGAACAAGCTGATCGTGCTCGACTGCTGCTACTCCGGCCAGGCAATCGACATGCTCGCCGATCCCACCGGCCTCGGCGGCCAGCTCGACGTCGAAGGCACCTATGTCCTGACGGCGAGTTCGGCGACCCGCCTCGCCCATGCCCCCGAAGGGCACCGCAACTCCGCCTTCACCGCCGAGCTGATCACGATTCTCGCCGAAGGCCTGGACAACGGCTCCGAGGTCATCCGCGTCGCCGAGCTCTATCCGCGCCTGCGCTCGAGCCTCGCCGCCAAGGGGTTCTCCGACCCGCAGCAGCGCGGCACCAACAACATCGGACAGCTCGCCATCGTCAAGAACCCCTTCGGAAAGGACCGTGAAGATGCCTGACTCCGATCAGCTCGCCATCTCCGGCGACCCCGCCGAGGTCCGTGAACTCCTCGCGATGCTGCGCCGCGACGCCGAGCTGCGGGCGGCGCGGCCCGAACTGGTGGTCCCGGAGCCGGTCAGCGGGCAGCTCGGCGGGGTCGCGGACACGATCACCGCGCTCGTCACGAACGACGCCGTGCTGAGCGCGGCCACGACGACCGTCGGGGTCTGGCTCGGCGCTCGGATCCGACCCACCCGCATCCGTGTCAAGCGCGGCGAGACCGAGGTCGAAGTGGAGACCGTCAGCGGCAAGCGGGCCGAAACCTACGCCCGCGAACTCCTCGACAAGCTGTCCGAACCGGGGGAGTAGCGCGGGGACGGCTGTCATACGGCCGTGCAACGATCGGCGGATGGATTTCCCCGACCTCCAAGCCCATCTCATCGACGAGGCCGCCCGGTTCCGGGCCGCCGTCATTTCGGCCGCACCGGACGCCAAGGTCCCGAGCTGTCCCGAGTGGACGGCCGTCGACCTGCTCGACCACCTGGCTGAAACGTACGACCACAAGACCCAGTCGATGCGCCTGATGCGCCGGCCCCGCGAAGACGACGCCATCAGCCGGCCCGGCGGCGCCGTGGACCGCTTCGACGCCGCGCTCGCCGACCTGCTCGCCGAATTCGACGACCGCGGCCCCGAATCGCTGTCGTACACCTGGTACGGCCCCGACCAGACGACCGGCTTCTGGATCCGCCGCATGGCGCACGAGACCGTGGTCCACCGCGCCGACGCCGAGCTCGCCGCCGGACTCCCCATCGGTCCCGTCGACTCGGCGCTCGCGCTCGACGGCATCGACGAGATGCTCATGGTCATGCTCTCCTGGGGTTCGAAGGCGTACCGGGACTGGGCGGCCGACAGCATCGCCGAGAACGACGGCCTGCAGGTCGGGGTCCGGGCCGGTTCGCGGTCGTGGACCGCGATCGTCAGCGTCGCCGGCATCGACATCGCCGACGGCGACGCCGCGGGCACCGCCGCGACGGTCTCGGGGACGCCCGGCGAGGTGCTCCTGTGGCTGTGGCGGCGCCTGCCGCTCGACGCGCTCCCAGTCGAAAGCGACCGCGCCGCGGCGGCCGCCTTCTACGACCTGGTCGAGGAGTTCGCACAGTGAACTCCGAGCGCACAGTGAACGACGAGCAGATCGCCCGGGACCTCGCCGACCGGGCCGAGATCCCCTACCCCGGCGAATGGCAGCGGCCGCCCTTCCGCGAGCTCCGCCTCGGCGACCGCGTGTTCGCGCTCGTCGCCTCCGACCCCGGCCTCAGCGACATCGGCGTCGACCGCGCCGACGGCGGCGTGTGGCTCCTGCCCGCCGAAGGCGAATCCGCACAGCTGAACACGAGCGCCGCCGCGTTCACCGCCTGCTCGAAGATGTACGCGGCCGCCGCCGCCGAGGCCGAACGCCTTGCCGCAGCAGACGTCGGCGACGACGAGGACGAGGACCGCGGCGACGCCTTCACCGAGTACGTCCTCGAACGCCTCGCCGCCGTCGACCCGGTCGCGGTGGAGGACGAGAACGGCCTCTGGTCCGTGGCCGCCGAGGAGCTCGGCTACAGCCTGCCGCTGTGACGTCGGAGCGCTACGGCCGGACGCCTGCGGGCTTCGCGCGCGACCGCCTCTGCGAAGCCCGCTGCCGCCCGCCGTCCGTCACCGACACGATGAAGACATGACCTCACCCGACTCCTGCATCATCAGCCTCCTGGTTCGGTTGAACGGAAGCCGTATTCCGATGCAGTCCGTCCCACCTGCGGCAGGCCCGTCCGAGGGTGTCCGTCCAATCGCTCATTCGATGAACCCCTCGCTCTTGCAGGGCGGACGGAAGTCGGTGCCGTTCCAGCACAGTTGCATCGTGTAAAACTCTCCAACCTTGACGTTGAAGGTCTCCGTGTTGCAACCGGCGTCGCCGCCGTCGGTGACCTTGAGTATCACGAAGGTGTTGTTGTAGAGGCGCCCGGTCACCGAGGCCCCGTCGCTGTTGGTGTCGCAGACCTTGAATTGGTCGGTCTCGACGTCGATATGGGTCATCGTGCCGAGCTGGTTGCCGTCGATGTCGTTCAGAATCAGGAAGGTGTTGGCGGCCTGGGCCTGACCGGTGGCGAAGATGAGCAGCGCGGTCATAGCCGCGAGGACGACGATCGCCCGTTTCGCGATTCGTATCGGCATTCACTTTCCTCCGGGCGTGCTTCGATATCTGTCCCGTTCGAGTCTTCGCGGTCGGGACACGGGTCCCGCATGAATGCCGCACGCATCGTGCACGGATCCGAGTGCGGCCGCCTTCGACCGGGTCGACCCGGCCATGTGACGGCTGCCGCCCGCGACACGGGCGGCCGGCGTCGGAGACGAGTGAGGATCGTCCGGCCAGGACGACGGACCAGGGCCCGAGATCGCCGCGGGTCCTACGCCTGCAACGCTGTCGCCGGGACGGCCACCGGCCGGCGCGCCGCCAGCGCCCGGTCCAGGTCCGCGATGAGGTCCTTGGGGTCCTCGAGGCCGATCGAGAGCCTGACGAGGCTGTCGGCGGGCCGGGCGTCGGCGGTCACGGGGCGGTGCGTCAGCGCGGCCGGGTGCTGGATCAGCGAGTCCACGCCGCCCAGCGACACCGCGTGCGTGAACAGCCCGACCGCCGAGGTCACGTGCCGGGCCTGCTCGTAGCCGCCGCGGAGGTCGACGGCGATCATCGCGCCGGCGCCGCGCATCTGCGTGCCGAGCAGCCCCTGCGGGTCGCCATCGAGGCCGGGGTAGTGGACGCGGGCGACGCCCTGGTGGGTCCGCAGCCACGCGGCGATGCGCTCGGCACCGGCCTGCTGCGCCCGCACCCGGATCGGCAGCGTCGTCAGTCCCCTGTGGAGCAGGTAGGCGCCGAGCGGGTGGAGCAGGCCGCCGGTGACGGCCCGGACCCGCCGCAGCGCGGCCGCGGTCTCGTCGCCGCAGGCGATGACGCCGGCGACCACGTCGCCGTGGCCGCCGAGGTACTTGGTCGCGCTGTGCAGCACCATCGACGCCCCGAAGTCGATCGGGTTCTGCAGGACCGGGGTCGCGAAGGTGTTGTCCACCAGGACCGGGACGCCTTGGGCGGCCTCGACCACGGCGCGGATGTCGACCAGGTCCAGCGTCGGGTTCGCGGGCGTCTCGAGCACCACCATCGCCGTGTCCGGCCGCACCGCCGCGGCGACCTCGGCCGCGGTGCAGAACGTCGTCTCGGTCCCGAGCAGGCCCGTCGACAGGAGGTGGTCCGTCCCGCCGTACAGGGGCCGGACGGCCAGCACGTGCCGCCGCCCCGTGCCCGCGGTGGCCGCCAGGATCGCGGCGGTCATCGCCGCCATGCCCGAGGCGAACGCCACCGCGGCGTCGGCGTTCTCGAGCGCCGCCAGGGCCGATTCGAACCGCGCGACGGTCGGGTTCCACAGCCGCGCGTACACCGGGCCGCCTTCGGGCGTCGGGGCGCCGCCCGCGGCCATGGCCTCGTACGAGGTGCCGCCGGCCTCGATGTCCGGCAGGGGGCTGGTGGAGGACAGGTCGATCGGCAGGGCGTGGACGCCCAGTCCGGCGAGGTCCTCGCGGCCGGCGTGAACGGCGATCGTGTCGGGTTGCAGCCACGGCGATGTCATGCCCAGACTCTAGGCAGAACCACAACCTGCTGCAATACTTGCCGCAGGAACCCGCGGCACCGGCCGGTATCGATGCGGTTTCCGCGAAAGGAGCCGTCATGGCGGGGGAGCAGCCGAAGAAACCGCAACCGCCGGTGGCCCTGGACGGCACCGACCTGGCGATCCTCGCCGCGCTCGTGGCGGACGGCCGGACCACGAACGCGGCGCTGGCGGCGCGGGCGGGCGTGGCGGAGTCGACCTGCGCGTACCGGGTGCGGGCGCTGCGCGAGTCCGGGGTGATCACCGGCGTGCGCGCGCACCTGAGTCCCGAGGCGCTGGGGCGTCCGCTGCACGCGATCATCAAGGTGCGCTTGGGCACCCACAGCCGCGAGTTCGTGCACCACCTCTACGGCCGCCTGGTGGACCTGCCGGGGGTGCTGACGGTGTTCCACGTCGGCGGCGACGACGACTTCCTCCTGCACGCGGCCGTCGCCGGCCCCGAGGCGCTGCGCGACCTGATCCTGGAGCACATCACGGTGCATCCGATGGTCCGGCAGACCGAGACCCAGCTCGTCTTCGAGGTCCGCGAGGGCCGCGGGGTCCTGCCCGCATGACGAGGGCCCGGACCGTGCCGGTCCGGGCCCTCAAAACACACTGCGGACCTACGCGATGCGGATGGTGTTCCAGCTCATCGCGGGCAGCTCGATCGTGATGGTGCCGTCCTTGACGGTGACGTCCCCGTTCGCGGCCGGGGCGACGCGGTCCTGGTCGTCGAGGGTGTTCTTGGCGTCGCGCTCGCCGGTGAGGGTCGAGACGGTGACGTCGCCGGCCTGGATCGAGGAGGCGTCGATCTCGAGGGTCATCGGGGTCTCGAGGTCGCGGTTGACGGCGAAGACGGTGACCGAGCCGTCCTCGTTCGCGACGGCGACCGAGTGGAGCGCCGGGACCTCGCCGAACTTCTTCGTCTCGAAGACCGGGGAGTCGGCGTTGACGTTCAGGACCGTGCCGCGGCCGTACTTGGACGCCTCGGCGAACGGGAAGAACGTGGTCTGGCGCCAGGCCGGGCCGCCCGGCTCGGTCATGATGGGGGCGATCACGTTGACGAGCTGGGCCAGGCAGGCCGCGGTGACGCGGTCGCAGCGGCGCAGCAGCGTGATCAGGAGCGACCCGAACACGACGGCGTCCATCGCGGAGTAGACGTCCTCGAGCTGGCGCGGGGCGACCGGCCAGGGCTCGTCGCGCTCGCCGGAGGGCGCGTGCATGTACCACACGTTCCACTCGTCGAAGGAGATGTTGATTTTCTTGTCGCTCTTGAGCTTCGCGCCGACGGCGTCGGCGGTGGCGATGACGCCGTCGATGAACAGCTCCATGTCCTGCGCCGAGGCCATGAAGGAGGCGAGGTCGCCGTCCTGCGGCTGGTAGTAGGCGTGCGCGGAGATGTAGTCGACCGACTCGTAGGTGTGGGTGAGAACCTCGTTCTCCCAGGCGCCGAAGAACGGCATGCCGCGGGAGGAGGAGCCGCAGGCGACCAGGTCGAGGTCGCCGGAGCCGTCGATCATGCGCAGGGCGCGGGCCGTCTGGTCGGCGATGCGGCCGTACTCGGTGGCGGTACGCTGGCCGATCTGCCAGGGGCCGTCCATCTCGTTGCCCAGGCACCACAGCTTGATGCCGTAGGGCTCCTCGTCGCCGTGGGAGCGGCGCAGGTCCGACCAGTAGGTGCCGGAGGGGTGGTTGGCGTACTCGAACAGGTCGAGGGCCTCTTGGAGGCCGCGGGTGCCGAGGTTGACGGCCATGTTCGGCTCGACGCCGACGGTGCGGCAGAACTTCATGAACTCGCCGAGGCCGAACTGGTTGGTCTCGGTGACGCCCCAGGCGAGGTCGAGGCGGCGGGGACGGTCCTCCTTGGGGCCGACGCCGTCCTCCCAGCGGTAGCCGGAGACGAAGTTCCCGCCGGGGTAGCGGATCATGGTCGGCCCGAGTTCGCGGATGAGCTCGAGGACGTCCTCGCGGAGGCCGTCGGCGTTGGCGCTGGGGTGGTCGGGCTCGTAGATGCCGGTGTAGACGCACCGGCCCAGGTGCTCGACGAAGGATCCGAAGAGCCGTGCGGGGACTTCGGCGACGGTGAAGCGGGGGTCGAACTCGATGCGTGCGCGGTGGTGGTCGGCCATGATCGCCTCCGGTTGGACTGCGTGGTGAGCGGGAGCCCGGTCCGCGGCGGGACCGGTTGCGGTGACGCTACCAAAGATCGCTTTACCGGTACAGTACGGGGTGCGTCACCGGGTCGATTCAGAGTTCGAGCGCCGTCGACGCGCGGGCGACCAGTTCGGGCTGGAACACCACGTTGCGGTGGGTGTGGTCGCGGCCCTCGGCGATCTCGTCGAACAGCAGCTGCGCGGCCGTGCGGCCGAGCTGCGCGCGCGGCTGGCGCACCGACGACAGCGGCACGGCCGCGGCGGCCGCGAAGTCGATGTCGTCGTACCCCACGATCGCGCACTCCTGCGGGACCTTCACGCCGTGCATCGTCAGGCCCTGGAGCGCCCCGAGCGCGACGAGGTCGTTGGCGCAGAACACGGCCGTGGGCCGGTCCTCGCTCCCGAGCATCTGCTCGACCGCCTCCCGGCCCGCCTGGAAGTTCAGCCCCGGGGTCGCGAAGACCTCCAGCTCCACGGCGGACTCCTCGCAGACCTCCCGGCACCCGGCGAGGCGGTCGGCCACCTGCGGGATCGATGCGGGCCCGCCGATGAACGCGATCTTGCGGTGCCCGCGCTCGACCAGGTGCTGCGCGGCCAGGCGGCCGCCGTGCACGTCGTCGACGGCCACCGAGCAGTGCGGGTGCCGGCCCGCGCCGCGGTCGACCAGGACCACCGGGATGTCGTGCCCTGAGAGCCGCTCGATCCACGACGCCGACGAGTCGTCCACCGGCGTGATCAGCAGCCCCAGCACGCGCTGCTCCTCGAGGAGCTCCAGGTGCCGGCGCTCGCGGCGCACGTCCTCGCCGGAGTCGCACACCGTCACCACGCCGCCGGCGGACTCGACCAGCGGCTCGGCCCCGCGGACCACGTCGGTGAAGAACGGGTTCGCCACGTCGAGGACCACGATGGCCACCGTGCGGCTGCGCCCGGCCCGGAGCTGGCGCGCGGAGTCGTTGCGCACGTAGCCGAGATCGGCGATCGCGGCCAGCACCCGCGCCCGGGTCTCCTCGGCCACGGCCTCGGGCCGGTTGAGCACATTGGAGACCGTCCCGACCGAGACGCCGGCCGCTCGAGCGACGTCCTTCATACTGGTAGTGGTCATGGTCACCTCAACGAGTCTATCGGGGGGCAGGGGTGCCGACGGGCGGTGAAACGCCCGCCGGGGCCGCCGGGGACGGGATCGACGCTCGTCGAAGCTCCAAGGGATTGAAACGGTTCAACGACGAACGGCGAGCGTGAGGAGCATATACCGAACCGTGTTCGAATTTCTTCCCGGCCGTGCCTTGACAAGCGCTTACTTCGCGTTCTAGTTTAGCGAAACCCAGTCATGAAACGATTCAAAAACACGGCGTTCACACGCCGCGCCCCGCACCCTTCAGGGAGGAACCCGTGACCGCCGCGCCACCCGACCGCCGGCCGCCGCTGCCGGACCCCTCGTCCGGCTCGCGAGCGTCGCTCCAACGCGTGTGCTTCACCCTCCGCGTCAAGCCCGAGCGCCTCGCCGAGTACCGCGAGCGCCACGCCGCGGTCTGGCCCGACATGCTCCGCGCCCTCGCCGCGACCGGGTGGACGAACTACTCCCTGTTCCTGTCCGAGGACGGCCTCCTCGTCGGCTACCTCGAGACCGCCGACTTCGACGCCGCCCGCGACGCCATGGCCCGCACCGAGGTCAACGCCCGCTGGCAGGCCGAGATGGCCCCGTTCTTCGAAGGCACCGGCGGCGCCAACGCCGACGACTCGTTCCACGTCCTCACCGAAGTGTTCAACCTGGAGACCCAACTGGCCGCGGCCGACGCCGCGGCTGAAGGAGCCGGCAAATGAGTGACCGCACCCCGTACGCCAAGCAGGTGCTGGCGGGCCAGAGCATCGAGATGCCCTCATGGGCGTTCGGGAACTCCGGCACCCGCTTCAAGGTCTTCGCCCAGCAGGGCGTCCCGCGCGACCCGTACGAGAAGCTCGCCGACGCCGCCCAGGTCCAGAAGTACACCGGCGCCGCCGGCTCGGTCGCCCTGCACATCCCCTGGGACAGGGTCGAGGACTACGCCGACCTCGCCCGCCACGCCGCCGACCTGAACGTCCGCATCGGGACCATCAACTCGAACACGTTCCAAGACGACGACTACATGCTCGGCTCGGTCTGCCACCCCGACAAGAAGATCCGCCGCAAGGCCACCGACCACCTCCTCGAATGCGTCGACATCATGGACGCGACCGGCTCCACCGACCTCAAGCTCTGGTTCGCCGACGGCACCAACTACCCCGGCCAGGACTCCATCGCCGGCCGCCAGGACCGCCTCGCCGACGTCCTCGCCGAGGTCTACGAGCGCCTCGGCGACCACCAGCGGATCCTGCTGGAGTACAAGCTGTTCGAGCCGTCGTTCTACACCACCGACGTCCCCGACTGGGGCACCGCCTACGCGCACTGCCTCAAGCTGGGCCCCAGGGCCCAGGTCGTCATCGACACCGGCCACCACGCCCCCGGCACCAACATCGAGTTCATCGTCGCGTTCCTGCTGCGCGAAGGCAGGCTCGGCGGCTTCGACTTCAACTCCCGGTTCTACGCCGACGACGACCTCATGGTCGGCGCCGCCGACCCGTTCCAGCTCTTCCGCATCATGCACGAACTGGCCCTGCGCGAGGTCATCGGACCTGATTCCGGCATCGCCTACATGCTCGACCAGTGCCACAACATCGAGCCGAAGATCCCCGGCCAGATCCGCTCGATCATGAACGTCCAGGAGGCCACCGCCAAGGCCCTCCTGGTCGACCACGACGCGCTCGCCGCCGCCCAGGCCGCCGGCGACGTCCTCGGCGCCAACGCGGTCCTGATGGACGCCTACAACACCGACGTGCGACCGCTCCTGGCCGAGGTCCGCACCGAGCAGGGCCTGGACCCCGACCCCCTCGCCGCCTACGCCGCCAGCGGCTACGCCGAGGAGATCAAGGCCGCCCGCGTCGGCGGCTCCCAGGCCGGGTGGGGCGCGTAATGAGCACTGTCGACGACCTCATCACCCGCTCCAACCGCCTCGGCGCGGACAAGCGGAACACCAACTTCGCCGGCGGCAACACCTCCGCCAAGGGCACCGAGGCCGACCCGGTCACCGGCGCCGACGTCGAACTGCTGTGGGTCAAGGGATCCGGCGGCGACCTCGGCACCCTCACCGCCTCCGGCCTCGCGGTGCTGCGACTGGACCGCCTGCGCGCCATGGCCGGCACCTACCCGGGCGCCGAACACGAGGACGCCATGGTCGAGCGGTTCGACTACTGCCTCCACGGCCGCGGCGGCGCCGCCCCCTCCATCGACACCGCCATGCACGGCCTCGTGGACGCCGCGCACGTCGACCACCTCCACCCCGACTCCGGCATCGCCTTCGCGACCGCCGCCGACGGCCCCGCCCTCACCAAGGCGTGCTTCGGCGACCGCGTCGTGTGGGTCCCGTGGCGCCGCCCCGGCTTCCAGCTCGGCCTCGACATCGCCGCCGTCAAGGCCGCCAACCCGCAGGCCATCGGCTGCATCCTCGGCGGCCACGGCATCACCGCCTGGGGCGACACCTCCGAAGCGTGCGAAGCGAACTCGCTCGAGATCATCCGCGGCTGCGAGGCCTACCTCGCCGAGCACGGCAAGGCGAACCCCTTCGGCGACCGCGTCGCCGCATGGGCCCCGCTCGCTCCCGAGGCCCGCCGCGAGCGCGCCGCCGCGCTCGCACCGGTCGTCCGCGGCCTCGCCTCCACCGACCACCGCCAGGTCGGGCACTTCACCGACGCACCCGAAGTCCTCGACTTCCTCGCCTCCGCCGAGATGCCGCGCCTGGCCGCCCTCGGCACCTCCTGCCCGGACCACTTCCTGCGCACCAAGGTCCGGCCCCTCGTCCTCGAGACCGCCGCCGACGCCCCCCTCGACGACGTCATCGCCCACCTGCGCGAGCGCCACGCCGCCTACCGCGACGACTACCGCGCCTACTACGAGCGGTACGCCGAACCCGACAGCCCCGCGATCCGCGGCGCCGACCCGGCGATCGTCCTCGTCCCGGGCGTCGGCATGTTCTCCTTCGGCCCCGACAAGCAGACCGCTCGCGTCGCCGGCGAGTTCTACGTCAACGCCGTCAACGTCATGCGCGGCGCCGAATCCGTCTCGACCTACCGGCCGATCGAGGAGTCCGAGAAGTTCCGCATCGAGTACTGGTCCCTTGAGGAGGCCAAGCTCCAGCGCCGCCCCAAGCCCAAACCGCTCGCCGGGCGCATCGCCCTCGTCACCGGCGCGGCCGGCGGCATCGGCAGGGCCACCGCCGAACGCCTCGCCGCCGAAGGCGCCTGCGTCGTCGTCGCCGACCTCGACGCCGGGAAGGCCGCCGCCGCGGCCGCCGCGATCGGCACCGCGGACGTCGCGGTCGGCATCGCCTGCGACGTCACCGACGAGGCCGCGGTCGCCGCCGCGGTCGCCGAGGCCGCGCTCGCCTTCGGCGGCGTCGATCTCGTCGTCAACAACGCCGGCCTGTCCCTGTCCAAGCCGCTGCTCGACACCACCGCCGCCGACTGGGACCTCCAGCACGACGTCATGGCCAAGGGCTCCTTCCTCGTCTCCCGCGAGACCGCCCGCGCCATGATCGACCAGGGCCTGGGCGGCGACATCGTCTACATCGCCTCCAAGAACGCGGTGTTCGCCGGCCCCAACAACATCGCGTATTCGGCGACCAAGGCCGACCAGGCCCACCAGGTGCGCCTCCTCGCCGCCGAACTCGGCGAGCACGGCATCCGCGTCAACGGCGTCAACCCCGACGGCGTCGTCCGCGGCTCCGGGATCTTCGCCTCCGGCTGGGGCGCCGAACGCGCCGCCGTCTACGGCGTCAAGGAGGAGGAACTCGGCAAGTACTACGCCGGGCGCACCCTCCTCAAGCGCGAAGTCCTGCCGTCCTCGGTCGCCGACGCCGTCTACGCCCTCGTCGGCCCCGACCTCGGCCTCACCACCGGCGTCCACATCCCCGTCGACTCCGGCAACCCCCAGGGGTTCCTGCGATGACCCCCGCCCCGCCCGCGGCCCCCCGAGGTGAGCGCCTATGACGGTGCTCGCCGCGGTCGACCTCGGCGCGTCCTCCGGACGCGTCATGGCCGCCCACGTCTCCGGGAACCGGATCGGCCTCACCGAGGCCGCCCGGTTCCCCAACCGGGCCGTGCCCGTGCGCGGCCGGCTCTACTGGGACGTCCTCGGCCTGTGGTCCGGCGTCCTCGACGGCCTCCGCGCCGTCGCCGCGAGCGCCGGCGACGACACCGCCGCCGTCGGCGTCGACTCCTGGGCCGTCGACTACGGCCTCCTCGACGCCGACGGCCACCTCCTCGCCAACCCCCGCTGCTACCGCGACCCCCGCGGCGCCGAGGCCAGAGCCGAAGTCCTCGCCCGCACCGGCGCCGAAGACCTCTTCGCGCTCACCGGCGTCCAACCCCAGCCGTTCAACACCGTCTTCCAGCTCGCCGCCGAGACCACCCGCGCCCACCGGCTGCTGCTCATCCCCGACCTGCTCGGCTACTGGCTCAGCGGCGAAGCGGCCTGGGAGGCCACCAACGCCTCCACCACCGGCCTCATCGACCAGGCCACCGGCGACTGGTCCCGGGACCTCACCGACGCCCTCGGCCTCGACCTGTCCGTCCTCGGCCCGATCACCCCCGCCGGCACCGTCCTCGGCCCCCTCCTCCCCGAGATCGCCGAGGCCACCGGCCTCAGCGCCGCCACCGAATACATCGCCACCGCCAGCCACGACACCGCCGCGGCCGTCGCCGCCGTCCCCTACGAGACCGACCGCGCCGCCTACATCTCCTGCGGCACCTGGTCCCTCGTCGGCACCGAACGCGACACCCCCATCGCCACCCCCGCCGCCCTCGACGCCGGCTTCACCAACGAACGCGGCGCCGACGGCACCGTCCGCTTCCTGCGCAACGTCGCCGGCCTGTGGCTCCTGAGCGAATCGGTCGACACCTGGCGCCGCCAAGGCACCGACGTCGACCTCCCCGCGCTCCTCGACGCCGCCGCCGCGGCCGAGCGCCTCCGCTCCGTCGTCGACCCCGACGACCCCCGCTTCGCCGACCCCGGCGACATGCCAGAACGCATCCGCGCCTACTGCGCCGAGACCGGCCAGCCCGTCCCCGCCACCCCCGCCGAGACCGCCGCGTGCATCCTCGACTCGCTCGCGCTGGCCCACCGCCGCGCGATCGAAGCGCTCGAGGCCCTCACCGGCGAGGCGGTCGACACCGTCCACATCGTCGGCGGCGGCTCCAAGAACACGCTGCTGTGCCAGCTCACCGCCGACGCCACCGGACGCACCGTCCTCGCCGGACCCGACGAGGCCACCGCCCTCGGCAACGCCCTCGTCCAGGCCCAGGCCCTCGGACTCATCGAGCCCGGGCCCGAGGCCCGCCGCGCCGCCGCCCGCGCCTCCGCGCAGCCCCGGCGCCACGAACCCCAAGGGCCGCAAACCCCTTGGACGCAAGCCTCCCAACGCTTGTTGGGGCCGAACCGATAGATCCCGAAAGGCCCGCCCCGGCGGGACCCCTCATATAAGAAGGAGCAATCAACGATGATCAGCCACCCTTACCGCCTCCGGCGCCGATCCCTCCTCGCGGGCGCCACCGGCGCCGCGGCGCTCGCCGCCGCGGCCGCCTGCGGCGACGACGGGCCGGCCGGCACCGCCGACGACCCGATCGAGATCAGCTTCGAATGGTGGGGAGACGAGGCCCGCGCCGAAGTCACCCAGCAGGCCGTCGACCTCTTCCAAGAGAAGAACGAGGGCATCAAGGTCCGCACCAACTTCGCGGACTTCCCCACCTACTGGGACTCCATGACCACCCGCATGGCCGCCAAGGACCTGCCGGACGTGCTGAACATGGACTACTCGCGGCTGCTGCAGTTCGGCAGCAACGGGCTCCTCATGCCGCTCGAAGGGCTCGTCGACACCTCCGACTTCCTGGACGGCTTCCTCGACACCGGCCACGTCAACGGCGAGCTGGTCGCCGTCCCGATCGCCGGCAACACGCTCGGCCTGATCTACCGCTCCGACTGGTACGAGGCGGCCGGCGTGACCCTGCAGCCCGGCTACACCTGGGCCGACTACCAGAACGCCATCCGGACGGTCACCGGTACCCTCCCCGAAGGCAAGTGGGGCGGCGGCGACTTCGCCGGTCAGTACCACTTCATGGAGCTGTGGCTGCGCCAGCAGGGCGGCAGCTTCTACACCGAGGACGGCAAGGCGCTCAACTTCGACAAGGCGAAGCTCGTCGAATGGTGGACGCTGAACGCCGACCTCCAGGCCGAGGGCGCCGTCCCGCCGATCGACGTGTCCTCGCAGTGGGCGCCCGAGAACGGGTTCGTCCTCGACACCATCGGCGCCGACCCCGGCTGGGACAACTTCCTGGCCTGGTACGCCCCGACGGTCGCCGAGAACGGCGGCACCCTCGCCCTGGCCGCGCCGCCGAGCCTGGACCCGGCGAACCTCGGCCTCTACCTCAAGCCGTCGATGCAGCTGTGCATCTCGGCCACCACCGAATACCCTGAGGAGTCGGGCAAGCTCATCGACTTCCTGCTCACCGACCCGGAGGCCATCGCGATCCTCGGCACCAGCCGCGGCATCCCGGCCACCAACGTCGGCCGCGAGAACGTCGAGATCGACGAGGTCTCCCAGGCCGTCCTCGACTACGAGGCCAGCGTCGAGCAGTACCTCACCGCGCCGCCGCCGCCCCCGCCGGCCGCCACCGGCTCGATCGAGGTCAAGTTCGGCGAGATCTACCAGCAGGTGCAGTACGGCGAACTGACGGCCGCCGAAGCGGTCGACACGTTCTTCACCGAAGCGGAGACGCTTCTGGCCGCCGAGCAGTAAACCGACCGACCCACCGCAGAGGAAACACAAGCCGTGTCAGCGTCTCCCTCCACCGCCGCCGAGCCGAAGTCCGGCCCGGTCGGTGATGCCGGAGCGCCACCGGTCCGCGGGACCCGAGGAGCGGCCAAGCGCCGCTCCTCGGCGGTCCGCGGCGGTGAGCGACTCGCCGGCTACACCTTCATGACCCCGTGGCTCATCGGCACCGCGGTGCTGACGATCGGGCCGATGGCCTGGTCGCTGTACCTGTCCTTCACCGACTACCACCTCATCCGGGGCGGCGACTGGGTCGGGATGGCCAACTACACGGCGATCTTCGAGGACCCGATGTTCTTCCGCGCCGTCAGGGTCACGCTCCTGTACGTCGTGATCGCCGTCCCGATCAAACTCGTCGCCTCCCTGCTGGTGGCGATGCTCCTGTCGCAGCAGCGCCGCGGCATGGGCTTCTACCGGGCCGCGTTCTACATGCCCTCGCTCATCGCCATGAGCGTCGGCGTCGCGCTCATCTGGAAGGCGCTGTTCTCCAACGACGGCACCCAGGACCGGTTCATGAGCGCCTTCGGCTGGGACGGCGGCGGCTTCCTCGGCAACCCCGAAGTCTCGATCCTCATGCTGGTGCTGCTGGCGGTGTGGAGCTTCGGCGCGCCCATGGTCATCTTCCTGGCCGGGCTCATGCAGGTCCCCCAGGAGCTCTACGAGGCGGCCGACGTCGACGGCGCGAGCAAATGGCGCAAGTTCGTCCACATCACGCTGCCGATGCTCTCGCCGGTCATCTTCTTCAACGTGCTCATGGAGACCGTCGGCGCGTTCCAGCTCTTCGGCCCCGCCTACATCATCGGCGGCGACGCCGGCGCCCCGGCCTGGTCGACGCTCTTCTACACCGTGCGTATCTACAGCCTGGCCTTCACCGACTTCCGCATGGGCTACGCCTCCGCCTACGCATGGCTCCTGGTCCTCGCCGTCGGCATCGTCACGATCGTCATGTTCCGGGCCGCCGGGCGGCTCGTCTTCTACGCGGGGGAGGACGGCCGATGACCGTCAAGACCGAACACGCGGTCGCCGGGAACCGCAGACCGGCGTCCGTCCAGATGAAGTCCGTCGTGTGGCACGCGTGCATGCTCGCCGTGCTCGCGGTGGTGCTGTACCCCCTGCTCTGGGTCGTCACGGCCTCGCTCAAGGACAACGTCGACATCATCACCGACACCGCGCTCTGGCCCGACCAGGTCACCTGGGAGCACTTCGGCAACGCGTTCGACGGACTCGCGGGGATCCCGCTGTGGCGGTTCTTCTGGAACTCGTTCCTGATCTCGGCCCTCTCGGTCGTCGGCACGGTCGCCTCCTCGGCGATCACCGCCTACGCCCTCGCCAGGCTCCAGTTCCCGGGCCGGGGCCTCATGCTCGGCATCGTCATCGCGACCCTGCTGCTGCCGGGCCAGGTCATGCTCATCCCGCAGTACCTGATCTTCAGCGAGCTCGAGCTGACCGACTCCTACATCCCGCTCGTGATCGGCAAGTTCCTCGCGCTCGACGCGTTCTTCGTGTTCCTGTTCATGCAGTTCCTGCGGGGCATCCCGCGCGAACTCGACCAGGCCGCGAAGATCGACGGGGCCGGCCACTTCCGGATCTTCTTCTCGATCCTGCTGCCGCTCATGCGGCCCGCGGTGGTGACCACGTCGATCTTCACCTTCATCTGGTCGTGGAACGACTTCATGGGCCCGCTGATCTACCTGTACGACATGGAGAAGTTCCCGCTGCCGCGGCTGCTGCAGGCGTACTCGAACTCCGAGGGCGTCACGAACTGGGGCGGCATGATGGCGATGACCCTGCTCTCCCTCGTGCCGGTGGTGCTGTTCTTCCTGGTCTTCCAGCGGTTCCTCATCCAGGGCATCGCCACCTCCGGGGTCAAGGGATAGCGGCGGCCATGGCCGGACGCATCTACGGCTCGCAGGCGTCGCCGAGGCCGCAGCGGCGGCAGGCGTTCGGCGAGGGCTTCGCGCTCTTCGCCGAATGCCTGCTGACCGGCGTCTGGTTCGCCCTGGCGGCCCTCCCGGTGGTGACGGTCCCGGCCGCGCTGGCGGCCGCGGCCCGGCACCTGCGGGCCCACACCGAAGGGGACTCGACGTCGTGGGTCTCGTTCTGGTCGGACTTCCGGGCCGCCTGGCGGGGCGGCCGGCGCGTCGGCCTGGCCGTGGTCGGCGCGGGCGTCGTGCTGGCGCTGAACCTGGCCGTGCTCGCGCAGGAGGGCGTGCCCGGCCGCTCCGGGTTCGCCCTGGCGACGTTCGTCGTCGCGGGCCTGGCGCTGACGGTGCTGCTGCGCGCGGCCGCGGACTGGTCCCCAGGGGAGCGCTGGCGCGACCTGTTCGCCTCCGCCGTGGACGCCGCCCGGACCGATCCCGGCGGCACCGGGATCCTCCTGGGCGGGGTCGCGGTGCTCGCGGCGACGACCTGGGCCCTGTGGGTGCTGGCGGTCCCGATGGCCGGGTGCCTGGTGGGCGCGGCGGTCGCGGTGCGGCGCAGGCGCCTCGACCGCTCCGGGGAGGACGCGGGGGAGTAGTCCTCACGGGCGATCGGCGGACGCGCGGCGTCCTGCGCGAGAAGGATCGGAGTTCCTTCCAGCGACGGGTGTCGATGCTTGCTAGCGTGGGGGAGAACCACCCCCAAGTGGTCCGGCCGCCCCGGCCGGTGCCCGTGAACCCGCACGGAGGCAACGCATGTCCCAGACTCCGCCCCAGCCCGCCGGCAAGGTCCGACCCGGATCGGTCAGCCTCGCGGTGTGGCTCCAGATCCTCCTCGCCGTCTTCCTCCTCGCCCAGACCGTCGTGAGCTTCGTGTACGGCGCCGACGCGGGTGCCGCCGCCGAGGACGCCCTCGAGGCGCAGGGCGTGGCCGTGTCCGACCTGCCGCAGGGCACCACGTTCGAGCCGGGCGTCGGCGCGCTCGCCTTCAACGTCGTGCTCGCGGTCGGCCTGCTGCTGCTCGCGGCCTTCAACGGCGCCGGGAAGCGCCCGGCGCGCATCATCACCTGGATCGTCCAGCCGATCATCCTCCTGTGCACGCTGGCCGGCCTGGCCTCGACGCTGTTCATGACCCAGTTCCTGACGTACGCGTTCGAGAACTCGGGCGACCCGACCCTGGAGGCCCTCGACGTCGAGGCCATCGTGGACGCCGTCACCGGCGCCTACCCGGCGTGGACCGCCGTCCTCTCCTGGGGCGCGCTCGTCCTGGGCGTGCTCGGCTCGCTGCTGGTGATCATCCTGCTGGCCGTGCCGTCCGCGAACGCGTTCTTCCGCAAGGAGGAGCCGGAGAAGTACATCCCGGGCGCGCCGGAGGCCTAGGCCCCGCCGAACCGAGCGAAAGACAACTCGGGCCGGTCCCGCAGGACCGGCCCGAGTTGTTTCGTATCACGTTTTACATAAGAGATATATCGACGCCGAGGCGTTCCGCCTCGACCGCCCAGCGGTCCTCACCACGCTCAGCTCTCCATATCGCCGGGCTTCGCCCGTCAGCAGCACAAAAGAGCCCTCGAATTTCCCCGATACGGGTGTCGGCCCCTCCGGCTAGAATCTCGGTACACCCACCGAAGCGAAACGAAACGACCACACACCGCTCGTCCGCCGGCGAGCGAGAGGAGACCGACCCAGGGCACCGGGCCGCCAGGCGGACGGAGCCGCCGAGAGGAACGCCTTGAGCAAGTCAGCAACAGCGCCGCCCACCGGCTGGGGGGTGTGGACCTGGCCCAACCTCGTGACCGCCGTGCGCCTCCTCGGCATCCCGCTGTTCTGCTACCTCCTCCTGGCGACGCAGTACTACTGGCAGGCCGCGGTCGTCCTCGCCGTCGGCAGCGGCACCGACTGGGTCGACGGGCAGCTCGCCCGGCACCTGAACCAGGTCTCGAAACTCGGCCGGCTCCTCGACCCGTTCGTGGACCGGCTCTACATCCTCACCGCGCTCCTGGCCCTCACCTACGTGGGCCTGCTCCCGTGGCTGTTCACGCTCGCCGCCCTCGCCCGCGAGGCCGTCATGGTCGCGATGGTCATCGTCCTGCGCTGGCACGGCTTCGCGCCGCCCCAAGTCCACTTCCTGGGGAAGGCCTCCACCGCGGTGGTGTTCTGCTCGTTCCCGGTGCTCGTCATCGCCGGGCTCGTGCCCGAGGCCGACGCCTGGGCCAAGCCGCTCGGCTGGGCCCTCGCGTGGTGGGGCCTGGGCCTGTACTGGCTCGCGGCCCTGGTGTACCTGCGCCAGGCCGCCGGCCTCCTCAAGACCGGGCGCCACCGCACCGAGATCCCCGCCTGAGCAGGGAAGCGGTCCCATCCCTGCTTCCGCGAGCGGCGGTCGATCACGCGGCCCCCGCCCCGGCGCAGCGCCGCTTCGGCCGGGCGATACGGTCATGTGCGTCCGACCCCGCACAAGGCGGGGGCTCGCAGAGGGGAGCACCAGGTGATTCCGGAAGAACTGCGCTACACCGCTGAGCACGAGTGGGTCGAGCGGCGCGACGGGAACGTCGTCCGCATCGGCATCACCGAGTTCGCGCAGAATGCGCTGGGCGACGTCGTATACGTCCAACTTCCGGAGGCGGGCGCCGAGGTTCGGGCCGGTGACGTGGTCGGCGAAGTCGAGTCGACCAAGAGCGTCTCCGACGTGTACGCTCCGTTGACCGGTAGGATTCTTGCACGCAATGACGAATTGTCGGAATCCCCGGAATTGGTGAACAGCGACCCCTATGCGGCGGGCTGGATGTTCGACATCGAAGTCGAGGATTCCGGCTCGCTCAGTGCTTTGCTCGACGCCGGTGCGTATGCGAAGCTTACGGAGTGACCAGAGGGTCCAGACTTGTAGAAGGTGGCAATCCATGACGCGTTCGAATGACGAGTTCCCTCCGCCGGATGTGACGGCCACGATGAACCTGTCCGCCTTGCAGGAGGGCGGCGAGGTCGACGCGGAACTCAACTCAGCCCGGTTGGCGGACTCCCTGCCGGCGGGCACCGCGTTGCTGGTGGTCCGCCGCGGGCCGAACGCCGGTGCGCGCTTCCTGCTCAACACCGAGGTGACGACCTCCGGGCGCCACCCCGATTCGGACATCTTCCTCGACGACGTGACCGTGTCGCGGCGCCACGCCGAGTTCCACCGGGACGCGTCGGGCTTCACCGTCCGCGACGTGGGCAGCTTGAACGGCACCTACGTCAACCGCGAGCGCGTGGAGACCGCGGGCCTCGGGAACGGCGACGAGGTGCAGATCGGCAAGTTCCGCCTGGTGTTCATCTCCGGTCCCAAGCCGGCCGCGTAGCACCGAGTCGTCCGCGGGCGCGCTGCGCGCGCGCCTGCGGCGCAGTAGGCTGAGAGTCTCAGGACCCGCCCGGGCCAGTCCCTGGCGGGTCCTTCCATTAGACGGCGATCCGTTGGAGGCGTTACCGGTGCGGATGATGACCGTAGTCGGGGTCCGGGTGGAACTCCCGAGCAACCAGCCGGTGGTGCTCCTCAAAGAGGTCGACGGGAATCGGTACCTGCCGATCTGGATCGGGACGGTGGAGGCCGCGGCGATCGCCTACCAGCAGCAGGACGTGCAGCTGTCGCGTCCGCTGACGCACGATCTGATGCGGGATGTGCTGGACGCGCTGGACGTCGCCTTGACGGCCGTGGAGATCACGGAGCTGCGGGACACGATCTACTTCGCCGAGCTGGTCCTGGACGGGCGTACGCGGGTCTCCTCGCGTTCGTCGGACGCGATCGCGCTGGCGCTGCGGACGGAGGCGCCGATCTGGTGCGCGGACGCGGTGCTGGACGAGGCCGGGGTGGTCCTGCCGGATACGCAGGAGGACGAAGTGGAGAAGTTCCGGGAGTTCCTCGAAGAGGTCACGCCTGAGGACTTCGACGAGAACCGCTGACCCCCGCGACCTGCCGAGGTTTTCTCTGGTTCCGCCCATGGTGGAGGGTCGGTGCGCGTTACGCTCTCCCTCGGAGAACACCGGTTGTGCTCGGAGGATGCGCGATGGACGCCCACAGTGAACCCGCGGGACGCACCGCGGTCCCTCCCAGTCAGATCCGCGGTTGGCGCGGGACGGCGGCGTGCCGGGTCGTGGGGATCACGTACCGGCAGCTCGATTACTGGGCGCGGACGGGCCTGGTGGAGCCGAGCATTCGGCGGGCGTCGGGTTCGGGGTCGAACCGGTTGTACTCGTTCCGGGACATCATCGTCCTGAAGGTGATCAAGCGGCTGCTGGACGCGGGGGTGTCGCTGCAGAACATCCGCAAGGCGGTGGTGGCGCTGCGGTCGCGGGGTGTGAAGGACCTGGCGGAGATCACGCTGATGTCGGACGGTTCGACGGTGTACGAGTGCCGGTCGGCGGGCGAGGTGATCGACCTGCTGCGGGGCGGCCAGGGGGTGTTCGGGATCGCGGTGCGGACGACGGTGACCGAGGTGATGGGGCGGTTGGCGACGCTGCCGGGTGAGGCGCCGGTGAAGGCGCCGACGCAGCTGTACGGGCCGGAGCGGGTGGAGGAGCGCCACAGGGCGGGTGTGCCCGCTCGCCGGCGCGGGGTGTCCTGACCTACGATGGCGGCAGAGCCGGAAAACCGGGCGGGAGAGATCGTGGGCCTCATGCGCTACACGGCACCGAAGGGGCAAGTCCCTCGCTTCAAACTCTCAGGTACCAGGACCGCCCGGGTTAGGCCGCTCTGAAGCCGACTGTGCGCGCTTGGCTCGCAAGCGCCGCCGCGGGCCGGTGACAGACGAGGGGATGCCAGTGTCGTCCCATGTCACCGGAGGTACCGTGACCGACCGTTCTTCCTTCGCCGCCCGCCACATCGGCACCAGCCCCGCCGATCAGGACGCCATGCTCAAGGCGGTGGGGTATCCGAGCCTGGACGCGCTCATGGACGCGTGCATGCCCGAGCTGATCCGCTCCCGGGACGGTCTGGCGCTGCCGCCGGCGGTCTCGGAGACCGAGGCGCAGACCGAGCTCAAGGCCTTCGCCGAGCTGAACCGGCCGATGCGGTCGATGATCGGGCTGGGCTATTTCGGGACGCACACGCCGGCGGTGATCCGCCGGAACGTCCTGGAGAACCCGTCCTGGTACACGGCGTACACGCCGTATCAGGCCGAGATCAGCCAGGGCCGGCTCGAGGCGCTGCTGAACTTCCAGACGATGGTCGCCGACCTGACGGGCCTGCCGGTGGCGGGTGCGAGCCTCCTGGACGAGGCCACCGCCGCCGCGGAGGCGATGCTGCTGGCCCGCCGTGCGGGCAAGCGCGGCGGTGACGTGTTCGCCGTCGATGCGCAGGTGTTGCCGCAGACGCTCGCGGTGCTGCGGACCCGGGCCGAGCCGGTGGGGATCGAGCTGGTGGTGGCCGACCTGTCGGTGTCGGTTCCGGAGGGGGCGTTCGGGGTCCTGCTGCAGTACCCGGGCGCCGACGGCGGGGTCCGGGACTGGAGTGCGGTCGCCGAGGCCGCGCACGCCCAGGGTGCCCTCGTCACCGTGGCGGCCGACCTGTTGGCGCTGACGGTGCTGACCGCGCCGGGTGAGTTCGGGGCGGACATCGCGGTCGGGTCGACGCAGCGGTTCGGGATGCCGATGGGCTTCGGCGGCCCGCACGCGGGGTTCATGGCCGTGCGCGAGTCGTTGCAGCGGCAGTTGCCGGGCCGCCTGGTGGGGGTCTCGCGCGATTCTGGGGGCAAGCCCGCCCTGCGCTTGGCGCTGCAGGCGCGGGAGCAGCACATCCGCCGTGAGAAGGCCACCAGCAACATCTGCACCGCGCAGGTCCTGCCGGCGGTGATCGCGTCCTCGTTCGCCGTCTGGCACGGCCCGCAGGGGCTGCGCGCGATCGCCGAGCACGCCGCCGCGCAGGCCGCGCGTCTGGCCGCGTCGCTGTCGGCAGGGGGTGTCGCGGTCGCCGACGGCGCGTTCTTCGACACCGTGACCGCCGTCGTCCCGGGGGGTGCGGACGCGGTGGTCGCGGCTGCGGCCGAGCGGGGTGTGAATCTGCGCCGCACGGACGCCGACACCGTCGCGGTCGCGTGCGACGAGACCACGACCGAGGCGGACCTGGCGGCGGTGTGCGCGGCTTTCGGCGTCGACCTGGCGGGAGCGGTGGAGCCGGTGCTTCCCGCGGCGCTGCGGCGCGAGAGCGCGTACCTGACCCACCCGGTGTTCACCGCGCACCATTCCGAGACGGCGATGATGCGGTACCTCAAGCGCTTGGCCGACATGGACTACGGGCTCGACCGCGGCATGATCCCGCTGGGGTCGTGCACGATGAAGCTCAACGCGGCCGCGGAGATGGAGCCGATCTCCTGGCCCGCGTTCGCCGACGTCCACCCGCTCGCGCCGGATGACCAGACCGAGGGCTGGCGGCGGCTGATCGGCCAGCTCGAAGGCTGGCTCGCGGACGTGTGCGGGTACGCGGCGGTGTCCGTGCAGCCGAACGCGGGCTCCCAGGGGGAGCTGGCCGGGCTGCTCGCCATCCGCGCCTGGCAGCACGCGCGCGGCGAGACGGGCCGCGACGTCTGTCTCATTCCCGCGAGCGCGCATGGGACGAATGCGGCGTCGGCGGTGCTGGCGGGCATGCGTGTGGTGGTGGTCGCGTGCGATGAGGCGGGGAACGTGGACCTCGCGGATCTGGATGCGAAGATCGCGGCGCATGCGGATCGGTTGGCGGCGTTGATGGTGACGTATCCGTCGACGCACGGGGTGTTCGAGTCGTCGATCGTGGAGGTGTGCACGCGGGTCCATGACGCGGGCGGCCAGGTGTATGTGGACGGTGCGAACCTGAATGCGCTGCTGGGTTGGGCGAAGCCGGGTCGGTTCGGGGCGGATGTGTCGCATCTGAACCTGCACAAGACGTTCTGCATTCCGCACGGCGGTGGCGGGCCGGGTGTGGGTCCGGTGGCGGTGGCGGAGCATCTGGTGCCGTTCCTGCCGTCTGATCCGTCGGGTGTTGCCGGGGCGGTGGGGCCGGTGTCGCAGGCGCGGTGGGGTTCGGCGGGGATTCTGCAGATTCCGTGGATGTATCTGCGGATGATGGGGTCGGCCGGTGTCACGGCGGCGACGGCGTCGGCGGTGCTGGCGGCGAATTATGTGGCGGCGCGGCTGCGGGAGCATTTCCCGGTGCTGTACACCGGTGAGCACGGGCTGGTGGCGCACGAGTGCATTCTGGATCTGCGGGAGCTGACGCGGGTGTCGGGTGTGACGGTGGAGGATGTGGCGAAGCGGCTCATCGACTACGGGTTCCATGCGCCGACGATGTCGTTTCCGGTGGCGGGGACGTTGATGGTGGAGCCGACGGAGTCGGAGGACCTGGTCGAGCTCGACCGGTTCGTCGACGCGATGATCGCGATCCGGGGCGAGATCGACGCGGTGGCGTCGGGTGCGGTCGCGGTGGAGGCGTCGGCGCTGCGGGCGGCGCCGCATACGGCGGCGGTGGTGACTGCGGAGGCGTGGGAGCGGGCGTATTCGCGGGGTGAGGCGGCGTGGCCGGCGGGTGCGGGCGGGGCGAAGTACTGGCCGCCGGTGGGTCGGATCGACAATGCGTGGGGGGATCGGAACCTGGCGTGCACGTGTCCGCCGATCGAGGCGTTCGGGGAGTAGCCGGGGTGTAGTCCGGTCGGGGGCCCGCTCACTCTGTGGGCGGGCCTTCGGCGTGCGGGCTTTACACTGGCTGCCGACGACCCCCCAGGAGTGTAGCCATGGTTTTCGGTATTGAGCACAAGGTGAAGTCGCACCGGACCGGTCGGCGGCGCAAGAAGGCCGGTCAGCAGCGGCTGGTGGCGCCGTGGATCGTGGTCACGTTGGTGTGCGTGCTGGTGGCGTCGGGGTTGACGTGGGGGTTCGTGGCGTTGCTGCGGTCGGGGTGCTCGGGGGACGTGTACCGGGTGACGGTGGCGGCGGCGCCGGCGGTGGCGGGGTCGCTGGGGGATGCGGCGCAGGCGTGGGAGCGGGAGCAGCCGGAGCTGGACGGGGACTGCATCGGGGTGGAGGTGCAGGAGGTGCCGTCGGCGGATGCGTCGCGGGGGATCCAGGCGGCGTGGGATGAGATGAAGTACGGGAAGCGTCCGATCGCGTGGGCGCCGGATGCGCAGGCGTGGGCGTCGTGGTTGACCTCGGGTGAGGCGACGGCGGGGTATGTGTCGTCGGAGCCGATGGTGCTGGGTGAGGCGGAGTCGGTGCTGGCGGTGGCGGAGTCGACGGCGACGTCGCTGGGGTGGCTGGGCGGTGAGCCGCCGTCGTGGCAAGAGGTGGTGGATGCGGCGCAGGCGGGGACGGTGAGTCTGGCGGCGGCGAATCCGCGGTCGTCGACCGAGGGCCTGGTGGCGTTGTTGAACGCGTCGTCGGACGGTGCGGGCGGGTTCTCGCAGGAGGCGCTGGAGGCGTATGCGGCGGCGATCGAGGCGGGGTCGTCGGCCGAGGACGGGGATGCGCTGCAGGAGGCGTATGCGGCGGCGGCGGATCCGGCGCAGGTGATGACGCTGCTGGATTACCAGGTGGAGGAGTTCAACGCGGAGTCGGAGGCGGTGGATCCGCTGGTGCCGGTGACGCCGCAAGGGTCGTCGGTGGGCGCGGTGGCGTCGTACATGGTGCTGGGGGGCGCCGGGTGGGTGTCGGACTCGGATGCGCGGATCGCGGAGATGTTCGGGGAGTACCTGGCGTCGGCGGTGTCGCAGGGAGGGTTCGAGGACGCGGAGCTGGCGCCGGTGGAGGATCGGGCGGCGGCGCTGGCGCAGACGACGCCGGAGACGGTGGGTGCGGCGGTGCGGGCGTGGCAGTCGGGGGCGCAGGACTTGAACGTGCTGTTCCTGCTGGACTGGTCGTCGGCGACGGAGCAGGAGACGGTGGAGTACGAGGGGGAGACGGTGGAGGCGGGGATCGCCGCGGTGCGGATGGCGATCGACATGGTCTCGGAGATGGAGCCGGCGTGGCGGGCGGGTCTGTGGGAGTACGGGGTGGGCGCCGGCGGTGAGGGCGTGAACTGGCGGGCGGTGGCCGATGGCGCGGAGATGTCCGAGGAGGGCAAGACGGCGTTGACGCAGTCGCTGTACGACTTGTCGGAGACGGCGCGGTACGAGGGCGGGTCGCCGTTGTACGACTCGCTGGTGGCCGCGTACGGGAGTCTGAACGACGAGCTGGTGCCGGATGCGGTGAACGTGGTGGTGGTGCTGACGAATTCGGGTGACGACGCCGAGAGTGTGCCGACGGTGGAGCAGACGGCGGACACGTTGTCGTCGATGGCGGGTGCGGCGTCGGTGTACACGGTCGGGTTCGGGTCGGCGAACGCGGAGAACCTGGCGATGCTGGCGGCGGCCGCGGGCGGGGAGTACCTGCCGGCGCCGTCGGAGGGCGGGATCCTGGGGACGATCGCCCCGGCGTGAGGTGTCCCACTCGGTTCGGGAGTGCGGCTCGGGTTGGGTGACACTGGACGCATGTCGATCTTGGGGGCCGTGCGCCCGGCGCCGCCGGGGCTGGATGCGGGGTGCCGTGAGCGTCTGGTGGAGGTCGACCGGTTGGAGTGGCGGGTCGGTGAGGGCGGTGATCCGGCGGCGCTGGCGGAGGCGTTCTGTGCGCGGTTCGGCGGTCCCCATTCGGGGGTCGAGGGTTCGGTGTGCGGGGTGGCGGTGCTGGTGTCGGCGGCGGCCGGGGCGGTGATGGTCGGCGGTGCGACGGGTGCGCCGAGCCCGGTGCCGGCGGTGCCGGACCTGGTGCTGGTGGCGTATGCGCACGGGCCGCGGCGGGCCGGTGCGGTGCCGGGCGGGTTCGCGGTGGGTCCGTGGCGGCCGTCGTGGTCGGGTGCGGACCACGCGAAGGCGGTGGTGGCCGTGCAGGAGGCGATCGGGCGGGGCCAGGTGTACGTGGCGAACGTGGTGGGGCACCGGTCGGCGCCGTGGTCGGGTGATGCGGCGGGGATCGCGGCGGCGGTGGCGGGCATCGAGGGCGCGGCGTGGGGCGGGGTGCTGTCGGGGGACGGGTGGCTGGTGGCGTCGGGGTCGCCGGAGGCGTTCGTGACGGTGGAGGGGTCGCGGGCGGCGGCGTTTCCGATCAAGGGCACTGCGGCGGCGACCGAGGCGGGCCGGGCGGCGCTGCTGGGGTCGGTGAAGGAGCGCGCCGAGCATGTGATGGTGGTGGATCTGGAGCGCAACGATCTGGCGCGGGTGGCGGTGCCGGGGTCGGTGGCGGTGGAGCGGTTGTTCGATCTGGCGCGGTGGGACCGCCTCTGGCAGGCGGAGTCCACTGTGGTGTGCGAGTTGGCGGCGGGGACGGGGCTGGCGGCGCTGCTGCGGGCGATGTGCCCGCCCGGTTCGGTCACGGGGACGCCGAAGCTGGCGATGCTCGACCTGGTGTCGGGCCTGGAGCCGGTGGGGCGCGGCCCGTCGATGGGCGCGTTCGGGTTCGTCCAGGGGACGCGGGTCCGCCTGGGGGTGACGATCCGCACGGTCGCGCTGGACGAGTCGCGGGCGCACCTGTGGGCGGGCGGGGGCATCACGTGGCGGTCGGACCCGGACGCCGAAGTGGCCGAGGCCGACGGGAAGGCCCGCGCGGTCACCGGCCGCCTGGGGTTAAGGCGCGGTGGGACTTCCAGATCGCGATGGTCTGCTCTTTGGCGCGTTCGCGCAGGTCGTCGGGCCATTCGGCGCGGTAGAGGCGCAGGCGCGGGGTCGGGGAGTCGAGTTCGACCACGCACCCGAGCGCCATGGGCGGGTCGGGGTGGAGCCGCTGGAGCCAGACGGTGCCGGCGTTGCCGTCGTCGCCGCTGACCTGGATGGTCCTGTGTTCCAATTGGAACTGTCCTAGGATTTTCGGCTCGTTCATGCCCGAGTCCTCACCGTGCTCGTCCCCACCGATACGGGCGGCGCGGCGGTGTCGTGTCAGCGAGGTCGCCTGCGGGCCCGCATCAATCTTTCCCACCCCGGCGTTGCCGTGTCAATACCCGGGGCGACACCTGCGCGGGTGAAAGGGTGCGGTGCGCGTCCACAGCGGAGGGCGGGGCCGGTTTCGGGGCCCGGGCGGCGGCCGGGTGTGCCAAGCTGGTGCGCATGAGCGACGACGAGGACTTCCGCATCATCGCCGAGGCGGCCTTCGACCTGGCGCGGGCCGGGGCGACCGAGCGGCTCCTCGCGTACGTCGCCGCGGGCCTGCCGGTGGACCTGGTCAACGGGTCGGGGGACTCGCTGCTGATGCTGGCGGCCTACCACGGGCACGCGGACACGGTCCGGGCGCTCATCGAGGCGGGCGCCGATGTGGACCGGTGCAACGACCGCCAGCAGTCGCCGCTGGCGGGTGCGGTGTTCAAGAACTCGGGCGAGGTCGTGGCGGTGCTCCTGGAGGCCGGTGCGGACCCGGACGCGGGGACGCCGTCGGCGCGGCAGATCGCGGCCATGTTCGACCGCGACACCTTCACCTCCTAGCCCCGCCTCCTCTTCAGACCGCGCGCATCCCCTCGGGCAGGCGCCCCCACGCGTGCAGGTCCGTCAGGTGCTCCTCGAGGCAGGCGGCGAACGCGCCGGCGGCCTTGGTCAGCGGCGCCTCGCGGCGGGCGGCCAGCGCGATGGTGCGGTGGGCGCCGGGTGGTGCGAGTGGTGTGGCTCGGAGGCCGGGGCGGCCGGCGGCGATCATGGCGGGGAGGAGGGCGATGCCGAGGCCGGCTTCGACGAGGGAGGCGACGGCGTCGGTGGCGCCGCCGTCGACGCCGGTGCGGGGGGTGAATCCGGCGGTTTCGCAGGTGGTGATGGTGAGGTCGCGGAGGTCGTAGCCGTGGGCGGGGAGGACGAAGGGTTGTTCGCGGAGTTGGGTGAGGCCGATGTGGGCTTGGTGGGTGAGGGGTGGGAGGTGGGCGGCGGAGGCGACGACGAGGGCTTCGGCGAGGAGGGGTTGGACGGTGAGGCCGGTGTCGCCGGTGTCGCCGGCGGTGAAGGCGAGGTCGAGGTCGCCGGCGGCGAGGCGTTCGGCGAGGGGTCCGGAGCCGTCTTCGGTGAGGGTGACGGTGACGCCGGGGTGGTGGTCGCGGTAGCGGGTGAGGAGGGGGGCGATGAGCCAGGAGCAGAGGGAGGGGGTGGCGCCGAGGCGGAGGTGGCCGGCGCGGACGGCGAGGACGTCGTCGATGTCGGCGCGGGCGGCGGCGTGGGCGGCGGTGATGCGGCGGGCGTGGGGGAGGAGGGTGTGGCCGGCGTCGGTGAGTTCGATGCGGCCGCGGGATCGGGTGAGGAGGGTGGCGCCGAGTTCGGTTTCGAGGGCTTGGATCTGTTTGCTCAATGATGGTTGTGTCACACCGAGTTCTTCGGCCGCTTGGGTGAAATGTCTGGTTTGTGCGACGGTGAGGAAGGCTTGGAGCTGCTGCGGGCGCATGTTCATAACGTATCGGCATGGAACGGGGTTCTGCCATGAATTGGACTGGTGAGGCCGGTCGCGTCTAGCATCCGGTCGTGTCTACGGATCTGCAATCGCGCACCGCCGCGCGCTCGGCGAAGCGCGCGCCCAAGCCCACGGGGCCGTGGCGGTCGAACATCGGGCTCAAGATCGCGATGGCGGTCTCGGGCGTCCTCCTCGTCCTGTTCATCATCGCGCACATGGCCGGGAACCTGCACGTGTTCGAGGGCCGCGAGGAGATGAACGCGTACGCGCACGGCCTGCGCACCCTCGGGGAGCCGCTGCTGCCGCACGAGTCGGCCCTGTGGGTCCTGCGCATCGGCCTGATCGCCGCCGCCGCGGTCCACATCTGGTCGGCGGTGGTCCTCACCCGCCGGTCCCTGGCCGCGCGCCCGGTCCGCTACCACTCGCGCAAGCCCGCCAAGGGCGAGTCGCGGCACGCGGTCGCGACGATGCGCTGGGGCGCGGCCGTCCTGGTCCTGTTCCTCGCCTGGCACCTGCTGGACCTGACGTTCCGGACGGTGAACCCGGTCAAGGACGTCCCGGACGCGTACGGGGCCGTGGTCGCCACGTTCAGCCCCGAGCGGTGGCCGGTGACGGTGTTCTACCTGCTGGCGCTGGTGGCCCTCGGGTTCCACCTGCGCCACGGGGTCTGGTCGGCGGTGCAGACGATCGCCGGGCCGGACACGAAGTGGCGCAAGCGCACCCAGGCGGTGGCGCTGGCGGTGGCCCTTGTCGTCGTCGTGGGGTTCGCGATCGTGCCCCTGTCGGTCACGTTCGGACTGGTGGAGTGATATGAGCATCGACTACTACCGCGAGGGCGAGCCCGTCGCGGACACGAAGGCCCCGGCGGGTCCGATCGAGCAGCGGTGGGAGAAGCGGCGCTTCTCCGGGCGGCTGGTCAACCCGGCCAACCGGCGCAAGCTGCGCGTCATCGTGGTGGGGACCGGCCTGGCCGGCGCCTCGGCGGCGGCGACGCTGGGCGAGCTGGGGTACCGGGTGGCGAACTACTGCTTCCAGGACTCGGCGCGGCGGGCGCACTCGATCGCCGCGCAGGGCGGCATCAACGCGGCGAAGAACTACCGCAACGACGGCGACAGCGTCCACCGGCTGTTCTACGACACCGTCAAGGGCGGCGACTTCCGGTCCCGCGAGTCGAACGTGCACCGGCTCGCGGAGGTCTCGACCGAGATCATCGACCAGTGCGTGGCACAGGGCGTCCCGTTCGCCCGCGAGTACGGGGGCCTGCTCGACAACCGGTCGTTCGGCGGGGCGCAGGTGTCGCGGACGTTCTACGCGCGGGGCCAGACCGGGCAGCAGCTGCTGCTGGGGGCGTACCAGGCCCTGCAGCGGCAGGTCGCGGCCGGCACGGTCGACCTGCACACCCGCCACGAGATGCTCGAGCTCATCGTCGCCGACGGGAAGGCCCGCGGCATCGTCGTGCGCGACCTGGTGACGGGTGCGATCTCGACCGAGATCGCGGACGCGGTCGTGCTGGCCACCGGCGGGTACGGGAACGTGTTCTTCCTGTCGACGAACGCCAAGGGCTGCAACGTGACCGCTTCCTGGCGGGCGCACCGCAAGGGCGCGTACTTCGCGAACCCGTGCTACACGCAGATCCACCCGACGTGCATCCCGCAGTCGGGCGACCACCAGTCGAAGCTGACGCTCATGTCGGAGTCGCTGCGCAACGACGGCCGCGTGTGGGTGCCGTTGCGCAAGGGCGACGACCGCAGCCCGGCCGACATCCCCGAGGCGGAGCGCGACTACTACCTGGAGCGGCGCTACCCGGCGTTCGGGAACCTGGTGCCGCGCGACATCGCCTCGCGCGCGGCGAAGGTCGTGTGCGACGAGGGCCGCGGCGTGGGCCCGGGCGGCCTGGGCGTCTACCTCGACTTCGCCGACGCCATCAAGCGCCTGGGCAAGCCGGCCGTGGAGGCCAAGTACGGGAACCTGTTCGACATGTACGAGCGGATCACCGGCGAGAACCCGTACGAGCGGCCGATGCGCATCTACCCGGCCGTGCACTACACGATGGGCGGCCTGTGGGTCGACTACGACCTGTCGTCGAACATCCCGGGCCTGTTCGTGACCGGTGAGGCGAACTTCTCCGACCACGGCGCCAACCGCCTGGGCGCCTCGGCGCTCATGCAGGGCCTGTCCGACGGGTACTTCGTCCTGCCGAACACGATCTCGGACTACCTCGCCGACGGGCCCTTCGCGCCGCTGGACGAGGACCACGAGGCGGTCGTGGCCGCCCGCAAGGAGGTCGACGACCGGATCGCGTTCTTCCTCGGCAACGACGGCGACCGCACCGTGGACTCCTTCCACCGCGAGCTCGGCAAGATCATGTGGGAGTACTGCGGCATGGAGCGCACCGACGAGGGCCTGCGCAAGGCCATCGGGCTCATCCGCGACCTCAAGGCCGAGTTCTACAAGCGCGTCAAGGTCACCGGCACCGCCGGCGAGCTCAACCAGCAGCTCGAGAAGGCCGGCCGGGTGGCCGACTTCTTCGAGCTCGGCGAGCTGATGTGCATCGACGCGCTGCACCGCACCGAGTCGTGCGGCGGCCACTTCCGCGCCGAGTCCCAGACCGAGGACGGCGAGGCCAAGCGCGACGACGAGCACTTCTCCTACGTCGCGGCGTGGGAGTGGGGCGAGGACGAACCGGTCCTGCACAAGGAAGCGCTCGTGTTCGAGTACGTCAAGCCCACCCAACGGAGCTACAAGTGAAACTTCGCCTGCGAATCTGGCGCCAGAGCGGCGCCGACGCCAAGGGCCGCATGGTGTCCTACGAACTCGACGACGTCTCCGAGGACGCCTCGTTCCTGGAGATGCTCGACGTCCTCAACGAGCGGCTCATCGCCGAGGGCGAGGACCCGGTCGCGTTCGACCACGACTGCCGCGAGGGCATCTGCGGGGCCTGCTCGCTCGTCATCGACGGGCAGCCGCACGGCCCGCAGGCCGCCACCACGACCTGCCAACTCCACATGCGCCAGTTCAAGGACGGCGACTCGATCGACGTCGAGCCCTGGCGGGCCGGGGCGTTCCCGGTCATCAAGGACCTCGTCGTCGACCGCAGCGCGTTCGACCGGATCATCCAGGCCGGCGGGTACATCTCCGCGCCGACCGGGACCGCCCCCGACGCGCACGCCGTCCCGATCCCCAAGCAGGACGCCGACGCCGCGTTCTCCGCGGCCGCGTGCATCGGCTGCGGCGCGTGCGTCGCGGCCTGCCCGAACGGGTCCGGCATGCTGTTCATGGCCGCCAAAATGGCGCATCTGGGCCTGGTCCCGCAGGGCCAGCCCGAGCGGTCCACCCGCGTCCTCGGCATGGTCGCCGCCCACGACGACGCCGGCTTCGGCGGCTGCACCAACGTCGGCGAGTGCGCCGCCGCCTGCCCCAAGGAGATCGGCCTCGACGTCATCGGACAGTTGAACAGGGACTTCCGCAAGGCCGCCATCCGCGCCGCCTGACGCAGCACCACGACGGGCCCCGGCCAGCGGCCGGGGCCCTCGCCGTGCCTCCCCGCGCCGGCAGGACGCCCCGACACCGCCGACCGCACCGCGGCGGCCACCAGGACAAGAACCGGCCCCCGGCGTGTGCACGCCGGGGGCCGGTTTTCTCCTGCCCCGCGTGAGCGGGGAGACCCCAAGGGGGAATTCCGCCCCACGTGAGTGGGGGTCAATGCCGCCCCATGTAAACAACGAGCCGGACGCCTCCCGGTCGCGCCACTTGACGGTGACCCGCGTCTCTCTTTCCTTGCGGGTGACGCGGCGTCAGCCGATACCGTCGACACCGCACCGACGGAAAGGACGCCGATGGACACCTGGACGACCGCCCACGTGGTCAAACTGACCGGCGTCACCGCGCGCACCCTGCGCCACTACGACGCCATCGGCCTCCTCCCGCCCGCCGCCGGCGGCCGCGGCGGCCAGCGCCGGTACGGCCGCGCCGAACTCCTGCGCCTCCAGCAGATCCTCCTGCTCAAACGCCTCGGCCTGCGACTCGACGTCATCGCCGGGATCCTCGAGGGCGGCCTCGACCCCGCCGAGGCCCTGCGCCGCCACGCCGAGGGCATCGCCGCCGAGCAGGAGCGCCTCGCCCGGCTCGCCGACACCGTCGACGCCACCATCCGACAACTCGAGACCGGAGGCCCGCCCATGGCGCCCGACACCTGGTTCCGCGGACTCGACGACCGCGACCGCCACCGCGAGGAAGCCCGCCGCCGCTGGGGGCAGGCCGTCGTCGAACGCGCCTTCGCCGCCCTCCAGCGGCTCACCCCCGAGCAGCGGCGCGCCCTCCCGGCCGAGTCCGGCCGCATCAACGCCGCGCTCGAGGCCCACCGCCGGGCCGGGCACGGCCCCGGCGACGGGGCCGTCCAGGAGGTGCTCGCCGGCCACTACCGGCTCATCGCCCGCCACTGGGACGGCGAACCGGGAGCCGAGGCCTACCGGCGGCTCGCCGCGCTCTACACCGACGACCCGCGCTTCCGCGAGCCCTTCGACCGGGTCGGCGACGGCTTCGCCGAATACCTGCGCGAGGCCATGCACCGCTACGCCGACACCGCGCTCGCCGCGCGACCCTGACCGGCGGCGCGGGCGCGACCGGCCGCGTCGGGCCCGTCCCGCGGGCCGGAACGGTCGCCATCCGGCCCGCTCGCCGCACGGTTCGGCCCGCGGATACGGCACCGGTGCCCCCAGGCCCCGTGTTGGGGGCGAACGGGTCCGGGCACCCCGGCCGGGTCCACCGGGCAGGCCCTAGGCTTGGCGGATGCGCGCACCCCAGGGCCTGTACCGGATCTACGCGGACCGGCTGCGCCGGCGCCTCGACCCCGCGCTGCTGCCGCGCCACGTCGCCGTGGCCATGGACGGCAACCGGCGCTGGGCCCGCGCCCAGGGCTTCGCCGACCCCGGCGTCGGCCACCGGTACGGCGCCGAGCACCTCGAGGACCTCCTCGCCTGGTGCCTGGCACTGGGCATCGACCACGTCACCGTCTACGTCGCCTCGGCCGACAACCTCGCCAAGCGCGTCGGCGGCGAGATCGCCCACCTCATGGCCATGGTCGAGTCCGTCGTCGCCGAGCGGCTGCGCCGCCCGGGCAGCCCCTGGCGGCTGCACCTGGCCGGGCGCCTCGACGCGCTCCCGGACTCGACCGCGCACGCGCTCACGGCCGCCGCCGAGGACACCGCCGACCGCACCGGCGCCCACCTGACGGTCGCCATCGGCTACGACGGCCAGACCGAGATCGCCGACGCCGTCCGCTCCCTCCTCGAGCACGAGGCCGCCCGCGGCACGGCCCTGGCCGACCTCGCCGCGCGCGTCAGCGCCGCCGACATCGACGCCCACCGCTACACCCCCGACCTGCCGGCGGCCGACCTCATCATCCGCACCTCCGGGGAGCGGCGCCTCTCCAGCTTCCTGCTGTGGCAGTCGGCCCGCGCCGAGCTGTACTTCTGCGACGTGTACTGGCCGGGGTTCCGCCACGTCGACTTCCTGCGGGCCCTGCGCGACTACGCCCGGCGCCGCCGGGGCCGCTAAGCGGCCCAGGCGAGGTCGATCGTCTCGTGCGGTGCGTCCGGCATCGAGGCGCGCATGCCGGCCGGGCCGGTCACGACGGCGGTGAACCCGGCCGCGCCGGGCGTGAGGCGGCGCGCGACGCCGGCGGGGACGACGAGCGTGTCGCCCTCGGCCAGGTCCGCGGCCTCGCCGCCGACCTCGACGCGGGCGCTGCCGGCGGTGAACGTCCACACCTGGTCGGCGTCGATCAGGTGCAGGGGCCCGGGCGTGCCGGGGGCGGCCTCGACCCGCCACAGCGGGACCGGCGAGGACCCGAGGGTCGGCGAGGCGAGGGTGGTCATGACCGCCGCGGGGGTGGCGGTGCGGCGGGTGTCGGCACTGCGGACGAGCTGCATCGGGACGTCTCCTAAGATCGACAACATGGTTGCCCATACAGTAAACCAGGTTGTCTATCTTGGCGGTGCGGGCGGGGCCCGCCATGAGTGAGCCGCGGCCCGGATTCGAACTCCCGCTGCGGTTCTTCGCCGCCTTCCGCGCCGCCGTCGACGCCGTCCACGACGACCTCGCCCGGGCCGGGCACCCGCACCTGCGGCCCATGCACGGCTTCGTCTTCCAGGCCATCGGCACCCGCGGCACCACCGCCGTCGAACTCGGCGCCCGCCTCGGCGTCACCAAGCAGGCCGCCGGCAAGACCATCGCCGCCCTCGAACGCCAGGGCTACGTCGAACGCGCCCCCAACCCGGCCGACGCCCGCCGCAAGGCCGTCCGCCTCACCGCCGCCGGCCGCGACGTCCTCGACCGCTCCGCCGCCGCCTTCGACCGCGTCCGCAGCGAATGGGCCGACCGCCTCGGCCCCGACCGCCTCGCCGCCCTCGAAGCCGACCTCGCCGACCTCGCCCCGGGCGAACTCCTCCGCCTCGACGCCCCCGGCTGGTTCGGCCCCGACCGCTGACCCGGCCGCGAACCCGGCGAGCCCTACCGGTCCCGGTGCGCGCCGACGAACGCCGCCGCCGCCCGCATCAGCGGCTCGTGCTCCGGCCCGGCATGGCGGGTGTGCAGGCGCTCGCACAGGCCCGCCAGCACCCCCGCCAGGTCGGCCATGAGCGGCCCGCCCTTGCCGTCCCCGGTCAGGGCCAGGAGCATCCGCACCCACACCGGCCCGTGGTCGCGGAAGTTCAGATGCAGGTTCCGCTCGCCGTGCCGGTCCGCCGCCGACAGCAGGTAGTGCACCTCCGTCGCGATCCGCCACGCCGCCCCCGGACTGGAGCCCACGAGCGCGTCCACCGCCGGCTCGGCCGCATGCAGCGCGACCGCCGCCAGCCCCAGGTCGCAGCGGGCCGCCACCGTCGGCGGCGCCCCCCGCCCCGCCGGATCGGGGCACAACCGCCCGATCAGGCCCGCGTCCCCGAGCGCCCCCCGCCCCGCCGCCGCCTCCAGCGCCCCCCGCAGCGTCACCAGCGACGGCGCCGACAGCGGCTCCGCCTCCGGAAAGTACTTGCCCAGCAGCTCCCGCGCCCCTCGCGCATGCCCGCCCCGGCCCGCCGCCGCATGCAGCGCCGCGGCCAGCCGCAGGCTGTCGCGCAGCAGCACATCCTGGCGCCCCGCCGCCAGCAGCATCCGCGCCGCCTGGTCGGCCGCCCCCACCGCCAGATCCGGATCCGCCGCCCGCCCGAACACCCGCGCCGCCCGCGCCAGCGCCGCCGCCAGGTCCGCGAACCCCGGCCCCGCCGGATCGGCCGGGTCCACGTCGTCCAGCGCGCCCAGCGCCGCGTCCGCCTGCACCGCCGCCGTCAGCAGCCGCCCCGCCCGGACCGCCG
>NZ_WIAO01000002.1 GCF_009451885.1 Glycomyces albidus
GGCCCCACCCCATGGAGGGGGTGGGGAGGTGATCGGGCGGGGGATCGACCGGTCGGGATCACCCCGCCGGCGGCAGTGCTCCAACGAGGCACAAGTCCGGCAAGGCCATGGGAGACGACACTGACACAAGCACGACGGGCATGATCGGCACTCGCCTCGCGCCAGGGTCTGGCACGGGCATCGCCGGTAACCGACCGATGTCGCTGCTGCCCTTCACAACTCAATAGGGGATGCACCAACAAGCGCCGCAGGGTGCGCGCAGAGTGGATGCGCGCCGGGTGGATGCGAGCAGGGCTGCGCCGGGTCTGGTGCGAGGCCGGGGCGGTGATTCGCGCGAGCGTGCGCTCAGGCCGCACCGGATCGCCACAGGTGCTGAAGCGACCGGGACCCAGAGCAATTGGGGCCGGCGTTGCCGCAGTGCGTTTGTGGCTGGTGAGTCGGCGTCCGCCGGGGTCGGCGCGGGTGCAGCTGAGCTGGACGGGTCGCGGATCCCGGCCGAAACGGGTCTGGGTCGGTGCGGAAGCTGGTGCGCGAGCGTGCGCTGAAGTGCTGAGACCGAACCGCCGCGCCTGCCGAAGCGGCAGGGACGGAGCGGGATCGGTCCCGCGCCTCCCGAGTGCGCTGGGGCCAGGCGGCCGTGGTTCACAGGGACCACCCGAGGCGAGGGGCGATCGGAGCGATCGCCGCTCGCCAGTGCTGGCCGGTTCGGCGTCAGACTCGCTGCACGGACGCGGAACGCCAGGCGACACCAGTGCAGCGGACGAGTTGCGGGGATGACGAACGCGCGGGCCTGCCGTGAGGCGTTGCACGCTGCTCTGGCGCGATGTGAAGCGGTGCCGAGCAGTCAATGCCGAGCAAGGATTGCCGGGCCCGGTCACCTCGGGCCAGATCCGGCCAGGGCGCAAAGCGTGATCGTGCCAGCGGCGGACCGAACTCCGTTCGCAGGCGACCGCATCGCGGCCGGCCGAAGCGGACCCGGCCGCGGCAACGCTTCCGGGTGCGGGCGGCTCTCTCCGTCATCGGTGCTGTTGTGGACCTGTGATGGATCGGGACCAGAGTCCTGGAGCGCACCGCAACCGCACACGCATCCGGTCGTCGCCGCCCGATCGAACACCGGCACCGACGAGACCAGGGGTTGACCGGGCACCGGTTCACAGGCCGTGGATGGGGTTGGGCGCCGGCCGAAGCAGTGCCCGGCCACAGCGACGCGCCTTCGTCACGTGCGGCTGAACCCGTCGTCGGTGCCCGTGCGGACTTGGTACGGATCGCGACTCGAGGCTCGGAGCGCGTGCCCGCAGCCGCGCACGTACCCGGTCGTCGCCGTCCGAGCGGACACCGGCCACGACCGGACACTGCCACGGCAACGCCACACCTACAGGGCATGTCCGTGCTCCCGTTCGCACGCAATTGATGCAGTTACGCCGGCCCAGCCAGACCCGGCCACGGCAACCCGCCTCCGGTGCGTGCGGCTCGCTCCGTCATCGGTGCTTTTGGGGACCTGTTTTGGATCGGGACCCGAGCCCCGGCGTGCACCCGCATCACGCACCCACCTGCTCGTCGCCGCCTGATCGAACACCGGCCCCGACGCGACCCGATACGACGAACTCGTCGTCGGCTACCTCGCTACCACCGTCCACGTCGCCAGCCTCAGCAACTGACTCCACGACATCTCGACAGGGCCTGGCCTGGCTTGGCCTGGCCCCCTTGGCAACCGGGGTCCATCCCCGAGGGTCCGGGCGACGGTCGGCGTGCCCCGTCATTGCGGGGCCAGCACTTGGCTCCTGAAGGTGATCGGGGTCGTTCCCGTCCGCTGGGCGAAGAACTTGTTGAAGTTCGTCGGGCTCGAGAAGCCGAGGCGTTCGCCGATGCGGGCGGCCGGGATCGGGGAGCAGGCGAGCATCCGCTTGGCCTCCAGCACCACCCGCCGGTCGATGAACTCCTTCGCGGGCATCCCGACCGCCGCGATCGTGGCGCGCGAGAGCGTCCTGGGGGAGCAGGCGAGGGCCTCGGCATAGTCGCTGAGCGTGCGCGTGTTCGCGAAGTCGCGCTCCACCGCGTCGCGGAAGGCCAGATACACCTCGCCCTGCTCGGGGCCGGCGGGCACGCCCGGCAGGCTCGCGATGCGCAGCACGAGGACCGCGAGCAGGTGCCGCAGCACCTGCCGGCGCGTGTCGGGCGCGAGCCGGTCGGCCGAGTGCTCCCACTGGAGCTGCGTGGTCGCCGCGCGCAACAGCGCGTGGTCCTCGGCCGCGGGGGAGCGGAGCACCGGCGCGTGCGGGTCGTCCGCGCACACGCCGATCGCGGTGTCGGGGTCGAGGCAACCGGTCGTGAACCGGATGACGGTGCCCTCGGCGCGGTCGAGGTCGCCCCACTGCTGCACCTGTCCGGGCCGCGCCCACAGCCACTGCCCCGGGGCGACGGCGTGCTCGCGGAAGTCGACGGCGTGCCGCAGCGCGCCGGAGGTGAGCGTGATGAGGCAGTGCCGGTCGGGCCTGAAGGGCTGCGAGCGGCCGGCGCCGCCGGCGCGCAGCCGCGAGATCGTGACGATCTCGAGCGACGGGGCCGGGGCACCGAACGAGTCGGCGGGGCACTCCGCGGTGGTCGGGAATGCGCGGCCCGTTATGTCATCTTGTCGTGTATTCACCAGCATCGAGCGGTACTTTATCCGTTTTTCCGGTCTCGCGAGGCGACTCCCGGCCATCGGGACGCCCTGGGGACTAGTTCAAATTTGAAGTACGCTGGTGCCCATGACCGAATCCAAGACCGTAGACTTCTGGTTCGACCCCGCCTGCCCCTGGGCCTGGATGACCTCCCGCTGGATCATCGAGGCGTCCAAACTCCGCGACCTCGACGTGCGCTGGAACGTCATGAGCCTCTTCGTGCTCAACGAGCCGAACCTCGACGAGCTCCCCGAGTTCTACCAGGACCTCATGCCGAAGACCCTCCCCGCCGTCCGGGTGGCGACCGCCGTCGCCGAGCAGTACGACAACGAGACCCTCGGCCGCCTCTACACCGCCCTCGGCAACCGGATCCACCTCCGCAAGGAGAAGGACTCCGCGGTGTACATCGCCTCGGCCCTCGAGGCCGTCGGCCTTCCCGCCGAACTCGCCGGGGCCGCCAAGACCGAGGAATGGGACGAGGCCCTGCGCGCCTCGCACCAGCGCGGCATCGACCTGGTCGGCACCGACGTGGGGACCCCGGTCGTCGCGGTCGAGAACGACGAGGGCGTCAAGGTCGGCCTCTTCGGCCCGGTCGTGACCCCCGCCCCGCAGGGCGAGGCCGCGGCGAAGCTGTGGGACGGCGTCTACGCCGTGACCACGACGCCGGGCTTCTACGAGCTCAAGCGCTCGCGCACCGACGGCCCGAACTTCGACAACCTCGTCGACGACCTCTAGGCCGCCCGGCGGACTCCTGTCCAAAGCGGAACGCCCGCAACGCGATCGCGTTGCGGGCGTTCCGTTCGTCGTTCGTCCGGCCTCGGGCCTAGCTGACCTGGGAGAGCCAGGACTGCTCGGTGCCGCCGGAGGACTGCCGGTACGGCGCGAGTTCGCGCTCCCAGTCCAGGCCGAGGAGCTGGTCCAGTCCGGAGCGGAGCGCCTCGGCGCTCGTGGTGGTCGCCAGGAGCGCGCGGATGCGGTCCTCGGCGATCATGATGTCGCCGCTGGCGCTCATCGCGGCGCGGTAGGCGCCGCGGCCGGGGACGTGCATGATCCGCTCGCCGTCGACGCCCGCGCTCGGGTCCTCGGTGACCTCGAAGCGCAGCATCGGCCACTGCGCCAGGGCCTTCGCGAACTCGGCGCCCATGCCGGCGTAACCGGTCCAGGGGCGCTCGGCGCGCATGGTGCCCCGCTCGGCCTCCTGCGGGGACCAGCCCAGCTTCACCGTTCCCTGCCGCGAGGAGCCGCCGGAGCTCTCCAGGACACGCCCGATCGCCCACTCAACGTGCGGGCACACAGCCGGCGGGCTGGAGTGGATGTAGATCACGCCGCGTGTCTGCATCGCGCACCTCCTTGGCAATCGGCGTATCTGAGTACTGGCTCACTCCTTGTGGTCATTTGGCTACGACGTGAAGTCGCCCAACGGGTATCGGCCGGGCCGATGAAGGGATGAACTCGGACCCGGCGCGCTATTCCGCTCTGTTACATACTGACAGCTTCGAAAGCATCGCGCTAGGCTTAAACGGCTCCGGGCGCTCACTTTTTCGATCATTCGATGTGTCACACCTGGTGTATGTGCTAGTGGTCGCACGGCGCACCTGAGCTACACTTGCGCATGACCGGCATACTGTCGGTTTTCTTTTGTGGTCCAACCCAGGTTCAGTGCCAGTCCTTCGGCTGCTCTCTTCCTGCGTGAGGCCGAAAGTTCGTCTACACGACATGGTGAGGAGACCGGCGTGGCAGCCAACACTTCCAAGACAGCACGCGCTTCCGTCAAGGCCGGCCAGGGCAAGGGCACCGCGGGCCTCAGCGTCCTCGGCGAGTTCAAGTACCTGATCCCGCTCAACGGCGGCAAGCACGTCTACCTGCGCAACCTGACCACCGGCAAGACCCTGCACCTCGCCACCGGCTCCGAGGCGTTCACCGAGGCCCTCAAGGGCCTGGCCGCCGCCGGCCACGGTGAGAAGCTCAAGGCCGAGATCGAGGGCCTCGCGGCCAAGCTCCCCGAGCAGGGCTGGGACACCACCCTCAAGAACCTCGAAGAGGCCGGCGTCTTCTCCGCCGAGGCCGTCGCCGCTTAGGTTTCGCACCAGCGACAGCCGCGCTCCATGCCCCTCCGGGCGTGGGGCGCTTTTCTCATGCCCGCGGGAATTGGTCGATCAAATGTTCGACACCGCTTTTCGTCGGTCTTATCTGCAACTGCGGAATGCATTCCCCGATTGGGTACGCGGAGTGGAGCGGCTCACCCGATCGGCCGAACCGATCGGGCAATCGGTCAATCCCCGAGATCGCCGGTGCACACCGGTTCGGACATCGGCACCCGGTCCACCGACCAGAGCGCGCTCACCTGGAAGCAGTACTCCTGGTCCGGACTGAACCCGCCGGTCGTGAACTCGGTCTCGAGCGTGCCCTCGGTGTTGAGCGCCTCGGCCTTCTCGTCGCCCACGCGCTGCGCGAATACGATGTACCGCAACGTGTCCGTGGCGCCCTCGGGCGCGTCCCACGCGAGGGTCACCTCGCCCTCGTTCCACGACTCGATCGTCAGGCCCGTCGGCGCGCCCTGGCCGTCCGTGTTCGCCTGGTCGAGGTCGTCGCCGTCCTTGTTCGGCATGAGCAGCCACAGCCACAAGGTCATGACGAGTCCGAGCACGACCGAGATCGCCAGCCCCAGGTACACGTACCCCTTGAGGCTCCGCCCGTCCGCCTGCTTCGGCTGGGACGGCTTGGAGGGCTTGTACGCCTTGGTCTTGCGCTGCTTCGCGCCGTCCCGGCCGATCACCGGCGGCGCGAACACCTGCGGTTCGGGCTGCGCGGGCGCCGGCGGAGCCTGCTGCACCGCCCACGGGGACGGCGGCGGCTGCATGCTCACCGGCGCCTGCGGCGGCGCCGAGTACGGCGCCACCGACGCCGGGGCGCCGGAGAACGGGGCCGCTGACATCGGTGCGCCCGAGAACGGCGCCGCCGAGACCGGCGGCGCCCCCGTCTGCCCGTTCAACTGCGCGTAGCGCGGATCGACCGCATGCCCGAGCTGCGCACCGAACCCGCCCGTGCCGCCGCCGGTCATCCCTCCGGCGGTCGAACCGAGCGTGTTCCCGTACTCCGAGTGCGGCATCGGCGGCACGACGGGCGCGAACGGGTCGAGCGGCACCCGCGTCCCCCGCGAGGCCACCTCGGGCCGGTAGACCGTCTCCTCGTTCGAGACGTCCCCGATCACCGACGGGGCCGGGGCCTTGCCGATCCCGCCGCCGTACATCCCGCGCTGGAGCTCCTCGGCGAACGCCTCGCACGAGGCCGGGCGCCGCGCCGGATCCCGCGAGAGGCTCCGCACGAGCAGGTTCTCGAGCCACTCGGGGACGTCGTCGCGGGGGATCTTCGGCGGGGGCGCGTCGGAGGTGACCCGCTGGCGGTGCGTGTCGGGGTCGGTGCCGCCCTCGGGGTTCGCGAACGGCGCGAACCCGGCGAGGAGGTGCCACATGCTGGACGCGAGGCTGAACAGGTCGCTCGCGGGCGTCTGGGCCTGCCGCAGCAGCGCCTCCGGCGACGCGTGGAGCGGGGTGAGTTTGTCGATCGCGGCCGTCGCGGCGAGGGCCGCCGGGGTCCGCGCGATCCCGAAGTCGGCGAGCGCCGGACCGTACTGGCCGCGGAGGATGTTCTGGGGCTTCACGTCCCGGTGCAGGATGTCCGCCTGGTGGGCGGCCTGGAGCGCCTGGCCGATCTTGACGCCGACGTCGATGACGTCGGGGACCGGGAGCGGGCCGTTCGCCTTGAGGATCGCCGAGTACGAGCCGCCCTCGCAGTACTCCATGACGATGAACGGCTGCCCGGCGTCGGTGTGCCCGGTGTCGATGATCGAGACGATGTGCGGGTGGTTCGAGACCGCGACGGTCGCCTCGAGCTCCTTCTCGACCGAGTCGGCGGTGGTCATGTCGTCGTCGACGAGCAGGACCTTGACGGCCACGGTCCGGTCCAGCCGCTCCTGGACGGCGCGGTAGACGAACGCGGTCGACCCGTGCGCGACCATCTCGAAGTCGCGGAACCCGGGGATGGCCGGATGGAAGGAAGGAGTGGGGAGGCTCAAGGCGGGGGCTCTCTTCCGGGGACGGTGATCCCGTCCAGATTAGCCCCCGCCTTGAAACCTTCTCAGATGCGTCCGGCCTGCCCGTTCAGCAGGTTCGCGACCCGGATGAGGCCCAGGTGCGAGTACGCCTGCGGGTGGTTGCCCAGGCCGCGCTCGGCGATCGGGTCCCACTGCTCGGGCAGCAGCCCGGTCGGGCCCGCGCACGCGAGGATCTGCTCGAACAGCTCCTCGGCGTCCGTGCGGCGGTCGACCTGGAGGTACGCCTCGGCGAGCCACGCGGCGCAGATGATGAACCCGCCCTCGGTGCCCGGCAGGCCGTCGTCGCGGTGGTAGCGGTAGACCGTCGGGCCCGAGCGCAGGCCGGCCTCGATCTTGAGGACGGTGCGCAGGTACCGCGGGTCGTCGGGCGGGAGCAGGCCCGAGAGGCCGATCCACAGCGACGCGGCGTCGAGGTCGTCGTGCCCGTACGCGGCCGTGTAGGCCCCGATCTCGTCGTTCCAGCCCAGCTCGAGCACGTTCTTCGCGATCTGGTCGCGCAGCTCGGGCCACTCGGGCTTGTACTCCATGCCGAACTGCTCGGCGATCTTCAGCGCCCGGTCCACGGTCACCCAGCACATGACCTTCGAGTAGACGTGGTGCCGCGGGGCCTGGCGGGCCTCCCAGATGCCGTGGTCGGGCTCGTGCCAGCGCTTGGCGACGGCCTCGACCATGTTCGCCATGACCCGCTCCTCGAAGTCCGAGAGGTGCCCGCGGCGCTGGGCGACGGCCTCGATGAGCATCGCGACCGGGCCGAACACGTCGAGCTGGACCTGGTTCGACGCGGCGTTGTTGATGCGCACCGGCCGCGCCCCGGCGTACCCGGGCAGCGTGTCGATGATCGCCTCGGGGCTCGGCGGCTGGCCCTCGATGTCGTAGAGCGGCGCGAGGCGCTCGGGGTGCCCGGCGGTGCGCTCGATGATCCCGGCGACCCACGCGAAGTACGACTCGGCCTCCTGGAGCGAGCCGAGGTCGACGAGCGCGTTCGCGGTCATCGCGGCGTCGCGGATCCAGCAGAACCGGTAGTCCCAGTTACGGACGCCGCCGAGCTCCTCGGGCAGCGAGGTGGTGCCGGCGGCGAGGATCGCGCCGGTGGGCTGGTAGCACAGGGCCTTGAGCGTCAGGGCCGAGCGCGAGACCGTCTCGGACTCGATGCGCGGCAGCTTCAGCGAGTCCGACCAGTTGCGCCAGCCGGCCTCGGTGGTGCGGCGGCGCACGTGGACGGGCGGGCGCCACTCGCCGAGGTCGTCCATGCCGGCGCGCATCTCGAGCACCAGGGACCCGCCGATCTGGGCGAGGTCGACCGTGGCCACGGCCAGCGAGTGCTGGCCGTCGTACTCGATGTGCCATTCGACGCCCGGCGACCGCAGGCTGATCGGCTCGCGCCCGCCGAGGACCTTCAGGCCGTCGTCGCCGACGGGCTGGAGCTGCACGGGGAGCTGCCCGAACTCCGGGCGCGGCGCGAACGTGATCCTGACGGGGATCTCGCCGGTGATCTCGCGGACGAGCACCGTGGCGTTGAGGTCGCCGCGGCGGCGGGGCGTCGAGTCGAGCCAGTCGGTGACCGACAGGCCCGACCAGCGGGTCTCGACGGTCATCGTCCCGGCCACGTACCGCTGGCCGAGCGGGATGCCCGCGTTGACCGGCTGCACGGTGAAGTGGCCGGCGTGGTCGCCGCCGAGGAGGTCGGCGAAGACCGAGCCGGAGTCGGGCTTGGGGTGGCACATCCACGTGACGCGGCCGTCGGGGGTCAGCAGCGCGTGGTTGGCGCCGTCGGCGATCATCGCGTGCCGCTCGATGAGCTGCGCGGACTCGCCCTGGAGCCAGGCGCGGCGGGTGTCGACCAGGCGCGCGAGGAGCTTCGCGACCTCTTCGGGGTCGGAGATCCGGTAGGCGGCGCGGGTCGGGCCGGGCCCGACCCGGACGCCGACGTCGGGGCCGTGGAGGTGCGCGAACGCGTTCTCGTCGGTGACGTCGTCGCCCAGGAACAGGACTGCGGACGCGCCGAGCTGGTGCCGGAGCTGGTCCAGGGCGTCGCCCTTGTGGGTCGCGACCACCGACAGGTCGATGACCGCCTTGCCCTCGGTGGTCTGGACGCCGTCCCAGGTCGAGGGGCCTTCCCGGACGTCCTCGACGGCCTGGAGCGCGGCAGCCTCGGTGGCTTCGCGCACGTGCAGTGCGGCGCCGGCGGGTTTGGGCTCCACCCGGGCGCCCTCGTAGCGTTCGGCGATCGCGGACAGCTCGGCGACGAGCTTGTCGCGCAACCGCTGGTCCTCGCTGGAGAGCGCCCGGGTGAAGCCGATGTCGAACTCGGATCCGTGGGATCCGACCAGGTGCACTTCGGAAGGCAGGCGGGACAGGGCCGCCAGGTCGCGCAGGGCGCGACCCGAGATGACTGCGACCTTGGTCTGCGGCAGGTTCGCGAGCGTCCGCAGGGCCGACACCGATTCGGGGATCGGTTTGGCCTGCGAGGGATCGGTCACAATGGGAGCGAGCGTGCCGTCGTAGTCGCACGCGATCAGCAGCTGCGGAACGCGGGCGAGCAGAGTGAGGGCCGAGCGGAGCTCTTCAGAGGAGCCGGGGCCCTCTGGAGCACGGCCCTCTGGGCTTGGTGCGGTCATCGTGGCGTATCTCTCCAACACCGTCGTTGTGGAATCTGTGTGCCTACCGGCCCCTGCCTGCCGTTTTCAGTCGGCGGAGGGCAGGCTGCCCGGATCATACGCCGCGCTGCGCTCCGGAACACCCAGCGCCGTAAGGAAGCTGCGCGCCCAACGGGAGACATCGTGCTTGCGCAGGTACCGCCTCATGGCGCGCATTCTCTTCATCTTATCGTCGTCGGACGCGGTCGCCGCTGTCACGAATCCGTCTTTCAGGTCTGTCAGATCGTGCGGATTCACCAGGAACGCCTGCCGCAGATCCCCTGCGGCACCGGCGAACTCGCTGAGCACGAGCGCGCCCCGGTTGTCGATCCGGCTCGCGACGTACTCCTTCGCGACGAGGTTCATACCGTCGCGCAGCGGTGTCACGGCCATCACGTCGGCCGCCTGGTACAGGGCCGACAGCTCGAACCGGTCGAACGACTGGTGCAGGTAGTGCACGGCCGGGAGCCCGACCTGGCCGTACTCGCCGTTGATCCGCCCGACCTCCCGCTCGACCCGCTCGCGCAGGGCGATGTACTGGTCGACGCGCTCGCGGCTGGGGGTCGCGACCTGGATCATGACCACCCGCGGCACCTCGAACCGGCCGTCCTCCAAGAGCTCGCGGAACGCCTTCAGGCGCTGTTCGATGCCCTTGGTGTAGTCGAGCCGGTCGACGCCGAGGATGATCGTCTCCGGTTCGCCGAGTTCGGCCCTGATCTCCTTGGCGCGCTGGCGGACCCGCTCGGTGTTCGCCACTTCTTCGTTCGAGGCGGTGTCGATGGAGATGGGGAAGGCGTCGGCCCTGACGAGGCGGTTCGGGCGGGGGATCGACCGGTCGGGATCACCCCGCCGGCGGCAGTGCTCCAACGAGGCACAAGTCCGGCAAGGCCATGGGAGACGACACTGACACAAGCACGACGGGCATGATCGGCACTCGCCTCGCGCCAGGGTCTGGCACGGGCATCGCCGGTAACCGACCGATGTCGCTGCTGCCCTTCACAACTCAATAGGGGATGCACCAACAAGCGCCGCAGGGTGCGCGCAGAGTGGATGCGCGCCGGGTGGATGCGAGCAGGGCTGCGCCGGGTCTGGTGCGAGGCCGGGGCGGTGATTCGCGCGAGCGTGCGCTCAGGCCGCACCGGATCGCCACAGGTGCTGAAGCGACCGGGACCCAGAGCAATTGGGGCCGGCGTTGCCGCAGTGCGTTTGTGGCTGGTGAGTCGGCGTCCGCCGGGGTCGGCGCGGGTGCAGCTGAGCTGGACGGGTCGCGGATCCCGGCCGAAACGGGTCTGGGTCGGTGCGGAAGCTGGTGCGCGAGCGTGCGCTGAAGTGCTGAGACCGAACCGCCGCGCCTGCCGAAGCGGCAGGGACGGAGCGGGATCGGTCCCGCGCCTCCCGAGTGCGCTGGGGCCAGGCGGCCGTGGTTCACAGGGACCACCCGAGGCGAGGGGCGATCGGAGCGATCGCCGCTCGCCAGTGCTGGCCGGTTCGGCGTCAGACTCGCTGCACGGACGCGGAACGCCAGGCGACACCAGTGCAGCGGACGAGTTGCGGGGATGACGAACGCGCGGGCCTGCCGTGAGGCGTTGCACGCTGCTCTGGCGCGATGTGAAGCGGTGCCGAGCAGTCAATGCCGAGCAAGGATTGCCGGGCCCGGTCACCTCGGGCCAGATCCGGCCAGGGCGCAAAGCGTGATCGTGCCAGCGGCGGACCGAACTCCGTTCGCAGGCGACCGCATCGCGGCCGGCCGAAGCGGACCCGGCCGCGGCAACGCTTCCGGGTGCGGGCGGCTCTCTCCGTCATCGGTGCTGTTGTGGACCTGTGATGGATCGGGACCAGAGTCCTGGAGCGCACCGCAACCGCACACGCATCCGGTCGTCGCCGCCCGATCGAACACCGGCACCGACGAGACCAGGGGTTGACCGGGCACCGGTTCACAGGCCGTGGATGGGGTTGGGCGCCGGCCGAAGCAGTGCCCGGCCACAGCGACGCGCCTTCGTCACGTGCGGCTGAACCCGTCGTCGGTGCCCGTGCGGACTTGGTACGGATCGCGACTCGAGGCTCGGAGCGCGTGCCCGCAGCCGCGCACGTACCCGGTCGTCGCCGTCCGAGCGGACACCGGCCACGACCGGACACTGCCACGGCAACGCCACACCTACAGGGCATGTCCGTGCTCCCGTTCGCACGCAATTGATGCAGTTACGCCGGCCCAGCCAGACCCGGCCACGGCAACCCGCCTCCGGTGCGTGCGGCTCGCTCCGTCATCGGTGCTTTTGGGGACCTGTTTTGGATCGGGACCCGAGCCCCGGCGTGCACCCGCATCACGCACCCACCTGCTCGTCGCCGCCTGATCGAACACCGGCCCCGACGCGACCCGATACGACGAACTCGTCGTCGGCTACCTCGCTACCACCGTCCACGTCGCCAGCCTCAGCAACTGACTCCACGACATCTCGACAGGGCCTGGCCTGGCTTGGCCTGGCCCCCTTGGCAACCGGGGTCCATCCCCGAGGGTCCGGGCGACGGTCGGCGTGCCCCGTCATTGCGGGGCCAGCACTTGGCTCCTGAAGGTGATCGGGGTCGTTCCCGTCCGCTGGGCGAAGAACTTGTTGAAGTTCGTCGGGCTCGAGAAGCCGAGGCGTTCGCCGATGCGGGCGGCCGGGATCGGGGAGCAGGCGAGCATCCGCTTGGCCTCCAGCACCACCCGCCGGTCGATGAACTCCTTCGCGGGCATCCCGACCGCCGCGATCGTGGCGCGCGAGAGCGTCCTGGGGGAGCAGGCGAGGGCCTCGGCATAGTCGCTGAGCGTGCGCGTGTTCGCGAAGTCGCGCTCCACCGCGTCGCGGAAGGCCAGATACACCTCGCCCTGCTCGGGGCCGGCGGGCACGCCCGGCAGGCTCGCGATGCGCAGCACGAGGACCGCGAGCAGGTGCCGCAGCACCTGCCGGCGCGTGTCGGGCGCGAGCCGGTCGGCCGAGTGCTCCCACTGGAGCTGCGTGGTCGCCGCGCGCAACAGCGCGTGGTCCTCGGCCGCGGGGGAGCGGAGCACCGGCGCGTGCGGGTCGTCCGCGCACACGCCGATCGCGGTGTCGGGGTCGAGGCAACCGGTCGTGAACCGGATGACGGTGCCCTCGGCGCGGTCGAGGTCGCCCCACTGCTGCACCTGTCCGGGCCGCGCCCACAGCCACTGCCCCGGGGCGACGGCGTGCTCGCGGAAGTCGACGGCGTGCCGCAGCGCGCCGGAGGTGAGCGTGATGAGGCAGTGCCGGTCGGGCCTGAAGGGCTGCGAGCGGCCGGCGCCGCCGGCGCGCAGCCGCGAGATCGTGACGATCTCGAGCGACGGGGCCGGGGCACCGAACGAGTCGGCGGGGCACTCCGCGGTGGTCGGGAATGCGCGGCCCGTTATGTCATCTTGTCGTGTATTCACCAGCATCGAGCGGTACTTTATCCGTTTTTCCGGTCTCGCGAGGCGACTCCCGGCCATCGGGACGCCCTGGGGACTAGTTCAAATTTGAAGTACGCTGGTGCCCATGACCGAATCCAAGACCGTAGACTTCTGGTTCGACCCCGCCTGCCCCTGGGCCTGGATGACCTCCCGCTGGATCATCGAGGCGTCCAAACTCCGCGACCTCGACGTGCGCTGGAACGTCATGAGCCTCTTCGTGCTCAACGAGCCGAACCTCGACGAGCTCCCCGAGTTCTACCAGGACCTCATGCCGAAGACCCTCCCCGCCGTCCGGGTGGCGACCGCCGTCGCCGAGCAGTACGACAACGAGACCCTCGGCCGCCTCTACACCGCCCTCGGCAACCGGATCCACCTCCGCAAGGAGAAGGACTCCGCGGTGTACATCGCCTCGGCCCTCGAGGCCGTCGGCCTTCCCGCCGAACTCGCCGGGGCCGCCAAGACCGAGGAATGGGACGAGGCCCTGCGCGCCTCGCACCAGCGCGGCATCGACCTGGTCGGCACCGACGTGGGGACCCCGGTCGTCGCGGTCGAGAACGACGAGGGCGTCAAGGTCGGCCTCTTCGGCCCGGTCGTGACCCCCGCCCCGCAGGGCGAGGCCGCGGCGAAGCTGTGGGACGGCGTCTACGCCGTGACCACGACGCCGGGCTTCTACGAGCTCAAGCGCTCGCGCACCGACGGCCCGAACTTCGACAACCTCGTCGACGACCTCTAGGCCGCCCGGCGGACTCCTGTCCAAAGCGGAACGCCCGCAACGCGATCGCGTTGCGGGCGTTCCGTTCGTCGTTCGTCCGGCCTCGGGCCTAGCTGACCTGGGAGAGCCAGGACTGCTCGGTGCCGCCGGAGGACTGCCGGTACGGCGCGAGTTCGCGCTCCCAGTCCAGGCCGAGGAGCTGGTCCAGTCCGGAGCGGAGCGCCTCGGCGCTCGTGGTGGTCGCCAGGAGCGCGCGGATGCGGTCCTCGGCGATCATGATGTCGCCGCTGGCGCTCATCGCGGCGCGGTAGGCGCCGCGGCCGGGGACGTGCATGATCCGCTCGCCGTCGACGCCCGCGCTCGGGTCCTCGGTGACCTCGAAGCGCAGCATCGGCCACTGCGCCAGGGCCTTCGCGAACTCGGCGCCCATGCCGGCGTAACCGGTCCAGGGGCGCTCGGCGCGCATGGTGCCCCGCTCGGCCTCCTGCGGGGACCAGCCCAGCTTCACCGTTCCCTGCCGCGAGGAGCCGCCGGAGCTCTCCAGGACACGCCCGATCGCCCACTCAACGTGCGGGCACACAGCCGGCGGGCTGGAGTGGATGTAGATCACGCCGCGTGTCTGCATCGCGCACCTCCTTGGCAATCGGCGTATCTGAGTACTGGCTCACTCCTTGTGGTCATTTGGCTACGACGTGAAGTCGCCCAACGGGTATCGGCCGGGCCGATGAAGGGATGAACTCGGACCCGGCGCGCTATTCCGCTCTGTTACATACTGACAGCTTCGAAAGCATCGCGCTAGGCTTAAACGGCTCCGGGCGCTCACTTTTTCGATCATTCGATGTGTCACACCTGGTGTATGTGCTAGTGGTCGCACGGCGCACCTGAGCTACACTTGCGCATGACCGGCATACTGTCGGTTTTCTTTTGTGGTCCAACCCAGGTTCAGTGCCAGTCCTTCGGCTGCTCTCTTCCTGCGTGAGGCCGAAAGTTCGTCTACACGACATGGTGAGGAGACCGGCGTGGCAGCCAACACTTCCAAGACAGCACGCGCTTCCGTCAAGGCCGGCCAGGGCAAGGGCACCGCGGGCCTCAGCGTCCTCGGCGAGTTCAAGTACCTGATCCCGCTCAACGGCGGCAAGCACGTCTACCTGCGCAACCTGACCACCGGCAAGACCCTGCACCTCGCCACCGGCTCCGAGGCGTTCACCGAGGCCCTCAAGGGCCTGGCCGCCGCCGGCCACGGTGAGAAGCTCAAGGCCGAGATCGAGGGCCTCGCGGCCAAGCTCCCCGAGCAGGGCTGGGACACCACCCTCAAGAACCTCGAAGAGGCCGGCGTCTTCTCCGCCGAGGCCGTCGCCGCTTAGGTTTCGCACCAGCGACAGCCGCGCTCCATGCCCCTCCGGGCGTGGGGCGCTTTTCTCATGCCCGCGGGAATTGGTCGATCAAATGTTCGACACCGCTTTTCGTCGGTCTTATCTGCAACTGCGGAATGCATTCCCCGATTGGGTACGCGGAGTGGAGCGGCTCACCCGATCGGCCGAACCGATCGGGCAATCGGTCAATCCCCGAGATCGCCGGTGCACACCGGTTCGGACATCGGCACCCGGTCCACCGACCAGAGCGCGCTCACCTGGAAGCAGTACTCCTGGTCCGGACTGAACCCGCCGGTCGTGAACTCGGTCTCGAGCGTGCCCTCGGTGTTGAGCGCCTCGGCCTTCTCGTCGCCCACGCGCTGCGCGAATACGATGTACCGCAACGTGTCCGTGGCGCCCTCGGGCGCGTCCCACGCGAGGGTCACCTCGCCCTCGTTCCACGACTCGATCGTCAGGCCCGTCGGCGCGCCCTGGCCGTCCGTGTTCGCCTGGTCGAGGTCGTCGCCGTCCTTGTTCGGCATGAGCAGCCACAGCCACAAGGTCATGACGAGTCCGAGCACGACCGAGATCGCCAGCCCCAGGTACACGTACCCCTTGAGGCTCCGCCCGTCCGCCTGCTTCGGCTGGGACGGCTTGGAGGGCTTGTACGCCTTGGTCTTGCGCTGCTTCGCGCCGTCCCGGCCGATCACCGGCGGCGCGAACACCTGCGGTTCGGGCTGCGCGGGCGCCGGCGGAGCCTGCTGCACCGCCCACGGGGACGGCGGCGGCTGCATGCTCACCGGCGCCTGCGGCGGCGCCGAGTACGGCGCCACCGACGCCGGGGCGCCGGAGAACGGGGCCGCTGACATCGGTGCGCCCGAGAACGGCGCCGCCGAGACCGGCGGCGCCCCCGTCTGCCCGTTCAACTGCGCGTAGCGCGGATCGACCGCATGCCCGAGCTGCGCACCGAACCCGCCCGTGCCGCCGCCGGTCATCCCTCCGGCGGTCGAACCGAGCGTGTTCCCGTACTCCGAGTGCGGCATCGGCGGCACGACGGGCGCGAACGGGTCGAGCGGCACCCGCGTCCCCCGCGAGGCCACCTCGGGCCGGTAGACCGTCTCCTCGTTCGAGACGTCCCCGATCACCGACGGGGCCGGGGCCTTGCCGATCCCGCCGCCGTACATCCCGCGCTGGAGCTCCTCGGCGAACGCCTCGCACGAGGCCGGGCGCCGCGCCGGATCCCGCGAGAGGCTCCGCACGAGCAGGTTCTCGAGCCACTCGGGGACGTCGTCGCGGGGGATCTTCGGCGGGGGCGCGTCGGAGGTGACCCGCTGGCGGTGCGTGTCGGGGTCGGTGCCGCCCTCGGGGTTCGCGAACGGCGCGAACCCGGCGAGGAGGTGCCACATGCTGGACGCGAGGCTGAACAGGTCGCTCGCGGGCGTCTGGGCCTGCCGCAGCAGCGCCTCCGGCGACGCGTGGAGCGGGGTGAGTTTGTCGATCGCGGCCGTCGCGGCGAGGGCCGCCGGGGTCCGCGCGATCCCGAAGTCGGCGAGCGCCGGACCGTACTGGCCGCGGAGGATGTTCTGGGGCTTCACGTCCCGGTGCAGGATGTCCGCCTGGTGGGCGGCCTGGAGCGCCTGGCCGATCTTGACGCCGACGTCGATGACGTCGGGGACCGGGAGCGGGCCGTTCGCCTTGAGGATCGCCGAGTACGAGCCGCCCTCGCAGTACTCCATGACGATGAACGGCTGCCCGGCGTCGGTGTGCCCGGTGTCGATGATCGAGACGATGTGCGGGTGGTTCGAGACCGCGACGGTCGCCTCGAGCTCCTTCTCGACCGAGTCGGCGGTGGTCATGTCGTCGTCGACGAGCAGGACCTTGACGGCCACGGTCCGGTCCAGCCGCTCCTGGACGGCGCGGTAGACGAACGCGGTCGACCCGTGCGCGACCATCTCGAAGTCGCGGAACCCGGGGATGGCCGGATGGAAGGAAGGAGTGGGGAGGCTCAAGGCGGGGGCTCTCTTCCGGGGACGGTGATCCCGTCCAGATTAGCCCCCGCCTTGAAACCTTCTCAGATGCGTCCGGCCTGCCCGTTCAGCAGGTTCGCGACCCGGATGAGGCCCAGGTGCGAGTACGCCTGCGGGTGGTTGCCCAGGCCGCGCTCGGCGATCGGGTCCCACTGCTCGGGCAGCAGCCCGGTCGGGCCCGCGCACGCGAGGATCTGCTCGAACAGCTCCTCGGCGTCCGTGCGGCGGTCGACCTGGAGGTACGCCTCGGCGAGCCACGCGGCGCAGATGATGAACCCGCCCTCGGTGCCCGGCAGGCCGTCGTCGCGGTGGTAGCGGTAGACCGTCGGGCCCGAGCGCAGGCCGGCCTCGATCTTGAGGACGGTGCGCAGGTACCGCGGGTCGTCGGGCGGGAGCAGGCCCGAGAGGCCGATCCACAGCGACGCGGCGTCGAGGTCGTCGTGCCCGTACGCGGCCGTGTAGGCCCCGATCTCGTCGTTCCAGCCCAGCTCGAGCACGTTCTTCGCGATCTGGTCGCGCAGCTCGGGCCACTCGGGCTTGTACTCCATGCCGAACTGCTCGGCGATCTTCAGCGCCCGGTCCACGGTCACCCAGCACATGACCTTCGAGTAGACGTGGTGCCGCGGGGCCTGGCGGGCCTCCCAGATGCCGTGGTCGGGCTCGTGCCAGCGCTTGGCGACGGCCTCGACCATGTTCGCCATGACCCGCTCCTCGAAGTCCGAGAGGTGCCCGCGGCGCTGGGCGACGGCCTCGATGAGCATCGCGACCGGGCCGAACACGTCGAGCTGGACCTGGTTCGACGCGGCGTTGTTGATGCGCACCGGCCGCGCCCCGGCGTACCCGGGCAGCGTGTCGATGATCGCCTCGGGGCTCGGCGGCTGGCCCTCGATGTCGTAGAGCGGCGCGAGGCGCTCGGGGTGCCCGGCGGTGCGCTCGATGATCCCGGCGACCCACGCGAAGTACGACTCGGCCTCCTGGAGCGAGCCGAGGTCGACGAGCGCGTTCGCGGTCATCGCGGCGTCGCGGATCCAGCAGAACCGGTAGTCCCAGTTACGGACGCCGCCGAGCTCCTCGGGCAGCGAGGTGGTGCCGGCGGCGAGGATCGCGCCGGTGGGCTGGTAGCACAGGGCCTTGAGCGTCAGGGCCGAGCGCGAGACCGTCTCGGACTCGATGCGCGGCAGCTTCAGCGAGTCCGACCAGTTGCGCCAGCCGGCCTCGGTGGTGCGGCGGCGCACGTGGACGGGCGGGCGCCACTCGCCGAGGTCGTCCATGCCGGCGCGCATCTCGAGCACCAGGGACCCGCCGATCTGGGCGAGGTCGACCGTGGCCACGGCCAGCGAGTGCTGGCCGTCGTACTCGATGTGCCATTCGACGCCCGGCGACCGCAGGCTGATCGGCTCGCGCCCGCCGAGGACCTTCAGGCCGTCGTCGCCGACGGGCTGGAGCTGCACGGGGAGCTGCCCGAACTCCGGGCGCGGCGCGAACGTGATCCTGACGGGGATCTCGCCGGTGATCTCGCGGACGAGCACCGTGGCGTTGAGGTCGCCGCGGCGGCGGGGCGTCGAGTCGAGCCAGTCGGTGACCGACAGGCCCGACCAGCGGGTCTCGACGGTCATCGTCCCGGCCACGTACCGCTGGCCGAGCGGGATGCCCGCGTTGACCGGCTGCACGGTGAAGTGGCCGGCGTGGTCGCCGCCGAGGAGGTCGGCGAAGACCGAGCCGGAGTCGGGCTTGGGGTGGCACATCCACGTGACGCGGCCGTCGGGGGTCAGCAGCGCGTGGTTGGCGCCGTCGGCGATCATCGCGTGCCGCTCGATGAGCTGCGCGGACTCGCCCTGGAGCCAGGCGCGGCGGGTGTCGACCAGGCGCGCGAGGAGCTTCGCGACCTCTTCGGGGTCGGAGATCCGGTAGGCGGCGCGGGTCGGGCCGGGCCCGACCCGGACGCCGACGTCGGGGCCGTGGAGGTGCGCGAACGCGTTCTCGTCGGTGACGTCGTCGCCCAGGAACAGGACTGCGGACGCGCCGAGCTGGTGCCGGAGCTGGTCCAGGGCGTCGCCCTTGTGGGTCGCGACCACCGACAGGTCGATGACCGCCTTGCCCTCGGTGGTCTGGACGCCGTCCCAGGTCGAGGGGCCTTCCCGGACGTCCTCGACGGCCTGGAGCGCGGCAGCCTCGGTGGCTTCGCGCACGTGCAGTGCGGCGCCGGCGGGTTTGGGCTCCACCCGGGCGCCCTCGTAGCGTTCGGCGATCGCGGACAGCTCGGCGACGAGCTTGTCGCGCAACCGCTGGTCCTCGCTGGAGAGCGCCCGGGTGAAGCCGATGTCGAACTCGGATCCGTGGGATCCGACCAGGTGCACTTCGGAAGGCAGGCGGGACAGGGCCGCCAGGTCGCGCAGGGCGCGACCCGAGATGACTGCGACCTTGGTCTGCGGCAGGTTCGCGAGCGTCCGCAGGGCCGACACCGATTCGGGGATCGGTTTGGCCTGCGAGGGATCGGTCACAATGGGAGCGAGCGTGCCGTCGTAGTCGCACGCGATCAGCAGCTGCGGAACGCGGGCGAGCAGAGTGAGGGCCGAGCGGAGCTCTTCAGAGGAGCCGGGGCCCTCTGGAGCACGGCCCTCTGGGCTTGGTGCGGTCATCGTGGCGTATCTCTCCAACACCGTCGTTGTGGAATCTGTGTGCCTACCGGCCCCTGCCTGCCGTTTTCAGTCGGCGGAGGGCAGGCTGCCCGGATCATACGCCGCGCTGCGCTCCGGAACACCCAGCGCCGTAAGGAAGCTGCGCGCCCAACGGGAGACATCGTGCTTGCGCAGGTACCGCCTCATGGCGCGCATTCTCTTCATCTTATCGTCGTCGGACGCGGTCGCCGCTGTCACGAATCCGTCTTTCAGGTCTGTCAGATCGTGCGGATTCACCAGGAACGCCTGCCGCAGATCCCCTGCGGCACCGGCGAACTCGCTGAGCACGAGCGCGCCCCGGTTGTCGATCCGGCTCGCGACGTACTCCTTCGCGACGAGGTTCATACCGTCGCGCAGCGGTGTCACGGCCATCACGTCGGCCGCCTGGTACAGGGCCGACAGCTCGAACCGGTCGAACGACTGGTGCAGGTAGTGCACGGCCGGGAGCCCGACCTGGCCGTACTCGCCGTTGATCCGCCCGACCTCCCGCTCGACCCGCTCGCGCAGGGCGATGTACTGGTCGACGCGCTCGCGGCTGGGGGTCGCGACCTGGATCATGACCACCCGCGGCACCTCGAACCGGCCGTCCTCCAAGAGCTCGCGGAACGCCTTCAGGCGCTGTTCGATGCCCTTGGTGTAGTCGAGCCGGTCGACGCCGAGGATGATCGTCTCCGGTTCGCCGAGTTCGGCCCTGATCTCCTTGGCGCGCTGGCGGACCCGCTCGGTGTTCGCCACTTCTTCGTTCGAGGCGGTGTCGATGGAGATGGGGAAGGCGTCGGCCCTGACGAGGCGGTCGTCGACGTTGACGTAGTGCCCCCTCGGCCGGTAGCCGAGCAGGTGCCGGGTGAGCGCGAGGAAGTTCTGCGCCGCGAGCGGGCGCTGGAAGCCGACCAGGTCGGCGCCCAGGAGCCCCTTGAGGATCTCCATGCGGTGGGGGAGCTGCATGAACAGTTCGACCGGCGGGAACGGGATGTGCAGGAAGAACCCGATCCGCAGGTCGGGGCGGCGCTCGCGGAGCATGCCGGGGACGAGCTGGAGCTGGTAGTCCTGGACCCACACGACCGCGCCGGGGGCGGCTTCGGCGGCGCACACCTCGGCGAACCGCTCGTTGACCTCGTAGTAGGACTTCCACCAGGAGCGGCGGAAGACGCGGGGCTCGACCGCGTCGTGGTAGAGCGGCCACAGCGAGGCGTTCGAGAACCCCTCGTAGTAGCGGTGGATCTCGTCCTTGCTGAGCTCGACCGGCAGCAGGGTGACGCCGTCGGACGTGAAGCGCTCGGGGGCGGCGCCGGGGATGCCGGCCCAGCCGATCCAGGTGCCCTGGTTGGCCTGGAGAACGGGTTCGAGGGCGGTGACGAGGCCGCCAGGGGATCGGCGCCAGGTTCGGTTTCCCTCTTCATCGACGACTGCGTCGACGGGGAGGCGGTTGGCCACGACGATGAACGATGCGTTGCTCAATTCGTTTTCCTCCTTTCCGCAAGCCTAGCGGGGGAGGGGTTTCCGGTGGCGGTGGTGACGCACACGCGCCCGGCGAGGCCCGATTGGCGGAACGCCCAGCGCACTTGACATCATTGGTACCGGTCAGTTCAGTACAGCTCGTCGCAAAGCGAAGGATCAGCGTGGCGCAGTTCATCTACACCCTGGAAAAGGCGCGCAAGGCGCACGGTGACAAGGTCGTCCTCGACGACGTCACCCTGTACTTCAACCCGGGTGCGAAGATCGGCGTGGTCGGCCCCAACGGCGCCGGCAAGTCGAGCCTGCTCCGGATCATGGCCGGGATCGACCACGTCTCGAACGGCGACGCCAAGCTGGCGAACGGCGCGACCGTGGGCCTGCTGGCCCAGGAGCCGCCGCTGACCGAGGGCAAGACGGTCATGGAGAACGTCCAGGAGGCCGTCGCGCCGATCCAGGCGAAGCTCGACCGGTTCAACGAGGTCGCCATGGAGATGGCCACCGACTACACCGACGAGCTCATGGCCGAGATGGGCCGCCTCCAGGAGGAGCTCGACGCCGCCAACGCCTGGGAGCTGGACTCGAAGCTCGAACAGGCCATGGACGCCCTGCGCTGCCCGCCCGGCGACGAGACCGTCGACCACCTCTCCGGCGGTGAGCGCCGCCGCGTCGCGCTGTGCAAGCTCCTCCTCGAAGAGCCCGACCTGCTCCTGCTCGACGAGCCCACCAACCACCTCGACGCCGAGTCGGTCCTGTGGCTGGAGCGCCACCTGGCGTCCTACCCGGGCGCCGTCGTCGCGATCACCCACGACCGGTACTTCCTCGACAACGTCGCCGAGTGGATCCTCGAGCTCGACCGCGGCCGCACCTACCCGTACGAGGGCAACTACTCCACCTACCTGGAGAAGAAGGCCGAGCGCATGAAGGTGGAGGGCCGAAAGGACTCCAAGCTCCAGAAGCGCCTCAAGGACGAGCTGGAGTGGGTCCGCTCGAACGCGAAGGCCCGCCAGACCAAGTCCAAGGCCCGCCTGGGCCGGTACGAGGAGATGGCGGCCGAGGCCGACAAGACCCGCAAGCTCGACTTCGAGGAGATCCAGATCCCGCCGGGGCCGCGCCTGGGCTCGACGGTGATCGAGGTCAAGGACCTGTACAAGGGGTTCGACGGCAACACCCTCATCAACGGCCTGAGCTTCAGCCTGCCGCGCAACGGCATCGTGGGCATCATCGGCCCCAACGGCGTCGGCAAGACCACGCTGTTCAAGACCATCGTCGGCCTCGAGAAGCCCGACGCGGGCGAGGTCGTCGTCGGCGGCACCGTCCAGCTCTCCTATGTGGACCAGAACCGGGCCGGCCTGGACGGCGACAAGTCGGTGTGGGAGGTCGTCTCCGACGGCCTCGACTACCTCATGGTCGGCAAGGTCGAGATGCCCAGCCGCGCCTACATCGCCGCGTTCGGCTTCAAGGGCCCCGACCAGCAGAAGCCCGTCAAGGTCCTCTCCGGCGGCGAGCGCAACCGGCTCAACCTGGCGCTGACCCTCAAGGAGGGCGGCAACGTGCTCCTGCTCGACGAGCCCACGAACGACCTCGACGTCGAGACGCTCTCCAGCCTCGAGAACGCCCTCCTGGAGTTCCCCGGCTGCGCCGTGGTCATCTCCCACGACCGGGCCTTCCTCGACAAGGTCGCCACCCACATCCTCGCGTGGGAGGGCGACCCGGCGACCGGTGCTCCCGCCTGGTTCTGGTTCGAGGGCAACTTCGAGTCCTACGAGAAGAACAAGGTCGAGCGCCTCGGCGTGGAGGCGGCCAAGCCGCACCGCGTCACCCACCGGAAGCTCACCCGGGACTAGCAGTGGCCCGCTTCACGGTCGACGTCGCCCTGCGCTGGTCCGACATGGACGCGTTCGGGCACGTCAACAACAACCAGTTCATGGTGCTGCTCGAAGAGGCCCGTGTGGCGATGACGTTCGGCGTCGCCGCCGACGCCGGCCTCGTCGGCTTCCGCGAGGGCATCGTCGTCGCCCGGCACGAGGTCGACTACCTCCTGCCGGTGACGGTGCCCGCCGAGGTCCGCGTCGAGCTCTGGGTCGAGCGGATCGGGAACTCCTCGTTCACGTTCGCGTACGAGCTCTTCGCGAACGACAAGCTCGCGCTGAAGGCCAGGTCGGTCATGGTCCCGTTCAACACCGAGACCCAGCGGCCCCGGCGCGTCACCGGGCCCGAGCGGGCCTTCCTCGAGCAATGGACCGACTGAGCGCCGGCGACGGCCCCGCCTTCGCCGCCCGCGTCGCCCGCCTCGACCCCGACGCGCCCGTGCTCGTCCGCGAGGGCCGCCTGTGGGCCACCCTGCCCATCGGCGTCCTCGCGGTCCGCACCGCCGACGGCGACCTCGCCGAGGGGGTCTACCGCGCCGCCGACCTCGCCGCCGGCACCCCCGCCGCGCAGCCCGAGGCCGCCTGGCGCGGCCGTCTCCCGCAGCGGCCCTGGACGACCGTCGAGACCGTCCCGGCCGCCGACATCGCCGACATCGACCGCAAGGCGGCAGCGGCCCTCAGGGAGCGCCGCGGCGCGGGCGTCGGCGACCGCCGCCTCCGCGACGCCATGCTCGACCACGTGGCCCTCACCGTCGAGCGCGACGGCAGGCTCTACCCGGTCCAGGTCCGCCTCGTCGCGGCGCTGTGCCGCATGGGCTTCCTCGGCGACGACCCGGTCAGGGTCCTCCGCGCCGGCCGCCGTCTGGGCCTCTCGGGCACCTACGGCGCCGTCTGGGAACGGGACCGCGGCTTGCCGCTCCTGTGACACCGTCGACGGTCACGCCGTTCAGTGACTGATTTCCGACGTCCGGAGGATGGGACGGCGCTTCCGACTCTGATACATATGAAACCCGTGACAGTACCCCGCGCATGCCTGCGAACAAACGCGCGACGGTTCATACTTTTGGTCAGGATTGGCTGACGGTTGTGCCAAGTCGTACCGAGTCCCTAGTCTGCTCACGGGAACCCGACGTAACTTGGCTGTGCCCCCGCGAAGCACAACCATTCACAACCAATGGCACGGTCCAACAGGAATGCCAACGAAGTACCCAAGCAATGCCAGTGATTCGCATTTGGGTGGGAAGGCGGACAACACCATGGCATGGTGGCGCAGCAGAAAACGCGACGCGCAAGACGACAACCCGGTGACCGAGGCGGTCGCGGAACCCGACAGCGAGCTCGGCGGCGCAGCCGAGCGCGCGCAGGCCCGCGGCAGCCAGCCCAGTGCGGTCCCGACTCCGCGCGCCGAGCGGCGCGAGGAGGCCCCGGGCGGGCTCGAATTCGAGCTCGACCTGCACCGCGAGCTCACCGCCGAGCAGCTCCTCCTCGGTCCCGAAGAGGAGCAGATCTCCGAGGTCGAGCGCTGGCACCTCATCAAGCAGGACCTCGCCGAGATCGACCCCGAGTTCATCTCCGACCTCGAGCAGATCGCCGCCGACGCACGCGACGAGGCCGCCCCGCTGGCCTCCGACCGCATCATCGCGGCCCTGAAGAACCTCGACATCCGCTACCTCGTCGACGAGAACGGCGGCATCGTGGCCCTCTGGGAGCGCCACATCGTCCAGGTCCGCGCCGAAGGCCCCGACGCCGACATCCTGGTCCTGCGCGCCCGCGCCTACCAGACCGTCCCCCGCGAGTGGGCCGAGCGCGGCTACGCGGCCATGAACGAGTGGAACCGCACCCGGCGCTTCCTCAAGGCCTACCTCGGCGAACCCACCGAGTCCGGCGCGCTCCCCGTGTTCGGCGAGATCCAGGTCCCCGTCCGCCCCGGCATCACCACCGCGCTCCTCGAGGAGCTCATCGACTGCGGTACCGCCATCTCGGGCACGTTCGTGGAGTGGCTCGAAGGCGAGCTCCTCTAACCCCCCGGCAGTACACGAAACGGGGCCGGAACGCATCAGCGTTCCGGCCCCGATCTCGTTGTCCTGCTAGGAGTTCCGCATGTCGGTTGCGCTCTTGCTCGTTCCGCATGCCGTTCCGTCTGTCATGCGTTCCGCACGCCGTCCATCCGTCACGCGTTCCGCATGAAGTCAGCAGCGCGCTCCATGTACTCCCACATCACCTGGTCGTACTCGGGCGCCAGCGCCACCTCGTCCATCGCGTGCCGCATGCACTTGAGCCAGGCGTCGCGCTCGCGCTCGCCGATCACGTACGGCGCGTGGCGCATCCGCAGGCGCGGGTGGCCCCGCTCCTCCGAATACGTCTTCGGGCCGCCCCAGTACTGCTCCAGGAACATCTTCAGGCGGCGCGCCGCCGGGCGGAGGTCCTCCTCGGGGTACATCGGCCGCATGATCGGGTCCTCGGCCACCTGCGCGTAGAACGCGGTCACCAGGCGCTCGAAGGTCTCCTCGCCGCCCACCGCCTCGTAGAAGGACTGCGTGGGCGCCGGCTGTCCAGTCGGCGTGAGGGGCACCACGGCCCGCGGGCTGTCAGTAGGCATACGCCAATCGTGCCAACCGCGGCGCGCCCTGGAAAGGCGATCCGGCACGCGTCACACCGAATGGGCGGCATATCACGTATGGGAGCCGCACGTCCGGGCTGCTATGCGGTCGTCCCCGCGGCTCCCGCCGCGCCGGCCGCCCCGGCCGCCCCGGCGGCGCGGTTCGCCACCGTGCGCGGCACGTAGATCCTCCCGGCCGCCGCCAGGTCGATGATCCCGGCCTCCCGGAGCGCCTCCGTGACGCGCCGCCGCAGCTCGCGCCCGGCCGCCCACTGCTGGTCCGAGGTCGTCCGCACTCCCAGGCGGACCTTGATCTCGTCGATCGTCATCTCGATCGGGCCGAGGTACTCCGGCTCCTTGAGGATGTGGTCGCTCCACTCGTCGTCCTCGGCGAACGACGTCGCGACGTCGGCGATGATCTCCCCGGCCCGGTCGATGTCCGCCGTCGGCGGCAGCGGCGTGTCCACCACCACGTACGCCCAGCTCTGGCTGGAGTTGCCGACCCGCAGGATCTGGCCGTTGCGCACGTACCACAGCGTCCCGTCGAGGGACCGGAGCGTGGTCACCCGCAGGCCCATGTCGACCACGGTGCCGGTGGCGTCGCCCACGTCGACGTTGTCGCCGACGCCGTACTGGTCCTCGAGGAGGATGAAGATCCCGGCCAGGTAGTCCTGGACGAGGTTCTGCGCGCCGAAGCCGATCGCGATGCCGGCGATGCCCGCGCTGGCGAGGATCGGCGCCAGGTTGACGCTGAAGGCGCTGAGGACGAGCATGAACGCCACGCTGTAGATGACGATGCCGGCGACGTGCTGGAGCACGCCGGTGAGGGTCTCGGCCCGCTTCTCGGAGCGGTCGCCGAGCAGCTCCTCCCGGCGGGAGTTCGAGGAGCCGAGCTTGTCGGCGAGCTCGGCGATCGACTGCGGGCCCTTGATGGTGGTGACCTGCTTGATGATCCGCGCGATGGCGCGGTTGACGATCCAGCGCAGCAGGGCCGCCGCGAGGACGATCAGGAGCACCTGGCCGATCTTGTCGAGGACGACGCCCGCGTCGACCGAGAACTCCTCGCTCCCGGTCATCTTGAACAGCATCGTGCAGGCGTTGAACCCCGCGTCGCAGGGCGAGGCCGACTCGGCGGCAGCAAGCTCTTCCACGTTCATCCTTCTCAGCTTCCGCCCCTGGTCGGAGGGCGCCGGGACCGCACCATCGGACGCCACCGGGGGTTCGATCAGACGATATTCGTTCGTCATTCAAGATCCCACGGAACCAGGGTGCAATTTTCTGAGATATAGGTCAAACTTGACGGGACCGATGGCTTGGAGGTACGTCACCGTGATAGGTCCTCGACATAGGAGCACGCTCGACAGCGATGACCCTTCCCCAGGGGTGCATCCCAATCTCTTCACGCACAGCGTCGGTCTCGGATCGGCGCTGGTGCTCAACCAGAGCTACGAGCCGCTGTGCGTGATACCGGTGAAGCGGGCGGCGGTGCTGCTGCTCACTCGCAAGGCTGAGACCGTCACTCCCGGTGACGGTTTTCTGCGCTCCGAAACCATGCACATCCCCGTCCCCTCGGTGGTCCGGTTGAACCGCTACGTGGCGATCCCCCGCCAGGTGGGCGCCAGCCCGTCGCGGCGCGGCGTGTTCACCCGCGACGACTGGCGCTGCGTGTACTGCGGGAAGTCCGCCGAGACCATCGACCACGTGGTGCCGCGCTCGCGCGGCGGGACCCACACGTGGGACAACGTGGTGGCGGCGTGCGCGCCCTGCAACCACCGCAAGAGCGACAAGACGCTCGCCGAGCTCGGCTGGCGGCTGCCGCGCGTCCCCCGGCCCCCCTCCGGCTGGCAGCTCCGCGGGTTCCGCGGCCAGCGCCGCCCGGACCCGGCCTGGGAGGCATGGCTGCCGCGCCACGGGAAGGAGCGCGCCCGCCTCTCATAGCGCTCTCCATCGGACGGGCGGGGCCCGCCGGCCAGGTCCTCGGACCGCCGGCGGGCCCTCCCCGTATCCGATGCCCGTCCCCCCTTGGGAACCGGGGCCGCACGCGTCCCGCGGCGCCGACCTCCCACCTGCGGGGATGTGAGGGGCGCAATTGGATTAGGCTGAGAGCCGGTCACAGCGCCCGCCTGCCAGCTGTAGATTGGCGCGGTCACCCTGTCTCTGCAACTAGGGGAGCAACAACAATGACATTCCAGGACTGGCTGATCCTGTTCGGCGCCCCGATCCTGGTCGTGGTCGCCGTCTTCGCCGTGGTCTTCCTGCGGCACCCGCGGCCGCAGTCCCGCTACCGCGCGGGCCGCCCCTACGACTTCAAGCCGGTTTGGTTCGTCGCCCGCAACGGAGCGGTGCCCGGCGACTCCGGTTCGCACGCGGCCGAGCTCGAAGCCGCCCACGGCGAGGCCGTCGCCAGTGGACCCAAGGGAGGCTCCCATGGCAAGTGGTAACCAGGTCGCCGTCGGCACCATCGTCGAAGGCGTCGACCGCAGCCCCGAGCACGTGCGCCAGCCGATGCTCGAAGGGCCCTTCGACGTGAAGGAGCTCCTGCACCTCGACGAGGCCCTGTCCGTCGCCGAGCGCGACGGCGGCGGCCTGCACTACAGCGTCTACGTCGGCCCGCTGCACGACCCGGTGCGGGGCGCGGCCGAGGCGCTGCACGACAAGCTCGCCGACCCGGACCGGTCCGTGCTCGTCGCCGTCTCGCCCGAGCAGCGGCAGCTCGAGATCGTCACGGGCCGGATCGCCCGCGAGAAGATCCCGGACCGCTCCGCGGCCCTCGTGGTCTTCTCGATGGAGGCCGCGTTCGGCGCCGGCCAGCTCGCCGGCGGGATCATCACCGGCCTGCGGATGCTCGCCGAGACCGCGCAGCAGCACTAGCGCCCGTACACGCAACGGCGGCCGGGGTGCCCAGCACCCCGGCCGCCGTTCTGCGCGTCTCAGTCGCGGTGCTCGGGGAGCCGCCGCTCGAGGAGCGCGTCGGCGTCGGTGAGTTCGAGCTTGCCGATGAACTCGACCCAGGAGAGGGTGTCGGCGACGGTCTCGCGGATCGACAGGATCGTCGTCCCGGGGATGCGCATGGTCAGGGTCGCGGGGGTCCCGATCTGCTTCTGCGCCAGGACGGCCTCGGTCGGGTGGCCGCCGAGGCCCTTCGCGAGCTCGAACACCGCGGACTCGTTCTCCTCGGCCTTCGGCACCCATTCCATGTCGCGCTTGAGCATCAGGGCCGCGCCGATCGGCTTGCCGTCGGCTTCGCCGTTGTAGGTGAGGATGATCCGGTTGGCGTCGCCGCGCGCTCCGGTGAGGTTCCAGGCCGCGTCGGTGACGTCGACGAGCTGGCCTTGGAAGCGCCGCACCGAGGTCCGCACCTGCTTGGCCTGGCGGCGTTCGGCGACGGGCTTGGCGATGATCCGGAAGAACACGACGAGCGCGACGAGCACGAGCAGGCCGATGCCGGCGGCGGCGAGTTCGTGGAGGCCCGCGTCGATGCTGCCGATGATCGCCATCGGCACGAGGACGCCCGAGGCGAAGCCCAGGAGCGGTTTGAGCCAGAACGGCCCGGATCCGCCGGGGAGGCGCAGCGGCGCCATGAGCCCGACGACCGCGGCCACGACCAGGGCGACGCCGGTGAGTTCGGGGGCGGGGGCGTCGTAGCGGCGCAGCCATTCCACGGCCCACCACGACAGGAACACCGAGCCGATGGCGACGGTGGGGATGAGCAGGATGACCGCGAAGATCAGCTGCTGGGGCTGCGGGCGGGTCCGCGAGGCGAGGACCGGTCCCAGGAGCAGGAGCGGCAGGACGACGCCGAACAGCGCGACCAGGGTGGCGCTGAGGACGACCACCGGCAAAAGCGCGGACAAGACTGCTCTCTCCATTCATCCCCAGGACGGGCGCGCCGCGGCTGCCGCCGCGACACGGCGAGCTTACCAACGCCGTGAGGAGCGCTCGGGGCTCCGGGACCGTCCGCTCAGCGGACGGTCCCGGAGCCCCGAGCGGCTTGCTACGAACGCGAGTCGAGCTCCTGGCCCTTGAGGGCCCGGGCGAGGTCGGCGCGGCCTTCGGCGACGCCGCGCTTGATCGGCGCGGGTCGGTCCTCGGCGAGCCACGCGTCGAGCACCGCGAGGGTCTCGGCGTCGATCAGGTTCGACGGGAACGCGTACTTCGAGTACTCGACGGCCTGCTGGGCGCCGAGCTTCTCCCACAGCTCCGGCACCGCGTCCAGGTACCGCCGCAGGTACGGGCGCACGAGTTCGGCCTGGTCGAGCGGGGCGAACCCGAGCATCGAGGAGCGGCGGACCCAGTTCTCGGAGTTCGGGTCGGTGATCCGCTCCCAGGCGCGCGCCTTGGCCTCGGCGGTGGGGACCACCGCGCGGGCCATGAACGACAGGCGCTGCCCGTCGGCGGTCGAGTCGCGGTCGAGCTCGGCGTCGACGGCGTCCTCGTCCGCGGCGCCGTTGGCGACCAGGACGGTGAGCAGCGCCCACCGCAGGTCGGCGTCGACGGCCAGGCCCTCGGGGACGTCGCGCCCCTCGAGCCAGCCGCTGATGCGGGCCAGGTCGGCCTCGGAGCGGGAGGCCGACGCGTACGCCTTCGCCCAGGACCGCTGCGGGTCGGAGCCGGGCGCGGCCGCCTCCATGGCGGTCCTCGCGGCCTGGGCCCACCGCTCGCGCAGTTCGGCCCGGCGGGACGGGTCGGCGTAGGCGAGCGCCCCGCCGACCTGCCGCTGCGCGACGGTGACGATGTTGATGTCGTCCTCGGCGGTCAGGCTGCGGCAGCCCAGCTCGATGAACTGCGACGCGGGCAGCTCGGCGTCGCGGAGCATGTCCCAGGCCGCGGCCCAGATCAGCGCCCGCGCGAGCGAGTCCTCCAGCGCCGAGGTGTGCGCGACCGCGGTGGCGAGGCTCCGCTCGTCCAGGCGCAGCTTCGCGTACGTGAGGTCGTCGTCGTTGAGCAGCAGCAGGTCCGGCTGCTTGACGCCCGCGAGCTCGGGGATCGCGGTGGCCTCGCCGGCCACGTCCACTTCGATCCGGTCGCGGCGCTTGAGCACGCCGTCCTCGAGGTCGTACAGGCCGATCGCGATCCGGTGGGTCCGGTGCGTCGGGTGCTCGGCCGGGACCTCCTGGAGGACCGTGACGCTCGTGTAGTTCCCGTCGGTGTCGACGGCCACGTCCGGGCGCAGGGTCGAGACCCCGGCGGTGCGCAGCCACGTGTCGGCGAAGTCCTTGAGCGGCTTGCCGGACGCGGCCTCGAGTTCACCGAGCAGGTCCGAGAAGACCGCGTTCGCGAACTGGTGCTTCTGGAAATACGCGCGCAGGCCCGCCAGGAACGGGTCGATGCCGACGTACGCGACGAGCTGCTTGAGGATCGAGGCGCCCTTGGAGTAGGTGATCCCGTCGAAGTTCGCCTGGATCTCCTCGGTGTCGCCCGCGTCGGTGTACACCGGGTGCGTCGTCGGCTGCTGGTCGGCGCCGTAGCCCCAGTTCTTGCGCGCCGACAGGAACGTCGTCCACGCCCCGTCGAACCGCGTCGCCTCCACGTTCGCCCAGTGGCTGGCCCACTCGGCGAACGACTCGTTCAGCCACAGGTCGTCCCACCAGCGCATGGTGACCAGGTCGCCGAACCACATGTGCGCCATCTCGTGCAGGATCACGTTCGCGCGCTGCTCCAGCTCGAAGTCGGTGACCTGCGAGCGGAACAGGAACGACGCCTCGGCGATGGTGATGCAGCCGAAGTTCTCCATGGCCCCGAAGTTGTACTCCGGCGCGAACACCTGGTCGTACTTCGGCAGCGGGTAGCGCACCCCGAACTTGTCGTGGAAGTGGTCGAAGCCCTGGCGGGTCACCTCGAAGACCCCGTCGGGGTCGAGGTACTCCTTCATGGACTGGCGGCAGTACAGGCCCAGGTCGATCCCGTCGTGGACCTCGTGCACCCCGAAGTACGGGCCCGCGCAGATCGCGGTGATGTACGGGCTCATCCGCACCGAGGTCTCGAACAGCGTGACCTTCGTCGCGATCGCCTCGACGACGGTCTCGGTGGCCGCCGGCATGTTCGAGATCACGGTCCAGTGCTCGGGCGTGCGCACCTGGAACGTGAAGGACGCCTTCAGGTCCGGCTGGTCGAAGCACGCGTACACGCGCTGCGCGTCGGCCACCTCGAACTGCGAGTACAGGTACGTCTCCTTGTCGACCGGGTCGACCATCCGGTGCAGGCCCTGGCCGTCGGTCGAGTACGCGCAGACCGCGTTCACCACCAGCTCGTTCTCCGCGGCCAGGTTCGTGATCCGCAGGCCGGCCTTCGGGTCGTAGCCGGAGATGTCGACGGGCTCGCCGTTCAGGTACGCGTCCTCGATCCGCTCGGCGGCGATCTCGATGAACGTCTCCGCGCCCGGTTCGGCGCATTGGAAGACCACCGCGGTCCGCGAGCCGAAGGTGTCGCCCCGCTCGTGCCCGGTCAGGTCGAGCTCCACGGTGTAGGAGTCGACGGTGAGCAGCTCGGCGCGCCGCTCGGCCTCGTCTCTGGTGAGAATGTGCGTAGCCGGCACGATGCCTCCAGTCTCAAGGGTCGGATTATGAAAGAAGTGTGTCACATCGCGAGAGTTCACTCGGCGGCCACGGGAGCCGCGAACACGGTCGATTACGCTCGGGGCGTGACTGCTGCACACCCGATCGATCTGGCCTGGCTCTCCACCGGAGGCACGGGCGCGAAGAACTACGACGAGTTCCCCGACGAATCCGAGATCACGCGGATCATCGAGGCGAACCCGGCGTCCATGCTGGGCGTCGAGATGCCCGCCCACACTCCCGAGGCGGTGGCCGCGGGGCTGTCGTTCGAGGAGGCACTGCCGGCCGCGGCCGAGCGGCTCGCCGCGCTCAAGGACGCCGGCCGCTTCGCCGCGTTCGGCGACGTGGCCGTGGCCTACCGGATCTCCGGCGGCGAGGAGCCGGTGGCGTACGGCGTGTACTGCCTCGTCGACACCGCCGAGATCTCCTCCTCCGCCGAGGAGCCCGGCAAGGTCATCCGCAACGAAGACGTCTTCATCGAGAAGGTCAAGCAGCGCAACGAGCTCAACCAGCGCCTGCGCCACCTGCTCAGCCCCGTCCTGCTGCTCCAGTCCTCCAAGGGCGACGAGCTGCACGCCGCGATCGAGGCCGCCATCGCCGGCGCCGGCGAGCCCGTCGCCGCCGACACCGACGAGTCCGGCCGCGCCCACGAGATCTGGGCCGTCGGCGGCGAAGCGGGCGAGGCGCTGGCCGCGCTCGCCGGGGACGGCGACCTCATTGTCGCCGACGGCAACCACCGCTCGCTCGCGGCGCAGGTCGGCGGGCTCGAGCGGTTCCTGGCCGTCATCACCACGCCCCAGTCGGTCGTGATCCGCCCCTACCACCGGCTCGTGAAGGGACTGCCGGGCTCCGCGTCGCAGCTCGTCGAGCAGATCGGCCAGATCGGCGCCTCGGTGACCGAGGTCGACGGGCCGCCCGAGACGCCCGCCGAAGGCGGCACGGTCGTCATGTACGGCCAGGGCCGCACCTGGGAGGTCGCCTTCGGCGACGTCGAGGGCTCCGTGGTCGACCGGCTCGACCACACGCGGGTCGAGAACGAGGTCTTCACCGCGCTCCTGGGCTGGGACGCGGGGGACAAGCGCATCACCTACGTCGGCGGCGACTACCCGGCCTCGTGGCTCGCGGCGCAGGTCGACGAGGGCAAGGCCGACCTGGCGATCCTCATCGCGCCGGTCACCGTGCCCGACTTCATCGACGTGAACCTGCAGCGGCTGAAGATGCCGCGCAAGTCGACCTGGTTCGTGCCCAAGGCCCGCGCCGGTCTCGCCATCGCCGAGCTCCCGAAGGGTTAAGGTCTGTCATCGTGCGCATCTATCTCGGCTCCGACCACGCGGGCCTCGAACTCAAGGACCACCTGGTCAAGCACCTGTCCGGCCGCGGCTTCGAGGTCGTCGACGTGGGTCCGCACCAGTACGACCCGGACGACGACTACCCGCCGTTCTGCCTCCACGCGGCCTCCAAGGTCGTCGCGGACCCCGGCAGCCTCGGCATCGTCGTCGGCGGCTCGGGCAACGGCGAGCAGATCGCCGCGAACAAGGTCCCCGGCTGCCGAGCGGCCCTGGCGTGGAGCGTCGAGACCGCCAAGCTCGGCCGCCAGCACAACGACGCGAACGTCGTCGCCATCGGCGGGCGGATGCACTCGCTGGAGGAGGCGACGGCCTTCGCCGACGCGTTCGTCGACGAGCCCTTCTCGGGCTCGGAGCGCCACCAGCGGCGCATCGACATGCTCACCGAGTGGGAGTCCACCCACGAGCTCCCCGAGCTTCCTTAGACGGCAAGGCTTCCGAACGGCCCGGGCTCCGGCCCGGGCCGTCGCGCGTCCGCCGCGGGCGCCCGCGTGAAAACCAGGAGCATTCGGAAGATCGCACCTGGAGTTATTGGACGCGTGTCGGTATCGTCAATCCATGTCTAAGGGTTTTCGCGTGCTCCTCCAGATCTTCCAGGTCATCGGACTGCTGGGGACGCTGCTGTTCCTGGCCTCCTCGCTCGCCTGGTACATCGCCGACTTCGACCTGACCGGCCTCGCCGAGGACGCGCCGATCGAGCAGTGGGCGATCGGCTTCGGCGTCCTCACCCTCGCGCTCTCGCCGGCCCTGTGGTCGCTCGGCCGCACCGGCGGCGCCGCCGCGACCGCCGGCGCCCCGGCCGGCTCCTTCGACCGGGCCCCGTTCGAGCCCGTCGTCTCGCCCCAGCCGCAGTCGCCGAAGCCCGGCGGCGTCTTCGAACCGATGAACCCCTCCGCCGCCCCCGCCCCGCCGGCCAGCTCGTACGGCCAGCCGTCCGCCGGGTTCGGCTCCTCCCAGCAGGGCGACAGCCCGTGGGGATCCGGGCGCTGACGCCGGGTTGCCTCCCAAGCGTTGCTGAGATGATGCGAACAGCGGGCCCTCCGGGGACCGCGAAGGGTGGATTCCGGGCGTTACGCTAAGGGCTCAGCCTGAATTCGCGAAGGACCACTCAATGTCGAACGCCACCGTTGACCTCGTCTGCGGCCCGGCCGACCCCCTCCCGGGGTCAGAGCAGAGCTACCGGCTCACCGGTCTGCTCGGCTCGGGCGGCCAGGCCGACGTGTACCAGGCGGTGCGCGTGTCGGCCGGCGTCTCCTCCGCGCCCCTGACCGTCAAGGTCTTCCGGCCCAACCCGCAGGACACCCGCGAGCACCAGTTCCGCTCGTGGGACAAGGGCGACGCCGTCCTCATGGACCTCCACTCGCGGGGTGTCGGCTCGATCTGCCGCCGCATCGACGCCTTCTACGGCCGCGCCCCCCACCCGGCCGGGCGGCCCCCGCAGGGCGACCCGATGCCGTTCCAGGTCCTCGAGTACCTTCCCGGGCACGACCTGCGGCAGCTCCTGTCGCAGCGGCTCGGCCGCGTCGACGCCGCCCGGACCCTCCGCTCGGTCGTCGAGGTCATGAACGCGATGCACCACCCGCCAGTCGGCGCCCACCCGGTCCTGCACATGGACCTCAAGCCCGCCAACGTGATCATCGGCCCCGACGGGTCCGCGAAGGTCATCGACTTCACCGGCGCCCGCTACTACACGCCCGCGCACCTGACGACGATCGCGTACACCCGCGAGACCGCCGGGCCCGAGGCCCACCAGGGCACCGTCGGCCCCGCCTACGACGTGCACGGCTTCGGCTCGATCGCGTTCTACCTCGTCACGGGCGCGACCGCCCGCACGGACTCGCCCGGGCACGAGCAGAGCGTCCCGTGGGCGCGCCTGCGCCGCCACCCCGTCCTCGAGTCGAACCCGCGCCTGCGCGACCTGCTCACGGCCCCGCTCGACGACAACCCCGAGAACCGGCCCCGCACCGAAGAGCTGCCGCGCTGGATCAACGAGCTCGTCTCGGTGGTGTCCCGCTCGAACCTGCCCGACCTCGGCGTCGACTGGGTCCCCGTCGGCAGCGCCGCGGCGGCGGACGCGACGCGGCGCATCGGCGCGCCCGCCGACGACCGGACCCGCCGCATGGTCCCGGCCGCGATGCCCCCGATCCCGCAGACCCAGGTCGTCCCGCAGCCGCCGGTGAACGGCACCCGCGTCATGGACGCCTCCGCCGCGCCGGCGCCGGGCCCGGACAAGCCGATCGCCGGCCGCGTCCGCGTCCCCGAGCAGGGTGCGTTCTCGCCGGGCCGCTCCGCCGGCCCCGAGGAGCCGCGCGGCCCGCTGCCGCGGCTGCGCCTCGCCACCGACCCCGAGGAGCCCAGCGAGCGCGACCTCGAGAAGCAGCACCGGGCCCCGCTGCTCGGCCCGCCCGGATCGCTCGCCAAGGGCTTCGAGCTGTCGGTGATCGGCGGCCTGTTCTCGCTCATCATGTGGCTGCTGCGGACCGTCACCTCCGGGATGCAGTCGCTCGACACCCAGGTCCTGAGCTACCTGTTCGTGCTCGCCGTCGCCGTCGGCCTGTTCTTCCTGGTCCGCATCTCCGGCGGCATCCTGTGGGGCCGCTGGCTGCACGCCAAGCGCAAGACCGCCCGCCTGGCCCACCTCGCCGTCGGCATCTTCCTGTTCATGGTCGGCATCGACTACCTCGGGGAGCTCAACTGGAGCTTCCTCGATTTCGACTTCAGCTGGTTCGACGGCATTTCAGACTTCTTCGGACAGTGACACCCCGTCCGAATAGCGATGAAACCGGCCGAATTCTTGTAGTTCTCCATTGATCTTCGAGAATTTCTCCAGCGCTCTCGAACCGATCCCACCTACGATTCCGGTAATCAGTGCCGCCGAAGCTTGCCTGAGCTTTCCGAATTCGGCGGTGCAACCAACTCGGGCGGACGACGCGTCTAGCTGACGACAGATCCCCCTGGATACCGGAAAGGCATTGAGATGACCGCAGTGACATCGGTCGGTGCCGCAGCTCTCAGTCCTGAGCAGCGAGAAGCCTTCGATCGGGACGGCTACATCATGATCCGCGGCGCCCTCGACGCCGACGAGATCAAGCGGTGCTCGGACGCCCTCGACAGGGTCTACGAAATCGAGAAGGCGGCAGGGCGGCTCAGCCCCGAAGGTGCGATGCACCGCCTCGACGCCGTCACTTCCTGCCCGGAACTCGCGTTCCTCCTCAACCATCCCCGGACCTTCCACTATGTGTGGTCGATCCTCGGATGGAACTTCCACGTCTACCACTCCCACGTGGACAAGCACCCGCCCATCGAGGGCAAGCGGCCGTTCCGCTTCGAATGGCACCAGGACGGCGGCCGCCAGAACCGCGAGACCGAGACCGACCCGCGCCCGCGCCTGTCGGTCAAGCTCGCCTACTTCTTCACCGACCTTTCCGAGGAGGGCCGTGGCAACACCAAGATCGTGCCCGGCTCCCACAAGTGGAACCGCATCGACGGGCCGCCGCGCCGCGACATGGAGTGGCCCGACCCCGAAGGCGCCATCGAGGTCACCGGCAACGCCGGCGACGTCTTGTTCTTCGACCGCCGCATCTGGCACGCCCGCAGCGACAACTACTCGGACCTGACCCGCAAGGTCGCGTTCTTCGGGTTCACGCCGCGCTGGATCCGCGCCCGCGACCTCGTCGACGACCTGCCGAACCAGCCGTGGTGGAACGACCTCGACCCGGTCCAGCAGCAGATGCTCGGCGGGCACATGCCCACCGGCGACCACGGCTGGGGCCACTATCCGAAGGAGACGCCGCTGTACAACTGGCTGGCCGAGCGTGACCTCCTCGACCCGTCGTACCCGCCGCTGCGCCCGTAACGGCCCGGACATGGCAGTCTGATCGCATGAGTCACGACGACCTCGCCCGCGACATCTTCAACCGCTCGCACCTGACCGGGGAGTTCACGCTCCGGTCCGGGGTGGTCGCGCACGAGTACTTCGACAAGTACCTGTTCGAGTCCGACCCGGTCCTGCTGCGGCGCATCGCCGAGGCGCTCGCGCCGCTGGTGCCCGCGCACGGCGTGGACGCGCTGGCGGGCCTGGAGACCGGCGGCATCCCGATCGCGGTGATGCTGTCGCAGGTGACGGGCCTGCCGGCCCTGTTCGTGCGCAAGGAGGCCAAGACGTACGGCACGTGCCGGCTGGCCGAGGGCGGCGAGGTCGACGGCCGGCGGCTGTTCATCGTGGAGGACGTCGTCACCTCGGGCGGCGCGGTCCTCGACGCGGTCGGCGAGCTGCGCACCCGCGGCGCGATCGTCGAGCGGGGCGTGTGCGTCATCGACCGCGAGTCGGGCGGGTTGAAGAACCTGGCCGACATCGGGATCGAGCTCCAGGCCCTGTTCACCATGACGGAGCTGAAGGCCGCCGGAGCGAAGTAGACGGCGAGCGGAGGGGCCGGGCGCGTCAGCGCCCGGCCCCTCCGGCGTCTCATGCGGCCCGGCTCACCCGGCCCGCCTCACTGGCTCGCCTCACTGGCCCGCCTCGCTGGCCCGTCTCACCTTGCCCAGAGCCAGATCTCGGAGCCCTTCGGGTGCTCGCTGCCGGCGTCCAGGGACTGGTCGAACACCGTCCCGGTGAACCAGATCTGCGCGGTCTTCACCGTGAACCCGAGGGATTCGAGCTCCTCGGTGGCCTCCTCGATGTCCATGCCGACCACGTCGGGGACCTCGACCGGCTCGGGCCCGTCGCTGACGACGAGGCCGACCTCGTCGCCCGGCCCGGCCGGCGCGGCGGCCGCCGGGTCCTGCTCGATGACCGACCCTTCGGGGATCGTGTCGCTGTGCCGGCGCGTCACGTCGCCGACGACGAGGCCCTCGGCCTCCAAGGCGGCGGCCGCGTCGGCTTCGGAGAGCCCGACCACGTCGGGGACGTTCAGCGGCGGGAACCCGTCGGAGACGTACACGGTCACCGGCGTCCCGGCCTTGACCTCCTCGCCCGCGGGCGGGTCGGTCCGGGTCACCTGGCCGGCGCCGAAGTCGACGCTGTACTCGTGCACGACGGTGACCTCGGCGTCGAAGGCCGCGAGCGCCGCCCGCGCGTCCTCCTCGCTCTTCCCGGCGAGCTCGGGCACCGGGTACCGCTCGGGCCCCAGCGAGACCACCACGGTGATGGTCGCGCCCTGCCGGATCCGGTCGCCCACCTCGGGGTCCTGCGAGACGACCTCGCCGATCGGCACCGAGGCGCTGTAGTCCTCGACGAGCTCGACGTCGAAGCCCCGCTCCTCGGCGTACGCCTCGACGGTCTCGGCCGTCTGGTCGAGCAGCGACGGCGTCGAGGTGTACCGGCCGATCCCGATCCACCAGCCGGCGGCCGCGACGGAGACGAAGAGGGCCGCGAGCGCCGCGAGCGTGGCCAGCGCCTTCCAGTTCCGCCTCGGCTTCGGGTGGTCGACGACCATCGTGGTCTGGACGGCCCGGGTCGGCCGCGGCACCTGCCCGGTGGTGCCGGGGACGTGCCGCAGGTCGACGGCCTGGAGCCGCCGCAGGAACGCGCCGGCGTCGACCGGCCGCGCGCCGGGGCGCCGGGCGGCCGCGGACGCGACCAGCTCGGCCAGGCCCTCCGGCACGTCAGGGGCCTTGAGCTGCGGGGACGGGACATCCTCTTCGACGTGCCGCCGCGCGACCGCGGCCGCGTCGGGGCCGTCGAAGGGGACTTCGCCGGTGAGCAGCTCGTACAGCAGGATCGCGGTCGAGTAGACGTCGCTGGCGGTCGTCGCGGGCTTGCCGCCGACGAGCTCGGGGGCGACGTAGGCGGCGGTGGCGACGAGCGGCCCGGCGGTGTCGCGGTCGCCGTGGACGGCCTCGGCGAGGCCGAAGTCCACCACTTTGACGCGGTCGCCCCGGCCGCCGTTCTTGAGCAGGATGTTCTCGGGCTTGATGTCGCGGTGGACCAGGCCGGCGTCGTGGGCGGCCTGGAGGCCGTCGAGGAGCTGCGCGCACAGCTCCACGGCCTCCTCGATGCGCAGGCGCCGGCGCCGGTTGAGCAGGTCCCGCAGGGTCGTCCCGGGCACGTACTCCATGACGACGTACGGCAGCCCGTTGTAGATGCCCTGGTCGAAGACGGCCACGATGTTCGGGTGGGAGAGCCGGGCGATGGTGCGGGCCTCGTGCGTGAACGCCGTGAGGTCGAACCCGTGCGCGCGCCCGGCGGTGATCATCTTCACCGCGACGGTGCGGTCGAGCCGCTCGTCGTCGGCTTCGTAGACGTCCGCCATGCCGCCTTGGGCGATCAGCCGCTTGAGCCGGTAGCGCCCGTCGACGAGCGCACCGGTCAGGTCCCCGGTCGTCGTTGTCAACCCGCACCTCCTCCACACACCTGGTGACAGTGTAGGAGCACCGGGCCTGGTTTTCGGCCCGCAAGCCCGCCGAGTGCGCGCGCCTACAGGACGGGCCCTACAGGACTTCGGCGCCGGGGAAGACCGGCTTGTCGGGGGCGACGACGCCGAGCCGCTTCGTGGCTCGCGTGAGCGCCACGTACAGGTTCCGCAGCCCGGTGGCGGCGACCGCGTCCGGGTCGACCACGATGACGCTGTCGAACTCGAGCCCCTTGGCCTGCTTGACGGTGAGCACCGACGCGTCGGCGATCCCGGCCAGGCCCGCGGCCCGCTCGGCGGTCGTCACGACGGCGACCGAGCCCTCGCCGACGATCCGCTTCTCGGCCGCGACCTGCTCTTCCACGACCTCCTCGAGGTGCTCTCCGGCGACCTCGAGCCACGGCTCGTGGCCGGACTCGCGCACCGAGCGCGGCCGGGCCGCGTCGACGCCGATCGCGTCGAGCACGCGCACCGCGACGTTCATGATCTCCTTCGGCGTCCGGTAGGAGACCGTGAGCTGCTCGGCCCGCCAGTCCAGGCCCCAGCCGCCGAAGACCTCGGCCCAGCTCGAGGGCGCGGCCGGGCCCGCGGCCTGCGCGAGGTCGCCGGCCACCGTGAACGACCGGGTGACGCAGCGGCGCAGCAGCGCCCGCCACTCCATCGGCGACAGCTCCTGCGCCTCGTCGACGATGACGTGCCCGAAGATCCACCGGCGGTCCGCCGCGGCCCGCTCGGCCACCGACACGAACCGCTCGTCGACCTGCCGCTCGCCGAGCCAGAACTCGTCGATGACGTCGGTCGCCTGGAGCAGCTCGGACTCCTCGTCCTCGAAGTCGAACGACGCCGAGCCCTGGGCGATGGTGAGCACGTCCTGCGCGTAGGCGATCTGCTCGGCGCTGGGGCCGCCGGCGCGCTGGCCGCGCTCGATCTCGCCGAGGTGCTCGGCGGCCTCGTCGAGCAGCGCCACGTCCGCCTCGCTCCAGCCGCCCGGCTTCCGGTGCAGGAGCGCGCGCTCCTCGGGCTTGAGCACGGCCGCGGCGGAGGCGATCCGCTCAGGCGAGGCGAACAGGTCCTCCAGCAGCTCCTCGGCCGTCAGTTCGGGCCACAGTTCCTCGATCTGGCGCCGGATGACCGGGTCGGAGGCGATCTCGACCGCGAAGTGGGCGCGGTCCTCCAGGCCCATGAGGTTCTCGCCGCCGAGCGGGTCTTCGCCGATGATGTCGGCGTACTGGGTCGCGAGGTCGGCGATGACCCGCTTGTGGAAGGTCTCGCGGGCTTCGTTGTGGGTCAGGCCGGTCTCGCGGGCGACGTCGCGCGCGGCGGTGATCTTCTCGGGCCGCAGCCACAGCTCCTGGCCCTCGAAGTCGACCGGCAGCGGCTCGCGCGGCACGACCTGGCGGTCGGCGACGGCGCTGGCGATGACCCCGGCCATGACGGCGCGGCCCTTGAGCGCCGCGGCGGCCTCGGTCTCGGGCCGGTCGGCGACGATCCCGGGCACGAGCTGGGAGGGCGTGCGCAGCAGGACGTCGGTCTCGGCGAGCCCGGGCAGGACCTCGGAGATGTACCGCAGGAACTGCTTGCCGGGGCCGATGATGAGCACGCCCTGGCGCTTGAGCCGCTCGCGGTGCTCGTACAGCAGGTAGGCGGCGCGGTGGAGCGCGACGGCGGTCTTGCCGGTGCCGGGGGCGCCGTCGACGATCATGACGCCCTCCAGGGGCGCCCGGATGATCCGGTCCTGCTCGGCCTGGATCGTGGCGACGATGTCCTTCATCGCGCCGGTCCGGGCCGCGTCGAGGGCCGCCATGAGCGCGCCTTCGGATCCGATCGTGGAACCGGAGTCGGCGGCCGCGTCGAGGTCGAGGACCTCGTCGTTCACCGAGCGGATGCGGCGGCCCTTGGTGTGCAGGTGGCGCCGGCGGCGCACGCCCGCGGGGGCCGCGGCGGTCGCCAGGTAGAACCGGCGGCCGGCGTCGCTGCGCCAGTCGACCAGGAGCTGCTCGCCGCCTTCGGCGTGGACGCCGATGCGCCCCAGGTACATCGGGGGTTCGCCGGCGTCGATGTAGTCGAGCCGCCCGAAGCACAGGCCCTCTTCGACCGCGTCGAGGAGGGCGATGCGGCGGCGGTACAGGAGCGTCTCGGCGTCCCGCTGCGAGCGCTCCTGGTCGTTCTCGACGTGCTTGCGGCCGGTCTCGGCGAGCCGCTCGGCGGCTTCGTCGCGGAGCCGGTCGACGCGGGCGTAGAGCCCGTCGAGGCGGATCTGCTCGGCCTTGACGGCCGGGGTGATGGCAGCGGACACGGCTCTCCTCGGATACGGAGCGGATGGATTGGGGGCGCAGACGGCGCGCCGAGCGTCGCGCACTGCCGATGGACGGCTCGCTGATCCGCCGAGCGGTGCCGATCGCAGTGGAACTGATCAACCTTACCGCCGCCCGGGCGCCTCCGTCTCGTCCTGGAACCGGACCCGGTCTCGGTCACGCCTCTGCAACGGTCATTTGACCAGCTCTATGCACGCCACTATGGTTAGCCCGAAATGTGCCCGAACACTGCGTGACTGGAGCGAACGATCCATGGTGAGAGAGAACTGGGGGTCGAGGCTGGGGTTCATCCTCGCCGCCATCGGCTCGGCGGTCGGACTCGGCAACATCTGGCGCTTCCCCGGCGTCGCTTACGAGAACGGCGGCGGGGCGTTCCTCGTGCCCTACCTCGTGGCCCTGACGACCGCGGGCATCCCGCTGCTGATCATGGAGTTCACGATCGGCCGCCGCTACAAGGGGTCCGCCCCGGTCGCGTTCCGGCGGGTGAACCGGAACGCCGAGGCGATCGGCTGGTGGCAGGTGGCGATCTCGATCGTCATCGCCGTCTACTACGCCGCGATCATCGCCTGGGCCGGCTGGTACGGCTGGTTCTCGATCTCGCAGCAGTGGGGCGAGGACCCGAGCACCTTCCTCATCGCCGACTTCCTGCAGGACAGCGGCGGCTTCGGCGACTTCGGCTCGTGGCTGCCCGACATCGGCATCGCCATGCTCGCGGTCTGGGCGTTCACGCTCGTGGTCATCGGCGCGGGCGTCAAGAAGGGCATCGAGACCACCAGCAAGGTGTTCATCCCGCTGCTGCTGGTCATGTTCGGCATCCTGGTCGTCCAGGCGCTCACCCTCGACGGCGCGGTGGAGGGGCTGAACGCCTTCTTCACGCCCGACTGGGAGGCCGTGCGCGAACCGGGCGTCTGGCTCGCCGCCTACGGCCAGATCTTCTTCTCGCTGTCGATCGGCTTCGGCATCATGATCACGTACGCCTCCTACCTCAAGCACAAGTCGGACATCACGACGTCGGCGTTCACGGTCGGCTTCGCGAACTCCTCGTTCGAGATCCTCGCGGGCATCGGCGTGTTCGCGGCGCTGGGCTTCATCGCGTTCGAGTCCGGCGTGCCCATCGCCGAGCAGTCGTACGCGGGCGTGGGCCTGGCGTTCATCGCCTTCCCGACGATCATCAACACGCTGCCGTACCTCGCCGGCCTGTTCGGCGTGCTGTTCTTCGCCTCGCTGGTGGTGGCCGGGTGGACCTCGATGGTGAGCATCGTGCAGGTCCCGGTGGCGGCCATGGAGGACCGCTTCGGCTGGGGCCGGGTCAAGGCCACCGCCGTCGTCGGCGGCGCCATGGCCGTCGTCTCGCTGGTCCTCCTGCCGACCGCGAGCGGCCTGATGTTCCTCGACGTCACCGACTACTTCATCAACCAGTTCGGCATCGTCGTGGCGGCACTGGTGAGCATCGTCGTGACCGTCTGGGTGCTGTGGCGCTGGAAGGAGCTGCGCGACGACGCGAACGCGACCTCGACGTTCAAGGTCGGCCCGATCTGGTTCGTGTGCCTCGGCGTCATCACGCCGGTGATGCTGGCGGGCATCCTGTACCTCAACGTCCGCGACCTGCTGGACGCCGTGCCGGGCCGCGAGGTCTACAACCAGTACCAGGCGTTCGGCTGGGCGCTCGCCGGAGGCGCCCTCGCGTTCGGCGTCGTGATGGCGCTGATCCTGCGCCGCAGGGACGTCCCGGCGATCGAGACCGAAGAGGAAGCGGAAGAAGTGGAGGCGACCCGATGAGCGCGAGTGCGATCACCATGATGATCATCGCGATCCTGGTCATCGGCGGGGGACTGCTCGTCTCCGCGACGGTGCTCATGACGCATCCGGACGAACCCGAGGACGACTGACCGTCCCGTTCCCGCGGCCGCACACGTTTCGTGTGCGGCCGCGGTCGTTCGTGTGCCGTTTCGTGCGAAACCGTGACGCTCTTCGGAAAAGGCCGGAAAACCGCGGCCGAGGCCCTTGTGTCGGTCGACACAAACTGTTAGGTTACTTTTTAATTGATGTCGTCGCAGGTAGGAAGTGTTGCGACATCGATGACAATCGCTACCGACCCGATCGACCCGACTTCGATGGGAGACGACGATGCGCACGTCGCGCAAGCTCATCCTGTCCATCGCCGGCGCCGCGACCCTCGCGGTCTCGGCCTCCATGGCCGCACTGGCCTGGGGGCACGGCTACACCTCCGACCCGCCCTCCCGCTCCGCGCTCTGCGCCGACGGCGAGGTCACGAACTGCGGGGCCATCTCCTATGAGCCCCAGAGCGTCGAGGGCCCCAAGGGCTTCCCCGCCGCCGGACCCGCCGACGGCGAGATCTGCTCCGCCGGCCACGACTCCTTCGCCGAACTCGACGACCCGCGCGGCGGCAACTGGCCCACCACCCCGGTGAGCGCCGGACCGAAGACCTTCACCTGGACCATGACCGCCAGGCACGCCACCGCCACGTTCGACTACTACATCACCAACGCGAACTACGACCCGGCGCAGCCGCTCACCCGCGACGACCTCGGGCTCACCCCGATCGCGTCGTTCCGCATGGGCGGCGCCCAACCCGACCACACCATGACCCACACCGTGACGCTCCCGGCCCGCACCGGGCAGCACCTGGTCCTCTCGGTGTGGAACATCGCCGACACCGCGAACGCCTTCTACTCCTGCATCGACGTCGACTTCGGCGGCGACGGCTCCGGGGACCCGACCGACCCGCCGACCTCAGGCGACCCCGGCGGCACCGGCTGCGACGCCCCCGCCTGGTCCTCCGGCTCGGTCTACACCGCCGGCGACGAGGTCACCCACGGCGCCGCCGCCTACCGCGCCGCCTGGTGGACGCAGGGCGAAACGCCCGGCACCACCGGCGAATGGGGAGTCTGGAGGCGGACCGCCACCTGCTGACCCTCCGCACAAGTCCACGGGCCGCCCGGCTCCTTCCCATCCCGGCGAAGTCTCCATGCTCCGCTTCGCCGAGCGGCCGGGCGGCCCGTGGCGCGCGTCTCCCTTGACAGCCGATCCGGAGCGCGGCTACCGTTGTCCCCGTCCTTGTTCCCGACGTTAGGCACTCACTTGAAGCTCTAGGTCGTAGACATCGCGCCAGCACGTCTCTGCGCACGTGCCCGGTGTGTCTTCGATCAAGAGGGTGCCCATTCCCGGGGAAATCGGGATATCCCCTTCTCGCCGCCCAGGCGCGATGTCTCTCATGTCGGTCCAGTTCCGCATCGCACCTGAGAGAAGGTCTCATGACCACCTTTATCAACGTCCAGCAGCTCCGCTTCGCCTGGCCCGAAGGCGAACGCGTCTTCGACGGCGTGGACGTCGTCTTCTCCGACGGGCGCACCGCCCTCGTCGGCGACAACGGCACCGGCAAGTCGACCCTGATGCGCCTGGTCGCCGGGGCCCTCGCCCCCGAGTCCGGGTCGATCACCGCGTCGGGCCTCATCGAGTACCTGCCGCAGGAGCTCCCGCTGCGCCTCGGGGACACCGTCGCCGACCTGCTCGGCATCGCCGAGAAGCAGCGGGCGCTGGCGGCCATCGAGGCCGGCGACCCGGGGGAGGAGCACTTCGCCGCCATCGGCGACGACTGGGACTTCCTCGACCGCTCGCGCGTCGCCCTGGACGAGCTCGGCCTCGACCACGTGGGCTTCGACCGGACCGTCGCGACCCTGTCCGGCGGTGAGTCGATGCTCGTGGGCCTGGCCGGCCGGCTCGTGCGCCGCCCGGACGTGCTCCTGCTCGACGAGCCGTCGAACAACCTCGACGCCTCCGCGCGCGCCCGCCTGTACCAGGCGATCCGCCGCTTCAACGGCACGCTCGTGGTCGTCAGCCACGACCGGGCGCTCCTGGAGCACGTCGACGCGGTCGCCGAGCTCTACAAGGGACGCATCCGCGTCTTCGACGGCGCCTACGGCTCCTACGAGGCGGTCATCGCCGCCGAGCAGGAGGCCGCGGCCCGCGCCGTGCGCGACGCCAAGCAGGACCTCACCCGCCAGCGGAAGGAGCTGGTCTCGACCCGCATCCAGAACGACAAGGGGGCGGCCGCGTGGAAGCGCGAGCGCGACCGCGGCGGGACGCCGAAGATCCTGCTCAACGGCAAGAAGAACGCCGGCGAGGTCTCGTCGGCGAAGATCCTGCTCGCGAAGCAGGAGGACGTCGCCGAGGCGCGCGAGCGGCTCGACGCGGCCGAGGAGGCCGTCCGCGACGACGGCGCGATCTCCGTGGACCTGCCCGAGACGAGCGTCTCGACGCACCGCGAGATCGCGGTCCTCAAGGGGCTCAAGGCGGGCGACCTGTACGGCGAGGGGCTGGGCCTGCACCTGCGCGGGCCCGAGCGGGTCGCGGTCACCGGCGACAACGGCTCGGGCAAGACCACGCTGCTGCGCGCGATCGCCGACGCGGCGCGCGTCCCGCACGGGTTCCTCACGCAGCGGCTGGAACTGCTCGACGAGGACGCGAGCGTCCTCGACAACGTCCGCGCCGCGGCCCCGGAGGCCGAGCAGTCGGTGCTGCGGACCCGCCTGGCCCGCTTCGGGATGCGGCGCGACGCGGTGTTCCAGCGGGTCGGCACGCTCTCGGGCGGCCAGCGGCTGCGGGCGGCGCTCGCCACCGTCCTCTCCTCGCAGCCCGCGCCGCAACTGCTCCTGCTCGACGAGCCGACGAACAACCTCGACATGTCCTCGATCCGCCAGCTCCAGCAGGCGCTGACGGCCTTTCAGGGCGCGCTCGTGGTCGTCAGCCACGACGAGGCGTTCCTCGACGGCCTCGGCCTGACCCGCCGGGTGGAGCTGGTGCGCGGCGAGGGCATCGTGACGGACGTGCCGGTGGCGGCCGCGGTCTGAGGCGGCGGTGAGCGGCCGGGTTCCGGACCTCCGGAGGCCGGCCGCTCACCCGTCGAGCCGCTGCGCCGGGCTCGGCCGTTCACCGGGTTCGCGGCGGCCCGCCGAGCAGCCGAGCCGCCGCGCGACCGACCGGGCCTGCCGTGCATTCAGCGGGCCTTCGGAGCCGGCACCCGTGGCGTGCTCGGCGGGGGGACACACGGGCGGGCGCCGGAATCCCGGCCGTGCGGCCGCGGCGGGCCGATACTGGGCGGGTTCGAGCGATCAACGAAGGAGCGCCAATGCCGTCCCACCGCGCCGCCGCCGTCGCGTCCGCAGCCGTCCTGCTGTTCCTGTCCGGTTGCGGGAGTGAGGAAGAGGACCCCGCCGACGCCTCCGGCGGCACGTGGACCGCGACGCTCGACCTCACCCCCGGATGGAGCGCGGCCGACCCGCGCGCCACAGGATCGGTCGACATCACCTCGACCGGTGAGACCTCGGTCCGCGTCACCGCCACGGGCCTGCGCCCGAGCACCGAGTACATGGCGCACGTCCACGACGGCGAGTGCGACGAGAACCCGCCCGGCGGCGGCCACTGGCTCGCCGACCCCGGCGGCGAGGACGCGGCCGGGAACATCATCGAGCTGTCCTTCACGACCTCCGAGTCCGGCGTCGGCTCGGCGACGGTCGGCAGCGACCTCGTCCTCGACGACCGCGCCGAGAGCTTCGTCGTCCACGCCCCCGACGCGCTGACCGCGGCCGAGGGCATCGCCGACAACCGGGTCCTCTGCGGCGACCTCGACGACGACTGACCCGCCCGAGGGGGCGGCTCGGCCACAGCGGCCGTTAATCCATGGCGCGGAGGGGAGGCGTCCGCGTATCCTTGCCTATCGTCATGCCCAGCAGCGCCTCGAAATCCCGTCCCAGCCTGCGCGAGCGCGTCTCCGCGCTGCGCACGGCCGATCAGCGCGCCCTGAACCGGCGCATGCGCGAGGCCCGCGACCTCGAGGGGCAGGCCCGCAGCGACGCCTACGCGAAGATCGAAGCGGACGTCGAGGCGAAGGAGGCCGCGCTCGCTGCCCGCGCCGCGGGAGTGCCGAAGATCGTCTACCCCGAAGAGCTGCCCGTATCGCAGCGCAAGGACGACATCCTCGAGGCGATCCGCGACAACCAGGTCGTCATCATCGCCGGCGAGACCGGTTCGGGCAAGACCACCCAGATCCCGAAGATCTGCCTCGAACTCGGCCGCGGCGTCCGGGGCATGATCGGGCACACGCAGCCGCGCCGCATCGCGGCCCGCGCAGTCGCCGAGCGCATCGCCGACGAGCTCGGCTCGCCGCTCGGCGAGGCCGTCGGCTGGAAGGTCCGCTTCACCGACCAGGTCTCCGACGCCAGCTACATCAAGCTGATGACCGACGGCATCCTGCTCACCGAGATCCAGCACGACCGGCTCCTGAGCGCCTACGACACGATCATCATCGACGAGGCCCACGAGCGCAGCCTCAACATCGACTTCATCCTCGGGTGCCTGCGCCAGATCCTCCCCAAGCGCCCGGACCTCAAGGTCATCGTCACCTCCGCGACCATCGACCCCGAGCGGTTCGCGAACCACTTCGGCAGCCCCGGCAGGCCCGCCCCGATCCTCGAGGTCTCCGGCCGCACCTACCCCGTCGAGATCCGCTACCGGCCCCTCCGCGACGAGGAGGGCGACGAGGACCGCGACCAGATCGACGGGATCCTCGACGCCGTCAACGAGCTCTCGCGCGAAGGCGACGGCGACATCCTCGTCTTCCTCTCCGGCGAGCAGGAGATCCGCGACACCGCGGACGCCCTCGAGAAGGCCAGGCTCCGCCACACCGAGATCCTGCCGCTGTACGCGCGGCTCTCGGCGCAGGAGCAGCACCGCGTGTTCTCCTCGCACACCGGCCGCCGGATCATCCTGTCCACCAACGTCGCCGAGACGTCCCTGACGGTGCCGGGCATCCGCTACGTGATCGACGCCGGGTACGCGCGCATCTCCCGCTACTCGGCCCGCACGAAGGTCCAGCGACTCCCGATCGAGCCGATCAGCCAGGCCAGCGCCAACCAGCGCGCCGGGCGCTGCGGCCGCGTCGCCGACGGCATCTGCATCCGCCTGTACTCCGAAGACGACTTCAACGCCCGCCCGGAGTTCACCGACGCCGAGATCCTCCGCACCAACCTCGCGTCCGTCATCCTCCAGATGACCGCCGCGAAGCTCGGCCGGGTCGAGACGTTCCCGTTCGTCGACGCCCCCGACTCGCGGAACATCAAGGACGGCATGGACCTCCTGGTCGAGCTCGGCGCCCTCGAGGACGTCCGGTCGGGGGAGCGGCGCCTGACGAAGGCCGGCCGCGACATCGCGCGCCTGCCGATCGACCCGCGCCTGGCCCGGATGATCCTCCAGGCCCGCGAAGAGGGCTGCGTGCACGCGGTCGCGGTCATCACCGCCGCCATGTCCATTCAGGACCCGAAGGAGCGGCCGGCCGACAAGCGGGCCCAGGCCGACCAGTCCCATGCGCGCTTCAACGACCCCGACTCCGACTTCTCGGCGTTCCTGAACCTGTGGCGCTACCTCGAGGACGAGCGGCGCTCGCGCTCCTCGAGCGCGTTCCGGCGCATGTGCAAGCAGGAGTACCTGCACTACCTGCGCATCCGCGAATGGCAGGACCTGGTCCGGCAGATCCTCGGGGTCCTCAAGAGCCTGAAGATCCCGATCGAGCCGGCCGGCACCACCCCCGACCCCAAGCGCGTCCACACCGCGCTCCTCGCCGGGCTGCTCTCGCACATCGGCGTCAAGGAGGCCGACACCCGCGAGTACCTCGGCGGCCGCAACGCCAAGTTCGCGATCTTCCCCGGCTCGGGGCTCGCCAAGAAGCAGCCGCGCTGGGTCGTCGCCGGCGAGCTGGTCGAGACCAGCCGCCTGTGGGGCCGCGTGTGCGCCAAGATCGAACCCGAGTGGGTCGAGCCGCTCGCGCAGCACCTCGTCAAGCGCACCTACTCCGAGCCGCACTGGTCCAAGAAGGCCGGCGCCGTGCTCGCGTTCGAGCGCGTCACGCTCTACGGCGTCCCGATCGTGGCCCGCCGCAAGGTCAACTTCGGACGCATCGACCCCGAGACGAGCCGGGAGCTGTTCATCCGGCACGCGCTCGTCCAGGGCGAGTGGGAGACCCACCACAAGTTCCTGGCGCGGAACCTCGCGAAGATCAGCGAGGTCGAGGAGCTCGAGAACCGGGTCCGGCAGCGGGGCCTCCTCGCCGACGAGCAGACCCTCTTCGACTTCTACGACGAGCGCCTCCCCGCCGGCATCGTCTCGGGCCGCCACTTCGACTCCTGGTGGAAGAAGGAGTCCGACAAGACGCTGCTCGACTTCGACGAAGCCCTGCTCCTCGGCGACCGCGCGGAGGCCGTCGCCGCCGACGCCTACCCCGAGGTGTGGACCTCCGAAGGCGCCGACCTCGACCTCGACTACGAGTTCGAGCCCGGTTCGGCCCGCGACGGCGTCACCGTCGCCGTGCCGCTCCCGGCCCTCCAGCAGCTCGACCAGGACGCCTTCACCTGGCAGGTCCCGGGACTGCGCGCCGAGTTCGCCGAGGCGCTCATCAAGAGCCTCCCGAAGTCGCTGCGCCGCAGCTTCGTCCCGGCCCCCGACTTCGCGAAGGCCGCCGTCGCCCGCATGGCCCCCGCCCCGGGCCGGCCCATGATGGCCGCGCTCGCCGACACCCTCAAGGCCATGACGAACGTCCACGTCCCCGAGGACGCCTTCGACCTCACGAAGGTCCCCGGGCACCTGCTCATGACGTTCCAGGTCAAGGACGAGGCCGGCGAGGTCCTCGCCGAGGGCAAGGAGCTCGGCGCGCTCCAGCGGCAGCTCGCCCCCAAGACGCAGGAGGCCGCGGCCGAGGCGTTCGACCTCGAGCGCACCGGGCTCACCTCCTGGGACTTCGACGAGCTGCCGAAACTCCACGAGACCCCGCGCAAGGGCTACACCGCGAAGGCGTACCCGGCGCTGACCGACGAGGGCGCGACCGTCGGGATCAAGGCGTTCCCGGACCCGGGCTCGCAGGCGGCGAACATGTGGGCGGGGACGCGTCGCCTGCTGCGCCTGAACTGCCCCGACCCGCACCTGAAGGAAGTCCTCACCCGCAACGAGCAGCTCGCGCTCGCCACGGGCCCGTACGCGAACGTCGACGCGCTCCTGGCCGACTGCGTCCGCACCGTCCTCGACAAGGTCCTCATCGAAGGCGGTGGCCCCGCCTGGGACCGCGCCGGATTCGAGGCGCTCCTCAAGCGCGCCCGCCCCGAGGTCGCCGGCGAGTCCGCCGCCGTGGCCCGCAAGGCCGCCGCGGTCCTCACCGCGGCCCGCGAGGCCGCGCGCCTGCTCGAAGGCAAGTTCGACTTCCGCCTGCTCGAAGCCATGAGCGACATGCGCCGCCAGCTCGAAGGGCTCGTGGGCGCCGACGGGTTCGTGGGCGCGACCGGCTGGTGGCGCCTGGACGACCTGCACCGCTACGTCGAGGGCATCGCCTACCGCGCCAAGCGCGTGGTCGCCGACGTCAACGGCGACAAGGGAAAGATGGACGTGATCCACTCCCTCGAAGCCGAACGCGACTCGCTCGCGCGCACCCGCCCCGCCGCGCTGCGCTCCGGCGAGGGCCGCGAAGTCCGCTGGATGCTCGAGGAGCTGCGCATCAGCTTCTTCGCGCAGCAGCTCGGCACCCGCTACCAGGTCTCCGAGAAGCGCATCAGGAAGCTCCTGCAGTCCCTCTGACCTCCGCTTGCGACAACTGTTCGCAGAACCGGCGCCCGATGTCGGACCCCGGGTGCATGATCGAGTTGCTACGACCCTCGCATGAGCGCGAAATACCGCGCTGGGGTGATGCCAATTGGGCGTCAATCTGACATCATGTGTGGTGGCCCATCTTCGACATCGGCCACCACGAAACCAAAGCCTTGAACCACTGCGAACGCTTCCCAAGGAGACGACGTGTCGCATCCCGGAACCACCACCGACTACGCCATAGAGACCGAGGGGATCACCAAGCACTTCGGCGACCTCGTGGCCGTCGACCGCATCGACCTGAACGCCCGCATCGGCACCGTGCTCGGCGTCCTCGGCCCCAACGGCGCCGGCAAGACCACCCTGGTCCGCATGCTCGCCACCCTCTCGCAGCCCACGGCCGGCACGGCCCGCGTCGGCGGCTACGACATCGTCCGCGACGCCCCCGAGGTCCGGTCCCTCATCGGGCTCACCGGCCAGTTCGCCGGCATCGACGAACTCCTCACCGGCGAGGAGAACCTCCGGTTCATCGGACGCCTCCTCGGCATGCCCACCCGGGACGCCAAGGCCCGCGCCCGCGAGCTCCTCGCCCAGTTCAACCTGTCCGACGCCGCCGACAAGGCCGCGAAGGCGTACTCCGGCGGCATGCGCCGCCGACTCGACCTCGCCGCCAGCCTCGTCGGCCGGCCCCGCATCCTCTTCCTCGACGAGCCCACCACCGGACTCGACCCCAGGGCCCGCGGAGAGCTCTGGGAACTCGTCCGCGGCCTCGTCGCCGACGGCACCACCGTCCTGCTCACCACCCAATACCTCGAAGAGGCCGACCAGCTCGCCCACGAGATCGCCGTCATCGACCACGGCAAGGTCATCGCCACCGGCACCCCGACCCAGCTCAAGGCCAAGATCGGCGGCCAGACCCTCCGCATCCAGCCCGAGGACCACGGCCGCCTCGACGACCTTCGCGCCCTCGTCACCGAGCGGTTCCCCGACCTCGACCCCGTCGTCTCGGCCGGCGCCGTCACCATCGGCGTCAACGACGACGGCATCATGCCGGGCCTCGCCGCCGAACTCCGCGACCGCGGCATCGCGCTGACCGATTTCCACCTCGGCCTCTCCAGCCTCGACGAGGTCTTCCTGACCCTCACCGGGCACCGCACCGAAGCCGACACCGACACCGACCAGACCGAGGAGGCCGCCCGATGACCGCCGCCACGATCGAAGCCCCCGCGCTCGGCCGCCCCGGCTTCGGCGCCACCGTCAGCCAGATCCTCTCCATGGCCTGGCGCCAGATGGTCCGCATCAAGCACAACCCGTTCGAACTCGTCGACCTGAGCCTCAGCCCGATCATGTTCCTGCTGCTGTTCGTCTACGTCTTCGGCGGCCAGATGGCCGGCTCCACAGCGGACTACCTCCAGTACGTCCTCGGCGGCCTCATCGCCCAGAACGCCATCTTCCTCACCATGTACACCGGCACCGGCATCAACGCCGACCTGCGCAAAGGCGTCTACGACCGCTTCCGGTCCCTCCCGATCGCCCGCTCCGCGCCGCTGGCCGGGAAGATCTTCGCCGACATGTTCAAGCAGGTCTGGTCGATCCTGATCATGGTCGGGCTCGGCCTGCTCATGGGCTTCGAGCTCCGCAGCATCGGCTACGCCGTCCTCGCGACCGTCGTGCTCGTCGTCTTCGCGCTGGCGATCTCGTGGGTCTCGGTGCTCATGGGGGTGGTCGCGGACTCCGAGGAGAAGGTCCAGATCTACGCCTTCGTGATCATCATGCCGCTGACGTTCACCTCCAGCGCGTTCGTCGACATCAACACCATGCCCGGCTTCATGCAGGCGTGGGCCAAGGTCAACCCGGTCACCCACCTCGCCGACGCCATGCGCGGCCTGCTGTCGGCCGGACCCATTGCCGAACCGCTCATGTGGACGTTCGCCTGGGCCGCGGTCATCCTCGCGGTCACCGCCCCGCTCGCGATGCGCGCCTACCGGCGAAAAATGGTCTGACCCTCGCGTGTCGCATCCGCTCACGTTCGTGGCGCTGGCGATCGAGCACGGGCTCACGATCGCCAGCGCCGGTGTCGGATTCGGCGCTTTCGACGGCGTTCGCTGGACGGACCCGACTCGGAGTTGAGGCGTTCACGACCGGTCTACGGTGCCGCCTTCGGCGCTCCAGGGCATCAGGCCGCGCTGGTGGTGCGTCGCCGGCGGCGCTCGTGCCCGCCTTCTAGTCGGCCACGGTGAAGCGGCCCCTGCGGTGCTCGGGCCGCTCCAGTTCGTCGATGACGGCTACGGCGAGGTCTTCGACGGAGATCCGCGAGACGCCGGCCGCATCGGTGATGAGCTCGTCGGTGCCCTTGCGGTACTTGCCGGTCCGCTTTCCGGGAGCGAGGATCGCGGGCGGGCTGAGGTAGGTCCAGTCGGCCTCGGCGTCCTCGACGCACCGGTGGTGCTGGGCGGCGCTGGCCTCGGCGGCCGCCCGCCATTCGTCGGAGACGTACCGGGGGTCGTCGAGAACCAGCCCGCCGCCGTCCGGCACTCGCAGTGTGGCGGCGCCGCCGACGATGAGCAGTCGGATGCCGGTCTTCGCGGCGCCTCTGAGGAGGGCGTCGGTGGCTTCGAGCTGCCGACCGCCGTCGGCGCGGACCGCGCTCACGGCTGCATCGTGGCCTTCGGTCAGTCGGATGACACTGTCGGGGTCGGCGGCGTCGCCGACGGCGACGGTGGCCCCTCGGGGCAGTTCGCGGTCGGGGGAGCGGACGACGGCGGTGACTCGGTGGCCTCGGCTGAGGGCCTCGGCGGCGGTGCGGTAGCCGACGCTGCCGGCGGCTCCGAAGACGATGATGCGCATGGTTCTCTCTGATCTTCAGGCGTGGACGAGGGTCTTGGGTTCGGCGGTCTCGACCGGCGGCAGCGGCTTCGGCTTGTTCTGGAGCTGGGCCAGCAGGGTGGCGCCGAGGGCGGCGGCGAAGCCGACGGTCTGGAGGACGGTGAACGTCTCGCCGGCGAGCAGCCAGCCGACGGTGGCGGCGGTGAGCGGCGAGAGCAGTCCGAGGAAGCTCAAGGGCACCACGGAGAGCCGGCCGATGCCGCGGAACCACAGCCAGTAGCCCAGGGCGGTGTTGACCAGGCCGAGGTAGAGGTATCCGAGGACGTTGGCGCCCGTCAGGGTCGGGATGCCGCCTTCGGCGAGGAACGCGAGCGGGGCGAGCATCAGGCCGCCGGCGGTGAGCTGCCAGCCGGCGAGGGCCGCGGGTCCGGTGCCTTCGGGCAGGCCCCACTTCTTGGTGAGGACCACGGCGGTCGCCATCGAGATCGCGCCGCCGACGCCGGCGAGGGCGCCGACCAGGTCGAGCCGCGCCTCGGCGGTGAGGACGACCATCGCGACGCCGGAGACGCCGGTGATGCCGAGCAGCCACGTCCGCAGCGGGACGGCGGTGTGCAGCACCAGGATCGTCAGTCCGGCGGTGACGAGCGGGCCGACCGCGCCGAGGACGGCGGCGACGCCGCCGGGCAGCCGGTACGTGGCCATGAACAGGAACGCGAAGAACACCGCGATGTTCAGCAGCCCGATGACACCGGCCTTCCACCACCACGAGCCCTTCGGGAGCCTTCGTGACAGGAGTACGAGCAGGAGGCCCGCAGGGAGCGCCCGGAGGAGCGCGGTGAGGAAGGGCCGGTCGGCCGGGAGGAACTCGGTGGTGACGAAGTAGGTGGTGCCCCACATGACCGGCGCGAGGGCGGTGAGGAGCAGGTCCTTGGTGCTGCGGTTCACGACGACTCCTTGAAGTAGCTTGTCACTGATTAGCTTACATCAGAGTAGCTTGAAGTCAAGATACTTGAGTCTGAGTAAGATGGCCGGCAGGTACTTTCGCGGTCGCACCGTAGGGGAGAATGTCGCCATGACCGAGGACACCGTCGACCGCATCATCGCGCAGTGGCGCCGCGAGATGCCCGAACTCGAGGGGCTGGAGTCGATGGCGCTCTTCGGGCGGATCCACCGGATCTCCCAGAAGCTCGGCGCCCGCCTCCACGAGCTGCGCGCGCGAAAAGGACTGGGGCGCAACGAGTTCGACGTCCTCGCGACGATCCGCCGCTCCGGCGAGCCGTACACGCTCTCGCCCAAGGAGATCAGCGCCGCCATGATGCTCAGCTCGGGCGGGCTCACCGGGCGGCTCGACAAGCTCGAGGCCGCCGGGTTCGTCGAGCGCCTGCCCGACCCCGGGGACCGCCGCGGCCTGAAGGTCCGCATGACCGACCTCGGCCGGGAGGTCATCGAGGACTCGGTCCGCATCGGGATCGAGGCGCAGGAGGAGGCCCTGTCCGTCCTCACCCGCGAGGAGCAGGCGCGGCTCAACGAGCTGCTGCGCAAGCTCCACGCCGGCTTCGAGGACCAGCCCTTCGACTAGGACCGGCCGCTAGTTGCCGGTGAGGTCGACGCTGTAGTCGAAGAAGTCGTAGACGACGACCGGCGGCGGGAGCGTCCGCGCCGGCTCCGGCTGCGGCGCGGGCTCCGGAGGCGGCGGCGTCAGCTCCTTCCAGCGCGCGATCGCGGTCCGCATGGTGCCGGGCGGGAACGGCCCGTGCTCGGCCGCCTCGTCCTCGGTCAGGAACCCCTGGGCGACCTCGGCGCAGAGCCGCGCGACCTCGGCCAGGTCCCGCGCCTGCGACCGGGCCCACCAGTAGTCGCCCGGCTCGCCGTGGCCGGGCACGACGATCCGCGGCTTCCAGCTCAGCAGGTACTCGACCGCCTGCGGCCACTCGATCGGGAACGCCGAGTCGTACGAGGGCGGCGCGCCCTGCTCCAGCAGGTCCCCTGCGAACAGCACGCCCGCGTCGGGGACCTCCACGACCATGTCGTTGTCGCTGTGCGCGGGCCCGACCTGCCGCAGGACCACGGTCCGGCCGCCGAGGTCGAGCCCGACCGCCCCCTGGACGCGGCAGTTCGGCGGCACCAGCCGCGAGGCCGCGATCCGCCGGGCGTCCTGCTCGCGCCCGTCGAGCCGGTACTTCGCGGCCCACTTCCGGCGCTGCTCGTCGCCGAAGCGCACGTAGTGCGCCCCGTCGGCGACCGCCCAGACGGCCGACTCGCCGAACGCCGCGGTGCCGAACCAGTGGTCGAAGTGGTCGTGCGTGTAGGCCACCTGCCACGGCAGGTCGGTCAGTTCGCGGATCGCGGTCGCGTACGCGAACCCCGCGTCCGCGCTGACGCCGGTGTCGAGCACCAGGCAGCTCTCGTCGCCGACGACCAGGCCCAGGGACTGGTCGAGCTCCTCCAGCCGCCGCACCCACACCCGGTCGGCCACTTCGATCCAACGGTCGTTCATGTCCGCAATGGTATGCGGGCGGCTCCCGGGGCCCGATGCCGGAAGCGACGGGCCTCGCTCGGGGGAGGGGGCGCCGCCGACCGTCCCGAAGGGCCGTTCTACCTTCGGTTCGGATCATTTCCGATTCGTTCGCGCGGTCGATGCAACCGTTCGAAATGCGGGTCGTAATATGGCTCTGGTCCTGATTTCTCCCCAGTTCAGGACACGGATTGATCACGGAAAGACCCAGTTGTCGGGGGTTTCGCACGTGTTAGTTTCGGGGGTGATACGAACCCCTCTCGTGTACGAAGGAGTACCACCCTTATGCACCTCAGTCGTCGTGGCCTGCTGTACGGATCGGCGGGCGCTGCAGCGGTGTCGCTCGCCGGATGCGGAGTCGGCGGTGAAGAGGAACGCAACCTGACCGGCTTCACCGGCATCTCGATGCCCACGGACACGTCCGAGCGCTGGGTGATCGAGGGCCAGGCGCTGGAGGAGAACCTCACGAACCTCGGCTACGAGGTCATCCACCAGAACGCCAAGGACGTCGTCGAGGACCAGATCGCGCAGATCCAGTCGATGGTCGCCGAGGGCGTGGAGTTCCTCGTCATCGCCGCGATCGACAACAAGTCCCTCGGCCAGGTCCTCGCCGACGCCAAGGACCAGGGCGTCACGATCATCGCCTACGACCGCCTCATCCTCGAGACGCCCGACGTCGACTACTACGCCTCGTTCAACAACTACCAGGTCGGCGTCCTCCAGGCCACGCACATCATCGAGCGGCTCGGCATGCGCGACAACCCGGGCCCGTTCAACATCGAGCTGTTCTCGGGCGACCTGGGCGACAACAACTCCCAGTACTTCTTCATGGGAGGCCTCGACACCTTCGAGAGCTTCATCTACGAAGGCCGCGTCCACGTCCCCTCGGGCCAGACCGAGCAGGAGCCGACCGCGACCCAGGGCTGGAGCGGCGACGTCGCCCAGGCCCGCATGACCCAGCTCCTCGAGGACTACTACTCCGACGACCTCGAAATCCACGCCGTCCTCTCGCCCTACGACGGCATCAGCCGCGGCGTGGTCGCGGCCCTGGTCGAAGCCGGCTACGAACCCGGGGCCGACGACTTCCCGGTCGTCACCGGGCAGGACGCCGAGGCCGCGTCGGTCAAGGCCATCAAGGACGGCACCGGCCAGACCGAGACCGTCTTCAAGGACACCCGCCAGCTCGCCTCCACCGTCACCGGGATGGTCCAGGCCATCGTCGAAGGCGGCGAACCGGAGGTCAACGACCTCGGCACCTACGACAACGGCTTCAAGTTCGTGCCCTCGCTCCTGCTCGACCCGGTCGACGTGACCGCCGAGAACTACCAGGAGGTCATCGTCGAGAGCGAGTACCTCACCGAAGAGCAGATCGACGCCGGAGAGGCGTAGCCGACCCGTCGCGCGACGGCCGCGGCCGGTTCGACCCGATCCGCCGGGACTGCGCACGGCGCTGCGAATCCCATGCGTCGCACCGGGTGACGGCAGTCCCGTTACGAGATCGTTATGCGACCCTTCTTCGGGTCGCGGCGTGTCTCATTTGGTACGGTGCCCGGGCCGGTCGGACTAACCCCCCGATCGCCGGCGCCCCCCTAATCCCCCCAACCCAACAGTCATCTACTTAGGAGAGACATGAACCGTACCCTCAAGCGGGTGCTCGGACTGGCCGGCAGCGCCGTCCTGGGCCTCGCCGGAGCGGTCACCTTCGCCTCCGCAGCCCAGGCCCACCACGTCGAGTTCGAGGGCACCGCCGTCTGCGTCGACGAGAGCACCTGGACCGTGACCTGGGAAGCCACCGACTGGGAAGGCAAGCCCGCCGACATCGGCGCCGGCTTCATCGAGTCCTACTCGGTCAACGCCGGCGAACTGACCGGCGACCTCGCCGTCCCCAACGCGGTCCTCCCCGAGTTCGGCGCCTCCCCGATCACCGGCGTCCAGACCCTGAGCACCGACGAGACGTCCGCGACCCTCACCCTGAACGCGGCCTGGCCGAACGGCCAGAAGAACACCGGTTCCTCCACTGTTTCCCAGCCCGAAGGCGGCTGCGCCGAGGAGCCCGAGGAGCCCGAGCCCTCGTACGAGTACGGCGGCTTCTACGAGTGCACCAGCGTCTACGCCTGGGGCGAGAACTACTCCGAGGACGCGCTGGCCGAGTTCACCTTCGTGTCGAGCGACGGCGAAGAGATCTCCGGCACCCCTGAGGTCGGCGACTGGATCGACTACACCTTCTTCGTCCAGGACTTCGAGGCCGGCCTCTCGGTCGACATCCTCGTCGACGGCGAGCTGGTGGACACGATCACCTGGGAGCCCAACGAGCTCTGCGCGTACATCTCGGTCGAGAACGACTGCGACAGCCTGACCTTCACGCTGTCCTCCCCTGAGGACGGCGAGGACGCGTACTTCGAGGTGTGGACCAACCTCACCGAGGACGAGTGGACCTTCGACCTCGCCCCGGGCGAGTCCGAGACCATCGACATCCCCGGCCAGGAGGGCCTCCAGGTCTACTACTACATCGAGACCCAGAAGGACGCCATCACGGGCGAGGTCCGCTGGACCCCGTGCCCGCCGGAGACCCCCAGCGAGTCGCCTTCGCCGAAGCCCGAGCTGCCCAAGACCGGTAGCTCGCTGACGATCATGGTCTCCTCCGCCGCCGCGCTCATCGTGGCCGCGGGCGTGATCTTCTTCCTGATGCGTCGCCGCCGCGCCGCGCAGGACTGGTAGCCGAACCCTGAGGGGTACGGACTCCAGTAGAGCTGAATAGGTGAGGGCCGCGCAGCGCGAGCTGCGCGGCCCTTCGGCGTGTCAGGCCACCCCCGCGAGCCGCAGCAGTGCGGTCGTGCCCGCCGCGGCGACGACGACGAGCGCGAGCGGCGCCTTCCGCCACGCCAGGACGCCGCCGACGAGGACGCCGGCGGGGAGCGCCCAGCCGGCCCAGGCGCCGTCGACGAGGACCGCCGAGGTCGCCACGAGCGCCGCGAGCACGACGGTGGCGCTGCGCCGCAGGATCGTCTCGACCCGGTCGGTGACCTCGACCCGGCCGCGCAGGAACGGGCCCGAGAGCCGGATCAGGAACGTGCCGACCGCGAGCGCGGCCACTTCGAGCCAGCTCACCGCTGCGCCTCTTCCGGTTCCTTCGGCGGCCAGGCGAAGGCGAGCCCGGCCAGGGCGAGCAGCACCGGGAGGCCTCCGGTCAGGAACGGGCTGGTCGCGAGGGCGATCGCCGCGCCGACGGCGCAGGCGAGCAATGTGGACCGGTCCCGCAGCGCGGGCAGGACGAGCGCGAGGATGATCGCGGGGAGGGCCGCGTCGAGCCCGAACGCCTCGGGCGAGGCGATCTGCCTCCCTGCGGCGATGCCGGCGAGGTTGCCGGCGATCCACGCGATCGCGTTCCCGGCCCCGGTGGTCCAGTAGGCGATCTTGGCGCGCCGCAGGTCGTCGCCTTCGGCGAGCGCGAACGCGGTGGTCGTGTCGAGCAGGTTCTGGGTCCCGAGCAGCCGGGTCCACCAGCGGTCCCAGTACAGGTGCCCGACCGACAGGCCGTAGGGGACGTGCCTGAGGTTGAGCACGAGGCCGGTGGCGACGACGGCGAGCGGCCCGCCTCCGGAGGCGGCGACGCCGAGGGCGGCGAACTGGGCGGTGCCGGCGTAGACGAGGACCGACACGGCCATCGTCGTCCACCACTGGAGGCCCTGCGCGGTCGCGAGCGCCCCGAACGAGGCGCCCGCGACGGCGATCCCGACGCTGTAGGCGATCGTGTCGCGCAGGAGGTCGCGGCCGACGAGACCGGTGAGCCGAGCGAACATCGGCGCGGGGTACCCGGCGCGCGCGGCCTCAACCGGTCGTTCGCGGTGCGGGTCAGTCGATCCCGGCGAGGCGGAGCAGGGCGGTCGTCGCAGCCGCGGCGACCACGACGAGCGCGAGCGGCGCCCGGCGCCAGGCGAGGACGCCGCCGACGAGGACGCCGGCGGGGAGCGCCCAGCCGGCCCAGGCGCCGTCGACGACGATCGCCGAGGTGGCGACCAGGGCCAGGAGCACGACGGTGGCCCCGGCCTTGAGGACCGCTTCGGCGTGCGCCGAGAGGCTGATGCGCTCGCGCAGCAGCGGCCCGGAGAGCCGGATCAGGAACGTCCCCGCGGCGAGCACGAGGATCGCGATGAGCATCTTCACGCCGCCTCCTCCTTCGGTGCCGCGCCCTTCCACATGACGACCAGGCCGACGAGGGCCAGCAGCACCGGCAGGCCCGCGGGCAGGAGGAAACTCGCGGCGAGGGCGACGGCGGTCCCCAGGAGGCCCGCTGCGAGCGTCCGCCGGTCCTTGAGGCTCGGCATGACGAGGGCGAGCAGGATCGCCGGGAGCGCGGCGTCCAGGCCCAGGACGGCGGGGTCGGCGATGAGCTGCCCGGCGAACGCGCCGATGACGGTGCCGGCGTTCCAGACCAGGAAGAGGCTGATCGCGACGGTCCAGTACGTGTGCCTGGCCTTGCGGGCGTCGTCGCCGGCGGCGAGGGCGAACGCCGTCGACTGGTCGGTGAGCAGATGGGTGCCGATGATCTTGGCGCGCAGGCTGGTCCAGTAGACGCCGCCGACGGCCATGCCGTAGGGGACGTGCCGCAGGTTGAGGATCAGGCCGGCCGCGACGCCCGCGACGAGGCCGCCCCCGGCGGTCATGATCCCCATCGTCGCGAACTGCGAGGCGCCCGCGAACACGAACACGGACATCGCCGTCGACTGCCACCACGGGACGCCTTGCGCGGAGGCGATGGCGCCGAAGGAGAGGCCGACGATGAAGATCCCCGCGGCGAGCGCGGCGATGTCGCGCAGCAGCGCCCGGTCGAGGTGCTTGAAGGCTGGAGGCACCGCACGAGTATGACGCGGACCCGCGGGCCTGAACAAACGCTCAAGGGCGCGGCCGCCGCGTTCGCGGGCTCGCGAGAGCCCTGGCGAACACGGCGGCCGCGCCCTCGGACGCGCGGTCTCACCGGGCGGTCGGACCCGGTGGGACGGCTCGCACCTGGAGGCTGCGCCTTCGGTGCTCCTCGTCGCCCCTGGCCGGGCCGCGCGGTCGGTCCTCCTCGCTACACCTCGTAGTACAGGTCGAACTCGTGCGGGGTCGGGCGGAGGCGGATCGGGTCGATCTCGTTCTCGCGCTTGTACTGGATCCAGGTCTCGATCAGGTCGGGGGTGAACACCCCGCCCTCGGTGAGGAAGTCGTGGTCGGCCTCGAGGTTGTCGAGCACCCTGTCGAGCGAGCCGGGGACCTGCTCGATGTCGCCGTACTCGTCCGGGCCGAGCTCGTACAGGTCCTTGTCGACCGGCGCCGGCGGTTCGATCTTGTTCTTGACGCCGTCGAGGCCGGCCATGAGCATGGCCGAGAACGCCAGGTACGGGTTGCTCGACGGGTCCGGCACGCGGAACTCGACGCGCTTGGCCTTGGCGTTGGAGCCGGTGACCGGGATGCGGGTGCAGGCGGAGCGGTTGCGCTGCGAGTACACCAGGTTCACGGGGGCCTCGAAGCCCGGCACGAGGCGGCGGTAGGAGTTCACGGACGGGTTGGTGAACGCCAGCAGGCTCGGGGCGTGCTTGAGCAGGCCGCCGATGTAGTGGCGCGCGGTGTCCGACAGGCCCGCGTAGCCGGTCTCGTCGTAGAACAGCGGCTCGCCGTTCGCCCACAGCGACTGGTGGGTGTGCATGCCCGAGCCGTTGTCGCCGAACAGCGGCTTCGGCATGAACGTGACGGTCTTGCCGGCCTGGGTGGCGGTGTTCTTGATGATGTACTTGAACTTCTGGACGTCGTCGCCGGAGTGCAGCAGCGTCGAGAAGCGGTAGTTGATCTCGGACTGGCCCGCGGTGCCGACCTCGTGGTGGGCCCGCTCGATGGTCAGGCCGGCCTCGATGAGGTTGGTGACCATGCGGTCGCGCAGGTCCGCGAAGTGGTCGACCGGTCCGACCGGGAAGTACCCGCCCTTGTGGCGCGGCTTGTAGCCGAGGTTGGCGCCGTTCTCCTCGGCGCCGGTGTTCCAGGCGCCCTCGACCGACCCGATGTGGTAGTAGCCCTCGTGGGCGTTCTGGTCGAACCGGATCGAGTCGAAGATGTAGAACTCGGCCTCGGCCCCGAAGTACGCGGTGTCGGCGATGCCGGAGCCGGCCAGGTACTGCTCGGCCTTCTTCGCGATGTTGCGGGGGTCGCGGCTGTAGGCCTCGCGGGTGAAGGGGTCGTGGATGAAGAAGTTCAGGGCGAGCGTCTTCTGCTCGCGGAAGGGGTCGATGAAGGCGGTGGCCACGTCCGGGAGGAGCAGCATGTCCGATTCGTGGATCTGCTGGAAGCCGCGGATCGACGATCCGTCGAACGCCAGGCCCTCCTCGAGGAGGTCGTTGTCGAAGGACTCGGCCGGGATGTTGAAGTGCTGCATGACGCCGGGCAGGTCGCAGAAGCGGACGTCGATGAACTTCACGTCGTTGTCGCGGACGTAGCCGAGGAGCTCTTCAGGGCTGGAGAACACGAAGGTATTCCTCTCGGTAGGTGAGGTGCCGGGAGGACCGTGGCGCGGCCCCGCCCAGCGGGTCCCGGATCGTCGAAAACCCGACCCGGTCGGGCCGACCTCGCTGTCGACGCCTTAGCTTATTAGGCGAAACGCTAACCGCGATCAATTGCCTCACCGTAAATCAATTGTTTCGCCCGTGTTACTTGCAAGATGCGTGCCTGTTCACAACCGATTGAATTCACTGCTCACGAAGGTGAGGACGGCGCCTCCGCGAACGCGCCGTACACTCGCGCCATGACGAGCGACCGCCGCGCGAACACCCCCGAGGCCACCGGCTCCGGCCAGGACCTCGCCCCACTCAGCGCGCGGTTCGTCGCGCTGGTCATCGACTGGTCGGCCTGCGTGCTCCTGGCGTACGGGCTCCAGTGGGCCGGGGTGCTCGGTCCCGACCCGTTCGGCCTCAACCTGGCGATCGCCCTGCTGTTCCTGGTCTACTACGCCTGCTGCCTGGCCGCGGGCACGCAGAGCCTCGGCATGGCGCTGATGCGGATCGCCTGCGTGTCGGCCCGCGACGGCGGCCGGCTCGGGCCGGTCCCGTCGCTCGTCCGGGCGGTCCTGCTCTCGCTCATGGTCCCGGCGCTGACGGCGTTCTTCCACCCCTACAACCGCGGCCTCCACGACCTCGCCGCCCGCTCGGTCATGCTGAGGGTCCCCGGGAAGTAGGCGCTACCCGCGCTGGATCCACCTGACGAGGATCGGCGACGGCACCGGGTAGGCGCCTTCGCGCCGCACCCGGTCGGCGACCTCCTGGTCGGAGGACACGACGATCACGGGCCGGCCCTCGGGCTCGACCCGGGCCAGCTCGACCACGACGTCGTCGGCGATCTGGCCCTTGGCGCTGAACAGCACCCGCACGCCCCGGGCCGACGGCTTCGCGCCGAAGATCGCGTCGGCGCCGTCGAACACCACCGTGATCTCGGCGTTCGTCTGCGCCGCGACCGCGCCCAGGCCCTGCACGAGCCGGTTGCGCTGCTGCTCGAGCGTGAGCGTCTCGCCCCACGCCGCGATGGTGACGTTGTAGCCGTCCACGATGAGGTGCGGGTTCGGCATCCCCAGGAGGTGGTCGAGGCGCTGCGGGTCGGTCTGCTCCAGGCCGCGCGAGCCCTCGAACGCCCGCTCCTCGGGGTCGTCGCAGTACTCCTCGGCGATGTAGTCGGCGGGCCGGTCGTCGACCGGTTCGAGACCGAGCTCGCGGCGCAGCCCGGTGGCCGCGCCGGTGAGGGTCTCCATGAGCAGCCACAGCCGCGCCGACGCGAGCCGCTCGTGTTCGCGGTCGGCCTTGCGGGCCCGGTCGAGCCGGCCCCGCAGCGACTCCACTTCGGACTCCAGGCGGCGCCGCTCGGACCGCCGCTCGGCATCGGCGTGCCGGAGCCGGCCCTTCTCGGCGGCGAGGTCCCCGGCGGTCTTCGCGGCCCGCTCCTCGGCCTCCTTGAGGTCGCGGCGGGCCCGCCGCAGCTCCTCCTGGAGCGCCGCGGCGGCCGCGCGCTGGTCGGCGAGGGCGCCGCGGAGCTTCCCGTTCTCCTTCTCCAAGGCCGCCAGGCGCTTTCGGCTCGCCTCGTCGGGGCCGGCCGGCGCCTGCGGCGGCTCGGGGGCCTCGGGGATCGCGTCGACGGCGGAGGCGATCAGGTCGCGCCAGCCGTCCGGGCGGATGAGGTAGGTGAGCGCGGCGACCTCGACCGGGTCGGCCATCGGCGACACCGCGTCACCGGCGGCGATGGCCTTGACCAGCGGCGAGTCGGTGGAGGCGAGCACGTCGGCGAGCCCGGACCGGAACGGCTCGTCCCGGTCGAGGGCCGCCGCGAGGTCGCCTTTGGCGAGTTTGGCGCGCTTGGACGGGGAGAACTTGAGGAATCGGCGCAGCCGGGCCGGGACCCGTCCCGGCGGCAGCCCCGACATGGCGACCGCGGCGACCTCGACGGCCCTGCGCCGCACCGGTTCGGTGAGGAACACCATCGGGCCGGGGTCGGATTGTTCGGAGGGGTCCCCCTCGGTCGAGCCGTCGCCGCCGGCCTCCCCGGAGGCGTGCGCCTCCGGACGGCCGGCGTCGGGCCCTGCGCCGCTGGTCTCGTCGCCGCTGCTCATGTGCACCAGTGTGCCATCGCAGTCACACCCCGGGTCTGCCGACCGCTGCTCTTCACTCCCCGGTCATCCGGGAACGCCTCGCCCGTGCGCCCGCCGTGGCAGACTGGTTCGATCATCAAGGGGGTCATGATGAGCCGAACACTGCTGGTGACCAACGACTTCCCGCCCCGCCGGGGCGGCATCCAGACCTTCGTGCACGGGATGGCGCTGCGCCTGCCCTCCGACGACCTGGTCGTCTACACCTCGACGTCGCCCGGCTGGGCCGAGTTCGACGCCGCCCAGCCGTTCACGGTCGTCCGCGACCGCACCTCCATGCTCCTCCCCACGCCCCGCGTCGCCCGCGCCGTCACGGCCCTCGCCCTCGAGCACCGCTGCGACCGGGTCTGGTTCGGCGCGGCCGCCCCGCTCGGCCTCCTCGCCGCAGAGCTGAAGCAGCGCACCGGCATCGAGCGCGCGATCGCCCTCACCCACGGGCACGAGGTCGGCTGGGCCGCGATGCCCGGCACCCGGGGCCTGCTGCGCCGGATCGCCGCCTCGCTCGACGTCATGACCTACCTCGGCGACTACACGTACCGGCGCATCGCGCCCGTCGCCGCCCCCTACACGCGCCTCGAGCAGCTCACCTTCGGCATCGACACCGAGACGTTCCACCCGGGCGTCGACGGGACGCCCGTGCGCGCCCGCCACGGCCTCGGCGACCTCCCGGTCATCGTGTGCGTCTCGCGCCTGGTGCCCCGCAAGGGCCAGGACATGCTCATCGCCGCCCTCCCGCACGTGCGCGAGCAGGTGGGGAAGGACGTGCGGCTCCTCATCGTCGGCCAGGGCCCCTACGAGGCGCGGCTGCGCGCCGACGCCCGCCGCCACGGCGTGGAGGACAAGGTGGTGTTCACCGGCGGCGTCCCCGAGCACGAGCTGGCCGCGCACTTCGCGGCCGGGAACGTCTTCGCGATGCCCTGCCGGACCCGCCGCCGCGGCCTCGACGTGGAGGGCCTCGGCGCGGTGTTCCTGGAGGCCGCCGCCTGCGGCCTCCCGGTGATCGCCGGGGACTCCGGCGGCGCCCCCGACACGGTCCTGCACGACCGGTCCGGATGGGTCGTCGACGGCCGCGACCTCGGCGAGATCGCCTACCGCCTCACCCAGGTCCTCGCCGACCCGGCGCTCGCGCGCCGGCTCGGCACGGCCAGCCGCGAGTGGGCCCTCGGCGAGTGGACCTGGGAGCGGCAGGCCGAGCGCCTCGAGGGCATGCTCTACGGCGAGACCGTCTGAGCCTCGGCGGCGCCGTCCCGGTACGGACCGCTAGAACTTCGGCTGGTCGGGGGCTTCGAGCAGACCGAGCTTCAGGGCCGTCATGAGCGCCTGCGCGCGGTTGCCGGCGCCGAGCTTCTCGTACAGCTTCGAGATGTGGGTCTTCGCCGTGGACTCGGAGACGTAGAGCTGCTTGGCGATCCCGGCGACCGAGAGGCCGTCGGCGAGGAGCTTCAGGACCTGCGACTCGCGCGGGGAGAGCTGCGGCCCGGTCGGGGTGAGGCGCCGCTGCATCGCCTCGGCGAGGTCGGCGGCGCTGAACGCGGTCGGGTTCGCGGCGGCGTGGCGCGCCGCGGAGACGACGTCGTTCGCGGGGGCCGACTTCGGCACGAACGCCGAGGCGCCCGCGTCGAGCGCGCCGAAGAGCTGGTCGTCGCCGGCGTACATCGTCAGCACCACGATCCCCATGTTCGGGTGGGCCTTGCGGAGCTTGCGGGTCGCGTCGAGACCGGAGCCGTCGGGCAGGCGCAGGTCCATGATCACCACGGACGGCATGAGGGACGCGGCCTGGCGGAGGGCGTCGGCCGCGGTGTCGGCCTCGCCGACCACCTCGAACTCGGGGTCGCGGTCGAAGGCATGCCGGAGGCCCTTGCGGATCAGATCGTGGTCGTCGACGATCAGGACGGTCGTCTGACCGGTCGTCTCCAGCGCGTCAGCGTTCATGCGTGCTCTCTCCTCATTGGCGCCCACGGCCACCACCGTGGTCAGGCCGTCGGGCCGGCTGTTCAGTTCTGGCGCGGTCGGCGGCCGCCCAGGCCTCCGACCCGGGGCGGAGCGTCTCGGCCCTCGGGGTGGGCCGGGCGCCCGCGTTGAGCACCACCGCGACGGTCGTCCCGTGCGGCTGGTGCGGTCGGATCTCCAGCGAGCCGCGGATGCGCTCGGCCCGCTCGCTCATGATCGCCAGGCCGTACCGCCCCTCGGACGCCTCGCCCGAGAGCCCCTGGCCGTCGTCGGTCACCTCGATGCGGGTGTAAGGCGGGTCGACCTCACACGTCACCCACAGGTTCTCGGCCCTGGCGTGCTTGCGGGCGTTCGTGATCGCCTCCTGTGCGATCCGCAGCAGCTCGGCTTCGGTGCTCGCGGGCAGCCGCGCTCCGCCTTCGTCCAGGGACAAGTGGACCCGCAGTCCGGCGGAGGCGCCCACAGTACGAGCATAGTCCGCGATCGCGGACGCCAGTCCACCCTGACGGTCGACGTTCGAACGCAGCTCGAACAGGGAGAACCGCAGCTCGGTGACGAGCCGCGTCACCTCCGAGCGCAGGTCCTCGAGCTCGCCCTTGGCCTCCCCGGCCTCGGGCGGGAGGATCGCCATGGCGTTGTCGATGCCGTAGCCGAGCATCGCCAGCTCCTGGGCGATGCCGTCGTGGATCTCGCGCGCGAGGCGCTGGCGCTCCTCGGTGGTCGCCATGGACCTGACGTCCTCGAACAGCAGCGCGGTCTCCAGTCGCAGGGCGGCGCCCTTGGTGCGGTCTTCGGCGGCGGTGATGGCCTCGGGCCCGAACGCGGCGGGGTCGTCGGACTCGATCGCGACGAGCCCGACGGTGCGGCCCTCGGCGACCAGCGGGATCACGAGTGACGCGACGGGACCCTGCGTGGAGCGCGACAGCGGGACCTGCCCGGCCTGGGGCTTCTGCCCGGCCCAGGCGTCGGCGAGGAGCGAGTTGAGCTGCGGCGAGGTCTCCCAGTCGACGCGCTCGTCGGCGTGCTCGGCGAGGACGACCAGGCGCCGCCCGGAGGCGGCCGAGAGGACGGCGGCGCGTTCGACGCCGGGGATGCGCGCGGCGGTGTCGACGATCTCGGTGGCGATCCCGCCCGGGTCCAGCGTGGACCCCGGGAGCTGCCTGGCGACGACGCGGAGCTGCGTGAGCAGGGCCGCGGCCTCGGCGTACGGGAGCTGCGAGTGGTGCATGTCGGAGGACCGGGACCGGCGCAGCCACCAGGCGCCGACCGCCGAGGCGAGGCCGAACGCGAGGGCGACGGCTGCGGTGGAGACGTAGGTGCCGCGGTTGAACTCGGCGACGCGGGGCGCCTGGGCGATCAGCCCGACCGCCGCCAGGGCGACGAGGGCGGGCGGGCCCCAGGTGCGCAGCCAGGCGCCGCGGTCGCCGTCCTCGCGGTCGTCGGAGGGCGGCGCCGCGGCGTCGAACGCGGCGGCCGCGAACGGCGCGATCAGGTACGGGAGCATCCAGGCGGGGAGCCCGCCGGTGGCGAGGGTGCCGAGGACGACGACGGCGACCTCGGCGAGCCGCCCGGCGGGCGCGAGGAGCCGGTGCCGGGGGAGGACCACGCCGGGGAGCGCGGCCAGGGCGAGGATCCCGCACCAGGTCGCGGCTTCGGCGAGGCCGACCGTGGCCCAGCCGAAGACCGCGACGAGTGCGAACAGGGCCCCTCGCAGCGCTACGGCGGGCAGTCGCCACTGGCGCTCCAGCACCGCCTCTTCGCCCACAGGGCCCCCTCGCCGACTAGCTCTTCTGCCGCGCTTCCTCGTACAGCGCATTGACCTCGCTTGAGTATTTTTCCATGACGACGTGTCGTTTGACCTTGACCGAGGGAGTGATTTCCCCGGCGTCCTCGCTCAATTCGACCGGAATGACCCGGAATCGCTTGATCTGCTCTGCTTTGGAGACCGTCGCATTGGCCTCGTCGACCTTCTCCTGGAGCTCGGCCAGGAGCTCCGGATCGCCGGTGAGGTCGGCGATCGGGGTCGCCGGGTCCTTGCCGTGACGCGAGAGCCAGTCGGGGAGGATGTCGCCGTCGATCGAGATCAGGCACCCGATGTAGGGCCGGCCCTCGCCCACGACCAGCGCGTACGCGATCAGCGGGTGGGAGTCGAGGATCTTCTCCAGCGGCCCGGGGGCGACGTTCTTGCCGCCGGCGGTGACGATGATGTCCTTCTTGCGGCCGGTGATCGTCACGTACCCGTCGTCGTCGATCTCGGCGATGTCACCGGTCTTGAACCAGCCGTCGGCGTCGAGGACCTCGGCGGTCGCGGCGTCGTTGTTCCAGTAGCCGGGGAAGACCTGGAGGCCCTTGGCCTCGAGCTCGCCGTCGTCGGCCACGCGCAGCGCGGTGCCGGGGATGGGCCGGCCGATGGAGCCGACCTTGATCGCGGTCTCGAGGTTCAGCGAGAGCACCGGCGAGGTCTCGGTGAGCCCGTAGCCCTCGAAGATGGTGATGCCGACGCCGCGGAAGAAGTGGCCCAGCTCGGGGCCGAGCGCGGCGCCGCCGGAGACCGCGGTCGTGCACTCGCCGCCGACCGCGGCGCGGATCTTCTTGTAGACCAGCACGTCCCACAGCTTGTGCCGCAGCTTCAGGCCCAGGCCCGGCCCGCCGGGCTTGTCGAGGGCGCGGCTGTACTCCTTCGCGCAGGCCGCGGCCTTCTCGAACAGGTGGCCCTTGCCGCCGTCGACGGCCTTCTGGTACGCCCCGGCGTAGACCTTCTCGAACACGCGGGGGATCGCCAGCAGCGTCGTGGGCTTGACGACCGGCATGATCGCGGTCAGCTTGGTGCGGTCGGCGTGCGCGATGGTCGTGCGCGACTCCATCCCCGCGATCTGCAGGATCCGGGCGAGCACGTGCGCGAGGGAGAGGAACAGCAGCATCCGGGCGCCGTCGTAGAGGACGCCGGGGACCTCGGGGATGATGTTGCGGATGTCGGCCAGCAGGTTCCGGTGCGTCAGCATGCAGCCCTTGGGGCGGCCGGTGGTGCCGGAGGTGTAGACGATCGTGGCCAGGTCCTCGGCACGGCGGGAGGTGCGGCGCTCCTCGATGTCCACGTCGGCGCCCTCGCCGAGCGCGTTCAGGGCGTCCAGGCCGCCGGCGTCCAGGGTCCACACGTGCTTGACCTGGGTCCCGAGGCCCTCGATCATCGCGGTCATCTCGGGCGTCTCGGCGATCACCGCGGTCGCGCCGGAGTCCTCCAGGATCCATTTCGCCTGGTCGGCCGAGGACGTCTCGTAGATCGTCACGGTCACCGCCCCCGCGGCCCAGATCGCGTAGTCCAGCAGGGTCCACTCGTACCTGGTGGCGGACATGATGGCCACGCGGTCGCCGGGCTGCACGCCCGCCGCGGCCAGGCCCTTCGCCGCCGCGACCACCTCGTCCCGGAACTGCACCGAGGTGACGTCGTGCCAGGTCGCGCCCTCGTCGAACGAGCGCATGTACAGGATGGAGGCGGGGTGGTTCTCGGCCGCGTCCCACAGCGCGGTGAGGGTGTTGTCTTCGTCGGGCACTGTCACCACAGGGGGGACGGCGAACTCGCGCATTAATGGCTCCGTTCAACGCGCCGTGGTTACGGCGTTGTAAAGAAGGCGGTCGACACGTATTGGGCACAACTTACCGGTGAGTTAACTCACTTGGCAAGTCAGGTTGAATTCCGATGCTAGAGCAACGGGAACGAGTTCGAAAGTCGCTGCGGTGATACCTTCGCCGAAGGGGATGGAACAGCCGATTTCCTCGGGAATTAATCGTGCCGTAAAGTCTGTCGGTGGCCCGCAGCGTCGCGTGGCAGCCATCGCCTCAATTCCGTGAACCGCTGGAGGGACAGCTGTGAGTCTGACTATCGGAGTCGACATCGGGGGCACCAAAGTCGGCGGCGGGCTCGTCGACGAGAACGGCAACGTCCTCGGCACGGCCCGGCGTCCCACTCCCGCCGACGACCAGGCCGGCGTCATCCAGGCGGTCAAAGAGGTCGTCGACGAGCTGCGCGCGGGCCACGAGATCGAAGCGGTCGGCATCGGCGCCGCCGGCTGGATCTCCTCCGACCGTTCCACGGTCATGCTGGCCCCCAACGTCTCCTGGAAGAACGAGCCCCTCCGCGACAAGGTCACCGCGGTCATCGACCTCCCGGTCGTGGTCGAGAACGACGCGAACGTCGCCATCTGGGGCGAGCACCGCTTCGGCGCCGCCAAGGCCCACCGCTCCTCCGTGCTCTACACGATCGGCACCGGCGTCGGCGGCGGCATCGTCGTCAAGGACAACCTCCTCCGCGGCACCCACGGCGTGGCCGCCGAGATCGGCCACATCCGCTCGGTCATGCCCGGCGGCCGCGAATGCGGGTGCGGGCGCACCGGCTGCCTCGAGCAGTACGCCTCCGGCCGGGCCCTGACCCGCGCCGCCCGCGACGGCGCCGCCGAGACCCCCGCCAAGGCCCCCGTCCTCCTCAAGCTCGCCGGCGGCGACCCCGACGCGATCACCGGCCGCCAGGTCACCGAGGCCGCCCGCGAGGGCGACGAGGTCGCCCTGGCCGCGTTCGACTCGATCGGCTTCTACCTCGGCAACTCCGCCGCCGACATGGTCAACCTCATCGACCCCGGCGTCATCCTCATCGCCGGCGGCGTCGTCGACGCCGGCGACCTGCTCCTCGACCCCATCCGCAGGCACTACACGGAGGCGCTGGCGAACCGGGCCCTCGTCCCGGTCGCCGAGGTCCGCGCGGCCGAGCTCGGCTCGAAGGCCGGCGTCATCGGCGCGGCCGACCTCGCCCGCCACCGCGACATCGTCCCCTAGCGGTCCCTCAAACCAGACACGGCGAAAGGGCCGGAGCGGTCGCTCCGGCCCTTTCCCTTTGCGCTTTGCCTCAGCACACGTTCACGGAGGCGTTGCCGCTGATCGTCCAGTTGGTGTTCTCGCCGCACGGCGATTCGCGCACCGAGGTGTTGTTCACCGTCATGGTGATCCAGATGTCCCGGTTGTTGGCGAACTCGGTGCGGGCCGCGAGGCGGACCTCGCCGCCGCCGTTGACGGTGCCGCCCCGGATCGAGACGTTGTAGCAGTTCTCGATCAGCACCGAGTTGTTGCCGTTGCTCGCCAGGTCGACGTTCTTGATGACCACGCCGCCGGACTGCGAGACGCAGAAGATGCCGCGCCCGCCGCCGCGGGAGATCACGTTGTCGACCCAGATGTTGGTGCTGTACGAGCCGCTCGCCAGGCGCCCGTTGGTGTTCGCCATGCGGAACGTGGCGTAGCCGGTCCCGGTGGCGACGTTGTTGCCGTCGACGGTCCCGACCCAGCCGTTCCTGGAGTTCTGGATGAGCAGGCCGGACTCGCCGACGTTGCGGGCGGTCACCCTCGTGATGTTGAACCCGTCGATGTTCCACGTCTCCACCGCGTGCGAGCCGGCGCCGGAGACGTAGATGTCGTTCATCGTGACGTTGTAGTTCCAGGCCGCGTCGCGGTCGAACCGGATGCCGAGGCCGCCGCTGAGGGTCAGGTCGATGTCGCCGAGCTTCAGGCCGTTGGTCCCGGAGAACCGGAGGCCGAAGTACGGGTTGCCGCTCATCTTCAGGTAGGCGATGTTGACGTTCGTGGTGTTGATCGCCTCGATCGCGCCGCGCCCGGAGCGGTTGCCGACGGTGATCATGCCGCAGCCTTCGAACGTCTTGCCGCTCTGGATGGTGATCGTGCTGGCGCCGATGTTGCCGGAGGCCATCACGGCGACGCGCTGGCCGCTGGAGATGGTGTCGACGCCGGCCTGGACCGCCGCGCGGTAGTCGGAGCCGGAGTAGACGGTGGTGCTGCCTTCGCGGGTGACGTAGGCGCCCGAGGACCCGGTGACGGTGGCGTGCGGTGTGCCGGCCCCGCACCCCTGCGCCAGGGCGGCCTCGGGGACGGCCACCGCGCCGAGTGCGCCGGCGAGCGCCGCGGCGGCGGCCGCGAGGACGAGGCGGAGTCTTCGTTTCGGTGTGACGGAGAGGGACATCGTTGTGCTCCTTGGAGTTCCATCGATTCGAACGTTTCAATCCAGATATTGAAATGAATCGATTTAATGGGATCATAGCGGGCGAACCGCGGAATGGAAAGCGCTCCCCACCCGGAGATCGCCACGAAGGGGTGACTTCCCTGCCGCGGGCCCCCGGTTTTGTCGGACCCCCGGGCAATGCTGGGCGCTACGGTCCCCTCAGGGTGGGTGGGGGCTGTGGACGGTAACTGCGGCGATCGCGAGCGACCCGCACGACCGATCGCGGCGGGGCACGCGTCCACGAGGAGAGGCGGCCGGCATGCGCCGACCGCCCCGATCCCGTTCAGATGCGGCTCAGAAGCTCAGTCCCGCTTGTAGCCGACGACCAGCTCGCCCGCGAGCTGCTCGCAGAACAGGCCGATGTCGGTGATGACGCCGATCGCCTGGGCCGAGCCCCGGTCGGCGAGCTTCGTGACCGTCGCCGGGTTGATGTCGACGCTCACCAGCGGCACCTTCGCGGGCAGGAGGTTCCCGGTCGCGATCGAGTGCAGCATGGTCGCGACCATGATCGCGAAGCCGACCCCCGGCAGGGCCGCGCGCATGGCGCGCTGGCCCTCGATGACGTCGGTGTAGACATCGGGGAGCGGCCCGTCGTCGCGGACGGAGCCGACGAGGACGAACTGCTTGCCGTTCTTGACCAGCGCGTGCATGATGCCGCCCTTGAGGACGCCCTGCTCGACGGCCTCGGCGATGGAGCCGCAGGTGCGGATCTTGTTGATCGCGCGGATGTGGTGCTCGTGGCCGTGCGGGACGCCGTGGCCCTTGTCGAGGTCGACGCCGAGCGAGGTGCCGAACAGGTTCGACTCGATGTCGTGGGCGGCGAGGGCGTTCCCGGCGAAGACGACGTCGGCGTAGCCCTCGTTGATGAGCGCCTCGAGCGCCTTCCCGGCTCCGGTGTGGACGATCGCGGGGCCGCCGACCCAGAGGATCTTCTCGCCGCGGGCCTTGACCTCGCGCATGTGCTGGGCGATCTGGCGGACCTGGAGCGCCTGGGGCCGCTCGGAGGAGACGCCGCCGCTCATGAACTCGAAGTTCGAGGACTCGGGGCTGCGGCGCGCGGGCTCGGGCAGCGGGAGGACCTTGACGCCCTCGCCGCCGCAGACGACGAGCTCGCCGGCGCGCACGTCCGACACCGGGAGGGTCCAGGCGCGCTTGCGGTCCTCGGAGACGATGATGCCGCAGTCCATCTCGGAGTTCTCGACGTTCATCCAGCCGCCGTTGAGGCGGATCTGGGTGTCGAAGTTGGTGGTGGAGTAGAAGTCCTCGGGGAAGACGCCGTCGCGCGGGGCCGGTTTGAGCGTGGCGATGCCGGGTTCGAGCGGGTTCGCGCCGTGGGTCTGGAGGCGCATGATGATCCGCTCGAGGAGCTCCGGCGTCTCGGCCGAGACGGTGAGCTGCGCGTACGACTCGTCGGTGTGGTGCCGCCCCACGTCGAAGCGGTCGATCGAATAGGCCCCCGAGTACTCCAGCACGTCGTCCATGACGCGGGCGAAGACGCCCTGGTCGATGAGGTGCCCGCGCAGCTCGATGGTCATTGCGTGTTCCACGTTGGTGCTCCTGTCGCGTCCGGCGCCGCGGCCCGGCACGGGCGGCGCCGGATCGAGCCTAGCTCCCGGCCGGCCGGTGCTCCGCCGCCAGGGGCCGGACGGTCAGGACGCGGCCGGCTGCGGCGGTGCGCTCGCGGCCTTCGCGGCGGCGATCTCCTCGCTGCTCGGCCAGCCGCGGGTGATGAGCGCGTGGATCGCGAATCCGACGAGCCCCCAGACGCCGACGACGTACGGCACGGGCACGCCGAGTTCGGCGACGAGGCCGACGGCGGCGATGGCGGCGCCCTGGCTGAGCTGGAGCCCGGAGTTGACGGCGGCGACGACGCGGCCGCGCCAGCCCTCGGGGATGCACTGCGCGAGCGTGGCGTTCATCGGGGCCATGATCATGTTCGCGACGCCGGCGCCGACCGCGATGACGAGCACGCCGGCGAGGGGCGGGTCGAGGAGCGCCGAGGCCAGCACGATCGGCCCGAGGAACGCGAGGGGCCGGATGAGCCGGTCCCGGACCGAGGGCCGCACGAACCGCGTGAACACGAGGGTCGCGACGACCGCGCCGGCGGCGTCGACGGCCATGATGAGGCCCTGGGTCGTGGAGTCCCCGTGCAGGTGCGCGGCCCACAGCACCGCGACGCCCTCGGGGACCGCGGTCAATGCGAACAGGCCCCAGATCCCGAACGAGACCGTGCGCAGGACCTTGCTGTCGCGCAGCATCCGCAGCCCGTCCGCGGTCTCGGACAGGACGTGGCGGCGCTCTTCGCGCTTGTTGGCGCTGGGCCGGAACCGGACCAGGGCGGCCACGGCGACGGCGCTGACGGCGAACAGGACCGCGTTGACCGTGAGCGCCGTGTACGGGTCGATCGACGAGAGGAGGCCGCCCGCGAGGTACCCGACGATCTGGGCGACGGCGGCGACGCTGAAGGTCAGCGCGATGGCGGTGGAGAGCCGGTCGCCGGTGAGGATCTGGGCGAGGGTCGCGGTGCGCGCGGCGTTGTACGCGGGCTGGACGGCGGCGACCGCGAACACGACGGCCATCATCGCCGGGACCGGCATGCCGGGGATGAGCAGGAGGGCGATGAGGGCCGCGCGCAGGATGTCGCAGGCCACCATGACGTTGCGGTAGGCGTAGCGGTCGACGACGGCGCCGAGGACCTGGGCGAGGCCGAGGTAGGGGGCGAAGCTGATCGCGAAGGAGGCGACCGCGAGCGCCGAGGAGTCGGTTCGCTCCCACACGAGGTAGGTGACGGCGACCCGGTTGAGCATGGCGCCGGCGTTGGACAGGCAGAACGCCCCCAGGTACGCGGCGGCCTCCCGGTCGCCGAAGACGTCGGAGAACCGGGGGCGGCGGTCGGCCTCAGGCGGGTCGCCGACCGGACCGGCGGCCTTGGTGTTCTCGTCAGACACGGGGCCTTCCCTGCCATTCCACGTTCCGAGCGCCCGCGTCGGCGACGGCGGCTCGGCTCGGTCGGCGGAGCGGGCGGGGCCCGCGCACCGTGAGTGTCGCCGGGGGGTGCGATACCTGAAGGGGCGGTAAGTGACAATCCTCCGCGATTGCCGCAAGTGTCACCAGTCTGCCGGTGGCGCTGGAGGTTGTCAAGCGTCGCACTGTGTTCAAAGTGTAAAAACTCGGACGGACGCGGGGGGTTCGGGCCGACCTCGCAAATCCGCGCTCAGCGTAGTCCCGCTCCTTGAGGAGGGGCGCGCCGGGCCTCGGCCGGATAACAGTGGATGGCCCGAATCCGGCGAACCCTCGACGGTATCCTCCAATGGTCTTTGTAGGAACCCAATAAAGGAGACCTCGATGTCCGCCAGTGCCTCCTGGATCGCCAGGGACGCCGCCGCCGTCTGGCATCCCTTCACCCAGCACGCCACCTGGACCGCCGACGACCCCACGGTCGTCGAGCGCGCCGAGGGGCCCTGGCTCATCGACGTCGACGGCCGCCGCCACCTCGACGGCGTCTCCTCACTGTGGACGACCACGCTCGGGCACGGCCACCCCGAGATCAACGCCGCGATCGCCGCCCAGCTCGCGAAGCTCGACCACTCGACGTTCCTCGGCACCACCCACACGCCCGGCATCGAGCTCTCCGAAGCCCTCATCGCCCTGGCCCCCAAGAGCGACGACCCGGAGCTCACGAAGGTCTTCTACGCCGGGGACGGCTCCTCGGCGGTGGAGGCCGCTCTCAAGATCGCCTACCAGTACTCGGCCCAGACCGGGCACCCCCGGTCGAGGTTCGTGCGCCTCGAGCACGCCTACCACGGCGACACCCTCGGCGCCGTCGCCGTGGGCGGCCACGAGCTCTTCCACGAGGCGTACCGGCCGCTGCTGCTGGAGACCATCGGCGTCCCCTCGCCCGGCGACCGCGCCCTCGGACCCGACCGCGGCGCCGTCGCGGACGCCCGGCTGCGCTCGGTCATGGGCGAGCACGGCGACCAGGTGTGCGCGATCATCGTCGAGCCGATGGTCCAGGGCGCCGCCGGGATGCTCGACTACGACGCCGAATTCCTGCGCACCGCAAGGGAACTCGCGTACGCCACCGGCGCGCTCCTGATTTTCGACGAGGTCGCCACCGGCTTCGGCCGCACCGGCCGCATGTGGGCCGCCGAGCACGCCGGCGTCGTCCCCGACCTCCTCGTCTGCGGCAAGGGCATCACCGGCGGGTACCTGCCCCTGTCGGCGGTCCTCGCCGCCGAGCACGTCTACGAGGCGTTCCTGAGCCGCCCCGGCGACCGGGCCCCCCGCACGTTCTTCCACGGCCACACCTACACCGCGAACCCGCTGTGCTGCGCCGCCGCGCTCGCGAACCTGCGCGTCATGGGGGAGCAGGACGTCGTCGGCCAGGCCGCGCGCCTCGGCGAGCGCCTCGGGAAGCTGCTCGAACCGGTCGCCGCGAAGGACGGGGTCGTCGAGGTCCGCCGCCTCGGCACGATGATCGGCGTCGAGGTCGCCCCGGTCGGCGACCGCACCGGCTTCCGCGTCTGCCAGGCCGCCCGCGACCGCGGCGTCTGGCTGCGCCCCCTGAGCGATACCGTCGTCCTCATGCCCCCGCTGACGTTGGGCGAGACCGAGACCGAGTTCCTCGTCGACGCCCTCGACGCCGCGATCGACGAGGTCTGCGCATGACCCCGGAACCGGAGCCGACCGCCGCGCCGCGGCCGATCGCGCCGCCGGGCGCGACCGAGCCGCGCGCGGAGCCGCATCCAGCGCCGCATGCAACGCCACAGTGGGAGCTGCAGTCGGAACCGCGGCCGGGCGGTTCGCCGCAGGCGCGGGCCGCGCTCGCCGAGCGCCTCGCACGGCGCCCCGCCTTCACGGCCGCCTCCCCTCCCCCCGGGTCGGAGCCGCAGGCGCCGCCGCCGCAACCCGCGCGGACCCCGGCAGTGCCGCAGGCGGAGCCGCAACCCGCGCGGACCCCGGCAGCGCCGCCGGCGGCCCCGGCCGTACCCGCCGTCTGGGACCGGTTGGCGCGCAAGGCGGACCTGCGGGCCAAGGCCGGGCTCACCCGGACCGCCCGGGTCCGTGCGGACGCCGTCGACCTCGCGGGGAACGACTATCTCGGGCTCTCCCGCCACCCCGACGTCCTCGGCGCCGCGGCCGCCGCGCTCGCCGAGCACGGGCTCGGCGCGGGCGGGTCGCGGGTCGTGCGCGGGACCACCCCGCTCCACGAAGCGTTCGAAGCGGACTTCGCCCGCCACACCGGCACCGAGACCGCCGTCCTCTACTCCTCCGGGTACCTCGCCAACCTCGGCGCGGTCGCGGCGCTCGCGGCCGGGCCGGTGCTCCTCGACGCCCACGCGCACGCCTCGCTCCACGACGCCGCACGACTCGCCGGCCGCCGCGCCGAGACCTTCGCGCACAACGACCTCGACGACCTCGAACACCGGCTCCGCACCCTCAGACCGGCGCTCGTCGCCGTCGAATCGGTCTACTCCGTCCTCGGCGACGCCGCACCGCTCCGCGAGCTCCTCGCCCTCGCCGGCGCCCACGGCGCGCTCCTCCTCGTCGACGAAGCCCACGCCGTCGGCACCGTCGGCCCGCACGGCGCCGGAGGCGTCGCCGCCGCCGGGCTCGCCGGGGACCCCGGCATCGTCGTCACCGCGACCCTCTCCAAAGCCCTCGGCGCCGCCGGCGGAATCGTCGCCGGCCCCGCCGTCCTGCGCCGCCACCTCCACGACACCGGCCGCACCTTCATCTACGACACCGCCCCGCCGCCCGCAGTGATCGCCGGCGCCGCCGCGGCGCTCGCGGTCGCCCGCGAATCCGACAGCGCCCGAACCGAACTCGCCCGCCGCGCCGCCCTCGCCGCCGCGTCCTGGACGCCCCCGCGCCCGCGGCCGGCGTGTGCTCGCCGCCCGCCGGGGACGCCCGCGCCGCCACCGAATGGGCCGCGCGATGCGCCGCCCGCGGCGTCGCCGTCGGCTGCTTCCGGCCCCCGTCCACCCCCGACCACCGCTCCCGCCTGCGCATCACCGTCAACACCGGCGTCCCCGCGGCCGAGTTCGCGGCCGCCCTCGACACCGTCCTGGAGGCACGTCCGTGATCCCGTTCCAAGGCCCGGTCCTGGTGACCGGCACCGACACCGGCGTCGGCAAGACCGTCACCGCCGCCGCCCTCGCGGCCGCGCTCATCCGGCAGGGCCGCAGCGTCGACGTCATCAAGATCGCCCAGACCGGCGACGATGACGACGCCGCCGAGATCACGCGCCTCTCCGGCGCCCCCGCCCGCGCGCTCGCCTCGTACCCGGACCCGCTGGCGCCCTTCGCGGCCGCCCGCCGCAGCGGCCTGCCGCTCCTCAAACTCGCCGAAGCCGTCGACGCCGCGTTCGACTCCCCGGCCGAAGTGGTCCTCCTCGAAGGCGCCGGCGGCCTCCTGGTCCAACTCGGACAGGACGGCTGGACCGCCCGCGACCTCGCCGTCGAACTCGGCTGCCCCGCGGTCGTGGTCGCCCGCGCCGGCCTCGGCACCCTCAACCACACCGCGCTCACCCTCGAAGCCCTCGCCCGCCGCAGCGTCGACGCCGCCGTCGTCCTCGGCGCCTGGCCGCTCAACCCCGGCATCGCCGAGTACGAGAACCTCATCGACCTCCCCGGGCCGCGCCTCGGCTGGATCCCCGACGGCGCCGCCGCCCTCGCGCCCGAAGTGTTCCGCCTCGCCGCCGGCGAATGGTTCGACCTGCCCGAACCGGACCCGCGGCCCTGACCGGCCCCCGACTGCCGCCGTGAGCCGACCGCTGCTCGATCCGTCCCGCCCTTCGCAAGGCGCGCAACCCGGCGCACTCCGGCAGCGGAGTTGCCGGACTCCGCTACATTTGTCAGCGATATGACCCAATGGGCCATATCAACGCGATGCGGGCGCCCCTACCCCCGGCGCTCGCATCGCCGCCCGGTGCAAGACCTTCCGCAGTCCCGCCGCTCTATGCCGGCACCCGGGCCGCGAGCTCCCCGAACGCCGCGAACCTCGGCACCGCGAACCCGAGCAGCCAGTCCAGGCCCCAGTCGATGCCCGACGCCTCGACCGGCCGGAACTCGCAGCGCATGCGCAGCCCGTCGTCGCCGTCACCGGTCTCGACGACCGTGTGGTCCCACGCCGCCCGCGGGTCCTCAGTGGCCATCCACGAGTAGGTGGTCACCTGGTAGTCGTGATCGCGCCACTCCGGCACGGCCATCAGCTTGCTGCCGATCACCTCGCCGAACACGAGGCCCCGGACGCCGGTCTCCTCGACCGCTTCGCGCATCGCCGTCTCACCGGGCGTCTCGCCCGGCCGCGCGCCGCCCCCCGGGATCTGGACGCCGGCCTCCGGCTGGTCCCGGTGGAGCATCACGAGGACCTCGATTCCGGCCCGTTCGGGCGATCGGCGGAGGACGTAGGCGGCGCCGCGCTGGCGGAACTCCAGGATTTCAGGCATGCCGACAGCCTTGCAGCCGAACGCTTGCGCGGCAACCGATTACGAGCGGGCAGCGGCGGCGCCGGTCCGGTGGGCGCCCGACACGGACGACCGCCGGCGCCCGTGAGCACCGCCTGACGCCTCAGCGCAGCCGCACCACGAGCGGGCTCGGCATCCGGAACGACAGGTTCGGATCGCTCACCGGCGCCGCCACCACCACGCAGCGGGGGAGCAGCGGCGCCAGTTCGGCCACCACGACCTCCGCCTCCAGCCGCGAGAGCTGGCTGCCGAGGCAGCGGTGCGCGCCGGCGCCGAACGCCAGGTGGCGGCGGGAGCCGCGCTGTCCCGGGACCATCGCCGCGGGGCACTCGGCCACGCCCTCGTCCGCGCCGGCCGCCGCCAGCCACACCAGCACCGAGTCGCCCGCCCGGACCGGTACGCCGCCGAGTTCGGTGTCGCGCAAGGCGACCCGCCGCCACGACGTGATCGGCGGCAGCAGCCGCAGCCCCTCCTCGACGATCAGGCCAGGCGCGGACTCGAGCAGCCCCGGCTCCTCCACCAGGCGGTGCAGCAGCAGCGTGAGGAACTGCGACGTCGTCTCCTGGCCCGCGACCAGCAGGAAGAACAGTGCGGCCGTCGCCGCGTCCTCGCCGTACGCCTCCAGGACGTCCCCGGTGGCGCCGGTCGACTCGGCCGCCCAGCCGCGCAGCAGCGCATGGAACGGGCCGACGGTCGCGGCCAGCTCGCGCTGGCGCTCGGGGCCCGGGTCGCCCCAGAACAGCTCCAGGGCCGCGCGGCTGAACCGCTTGACCTCGGCCGTCGCGGCGGAGTCGTGGAGGTCCATCAACCGTGCGAGCGCCGCGAGCGGGATCTCCGAGGAGACCGCCGCGTCCAGGTCGACCGCCTCGCCGGCGCGCAGCCGGAACGCCACGCCGGCCGCGGTTCGGCGGGCCAGGCCGGTCAGCCACGGCCGCAGGGCCGCCACGCGCGCGGGCGCGAAGACCTCCCCGTAGCGCTCGCGGATCGGCGCGTGCGAGGCGGTGTCGTTGTTGGCCAGGGTGGCCGGGAGCCGGAAGCGGTGGGAGGCGAGCACGCGCAGGGACGCGGCCCGGATCGGGACGACGGCGTCGAGGGCGTTCGCCGCGGAGAACCGCTCCCGGTCGGCGAGGACCTCGCGGGCGAGGCGGTGCGAGGCGACCACGACCTGCCCGTCGCGCCGGAACACCGGGACGGCGGGCCGCGGATGTTTCCACAGCTCCAAGAGCACGGGCGCAGCCTACCTCCCCCGAAAGTACGAGGTCCGCTCACGGTAATCTGCTCTCAGCCTTTCGGCGCCTTGTACCCCGGACAGCGATGCCTGTCGGCGAGCCGCGCCGATGGCTCGTCCGGCAAGAGCAATGCCCACAGAAGGAGACCGTTCCCTTGCAGGAGTACTCCTCCCAGGCCGCGTACGACCGCGGCGAGGCCGTCTGCGTGATCGGCGCCGGAGCGTCGGGCCTCATCGCGGTCAAGAACCTCCGCGAGAACGGCTTCGAAGTGGACTGCTACGAGCGGGACACCGTCCTCGGCGGCCTGTGGAACCCGCAGAACCAGCACAGCCCGCTCTACCCGAACACGCACCTGGTCACCTCCCGGTCCCAGACCGAGATCCCCGACTTCCCGATGCCCGACGACTGGCCCGACTACCCGTCCGCGGCCCAGATGCTCGCCTACCTGACCTCGTACGCCAAGCACTTCGGACTGTCCGAGCACATCTGGTACGGCTCCGAGATCTCCCACGTCGAACCCGTCGAGGGCTCCCGCTTCGAGGTGGTCGTCAAGCCCGCCGCGGGGAACGCCGCCCGCCGGCTGCGCTACGCCGCGGTCATCATCGCCACCGGACACCACTGGGCCCCGAACCTGCCGTCGTACCCGGGCCTCGACCAGTTCCGCGGCACGGTCCTCCACTCCTCGCAGCTGAAGGACCCGTCGCGCCTGCGCGGCAAGCACGTCCTCGTCGTCGGCGGCGGCAACTCGGGCGCCGACATCGCCTGCGAGGCCGCCGTGAACGCCGCGAGCTGCGTCCACTCTGTCCGCCGCGGCTCCTGGCACCTGCCGAAGTACCTCGGCGGCGAGCCTGCGGACTACGCGCTCGCACGGTTGAACTCGCGCCCGAAGTACCTGCGCCGCTTCCTGACCGACCGACTCCTCAAAGGACCGGCGCGGCTCGCAGCCCGCATGGGCGTGGCCGCCGATGGGAGTCCGTCCGAAGAGGAGCCGGTGCGCAACGGCCGGTACATGGAGCACGTCGGCGACGGGTCCATCCAGCGCCGCGGCGAGATCGCCCGCTTCGACGGCTTCGACGCGGTCTTCGTCGACGGCAGCGAGATGCGCCCCGACCTGGTCGTCCTCGCCACCGGCTACCGGCCGAAGTTCACGTCGGTGGAGCCGCGCCTGCTCGGCATCGAGGGCGACTCGCCGTACCCGAAGCTGTACGCGCGCATGTTCTCTCCGCGAATGGAGACGCTCGCCGTCGCCGGGCTCGTCGAACCCGGTGTCGGGGTCCTGCCGATCGTCCACTGGCAGACCCACGCCATCGCCCACTGGCTCCTGGTGCGCAAGAGCGACCCCGAGCGCGCGGCGAACTTCCGCCTCCAGGTGCGCAGCGAGGCCGAGCAGGACACGGCCCGGCCCGCCGGGTCCTCGCCGCGGCACCAGCTCGCCGTGGACGCGGAGGAGTACCTCGCCAGCCTCGGCCGCATCATCGACACCCTCGAACAGGAGCCCGCCAAATGAGCCTCGCCGCCTGGGTCCGGCGCGCCCGCACTCCCGCGCCCGCCCCCGTCAAGCGCGAGTACGCGTTCTTCGAGCCCGCCGACCTCTTCGACATGGACGTCAAGGACGACCCCGAGGCCAGCCCGGTGCTGTGCTGCACCGGCGACCCGGCCGGCGCTTCCGCGTTCAACGCCTTGTGGCTCAAGCGGATCGCGACCACCGGCCGGTACGCGGCCGCGGTGAGCGTGCGCGGCCAGGGCGGCACGCCGGCCGCCGAGGGCGGCCTCGAGGCCCGCGCCCACGACCTCGTGCAGGCGGCGGTCACAGTGCCCCGCCAGACGGTCCTCATCGGACACAAGGAGGGCGCGGCCTGGGCCGCGCTCGCCGCCGGCCGCTACCCGGCCGCCGGGCTGGTCCTGGTGTCCCCGCAGAAGGTCCCGAAGCAGCCCCCGACCCCGGTCGGCGGCCCGCCGGTCCTCATCGTCGTCGCCGAGTCTGAGACCCAGTCGAAGGAGGTCCAGGCCGTCGCCGCCGCCTACGGCACCGCGCCCCTGACCTTCGCCGGATCCCCCGACGACGTCTTCAAAGGCGCCGGCGCCGAAGGGCTCCTCGACGCGATCCTCTCCTGGCTCGCCAGGAAGGACTGACCCCGGCGCACACCGAAGGCCCGCCGGAGCCCTGGGGAAGGGCCCCCGGTTGCAACGCTAGCGTGCGGCACCTGAAGCGGAGCTGAAGCGGCCGCTGACCGGTGTGCACGCTGAAGGCGCGTCGGGGCGTCGGGAAAGGGCCTCCGGTTTCCAAGCTAGCGCGGTGAACCTGAAGCGGAGCTGAAGCGCCGCAAGGTCAGACGACGGCGCCGTCGTCGGTGTCGTCCGCGTCCTTGTCCGGGCGGAGGCGGCTGATGAGGAGCCACACGCCCATCAGGAACCCGACGAAACCGACCAGGCGGCCCGGATTCGTCCCCAGCGGGGCGATGCCCGGGTTCACCAGCAGCGCCAGACCCGCGATGATGAGCAGCACTCCGCCCACGGCGGGCAGGCTCGGCCACGGCACCGGCGGCGGTTCCGGCGGGTCGTAATCGTCCTCTTCGTCGTCGGGCAGCTCGGCGTCCCACAGCTCCAGCAGCGTCGGTTCCTCATCGGACGGCGACGACGCCGGGGGAGTCGCCGGCGCGGCGTCCGCCGCGCGCTCCTCCGCGTCAAGGCCCTTCGACAGGCCGACGCCCTGCTCCTCGAGGCCCTTGACGAGCTCGTTGAACCGCCGGTCGACGTCCTCCGGCAGGAGCTCGCCCTCCCGGCCGTCCTCCTGCTCGCTGCGCTCCGGCTCCTCGCCACGGTCAGTCATGGACGCTCCGCGCCTTCGCAAGCTGCCGGTCCATGAACGCGACGCTTCCGGAGAAGATCGTCTGCGCGTCGTAGTCGAGCGTCGCCACATGGAAGCTGCGCGGCAGCACTGTCGACTCCACGTCCTTCGAGCGCACCCCGGCCCGGATCACCGCGCTGTTGCGCGGGCTCACCACGTGGTCCTCGGCGCTCGTGAAGATCCGCAGCGGCACGGTCACGCGCGCCAGCTCCGGCCGCGTCACCTTCCACAGCCGCCGCAGCGACGCGTACGCCGCCACCGGCGTCCGGGACGTCGTCTTCTCCCGCGCGTCGGGCTTGTTCAAGTCGGAGCCGATCGCCGACACACTCGGCATCACGTACCGCAGCACCGGCGCCAGGAACCCGTGCGGCTTGTCGTCGAAGATCGCCGGATTCACCAGCACCAGTCCGGCGAGGTCCCCGCCGCGCTGCTCGGCCAGCCGCAGCGTCAGCGACCCGCCCATCGACAACCCGCCCGCGAACACCGGCAGCCCCAGGGCGAGCGCCTCGTCGAGCGCCTCCTCCAGCCGGGCGTACCACTGCTGCCACGTCGCCTTCGCCAGCACCTGCCACGTGTCGCCGTGGCCGGGCAGGAGGGGAGCGATGACGTTGAAGCCCTCGTCCCGCAGATACTCGCCCCACGGCCGCATCGACGCCGGATCCGACGTGAATCCGTGGCACAGCAGCATCGTCGCCTTGGCGTCGGGGCCGAGGTCGAACCTGAACTCCTCGGAATCGATCGGCACGCGGCCTCCAGGATCGCTGAGTGACGGGCGGGCGCGGGCCGGTCCCGCCGCGGCACCGATGCCGCAACCGGGGAGGTCCCTTTTCGCGCTGCGTGCCCATTCTCGCACGCGCCCGCGCCGCGATGCCACCGCTCGCGGGCCCGTCGCTCCGCGCGCAGGCCCACGCCATGGGCTGAATTGACCGATGCCGATACGCTTGAACGCGTGATCATGTGGTGGTTCTTGAAGGCGACACTGGGGTCGCTGCTGTGGGTGGTCTACCGCCCGAAGGTCGAAGGGCTCGAGCACGTGCCCGAGGAGGGTCCGGCGATCCTCGCCTCGAACCACCTCGCCGTGACCGACTCCTTCTTCATGCCCCTGGTCGTGAAGCGGCGCCGGGTCACCTTCATCGCGAAAGAGGAGTACTTCACGGGCACCGGCTTCAAGGGCTGGTTCGTGCGGACGTTCATGAACGCCGTCGGCGCCATCCCCGTCGACCGCGCCGGCGGCGAAGCCGCCAACGTCTCCCTCGACACCGGTAAGCGGGTCCTCTCCGAGGGCCGCCTCTTCGGCATCTATCCGGAAGGCACGCGTTCCCCCGACGGGCGCCTGTACCGCGGCAAGACCGGCGTCGCCCGCCTCGCCCTCCAGACCGGCGCCCCGGTCGTGCCCGTCGCCATGCTCAACACCGGCGAGCTCCAGCCCATCGGACGCCGCATCCCCCGCATCGGCCGCGTCCGCATCAAGTTCGGCGCCCCGCTCGACTTCAACCGCTACCGCGGCCTCGTCGGCGACCGGTTCATCGAGCGCGCCGTCACCGACGAGGTGATGGACGCCCTTCGCGAACTCTCCGGCCAGGACTACGTCGACGAGTACGCCGCGAAGATCAAAGAACGCGGACAGAAGGGGTGACCCGCCGCCCGCGCCGCGCCTGAGTTCTCAACCGATCCGATCCGCTCCCGCTGTACTTCTATTCGGGCTCCCCGCCGTGCCTTCTATTCGGGTCCCCCGCCGTGCCTTCTATTCGGGTCCCCCGCCGTGCCTTCTATTCGGGTCCCCCGAAGCCTGCCCGCCTTCGCAGCGCCGGCAGATCCACGACCACGATCTTGCGGCCCTCCGTCCGCAGCCAGCCGCGGTTCGCGAAGATCCCTATCGCCTGGTTGACGCTCTGGCGCGAGCCGCCGGCCATCTCGGCGAGCTGCGTCTGGTTCAGCTCGATCGTCGTCATCGGCGAGGAATGCTGCTCCGCCAAACGCACCAGGGTCTTCGCCACCCGTCCCGGCAGGTCCAGGAACACATGGTCGGACGACTGCTCCGTCAGGCGCCGCACGATCATGCCCATCGACCGCAGCACCGCGTCGAGCATCTTCGGGTTGCCGTGCACCAGCTCCAGGAACGACGAGCGCGCCAGCGCCAGCGCCGACGTGTCCTCCAGCGCCTCCGCGCTGGCCGACCGGGGCGATCCGTCCAGGAGGGAGACCTCGCCGAGGACTTCGGGGGCGCGCGCGACGTGGAGCATCGCCCGTTCGCCGGTGGCCGCGGTCCTGAAGACGCTGACGGCGCCCGAGCGGATCATGATGAGCGACTCGCCCGGCTCGCCTTCGAAGAACAGCAGGTGCCCGCGCCGGTAGTGGCGCTGTACCGCCACCCCCGCGATCTGCCGCCTGGCCTGCGGGTCGAGGCCGGCGAACATGGCGACGCCTGCAAGCGGGTCTTCAGATGGGCTGACACCCATAGTTCTCCCCCTTCGGTGGGTCCCGGGTCCGCGGGTTCCCTCCGATGATCGCTGTCTTTTCCGTCGTTGTACAGGGCCCAGTGTCGGAAACTTCACGCTCCGTTGGGTGGTGTGTCCAGACGGTGCACTTGTCGCTCGGCCGAGCGTACGATCGAGTCTACGTGCTTTAGCGTTGATTGTCCGGTATCAGCGTTCTCGTATGGAGGTTGCGAGGTCAGATTCCGGCTGCCTGATCGTATGGCGTAGCGTCGACTCGAGTCCGGCGACATACGGGCGGGTCCCAAGATGGTCCGAACAGCCCGCCCGTGATCATACGAAAGGCCGATGCGTGGCGTACCGCTACTTCTACGACACCGAGTTCATCGAGGACGGTCGCACCATCGACCTGGTCTCGATCGCCGTGGTGGACGAGCGCGGCCGCGAGTACTACGCCGTGTCGACCGAGTTCGACCCGTCGCGGGCGATCGAGTGGGTGCGCCGCAACGTCCTCGACAAGCTCCCGGCCCCCTCGAGTCACCTGTGGAAGGACCGGGCCACGATCCGCGACGAGCTGTACGAGTTCCTCGTAGCGCCGGTGCGCCGCAAGACCGGCAGCCACCCGGGGGAGCGCATCGAGCTGTGGGCGTGGATCGGCGCGTACGACCACGTCGTGTTCGCGCAGCTCTGGGGCACGATGCCCGAGCTGCCGCGGGCGCTGCCGCGGATGACGAAGGACCTGCGCCAGCGCTGGGAGGACCTGGGCCGCCCCGAGCTGCCCGTGACCCCCGACGCCGACATGCACGACGCCCTGACCGACGCGAAGCTCAACCTGGCCCGCTGGAAGGCGCTCGAGGCGGCCCGCGGCGACCGTGCGGGCGCGGTCGAGTCCCACCGCTGATCGCGTCCCGGAACCCCTGGTCGCCGCTCCCGGGCCCCGATATATGGTGGGCGGTGTTTCGGCAATGAGGCCGCCCAGTTAAGTCCTCACTACTAGGGAGTTAGACGCATGCGCATTGGCGTGCTCACCGGCGGCGGCGACTGCCCCGGTCTCAACGCGGTCATCCGAGCCGCGGTCCGCAAGGGCACCAAGGAATACGGCCACGAGTTCGTGGGCTTCCGCTACGGCTGGAGGGGCCCGATCGAGGGCATCACGCAGCCGCTGGACTGGGACGTGGTCGAGGGCATCCTCGACCAGGGCGGCACCATCCTCCACTCCTCCCGCACGAACCCTTACAAGATCGAGGGCGGCGTCGAGGCCATCAAGAAGAACATGGCCGCGCTGGGCGTCGACGCGCTCATCGCGATCGGCGGCGAGGACACCCTGGGTGTGGCCACGAAGCTGACCGCCGACGGCGTCAACTGCGTCGGCGTGCCGAAGACCATCGACAACGACCTGTCGGGCACGGACTACACGTTCGGTTTCGACACGGCCGTGAACATCGCGACCGAGGCGATCGACCGGCTGTGGACGACCGCCGACTCGCACGACCGCTGCATCGTCGTGGAGATCATGGGCCGCCACGCCGGCTGGATGACCCTGCACGCGGGCATCGCCGGCGGCGCGAACGTGGTCCTCATCCCCGAGGTCGCGTTCGACATCGAGAAGGTCGCGAACTTCGTCAAGGAGCGCAAGGAGGCCGGCAAGGCCACCATCGTCGCGGTCTCCGAGGGCGCGCACGCCGAGACCGGCATGGTGCTCAAGGACGGCGAGGTTGACGCGTTCGGCCACGTCAAGCTCGGCGGCGTCGGCGACTGGGTCGCGGCGGAGATCAAGGAGCGCGCGGAGATCGAGACCCGTGCGATCATCCTCGGCCACCTGCAGCGCGGCGGCACCCCGACCGCGTTCGACCGCGTGCTGGCGACCCGTCTCGGCCTCGAGGCCGCCGACGCGGTCAACGAGGGCGACTTCGGCAAGATGATGGCGCTCCAGGGCACCAACGTCGTGCGCATCCCGATCCACGAGGGCACCGACGTGCTCAAGACCGTGCCGGTCGAGCGCTACGCCGACGCCGAGGTCTTCTTCGGCGTGTAGCGCACGCCGAACGCCGGTCTGGGCGGAGGGCCCCCGGTTTCGACCGTAGCTCGGTGATCCTGAAGGGGAGCTGAAGCGACGTGTCGGGCCAGGGCACGGCGAGAGCCGTTCGATGCCGCGGGGAAGGCCCCCGGTTTCGGCCCTGGCCCGGGGTTCCTGAAGGGGAGCTGAAGGCGGACCGGCCACAAAGTACTGCGAATGCGCAACCACGGGCACGCCCGGTCGTTAGACCCGGTGTGCCCGTGGCTTATGCAGAGGCGGAACCTCTGAAGGAAATCGGCGAGATCCCGCATCTCGCCGACTTCACATTTCGGAAGACCCTCGTGGACGTCGACTTCGGCGGCGTGCCCGTGCCGGGTCTCGACGCCGACTTCTACCGGCGCCCGGCCGGGGACCGGCTGCTCAGCGTCGGCGTGTACCGGTTCGGCGGGGCCGAGACCCACCGGGCCTGGGGCTGGGTCGGCGACGCGCACTGCTCGTGGCACGCCTACCGGGACCCCGGCACGGGCGGGTTCGACGGCCCCTTCGGAGGCTGCCCGCTGCTGCGGGTGCTCCTCGACGGCGACCGGGCCTGCGGGTTCGAGCTGGGCTCGGGCACGTCGGCCCGGCGGTACCTCGTGGATCCTGATCGAGTTGTGACGGGCGCGGTCACCGCGCGCCCGGTCGGAGCGGGCTCTGCCGATCCGGCCGCTCCCGGGCCGGGCTCAGTCGCCTTCCGCGGCTAGAGCCTTCGCCTGGGCGCTCTCCAGGCGCGCGGCCCGCCGCGTGTAGACGATCGCCGCGACCGTGATCGCCAGCCCCAGGAACAGGCCGCTGCCCGCGAAGAGGGCCGACGCCCCCGGTGTGAAGCCGAGGACCGCCACCGGCACCTGTACGACGGCGATCAGGCCCGCCAGCAGCCACTTGCTCCGGCCCCGCCCCCACAGCAGCGCCGTCCAGATCGGCGCGACCACGATGGCGAGGGTCGCGATGTCGAGCGCCCAGTGGACGACGGGGTTGTGGACCCTGTCGTGCTGGAACGCCATCGCCGGGCTCGACACCGCCAGGATCATGGCGGCGACGGTCGCCACGAAGGCGAGACGACGTGTCATTCGGGACCTCCTTTGCATGGGAGGACTTAACGCTACGTGCGCTCGTCGCTCCTGTCTGTCGGGTATCCGCCACTTGGGCGATATTTCCCGAGGCCGGGGCGGGGGCCGGACCGGACGCGCCCACCACGCGCGGCGCCGCGATCCACTCGCAAGGCACCCGGCACGGCGGGAGCGGCCCCCGGCCGCGCGGATTGCGGAAGGCGAACCGGACGTCGGCTTCGAGCCGCGCCGGGCGACGGCGGACGTCCCCGACCGCGGGGCCGACCCGGCGAGCTGCCGAGCGGACCGCTAGCGCCGCCGGCACCGGCGGACCTGCCGTCCGGATACGCGAACCGCCGGCCGCCCGTCTCGGGCCGCCGGCGGTTCACCGTGCAGTGCAGCGGTTACGGATGCGTCTTCGAGAGCTCCGCCGCTTCGATCGTGTGGCGCAGCAGGAGCGCCGTCGTCACCGGGCCGACCCCGCCGGGAACCGGCGTCAAGCGCCCGGCCACCGCCGAGACCGCCGCGTAGTCGACGTCGCCGACCAGGCCGCCGTCGTCGGTCGGGTTGGTGCCCACGTCGATGACCGTCGCACCCGGCTTGACGAAGTCGGCGCCGATCATGCCCGCGCGGCCCACCGCCGCCACCAGGACGTCGGCCTCGCGGCAGACCGCCGCGAGGTCCTTCGTCCGCGAGTGGCACACGGTCACGGTCGCGGACTCGTTGAGCAGCAGCAGCGCCGCGGGCTTCCCGACCACAGTGGATCGCCCGACGACCACGGCCCGCGCGCCCGAGAGCGTCAGGTCCTCGTGCTTGAGCAGCTCCAGGACCGCCGCGGCCGTCGCCGGAGCCCACGTCCGCAGGCCCGCCGCGAGGCGGCCCAGGTTCGTCGCGTTCGCGCCGTCGATGTCCTTCAACGGGCTGATGTGCCCGCCGACCTCGGCCAGCGTCACCCCTTCGGGAAGCGGCGTCTGGCAGATGACCCCGTGCACGTCAGGGTCCGCCGACAGCTCCTGGAGCTTCGCGACGATCTCGTCGCGGCCCGGCGCGTCGAGCTGCTCGACCCGGCAGTCGACGCCCTCCTTCTCGGCGGCCTTCTTGATCGACCGCACGTACCAGGCCGTGCCCTCGTCGTCGGTCGGCACGACCACCGCGAGGGTCGGCGCGGTCCCGTCGGCCCGCAGCTTCGCCGCCGCCGCGGCCACCTCCGCGCGGATCTGCTTGGCGACCGCGCGCCCGTCGATGTCGCTCATGCCCGGATCCGCTTCGCCACGGCCTGCATGATCGCCTCGGCCTGCACCTTCGCCTGGAGCGACTCGTTGAGCGCCTCCGCAAGCCGCTCGCGCTCGGCCGGGTCCTTGATCGACACCAGGTTGATGTCCACGTTCAGCGCCGCCGACTCCAGCGCCGACTTCGCCGCCGACGCCGCGACCGCGACATCCGACAGCACGTTCGGGTTCGAGCCCTCCAGGATCCGGCCCGACAGCTTGATCACCGCGGCCGCGACCTTCGCCACCGCGAGCGGCACCGCCGCCGCCTCGACCAGGCCCGCCTGGATCGCCGCGGTCCGCGCCGCCTTCTCCTCGTCCGAGGACTTCGGCAGCTTGTAGGCCGCGACCACGCCCGAGAACGCCTCCGCGTCGTCCTCCGCCAGCTGGAGCGCCTCCAGCCGCAGCCGCTCGGCCTCGGCCAGGACCTCCCGCATCACCGCCTCGTGCTCCGCGAACCTCGGCTTCCCGATCGTCAGGTTGCACACCATGGAGACCAGGGCCGCGCCCATGGCCGCGTTCACCCCCGCCGCGGCGCCCCCACCGGGCGCCGGCCGCTCCGACGCGAGGTCGGACAGCCACTCTTCAATCGTCGTCTTGCGCACCCGACCAGCCTAGACTCGCCGCCAAAGGTGGGATGTCTCCGCGCTGGCCAGTGTGTCGCGCCACCTCGCGCCCCGCATGTCCGACACATGGGACTTCAAGGTCGCCCCGCCCCCGCGGTCCGCGTACGATATCGGCGTGAACCGCCAATGGCATGACCTGCGAAACCCCGGCCTCGTCCCCGTCGTCGCCGACGAGGCCGAAGCCGAGCGCTATCAGCTCGACGCCTGGCGGGACCTGCCCCGAGAGCAGGTTCCACCGTGGCCCGATTACGCCGAGGTCGAAGACGTCGCCGGCGTCCTCGCCGGGGTCCCGCCGATCGTGGCCCCCTACGAGGTCGAGCACCTGCGCTCCCTCCTCGCCGAGGTCTGCGAAGGCCGCGCCTTCCTCATGCAGGGCGGCGACTGCGCCGAGACCTTCATCGACAACACCGAGCACCACGTCCTCGCCAACATGCGCACGCTCCTCCAGATGGCGGTCGTACTCACCTACGGCGCGTCCCTGCCGGTCGTCAAGGTCGGCCGCGTCGCCGGCCAGTACTCCAAGCCGCGCTCGGCCGCGAAGGACTCGCTCGGCCTGCCCGTCTACCGCGGCGACATGTTCAACTCGCTCGAAGCGACCGAAGAGGCCCGCGTCTGCGACCCGCAGCGCATGATCCGCGCCTACGCCAACTCCGCCGCGACCATGAACATGCTCCGCGCCTACCTGCGCGGCGGCCTCGCCGACCTCATGGCCGTCCACGACTGGAACAAGGACTTCGTCCGCACCTCCCCGGCCGGAGAACGCTACGAGGCCATCGGCCGCGAGATCGACCGCGCCGTCCGCTTCATGGCCGCCTGCGGCGTCGAGGACGAGAACCTCCACACCGCCGAGGTCTTCGCCTCCCACGAGATGCTCGCCATCGAATACGACCGGGCGCTCACCCGCATCTTCAACGGCAAGGCCTACGCCCTCTCCGGGCACATGCTCTGGAACGGCGAGCGCACCCGCCAGCTCGGCGGCGCCCACATCGACTTCCTCTCCCGCGTCGCGAACCCGGTCGGCTGCAAGATCGGCCCCACCGCCACGCCCGAAGGCGTCGTCGAGATGTGCCAGAAGCTCAACCCGGACAACATCTCCGGGAAGCTCGTCGTCATCACCCGCATGGGCCACAAGAACGTCCGCACCGTCCTGCCCCCGATCATCGAGAAGGTGCAGGCCGCCGGATGCAAGGTCGTATGGCAGTGCGACCCCATGCACGGCAACACGTACGAATCCGCCTCCGGGTACAAGACCCGCGCGTTCGACCAGGTCGTCGACGAAGTCCTCGGCTTCTTCGAAGTCCACCGCCGCACCGGGACCCACCCCGGCGGCATCCACATCGAACTCACCGGCGAAGACGTCACCGAATGCGTCGGCGGCGCCCAGGAGATCCGCGACGACCAGCTCTCCGACCGCTACGAGACCGCCTGCGACCCCCGCCTGAACACCCAGCAGTCGCTCGAACTCGCCTTCCTCGTCGCGGAGATGCTGCGCCACTAGCCCATAGAGTGGTGTGCATGAGTGCACACGACGTGTTCCTGCTCGGCGGAGTCTTCCCCGGTACCGCACCGGCCGAAGCACTCCGCCGAGTCGTCTCCTACGCGCGCCACGCGGAAGCATCAGGGCTCGACGGCGTCTGGACCGCCGAGCACCACTTCATCGAGTACGGCGCCAGCCCCTCCGCGACCCTCATGGCCGCCCACCTCCTCGCCGCCACCGAACGGATCCAGATCGGCACCGCCGTCGCCGTCCTCTCCAACCGCCACCCCGTGGCCCTCGGCGAGGAGGCCGCCACCCTCCACGCCCTCGCACCCGGCCGCTTCCGACTCGGCGTCGGCCGCGGCGGCCCCTGGATCGACCTCGACGTCTTCGGCTCCGGCCTCGACCGGTACGAGCACGGCTTCGACGAGGGCCTGCGCCTCCTCGCGCACTGGCTCTCCGGCGACACCGAGGTCGCCCACTCGGGCGAATTCTTCGACGTCCTCCCCGTCCGCGTCATGCCCCCCGGCACCGGCGCGCCCATCTGGGTCGCCGCCACCGGCGAAGGCACCGCCCGCCTCGCCGGACGACTCGGCCTCCCGCTCCTGCTCGGCATGCACGCCCCCGACGAGGACCACCTCGCCCTCCTCCGCGCCTGGCGCACCGAAGCCGAGGCCGCCGGCCACGACCCCGACACGGCCGAGCACGTCTCGACCCACCTCGCCCAGATCGCCGACACGCCCGCCCAGACCGACCGGCTCCGCGCGTCCCTCACCGAACTGCTCACCCGCGGCGTCGGCCAGTACGTGTCCCTCAAGCCCGGCCGCGCCCAGCGCGACCACGGCGCCTACGTCGGCTGGATGACCGAGCGCCACGCCGTCGGACCCGCATCGCACGTGGCCGAACGCCTCGCGGCCTCAGCGGAGAAGACCGGCGTCGCCCGCCAGCTCCTCCTCGTCGAGGGTCTCGGCGACCCCGAAGCCGTGCGCGACAACATCGCCGCGCTCGGCGCGGCCCTCAATACGGCCGGTACTGGGGCGCCGGCGCCGGCATCCCCTTGAGCGGGTCGCGGCCGCGCTGGCGGAACCACTGGTTCGCCGAGCCCGTGAACAGGCACAGGAGCGTCACCAGCGGCATCGACAGGCCCAGCAGCGTCCAGATCAGCCGCGACCCGTCCACCGCCGCGCCGGCCTCGTCCTCGGTCCGGAACCCGGCGTAGAGGCCGAAGAAGCCGATCACGATGGACGCCAGCATGATCAGGATCGTGACGACCTGCGCCCAGCGCCGGCCGGCCCCGATCTTGACCGCGAGGATCCCGTAGAGGACCACGACCGCGATCGTGGCGACGATGACGACGGTGACGAGCGCGGCGAGGTCCTCGATGCCCCCGGTGAGGTCCTGGTCGAACGCGAAGTCGGAGAAATCCACCGACGTCCAGAACAGCCCGACCAGTCCCGTCCCGGCCCCGCAGCAGATCAGGAACGAGAACTGGAGCCACAGCATCACCTGCGCGGCGGTGACGGTGCCGGGCTTGCGGAGCAGCAGATCAGGAGGCAACGGCGTCGAGGGCGGCGTGGCAGGCGGCGTGTACATGGGCGGGTCCTCCGGGTGGGCGGTCACCAAAGTCTAAGGCTCGCGAGCGAACGGCTCATGACCGGCGAAACCACGGCCAGCCGGGTTGGTATCGCGCACTACGGTCTCCGCTCGTCCAGGTACGACTCGCATTCGCGAAACCACTGCTCCGTCGGTTCGACGTGGGTGCACATCCAGGCGAACGACTGGAGTAGGACCGAGGGCAGCGCCGAGACGACGGCGAGTCTGATTCCGCCGTGTTCGTTCACCCACATCAGCAGAGCACCGGCAACGGCGAGAGCGATGAGGACCGCCAGTCCGGCGCCGACCCAGGTCCGGCTTCGGCGGTCGCCGTTGCCGAGTCTCATGATGGTGACGACCGCATAGGCGGCGGCACCGATCGGCACGATCGCCATTGCGATCCAGAGCCATGAATCTCCTCCGCCGACGACGGGCAGGAAATAAACGACGGCCGCCATGAAAGCGGGCCACCAGAAGAACACAGGCAGTATGCCGCAGCAGACGAGCGCCACCGCTTGGAGGCCGACGAACACCTGGGCGGCGATTAGAGTGCCGGGTCTGTCGGGGACCATGAGGGGACGGCCATGATCGTGCCTTCGTTTCGTGGAAATTCGGTCGAGGATGGGGGAAGAAGCCGGCGGTTCGGGACCCAGGGCGGCCTCCTTCGGCTCGGCGTCGGGTTCCACTGGGTCCGGTGAAGGCATCGTCATTTCTTCCCCGCTGTCCAGCCCGCGCCGGGAGCGTCTTCCGATGGGGCGTCGGGATTCGCGAACCAGGCTTTCGCTGAGGGAGTGCACAGGCAGACGGCTATGGCCCCTTCGTAGCCGACGGCGAGGATCGGCTGGACGAAGTCGAGTGGCGCGATGAGGGCGATGAACCCGAGCGCGATCCAAACGGAGTTGAATACGAGCGTTGCGGTCCTCGCCCAGCGGCGGCCTCGGAGCAGCTTGACGGCGAGGACGCCGACCAAGGTCAGTACTGCTGCAGTGATGAGCAGGGCACCGAGGCTCGCGATCAGCATGGCAGTCCCCTCGTCCTCCGTGATCGGGCCGCTTTCGACATCGGCCATGCGGAGAAGCGTGACGACTGCGATCGCGGCGAGCATGCAGGGAACAACGGCGAAGTGCAGCCACATGAGCACCTGTGCGGCGATGACCGTGCCGGGTACGAGCTGCCTGGCGGGTGCGGGGATCGGGGCGGGATTCGGGGTGGGGGGTGAGGGTTCCATGGGGCTCCGTTCATGGGAGCTAGTTGAACATGTTCAAGATTGAACATGTTCAACTTAGCTTGCATCGCCCCCGGACGGGAAGAGCGGATCCGTGTGAGCTGCGTCCGTTTCCGGTGCGCCAACGAAAAACGGCCACGCGTATGGGCGGGGCCGTTCAGGTGGTGAAAGGGTCAGTCGCGGAGGGCGTACCTCAGGGCCTCGAACACCGTCTCGTCCTGGTACTGGAAGTCGTTGGCCTGCAGTACTCCCGGCTTGATCCTGGCGCCGCGCAGCATCTCGATCGCGGCCTCGCCCGCGACGATCTTGACCGCCCAACCCGGGATGACCCAGGGCGTGGGGCGGTGGACCACCGCCCCCAGGGCCTTGGTGAACTCGCGGTTCGTCGCCGGCGTGGGGCCGACCATGTTGACCGGGCCGCGCACTGATCCGTCCTCGATCGCGGTCACGGCCGCGCTCACCCAGTCCCGCAAGGAGATCCACGGCATGTACTGCCTGCCGCTGCCGAAGCGCCCGCCGAGGAAGCACTTCCAGGCCGGCACGAACCGGTCGAGCAGGACGCTCTCGGGCCCCAGCACGTGGCCGGTCCGCAGCTTGACGACGCGTGCGCCCGACTCCTCCGCTGCGGCGGTCGCCGACTCCCACTTCAGGCAGAGCCGCCCGAGGAAGTCGGCCGCGGCCGGGGTGGACTCGTCCACTTCGACGTCGGCGCGGTCGCCGTACCAGCCGGCCGCGGACGCGTTCACCATCACCGGGACCTTCGCCGCCGCCACCGCCTCGGCCAGGACCTCGGTCGGGACCACCCGGCTGGTCTCGATGCGCTGCTTGTACGCGGCGTTCCAGCGCCGACCGCCTACGTTCACCCCGCACAGGTTGACGACCGCGTCGACGCCGTCGAGGATCTGCGGGTCGAGGGCCCCTTTGTAGGGGTCCCAGACGATCTCGTTCTCCTCGTCGGGGCGGTGGCGCACCAGCCGCACGAGGTCGTGGCCTTCGCCCAGTCCTTCAAGGGCCTCCATCAGGGGCTTGCCGAGATAGCCGCTCGACCCGGCGATGACGATCCGCATACGGACAGCCTATGGCCTCGGTTCGCGGTACCAGTCTTGAACCTGGGCGCGCAGACCGGGGGCCTGGAGTTCGGCGTTCTGCTGGATCGCGGCGAGGGTCTGCGCCGCGAGGGCCCGCCGCCATTCGAGTTCGGCGGTGCGCATCGCGGTGTCGATCGCGCACGGGGCGCGGAACACCGACGCGGGTTCGTCGGCCCAGACGCCGTGCTGCCGGATCTCGGCGCACTGGAACGCCTCCTCGGGGCCCTCGATCGCGGTGAGGACGTCCATGAGGGTGATGTCCCGCAGGCGCCTCGCGAGCCGGAAGCCGCCCTTCTTGCCCGCGGTGGAGGTGAGGATGCCGGCCTTGACGAGCGGTTGGAGCTGCTTGTTGAGATAGGCCGGCGGCAGGCCGTAGCCGGCCGCGAGCCTGGCGGTGGAGACGGGCTCGGCCGTCTCCGGGTCGCCCATGCCCATCCAGTCGAGCAGCAGGCAGCAGTGCGCGGCCCATTCGACGCCTTCGCTGATTCGCATAACCACGATGATAGCCGTCCGGGTTCCCTTTGGATGTGCTGTGGAGCACGGTCATTGACATCCGTTATCTAGATAAGTAATATCTAGATATGAGTTCCGGCAGGGGCCGGAACCGCGACTGGAGGCCCAATGAGCACCATCCTGAAGCCCGTCATCGCCCGCGCCGCCGCCGCCGAGCGCCTCGCCCACGCGCAGCGCTCGGTCATGACCCTGCTCGCCGACTCCTCCGCGACCGGCGGCGCCCTCTCGGTGACCCGCTCGACCTTCCCCGACGGCGGCGACGGCGCGCCCTCGCACTTCCACACGAAGACCAGCGAGTCCGTGTTCGTCATCGAAGGCCGGCTCCAGGTCCTCACCGGCGACGAGGTGATCGTCCTCGAAGCGGGGGACTTCGTCTCGATCCCGGCGGGCCTGCCGCACGCATTCGGGGCCGCCCGCGGCTTCGACGCCGACGTGCTCGCGGTCTTCACCCCCGCGGCCGACCGGTTCGACTACTACCGCCTGCTCGAACGCGTCGCGGCCGGCGAGGCCGACCCGGCCGAGATCCCCGCCTCGGGGGAGCGGTACGACAACCACTACGTCGCCAGCGAGGCGTGGCAGCGCGCCCGCGCGTAGGGCGAATACGGCGACGGCCGCCTCAGCGGAGCGAGGCGGCCGTGCGGGAGGTCAGAGCCCCAGCCGGGCGAGGTCCAGGCGTCCGAAGCGGTTGCGCCACTGCACGTCCGCCTTGAGCCCGGCCAGGACCGACCGCTGGAGCGTGTTGTCCTGCGGCAGCTCCGCGACCGGGGTGTCCTCGGGCCGGCCGAACACGAAGCGCCACAGGTCGGAGCGGTTCCCGGCCGGGTCGCCCTCGCCTTCGAGCGTGAACAGCGCCGCGAAGCCGGGGATGTTCGACTTCTCCGGGAGCCAGTCCCGAAGCTGCGGGTCGAGCAGCCACGAGTCGCACACGAACACCAGGTCCTCGGGCCCGGCGTACCGCTCGGGGAACACCGCGGGCAGGAACTCCAGGGCCCATTCGACCGAGTCGCGGACGGCGTCGAGCGTGAGCGGCCCGCCCTCGCCGCGGATGTGCAGCCCCGCGAACGGCTTCGGGTCGGGGCCCTCGACGCAGAACTGGAGCCGGCCGAGCTGGTACAGCGCGCCGCGCACGTGCCCGGTGAACCAGTGGGCGACGTCGAGCCCGGCCCGGCCGTAGATCCGGCGGTTGAGCCGCAGCTTCTCGCCGACATCGCCGAGGACCCGCCGCGACAGGTCCTCGTCGACGCCGCGGTCGGTGTGGAACGCGAGCATGTCCGGGACGGCCGCGAGGATCGGGAAGAGGCCCACGAGCGGGTGGTCGGCGGGCGGCTTGGGCCAGGAGAGCCACTTCTTGCCGCCCATGTCGGCGGCGATGCTCTGGTAGAGCCGGTCGGCCAGCTCGCGCGCGGCATCGTCGAGGGCGCCGAGGGCGCGCACCGCGTCGGCGGCGTCCTCGGGATCGGCGCCGCACCAGTCGAGCAGGAGCTCGCGGACGGCGGCGGCGTCGGGGCCGGGGTAGGGCCGCACGGCGCCTGCCTGGGGAAGGTCCTGGGTCATTCGATCTCCTGGTGATGGCCCCTTCAACGGGGGCTCGGGGCACGCGGCCCAAGTCTTACACGGCGTCCGTCCTCGCTTACAATGCCTTCCGTGCGAACCGCGTACAAATGCCGGTTGTATCCCGACCCCGATCAGCAGGCGATGCTCTCCCGCACATTCGGGTGCGTCCGCTTGGTCTGGAACAAGGCGCTTGCTGAGCGAAATCGCACTTGGGAGGCGGAAGGAAAGCAGACCACCTATGGTGAGGCCAGTGCGGCCTTGACGAGGTGGAAGCGGACCCAGGATTTCGCATTTCTGAAAGAAGTGCCGAGTGTGCCGCTTCAGCAGGCGCTTCGGCATCAGCAAGCCGCATTCGCCAACTTCTTCTCCGGGCGGGCCGAGCGCCCGCGGTTCAAGAGCCGATCCGGCCGCCAGACCGCGCACTTCGCGCGTTCAGCGTTTCGCCTGAACAACGGAGAGCTCGGCCTGGCGCGGATCGTTTCGCCGCTTAAGTTCGTGTGGTCCTTTGAAGGTGTCGATCTCGCTTCGCTTGAGCCGTCGATGGTCGTCGTCTCCCGTGACCCGGACGGCCGCTGGTTCGTGACCTTCGCCGCCGACACCGCGGACCCCGACCCCGAGCCGGCGATCGGCCGGAGTGTCGGCATCGATCTGGGTGTCAAGGACTTCGCCGTCACCAGCGACGGCCAGCGCATCACCGGCCCGCGCCATCTGGATCGCAAAGCCCGCAATCTCGCCCGCTACCAGCGGCGCATGGCCCGCTGCCAGAAGGGCTCGGCCAACCGCATCAAGGCGAAGGCCAAGGTCGCCCGCGCCCACCGCAAGATCCGCAATGCACGCGCCGACTTCCTCCATAAGACAAGCACCCGCATCGTCCGCGATAACGATCTCATCGCCATCGAGGACCTCGCGGTGGCGAACATGGTGAAGAACCGCAGGCTGGCGAAGCGGATCAGCGACGCTGCCTGGGGCGAGTTCCGGCGCATGATCGAGTACAAGGCTGAACGGGCCGGACGGACCCTCGCCGTGGTCGACCGCTGGTATCCGTCCTCCAAGACCTGCTCGCACTGCGGGCACCTGCTCGACAGACTCGACCTGTCGACCCGGGCATGGAGATGCCCGACCTGCCGCACCTGGCACGACCGGGATATCAACGCGGCCAAGAACATCCTTGCGGCTGGTCGAGTCGCAGCCGGGCAACCGCCCGGCGAGGCCTGCGGAGCCGATGTCAGACGGCAAGGGTCCTCCCTTCCGCAATCGGCGATGAAACAGGAACCACCCCGGGCGCGAGCCCAGGGAGTTCCCGCTCATTGAGCGGGGATGGAAGTCAAGTCACCACGGGAGGCCCCCCGGGGGCAACATCGGGTCGGTCACCATACTCTGGGGCGATGCGGTCTGGTGCGGTGCGACGCCTGCTGACGCCCCCATGGATCGTCCTCCACTGCTTCGCCGTGGTGCTGACGATCGGCTTCGGCCTGCTCGGGTGGTGGCAGCTCACCCGCGCCCAGGGCGGCAACGCCATCAGCTGGGGATACGCCCTCGAGTGGCCGCTGTTCGCGGTCTTCACGGTGGCGCTGTGGATCCGGCAGATGCGCCTGGAGCTGCGCAAGGACCGCCCCGAAGGCGAGGCGCCGCGCCGCGGCCGCCCCGAGCCGCCCCCGATGACCTCCCCGTTCGAGGAGTCGATCCTGCGGGCGCGCCGGTCACCGTCCGATTCCTCCCAGGGGAGCCACGCATGAACGCCGCCCTGAAACGCTTCCGCATCGTCGCCTGGATCGTCGGCACGTTCCTCATCGCCCTCATGTTCGTCGCCATGCCGCTCAAGTACTTCGGCGGCGACGACACGCTCGTGACGGTGATCAGCCCGATCCACGGCCTGTGCTACATGGTCTACCTGGTGCTCGGCTTCCACCTGGCCCAGCAGGCCGGCTGGAGGTTCTGGCCCCAGACCGTCGGGCTCCTGCTCGGCGGGACCGTCCCGGTCGCCTCGTTCTTCGTGGAGCGCTGGGCGCACCGCCGCATCCTCGAGGAGCACCCGCAGGCCGCCGACCCGAAGGTCCGCACCGAAGAGCCCGTCTAGGAACGGCGAGGGGCCCGACGGCAGCCGCCGGGCCCGCACTCGAGTCTGCTCTCAAGACTCGATTACGCCTCGAGGTACGACCCGGCCTTGAACGTCTCCCAGTCCAGCGACCAGGCGGTGAAGCCGTCGCCCTGCGGGACGTCGACGCCGGTGTTCATGACGACGACCGGGTCGCCCCAGCGCACGAAGTTGTAGATCCACTCGCCCATCTCGTCGGAGACGTTGATGCAGCCGTGGGACCCGTTCTCCCGGCCGAGGCGGTCGGCCGCCCACGGGGCGCCGTGGATGAACTGCCCGGAGAACGTCAGGCGCATCGCCCATTTGACGTCGGTCTCGTAGTCGTAGAGGTCGGAGACGAACGTCGACTCCTCCTCGCGGCTCATGATCGTCATGGTGCCGGAGAAGGACCGGGCGTCGTTCCCGTCGATCGGCTCGTCGGAGCCCAGCGAGATCGGGATGGTCTGGACGACGGTGCCGTCCAGGTAGGCCCGCATCTGCTTGGTGTCGTTGTCGGCCTCCAGGAGCCGCGCCTCGGAGTCGATGGCGAAGGACGTCTCCTGGTCGTACTCGCCGTACCGGCCGTCGCCGAGGTCGAGGCCGCCGAGGCCGAGCCGGACGGTGACCTTCGTGTTCGGCTGCCAGTACTCCATCGGCCGGTATTCGAGCGCGCGGCCGGTGATCCAGTGCCACGAGCCCTCCTGCGCCGGCTCGGAGGTGACGAACAGCCGCCGCTCGACCGAGGCGCGCAGGTCCTCGGGGATCTCGTAGTCGGTGAAGCGGAACGCGAGGATCGCGCCGACCCCGACCGTGGAGTCCTGCCCGGGCAGGTAGTTCTCGATGCTCACCCGGTTCCCGGGCGAGGCGATGACGGTGAACGTCGAGGTCGCGGTGGCGGTGATGCCCGCCTCGTCGACGGCGGTGACCGTGGCCGTGTACGTGCCCTCCCATTCGAGGGGGCTGGCGGGGACCCAGGTGGTCCCGTCCGGGTGCATTGCGCCCTCGACGGCGGCGCCGGAGGCGTCGGTCAGCGTGAACTCCTGAAACTCGCCGCTTTCGACGGTCCAGGCGATCTCGGTGGCCGCGGTCGCGTCGGCGGCGCCGTCGGCGGGGGTGATCGTCACTTTGGCGGCGCTCTGGGGCGCCTCGGAGGAGGCGCCCTCCGAGATTGTCCCGCTCTCGTCGCTGCAGGCCGCGGCCAGGCCGAGGGCGGCCGCCGAGCCGGCGGCGGCGAGGGCGCCGCGGCGGGTCAGAGAGGATCGTCCGAAGGTCATTGCCCCACGGTACACACGCGAGGCGAGCGCGTGTCCCCAGTGAACCTGTGAATTGCACGGCCCAAACGGGAACGCGTCAGCGCATGCTCAGGTGCACGTGGTTGGTGTGGTCGGAGGAGGGGTCGCCGTAGGCGCCGGAGTAGGACTTCCAGCCGCTCCCGGGGAACCAGATCTGGCGGTACCAGATGATGTACTGCACGCCGAGCGCGTCGGAGTTCTCGATGAGCCAGCCGGCGAGGTTCTGCCCGTAGTCGTAGTCCTCGCCGCCGGCGTCGCCGCCGAAGCCGCCCGGTTCGGAGGAGAAGTCGCAGGCCCGGCCCTTGGGGTGCTCACCGGAGCCGGAGGGGCGGTAGCAGGCGACGTACCGGGTGAACCCGGCGATCTGGGCCTGTTCGAGCGCGTGCAGGGTCCGCGGGGTGAGGCAGCCGCCGGTGGTCGGGTCGTCCTCGGTGCAGCCGCCGCCGTCGCCTTCGAACGGTTCGGCGGCGGGGGCGTCGGAGACGGTCGGGCCGTCGGCGGCGTCGCCGCCGGCGGCCGCGAGTTCGCGGGCGGCCTCGTCGCGGGCGGCCTCCATGTCCTCGGCGACCTCGGCCTGCTCGGCGATGTTGTCGTCGAGGGTCTGCTGCAGGGCCTGGATCTCCTGGAGGCGGGTGATGAGCTCGTTGAGCCGGTCGGCGCGGGACTCGCCGAGGAACTGGAGCATCTCCATGGCTGCGATGGCGTCCTGCGGGTCGCCGGAGGCGAGGAGCGCGGCGGTCGACTGGTAGTCGGAGGTGGTGGAGGCGACGTACGCGTAGTCCTCGAGCTCGGCCTGGAGCGCGGCCTGCTCCTCGGTGGAGGCGGCGAGCTCCGCGGCGAGGTCCTCTTCCTGCTGCTCGAGGGAGGCGAGCTCGTCCCTGGCGTTGAGGTAGTCCTCGATGGCCTGGCTGAGCTCCGCCGAGGCGCCCTCCGACTCCTCCTGCGCGTTCGACTGCGAGGCGGGCGACACCAGGAGCACCACGGCCGCGACGGCGACGACGGGGAAGGTGAGGAGTCGCTTCGCCCCGCGGAAGGGGCGGGCGGCGCGCCTGGCGATGGTTCCGGCGTTCAAGGCTTGCGGTCCTTCGGTTGCTCGGGGCCGAACGGGGGAGGTGGTCGGGCCCCAGCCTAGAACGGGAGGATTCTTCGATCCGAACCGGGCCAGTGGGCATAACCCCTGGTGGTCGCGAGACGACCAGGGTGTGGCGTCGCCGACTCGAGGACCGTAAGACCCCTCACCCGCTGATAGGATTGTTCGATATTGAACCAGCCGTCCCGGCTGGTCCGCACGCGACGAGAGGAGGAACCGATGGGCGCGGGCGACTTCGAGAGCCGCTGGCTCCGACCCGACGTGAACGCCGTCTGGACGCGGTTCCTCCAGGTCACGCACCGCCTGGAGCACCACATCGACCGGCGCCTCCAGGGCAACCACGGGATCACGCACACCCAGTACGAGATCCTCGTGCGCCTCGCCGACGGCGAGGAGCAGGCCATGCGCATGAGCGAGCTCGCCGATCAGATCGTGACCGCCAAGAGCGCCGTCACCTACCAGGTCAACAAGCTCTCCGAGATGGGCCTGGTCGAGCGGCACAAGTGCGAGTGGGACAACCGCGGGACCTGGGTCAAGCTGACCCCGGCCGGGCTCGAGCGCCTCGAGCAGGCCGCGCCGTGCATCCTCTCCCTGGTCCGCGAGCTGTTCCTCGACGACCTCAACTGCGACCAGGCCGCCGAGCTCGACAAGCTCCTGGGCACCTGGTCGGACAACCTCGACGCGCACGACCGCAACCCGGTCGACCACCCCGAGCACTGACCCCACCCCTCCGGTGTACGGCCTGCGGACCGTCGGTGCCGGTGTAGGGTCAGGCCGTGCCGACCTTTCCACGTCCCCACCAGACCGTCCCGTACCGAATCGACGGCCTCGCCGACCTCCTGCCCGGGGCCGGGGACCTGGACCTCGCGGTCACCGGCGTCAGCCTCGCCGCCGGCGCGGTCGAGCCGGGCGACCTCTTCGCGGCCCTGCCCGGGGCCCGCCGCCACGGCGCCGAGTTCGCCGCCCAGGCCGCCGAGCGCGGCGCGGTCGCGGTCCTCACCGACGCCCGCGGCGCGGAGCTGGTGAACGGGCTCCTGCCGGTCCTCGTCGCCGCGGACCCGCGCACGCTGACGGGCGAGATCGCCGCCCGCGTCTGGGGCCGGCCGGCCGAACGGCTCAACCTCATCGGCATCACCGGCACCAACGGCAAGACCTCCACCGCGTACCTTGTCGAGGCCGGCCTCGCCCACGCCGGGCGCACCACCGGCATCATCGGCACGGTCGAGACCCGCATCGCCGGGGACCGCATCGACTCCGAGCGCACCACCCCCGAGGCCCCGGAGCTCCAGGCGCTCCTGGCGACCGCCCTCGAACGCGGCGTCACCGACGTGGTCATGGAGGTCTCCAGCCACGCGCTCGTGCTCGGCCGCGTCGAAGGCTGCCGGTTCAAGGCCGCCGGGTTCACCATGTTCGGCACCGACCACCTCGACTTCCACGCCGACCTCGACGACTACTTCGCCGCGAAGGCCCGCCTCTTCGACGGCCGCGCCGAGGTCGAGGTGCTCAACGCCGACGACGCGCGCGTCGCGACCCTCGCCGACGGCGCGAGCCGCACCTTCTCGCTCAAGGACCCGGCCGCGGACTACTACGCCCGCGACATCGCCGGCGACGGCTTCACCCAGACGTTCCACCTCGCCGGCCCCCACGGCAAGGGCGAAGGCCGCGTGAACATGCCCGGGCGCCACAACGTCGCCAACGCCGTCCTCGCCGTCGCTCTCCTCGAGGCCGTCGGCGTCGACACCGACACCGCGCTCGCCGGCGTCGCCTCCTGCACCGGCGTGCCCGGCCGCATGGAGCTCGTCTCCGGCGACGCGGCCGTGCGCGGCGTCGTCGACTACGCGCACAAGCCCGAGGCGATCACCGCCGTGATCGAAGCGCTCCGCGAGTCCACCCCCGGGCGGGTCATCGCGGTCCTCGGCGCCGGAGGCGACCGCGACCGGTCCAAGCGCCCGCTCATGGGCGCGGCCGCGGCCGCGGCCGACCTGGTCATCGTCACCGACGACAACCCGCGCACCGAGGACCCGGCGCGCATCCGGGACGAGGTGGCCGCCGCCGTCCAGGGCACGCCCTGCCGTAATATTCCCGGGCGGGAAGCCGCCGTCCGCGAGGCCGCCGCCCTGGCCGAGCCAGGCGACGCCGTCGCCCTCCTCGGCAAGGGGCACGAGACGTACACCGAGACCGCCGACGGCCCGGTGGCGAGCGACGACCGCCTGCTCCTGGCCCGCGCGCTCCGGGACGCGGGGTGGGTGAAACCGGCACCGCACGCTGAAGCGTGATAGTTCGACAAGCACAACAGCAGGAGGAGTCCGCCGCGTGATCCCCATGAGCCTGGCCCAGGTCGCCGCCGCCACCGGCGGCAAGCTCAGCGAGACGGCCGACCCGGAGGCCGTCGTCACCGGCGGCGTCGAGTTCGACTCCCGCAAGGCCGGGCCGGGCGGCCTGTTCCTGGCCATCCCCGGCGCCAAGGTCGACGGTCACGACTTCGCCGCCCAGGCCCACGCGCAGGGCGTCGTCGCGACCATCGCGACCCGCCCGATCGACACGCCCGCGATCTACGTCGACGACGCCGTCGAGGCGCTCACCCGGCTCGCGTCGCACATCGCCGCCGTGTCGAAGGCGACCGTCATCGGCGTCACCGGCTCCAACGGCAAGACCTCCACGAAGGACCTGCTCGGGCAGCTCTGCGCCCGGCTCGGCCCCACCGTCGCCACCGAAGGCAACTTCAACAACGAGCTCGGCCACCCGTACACGGTCTGCCGGGTCGAACCCGACACCGAGTACCTGGTCCTCGAGCTCGCCGCGCGCGGGCTCGGCCACATCACGAGCCTGTGCGAGATCGCCCCGCCCTCGATCGGCGCCGTCCTCAACGTCGGCATCTCGCACCTCGACGGCTTCGGCTCCATCGAGACGACCGCCGAGGCCAAGTCCGAACTGCCGCGGTTCCTCGCCCCCGAGGGCACCGCCGTCCTCAACGCCGACGACCCGCGCGTCGCCGCCATGGCCGACCGCACCCGCGCTCGGGTCCTCGCCTTCGGCATCCGCGAGGACGCCGAGATCCGCGCGGCCGACGTCGAACCCGGCGACGGCCGCCACGCGTTCACCCTCGTCACCCCCGGCGGTGAAGCGCGCGTCCAGTTGCGGCTGTGGGGCGACCACCACGTCTACAACGCCCTCGCCGCCGCCGCCGTCATGTGGCGGCTCGGCGCGTCCCCCGACCAGATCGCCGCGGGCCTCGGCGAGGCCGGGCGCCTCTCCGAGCGCCGCATGGACGTCTTCACCCGCCCCGACGGCACCGTCGTCATCGACGACTCCTACAACGCCAACCCCGCCTCGATGGCCGCGGCCGTCCGCGCCCTCGGGCGGGTCCCGACCGAGGGGCGGCGCATCGCCGTCCTCGGACTCATGGCCGACCTCGAAGAGCTCGAAGAGGAATGCCACCGGCGCCTCGGCGAGCAGGCCCGCGACGCCGGCGTCGACGAGATCATCGCCGTCGGCGAAGGCACTGAACCCATCGTTGAAGGCGCAGCCGGAAACGGCCGTGCGCACAGCATCGACGGTGCCGACGGCGTCACCGCCACCCATGTCCCCGATCAAGCCGCGGCCATCGCGCTGCTCGAAAACCGGCTGCGCCCCGGCGACGCCGTCCTGGTGAAAGGCTCCCGATACCGGACCTGGGACGTCGCCGACCACCTGCGCGCCAAGGAGGAAACCGACCAGTGAGAGCAGTCATCGTCGCCGCGTTCGTGGCGTTCGCGCTCACCATGGCGCTGACGCCCCTCGCGGCCAAGCTGTTCCGCCGCCTCAAGGCCGGACAGCCCATCCGCTCCGACGGACCCCAGACCCACCTCGCGAAGGCCGGCACCCCCACCATGGGCGGCGTCGTCTTCATCTTCACGACCGTGCTCGCCTACATCGCCGGCCACCTCGTCCTCATGGCCCTGCCCGAGGCCGACACCGAGATGTTCTCCCGCCCCACCGGCTTCACCGCCACCGGCATCGTCCTCATCGGACTCTTCGTCTCCTGCGGCTTCGTCGGCTTCATCGACGACTGGCTCAAGATCCGCCGCAAGCACTCCGGCGGCATCTCCGGGCGCGCCAAGGTCATCGGCCTCACCATCGCCGCCACCGTCTTCGGCATCGTCGCCGTCTACTACCAGGGCTCGATCGTCACCTCCGAGATCTCCGAGACCGTCGCCACCCCCTTCGTCTCCCTCTCCGGCGCCACCGGCTCGTTCAACGTCACCGAGATCGGCATGGTCGTCGTCATCGTCCTGCTCGTCAACGCCACCGCCAACGGCGTCAACCTCACCGACGGCCTCGACGGCCTCGCCACAGGCGCCTCCATGATGGCCTTCATGGCATTCCTCATCATCGGCTTCTGGCAGTACCGCCACTGGTGCGGCGGCGCCCAGCCCGCCGATGACCTCTGCTACGACGTCCGCGACCCGCTCGAGATCGCCCTCATCGCCGGCGCCGCCGCCGGCGCCATGTTCGGCTTCCTGTGGTGGAACACCTCGCCCGCCCAGATCTTCATGGGCGACTCCGGCTCCCTCAGCCTCGGCGCGCTCATCGCCGGGCTCGCCATCGCCTCCAAGACGATCCTGCTCCTGCCGATCGTCGGCGCGCTCTTCGTCATCACGACCGCCAGCGTCATGATCCAGGTGACCTCGTTCAAGCTCACCGGCAGACGCGTGTTCCGGATGTCCCCGATCCAGCACCACTTCGAGCTCGCCGGCTGGTCCGAAGTGACCATCGTGGTCCGGTTCTGGATCATCGCGGGCATCGGCGTCGCCATCGCGCTCGGCTTCTTCTTCGCCGACTTCCTCCGGATCGCGGGGTAGCCCGTGGCAGGCATCGCCAGGAACGTCCTCGTCGCAGGCGCCCGCGTGGCCGGGACCGCCTGCTCCGAGGTCCTCCTCGACCGGGGCGCCGCGGTCACCGTGTACGACCGCGACGACTCCGAGCGGCTCCGCGCGCTCGCCGCCCGCGGCGCCCGGACCGCCACCGGCGAGTTCGACCCGGCCCTCCTGGACGGGATCGAGCAGGTGGTCCTCTCGCCGGGGTTCCCGCCGCACCACCCGATCGCCGTCGCCGCCCGCGACGCCGGGATCGAGACGTTCTCCGAACCCGAACTCGCCTGGCGCCTGCGCGAACCGGGCGCGGCCCGCTGGCTCGCCGTCACCGGCACCAACGGCAAGACGACCACCACGACGATGCTCGCCGCGATGCTCGAGGCCGCGGGCCTGCGCACCGCGGCCCTCGGCAACATCGGCGTCCCGCTGGTCCACGCCGCCAACGGCCCGTACGACGTCATCGCCGTCGAGCTCTCCAGCTACCAGCTCCACTGGTCGGCGTCGCTCGCCCCGACGGCCGGGGCCGTCCTCAACCTCGCCCCCGACCACCTCGACTGGCACGGCGGCTTCGACGCCTACAGCGAGGCCAAGGCCGCCGTCTGGCGCGGCGGCCGGGCCGTCGCCAACCTCGACGACCCCGCGGTCGTCGCCCTCGCCAAGCACACCGACGCCCACGTCACCGGCTTCACCCTGAACCAGCCCGAACCGGGCCAGTTCGGGGTGGCCCTGGGCTACCTCGTCGACTACACCGGCGGCGAGCCCGTCCAGATCTGCTCGGTCGACCTCGTCCGCCCCGCCGGGTGGCACAACGTGGCCAACGCCCTCGCGGCCGCCGCGCTCGCCCGCGAGGCCGGCGTCGGCCACGCCGAGATCGCCGAGGCCATCCGCAAGTACACGCCCGAACCGCACCGCAACGTCGCCTTCACCGAGCACGAGGGCGTGACCTGGGTCGACGACTCCAAGGCCACCAACCCGCACGCCGCCGCCGCGGCGCTCGCCGCCTACGACTCGGTCGTGTGGGTCGCCGGCGGCCAGCTCAAAGGCGTCGACGTCGACTCCCTCGTCGCCGAGTACGCCCACAAGCTCCGCGCGGCCGTCCTCATCGGACAGGACCGGGCGCTGATCGCCGACGCGCTCGCGCGACACGCCCCGGACCTCCCCGTCGCCGTCCTCGACGGCGGCGACGATGCGGTCATGACCGACGTCGCCGCCCGCGCCGCGGGCTTCGCGCAGCCCGGCGACACGGTGCTGCTCTCGCCCGCCGCGGCCTCCTACGACATGTTCCGCTCCTATGCCCACCGCGGCGACGCGTTCGCGGACGCGGTGCGGCGGCTGCTGGGGGAGGACGCCGGGTGAGAAGCGGGTTCACCGAGATGCTCCGCGGCCTCCTCGACCGGCCGCTCGCCTCGTACTACCTGCTGCTCTCCTCCGCGGGCCTCCTGCTCACCATCGGCCTGGTGATGGTCTTCTCCGCCACCATGGTCGAGTCCTACGAGGCCACGGGCAACGCGTTCGCCGTCATCCTCCAGCAGGTCATCTGGGCCGTCGTCGGCCTGGTCTGCTTCTGGATCGCCCAGCGCCTGCCCGCGCGCACCTACCGGGCGGTGGCCCGACCGCTCCTGGTCATCGCCATCCTCCTCGGCCTGTTCCTGGTCGTCATGTCGATCGCCCAGAACGGCTCCGGCGGCGACTCGGGCGGCATCGCCACCGACAACCTGTGGATCCACATAGGACCGGTCCAGTTCCAGCCCGCCGAGATCGCCAAGTTCGCGCTCCTGCTGTGGGCCGCGGACTCGCTGGTGCGGCTGGGCCCGCGCATCGCGTCCTGGCGCGACCTGGCGATCCCCATGTTCCCGATCGCGGGCTCGCTGATGCTCATCATCGGGTACGCCGACCTCGGCACGATGCTCATCATCGTGGCGATGTTCATCGGCCTGCTGTGGGCCTCGGGCGTGCCGCTGCGGATCCTCGGCGTCCTCTTCGGCACCGCGCTCGCCGGCTCGGTCCTCCTCATCGCCTTCGAGGGCTACCGGATGGAGCGCATCATCTCCTTCTCGCGGCCCGAGGACTTCGCCGACACCTGGGGCTACCAGGCCATCCAGGGCTACTACGCGATCGCCGACGGCGGCTGGTTCGGCCTCGGCCTCGGCGAGAGCCGCCAGAAGTGGGACTGGCTCCCCAACGGCCACAACGACTTCATCTTCGCGCTCATCGCCGAGGAGCTCGGCGTCGTCGGCTGCCTGGTGATCCTCGCGCTGTTCGCGGTCTTCGTCTACACCGGCTTCCGCATCGCCCGCCGCTCCGACGACGCGTTCCGGTCCCTGGTGGCCGCGGGCGTCACGATCTGGATCGCCGGGCAGGCGTTCATCAACATCGGCGGCGTCCTCGGCCTCATCCCGATGACCGGCGTCCCGCTCCCGTTCATCTCCGACGGCGGCACCGCCCTCGTGGTGGTCCTCGCGGCGGTCGGGATGCTCGCCGGATTCGCGCGTGCCGAACCCGACGCGGCCCAGGCACTCCGGGCGCGCAACCCCTCTCGTCTCGTACGCTTGCTCTGGGCCCCCCTGCCGCCCGCGCCCCGCACGGAGTCGGAGCCCGACTCCGCGAAGTCCGACCCTACGACCAGAAAGACATGACGTTGGCACAGCTTCGATCGGTCGTCCTCGCCGGCGGCGGCACCGGCGGCCACATCTACCCGCTCCTGGCCTTCGCCGACTGCCTGCGCCGCCACGACCCCCACGTGCGCGTCACCTGCCTCGGGACCGAGAAGGGCCTCGAGAACGACCTCATCCCCAAGGCCGGGTACGACCTCCGCAACGTCCCGGCCCACCAGCTCCCGCGCAAGGTCAACCTCGACCTGCTGCTGACGGCGCCGCGCATGCTCAAGGCCATGAAGGCCACCCGCGAGATCCTCGACGAGGTCCAGGCCGACGTCGTGGTCGGCTTCGGCGGGTACGTCGCCGTCCCCGCCTACCTCGCCGCCTGGCGCCGCAAGATGCCCATGGTCATCTTCGAGTTCAACGACCCGCCCGGCGTCGCCAACAAGCTCGCGCTCAAGTTCAGCGACAATCTCGCGCTCGGCTTCCCGCACCTGCCGCAGGCGTCGCCGCTCCTGGCCGACGGCACCATCACCGGCGTCCCGCTGCGGCCCGCGATCGCCCACCTGGACCGCAACGCCATGCGCGTCCAGGCGTGCCAGTACTTCGGGCTCGACCCGCGCCGCCCAGTCCTGTTCGTGTACGGCGGCTCCCAGGGCGCGGCCTCGATCAACAACGCCGTCTCCGGCGCGGCCCAGATGCTCGCGCACCGCGGCGTCCAGGTCCTCCACATCACCGGCGCCCGCCGCGACGAGCCGATCCACATCCCCGAGGGCCTGCCGGTCCCGTACCGGACCCTGCCGTACCTCGACCGCATGGACCTCGGCTACGCCGCGTGCGACATGGTCCTGGCCCGCGGCGGCTCCATGACCGTCGCCGAGGTCAGCGCGCTGGGCATCCCCACGGTGTTCGTCCCCATGCCGTGGGGCAACAAGGAGCAGTACCGCAACGCCGGGCCGGTCGTCGCCGCCGGCGGCGCCATGTTCTGCGACGACGAGAACCTCAGCCCCGGATGGATCGCCGAGAACCTCATCCCGGTCATCACCGACCGGAACCGCGTCCTCCAGATGTCGCAGGCCGCGGCCGCCTTCGGGTCCCGCACCGGCGACGAGGCGCTCCGCAACTACACGCTGAAGGTGGTCTCGCAGGCATGACCGATCCCAACGACCTGACCAGCCCGATCGACGAGGGCGTCACCGCCGAGGACCTCGGGCGCGTCCTGTTCATCGGCGTCGGCGGCGTCGGCATGAACGGCCTCACCCGCCTGTACGCGACGCGCGGCCTCCCCGTGTCCGGCTCCGAGCTGAAGGACTGGCCGAGCCTGCCCGAGCTCGAGCGCCTCGGCGTCACGCTCCACCGCGAGCACACCGAGGCCAACCTCGACGGCGTCGACACCGTGGTCCGCTCCACCGCGCACAACGACGAGCACCTCGAGGTCGCCGAGGCCCGCCGCCGCGGCATCCGGGTCTACCACCGCTCCGAGGCGCTCGCCGCCGCCATGACCGGCCGCCGCTCGGTCGTCGTCACCGGCACCCACGGCAAGACCACCACGACCGCGATCATCACCCAGATGCTCGAGCACGCCGGACTCGCACCGTCCTATGTGAACGGAGGCGAGATCATCGGCGCGTTCACCGGCGCGCACGGCGACGGCGACCTGTTCGTGGCCGAGGCCGACGAGTCCGACCGCTCGTTCCTGCGCTACCGCCCCGAGATCGGCGTCGTCACCAACATCGACGTCGACCACCTGAACACCTACGGCGACATGGAGTCCCTCACCGAGGCGTTCGAGCGGTTCTGCCGCAACACCGACAAGGACGGCCTCCTGGTCCTCTGCGCCGACAACCCGGGCACGCTCGCGCTCGCGAAGAAGCTCCGCGCCGAGGGCCGCACGGTCGCCACCTACGGCTTCAGCGACGGCGCCGACGTCCAGCTCGGCGACGTCGAGTCCGACAAGGACGGCGTCGACTACACGGTCCTCTACGAGCGCCAGGTCCTCGGCCGCTTCCACCTGCCGATGCCCGGCCGGCACATCGCCCTCAACTCGGCCGCCGCGGTCGCGGTCGGGCTCTACCTCGGCCTCGAACCCGAGGACATCGCCGCCGGCATCGCCTCCTTCGGCGGGGTCAAGCGCCGGTTCGAGAAGCGCGGCGAGATCGACGGGTACGCCGTCTTCGACGAGTACGCCTACCACCCGACCGCGATGACCGAGGCCGTCAAGACCCTCAAGGAGGTCGCCGGCGACGGCCGCCTCATCGTGGTCTTCCAGCCCTACCGCGTCTACCGCACCATCGCCATGCGCGACGACATCGCCGAAGCGCTCTCGCTCGCCGACCGGGTCGTCGTCATGGAGATCTTCGGCCCCGGCGAGGACATCCCCGAAGGCGAAGGCGGGCAAGCGCTCCGCGACGCCATTGCCCTCCCCGAGGAGGACAAGGTCTTCGTCGCCGAATGGGACGACGTCCCCGCCGCCGTCAAGGCGCTCGCCGCCGAAGGCGACGTCGTCGTCACCATGGGCGCCCCGCCCGTCTCCCTCATGCCCGACGACCTGCTGCGCTGAACCGCGACGGGCCCGCGCGAGCGGGCCCGTCCCCCGTTGGGCGGCAACACGATCGCGACGCCCCGGCGGCTGCGGCCGGGCGGTAGCATGGCGCGTGACAGCACTGTCACGAACCGCCATCACATTCCGAACCCGGTGGGTGAACCCCCTGCGATGCCACTGAGAAGGCTGCTCTCCGACGCCGGCCAGCCCGACGAGCACGGCCGGCTCCCCACGAGCCTCGACCTCTCGCGCCAGAACCTCAGAGCCGTCCCGCCGGCCGTGCGCACGATGACGCACCTGCGGTACCTCGACCTCTCGGTCAACAGCATCACCCGCCTCCCCGACTGGATCGGCGAACTCGAGCGGCTCACCCATCTCAACCTGTTCCAGAACCGGCTCTCCTCCGTCCCCGAGTCGATCGGGCGGCTCCAGGAGCTCACCGAACTCAACCTCGGCGACAACCAGCTCACCTCGCTCCCCGCCTCCATCGGCCGCCTCGCCTCCCTGATCCGGCTCGACCTCGACGTCAACCGGATCACCGCGCTCCCCGGCTCGATCGGCGGCCTCGACCGGCTCGTCAAGCTCACGCTCTTCCGCAACCGCCTCACCGACCTGCCCGCCTCGATCGCCCGCCTGAGCGCCCTCACCTGGCTCGACGTGAGCGACAACCGGTTCGGGGCCTTCCCCGAGCCCGTCACCGAGCTGACCGGGCTCACCCGCCTCGAACTCACCCGGGCCGGCCTCACCGACCTCCCCGACTCGATCGGCCGCCTCGTCAACCTGGTCGAGCTCCGGCTCGACGCCAACCGCCTCACCCGCCTCCCGCGCTCGATCACCGCGCTCACCAGCCTGCGCCGCCTCAACCTCAACGGCAACAAGTTCGCCGAGCTCCCCGAGTACCTCAGCGCCCTCACCGAGCTCAGCCGCCTCGACGCCGAGTACAACGGCCTGCGCAGCCTGCCCCGCTCCCTCCTCAAGCTCGACAAGCTCGAACTGCTCCACCTCGAAGGGAACCTCCTCCCGCCCGAGCAGCGCGCCGCGGCGGTCGCCGGCCTGCCCGCGCTCCGCGAGTTCATGGAGGGCCTCGACACCGGCAGCGCCGACTTCCGCGAGGCCAAGCTCGTCCTGGTCGGCGAAGGCGAGGTCGGCAAGAGCTCGCTCCTGGCCGCCATGCGCGGCGAGCCGTTCGACCCCGACCGCGGCTCGACCCACGGCATCGAGGTGAAGACCCTCGACCTGACCGGCCCCGGCGGCGACCCGTCCGAGGCGATCACCATGAACGCCTGGGACTTCGGCGGCCAGAAGGCGTACCGCCCCACCCACCAGCTCTTCTTCACCGCCCCCGCCGTGTACGTCGTGGTCTGGAAGGCGCGCACCGGATCCATGCAGGGCTTCGTCGACTACTGGATCGACCTGATCCGCCGCCGCACCAGCGACGACGACATCAAGATCCACATCGTCGCCACCCACGTCGACGGCCAGCACCCCCGCATCGACCAGGCCGGCCTGATGCAGCGCCACGGCGACCTCATCGGCGGCTTCCACTTCGTCGACAGCAGGACCGGGTTCGGCATCGACGACCTCCGGGCGGCCCTGTGGGAGTCCGCCGCCGCGATCCCGCAACTCAACCGCGAGGTGCCCGCAGGCTGGAAGGACCTGCGCCGCTCGCTCGTCCAGAGCGGCGAGTCCTTCCTCGAGTACCCCGACTACCTGCGCCGCGCCGAGACCTTCGGCCTCGACGAGGACGCCGCCGGCGCGCTCGCGGCCATCGCCACCCGCCTGGGGTACTGGATCCACTACCCGGAGATCCCCGGCCTCAAGGAGATCGTGGTCCTCAAAGGCGACTGGCTCAGCACCGCCGTCAGCCACATCGTCGACGACGCCGAGACCGCCGCCCGGCACGGCCTTGTCGAGCACCGCCGCCTGGTCCACCTGTGGAACAACCCCGACAAGCCCCCGAACGAGCGGTACGACCCGAAGTTCCACCCGGCGCTCCTCCAGCTCATGGAGAAGTACGACCTCTCGTACCGCATCGCCGAGGCCGAGGGCCGCCCGCCCAGCAGCCTCATCGCGCAGCTCGTCGACGAGGTGCCGCCGCCGCTCGAGGAGGTCTGGGACGGGTTCGGCCCGCACCTGCGCGAGGACTCCCAGTTGTGCGAGTTCCTCGACACCAGGGGCGTCAAGGGCGTCCCCGAGGGCCTGGTGCACCAGCTCATCGTGCGCTGGCACCGCCACTCGCTCGGCCGCGAGCGCTTCGAGGACAGCGTCCACTGGCACAGCGGCTTCGTGATCCAGCCCGGCCCGTACGCGCGCGCCCTGGTCCGCCTGGAGGGGCAGCGGCTCCGCGTCACCGTGAAGGCCGCCTACCCCGAGCAGTTCCTCCAGGAGTTCATCAAGGACCTCGAGGACTACGCCGGCGAGCTGTGGCCCGGCTTCCGGCTCAAGCGGCTCGTGCCCTGCGGCAACGAGTGCGTCGACCCCGACGGCTCCCGGACCGGCCTGTTCGGCCTGGAGCGGCTCCTGACCCGCCGCAGCATCGGCAAGAAGACCGCCGAGTGCCGCCGCTGCTGGGAGGACATGCCGATCGACCGGCTCATCCACCGCCCGCCCGAGGACGAGGACGACGAGCCCGTCCGTCCCGCCTTCCCGGCGCCGCCCGAGGCGCGGGGTCGCGGGAGCGGCGAGGCGCAGCGCAGCGAAGCGGAGGCCCTGGCGCGCATCGAGGCGGAGATCGGGAAGCTCAAGGACCTGTTCACCGACGAGGCGGTGAACGGGCCCCGGTTCTACACGGTCGAACTGCTCGACCGGCGGTCCTGGAGCAGGCGGCTCATGCACGTCCGGGTCCGGGTGGTCCTGTGGTGCGAGCACTCGCGCCTGCCGCTGTACGTCCTCGACGGCGATCCCGACAGCGGCGTCTTCGAGATCGACGTGCCCCGCACCTGGCTGGTGAAGTCCGCGCCCTGGATCAAGCGCACCCTCAAGGTGCTCTGGTCCACGGTCCTGCCCGGCGGCTCGGTCGCCCTCGACCTGTTCGTGCCGTCCTTCGACCCGGCCGCGATCGAGAACCACCTCGAACTCGCCGAGGAGTCCTTCAAGATCCTCTCCGAGGTCGGCGAGGACGCGATCGACGCCGACAGCCAGCCGCCGTGGGAGGTGCGCGACGGCCGCTCCGGCGCGCAGCTCCGCCGCCTCCACGCCTTCCTCCAGAGCGCCGACCCCGGCTTCGGCGGCCTGGAACGGGTCCAGGACCGCGGCAAGTTCCTGTGGGTCCACCGCGACTTCGTCAGCGAGTACGAGCCCGGCCCGCCCGACTTCTGAGCCGGAACGAAGAGAGAGCCGGAACGGCGAGTGAGCCGGAACGGCGAGTGAGCCGAAACGACGAGTCAGCCGAAACGACGAGGGGCGGGCGCCCGGGGGCCCCCGCGGCCGCCCCACGCCGGTCCCCGTGAGTCCCCCGGCCACCCGGTGCGCCAGTAGCCCATGAAGGCCCCGGACTCCTTCGGCAGGCCCAGTTCCCTGCGGAGCGTGAAGCGCAGGGCCTTGACCACGCCGGTCTCGGCGGCGATCCAGGCGTACGCGCCGCTGGATACCACCTCCTGCGGTGCGTCCCAGATCATCTCGGCCGCGTCCCCTTCGAGCGCGTCCTCCTCGAACCCCCCGCCGGCGGCGAAGTCCATGGCGCGGGCGGCGGCGGTGACGGCCGGGACGAGCCGGTCCCCCCAGACCGCGCCCTCGCGCGGCAGCCAGTGCACCTCGACCTCGGCCGGCGCGTCCAGCTCCAGGACGTCGGCGGCGGTCGGGACCTCGATGAAGACCTTGCCCCGCGCGGTGACCGGGAGGTCTTCGAGGATCGCGGCGATCGCCGGGGCCGCGGTCTCGTCGCCGGCGATGAGGAGCTCGGCGCCGTCGGGGGCGTTGAAGTCGACGCCGCCGTGCGGGCCGTCGAAGCGGGCGTCCGGGCCGAGCAGCAGGAGCTCGTCGCCGACCTTCGCGCGCTGGATCCAGCGCAGGGCGGGGCCGCAGACCTCGTCGGCGTGCGCCTCGTGGACCACCATGTCGACGTCGACCTCGCCGAGCTCGGGCCGGACGTCGCGCACCGTGTAGGTGCGGACGCCGCACTGCTCCTCCTCAGGGAGGGTCCGCAGCTCGGAGTACCAGCGCTCGGTGCGCGGCATCTTGTCGAAGCCGCACGCCGGGGCCGGGAAGATGAGTTTGAACCGCTGGTCGAACCCGTTGTCCGCGAAGTGCGCCAGCGTCTCGCCGGCGAACGTCACCCGGAGGAACGACGGGCTCAGGCGCCGCAGCGCCCGCACTTCAGCGGGGAAGAGGTCGAACGGCCGAACCGCGGGAGCCGTCTCGGTCTTGGCCTGGGTCTGCGTCGCCACGCGCTGCTCCTCCTAGAGAATAAGGTTTGCCTAACCTTATCGGAGTGCGCGGCGTGCCGCCACCGCCCGGTGGCCCGCGCGTGCCATGATCGACCCATGCGCGGCTCCGAACCTCCCACCGAGCCCGGGCCCTGGCGGCTCGTCCACGTGGTGCGCCGGGGCCTGCCCGACAAGCGGCTGCGGCTCGCCGTGGCCGGCGGCCTCGCCCTGCTCCTGGCGGTGTTCACGGTCCTGTGGACCGTCCCGTGGTTCGAGGTGCGGCGCATCGAGGTCACCGGCACGGCCGTGCTCGACCCGGCCGAGGTGGAATCGCTCGGCCAAGGGGCCCTTGGGGATCCGCTCCTCGGTGCCGACCTCGACGCGCTCGCCGCGTCCGTCGCCGAGCTCGCGCCGGTCGAATCCGTGGACGTCTCGCGCTCGTGGCCCGACGCGCTGCGCGTGGACGTGACCGAGCGAAAGCCGTATATGGCCGTTCCCACCGGAGACGAGACTTTTCTCATGGTCGATTCCGGCGGTGTGGTATTCGACGAGTCCGATTCGGCTCCCGGATCTATTTGGATAGTCGAACTCGACGATCCGTCACCGGACGACCTCGCCACGATCGAGACGCTCGCCGTGCTCGAAGCGGTCCCGCCGAACCTCGCCGACGAGGTCGAACACGTGGAGTCCCCGTCCCCCGCAGGGGTCACCCTCTTCCTCGAAGGTGGACGGACGATCACGTGGGGCGACGGTTCCCAAGGCGAGCAGAAGGCGGAGGTGGCGGACCGATTGCTGGCCGTAGGGTACGAACATGTCGATGTCAGCGCACCAGATGCCCCAACTGTGAGTTAGCGTTAAGGGGAGAGCGGGGGTGCACGCACGTCCCGCTCGTCGCACCCAGGGCCGCGAAGGGGAAGGAAGGCAGCCGCGATGACACCACCGCACAACTACCTCGCCGTCATCAAAGTCGTTGGAGTCGGAGGCGGCGGCGTCAATGCTGTCAACCGGATGATCGAGGCGGGCCTCAAGGGCGTCGAGTTCATCGCCATCAACACCGACGCGCAGGCGCTCCTGATGAGCGACGCCGACGTCAAGCTCGACGTCGGACGCGAACTGACCCGGGGCCTCGGCGCCGGCGCGAACCCCGAAGTGGGCGCGAAGGCCTGCGAGGACCACCGCGACGAGATCGAAGAGGTCCTCAAGGGAGCCGACATGGTCTTCGTGACCTGCGGCGAGGGCGGCGGCACCGGCACCGGCGGCGCTCCGGTCATCGCGAACATCGCCCGCAAGCTCGGGGCGCTCACGATCGGCGTGGTCACCCGGCCGTTCGCCTTCGAGGGCAAGCGCCGCCAGAACCAGGCGGTCTCGGGAATAGAGGATCTGCGCAACGAGTGCGACACGCTGATCGTCATCCCCAACGACCGGCTGCTGCACCTCGGCGACCGCACCATCTCCATGATGGACGCCTTCCGCCTCGCCGACCAGGTGCTGCTCTCCGGTGTCCAGGGCATCACCGACCTGATCACCACGCCCGGCCTGATCAACCTCGACTTCGCCGACGTCAAGAGCGTGATGAGCGGCGCCGGATCGGCGCTCATGGGCATCGGGTCGGCCCGCGGTGAGAACCGCGCGGTCGAAGCGGCCCGCGCCGCGATCGAGTCGCCGCTGCTGGAGCAGAACATGGAGGGCGCCCGCGGCGTGCTCCTGTCCATCGCGGGCGGCTCGGACCTCGGCCTGTTCGAGATCAACGACGCGGCCGAGCTGGTCTCGGACTGCGCGCACACCGACGCGAACATCATCTTCGGCGCCGTCATCGACGACGCCCTCGGCGAAGAGGCCCGGGTGACCGTGATCGCCGCCGGCTTCGACGTGGAGGACACCGAGTTCGAACTGGCGCAGCCGACCCGGATCTCCACGCTGCCCGAGCAGAAGCCGGAGCCGATCCGCGAGGCGGCCAAGCCCGAGCCGGAGCGCGAGCCCGGCGGCGGCAAGGTCCTCTTCGACGACGTCGATGTCCCCTCGTTCCTGAAAGAGGGCTTCTAGCGGCGGCGCTCCGTCGGGTCGGAACCGACTCGGCGGACCGCCGCCCGCCAGCCCGCCGCACGCCCCGACGCGGACGCCGAACCGCGCAACCACTCGCCGAGGACCGCCTTGACCGCACCAGCGCGCCGAATTCAATTGCAGGAGAACCTGAACCGGACGCGCGACGCCATCGCCGCCGCTTGCGCCGACGCCGGCCGCGACCCCGGATCGGTCCGCCTCATCGTCGTCACCAAGACCTTTCCGGCCGCCGACGCCGCCGCCCTCGTCGAACTCGGCCAGGCCGACCTGGGGGAGAACCGCCACCAGGAGGCCGCGCCGAAGGCCGCCGCCCTCGCCGAACTCGGCCTGGAACCGGTGTGGCACTTCGTCGGGCAGCTCCAGCGCAACAAGGTCCCGTCGGCCGTCGAGTACGCCGACTGGGTGCATTCGGTCGACCGCCCCAAGCTCGCCGCGGCCCTCGAGCACGCTCGGAAGATGAGCCTGCGCGTCGGGAACTTGAACGTCCTCCTCCAGGTGAGCCTCGACGGGGACACCTCCCGCGGCGGTGCGCCGATCGCGGAGCTCGAACCCCTCGCCGAGCAGATCGCCGGCTACCACTGCCTCGACCTCAAAGGCGTCATGGCCGTCGCCCCCCTCGGCTGGGAGCCCGCCAAAGCCTTTGCGCTGCTGCGCGAGTGCTCGGAGGCGGTGCGCCGCGTCGACCCGGCCGCGACGGAGATCTCCGCGGGCATGAGCGGCGACTTCCGCGAGGCGGTGGCCTGCGGGGCCACAATGGTCAGACTCGGGAGAAACGTCCTCGGCGAACGTGAAGCGATGGCGTAAGGTATACGGCAGTAAAGGGATCTATGCCGCGGCCGTTCACTGGTGAACCGCGGAAAAACACATCCGTGTAAGGAGTCGGCGCTAGGATGAGACCGCGTACCTGACTCACCAGGGGCGGCCCGAGGAGGGAGCACGATCGATGGGCGCGATGCGGAAGGCAGGCATCTGGCTCGGCCTCATCGAGGACGAGGAGGACCGCGGATACAACGGCTTCGAAGAGACCGACGAGTTCGCCGAGGAGCCGGCGCCGACGCGTGTGCGCGGATCGCAGCGGACCACCGGCCGGGTCGGCCGCCCCGCCGACGACCGCAGCCCGGTCCGCCAGCTCAACCGCGGCTCCGGTTCGGTCACCCCGCTGTCCCGCGACAACCTGACGCGGGACAACCTCGCGCTCGCCGAGCCCGCGCCCGTCCGGCCGGTCCCGGCCGAGGAGGAGTCGCACGCGAACTACCGGATCACGACGCTGCACCCCACCACGTACAACGAGGCGCGCACCATCGGCGAGCGCTACCGCGACGGCACCCCGGTCATCATGAACCTCTCGGAGATGGAGGAGGCCGACGCGAAGCGCCTGGTCGACTTCGCCGCGGGGCTGATCTTCGGCACCCGGGGCTCGTTCGAGCGGGTGACCAACCGTGTGTTCCTCCTCTCCCCGCCCCACGTCCAGGTGACGGCGGAGGACAAGGCGAAGATCGCCGAAGGCGGCTTCTTCAACCAGTCGTGACCGGGCGGATAGACTCCGTATCGTGAACCTGGCACTGCAGCTCGTCTACTTGGCGCTCTTCGCCTTCTACCTGTTCCTGCTGGCTCGCCTGGTGTGCAGCGTGGTGGTCCAGTTCTCGCGCCGCTGGGAGCCGGGCCCGCGGGCCGCGGCCCTGCTCGAGACGGTCTACAGCGTGACCGACCCTCCCCTGAAGGGGTTGAGGAAGGTGATACCCCCTCTCAGGCTTGGTAGTGTATCGATTGATCTGGCGTTCCTGGCGCTGCTCTTGGGCGTGTGGATCCTGATGGACATCGTCATCAAGGGATTCCTCACCTGAGCGGTTCCGGGGCAGGGGTGCGCGATGCGGTTATTGTGTCGAGTGGCCTTGTGCGCCAGGCGAACAGCTGAGAAGGAGTTTCGAATGCCGCTGACCCCAGCAGACGTTCACAACGTCACGTTCAAGAAACCCATGCTCGGAAAGCGCGGATACGACGAGGACGAGGTCGACGGTTTCCTCGACGAGGTCGAGCGCGAACTCGCTCGCCTCAGCGATGAGAACGGCGAACTTCGCGCGCAACTCGACAGCCTTCGCGCCGGTGCTCCCCCCGGGGCCGCCGACCACGCCGAGATGGCCGCCGCACTCGACCGGGTGCAGCGCGAGAAGCACGCCCTGGAGCAGCAGCTTCAGGAGCTCGACGCCGAGCTGCACGAGATGCACCAGCAGATGGTGGCCGCGCAGCAGCAGGCGCAGCAGCTCCAGCAGGAACTGGCCCAGCGCCCGCAGCAGGACGCGTCCTCGCCCTCGGGCGGCGCCGGCGGCGAGCAGGAGGCCCTGCGCCTCCTCATGGTCGCCCAGCGCACCGCGGACGAGCACCTGGAGGACTCCCGCCGGGAGGCCGACACGCTCCTGTCCGAGGCGCAGCGCGAGGCGCAGACGATGGTCGCCGAGGCCCAGCGCGAGGCGCAGACGATGGTCAGCCAGGCTCAGCGCGAGTCCAAGACCATGGTCTCCGAGGCCCAGCGCGACGCCGACACGATGGTCACCGAGGCCCGCACGCAGGCCGAGGACCTGGTCGGCCAGGCCCGCGACAAGGCCGAGCGCATGGAGATGGAAGCCGAGGAGGAGCGCCAGAAGGTCATCGGCCAGCTGGAGGAGTCCCGGACGTCGCTGCTGCACAACATCGAGGAGCTCAAGACCTTCGAGCGCGAGTACCGCACCCGCCTCAAGCTCTACCTCGAGAGCCAGCTCCGCGACCTGAACGGCCAGCAGAGCCGCTCGCAGGACGAGCCCTTCGAGGAGCCGCAGCGCGAGACCGGCAACGACCGCTCCGGCGGCCGGTCGGCCTTCGTGATGCAGGGCGGCCGAGGCTGACGCTCCCCGGCGTGCCGAGGCAGGGTCGCGGAGGCGACATTGGCACGCCCGCGGGCATAACCTGAACGGGGATCGCCTCGTTAGCAATGATGAGCGGGTGAGGGCGCCGGCGTTCTTCACGAGCGCTGCCTTCCGAGGCGCGGCCGCCCTCACCGCCGCTCCATCATGCGTTAACGATCCGCGGTCCCCTCGGGCCGCATAGGACCGCGTGCCGGGACCGCTGCCCGCACGCAGGGGAGGATACGACGTGATCGTCAGCAGCCTGCTGATCCTCGTCATTGCGGCGGTCTTGCTGGTCACCGGCATGATCACCGGAAACGACCAGATGCTGGTCTCATCGATCGCGGCGAGCCTCGCCGCCGGGGTCGCGCTCTACGTCGGCATCCGCGGGAGGGGCGCCAAGCGCCCGCGCATCGCGTCCCAGCGGACCCGTTCCGCCGCGGACGACGACACCCAGCAGTTCCGCCGGATCGTCGCGGACGACACGCCGACGACCGAGCTGCCGCTCCTCGAAGGGCGGATCTTCGAGCCCACGGACTACGCGGTCGACCGCGACCCCGAGATCCGCTTCGAGGAGCCGCCGCGCCAGGCCGCGCACCGCGCCCCCGAGTCGCTCGCCGACGAGCCGGCCGAGCAGCGCATGTCCAGTGTCGAAGCGGCCGCCCTCATGCGCCTGGACACCGAGGTCGCCGTGGTCGACGGCCGGCCCCGCTTCCACCACTCCGCGTGCATGCACCTGACGGGCCGCGAGCACGAGCCGCTCCCGGTCGCCGAGGCCCTGGAGCTCGGGTTCACCCCGTGCGGCATGTGCGAGCCCGTCTCGCGACTCCTGATGGCGCCGCTCGCGCGCCGGTGAACCCTGACGCACAGTCCGGAGCCAAGTTCCCGAAGTAATTGACCTCGTTGCAGGTCTTGCGTATCCTGTGTGCTTAATTGCGCGGCAGGTCCCCGCCTCGGCGGGGCCTGGCGCGCATTGTCCTCGTTTCGACGAGGTCGTCAGGAGTACGCCAACTCGGGAGCCGCGATGCCGAACGCCCGACGCAGGGCACAGCCGCGGCCCCGGCGTGCCCCGGCCCGACCGGAACCCGAGCCGACACACCCCTCCAGAGGCGCGTCATGAGTCCAGCCAAGAAGACCCAGCAGCAGGCCGCGAAGCCGGCGGTCACCAAGACCGCCGCAAAGAAGAGCGCGGTGAAGAAGGCGCCCGTCAAGAAGGCGGCGGTCAAGAAGACCGCCGCCGCCAACGCCGACTCGCCCGCGGCGAAGAAGACCGTCAAGAAGCAGGTGAAGAAGGCGAAGGCCACCGTGCCGGCACCGGCCGCGCCCGCGCCGCTCGAGACCGACCACGAGCCGCGCACCGAGAGCGAGCAGGCCGAACTGCGGGCCGCGCTCCAGGAGCGGCTCGACGAGCTCGTCGCCGAGCAGCAGCGGTACACCGACTCGATCGCCGCCGCCCAGCGCGAGCGCCTGAGCGACACCGCCGGGGACGACCAGATCGACTCCGGGTCCAAGACCGTCGAGCACGAGCACGAGGTCGCCGTGGCAGGGGCGATCTCCGAGCGCATCCGCCAGGTCAGCCACGCCCTCGAACGCATCGACGAGGGCGGATACGGCTTCTGTGAGAAGTGCGGTAAACCCATCCCGGCGGCTCGTCTGGCCGCCTTCCCGTCGGCTACCCTCTGCGTCAGTTGCAAACAGCTGGAGGAGCGACGCTGAGCGAGGACACCCAGCCCGAGGCCGCCGACGGCCCCGGGCCCGACGAGACCGCCCCGAAGCCGCAGGCCGCAGCGGCGAAGCCGAACCGCAGGCGGCCGGGCCTGACCCTGGCCGCCCTGCTCATCGCGGCGTTCGCCGTCGGCCTGGACCAGTGGACGAAGTTCCTGGCCGAGGCGAACCTGGACCCGCGGGAGCCCGTCCGCATCCTCGGCGGCCTCGTCCACCTGAGCCTGACGTGGAACTCCGGCGCGGCCTTCAGCCTCGGCACCGGCTACACCTGGATCTTCACGATCGTGGCCTCGGCGGTGGTGGTCTTCCTCATCGTCCTGTCCCGCAAGATCGTCTACCCGGCGTGGGCGGTCGCGATCGGCCTCGTGCTCGGCGGCGCGGCCGGGAACCTCGTGGACCGCTACTTCCGCGAGCCCGGCTTCGCGCACGGCCACGTCGTCGACTTCATCAGCGTGTTCAAGCCCTACGGCGAGGCGTTCCCCATCTTCAACATCGCCGACTCGGCCCTGTGCTGCGGCGTGGCCCTCATCGTGCTGCTCGAGCTCACCGGGCACGGGTTCTCGCCCGAGTCCCGCCGGAACGACGACCACGAGAAGGCCGAGGCGCCGGCATGAGCGACGTCGCCGCCCGCCAGACCCGGTCGCTGCCGGTCCCCGAAGGCTTCGAGGGCCAGCGGATCGACCAGGTCGTCTCCCGGCTCCTCGGGCTCTCGCGCACCGTCGCGGCCGAGCTCGTCGCCGCCGGGGACGTCACCGTCGACGGCGCGCCGTGCGCCACCAAGTCCGAGCGGGTCTCCGCCGGAGCCTGGCTCGAGGTCGTCCTCCCGCCGCCGCCCGAGGACGTGCGGGCCCGCATCGAGGAGCCCGTCCAGGGCCTCGAGGTCGTCTTCGACGACGACGACATCGTGGTGGTCTCCAAGCCCGTCGGCGTGGCCGCCCACCCGAGCCCGGGCTGGACCGGCCCCACCGTCACGGGCGGGCTCGCCGCCGCCGGCTACCGGCTCTCCACCCACGGCGCCGACGAGCGGCAGGGCATCGTCCACCGCCTCGACGTCGGCACCTCCGGCCTCATGGTCGTCGCCAAGAGCGAGACCGCCTACTCGGAGCTCAAGCGCGCCTTCAAGGAACGCAGAGTGTCCAAACGGTACCGGGCGGTGGCCCAAGGGCATCCCGATCCGCTCTCGGGCACGATCGACGCCCCGATCGGGCGGCACCCGCGCCACGACTACAAGTGGGCCGTGGTCGCCGACGGCAAGCCGAGCATCACCCACTACGACACGATCGAGGTCTTCCCGGGCGCGTCCCTGATGGACCTCGGCCTGGAGACCGGCCGCACCCACCAGATCCGGGTCCACTTCTCCGCGCTCGGCCACCCGCTGGTGGGCGATCTCACTTACGGCGCCGATCCGGTGCTGGCCGGGAAGCTCGGTCTGACCAGGCAGTGGCTCCACGCGTACCGCCTCGAGTTCGCGCACCCGGCCACCGGCCGCGCCGTCACCTTCACGAGTGATTACCCCGAAGACCTCGAGACCGCGCTGGCGCGGTTGCGAGCGGACCAATAGGAAGCCACTAGACTGGTCGCAACAGAGTCGTTGGTTCGGCTCGCAAGCACCGCCGGAGTCCGCCACATCGTCGAGGCGGGCGCAATGCACGCCTCACCCCGGGCCGGAGCGCCCGCGATTCGCAACGGGCCTTGAGGATTCGTTGTGTTCTAATAGTCGCGGGTGGTAACGGTGTCCGGTCGGGGCGGCGAGGGAACGCGGGCGGCGCTCGCGGACCGTCCACCGCATCGGTCGAGAGGAGGTCGCACGTGAACACGCCCGAAGCCTGGAGCAACGAGCGGAACGACGGCTCGCGCTGGCAGAAGCTGCTCGGCCGCGGCCGCGGTCGCGCCGGAGGCGCCCAGCAGACCCCCACGCCCCCGCCTCGCGAGACCTACCCGTCGCCGCCGGTGGGTCCACCGCCCGGCCAGGCGCACTACTCGGTGCCGACCGCGGGCCGGCGCCCGCCGGTCGCGACCCAGACCCCGCCGAGCGCGGCGCAGATGACCCAGCCGATCCGCCCCCAGCAGGGCCTCCCGCCCCAGCCCCGGCAGGCCCGGCCCCAGGTCGAACCCAGCCCGGTGGCGCTCCAGCGCCTCCGCCGCGACCTCGGCCGCAGCCAGGTCATCGCCTTCATCAACCCCAAGGGCGGCGTGCACAAGACCACCGCCACCGTCCTGTCGGCCGCGGCCATGGGCACCGCCCGCGGCGGCGGCGTGATCGCCTGGGACGACAACGAGCTGCGCGGCACCCTGGGCCTGCGCGCGGGCTCGGCCCGGCACGGGCGCACCATCCGCCACCTCGTGGAGCACCTCGACCAGGTCGAGGCCGCCGGCGTCCACCTGCCCGAGCACCTCGACGAGTTCCTGCGCCACTCCTCCGACGGCTCGTTCGACGTGCTCGCCGGCGACGAGGACCCGAAGCTGCAGCGCCGCCTCGACCCGACCACGGTCCTGCGCGTGCTCGACATCCTCACCCGCACCCACAACATCGTCTGCATCGACACCGGCAACAACGTCGAGTCCCCGAACTGGCGCACGGTCGTCTCCTCGGTCGACCGGCTCGTGGTCACCACGGTGCCCCGCGAGGACGCCGCGTTCTCCGCGGACTGGATGCTCGACCACCTCGAAGAGGGCGGCTACGGGCACCTCGTCAAGAACGCGGTGACGCTCCTGTCGATGCCCACGCCGAACCCGGGCCCGCTCCTGAACGACCTCCAGCGGCACTTCTCGCAGCGCACGCGCGCCTGCGCGATCGTCCCGTACGACCCGTCGCTGGAGCCGGGCGCGAAGATCGAGTTCTCGGCGCTGCGCCCGGAGACCCGCGCCGCGTGGTTCGAGGCCGCCGCCACGATCGTCGACGGCCTGTAACCGGTCCCTCTACAGCACATCGCGCGGGCCGCCGCGCCGGCTGTGGCAGGATTCCAGGCGTGACCGACGAACCGACCCCCCGGGCCGACCCGCGCACGGACCCCCATGTGTACGGCGGCCGCCGGCCCCGGTCCGAGCGGACCGTCGGCCGCGACCTGCTCGCCGCCGGCTTCCTCGCCGTGATCCTCACCGCTCTCGGATTCCCCTTCGCGATGCTGTGGCAGGCCGTCACCCCGCGCGTGGAGTTCGTGGTCGTGGAGGGCGGCTGGACCTCCGTCGAGACCTACCCGGACGGCTACATCGAAGGCGACCTCATGTTCGCGGGGATCGGGCTGGTCCTCGGGATCGTCGCCGCCGTCCTCGCCTGGGCCGGCATGCGCGAGCGCCGCGGCCCGATCCTCCTCCTCGGCCTGGTCATCGGCTCGGTCGCGTGCCAGGTCGTGGCCTGGAAGATCGGTGCGAACGAATGGCAGGCGTTCTGGGACGCCGTCGAGCGCGCCCCCGCCGGGGTGCACATGTGGCGGCCGCCGTCGGTGCTGTTCGTCCAGCTCGACCCCGGCGCCGCCTGGGACGCGCTGAGGGTCGGCGAATTCACAACGGCCCTGGAGTCGCTCCAGCTCGGCGCGCTCGGGGTGATGGCCCTCGCCGCGACCTTCACTTACACCGTCTGCGCCGGTTGGTCACGCCGTCCGAGCCTTCGAACGGACGCTCCCGAATAGCGGTATGCCTTTTGACCTGGAAATGCGGGTGACTACGCTTGGGGCGTGCTCAGACGCATCGACCTCATCGGAGCCGTATCCGACTACCCGGCCCGCGCCCTGCGCGAGCTGATGCCGCGCGCCGCGTTCGACGTGAACGAGGCGCTGCGGTCGGTCCAGCCGCTCCTCGACGACATCGCCCACCGCGGGACCGCCGCCGTGGTCGAGATCGTCGAGCGGTTCGACGGCGTGCATCTGGAGCACCTGCGCGTGCCCGAGGCCGCGATCAAGGCCGCCGCCGCGGAGCTCGACCCCGAGCTGCGCCGCGCCTACCGGACCTCGATCGACCGCGTCCGCGCCGCGCACGAGGCCCAGCGCCTCCCCGACGTCGTCACCGAGGTCGCCCCGGGCGGCACGATCACCGAGCGGTACCTGCCGGTCGGCCGCGTCGGCCTCTACGCGCCCGGCGGCCTCGCCGTGCTCGCCTCCTCGGTGATCATGAACGCCGTGCCCGCGCAGATCGCCGGGGTCGGCTCCATCGCGCTCGCCTCCCCGGCCCAGAAGACCAACGGCGGCCGGCCCGACCAGGGCATCCTCGCCGTCGCCGGGCTCCTCGGCATCGACGAGGTCTACGCCGTCGGCGGCCCGGCCGCGATCGGCATGTTCACGTACGGCACTGAGGAGTGCGAGCCGGTCGACATGATCACCGGCCCGGGGAACATCTACGTCACCGCCGCCAAGCGCGCCGTGCGCGGCCTGGTCGGCATCGACGCCGAGGCCGGGACCACCGAGATCGCGGTCATCGCCGACGCCGGCGCCGACCCGGTCCACGTCGCCGTCGACCTCATCAGCCAGGCCGAGCACGACCCGGCCGCCGCGTCGGTGCTCATCACCGACTCCGCGGCGCTCGCCGACGCCGTCGACGCCGAGCTCGAGCGCCGCGCGCCCCAGACCCGCCACGCCGGGCGCATCACGACCGCGCTCGCGGGGGAGCAGTCCGGGACGATCCTCGTCGCCGACATCGACGAGGCCGTCGCCGTCGCCGACGCGTACGCCGCCGAGCACCTCGAGATCCAGACCGCGAACGCCCGCGAGGTCGCGATGCGCATCCGCAACGCCGGGGCGATCTTCATCGGCGCGTACTCGCCGGTGTCCCTCGGCGACTACTGCGCCGGCTCGAACCACGTCCTGCCGACGGGCGGCTGCGCCCGCCACTCGGCCGGGCTGTCCGTGCACACCTTCCTGCGCGGCGTCCACCTCATCGACTACTCGCGCGAGGCCCTCGAGGTCGTCGCCGCCGACGTCGTCGCCTTCGCGAACTCGGAGGACCTGCCGAGCCACGGCGAAGCGGTCTCGGCGCGATTCGAGGCCCGGGACGCGAGGGAGGAGGCACCGTGAGCGAGATCGAGAACCTGCTCCGCGAGGACCTGCGCGGGCAGTCGCCGTACGGCGCGCCGCAGCTCGACGTCCCGGTCCAGTTGAACACCAACGAGAACGCGTTCGCGATCCCCGAGGACGTGGCGGCCGTGGTCGCCGAGTTCATCGGCCGGGAGCTGCGCGGGCTCAACCGCTACCCGGACCGCGACGCGGTCGCGCTGCGCACCGACCTCGCGGCCTACCTCGGGCACGGCCTCACCGCCGACCACGTGTGGGCCGCCAACGGCTCCAACGAGATCCTCCAGCAGCTCCTCCAGGCGTTCGGCGGCCCGGGGCGCACCGTGCTCGGCTTCATGCCGTCGTACTCGATGCACCCGCTGCTCGCCCGCGGCACCGGCACCGCGTTCGTCGACGCCGGACGCGAGGACGACTACACGCTCAGCCCGGCGTACGTGCGCGCGGCGATCGAGGAGCACGACCCGGGCCTGGTCTTCCTGGTCTCCCCGAACAACCCGACCGGGACGGCGCTCGCTCCCGAGGTCGTCGACGCCGCCTACGCGGCCGCCCGCGGCATCGTCGTCATCGACGAGGCCTACGCCGAGTTCGCCCGCGACCCGCACGCGACCGCCCTGAGCCGACTGGAGGGCCGGCCGCGCCTCGTGGTCACCCGCACCATGAGCAAGGCGTTCGCGTTCGCCGGCGCCCGCGTCGGCTACCTCGCCGCCGACCCCGAACTGGTCGAGAAGCTGCTCCTGGTGCGCCTGCCGTACCACCTCTCGAGCATCACCCAGGCCGCCGCGCGCGGCGCGCTCGCGTGCGCCCCGCAGCTCCAGGCCGAAGTGGACGAACTCAAGCACCAGCGCGACCGGATCGTGAAGAACCTGCGCGCCAAGGGACTCCCGGTCGCCGACTCCGACGCGAACTTCGTGCTCGTGGGCGGTCTCAGGGACGCCGCCGCCGTGTGGCGGGCGATCCTCGCCGAAGGCGTCCTCATCCGCGACGTCGGCCTCCCCGGCCGCCTCCGCATCACCGCCGGCACCGAGGAGGAGACCACCGCGCTCCTCGACGCCTTCGACGCCGCCATGGCGCGGCACCCCGAGGATTTCGCGACGCCTGCGGAGCGAACCGAAGCACAGCGAGGAGAGAGCCAGTGAGCCGCACCGCGCACATCGTCCGCACCACCGGTGAGACCAGCGTCGACGTGTACGTCGACCTCGACGGCAGCGAGAAGGTCGTCGACGTCTCCACCGGCGTCGGCTTCTACGACCACATGCTCCACCAGCTCGGCAAGCACGGCGGGTTCGACCTGAAGATCGCCGTCAAGGGCGACCTGCACATCGACGCCCACCACACCATGGAGGACACCGCGATCGCGCTCGGGCAGGCGTTCGCCGAGGCCCTGGGCGACAAGGCCGGCGTGGTCCGCTTCGCCGACGCCTCGGTGCCGCTCGACGAGGTGCTCGCGCGCGCCGTCGTCGATCTCTCGGGCCGCCCGTACATGGTCCACGAGGAGCCGATGGACATCGCCCCGACGATCAACACGGACTACCCGACCTCGATGACCCGGCACATCCTCGAGTCCTTCGCCTACCACGCCCGGATCTGCCTGCACGTGACCGTGCTCCGCGCCGCGAACCCGGGCCAGAAGCCGGACGCGCACCACGTGATCGAGGCCCAGTTCAAGGCCCTCGCCCGGGCGCTGAAGTACGCGACCCGCATCGAGGGCACGGACATCCCCTCCACCAAGGGGGTCCTGTGACCTGGGCCGGTCCGATCCTGCTCATGGCGCTCGCCGGGATCCTCCTGGGCGGGGCCGTGAGCCTGCGCCGGAACGAGCGGACCGCCGCCGCGGTCGTGACCGGGCTGCTCGCCGCCGCCGCCTTCGGCGGCGGCCTGTTCCTGATCTACGGGTAAGGGGGACAAGGTGACCAAGCCAACCGTAGCCCTGTTCGACTACGGCTCGGGGAACCTCCGATCGGCATTCCGCGCCCTCGAGCGCGCCGGGGGCGACGTCGCGCTCACCAGCGACCTCGACGCCGCCCGCCGCGCCGACGGGCTCGTCGTGCCCGGCGTGGGCGCGTACGCCGCCTGCATGGAGGGCGTCCTCAAGAGCGGCGTGGACGCCGTGATCCGCGAGCGCGTCGCCGCCGGGGCGCCCGTCCTCGGCATCTGCGTCGGCGAGCAGGTCCTGTTCGAGGAGGGCATCGAGCACGGCGTCACCACCCGCGGCGTCGGCGTCCTCGAAGGCCGCGTCGACCTCGTGAAGGCCGACCGCATCCCGCACATGGGCTGGAACACCGTCCGCGCCGACGAGGGCATGCGCCTGTTCCGCGGCATCGGCCCCGAGGAGCGGTTCTACTTCGTGCACTCCTACGCCGCCAAGGCGGTCCCGCCCGGCGCGAAGGCCGCGATCGCCGTGCACGGCGAGCCGTTCGTCGCCGCCGTCGAGCGCGGCCCGCTCGCGGCCACCCAGTTCCACCCCGAGAAGTCCGGCGACGCCGGGTACGCGCTGCTGACCAACTGGATCAGCGACCTCGCCTCCTGAAAGGGCCGACATGACCGAACTCCAACTGCTCCCCGCCGTCGACGTCACCGGCGGCAAGGCCGTCCAGCTCGTCCAGGGCGTCGCCGGTTCGGGCAAGCAGTACGGCGACCCGCTCGAAGCGGCCCTCGAATGGCAGCGCCAGGGCGCCGAGTGGCTGCACCTGGTGGACCTCGACGCGGCGTTCGGGCGCGGTTCGAACCACGAGCTGCTCGCGGAGGTCGCCTCGAAGGTCGACATGCAGGTGGAGGTCTCCGGCGGCATCCGCGACGACGAGACCCTCAAGCGGGCGCTGGACTCCGGGGCCCGCCGGGTCAACATCGGCACCGCGGCCCTCGAGGACCCGGAGTGGTGCGACCGGATCTGCGGAACGTTCGGCGACCGGGTCGCCATCGGCCTCGACGTCAAGGGCGGCCGCCTGGCCGCGCGCGGCTGGACCCGCGAGGGCGGCGAGCTGTTCGCGACCCTGGAGCGCCTGGAGCGCGCCGGGTGCGCCCGCTACGTGGTGACGGACGTGAACAGCGACGGGATGCTCTCGGGCCCGAACCTCGACCTGCTCCGCAGCGTCTGCGAGGCCACCGACAAGCCCGTGATCGCCTCCGGCGGCGTGTCCTCTCTGGACGATCTGCGGGCGCTGGCGGGCCTGACGGGCATCGGGGTCGAGGGCGCGATCGTGGGAACCGCGCTGTACGAGCGTAACTTCACGGTCGCTGAGGCGTTGAACCTGCTGAAGGGGCTGTAACCACGAGGGAGTCGCGCATGGCACTGGTCGAACGGGTACCGGAGACCGGGCCGTGGGCGCAGCTCTACGGGTATTCGCGCGCCGTGGCCGTGGGCCCGCTCGTGGTCACGAGCGCGTGCACCGCCGATGTCGAGGCGCGGCCGCACCTGAGCGGCGATCCGGCCGGGCAGGCCCGCGAGGCGTTCCGGACGGCGCTCGACGCGATGGTCCACGCGGGCGCCGGGGTCTCCGACGTCGTGCGCTCGCGCCTCTATGTGACCGACCCGGTCCACGCCGACCCGGTGGGCCGGGTCCACGGCGAGTTCTTCGGCGTCGTCCGGCCGACCGCCACCGTGGTGATCGTGACCGGCCTGTTCCACCCGGGCCAGCTCGTGGCCGTGGAGCTCGAGGCGTTCCGCGCCTGGCGCGACATCGACTAGCGCCGCGGCTGCGCCGGCGGTACCGCGATCGGCGGGTCCCGGGGTCCGAATTGCGAAGACGCTCCCGTATCGATGCGGCAAAATTCGAGGCGCCGCATGAGTGTGCGGCTTAACGACCGTTCAGTAGAATTGGCCCCGAGTCCGACCGGGGCTCGCCGCTACTTCGCCAAAAGTGAGGTGTCACCGTGGACGCTGAAGAGATCGCCGAAGGCCGCGAGCGCTGGGCCAAGCGCTACGCCACCGCCGCCAAGCGCGACGCCGACTTCACGACCCTCTCGGGCCTGGAGGTCGAGCCGGTCTACGGCCCGCCGGAAGGCGCCGGCGACCCCCGGATGGACCGGATCGGCTGGCCCGGCGAGTTCCCCTACACCCGCGGCCTCTACCCGACCGGCTACCGCGGCCGGCAGTGGACGATCCGCCAGTTCTCCGGCTTCGGCAACGCCGAGCAGACCAACGCCCGCTACAAGATGCTCCTGGGCGCGGGCGGCGGCGGCCTGTCGGTCGCGTTCGACATGCCGACGCTCATGGGCCGCGACTCCGACGAGCCGGCGTCCCTCGGCGAGGTCGGGCACTGCGGCGTCGCGATCGACTCGGCCGCCGACATGGACCGCCTCTTCGACGGCATCGACCTCGGCGCCGTCACCACCTCCATGACGATCTCGGGGCCCGCGATCCCGATCTTCTGCATGTACCTCGCCGCCGCCGAGCGCCAGGGGGTCGACCTGTCGACCCTCGACGGGACGCTCCAGACGGACATCCACAAGGAGTACATCGCGCAGAAGGAGTGGCTGTTCCCGCCCGAGCCGCACCTGCGGCTCATCGGCGACCTCATGGCCTACTGCGCCGAGAACATCCCGCGGTACAAGCCGCTGTCGGTCTCGGGCTACCACATCCGCGAGGCCGGTTCGACCGCCGCGCAGGAGCTCGCGTTCACGCTCGCGGACGGATTCTCCTACGTGGAGCTCGGCCGTTCCCGCGGGCTCGATGTGGACGTGTTCGCGCCGGGCCTGTCGTTCTTCTTCGACGCGCACATCGACTTCTTCGAGGAGATCGCGAAGTTCCGCGCCGCCCGGCGCATCTGGGCGAAGTGGCTGCGGGACGTGTACGGCGCCAAGACCGAGCGGGCCCAGTGGCTCCGCTTCCACACCCAGACCGCCGGGGTGTCCCTGACCGCGCAGCAGCCGTACAACAACGTGGTGCGCACCGCGGTGGAGGCGCTCGCGGCCGTCATGGGCGGCACGAACTCCCTGCACACCAACGCGCTCGACGAGACGCTCGCGCTGCCGACCGACCAGGCCGCCGAGATCGCGCTGCGCACGCAGGCGGTGCTGCGCGACGAGACCGGTGTGACCAATGTGGCCGATCCGCTCGGCGGCTCCTGGTACGTCGAGGCGCTCACCGACAAGATCGAGGCCGAGGCCGAGGACCTGTTCCTCCAGATCCTGGCCCTCGGCGGCGAGACGGGCGAGGACCCGGCCGCGGTCGCGCGCGACGCCGCCGGCCGCCACGAGATCGGCCCGGTCACCTCGGGCATCCTGCGCGGCATCGAGGACGGCTGGTTCAACGCCCAGATCGCCGAGGCCGCCTTCACGTACCAGCGGCAGCTCGAGGACGGCACCAAGCACATCGTCGGCGTCACCGAGCTCACGAACACCGTCACCGCCGACCTGGAGATCCTGCGGGTCTCCGGGGAGGTCGAGCAGGGCCAGAACGCGCTTCTGGCCGAGCGCCGCGCCGCCCGCGACGGCGCCGCCGTCGAGCGCGCCCTCGCCGACATCGTCACGGCCGCAAAGGGGTCGGCGAACCTCATCGAGCCGATCCTGGCCGCGGCCCGTGTCGAGGCGACCCTCGGCGAGATCTGCGGCGCGCTGCGCGAGGAGTGGGGCGAGTACCGTGAGAACGCCGCCATTTGACCTGAAAAGCGGATTATTCACGTTTCGTCATTGATCTTGACCCCTGTTCAGGCCTAGAATGAGGGGGTCAAGAACCTATATGGGGCAACATGCTTCAAACCGATGTCCATTAAGGACAGGAGGGCGATCGCATGGGAGACAAGAGCACCGAAGCCCGACAGGGCTCGGACGAATACGCGCACCTGGCGCCGCTGTTCCGGGAGATGGCCTCGCTCGACGAGGACGACCCGAGGAGGGCCGAGGTCAGGGAGCGCCTGGTGACCGGATACCTGCCGCTCGCCGAGCACATCGCGCAGCGGTTCTCGGGCAAGGGAATCGCGAAGGACGACCTGGTCCAGGTCGCCTCGGTCGGGCTGATCCACGCGGTCGACCGCTTCGATCCCGAACAGGGCACCGACTTCCTCTCCTACGCGGTCCCGACCGTGATGGGCGAGGTCCGGCGCCACTTCCGGGACACGAGCTGGCCGATGCGGGTGCCCAGGCGCCTGCAGGAGCTGCGGATCGCGCTGAACCGGGCCGGCGGCGAGCTGTCGCAGCGGCTGGGCCGGCCGCCGACCGACGCTGAACTGGCCGAGCACCTCGACATCACCCTCGAGGAGGTCCAGGAGGGCAACGAGGCCCGCCAGGCGTACCGGGCGGTCTCGCTCGACGAGGTGCCGTTCGGCGAGGAGGACGGCCCCCGACTGGCCGACACGGTCGGCGAGGAGGACGCGGCGATCGGACTGGTCGACGACCACGAGTCCCTCGTGCCGCTCATCCAGGAGCTGCCCGAGCGCGAGCAGAAGATCCTCGCGCTGCGCTACTACGGCGACATGACGCAGACGCAGATCGCCGAAGAGGTGGGGATCTCGCAGATGCACGTGTCGCGGCTCCTCCACCGCACGCTCGACGAGCTCCGCGAAGGGCTCGGCCGGCCGGGCGAGCCGATGTAGCGCCGACCGGGCCGGCGGCGCGCCATTCGATCCAGACAGCAGGGCGGCGGGTCCGATCGGACCCGCCGCCCCTGTTCACCCAGCGCGGAGCGTGCTCACACCTCACGGTGCGCGAGCGTGTCGCGGATGTGGTCGATGAACCCGACGCCGGGCCCGGTGATGAGGTTCGCGGGCGTCGTGTCGGGCGCGTGCGGGTGGGGCCGGGTCGGCGCGAACTCCTTGGCCGCCTGGACCTTGAACCCCAGGTCCTGGCGTTCTTCAGCGTCGCAGACCGCGGCCAGGCGGGGGAGGAGGCGCGCCTCCTCGTCGGCGATGTGCGCCCGCACGCCGGTGATGAGCCGCCGCAGGAGCGGCTCGAAGTCGGCGTCGGCGGGGCCGAGCGCCTCGAGGGCCTTCATGAGCTCCTCGGCCTCGGCGTTCGCGGCGACCTCCCGCTCGGCGAGGGAGTCCCCGTCGGGCAGGCGGTCGCGGATCACCGGGTGCACGAACTGCTCCTGGGCCACGGCGTGGCGGACGAGTTCGGCGGTGACGTGGTCGACGAGGGCCTTGCGGCCCACCGGTTCGCCGGCGGTCGCCTCGATCTCGTCGAAGGCCGCTTCGAAGGCGCGGTGGTCGGCCTCGACCACCCGGATCAGGTCGGTGTCCTGCTGCTCGATCTGGGGCATGGGTACTCCTTCGGGGGGTGAGGGGAGGGCGGCCGGTGTGCCGTCAGCGGCCCTCCCGGGGTTCCGGTCACGACCGGATGGACTCCACGAGTTCGCCGGTGACGGACTCCGGCATGCGGTGCGAGATGTCGGCGAGCGCGATCATGCCGACCAGCCGCCCGTTGTCGATCACGGGCACCCGGTTGACCTGGTGCTCCTTCATCTTCGCGATGGTGGTGTCGGCATCCTCGTTCGCGTCGGCGAGGATGAGGTGCCCCTGCGGGAGCCGGTCGACGGTGTAGGACTCGGCGTCCTCGCCGGCGGCCATGACGTGCAGGACCAGGTCCCGGTCGGTGACCATGCCCTTGAGCTTGTCGTCCGGGCCGCAGATCGGCAGTGCGCCGATGCCCAGTTCGGCCATGAGCCGCGCGGCGTTCCCCGCCGTGTCGGTGCTCTTGACGCAGGTGCAGCCGGCGTGCATGAGATCGCGCGCCTTGGCCATGCCGTTCGTTTGCTTCGACTTCATGAGCTTCTCCTTCCCGTCGCAGCGGGGTACCCGGTGGCCGACCGGCTATTCAGGCGATGAGCCGCTGCGCGGCCAGGACGATCGCGTCGGCGTCGATGCCGGCGGCCGCGAGCTGCTCGGTCGGCCCGGCCGAGCCGGGCATGCCGTGCACGGCGAGCTTCGCGAACCGCACGTCGGGCACCTTGCCGGCGACGGCGTCGAGGACGGCGTCGCCGAGGCCCCCGACGGGCCGGTGGTCTTCCACGGTGAGGATCCGGCCGGTGTCGGCGGCGGCCTGCCGCATGGCGGCGGCGTCGAGCGGCTTCACCGAGTAGGCGTCGATGACGCGGACGGGGACGCCGTCCTGCATGAGCTGCTCGGCGGCCTGGAGGCTCTCGGAGACGGTGATCCCGGCGGCGACGATCGCGAGCCGGTCGTGCTCGGAGGCCAGCAGGGTCTTTGAGCCGCCGACGGGGAACAGCTCGTCCTCCCGGTAGATCACCGGCGTCTCCTCGCGGGTGGTCCGCAGGTAGCTGATGCCCGGGAGGTCCGCCATCGTCGCGGTCAGGTGCGCGGCCTGGTTCGCGTCGCACGGGTAGAGGACGACGCTGCGCCATAGCGCCCGCATCATGGCGATGTCCTCGAGGCCCATCTGGCTGGGCCCGTCCCGGCCGATCGACACGCCCGCGTGCGAGCCGACGATCCGCAGGTCGGAGCCGCTGATCGCGGCCATCCGCAGGAAGTCGTGGGCGCGGGTCAGGAACGCCGCGAACGTCGCCGCGTACGGGACCCACCCCTGGGTCTGGAGGCCGACGGCCGCGCCGACGAGCTGCTGCTCGGCGATGTAGCACTCGACGAACCGGTTGGGGAACGCCTTCGCGAACCCGGCGGTGCGGGTCGAGTCGGCGACCTCCCCGTCGAGGACGACCACGTCCGGTTCGGCTTCGCCGACGGCCTCGAGCGCCTTCCCGAAGCCGTCGCGGGTGGCGGCCATGGTGCCGATCGGGAACGACGGCAGCACCAGCGGCATGGCCTGGCCGCGCTGGCGCGGCTCGGTCGAGCGGGGCGGGCTGACGCGGACGCGGGCCGAGCGGACGCCGCCGAGTTCGACGACGGCCTTCTCGGGCTCGGGGAGCGGCTTGCCGTGCAGGCCCTCCTTGTCCTCGGCGGCCGCGACGCCCTTGCCCTTCTTGGTCCGCGCGAGGATCGCCGTGGGCGTGTCCTCCGCTTCGGCCGCGGCGTAGGCCCGGTCGATCTCGGCCGGGTCGTGCCCGTCGATCTCGACGGTGTGCCAGCCGAAGGCGCCGATCCGCGCCGCATACGCGGCGGTGTCCCACTCGTACCGGGTGGGCCCGGTCTGGCCGAGGCGGTTCACGTCGACGATCACGCACAGGTTCCCCAGGCCGAGGTCGGCGGCGGCCGCGAACGCCTCCCACATGGACCCTTCGGCGAGTTCGCCGTCGCCGCACAGCACCCACACGCGCGCCGGGGAGCCGCCGAGCCGGGCGCCGAGCGCCATGCCCACGCCGACCGGCAGGCCCTGCCCGAGCGAGCCGGTGGCGACGTCGACCCACGGCAGCCGCGGCGTCGGGTGCCCTTCCAGGTCCGAGCCGAGCCGCCGGTACGTCATGAGGTGGTCGTCGTCGATCGCGCCGACGGCCCGGTACATCGCGTACAGCAGCGGCGACGCGTGCCCTTTGGAGAACACCAGCCGGTCGTTCCCGGCCCGGTGCGGGTGCTCGAAGTCGTAGTGCAGGTGCCCCGCCAGGAGGCCCGCCATCAGGTCGGCGGCCGACATGGACGAGGTCGGATGCCCCGACCCCGCCCGGGCCGAGGCCCGGATCGCGTCCACCCGCAGTTGCTGGCCCAGCTCCACCAGCCCGGAGATGCGTTCGTCGATGACGCCCATTGCATTCCCTCCGCTTCCCCTGCTCTGACGACCGGACTACCCGGCGTCCACGGGCCGAAACCGGGTGTCGCGCTGCGCCGAACGGGTATCCGGACGGTGCGGGCCGACGGGCCCGCGGCGCGCCGCTCCGCCCGGGCACCCGCCCATAGGACGGGCGGGGCGGTGCGCCCCTCCGGGGCCTGCGAAAGGGGAAGCAGCATGAACTCGCGACCGATGTCGACGACCGGCCGCCACTGGTGGGAGGCCGAGCGGCGGCGCACGACCGCCGTCCAGCAGGGCCTGAACGCCGTCTCCTGGGTCTTCCTCCTGATGGGGGTCATGGGCTTCATCCCCGCTCTCACGCCGGGGTTCGACGGCATCCGCTTCGCCGGGCCCGGCGACGACGCCGAGCTCTTCGGCGTGTTCGCCGTCTCGATCCTCACCAACCTGATCCACCTGGTGTACGGCGTGTTCGGCCTCATCATGTCGTGGATGGCGAAGTTCGCGAGGCGCACGCTCATCGGCGGGGGCGTGTTCTTCACCGTGCTCGGGCTGTACGGGCTCATCGTGGACTTGGTGAACGCGGGCGACTTCCTGCCCTCGACGTGGGCCACCGGCCTGCTCCACCTGGGCTTGGGCGTCCTCATGATCGTGCTCGGCTTCGTCCTGCACACCCGCCTCCCCAAGGAGAGCGAGGCCCGCGGCGAGGGCGACTTCGGCGAGACCAACCGCGGCGCCGCCCGGTGACCTGAGGTTTCCCGCGGGTGCGAGCGGGAACCCGGTCGACATCGGACCGGCCGAGATCCTTCTGGAGGTGAGACGGCCATGCCGCAGCAGTGGACCGATAAGGAAGAACGGAAGTACCGGCACATCCGGGACAGCGCCGAGGACCGCGGTGAGAGCGAGGACCGCGCCGAGGAGATCGCCGCCCGGACGGTGAACAAGCAGCGCGCGCGTGGGGGCAAGACCAAGACCGCCAGCCGCACCTCGCTCGAGGACATGTCCTCGTCGGAGCGGGGCGGGAAGCGCTCGCACTCGGGCCCGAAGGGCCGCACCAAAGAGCAGCTCTACCAAGAGGCGCGCCGCAAGAACATCAAGGGCCGTTCCACGATGAACAAGGCCGAGCTCCTTCGCGCCGTCGAGCGCAAACGCAAGTGAGCCGGCGGAGAGGTGAGTTGACATGGAGGTACGACACGACCCCGAGGCCCGCGCGATCAGGCAGGCCGAACGCGAGCAGACCGGCGACTGGGCGCCGTCCCGGCGGCGGCACGACCGCGACTGGGCGGCCCAGGACCGGTACGGCCACGAATCCGTGGGTGCGATCGTCGGCGACCTGACGTCCGAGGTGGCGCACCTGGCGCGCGTCGAGGCGCAGATGGCGGCCCGCGAGGTGGCCGAGAAGGCCAAGCGCGGCGCCGCGGGCGGCGGCATGTTCGCCGTGGCCGGCGTCTTCGCGGTGTACGGCGGGGCCGCGTTCGCCCTCGCGGCGGGCCTGGCGCTCGCCCTGGTGTGGCCGGCCTGGCTCGCCGCGCTCGTCGTGGGCGTCGTGCTGTTCGCGATCGCCGGGGCCGAGGCGATGATCGGCCGCTCGATGATCAAGCGGGCGATGCCGCCGGTTCCCGACGAGACCATGGAACGCGCCCGGGAGGACGCCGAGGCGCTGCGAGGAAGGATGCACCGATGACCACTGGATGGAACCCGCCCGGGGCGGCGGTGCCGCCCGGGGTCGGCCTCGCACCGCCGCCGTCGACGGGCATGCCGTATGAGCCCGAGGTCGGCGTCGTGCGCCGCGAGGAGGCCGCCGAACGCGAGCACCAGCACGAGTGGGCCGAGTACGACGCCGGCAACGCCGAACGGAAGGCGCAGGAGGCCGAGGGGAAGGCGCACGCCACGATGGACGACCTCAAGCGCGAGGCCGACGAGGCGCGCCGGCACATCAACGACGCCGTCGTCGAGCTGCGCGAGCGGCTCGGGCTCGATCCCGATGCGGCGCATGCGCACGGTCCGTTCGCGCCGGTGCGGCGCCACCCGTTCACGGTGGCCGTCGCCGCCGCGGGGGCCGTCACGGCGACGGTCGTGACCGTCGCGGTCACCCGCAGCCACAACCGGAGTGCGAAGCGGTCCGCCCGCGAGCACGCCCGGCTCGCCGCGGGGGAAGCCCTCAAGGCGTCCCGGCACGGCGGCAGGTCCGCCCGCAAGCAGCTCGACCGCGCGGCCGCCGCGGTCGGCTCGGCGGCGAACCGCCTGCGCCCGAAGCGGCGCTCCAAGCTCCGCCGTTTCCTGCACGTGTAGCGGCGGAATGAACGGTGCCCCGGCGGGCCATGGCCCGCCGGGGCACTTTCGCGCCCAGGGGCGCTGCGCCGCCGGACCCAGCGCCGGTGGGCGCCGCCTACCGGCGTCGCGGAATGCGAGCGGAGGGTCTGCGCAAATCGGACATCGACGGGCCCCCGGTTGCAACCCTGCCCCAGGGGTCCGACAGCCCGACCTCGAAGCGCAGCCGCCCTCCGTACGGGACGTCCGTCACACCCCGGCCCCGCGCACGCCCCGGGAGCGCTCCGGAACGGACCGTCCTGTCCGCTTTATTCGACGCAACGCCTGACCGCCACTGGTACCGAACGTGCGAATGCGTTAGGTTGTGGGGGATCCACCTGCGCGCAAGCGTCGAAGCCGCGCGCCCGCAGCGGGTCCACTGCGCTTCACCTGCGGAGAAATCCCTGCATGTGAACGGTCACTTCTGTTGAACGAGCATCCCCCAAGGAGGCTGCAAATGACTGGCAGCGACAACGGTGCCGTTGCTATCGGGATCGACTTCGGCACGCTCTCGGGCCGAGCCGTCGTCGCGTCGGTAGCCGACGGCCGCGAACTCGCCAGCGCCGAGCACGTCTACGCGCACGGCGCCATCGAGGAGGCCCTCCCCGGCTCCGGCGTCCCCCTGCCGCGCAGCTGGGCGCTCCAGTCCCCCCAGGACTGGGTCGACGTCATCAAGAACGCGGTGCCCGCCGCGCTGGCGGCCGCCGGCGTGAGCGCCGACCAGGTCGTCGGCATCGCCACCGACTTCACCGCGTGCACGATCCTGCCGACCACCGCCGACGGCACCCCGCTGTGCGAGCTCGACGAGTTCCGCGACCGCCCCCACGCGTGGCCGAAGCTGTGGAAGCACCACGCCGCCCAGGGCCAGGCCGACCGCATCAACGCGGTCGCGGCCGAGCGCGGCGAGTCGTGGCTGCCGCGCTACGGCGGCAAGATCTCCTCGGAGTGGGCCTACGCCAAGGGCCTCCAGCTCCTCGAGGAGGACCCCGAGCTGTACGCGCGCGCCGACCGCTGGATCGAGGCCGCGGACTGGATCATCTGGCAGCTCTGCGGCGAGGAGACCCGCAACTCCTGCACCGCCGGGTACAAGGGCATCGTCCAGGACGGTGAGCGCCCCTCCCGCGAGTACCTCGCGGCCCTGAACCCCGACTTCGCCGACTTCAACGCGAAGATGGAGCACCCCCTGTCGGCCCTCGGCGACAAGGCCGGCGGGCTCACCGAGCAGGCCGCTGCCTGGACCGGCCTGAACCCGGGCACCGTGGTCGCCGTCGGCAACGTGGACGCGCACGTCACCGCCGCCTCCGCCAAGGCCGTCGGCCCCGCCAAGATGGTCGCCATCATGGGCACGAGCACCTGCCACGTCGTCAACGGCGAAGAGCTCAAAGAGGTCCCGGGCATGTGCGGCGTGGTCCGCGACGGCATCACCAAGGGCCTGTGGGGCTACGAGGCCGGCCAGTCGGGCGTGGGCGACATCTTCGCGTGGTTCACCAAGAACAGCGTCCCGGCCGCCTACACCGAGGAGGCCGACCGGCGCGGGATCTCGATCCACGAGTACCTGACCGAGCTGGCCGCCGAGCAGCCCGTCGGCGCGCACGGCCTGGTCGCGCTCGACTGGCACTCGGGGAACCGCTCGGTCCTGGTCGACCACGACCTGCACGGCGTCATCGCCGGGCTGAGCCTGCTGACCAAGCCCGAGGAGGTGTACCGGGCGCTGGTGGAGGCCACCGCGTTCGGCACCCGCATGATCGTCGAGACGCTCGTGAACGCGGGCGTCCCGATCGACGAGTTCGTGGCCGCGGGCGGCCTGCTGAAGAACAAGTGGCTCATGCAGACTTACGCGGACGTGCTGCGCATGCCGATCACGGTCCTCACCTCCGAGCAGGGCCCGGCCCTGGGCTCGGCGATCCACGCGGCGGTCGCCGCGGGCGTGTACCCGGACATCCACGCGGCCTCGGAGGCGATGGGCAAGGTCGAGCGCGCCGCCTACGTCCCCGACCCGGCCCGCGCCGACGCCTACGACGAGCTGTACGCGGTGTACGTGGACCTGCACGACCACTTCGGCCGCGGCGGCTCTGACGCCCTGCACAAGCTGCACAAGATCGCTACGGAGGCAACCAAGTGAGCTACGTTTCGACGCCTGCGGTCCGGGAGATGCGCGAGCGCGTCTGCGCGCTCCACGCCGAGCTCCTGCGCTGGGGCCTGGTGACCTGGACCAGCGGGAACGTCTCGGGCCGCGTCCCGGGAACCGACCTGATCGTGATCAAGCCGAGCGGCGTCTCGTACGACGACCTCACCCCCGAGCTGATGGTCGTGACCGACCTCGAGGGCAAGGTCCTCGAGGGCGACCTCGCGCCGTCCTCGGACGCGGAGTCCCACAACGAGGTCTACCAGCGGATGCCGGAGGTCGGCGGGGTGGTGCACACGCACAGCCCGTACGCGACCGCGTGGGCGGCGCGGGCCGAGCCGATCCCGTGCGTGCTGACGGCGATGGCCGACGAGTTCGGCGGGGAGATCCCGCTGGGCCCGTTCGCGCTGATCGGCTCCGACGCGATCGGCAAGGGCATCGTGGAGACGCTGCGCGGCCACCGCTCCCCGGCGGTGATCATGCAGAACCACGGCGTCTTCACGATCGGCAAGGACCCGAAGGCGGCCGTGAAGGCCGCCGTCATGGCCGAGGACGTGGCCCGAACCGTCCACATCTCGCGCCAGCTCGGGGAGCCGGTCCCCATCCCCCAGGCCGACATCGACCGGCTCTACGACCGCTACCAGAACGTCTACGGCCAGCAGCCGGCCGCCCCGAAGGAGCAGTAGGAAAGCAATGGAAACCAAAGAACTCTGGTTCGTCACCGGCAGCCAGCACCTGTACGGGCCCGAGGCGATCGAGCAGGTCGCGCAGAACTCGGCGGACATCGTGGCCGGGCTGGACGGCGCCGCCGCGATCCCGGTGAAGGTGGTCGCGAAGCCGGTGCTGACCACGCCCGAGGAGATCCGCCGGGTCCTCCTGGAGGCGAACTCGGCCGACGAGTGCATCGGCGTGATCGCCTGGATGCACACGTTCTCGCCGTCGAAGATGTGGATCGCCGGGCTCGGGGCCCTGCAGAAGCCGCTGCTGCACCTGCACACCCAGCACAACCGCGACCTGCCGTGGGCCGACATCGACATGGACTTCATGAACCTGAACCAGGCCGCCCACGGCGACCGCGAGTTCGGGTACATGCTCACGCGCCTGCGTCACCGCCGCAAGACCGTGGTGGGGCACTGGGGCGACCCGAAGGTGCAGGAGCGCGTCGGCAACTGGGCGCGTGCGGCCTTGGGCTGGAACGAGGTCCAGAACCTGAAGCTGGTGCGCTTCGGCGACAACATGCGGTACGTGGGCGTCACGGAGGGCGACAAGGTCGAGGCGCAGATCCGGCTCGGCGTCGAGGTGAACACGTACGGCGTCAACGAGCTGGTCGAGCGTGTCGCGTCCATTGAGGACAAGGCCGTCGACGAGCTGGTGGCGGTCTACGAGGCCGACTACGACGTGGTGCCGGAGCTGCGCGCCGGCGGCGCCCGCCACGAGTCGCTGCGCGATGCGGCCCGCATCGAGCTGGGGCTGCGCTCGGTCCTGGAGGAGCACGGCGCGAAGGCGTTCACGGACACGTTCGAGGACCTCGGGAAGCTCAAGCAGCTCCCGGGCATCGCGGTGCAGCGTCTCATGGCCGACGGCTACGGCTTCGGCGGCGAGGGCGACTGGAAGACCGCGGTCCTGGTGCGGCTCATGAAGGTCATGGCGCAGGGGCTCCCCGGCGGCACGTCCTTCATGGAGGACTACACGTACAACCTCGGTTCGGAGACCCCGCAGATCCTCGGCGCGCACATGCTCGAGGTGTGCCCGACGATCGCGTCCGAGCGGCCGAAGGCGGAGATCCACCCGCTCGGCATCGGCGGCAAGGAGGACCCGGTCCGCCTGGTCTTCACCGCCCCGCCCGGCCCGGCCCTCATGGTCGGCCTGCTCGACCTGGGCACGCGGCTCCGCCTGGTGGCCAACGAGGTCGACGCGGTCGAGCCCGACGAGGACCTCCCGAACCTCCCGGTGGCCCGCGCCGTCTGGGTGCCCCGCCCGGACCTCCAGACCTCGGCCGAGGCCTGGCTGACGGCCGGCGGCCCGCACCATACCTCGTTCACGCAGGCGTTCGGCCGCGAGGTCATGGAGGACTTCGCCGAGATCGCCGGCGTCGAACTGGTGACCATCGACGCCGACACCAACGCCCGCGAGTTCAAGCAGGAACTGCGCTGGAACCAGGTGTACCACCACCTTGAGGGCGGCATTTAGCGACGCATGCAGCGAGGGGCGGGCCGGCACGGGCCCGCCCCTCGCTGCGTACGCGGTCAGCGCCAGGCGTCGACGAGGTCCTCGGCGGAGTAGACCGCGGACCACGGGCCGGGTTCGCTGCGGGCCCTGGAGACGCCGATGAGCGGGGTCTCCTCGGTGGCGCCGGGCACGCGGCCGGCGGCCGCGGCCAGGGCGGTGAAGTCCTTGCGGGCGAGCGGGGCGCTCTCGTGCCACTTGACGGATCCGAGGAAGCCGATGCGCTTGGCGATCGGCGCGCGGTCGGCGCCGACGAGGTCGATCTCGACGCTGTTGGTGCGGGTCCAGTATCCGCCGACTTCGGCCGACCAGTCCGGGTTCGCCCATGCGGCGTCCGGGGCCGTCCGCGCCAGCGACTCCCGCACCAGCGGTTCGACCGCCCGGCCGCGCCAGGCCGGCCAGCCCGTGAGGATCCGGCGGACGGCCCGGTCGCCGCGCCCGCGCTGCACCATGCCGAGGACCGGTTGGAGCAGGTGCAGCCAGAACCGCAGGTACGAGTCGGTGATCCGGTATCGGGTCTCCTTGGACGGCTTGACCGACAGGGGCACCTCGGCGGCGATCGCGCCCTTCTCGGCGAGCCGGTTGAGCGAGCGCGACAGCGTCATGCGGCTGACGTCGAGGTCGGCGAGGATCGACGTGAAGGTGCGCTCTCCGGAGGCGATCGCCGACAGCACCTGCGGCGCGTACGTCTCCGGCGGGAACTCGCCTGCGATGGCGAGCTCTCCGGCGGTCACGAACGGGTCCGCCGGGTCGGCGAGCGACTGCTCCAGGAACGCTTCGAGGTTCGCCCCGCGCCGCCACTGGAGGCACAGCCGCGGCATCCCGCCGGTCACCAGCCTGGCGTCGATCGCCTGGGCGGGGGGCAGGCCGGTCATCTCCTGTACGTCGGCCACGGTGAGCGGTTCGATGAGGACCGGGTTGCCCCGCTGGTAGAAGGGCCGCTCGTACGTGTTCAGCGCTTCCATGATGGACAGGTCGGAGCCGACCAGGAGCAGGAGCACGGGCTTGCGGGACATGGTCCGGTCCCAGACGGTCTGCAGGCTTCCTTCGAATCCCTCCACATGCTTGGCGAGGTAGGGGAGTTCGTCCAGGACGACGACGCTGGGGCGATCGGCGGGAAGCAGCTGCGCCAGCATGCGCAGCGCGTTGTCCCACGAGCCGGGGGCCGTGCTGAAGGACTCGGCCTCGGGGAGGTCCGAGGCGAGGACCGCCTGCGTGAAGTTCTCCAGCGCCTGGACGGCCGAGAGGTCGGAGGCGGTGAAGAACACCGAGGGCGCGTCCAGTCCGCGGACGAACTCCTCGATGAGGCGCGACTTGCCGACCCGGCGTCTGCCCCGGATGATGAGGCACTGCCCTGGCTGCCCGCCGCCGCGCGCGGCGGCCGCGTACCAGCGGGCCAGTGTGGCGAGCTCTCGCCGACGCCCGTAGAAGTCCATCGACCGCACCTCGGATCCGAAGAGTATATGACGTGGTACTCACATGATCGGTACTCTCTCACCAAAGAGTACCGCATCAGATACTCTCCCGATCCGAGTCCGTCCACCTCGCCGGAATCGGGGACGCCGGCGACGGCGCGATCAGCCCCGAGCGTCTCCGCAATCGGGCCGGCATCGGCTCCGGCGGCCGCTTCGGGGCCGGCCGGCTCAAGCGTCCTGGAGCCGCCTTCGCACCCATTCCTCGGTGAGGATCGCGTCCCAGGCGATCTCGGCGGCCCCCGTCAACGGGCCCGCCTCGCCGACCGTTCCCGCGACGATCCGGGGCGGGTCGGTGCGCCGGAACGCCATCAGGCCCTCGGCGCAGTGCGCCTCGATCACCTCGCGCCGCAGCCTGATCAGGTCCACGCCGAGCCCGGAGAGGCTGATCGCCTCCGGGTCGAGCGCGTTCGCCAAGGCGCCCAGGCCCCTTCCGAGCGCCGCCGCGTTCGCGTCGAGGGCGTCCGCCGCCTCGGTGTCGCCGTTCTCGGCCCGCCGCAGGATCTCCCGGGCCAGCTCCCGGCCCTCGCCGTAGCCGGGGCGGGCACCGAAGCGCCGTACGAGCGCGTTCGCGCCCACGTCGAGGCTCCAGCAGCCGCGCACGCCGCACATGCACTCGAGTGCGGACCCGGTGAGCGGCATGTGCCCGAACTCGCCGGCGATGTTGTGGGCGCCGCGCTGGGCGTCGCCGCCGATCAGAAGCGTTCCGCCGATGTCGAAGTCGATGTGGAAGTGCATCGCGGTGCCCCTGCCGCGCAGCGCGCCCCGGCGCGCTTCGGCGAGGCCCGCGAGCCGCGCGTCGTTGTCGATCACCGTCGTCGGCCAGTCGGCGCCGATGAGGCCGCCGAGTTCGACCTCGTCCCAGCCGAGGTGCGAGATGTGGAGGCGGTGCCCGTCGCGGATCGGCCCGGAGGTGGCGAAGCCGAGCACCGCGAGCCGGTCGGTCTCGTGCCGTGCGACGGCGGCGCGGATCTCGGCGAAGACGCGCGGCGTCCGGTCGTGTTCGCCGCCTTCGAGTTCGGTGGCCGCGCCGCCCAGCTCGACCGAGGCGAGGGTCCAGGTGTCCTCGCGGAAGTCGACCGCGAACGCCAGGGGCCCTTCGGGATGCGGGACCAGCATCGTCGTCGGCCGTCCGCGGCCGCCGGCCTCGGCGGGGACCTCGTGCAGCAGCCGCGCCTGCTCCAGTTCCGCGACGAGTGCGGCGGCGGTGTTGCGGCCGATGCCGAGCAGCCGGGCGGCCTCGGCCCGCGTGAACGGCGCGGCCGCGTCGTGGACGGCGCGCAGGAGCCGGACCAGGTTGCGGGCCCTCAGATCGGCGCTCGTCATCGTCTGCGACATGAAGGGATTATGGCAGCCCCGAAATTTTTGCGCACACCGCGAACATAATCGTTGACGGCGGACGCGAGCCCCTGTTATGTTCTCACTGAGAACAAAAACTTCGACCCGGAACCAGGACCCATGACTGACCCGACCGCGCTCCGCCGCGCCCGACTCGGCCTCCACGGCGCCTTCGCCACCTCCGGCTTCGTCATGGGCGCCTGGGCCGCCGCACTCCCCGGCATCGACGCCCGCCTCGACCTCGGTGAAGCCCGACTCGGCACCGCGCTCCTCCTCGTCCAGCTCGTCGGCCTCGGCGCCATGGCCGTCGCCGGACGCGTCGCCGACCGGATCACCAGCCGCCGCCTCCTCCTCTGGACCGCCCCCGCCACCCAGCTCATCCTCATCGCCCCCGCGATCGCCCCGAACTACACGACCCTCCTCGGCGCCGTCGTCCTCTACGGCATCGGCGTCGGCCTCATCGAAGTCGGCATCAACGCCCACTCCGTCGAACTCGAACAGCGCTACGGCCGCCCCATCATCTCCGCCTTCCACGGCCTCTGGAGCCTCGGCAGCGCCGCCGCCGGCGCCGCCACCTCGCTCCTCCTCGGCCTCGGCCTCGGCAACCAGGCCATCCTCATCGCCGTCGCGGTCGCCTCCACGATCCTGATGGCGCTCTGCACACGTCCGCTGCTGCCGCCACCGGGTCGAGACAACACCGGCGGCAGCAGCGGCACCCCGCTCGGCACCGCCCGCATCGGCGCCGTCCTGCTCACCGCCCTCTTCCTCCTCGGCGCCGGCGGCACCCTCGTCGAGTCCGGCGCCATGGACTGGGCGAACCTCCACGCCGCCAACGTCCTCCACGCCGACGACGCCCTCGCCCCCCTCTCCTTCACCGTGTTCGCCTGCGCCATGACCGTCTTCCGGCTCCTCGGCGACCCGATCCGCGCCCGACTCGGCCCCGGCCGCACCCTCGCCTGGGCCGGCGCGCTCGCCGTCGCCGGATTCGCCGGCGTCATCGCCTCCGGCACCGCCGGCGGCCTCGCCCTCGCCTGGACCGGCTGGATCCTCGCCGGCACCGGCATCGCCGTCATGGTCCCCGTCGTGTTCAGCGCCGTCGGCCAAGCCGGAGGCGCCCCCTCGGACGTCGCCCTCATGTCCATGTCCGGCTCCGCCGGCCTCCTCATCGGCCCCGCCGCCATCGGCTACCTCGCCGAAGGCACCAGCCTCACGATCGGACTCATCGTCCCCGCCGTCCTCGCCGTCTTCCTCACCGTCGGCGGCCCCCTCACCATGCGCCGCCTGGCGCGGCGAGCGCCACACCCCGAACCCGTCGCGGCCGGCGCCGGAGCGCACGTATAGTTGCCAGCGCAGAAGGGGAGTAGCTCCCAACGCTGCGGTCGACACACTGGCGCCCCCGGGCGCCCGGCCGCACGGCCTCGAACCCCGAGGCGAGCGAGACCTTCGACCAAGGCCGCACGGCCGGGTCGAGGTCCTGCCTACCCTCCTCCCGGCCGCAACACTGGGAGGATCACCCTCAATGGAACCACTGCTCATCGCCGCCGCCGTCGCGTTCGGCGGGGTCTTCGTCGGCGAACTCGGCGACAAGAGCCAGCTCATGGCCCTCACCTTCGCCACCAAGTACCGGCTCCGCACCGTCGTCCTCGGACTCGTCATCGCCATCGGCGCGCTCATCGGCCTCTCCGTCGGCGTCGGCGCCGCCGTCGGCAACCTGCTCCCCACCGACTGGATCCGCCTCGCCGCCGCCGTCATGTTCATCGGCTTCGGCCTGTGGGGCCTGCGCGGCGGCGGCGAAGACGACGACGACGAAGGCCCCGTCAAAGAGCGCCGCACCGGCCTCCTCACCGTCGTCGCCGCCATGTTCCTCGCCGAGTTCGGCGACAAGACCATGATCATCGCGATGGGCATGGGCGCCAGCTACAACCCGTGGGGCGTCTGGATCGGCGGCACCCTCGGCATGCTCGCCGCCGACCTCCTCGCCGTCTTCGCCGGCGCCTGGGTCGCCGCCCGCATCCCCGAGAAGGTCGTCCGCTACGTCTCCTCCGGCCTGTTCCTCGTCATCGGCGTCCTCCTGGGCGTCGAGGCCGTGACGGCGCTGGCGGGATAAGCTGGCGGTCATGCCGAAAACGGACGAGATCGTGGACACCGCCGTCATCTACACCGACGGGGCCTGCTCCGGCAACCCCGGCCCCGGCGGATGGGGCGTGTACTTCAAATGGGGCGAGCTGGAGAAGGACCTGTATGGCTCCGACCCGGCCACCACCAACAACCGCATGGAGCTCATGGCCGCCATCCAGGCCCTCGAGACCCTCAAGCGGCCCATGCGCGTCGTGCTCTACACCGACTCGTCGTACGTCCGCAACGGCATCATGACCTGGATGAACGGCTGGAAGCGCAACGGCTGGGTCAACGCCAAGAAGGAACCGGTCAAGAACGCCGACCTGTGGCGGCGCCTCGACGAGGCCGCCGCCCGCCACGAGGTCGACTGGCGCTGGGTCAAGGGCCACGCCGGCGACCCCGGCAACGAACGCGCCGACAAGCTCGCCTGCCAGGGACGCGACGAGGCCGCCGGCCGCCGCTGACGACCTGCCGCACGGCCCACACCGTCCCGGGCCGCGCCGCCGATCCACGATGAGAATGGAACAATCACCACCATGAGCGACCAGGTACCGTCACGATTCTCCGGAGGCGTCGACCTCAGCACCCTCGCCGCCGCCGCCCAGGCCCAGCAGGCCGCCCAGGGCGCGTCCGGCGACCCGGGCGTCGTCGCGATCGACGTCACCGACGCCACGGTCCAGAGCGAAGTCCTCGAACGCTCCCTCGAAGCGCTCGTCGTCGTCGCCTTCTGGGCCGACCAGGTCCCCGAGAGCCTCCAGGTCCGCGACGCCCTCCAGAAGCTCGCGAACGAGGCCGGCGGCGCCTGGGTCTACGCCCGCGCCGACGTCCTCCAGAACCAGCAGCTCGCCGCCGCGCTCCAGCTCCAGGCGCTCCCGGCCGTCGTCGCCCTCGCCCAGGGCCGGCCGCTCGACCTGCTCCAGGGCCCGCAGACCGAGCAGGGCCTGCGCCAGTGGATCGGCCGCATCACCCAGGCCGCCGGCATCGACGTCCCGCAGCCGGTCGACCCCGAACTCGCCAACGCCGAGAACCTCATGGTCAACGGCGAACTCGACGCCGCCGAGGCCGCATACGACAAGTACCTCAAGAACCACCCGGCCTCCGGCGAGGCCGAGGCCGGGATCGCGCAGGTGCGGATGCTCCGCCGCGTCGGGGCCCTCCCCGACAACGCCGTGGCCCTCGCCGACGCCGACCCCGACAACATCGAGATGGCGCTCGCCGCGGCCGACCTCCAGCTCCTGTCGGGGCAGGCCGCGGCCGCCTACGATCGGCTGATCACGCTCGTGGCCAAGAACACCGGCGACGAGCGCGAACGGATCCGCAAGCGCCTGATCGAACTGTTCACCGTGGCCGGCACCGACGACCCGGACGTGGCGAAGGCCCGCCGCAAACTCAGCGCCGTCCTCTTCTAGACCCGAACCGCAAGGGCCCCAAGCGCCTTCGAAACCTCCACGGCACCGCGGTGCCGTGGAGGTTCGGCTGTTCGGAGGAGGTAGATCACCTGGTGCCGCGGCGTCTGCTGTGCCAAGCTAGCGGAACAGCGAACGGTGGGGGAGGTGAACGGTGCCGGCGACTCGGACGAGACGCGTGGCCGTCCTCGACGCGCCCTCGAATCTCGGCCTCCGGCCGCCCACCCCGCACACCGTCCCCGGCTGCGCGAAAGCCCCCGGGGCCCTTCGCGACCACCGCCTCGTCGCACGCCTCAACGCGCTCGACGCCGGGTGCCTGACACCGCCGCGCTTCGACGCCTCCCCGTGGCGCCCCGGCGACGGCGTCGGCCAGGCCAAGGCGATCGCCGAGTACACGCGCCGGCTCGCCGACCGGGTCGAGCGCCTGTGGCAGGAGCGGCGCTTCCCGCTCGTGCTCGGCGGCGACTGCTCGATCCTGCTCGGGCCCGCGCTCGCGGCCCGGCGCCGCACCGAACGCGACCGCAAGCCCCGCGGCCTGGTGTTCATCGACGCGCACTCCGACTTCCGGCACCCGGGGAACTCCCAGTACGTCGGCGCGGCGGCCGCCGAGGAGCTCGCGCTCGCCACCGGGCGGGGCCAGCCCGACCTCACCGACATCGGCGGACTGCGGCCCTATGTGGACACCGATCATCTGGTGATGCTCGGCCTGCGCTCGGACGACCCGCACCGGGTCGAACTAGAGGCGACGGGCATCGCGCTGCGCACGGTCCCGGCCCTGCGCGCCGGCGGCGTCGGCCGCAGCGCCGAGTGGGCGCTCGACGCGCTCGGCGACGTCGCGACCTTCTGGCTCCACGTCGACGCCGACGTCCTCGACCCGTCGGTGATGCCCGCGGTCGACGGCCCGGCGCCGGGCGGCATCTCCCTGGGCGAACTCAGCCAGATCGTCGCCACCTGCGCCGCCGACGACCGCTGCGCCGGCATGGACCTGACGGTCTTCGACCCCGACTACGACCCCGACGGCGAGTACGCGAAGGCCCTCACGGACCTCCTGGTCGAGGCGCTCCAGTAGGCGCGACTCGTTCATCCTCATCCGCGTCGGCCTACTGAATCGTCTTCGGCTGAATAGAGCCCAGCCACGCCGCCCGGACTTCACTGCTGCGGAGCCGCGCCCTTCGTACCTCGACACTTTTCTCAGTCCTGCCCATCAGCTTTGCCGCCTCGGCCACCGAATGGGTTCGGATCAGTTCGTCTTCCTCAGGCGTCCATTGTTTTCGGACGATGTTGTAGCGGTAGGCGTTCGCCGGATCAGGGGTCCACGCGGCGACTTGTGTCGCCGCACGAAGCTTCCGACCGATGCTGACAGTATCGGGCGAGTGCCACGCCCACGCGGCAAGAGCTGCAGCTGCGAGGTTGAGCACCAGGATGTTCGCGACGCCATCGCGCTGGTTCAGCCTGGGGCTCCGCGTAACGCCGCAGACCTCTTGGACCACTTCGCAGTAAAACTCGGCCATCGGCTTGCTCGCGGTCACGAAGCTTACGAACGGCGCGCCCTTGCCCGTGAATCCGACGGCGCCATCGCCATCGAGCAGACCTCGCACGTAGTCGGCCTTCGCGAACGGTGGTTTCAGCGGCTCTATGATTCGCGACTTACGGCCCGGTGGCACACCGAAGTCAGCGATGGCTCGCCGTGTCGACTGGTCGTAGAAGGCGAGGGTCGCCGACGTGTACTCCTCCATGAAGTTTGTACTTCTAGTCCTTTGCCGAATCGACGAATAGCAGGGCAGGATCGCTGCGAGCTTGGGCAGCACATCCGCATCACGCACCGAAAGCTCCAACCGGACCTTGCCCTTCCCGTTAAGGGAGCCGTGATGCGATCCGTCCGTCTGCAGTAGGCCGATGAGGTACGCGATTTCTGGTTTCGTAACGCCAAACATGGAGCAACCGTAGAGTCGCCGGCGGACAGTCCAGGCGACGTAAGTTCGGCGTAAGTGATGGAGATCCCAACGGGTGCACGGGGAACCATCTGTCCCATCTCCGCCAGGTCGTCTGCGTCACGGGCTGATCGCCACCCGACGGGCCGGACGCCCGCGAGTCCGGCGCGCCGGGGTCGCTCGGCTGGACGGCCGGACATGGCGGACGTTCGGCTGCCTTTGACCACAAGGGGTTTCGGTTCGACCACTGCAGGTTTACAGTCGGTGGCCCGCCCGTCTTTCGATCTGAGAGTTGCCCCTCCATGAGCGATCCGTCCTTCAGCGACCCCGAGATCAACCGGACGCCCTCCGGCTTCACCGGCCCTGAGCAGCCGACGGCGCCCCAGTACCCGCCGCCTCCCCCGCCCGGCGACGGCACCGGCGCACAACCGGCGACCGGTGCTCAGTACCCGCCGCCCCCGGTCTACATCCCGCCCGCGCCGCAACCACCGTCCGCGCCGATGAGCCCGGCGAACGGGATGGGCCTGACCGCGCTCGTCCTGGGCATCTCGGGACTCGCGACGAGCTGGATCCCATTCCTCGGCTGCCTCGGCCTCATCGCGGGCGTCCTTGCGATCGTGTTCGGCGCCCTCGGCCTCGGCAAGGCCAACCGTGGCCAGGCCACGAACCGAAGCTCGGCCGTCGCCGGGCTCGCCACCGGCATCTTGGCCGTCGTCGTCAGCCTGGCGGCCGCGATGGCGTTCTGGAGCCTCGGCGATCCCGAACGCGTCGAATTCTCCGACGAGGGCGCTGGCGACACCGGTGAGTCCGATGTGGATGAAAGCGCGGACGGCGGCGAGCCCGCTGAAGCGGCCGAAGAACCCGAGGGGGTCGGCGACGGCCAGTGGGAGGTCGGCACCGAGATCCAGCCGGGCACGTACGTGACCACGGCCGACAGCATCCTCGGCTGCTACGTCGAGCGGCTCTCCGGATTCAGCGGCGAGTTCGAGGACATCATCGCCAACACCTTCATCGCGGACGACACGAGGGGCCGGTTCACGATCGCGGAGGACGACGCCGGCGTCGAGTTCTCCGGCGGATGCGAATGGGTGCCCGCGACCGAGGCCACGCTCGCGGCTCCCGGGGACGAGGTCGGCCCCGGTTTCTGGGAGGTGGGCACCGAGGTCCGGCCGGGAACGTACGTGACCCAGGCGGAGGAGGGCATCCTCGACGGCTGCTACGTCGCCAGGCTCGCCGGTTTCAGCCTGGAGGTCGACGACGTCCTGGCCAACGAGTTCATCGAAGGCGGCGCCCAGGGCCGCATCGAGATCGCCGACTCCGATGCCGGCGTCGAGTTCAGCGGCGACTGCGTCTGGACCCTCGAGTAGACGAATCGACCCGGTTCCGCACGAGGAAGGGGCGCTTCAGGGCGCCCCGAAGCACGTGACCTGTCGCCCGATGAATTCCGGGCCTGCGCCTCGTCTGCATCTATGCGGCCGCCTGGCCGCCTGATCGGGTGGAGGGTGCATGTCGGAGCGAGTGGAGCTCGGGGTCGAGGAATTCGGGGACGCGGGGGCGCCTTTGGTGCTGCTCGTGGGCGGGCCCACCATGCTGTCGTGGCCCGACCCCGTCTGCGCCGCGCTGGCGCGGGGCGGGCGGCGTGTGGTCCGGTGCGATCTTCGGGACTGCGGTGCGTCGACCACCGTCGATCCCGAGTCGCCGGCGTACACGCTGCGGGACCTCGCGGCCGACGTCGCCGAACTCGCCGGTCGGCTCGACGTGCGGCCGGCGCACCTGGCGGGCATCGGGGTCGGCGGGATGGTCGCCCAGGTCGCGGCGCTCGACCACCCGGAGGCGTTCTCGGCGCTCACACTCGTCGGGACGCGGCCGGTCGCCCCCGGGCCGGTCGATGCGGACCTGCCCGACCACGACGGCGCCACGATGCAGCGGCTGTTCGCGCGTCCGATGCCCGACTGGTCCGACCGCGACGCCGTGGCCGATTTCGCCGCCGCCGGCGCGGCGATCCTCGGCGACGACCCGGACGCGGCACGGGCGAGGGCCGAACGCATCTTCGACCGGGCCCGGGACACCACCCCCGCAGTCCAGGCGGCCAACCACCTCGGCATGGTCTTCGCCAAACTCGACTGCAGCCCGCGCTGGCGCGAGCGCCTGCCCGGACTCGCCGTGCCGACACTGGTCGTGCACGGCCGCCGCGACCCGTTCTTCCCGGTCGGCAACGGCGAAGCGCTCGCGCGCGAGATCCCCGGCGCTCGCCTGCTCGTGCTCGAACAGGCCGCGACCGCGATCCCAGAAGCGGCGGCGGACGAGGTCGCCGCCGCGATGCTCGCCCTGCAGGCCGGCGCGGACGCCTGATGCGGGCGCCCAGACATATGCCGGCGGTTCCACCGTCGAATCAGGATCGTCCGACATGACCGATGACGCTGAGGCGCTGGCCGAACGTGTTCGCGCGCTGGCCGACGGCCGACCCGGGGTGGTCGGGCTCGCGCTGCGGCCGGAGGACGACTGGGTGTCCGGGACGTTCGCGTTGACCGTCAACGAGCACCCGGCGGTCGTGGTGCTGTCGGACGGGGGACTCATGGTGCGGGTCGCGAAGGCCGATCACGCCGTGTTCGGGGCCGAGCCGGGGGTGCGGCCGAAGCCGTTGAATCCCAGAGGTGCGGGCGGCTGGCTCAGGGTCGCCGTCTCGGCCGACGCCTCGGATGCCGAACTGCGCGCGTGGGTCGAGCGCGGCCTCGCGTTCGCCGGCACCCTGCCGCACCCGGACGAGTACTCCTAGCGTGCCGGCCGTCGTTGCAGGCGCCGTCGCGGTGTCTACCGTGCTTCGGCGCCACCGCCTTCCAGCGTTTCGCGGTACGGCGCCATGATCGCGAGCACCTTGTCGAGCGATCCGGCGTCGAGCCAGAGGTCGTACCACTCGTTGTCGGCAGGGTCGTCGGTGACGCGCTTGAGCGTGCGGAGGGCGGTGGCGCGGAGGGCTTCGGCGTCGAACGGGTGGGCGTCGAGGACCTCGGTGGCGCGTTCGCCGGGGGAGGGCGCCCCGAGGCGCATCGCGGTGAGGACCGCGGCGCCCACGGCGCCTTGGCATTCGGGGCTCTCAAGGTACTCGGTCTCGTCGAGGACGTCGATCATGGCCGATCTGAGGTGCGCGGTGTTGGCGTCCGCGTCGTCGGTGAGCGCGTCGAGGCAGTCCCACGCGCCGTCGTTGTCGAACGGTCCGTAATCCCAGGCGCCCATGTGCCGCTCCTTCGGGGGTCGATGGTGGTGCGAGCGAGTGTAGGCGGCGGGTGCGACGACGGTACCCGGCTTCGCGGAGGCGGCGCTGCCGTTCGCGGCCAGCGCGTGCGGCGTTCGAGCCTTATGCTGAAGTTCCCGCTGTTCTATGAGGATTGCGCGATGACTGACCCCTTCACTGACCTTCCCATTGCCCCGCAAGGCGATCGGCCGCCGCAGAACGGCCTCGGCAACGCGTCGCTCGCTTTTGGTCTCGTGGCGCTCGCCACGACGTGGCTGCCGGCGCTGCTGGGCCTGATCGGGTTGATCACCGGTGTGCTCGCCGTCGTGTTCGGCGCGATCGGGCTCGCCTGGGCCCGCACCGGTCTGGCGACGAACCGGGGTACGGCGGCCGGCGGCCTGTTCAGCGGCCTTGGCGCACTGACCGTCATGGTCTTGATCTTCCTGATCGCGAGTTCCGGCGGCCCGTTCGGGGCGTGACGCCTCCGTCCGGGGCGCGGCCTCGCCGTCCGGTGCGCCCGCCGGTTAACCGCTGTCGTCGGAGCCGGTGCGGCGCTTATGCTCCACGGCGTGGAGTTCGAGGAGTTCGCCGGATTGGATCACCGCGGGGCCGCCGGGCGGCTGCTCGCGGCGGGATGGAACGTCTGCGGCATCGGGGACTGGGCCTTCGTGTGGCGCTCGCCGGACGGGCGGCTGGTGGCTCGGGTGTGCGCGTTCGAGCCGGGGTACGGGGTGTTCGTCGAGCTGTGCCGGGCGCTTCCCGGGCATTCCATGCTGCCGCGGATCCGGTTCGACGCCGAGTTGGCGGGCGGGGGCCGGTTGACCGTCATGGAGGCGCTTCGGCCTGCTTCCGCCGAGGAGCGCGAGTCCGTTCTGGCGCGGTGGGAGGCCGCCGCGCCGGATGATCCGGTGTCGGCGGTGCGGGCCGAGGCCGAGCGGTTGGATGCCGAAGCGGCCCAGCGCATTCCGTTCTGGGGCGGGCTCGACCGGAATCCCGGGAACGTCATGCGGCGCTCCGATGGCGGCCTGGTGCTGGTGGACCTGTTCTACGCCAACGGCCTGGAGATCTACCGGGCGCTGGTCGGCGACCCTGCGAAGGTCGCCGCCGCGTTCCCCGCCGAGAAGCGGGTCTTCATCTGCGACATCGCGGTCATCGCCCGCGAGTCGTCACCCGAGGAGATCGCCGCGCTTCGCGCCGCCGCGGCTTCGATCGCCTGAGCGCCGCTGGTCGAGCCGGGGGGCGGCGCCCTTGCTCCTCAATCGGCGGGCGTCGGCGGCGCGCTGATGAGCGGCAGCACGATCTGGTCCAGGAATTCGTCGATGACCTCGTCGTTGGCGGGTTCGGCGCGGGTCAGGAAGTAGTGGGTAAGAAGGGTCGGGGCGAGGTTCACCACGCGCGGGTTGAGCGCCTCGGGTCTGACGGTGCCGCGGGCGATGCCGTCTTCGTAGATCTTGGCGAAGATCCTGATGCGCGGCGTCTCGATGCTGGTGCGCAGTTCCTCGGACTCGGCGGAGGTGCTGCGGAGTTCGCCGACCCAGCCGCGGATCGCCTCGCCGAACGGCGTGGCCTGCTGGGCCGCGATGTGCCGCATGATCGCGCGGAGGTCGCCGCGGAGGTCGCCGCTGGGTTCGAAGTCGGGTTCGACCTCGGTGGCCTTGTGGCGTGCGGCGGCCTGGACGAGGTGGGCGCGGTCGGGCCAGCGCTTGTAGAGGGAGGCCTTGCCGGCTTTGGCGCGCGCGGCGACGGCTTCCATGCGGAGGTTGGCGTAGCCGACCTCGGCGAGTTCCGCGAGGGCGGCGTCGAAGATGGCTCGTTCCAGGTCGTCGCCGCGCCGGCGGGCCGGTGTGGATTCGCTCACCATGATCCTTCCGATAGTGAACGGTGCGTTCACTACATGCTAGCTTGAATAAGAGACGCCCCGTTCACTACTCGATGCGTCCCGGAAACCGCCACGTACCCGGCCGCCGAGCCCCAGCGCCCCCGGCCGTTCCTCCGAAACACCTTAGGAGGCCGTCCCTTGACCGCCGTATCCGACGCTCCACCGCAGGCGCCCATGACCCACCGCGACGTCCTCAGGGCCCTCTCGGGCCTCCTCATGGTCCTGTTCGCGGCGATGGTCTCCTCGACCGTCGTCTCCGTGGCCCTCCCGCAGATCGTGGGCGACCTCGGCGGCACCCAGTCCCAGTACACCTGGGTCGTCACCGCCACCCTCCTCGCGAGCACCGCCTCCACCCCCGTCTGGGGCAAGCTGGCCGACCTGTTCGACAAGAAGCGCCTGCTCCAGATCGCCATCCTCATCTTCGCCGCCGCCTCGCTCGCGTGCGGGCTCGTGCAGAACACCGAGCAGCTCATCGCCCTCCGCGCCGTCCAGGGCCTCGGCATGGGCGCCCTCCAAGTCCTCGTGCAGGTCATCATCGGCGCGATGGTCAGCCCCAAGGAACGCGGCCGCTACAACGGCTACCTCGGCGGCGTCATGGCCGTCTCCACCGTCGGCGGCCCGCTCCTGGGCGGCGCGATCACCGACGCGAGCTGGCTCGGCTGGCAGTGGTGCTTCTTCCTGGCCGTCCCGATCACGGTGATCGCCTTCGCGATGCTCTCCCGCACCCTGCACCTGGACGAGGCGAAGCGGACCGACACGAAGGTCGACTACCTCGGCGCGGTCCTCATCGCGGCCGGCGTCAGCCTGCTCCTCCTGTGGGTCACGTTCGTCGGCGACGACTTCGCGTGGATCTCCTGGCAGACCCTCGCCATGGCCGGCGGCGCGGCCGCCATCCTCGCCGCGGCGGCCGTCGTGGAGACCCGCGTGAGCCAGCCGGTGGTCCCGCTGCACGTCCTCAAGCGGCGCGACCCGGCGCTGGCGACGATCGCGAGCCTCGCGGTCGGCATGGCCATGTTCGGCGGGGCGGTGTTCCTGGGCCAGTACTTCCAGATCGCGCGCGGGTTCTCGCCGACCGAGGCGGGCCTGCTGACGATCCCGATGATGTTCGGCGTGCTGGTCGCGTCGGCGGTCGCGGGGCGGCTGGTGTCGAAGTCGGGGGGCGTGAAGCCGTACATCGTGGCGGGGACGCTGGTCCTGACCGCCGGTTTCGGGATGCTCGCGACGATCGACCACGAGACCTCCCTGGTGTTCATGGGCTTCGGGATGTTCGCGGTCGGCGTCGGCGTGGGCATGTCGATGCAGAACCTGGTCCTGGTGGTCCAGAACTCGGTGCCGCTGCGCGAGCTCGGCGCGGCTTCGGGCGCGATCACGTTCTTCCGCTCCCTGGGCGGCACGATCGGCGTCTCGGTCCTCGGCGCGGTGCTCGCGAACCAGGTCGCCGACAAGATCCGGGACGGCCTGGCCGCCTTGGGCATCGACGCGGCGGCCGCCGGCGGCGCCGGTTCGAGCCTCGACATGGACGCGATGCCTGAGCCGATCGCCGTGATCGTCCGCGCCGCCTACGGCGACGCGACCGGCCACCTGTTCCTCATCTCGGCGTGCATCGCGGCCGCAGGCTTCGTCGCCGCGCTGTTCCTGACGCCGGTCCGCCTGCGCGAGACCGTGGACCTCGTCGAAGAGATCGCGGTCGGCGAGGAGACCGTCCTGGGCGCCAAATAGCCCGGCCCCTACCGTTCCAGGTCGGGTCGCTCGGGCTGCGGGCAGGACCTGCGCACCTCGTCCCATTCCTCCGGCGTCACGAGCGCCACGACATCGGCGTAGGGGTCCCAGATCGCCGTCCCGGAGGACGCCAGCTCGGCGACGTAGGCCCCGCGGCTCGGCGGTGCGGAGATCGAATAGCCGAGGTCTTCGAGGCATCCGGCCGACGCCACCATGAGGTCGAAGAACGTTCCCGCGGTGTCCTCGTCCATCGGAGGCGGCGGCCGATCGAACCCGTGCTCGGCCCAGCAGGTCTCCAGGTCGCTCTGGTACCGGTCGGCCTGCTCCGCCGGATAATCGGACTCGATCTCACCGAACTCGTTGAGGTCGACCTCCCAGCCGAGGTCGGTCATGCACTGCCGCATGATCGCTCCGGCCTCCATGGTGGAGATGAGCGGCATGTACTCCTGTGCGGTCCCGTCACCCGGCTCCGGCTCGTCGGCGGAGCAGGCCGACACCAGCAGGAGCCCGCTGAGCAGGGCGGGAACCGCCCCGCTCAGCAGAGGATGAACGCCCGCTCTCACAGACAACGCGCCCCTGCGCGATCGAAGGCGTCCGCCACGACGCTCCACCTCGAGATCGAGTTGAAGGTCGTGCGGGTGTAGACGGTCGTCGGCGAGGTGGTCGCGCCGGAGCGCCGCACGGTGTCGTAGCCCCTTGCCACCAGGTGGGACCAGTCGCCGACCGTACCGGTGCTGTAGACGGCCACGGACTGGCCGGGCCCGCAGGTGACCGAGCCGCCGCCGGCCTCCTCGGCCTGGGCGGGGGACGCCATGGCGACGCTCAGGACGGCGGCCGCTCCGACGACGGCCGCGGCCGTGGCGAAGCGCCGCAGCCCGGCCGGTTTCCCGGTGGATTCGCGTGGATTTCGTGACATTCGATTGCCTTTCTCTCGATGGAACGGCGCGCCGGTCGCGACTGCGCCTCATGTGCCGGCGCCTTCTGAGTTGGGATCGGGTCTCTCGGTGAGACGGGTGTTCCAGTTGGCGAGCCGATTCCGTTGCGGTCAAGCGGTCTCAGCGCGAGCGCCGAGGAAGCCGCAGCTCACTTCTCGTAGCAGTTCGCGTAGGCGGTGTTGAAGTCCGCCGCGGTGACCTTCCAGTCGCGAACGGTCGACCATCCGAAACTGACGCGAATGGTCGCGGGTGACATGGCCAGTCCAGTGCGCGTGCGCGCAGAGCCGCTGCTCGGCCAGTGGGTGTGCGCGTAGTTGCCGACGGTCGAGGTGCTGATGGTGACGACCTTGTGCGTGCTGAAGCAGCTCGTCGGGTGTCCCTCGTACGTCTTGGCCTGGGCGGGAGCGGCCAGTGCCGCCGAAGCCGCCAATACCGCGCCGATGACCGTGGCGCGGACGGCCAGCCGGCGCACGATTCCGAGTCGCTTCGATGATTGCGGTGACATTCGATCGCCTTCCTGTTTCGGAGCCGGCGTCGCCGCGTGCCGTGCAAGCGCGTCGCGGCGACGCAGGTGGGTTCGCTCCCAACGATCGAGGCGGTCTGCACGGATGCCGCACGAGTCGCGCACGGCCCGTTGTGATCCCGGTCCGTCCCGACTCGAATGGCCGCAGGGGACGCGATCCAGCGTCGGGGCCGGCTCCCGCTGACCGAGACGGTGTGACTCGGCAAGGGCGCCGGTCCGCCCGCTCTGGCGGCGCGGCGGGCGCCACTGGCTCCTCGCCCGCCTTCGATCCCGAATCGGCCGACTCACAGCCCCTGTTTCATCGCCTACGGGCCGCGCCGCTCGAACTTGACCGACATGGCAGCGCCAGGATTCGCTGGAGATCGAGGAGCGCTACCAGCAGGCCAAGACCCTGCCGTCTCGACCAAGCAAGAACAACGCCAGGCCAGGCGAAAACACTAAATTCGACTGCATCGATGAGCCTGGCAGGCCCAAAGGTCCTTCGCGGATCCTGAATACCCCCACTGGAACACCGGCGACGCCAGTGCGACAGTGTGGTCTGAGAACTTGCGACTGCGGAAGCGATCATCGATCGTCTCTACCAGCTGACGCAGCTCTTGAGCCGAACGGCGGGGAAGCCGGTGGATGGCGATCTCCAACAGCTCTCGGGTCGATGGCCCCAGACAGCCGCACTCGCACGCGAAGTCCGGAGCCAGCAGAAAACGAGCCGGGCCACTTGCTCGACGCTGCCATCGCTTGAGCGCCGAAGCTACGGAACCAGTCCTGAACTGCGGATCCCGGTGTTCAAGACGCCGGATCGCGGCAGCAAGGGAACCAGAAACGCCAGACAATCGCGGCGGTGGATACAGGCCCCACTTGCCGGGGCGAGGGCGTTGAAGCGCGCGAACACGCGCCGGCGACCTACGCGGCATCGCCCTTTCTGCACGAGGTCAACATGCCGATCATTATGCGCCCTGCGCCGCTGAGGCCACGACCTCGCCTCCACCAATCCCAAATGCTGCAGCGGTACCAGGGCCTGTCCGGTGAATCCCGCCCGCCGCGTCGCCGAACGACCCGGCCATCACACCGGCGGCAGGGTCGCCAGGCGCTCTGCGGGCGAACAGCCGCGACCCGAATCGCCTTGCCGGACGGCCCTAGTCGCGGCCGACCCAGGTGGCGAGGTCGACCTCGTTGCCCTCCGGGTCGGCGAGCGTCCAGTGCATCGGCGCGAACCGGTCGGTGACGAGCGTGCCGCCGGCGGCGAGCGCCGCGGCGACCCGCGCCTCCGCCTGCTCGTGCGGGACACCGACATCGATGTGGATGCGGTTGCGGCCCTTCCGCATGACGTCCATCTGCTGCACGAAAACCGGCGGGTACAGCCCGTCGGGGTCGGCGATGTCGGAGTCGCCGACCATCTCGTAGCCGAGGACGGCGCACCAGAACGCCCGGACCTTGTCCACGTCGAGGGCGTCGATCGCGAACTCCCAGGTACGGGTGGAGCCGGGGTCTGCGTGGACGCCGAGCGCCGCGGCCGCCGCCGAGATCTGCCGCGCGAGTTCGAGATCGGCGTCCGTCAAGGACCAGTGCTCCTTGGTGACCAGCCGCACCTCGAGCACCGCGGAGCGCAGGTTGAGGTCGGGATGGTGCCCGGCCGCTTCGGCGAGCCGGCCGATCTCGTCGACGAGTCGCACGCCCGTCGCGAAATCGCCCGTGCGGTACAGCGCGAACGCCACGGACCACAGGACCCGCCAGTCGTCGACGCCGTCGGCTTCGTGGAACTGCTTCGGTGTGATGAAAGCTGTCATGGCGCGATCGTAGAAGCGCCGACCGACAGGCGAGGCCGTTCGCTCGACCTCGTTTCGGCATTACGGGCCGGTCCGAACGGCATTACGGGGCCGGTCCGACGACGCCTCAGCGCCCGAGCCGCCCTGCCGGGACCGGTCCCGTCCCGGTTCGCTTACGGTGGAACGGTGACCGCCGACAACGCCCCCGCCGACGACGCCGCATCGGGCAACGCCGCTTCCGGACCTGCATCAGACAGCGTCGAGCCCGGCCGTGTCGCGCCGGCCGGCTCCGCTTCCGGCGCCGCCTCCGACAGCGTCCCTTCTGGCCGTGCCGCCTCAGGCGACGCTGCTTCCGACGGTGCCGCATCGTCCACTGCCGCATCCGAGGGCGCCCGATCCGATTCCGACCCGACCGACCCGACCGACCCGACCGACCCGACCGACTCCGACAGCCTGGAACTGACCCCGCCTCCGCCGCCCGAGACCGGCGGCTCCAAGTGGATGCCGCTGGGCGTCGCGGCCGTCGCCGCCGGGCTGCTCGCGGTCGCGGTGGTCGTGTGGCAGCCCTGGGACCGGTACGGTTCGACCTGCTGGGAGTCCGATTCGAACCTCATCGACGACGAGGCGCGCCTCTGCTACACCATCCCCGAAGGCTGGGACCGCATGAGCGACAGCGAACTCGAGGACAGCGTGGCGTCTTCCGGCTTCGACGTGCCCTCCTCGGGCGTCCTGTACTCCGAGGACGGCGTGTTCGCGCAAGTCGAGGTGCACTCGCTCGACGCCTACTTCGGGGACGGCGAGATCGAAGGCGACTACGACCCCGACGAGGAGCTGCAGATCAAGGCCGAGCTGGTGACGGTCCGATCCCAGGCGATGTTCGAGGGGCACGACTCAGTCGAGTCCGACCCGCTGACCATCGACGGCTTCGAGGCCGCCACGGCGTCCGCCGACGCCCCCGACCCCTTCGGCACGGACATGCTGGCCGATTCGCCCGATGTGAGCATGTGGGTCCGCACCACGATCGTGGACCTCGGCGACGAGCAGTCGGTCCTGTACTCGATGGCGCTCGTCTCGGCCGCCGACCTCCGAGGCGAATCCGGAGCCATCGCGGAACTCAACGAGGTGCACGACTCGATCGAAGTGCTGGACTCCTAACCTCGTCGCGTTCGAAGCGGACGCGACGCCGCGACCCGTTTGCCGAAGAAATTCGCTTTGCGGCGCTGGGAAGATCGGGTCGTGCACCACGATCCACTGACGACCCGCGCCCGGACCCTCTGGCAGGCGCTCGCCGCCGCGCCCGTGGCCTTCCCGTCGAACGGCGGCCTGCAAGTGGTCGCCTCCCCGGGATCGATGATGTGCCCGCCCTCCTGGACCGGAATCGTGGCGCTCGGCGATGCCGCGATCGCGACCGTCCCGACCGATCGCGCGGCCGAACTCGTCCAGCGCGCACTGCGCCCCTTTGACGTCGAATCGCTCACCGACCCGACGGTCATGGCGAAGGCGCTGCCGGTCCGGGACGTGCTCGGCCCGGCGATGCTCGCGTACGTGTCGAGAGACGCGTTCACCCCGCCGCAGCCGGACACCGAGGTCGAACGGCTCCCGCCCGAGCACCCGGATCTCCAAGCGCTGCTGGACTCGGCCGGGGAGGACGACGCGGACGAAAGCGGCATCGCCGAGATCACCTCACCGGCGTTCGTCGTGCGCGAGCACGGGAGGGTCGTAGCGGCGTCCGGGTACCGGTTGTGGCCCGAGGCGACCGCGCACATGTGCGTCCTGACCGCCGAGGCCGAACGCGGTCGCGGCCTCGCGAAGCGGGTCGCCGGCGCCGCGGTGGCCCATGCGCTCGCCGCCGACCTGCTGCCGCAGTGGCGGGCGAGGCTGGAGGCCTCGCGCCGCGTCGCGCGAGCACTCGGTTTCCGGGAGTTGGGAGGCCAGTTGAGCGTCGACCTGGATCTCGATCGGTTCGAGGCGTCCGGCCCGGGCTGAGCCCGGGTCTGGGCCACGGGCGTCGATTCAGGCGACCGGATACCGGGGGAGCGCCGCGATCACAATGGCAAGGTCGTCTTTGCGGGCCGGCCAGGTCTTCACCGCCACTTGGACGCCGTTCGGCAGCGCCCGCATCAGGTCGCCGTCATTGAAGTAGATCCGCTCGCCGACCGGGCCGCCGTAGACGCGGTCCTTGATGCCGAAGATGTCGATCATGCGCAGCTCATCGGTCGCGGGGTCGTACACGAAGTAAGGCCGGGTGAATTCGAGGACGCCCATGATGGCCTGCAGGGCCCCGAAGACCAGGAACCCGATCCCGCCGACGTTGTCAAGGCCGAAGGTCAGGAACGAACCGCCCGTAATGACGAGCAGGCCGCAGGCGAACACGACCGAGGGCGAGAACGCGCGGCGCCGAACCGCGATCAGATGGGGTCGAGGGCCGGTCTGCATCTCGCTCCAATTGCCGCTGCGGTGAAGTATGAAGACGGCCCGAGCGTACACGCCCGGGCCTGTCGAGAAGTCGGTTGTCAGTCGCGCTCCGCGGCGCGGAGGAGGCTGGTGAAGTCGGTCCGCTCCAGATCGAAGACCGGGGAGGCATCACCGAGCTTGCTGTCCCGAACCTGGAAGCCAGATGAAGCGGGTCGGGCCTCGACACAGGCAGAGTCCTGTGCGCCGCTGCTTCTCCTGGACTTGCGCCAGGGCGCCACGCGGGCTTCAACGCAACCGGAATCCTGTGCGCCGCCGCTTCTGCTGGACTTGCGCCACCCGGCTTGGCTCATAGCTTGAACTCCTTAATCGACCTGGCCCGGTCTGCCACCGAGGCGAGCGCGTTTCGGTAGTACTTCACGGACTCTGCCTCCTCGAAGTATATGTAGGCGTTCTGCGCTTCGACGTAGACGATATCCGGATCGTCTTCGGCCGGAAAGGAGAGCAGGAAGAAGGGCAGGTGCATCAGCGGGGGCGGCCCTTCTGAGAAAGGCAGGTACCGCACCGTCGCGTGGTCGAGCGAGTCCGCCTCAATCAGTCTGTCGAGCTGCTCGGCGTCGCAGCCGAATCGCAGAGCCGCCTCGCTCAAGAGGAAATGATGCTCCGGGCCGTCGCCTCCCCAGAACGGCTGCTGGCTGCGAAGTCGTTCCTGGGTCTCCTGTTCGGCTTCCAGCTCGCTGAGATTGTGATTCCGCCCGAAAAGCATTCGCATGTGCTTCTCGGTCTGAAGCTGACCTGGGACGAAGGTCGACTCGAACTGGTGAACCACACTCGCGCGCAGTTGTAGTTCGCGGAAAGCCTTGAAGCCGAACAGGCTCCGCCCGCGCGGCTGAGTCCATGTGGTTGCCGGTCCCAGCCGCCATAGGCGCTCGAGCTCGAACTTCTCCTCCCTGGGCATCCCGTAGAGATCGCAGAGCGACCCGATGGCCGGGAACGTGATCGAGGTGGCTTCGCCGTCCTCCAATCGCTGCGCGGTGCGGGTCGATCCGACCCTCGCTGCGATCTCCGGGTGGCGCAGCGCGAGTCCCGCCTTCCTGCGCGCGAGCTTGAGCTTGCGGCCGATGAGTTTGCGCCGCATGGGAGTCTGTCGTGTCGCGTCGTTACGCATTCACTCAGTAAAGCAATGACTACGGATTTCGCAACCCTCATCGATGTCGCGTTTCGTGTGGCGTTCGGCCGTGGCGTGTGGGCGTACTCCACACGCCACGGCCACGTGCCGCGGCACCGGGGTGTACGCCGATTGCGACACTCTGACCTGCGGTTTTGCTCTTGAATCGGTGTTGATCGCGCCCTACTGTCGACACATCGCGAGTCGCTTCGCGGAATCTCGCGACCGGAGGACCAATCTGAAATGGAGGCAGTGATGTACCGAGCAGGAGCACAGGAGGTGCGACGGCCGGATCCGTTGGAGCGCGGGCGGTTCAGCGACGGTAGCCGCGAATACGTGGTGTGCGCGTCGAGCCTGAGCGCGCCGGACTCGTTCCAAGTCTGGGTGAGCGGGAACCGGGCCGACATCGTGATGGTCGTGTCGGGCCTCAACTCCCGGGACCTGCACGCCACTTGGGGCGAGGAGTGGCGCACCCGGTCGGTCGAATGGCGGGAGTGGGCGCGGACCTGCGCCTTCCACGTCTTCCACAACGGCAGCGTCACGACCAGGGCCGGGATCAGGCACTGCGATGGTTGAGACGCCGCCGGCGCCTCCCGCGGCCGATGACGGCTGGCTGGGCGACTTCCGCAGGGGCCCAGCGGTATTCGCGGTGTTCCGGGTCGGAGTGGAGCACGGCCGGCACCCGTTGAGTCCGCCGGAGTACCGCATCGAGTGCAACGACGGCGCCGGCCCGCGGGAGATCTGCCGGTTCGTCGACGAGCCGGAGGCCGTCGTCGAGTGGTTCGGCGCCTGGCAGGGCGACGACTGGTGCGACTGGATCCTGGCCGAAGCCTGGAAGACCATCCAGAACCCCGAGCGGTGAGCGGCATCGGCCGCCGCCCGCGCGGCAGCGCGACCGCGTAGAAGGGGACGGGGGCGGCGGGCATGGTGGAGTCCGCCGCCCCGCTCACTCATTCGAGGGATACGAGGCGCTGGTGCCGAGGATGGCAGGGCAAGACGATGGAACCGGTCGGCGGGAAGCACCTCGCGAACCCGGCCGCCGGCAACCCGGGCGCGCCGGTGCCGACGCTCGCAGGAGAGACGATCAAGTCGGTCGACGGGATGCTCCGGAAGTCCAGTCCCTGCGTAGAGAGAGCCGGCGGTGACCCCGGGTGGGCGGGGTGATTCCGAAGGGCCCCAATATGGGACCCTTGTCGAGGGCAGATCGCCTCCCCGGACTCCCAAGCGAAGCATGATGGACGACGACACCACCGATGCAGACTTCCTGTCCCCAGATCAACTCCAGAGCCTTCTCCCCGGATTCCGCCTCGATGCGAAGCCGCTGAGTTCGACGGCGATGAGCCGGGTGTACCTGGCGTCCGACACGCGGCTGCACGACCGGAAAGTGGTCGTCAAGATCATGGCCGCCTACCTGGCCGAGCTCCCCGGCTTCCGCAAACGGTTCCTGCGCGAGATCGAGCTCATGGCGGAGCTCGAACACCCCCACATCATGTACATCATCGCCGCCGCACGGAACCAGGACCGCCCGCTCTACTTCGTCATGCCGCGCGCCGAGACGGACCTGAAAGCCCGCCTCGCGGACGGCGCGCTCGACCCGCAGGAGACCGCGCGCGTCATCACTCAGGTCGCGAGCGCGCTCGACTTCGCTCACGACCGCGGAGTGTTCCACCGAGATGTGAAGCCCGCCAACGTCCTCTTCGGCACTGGAGGCCATGTCTACCTGAGCGATTTCGGGGTGGCGAAGCACGCCGCCGGCGAGGACCTGACCCGCGCCGGGGATTCGATCGGCACCCGCCGGTACACCGCACCGGAGGTCTACAGCGCCTCTCGCGCAAAGGATTCGGAGGCGAAACCGGACGGCCCGCTCGACCGGTTCGGCGACGTGTACTCGCTCGGGGCGGTGCTGTTCCACTGCCTTACCGGCAAGCGGCCGTTCGACGAGGCCGATGACATGACCGTCGCCGAACTGCACCGGAAAGGGGTGGTGCCCCGGATCGCCGAGGTGCGGCCCGACCTCCCGGCGGCGTTCGACGCGATCGCGGCCAAAGCGATGAGTTCCGAACCGGAACTGCGGTATGCGACCTGCGGGGAACTCGCGGAGGCATTCTCCAAGGCGGTCGCCCGCAGCGAGGCCGAGACGGTTGTCGGTCGCGATGCCGGCGAACGTGCGGCGCGCGTCGACCGCACCGGAGGCGATGCTGCGGCCGGTGCCGGTCGCGGCGGTGACTACCGGAAAGCCGGCGGCGGGCGGCGCAGCCCGGGCCTCGCCGTTGCGGCGCTGGTGGCGGGTCTGCTGGCCGGGGGAGCACTGTCGTACTTGGCGTTCGGCGCTGATGCGGGGACGTCTGCTCAGGGCGGGGTCGTCGAAGGGTCGGTCGATCCGACGGTCGAGCCGGTGACCGGCGACGACCAGGCTCACCGTGCGCCGGTGGTGGGGGAGTGCCTCACTGCGGACGAGGATTACGTGGTCGTCGCGTGCGATTCCGAGGCGGCGGCGCAGCGGGTCTACCGGATCGTCACCGACCCCGAAGACCCGAACCCCGAGCAGCCCAAGCACAATGACGCCGCCTTCGAGGTGTGCGGGTCGGACGCGTCCGTCGAATACGCCTACCGCTACTCCGACTCGGCGCTTCGGGAGGGCCGCGAATGGAATCCGGACACCGACCGGATCTACTACGTCATCTGCGTCCAGGAGCCGTGACGACTCAGCGATTCTTGAGCTGGGGCGCTGGCCGGAGCGCTGGCCGGGACGGGTGTTCGAGGCTCGCCAGGTCGGGTCGGGTCGGGACGGGTCGCGCTCGCGCCGAATGGGTCTGGGCTGGTGTTGGTAAAGCCTTGTGTCGGGCCCCGGCGGGCTGCGAGGCGGACACGATTCCGGGCGGGCTCGGTTGCGCACCGAGGGCGCGTGCGAGTTGCGGTCAGAGCGGCAGCGACGAGGGGCGGGAGTGCGTGCGGGCTTGATTGCGTGTTGCCGATTCACGCGGGTTGCGGTCAGGGCGGCAGCGACGAAGGGCGGGAGTCGGTGCGGCTCGGTTGCGTGTTGCCGGTTCGCCGAGGTTGAGGTCAGAGCGGCAGCGACAAGGGGTGGGAGTCGGCGCGGGCTCGGTGGCGCGTTCACGGTTCCTGTGGGTCACGGTCAGAGCGGCAGCGACGAGGGAGTGTCGGCCGGGTGAGTGTTCGAAGCTCTGGCCGGGGCGGGTGGCGCTCGCCGGGGGATTCGGATTCGTGCCAGATTGCTTGGGGCGCTTGGGGTCCGGTTCTTGAACGTGAGTGTTCTCCAGTCGTGTGGGTGATGACGGTGTCGCACAGGGGTGCGAGAATGGGGGTACGCACAGGGACAGGGAGTTCGGTGCAGGTGCAGGGCGGTGCAAGCAGACTGAGACAAGCCTCTGGCCGGCCGGTAGACCACACTGACTTCGAGGCAGGGCCCCCGACGCAAGCGGTCGGATCCGGGTCGATCTCATCCCTCACTGCGATCGGGACCCGCAGCAGTCAACCGGCCCCACCCCATGGAGGGGGTGGGGAGGTGATCGGGCGGGGGATCGACCGGTCGGGATCACCCCGCCGGCGGCAGTGCTCCAACGAGGCACAAGACCGGACCACCACAGGAGACGACGAGACTTGCAAGCACGACAAGGGACGATCCGGTGCTGCGCCCCGCGCGCACGGCCCGCCACGGGCATGACCGGTCACTGCCCGAGGTCGCTGCTGCCCTTCACAACTCAACAGGGGATACGCCGAGAAGCGCTGGCTCAGGGGTGCGCAACGGGTCTGGCACAAGGCCAGGGGTAGCGGTGAGTGTCGCGCGAGCGCGCGCTCAGGCCGCAGTCGTGAGCGCCGCAGGAGTGCGCACAGGTTCTGGCGCGAGGCCAAGGGAAGCGCGACGCGCGAGCGTGCACGCAGGCCGCAGCCGGACCGCCACAGGAGTGCGGACCGATCTGGCGAGAGGCCAAGGGAAGCGCGAGCGTGCGCTCAGGCCGCAGCCGGACCGCCGCAGAGTGCGGACAGTTCTGGCGAGAGGCCAAGGGAAGGGCCGCGCGAGCGTGCGCTCAGGCAGCGACCGGTCCACCACCGGTGCTGAAGCGACCGGAGCCCATGCCCAGAGCGATCGGAGCCGATGGTGCCGCGGTGCGTTTGCGGCTGATGAATCGGCGTCCGCCGGGGCCGGCTCGGTGTGCCTGGGCTGGACGGGAGCGGGACCGAAGTGGGCCCGGGGTCCGTGCAGAGGCTGGTGCGCGAGCGTGCTCTGACGCGCTGCGGCCGAACCGCCGCGCCTGCCGGAGCGGCGGGGCCGAGCAGGATCGGGTCCCGCGCCTCCCAGGGGCGCTGGGGTCGGCGCGGCCGTGGTCGACCCGGGCCGGTTCGGTGGCGGCGGATCGGCTGCACGAACGCGGACGGACCCGGCGGCGGGAGCGAAGCGGAGGGGATGCGGGGATGGCGCATGCGCGGTCCTGGCGTTGCGGTGCTGGAAGCGGCTCTGGCCTGGTGTGAAGCGGTGCCGGGCGGCCGAGGCGGCCAGGGCCGGGCATGCATCACCGAGCCGGGTCACTTAAGCGTTGTCCCGCAAGTGGTCGGTGGAAGCCTGGTCAGTTCGCTTCGGGGGCGTTTCCGGTGGCGCCAGCATCGCGCAGCGACTTCCCCAGCGACCCGGTGAGGATGCGGGGATACCGGCGCCACCACCACCAGTCGGGCTCACGGAGCTTATGAAAGTGGGAGAGCGCTGCTCCGTCGTCGGCGATGGTCGCGGCTGTGAAGCGGTTGTCCAGGGCCATCAGCCTCGGTGTCCAATCCTGGACTATGAAGTCATGGAGCAGCCCGGACGCCTCCCGGAGCCAGTTTCGGCTGTAGAGGTCGTTGGTGTAGTTGTAAATGTCGCCGTCGTAGCCTTGTTCGACCTCGCCCACCAGCCGCTCCCACTTGCCGACCATCTCAGCGATGGTGAACGCCTTCCGCCAGCCGTCCCGATACAGCCGCTCGCTCACCTCAGCCTCGCTATATGTACCCATCACGACAGATTCTCGCAGACATCCTGCGGATCAAACGGGTAGCTTGCGTGGCGAGCGTGCGACCGCTCGCTCATCTCGAGCCTCCCGCATCGGAAGCCGTTGGAGCGCAACAGATCATGATGTTGTGTCAGGGGTGATCACGGCGAAGGATGAGCTCATGGTGCCCCTGTTCAGCGGGCTGAGTCCTCGCCGGTTCGCCAAGCTGGTCCGCCAGCTTCGCCGCGAAGGCGCCGATCCTGTGCTCCGGGGTCGTCCTTGGAAACTTACCTTCGAGGATCGGGTGCTGCTGGTCGCAGCCTACTGGCGTACCAACCTCACGATGCGCCAGATCGCGGCGTTGTTCGGCACCTCGAAGTCGGCCGCTGACCGGATCATCGGCGACCTCGCGCCGAAACTGGCGCTCCGCCCAAGGCAGCGGTATGCGCCGGAGACGGTGCTGATCGTCGACGGCACACTGGTTCCTACCAGGGACCAGGCGTGGCGGCGAAGTCGAAGAACTACCGGTACTCGACCAACCATCAGGTGGTTATTCGCGCCGACACGCAGCTCGTGGTCGTGGTCGGGACACCGCTGCCGGGCAACCGCAACGACTCGGTCGCCGTCGCCGCTTCCGGCGTTGACAACGCCACCCGTACCGCGACAGTCATCGCCGACGGCGGCTACCAAGGCACCCGAGCCGGATCGGGTCCGAGCGGATCGGACGGAAGCGGACCCGGCCACGGCAACCTGCCTCCGTGGCGTGCCGCCCAACCCGGCATCGGTGCCCGTCCGGACCTGGCATCTGATCGCGACCCGAGCCCCGGAGCGCGCCCTAAACCATGCTCTCACCCGCTTGTCGCTGCCTGATCGAACACCGACCCCGACCAGACCCGAGCGCGACCGGGCACCGGTTCACAGGCCATTGCTGGGGGTTCGACGCCGGCCGAAGCGGACCCGGCCACGGCGACACGCCTTTGGTACGTGCGGCTCAACTGGGCATCGGTGCCTTGACGGGCCTCGCTCGGATTCGACTCGAGCCCCGGAGCGCACCCCCAACCACCCGCCCATCTCGTTGCCGCCCGATCGAACACCGGCCCTGACTCGACCAGGGGATGACCACTTTCCGGTTCGTAGGTCTTGGGTCATTGCTGGGGTTTCGAGGCCGGGCGAAGTGGGCCCGGCCGCGGCGACACGTCTTCGACACCTGCGACTCGACTCGTCATCGGTGCCTTGCGGACCTGGCGCGGAGCGCTAGCCGAGCCCCGGAGCGAACCCGCAACCACGCGCCCACCCGGTCGTCGTCGCCCGATTGAACACCGATTCCGCCGCGGCCATTGCTTGACCAGGTTCCTGAAGGATTGCGATCGGTTGTCGGTGCCCAAGTTCCGCAAGACTTGGAACCAGTACCTCAGTCCGATGAGGACTTCCGTGCCTGCGTTGGCGACCGGTGGGTCACAGGAGCATCCACAGTTGTTCGGCATCCCCGGAGTCGCAGTTCTGCAAGGCGACCGCGTCGCCCGACTCGGACGACGAGCTCTTGAGGACGGCCAGGCACAAGGTGTCGCTGGCGGCCGTGCGGAGCTGGTAGGCGCTGCCGGTCGGGAGGAGTTCCCAGGTCTGGGCGTCGAGGCCGTCGCAGCCGTCGAACCCGACGAGCATGCCGTCTTCGGTGCCGCCGTTGTCGGCGGTCATGCAGGGCGTCCAGTCGTCGAAGGCCATTTCGACGAAGTACGCGCCGCCGTCCTTGACCCAGGTCAGTTCCGGCTCGGTGCTGCCGCAGTCGCCCAGGACCAGCACGCTGCGGTCGCCGCCGGGCTCCTCGCCCCAGGTCATGCACAGGCCGCTGGCCTCCTGCCGCGCCCGATAGACGCCGGTCCCGGGCAGTGCGGTCGCGTTCTCGGCCGTGTCCGATGCGGACGCCGCAGTGGTCGTCTCCCCGGTCGGCTCCGCTTCGACGGACGGCGACCCGCTCTCCTGTCCCGTTCCGGCCGTTTCGCTCGGGCTGCCCGTGGGGCCCGAACCGGTCGCCGAACCGGGGTCGAATTCGGCGTACGCGACCGAATCGGCGTCGACCCCGGTCGTGTTGTCCGACATGGCCTTCCAGATGACGGCGGCGGTGAGGGCGAGGGCCACGGCCGCTGCGGAGGCGAGCGACTTGCGGGTGAGCACCTGCCGCCGGTCCGGGACCGGGAACGCGTCGAGCGGGCCGTCGGCGTCCCGCGCCGGCTCGGAGTTCTCGGTCTCCACGGGGTCAGTCACTGGGGGCGTCCTCGGGGTGGATTCGGTCGCGATGAGCGGGTTGATCCTACCCGGCGGGCCGTCAGCGCCCGGTGATGGCGGGCCCGTCCGGCGGCAGGGGGCGCTTACCGGGTTCGGTCGGGAGGGCCTGGATGAGGCGGGCGGCGTGGTCGCGGTTGGTGCCGACGAGGCTGACGCGGTGGCGGCTCCCGTCGGGGAGCTCGCGGATGATGCGCCTGCCGTCGAAGTAGACCCGCTCGCCCTGCTCGGCGCCGACGCCCTCCTTGCCGGGACCGATCGCCATGAACACGGTCAGGGCGCCGGTCGCCGGGTCGTACAGGTACCTGGGGCGGAACAGGGCCCCGAGCCCGGCGCCGAGGAGCGCCAGGCCGGTGAGGCCGATCGGGACCAGGACCGGCAGGAACGGCGTGAAGACCGAGACGGCCGCGCACGCCGTGAGGACGACGCCCATGCCGGTCATGAGCGCGGACGCCTTGCGGGAGTAGCCGACCTTGATCGGGCGGGGGCGGAGGGGATGAGGGGCGTCGGACGGCATCGCGTCTCCTGCGGGCGAGGGGCGGGCGGGCCTTCAGGATAGCGAGCGGAGGCTCGGCGGCCGGGTCAGTAGTTCCGCCACTCGGACTGCACGAGTTCGAGGATGACCGGGTGCATGAGCGTGGACGGCTGCATGTCCATCTCGGCCCGGTCGGGCGGGAAGACCTGGGCGGCTTCCAGGAGCTCGGGGGTCAAGGACCGGAACGGGCCGGCCGCGGGGTCCAGGCCCAGTTCCGGGACGGTCCCGTCGGCCTGGACGAGGTGGTAGCCCCAGTCGCCGAAGCTCGGCACCGACACCCAGTACGGGGCCGCGGCGTACCCGGCGTCATCGAGGGTGGCCTTGATGGTCCAGAAGGTCTTCGGCGCGAAGTACGGGGACCCGCTCTGGACGACCATGCGGCCCGCGTCGGTGAGGCGGTCGCCGGCGAGCGCGTAGAACTCGGTCGAGTAGAGCTTCGCGGTCTCGGTCGCGTCCGGGTCGGGCATGTCGACGATGATCGCGTCCCACCGGCCGGTCTGCGTGCGCAGCCAGGTGAAGGCGTCCTCGTTGACGACCGTGACGCGCGGGTCGTCGAGGGCGTCCCCGTTGAGCGCCACCAGGTCCTCGAAGTCCCGGGCGAGGTCGGTGACGGCGCCGTCGAGGTCGACCAGGGTCACCGACTCGACGTCCGGGTACTTCAGGATCTCGCGGACCGCGAGCCCGTCGCCGCCGCCGAGGACGAGGACGTTCGCGCGCGGGCCGTCCATCGCCGGGTGGACCAGCGCCTCGTGGTACCGGTATTCGTCCACCGAGGAGAACTGGAGGTCGCCGTTGAGGTACAGGCGCAGATCCTGCTCGCCGAACGGCGACAGCGACTCGGTCATCACGATCTGCTGGTACCGCGTGTCCTCGGTGTAGACGATCGGCGCCGAGTAGAGCGCCTGGCGCGCATCCGTCTCGAACTTGTCCGTGTACAGGAACGCCGCCACCAGCAGCACCGCCGTGCCCGCCGCGACCAGCGCCAGGAGCTGCTTCGCCATCGTCGACAGGTCGCCGCGGAACAGCAGGAACACCAGGAGCACGCCCGCGACCGCGTTCAGCGCCCCCACCAGGAGCGCCCCCTGGATCTGCCCGAACACCGGCAGCAGGATGAACGGGAACGCGAGCCCGCCGATGAGCCCGCCCAGGTAGTCCGCGGCGTTCAAGTCCGCGACCGCCGCGCCCGCCGCCTGCTCGCGGATGCGCTGCAGCAGCTCCATCAGCAGCGGGATCTCCGCCCCGATCAGCAGCCCGATCGCGGCCGCGACCACCACCAGCGGCAGCGAGTACAGGTCCGTCCACGCGAACGCCGCGTACAGCAGCATCACGCTGAAACCGCCCAGGAGCGCCAGCGCCAGCTCGACCGCGGCGAACGCCAGCGCCGGCCAGCGCCGCAGCGGCTTCGCCGCCAGAGCGCCCAGGCCCATCGCGCACACCATCACCGCCAGCACGATCGACGCCTGCTGCGCGGTGTTCCCCACCAGGTAGGAGCCGAGCGTGATGAGCGCCAGTTCGTACACGAGCCCGCACGCCGAGACCGCGAACGCGGTCGCGAGCAGGCCGAAGCGCGCCAGGCGGACCCGGCGCGCACTCAACGTCGTCTGCGGGGCGGTCGCAGCGGTCACGACCGCGGTCGCCTCGTGCTCGTCACGACAGCGCCATCGCGATCACGCCGCCGAGCGCGACGTGCATCGCCGCGTTCACCCACACCGCGGGCTGCAGCTCGTCGTCGGTCAGGATGTCGCCGAGCTTCCCAGGGGTGAGCAGGTCGAGGATGAGGAACGCGATCGCCATGGCGCCCAAGCCGATCACGCCGTACACGAACGTCGAGACGACGCCCCGGACCACGCCGCCCTCGGACGCCCAGATCGCGCCGACCACGATCAGGCCGACACCGAGGACGTTCGAGGTCAGCAGGACCGCGGCGTTCTTGTTCCGCTCGGTCCAGATCAGCTCGCCGAGCTTCCCGGGGGTGAGCCAGTCGGTGACCAGGTAGCCGAGCACCATGAGGACGATCCCCACGACGCTGTACGCGACGGCGCCGAGCAAGGGGTCGAGGACGTCGCGGCTGAGCTCTTCGAACATGTCAGGTGGCCGTGCCTTTCAGAATGCGCTTCATGACAACTGGGCTTACTTGCCGGAGCCGGGGCCGCCGCCCCGGAACGGCGACGGAGGCGAGGACGACCAGCCCCAGCCGCCGAGGATGAAGACCGACGAGTAGTGGTTGTAACCGGAGCGGTAGTCGTGCACCAGGATCTTCGAACCGCCCTGGTACGGCGACACCGCGACGATGTGCTTCGTGTACTGCAGGTAGTAGACGCCGCCCGAGGAGCGCTCGTCGACCGCCTCGGCGTCGTCGTCGATCTGGTCGGCCACGGTCGCGGGCGACAGGCTCGACGTGTAGGCCCTGCCGCCGCCCTCGTCCAGGTTCGCCGCCCGGGTGTAGTGGTCGCGGATCGTCCCGGTGGGGTTCGAGAAGTTCGAGTTCATCAAGAACACCCCGCCGCAGCACAGCGCCAGCACGACGATGATGGCCGTCCAGTGCTTCCAGTTCATGCCGCGCGACGCGGGGGTCGGAGGGGGCTGCTGCTGTCCGTTGGTCATTCGGCGTTCCTCGGTCGTCTCTCGGGGGTTCGGTCAGCTTACGGCTTCGACGCGACTGCTGGTGGTCACGACCTCGCCGTACTGCGGGTACGTGTGGACCGTGCGCCACGACAGCGGCTCGGTCCCGGTCACCTCCAGCGCCGTGAGCGCGTCCGGGTCGCCCCCGAACAGGCCCACGAGCAGGTCCGGTTCCGCAGTGCGCTGCACGGCCCGGTCGCGCAGGGCCCGCACGCGGCCGCGCAGCTCGGGGACCGTCAGCGTCTCGACGGTGCACTCGTACCGGTGCCGCCACGCGCCGACGCGCTGGCTGAAGGACTCCGGCAGGTCGGGGGCGACGTCGGAGCGGTACGCGAGGGTCTCGGCGATGAACCCGTCAGGGGTCGCCACGACGGCCTGGTGGCTGGCGCCCAGCAGCCGCAGGGACAGCCGCAGGGGCCCGGCGTCGCGGTCCATGCGGTCCAGGACCGGCATCGGCGGCGCGTCGGGCCGGAAGGTGAGCGAGGCGGCCGAGACGTCGGCGAACGGCACCTCGATATGCGCTATCAGCGTGTGCTCCGTGGGGGGATCGTCGTGCGGGCGGGCGGAGCGGTCAGGCTTCGCTCTGGTGGTAGATCGTGATCTGGTTCCGGTCGAGCGTGAGGCCCTTCGCGAGCTCCCACTTGCCCTCCTCGCCGAACCGCTCGAACGAGAGCTTCTGGCCGTCGGGGCCGGCGTAGTCGTGGTACTTGACCGAACCGGTCGGGGCGAGCCCGGTGGTGGCCTCGGACACGTACCGCGCGGTGCCCTTCTCGTCGGACCGGTACGAGACGCCCTCGTAGCTGAGCTCGCGGGGGCCCGGCTGCAGGTCGGAGTCGGTGATCTCCTCCCACATGACCACCTCGAGGTCGGGGTCGGCCTCGACCGACAGCCAGCGCTTCACGCCGGTGCCGGTGTCCAGGAAGTGCTCGGACCACTGGTAGTCGCCCTCGGACAGCCGCAGGCTGCCGCGGACGGCCAGGGTCTTGCCGTACAGCTCGACCAGGTCGGCGGCCTTGAGGCGGCGGGGGTCGCCGCGGAGGACGTCGGTGTCGGCGTCGGCGAACGGGTCCACCGGCCCGGGGGCCGGGACCGATTCGTCCTTGCGGGTGTTGTTCTTGCGCCACAGCCACCAGCCGAGGACGGCCAGGGCGATGAGGAGGAGGACGACCCAGATCATGGCGGTGCCTTCGCGTTTCGGGGGGTGCTCGGTGACGGGATGGTTTCCTGCTCTCACTCTACCGTCGCTTCGGCAACATCGGTGTCACCCGTGCGCCATGTGGGCAACCTAGGATCTAGCCTTGAGGCGGCGCACAACGATGTGGGCCGAACGTGATTCGGACTGGAGTATCGAGACGTGTTGGCGTTCATCGGAGACGAAGAGTTCCGCGAAACCCTCCCCGACCGGGAGGAACTGCTGACCGAGGCGGCCCGACTGGCCGGATCCGACGAATCCCTGGCGCGGCTGGTGGAGCTGTACTGGAGCCTCGTGTCGGACGACGACCTTGTCGGCCGCAGCGCCCAGCAGCTCCTGGAGACCACCGCCCACCACCGCCGCATGGCCGAGACGCGCTCCCCGGGGCAGGTCTGCCTGGAGATCGACTGCCCCGACGACGCCGAGGGCCCCGACGCGGCCTCCTCGACCCGCGTCGACCTCGTCTGCGACGACTCCCCGTTCCTGGTCGACTCGCTCACCGGCCTGTTCAACCGGCACGGGATCGACATCGCCGTGTTCGTCCACCCCATCGTCCCGGTCCGCCGCGACGCGGACGGGAACCTCGAAGAGGCGCCCGCCGACGACGGCCGCCCCGAATCCTGGATGCACATCGAGGTCCAGCGGCTCTCCGACCCCGACGAGATCGCCAAACTCGAGACCGAGATCGGCGTCGTCCTCGCCGACGTCGCCGCCTGCGTCGCCGACTGGCAGGCCATGCGCGCCAAAGCGCTCGAGATCGCCGACGGACTCGACGCCACCGCCACCGGCGCCGAAGGCACCACGCCGCTGCCCGTCCCGCCCAAGGACATCGACGACACCGTCGAACTCCTGCGCTGGCTCGCGGACGACAAGTTCACGTTCCTGGGGTTCCGGCAGTACAAGCTCACCGGCGAAGGCGAGGACCAGGCGCTCTCGCCGCTCGCCGAGACCGGCCTGGGCCTGCTGCGCAAGGCGCCCGCCGCGCCCCGGCCGCTGACCACGTTCAACGCCGACGCCCGCTCCCAGATCGGCACCAAGCGGCTCCTGGTCATCACCAAGTCGAACGCGCGCTCCACCGTCCACCGGACGTCCTTCATGGACTACATCGGGGTGAAGACCTTCGACACGAACGGCGAGCCCGACGGCGAGCTGCGCTTCCTCGGCCTGTTCACCTCCGCCGCGTACCTCTCCAGCGTCACCGAGCTGCCCGTCGTCAAGCGCAAGGTCGAGGAGGTCCTCGAACGCTCGGGCGTGACCCTCTCCTCCCACTCCGGGAAGGACCTCGTCACCGCCCTCGAGACGTACCCGCGCGACGAGCTGTTCCAGGCCCGCACCGACGACCTGTACTCGACCGCGATGGGCGTGCTGCGCCTCGCCGGGCGCCGCCGCCTGCGCCTGTTCGCCCGCCGCGACGTCTACGGCCGCTTCTACTCATGCCTGATCTACCTGCCCCGGGACCGGTACAACACCGAGAACCGGATCAAGATCGAGCAGATCCTGCGCCGCCGCCTCCACGGCAAGGCCGTCGACTACGACGCCCGCGTCACCGAGTCCGTGCTCGCCCGCCTCCACTTCGTCGTCCGCATCGACCCGTTCGCCGAGCACCCGCCCGTCGACGTCGAGTCGATCCAGGCCGAACTCGCCGACGCCACCCGCTCCTGGGACGCCGACCTCGCCCTCCAGCTCGACCACCACGTCGGCGAAGGCCAGGCCCGCACCCTCTACAAGACCTACGCGGCCGCGTACCCGCCCGCGTACAAGGCCGAGCACACGCCCATCGACGCCGCCAAGGACATCGCGAAGCTCGAACTGCTCCGCGACGACGGCGACATGGAGCTCCAGCTGTTCCGCCGCGGCGGCGACGACGCGAACGTGCACTTCAAGCTCTACTCGTTCAACCAGCCCGTCGGCCTCTCCGAGGCCCTCCCGGTGCTCCGCGACCTCGGCGTCCGCGTCGCCGAGGAGCGCCCGTACCACATCGAGCGCCCCGACGGCACCATCCACCTGCACGACTTCGGGCTCGAACTGCCCGGCCGGGCCGCCGAATCGATCCCGAAGCTGCGCATCCGCTTCGAGAACGCCTTCCGCGCCGCCTGGGCCGGCGAGGCCGAGTCGGACCGGCTCAACGAGCTCGTGATCGCCGCCGGCCTCACCTGGCGGCAGGTCGTCGTCCTCCGCGCCCTCGCGAAGTACCTGCGCCAGTGCGGGTTCGTGTTCTCCCAGGAGTTCATCGCCGCGACCCTCGGCGCCTACCCCGAGATCGCCGCGAACCTGGTGCGGCTCTTCGAAGCCCGCTTCGACCCGCGCGTGGGAGCCGACCGCGACGCCGCGGTCGCCCGCATCGACGACGCGCTCGCGGAGGGCCTCGCCGCCGTCCCGAGCCTCGACGCCGACCGGATCCTGCGGGCGTTCCTGACGCTCATCCGCTCGACCCTGCGGACCTCCTACTTCCAGCGCGGCGCCGCGGGCCGGCCCAAGGAGTACGTGGCGTTCAAGTTCGACGCCCGCTCGATCGACTTCCTGCCCCGCCCGCGCCCGCTGTTCGAGGTGTTCGTGTACTCCCCGAACTTCGAGGGCGTCCACATGCGGTACGGCAAGGTCGCGCGCGGCGGCCTGCGCTGGTCGGACCGGCGCGAGGACTTCCGCACCGAGATCCTCGGCCTGGTCAAGGCCCAGGAGGTCAAGAACACCGTCATCACGCCCGTGGGCGCGAAAGGCGGGTTCGTGCTCAAACGCGACGGGTTCGCCGACCGGGCCGCGTTCCAGGCCGAAGGCGTCGCCCGGTACCGCGAGTTCATCTCGGCGCTGCTCGACATCACCGACAACCGCGACGCCGACAACACCGTCGTCCCGCCGCCGAACGTGGTCCGCCACGACGGCGACGACCCGTACCTCGTCGTCGCCGCCGACAAGGGCACCGCGACGTTCTCCGACATCGCCAACGCCGTCGCCGCCGAGTACGGGTTCTGGCTCGGCGACGCGTTCGCCTCCGGCGGCTCGGTCGGCTACGACCACAAGAAGATGGGCATCACCGCGCGCGGCGCCTGGGAGTCCGTCAAGCGCCACTTCCGCGCCGAGGGCCTGGACACGCAGACGCAGGACTTCACCGTCGTCGGCATCGGCGACATGTCCGGCGACGTGTTCGGCAACGGGATGCTGCTGTCCGAGCACATCCGGCTCGTGGCCGCGTTCAACCACATGCACATCTTCATCGACCCGGACCCCGACGCGGCCGTCTCGTACGCCGAGCGGCGCCGCCTGTTCGACCTGCCGCGCTCGACCTGGGCCGACTACGACCCGGCGCTCATCTCAACCGGCGGCGGCGTGTGGGAACGCTCGGCGAAGTCCATCCCCGTCTCCGACGAGGTCCGGGCCGCGCTCGGCATCGACGCCGACGTCAAGGACCTCACCCCGCCCGAACTCATCCGGGCGATCCTCACCGCGCCGGTCGACCTGCTGTGGAACGGCGGCATCGGCACGTACGTGAAGTCCGCCGCGCAGACCGACGCCGACGCGGGCGACAAGTCCAACGACGCGGTCCGCGTCAACGGCGAGGACCTGCGCTGCCGCGTCGTCGGCGAAGGCGGCAACCTCGGGTTCACGCAGCTCGGGCGCATCGAGTACGCCCAGTCCGGCGGGCCCGAGGGGCGCGGCGGGCGCATGAACACCGACTTCATCGACAACTCCGCGGGCGTGGACACCTCCGACCACGAGGTCAACATCAAGATCCTGCTGCGCTCGGCGACGCTCACCGGCCGGTGCGACCCCGCCTCGCGCGACAAGCTGTTCATGGAGATGTCCGACGCCGTCGCGGACGCGGTCCTGGCCGACAACTACGGCCAGAACATGGCCCTGGCCAACGCGATCCGCCTCAACCGGCGCCTGCTTCCCGTCCACATCAGACTGATGAAGCACCTGGAGAAGACCGTCGGCCTCGACCGCGAGATCGAGGGCCTCCCCAGCGACAAGCAGCTCAAGGAGCGTGCCGCCGCCGGGACCGGGCTCACCGAGCCCGAGCTCTCGGTGCTCCTGTCGTACGTGAAGATCTGGGCCAAGCGCGCCGTCCTCGACTCCGACCTGCCCGACGAGGAGTGGACCGCGCCGGTGCTGCGCGAGTACTTCCCGGCGCCGCTGCGCGAGCCGTACGCCGACCTCATGGCCGAGCACCCGCTGCGCCGCGAGATCGTCACCACCGCGGTCGTCGGCGAGGCCGTCAACCGCGGCGGCACCACGTTCTTCTTCCGCATCGCCGACGAGACCGGCGCCGACGTCGTCGACGTCATCCGCGCGTACGTGATCATCCGCGACGCCTTCGGCCTGCCGGCCCTGTGGCGGCGCATCGAGGCCCTCGACAACCAGGTGCCGCAGGAGGCGCAGGTCGCGGCCATGCTCGTGATCCGGCGGCTCCTCGACCGGGGCGTGCGCTGGCTCGTGCAGCACCGCCGGGGGCACCTCGACGTGGCCGCCGAGATCGGGCGGCTCCGGCCGGGCCTGGCGGTGCTCCAGCCGATGCTGCCGGTGCTGCTCATCGACTCCGAGGCGGTCGGGTTCGAGCGGTTCGTGGACCAGCTCGAGGACCAGGGCATGCCCGCCGAGCTCGCACGCGAGGCTTCGGCGCCGATCTTCGGGTTCGGGCTCGTCGACGTCGTGGAGTGCGCGCGGCTGCTCGAGACCGACCTGGAGACGACCGCGAAGGTGTACTACGGGATCGCCGCCCGCGTGCACCTCGACGAGATCCTCAACCAGATCTCGGCCCTGCCGCGCACGAACCGGTGGCAGACGCTCGCGCGGTCGGCGCTGCGGTACGACCTGTACGGCGCGATGGCCGGCCTGACGGCGAGCGTGCTCGAGGCGAAGCCCGGCACCGACCCGGCCGAGGCCGTCGACTCGTGGGCCGAGCGCAACGCCGCCGAAATCGCGCGGATCCACGAGGCGACCGAGGAGGCCGGGCGCTCCGACGAGAAGCTCGCGGTCCTGTCGGTCTCGCTCAGGCAGATCCGCGGATTGGTGGACACCGACGGGGAGTGACCGGTTTTCGGGCAGCACAGGCGGGGTCGTCTTCCGGCCCCGCCTCGGTGATGCCGGGGCGCGATGCCGAGGGTCGTGAAGCGGCGCGGGCGATGTTCTGCCGCACGGGGTCCGGCGGTTTGGCGAGCTCGGGGAACTGAGACCGGTTCGCGGGCAGGGGCAGAGGCACTGAGGCCGGTTCGCAGGGCCCCCGGTTCAACACCCTGACACGAGGGTCCGACAAAACGCCTGGTTCGAGATTCCGAGACCGTTTTGCGGGCAGCGGCAGCGGCACTCAGGCCCGTTCGCAGGGCCCCCGGTCAATACCCTGGCACGAGGGTCTGACAGTTTGGTCCGGGCCGGGTGCTGCAATGGCGGCTTGCTCGGGGTTTATCGGTCACTCGCGGGCTCGTGCGCGCTAGTCGCAGCGGAACGCGAGTGCAGCCCGTGGATAATGTGGGCTCGGAGGAGAAGGAAGTACGAATGCCGAAGAGCCACACCCCCGGGGTGCCCAAGCTGCTGCGCGTCCTCAACGACCAGGCCGCGCTGAAGCTCCTGCTTGAAGACGGGCCCCAGACCCGCGCCCAGCTCGCCGAGCGGACCTCGATGTCGAAGGTCACCGCCTCGCAGATGATGGAGCGCCTCCAGACCCGCGGCCTCGTCGAGGTCGTCGGGTCCAAGTCGGGCGGGCGCGGCCCCAACGCGTCGCTGTACGCGGCGGTGCCCACGTTCACATACGTCGTCGGCGTCGAGGTCGGGCCCGTGACGACCAAGGGCGCGTGCGCGGACTTCACCGGCCGCATCGTCGGCCGCGCGGAGATCGACGTGGAGGGCTCGACCGACCCGGTGGCGGTCGTGCGCCGCGTCGTGACCGACTCGGTGGCCGACGCGGGCATCGAGATGGCGAAGGTCCAGCGGATCACGCTCGGCACCCCCGGCGTCATCGACCCCGCCAGCGGCGACATCGGCTTCTCCTGGAACCTCCCGGCCTGGCACCGCGGCCTGCGCACCGCCCTCAACGAGGAGTTCGCACCCGCGGTCGCGATCGAGAACGACGTCAACCTCGCGACCCTCGCCGAGCAGCGCTCCGGCGGCGCCGGCGGCGCCGCCGACTTCGTGTACGCGTGGTTCGGCGGCGGCCTCGGGCTCGGCGTCATCCTCAACGGGCAGCTCTACCGCGGCGCCTCTGGTGCGGCCGGTGAGATCGGCTTCCTCCCGGTGCCCGGCGGCGACCTGCCCACGGGCGGTGTCGTCACGCGGCTGTCGAAGGGCTCGTACCAGCGGGTCATCGGCGGGGACGCCGTGATCGACATCGGCGCGAAGCACGGCTTCGAGGCGGCCGAGCCCGAGGACGTGCTGACCGCGGCGCTCGCCGCGGGCGAGGCCGGCGTGCCGTGCCTCGAGGAGATCGCGCGCGGGATCGCCCTCGGCATCGTGGCCGTCTGCGTCCTCCTCGACCCGACGGTCGTGGTCCTCGGCGGCCCGGTCGGCTACGCCGGCGGCCTCGAACTCGCCGGCCGCGTCGCCGCCCAGACCTCGCAGCTCGCCCCGGTCAACCCGAGCGTGGTCGCGGGCACGGTCATCGAGGAGCCGATCATGCGCGGCGCGATCCTCCACGGCCTCGACGCGGTCCGAGAAAGCCTCTTCGACTGACCACATTCGACTGACGGCGGCCGGGCTTGCGGGCCGTTTCGCGGGCAGGGGCAGAGCCGTCGGGGGCCGTTTCTCGGGCCCCCGGTTCAACACCCTGACATGCGGGTCCGACAGGAACGGGCCCCAGGTGGCGGGGGATCCCCTGATCGGGTGCATTGGAAAAGGCGAAGGCCGCCCCGCCGCAAACGCGGCGGGGCGGCCGTTCGCATCAGGTTCCTACGCGGCGTCACGGCGTTTGAAGGACCAGGTCGCCAGGGCTCCGAAGAGGAGGACGATCGCGCCGAGCATCACACCCGCGTCGCCCCAGGTGATGACCATGACGTCGGGGTTCATGTCCATGCCGGACTCCTGCCAGTCGTACAGCTCGACCCGGCCGGTGATCCATGCGGTCACCCACGTGTACAGCGAGAGCCGCTCGGGGTACGGCACCGGCAGCGCCATCGTCGTCATCCGCACGACCAGGTCGCCGACGATGAGGTACCCCGCGATGACGCCTCCGGCGATCGCGGTGTGGCGCCCAAGCATCGCGAGCGACGCACCCAGCGTCGTCATGCCCAGCGCCAGGATGCCGCTCCGCAGGAGGTACTCGAGGGTCTCCTCCCACCACTGGGCGTCGAGATTGCCGACGTCGCCGCGGACCGCGGCCGTGAGTATCAGCAGACCGAACCCGAGCGCCGTCAGAGCGACCACCGCGGCCGCGCAGACCGCCAGGGCCGCACCGAGTTTCGCGGCCCAGAGCTGCATCCGGTTCGGGTGCCACACCATCAGGTTCGACATGCCGCCGCTCGACCACTCGGCGCCGATCGCCGAGGAGGCCAGCATCATCATGATGAGCCCGGCGACGACCACAGCGCCGATGAGCAGGAACGGGCCCTCCTCCTCGAAGCTGAACGTGTACGTCCAGATGTAGCTCTCGGCCGACATGCCGACGTACGTCTCGCAGCGCTCCACATGCGTCAGCTCGGCGTACTCGGGGTCATCGACGGCCCAGGTGTAGTACTCGCTCTCGGTGAAGTAGTCCGGGTCGTCGACGCAGTCCTGGAAGTCCGGGTTCTCCGCGTTCCAGGCGTCGGCCTCGGCCTGCGCCTCGGCGAGCGCGGCCTCGCTCGGGCCCGTGCTGGAGATCGCCCACATGATGCCGGCCATCGCGATCAGGCCCGCGAGCGCGAGGATCCCGAAGACCATGGTGAGCCGGCGGCGCAAGATGCGCCGCAGCTCGGCTTTGAACAGGTTCATCGCTGCGCCTCCTCGGCCTCGGGACGGCCGTCGACGGCGACGGTGACGGGGACCTCGATGGGCGCGGCCGTCTCCGGCACCGCCACCGAGCCGCCGATCTGGACGGTCTGGCCGGGCATCGGGGCCGTGCCCGTGAGCTCCAGGAACACCGACTCGAGGTTCTTGGTCTGGGTCACCAGTTCCGACAGGTAGATCCCGGCCTCGGCGAGGGTCTGCGTGACCCAGGCGGCCTCGGGCGCGCCGGTGACGATGAGGCGGTCGCGTTCGACGATCGCGCCGACGCCCGGCTTCGCCGCCGTGAGCGCTTCGGCCGCTTCGGAGAGCGACGCGATGTCCGGGAACCGGACGCTCAGGGACGCGCCGGAGTGGCCGGCGATGATCTCGGCGACCGAGCCGTCGACGATCCGCCGTCCCCTGGAGACGATCGTCATCGAGTCGCAGAGCTGCTGCACCTCGGACAGGAGGTGCGAGCTGACGACGACCGTGACGCCCTGCTCGTGGGCGAGCCACTGGAGCAGCTCGCGCATGTGGTGGATGCCCGCGGGGTCGAGGCCGTTCGCGGGCTCGTCCAGGATCAGCAACTGCGGCTGCTTGAGCAGCGCCTGCGCGACCGCGAGCCGCTGCCGCATGCCCAGCGAATAGCCCTTCACGGACGCCTTCGCGGCGTCGCGCAGGCCCACCTGCTCCAGGACCGCCTCCACGCGCTCCTTGGGGATCCCGGCGCTCTCGGCCAGGAGCTGGAGCGTCAGCCGCCCCGAGAAGTGCTTGAAGAACTGCGGCGACTCGACGACGGCGCCGATGCGCGACACGACCTGCGGGAGGCGGTGCGGCACCTCCTCGCCGAAGATCCGCATGGTCCCGCCGTCGACGCGGATGAGCCCGAGCAGGGCCCGCAGCGTCGTCGTCTTGCCGGACCCGTTGGGGCCCAGGAACCCGTGCACCTGGCCGGCGGCAACCTCGAGGTCGAGGCCGTCCAACGCGTTGTGCGGCTGGCGGAAGCTCCTTCTATAGGTCTTCCGCAGCCCCGATATCTCGATGATGGAGGGCATGAACTCATTTCCGTGTGAGACGAGGCCGGTCTGCGGTGACGGGCACCGGATGTGCTGCGGCGGACGCGGCGGAACTCATGTGACGTTACCTGTGAGACGCCACTCGAGCCCGTACCGTTGCACGGCGGCCGGTCCGCCCTCGGGCCGCCCAGGCGGGGGCTCGCCCGTGTGTCCTACTCCCACCGCGCCGCCCGCCCCCGACCGTACGGCCGGGGCGCGTGGTTTCATTGACCCGTGGCTCAGTCTGAACGCGTCCTCGACCTGTCCGGCGTCACCGTACGACGCGGCGGCAACCAGCTCCTCGACGGCGTCGACTGGCAAGTCGACGCCGACCAGCGGTGGGTCGTCCTCGGCCCCAACGGGGCGGGGAAGACGACGCTGCTCAACCTAGCGGCCGCGCGCAACCACCCCACCTCCGGCGTCGTCGAGATCCTCGGCGAGCGCCTCGGCCGCGTCGACGTGTTCGAGCTGCGCCCCCGCATCGGACTCACCACCACTCAGATCGCCGACGCGATCCCGAACGACGAGAAGGCGTTCGACGTCGTCCGCACCGCCGCCTGGGGCATGATGGGCCGCTGGCGCGAGCAGTACGACCCGCAGGACGACGAGCGCGCCGCCTCGCTCATGCGCTGGCTCGGCGTCGCCCAGCTCCGGGACCGGCTCTTCGGGACCCTCTCGGAAGGCGAGCGCAAGCGCGTCCTCATCGCCCGCGCGCTCATGACCGACCCTGAGCTGCTCCTCCTCGACGAGCCCGCCGCCGGCCTCGACCTCGGCGCCCGCGAAGCGCTCGTCGCGACCCTCGGCGGCCTCGCCCGCGACGAAGGCGCCCCGGCCCTGGTCCTGGTCACCCACCACGTCGAGGAGATCCCGCCGGGCTTCACCCACGCACTGGTCCTCTCGGGCGGCGGCGTCATCGCCGCGGGCCCGATCGCCGAGGCCCTCACCTCCGAGAGCCTCTCCAAGGCGTTCGGCCTCCCCCTGACCCTCACCGCCAACGGCAACCGCTTCACCGCCACCGCCGCCTGATTCACCCCGGCCGGGAGGCCCGCCCGGGCCGGTTCTGTCAGACCTGTCTGTCAGGGTGTTGAACCGGGGGCCCTGCGAACGGGCCCAAGTGCCTCTGACCGTGCCCGTGACACGGCCTTGGAATCCCGAACCGGCCGTTCCGTCGCACCCCCGTGTCAGGGTCTTGAACCGGGGGCCCTGCGAACGGGCCGCTGCGGCTCCGTCCCTGCCCTCCGACCCGTCTCACACGCGCAGCGGTCGTCGCGCCAGGCGTGGCTCGGCTACGCTGACCCGGTGAGATTCCGGTGGTGGCGTGCGACGGTCCTGACGGCCGTCGCCGCTTTGGCGCTCGTATACCTGGCCGGTCTGACCCGCCTCGGGGAAGCCGAGGCCGAGCAGCTCCACGAGGTCCCCGCGCTCGCGGCCGACCCGACGGCCGAACTCGCCGCAATGCGCGAGGCCGCCCCCGTCGGCGGCGACGACCCGGCCGCCGCGCTCGACGCCGCGCTGGCCGACTCCGAGACCGCGGCCGACCTCGTGGCCGCCGTCCCCACCGCCGACACCGGTGAACTCGGCGCGGCCCTCGCGGCCCTGTACGAGGCCGGCGGCGGGCTCGACCCGATCGAGGTCACCGACTTCTTCGCCGACCTCGGCGAGGAGCCGACCGCGTGGCTCGCGGTCCTCTACCCCTCGGTGATCGCCGAGATGCCCGGTGCGCCATTCGACGCCCGCATGGCCGCCAACCAGCTCGTCCTCGAAGCCACCACCGCCGCCTCCGCCTCGTACGACAGCCCCGAGCGCCCCTGGACCGACGAGGCCGCGCGGCCCCCGCGCGCCGAGCTCGACCAGCTCATAGGCACCGACCGCCGCTTCCTCTACCTCGACCCGTACAACAACGCGGGCGACGGCTCCTGGATCGAGGTCGTCGGCGACCTCGACACCGCGGCGAACGTCGCGGTCCTCGTCCCCGGCGGCTCGGCCGTGCTCTCCAGCGCGAACTTCGACCTCTACTACAACCGCGCGAAGTCCTTCGTGGACGCCTCCGATGGCGAGCTCGCCGTCGTCGTCTGGGCCGCCGCCTCGTGGCCCTCCGGCTGGATCGAGGAGTCCTGGGCCTCGTGGTCGCAGGTCGCCGCCGAGAGCCTCGCGTCGTTCACGTTCGACCTGCGCAACCAGATCGGCGACGACGTCCCCCTGACCTTGGCCGGCCACTCGTACGGCGGCGCGGTCATCGGCTACGCCGAGACCTACGACCTCGAAGGCGACCAGGTCCTCCACATCGCGTCCGCGGGCATGGGCAACGACGTCTACAGCCCCGAGGACTACACCGAGCCGTGCCGCGACCGGTTCTCGATCACCGCGCCCGGCGACCCGATCTCCTACGTCCAGGGCATGCCGTACGTCCCGCTCCTGGGCCACGGCGCCGACCCCGACGACTTCCCCGGCGTGCGCAACCTCGCCACCGGCAGCCTTCCCGACGACCCGGACGCGGTCGACGACTACGGCGTCAGCCTCGCCGAGCAGGGCATCTCCGGTAAGACCGTCGAAGGGGTCCACTCGCACTCGGAGATCTTCTACCCCGAGTCCGACGCCTGGAACAACATCCTCAAGGTCCTTCTCAACGAGGAGCCCGAGCTCGCCGACGAGCAGCCCGAGGCCAACGACGCCTGCTGACACGCGAACGGGCGCGGCTCCGGCCGCGCCCGTTCGCCGTCTCGACTAGTCCCGCTCGAGCAGCAGCCCGAGGTGCTTCTCGACGACCGGGAGGACCTCCTCGACCGTGACGTCCCGGCCCAGCTCCTGCGAGAGGCTCGTGACGTCGGCGTCGGTGATCGCGCACGGCGCGATCCGGTCCCAGTAGGTCATGTCCGGGTCGCAGTTGAGCGCGAACCCGTGCATGGTCGTCGCCCAGCGGACCCGCACGCCGATCGCGCAGATCTTCCGCTCCGGGCCCTTCTCGTCCTCCGGCAGCCACACCCCGGTCCGGTCGCGCAGCCGCCCGCGCGCCGAGGTCACGCCGAACTCGTGGACCACGGCCGTGATCATGTCCTCGACCCGGCGCACGTAGCCGACCACATCGACCTTGTTGCGCATCTTCATGATCGGGTACCCGACGAGCTGGCCGGGCCCGTGCCAGGTGATCTGGCCGCCGCGGTCGGTCGTGACGACCGGGGTGCCGTCCTGCGGCAGCGCCCACGTCTCGGTGCGCCGGCCCGCGGTGTACACGCTCGGGTGCTGGAGCAGGAGCACGGTGTCGCCGATCTCGTCGTCGATCCGCCGCTGCTGGAGCTCCTTCTGGTAGTCCCACGCCTCCTGGTAGTCCATGAGGCCGCGCTTCTCGACCGTGATGCCCTCCACGGTCGTGGTCGCTACAGGAGCGGTCTCGATCGGCGCGGTCTCCACGGGGCCGCCGGCGCTGCCGATGCCGGTGCCGTGCTTCGCGGTGCTGTCGACGGTGATGCCGCGGGCGCCCGCGGTCCCCACTGGTGCGGTCATGGTTCGACCCTAGACCTCCGCGCGCCCCGGCGGCCACCGTACGACGGCTGCGTCACGGACGTTCCACGCGTGCCTCACGCCCGTAATGTGCAGGTCTTCTTTATGAGGCCGTTACTTAATTGCCGACTAGTTGCTGCCGTCGGCCGCCCCGGTGACCGCGCGTGAGCTGTCACACTACTATTCCTAAGGTATTTAAAGCCCAATCCGCTCGCCCCGCGCCAGTCGAGGGTTGCACACGACCACAGGGATACGAATGGAAGCAACGCCGAAGGCTCCGATGGTCACCATCTCCGGAGTAAACAAGCACTTCGGGAACCTCCACGCGCTCAAGGACATCGACCTGACCGTGGACGACGGGGAGGTCGTGGTCCTCATCGGACCCTCCGGATCAGGCAAGTCGACGCTGTGCCGCACCATCAACCGGCTCGAGACCGTCGACTCCGGCTCGATCACCGTGAACGGCAAGCCCCTCCCCGCCGAAGGCCGCGCCCTCGCGAACCTCCGCGCCGACGTCGGCATGGTCTTCCAGCACTTCAACCTCTTCGCCCACCTCACGGTCCTCCAGAACATCACCCTCGGGCCGATCAAGGTGCGCCGCACCCCCAAGGCCCAGGCCGAGACCCGCGCCCGCCAGCTCCTCGAACGCGTGGGCCTGGCCGAGAAGGCCGACGCCTACCCCTCCCAGCTCTCGGGCGGCCAGCAGCAGCGCGTCGCCATCGCCCGCGGCCTGGCCATGGACCCCAAGCTCATGATGTTCGACGAGCCGACCTCCGCGCTCGACCCCGAGATGATCAACGAGGTCCTCGACGTCATGCAGGACCTCGCCCGCGAGGGCATGACCATGGTCGTCGTGACCCACGAGATGGGCTTCGCGCGCCGCGCCGCCAACCGCGTCGTCTTCATGGCCGACGGCCAGATCGTCGAGGTCGCCCCGCCCGACGAGTTCTTCGACGACCCGAAGACCGAGCGCGCCCAGGACTTCCTGTCCAAGGTCATGACCCACTAGGCCACCCGAACACCGCACCGTCAGCCCCACCATAAGGAAGGAAACAGCTATGCGCGCATTCCGCAAGGCCGCCGCCGCGATCGCGGCCGCCGGCCTCATGACCCTGGCCGCCTGCTCCGGCGAGGCCAGCCAGGACGCCGAAGAGCAGGAGTCGCGGGAGGAGTCCGTAGGCGAGTACTCGCTCGAGCAGGCCTCCGAGGTCCCCGCGGGCTACATCCAGGACATCAAGGACAAGGGCTACATCACCGTCGGCATCAAGTACGACCAGCCGCTGGCCGGGCAGATGAACACCGCCACCGGCGAGGTCGAGGGCTTCGACGCCGAGATGGCCCGCCTGCTCGCCACCTACATCTTCGGCGAGGTCACCGAGGGCGAGGAGGGCAACCTCCGGTTCGTCGAGACCACCTCGCAGAACCGCGAGACGTACATCAACGACGGCACCGTCGACGTGGTCATCGCGACCTACTCGATGTACCCCGAGCGCCTGAGCCAGTTCGACTTCGCCGGCCCGTACTTCGAGACCGGCCAGAACGTCATGGTCGCGGCCGACAACACCGACATCAACTCGGTGGCCGACCTCGCCGGCAAGGACGTGTGCATCGCCGAGGGCTCCGGCTCCATCGCGAACCTCCAGGCAGAGAACCCTGAGGCCACGATCACGCCGCTCGCCGACTACGCCGCCTGCGCCCAGGCGCTCGAGAACGGCCAGACCGACGCCGTGAGCACCGACGAGACCATCCTCTACGGCTTCACCGTGGACCGTCCGGACGCCTTCCGCGTCCTCGACTCGTCGAACATCTTCACCGAAGAGCCCTACGGCATCGCCATGCCGCTCGGCGAGACCGACGCCCGCAACTTCGTCAACGACATGATCGACGAGATCCTCGCCAACGGCGACTGGGAGAAGGCCTTCGACCTGACCTACGGCGGCGCCGGAATGCCGCTGCCGGAAACGCTTCCGGCCCCCAACCGCTACTAGGCCCGCAACCGTTCGGTGAGGCGGCGGCGGCCGCGTGAGACGGCCGCCGCCGCCCGCCTTATGGAGGAGTCCGCTTGTTCGACAACTTCGAATTGATGGCCGAGGCGCTCCTGGAGGGCGCCCGCGTCACCGTCGTGGTGACCCTCGCCAGCTACGCGATCGCCCTGGCGATCGGGATGCTCCTGGTCGTCATGAGTGTCAGCCCCGCCGCCCCCGCCCGCTGGGCCGCCAACGCCTACACGCAGCTGTTCCGCAACATCCCGCTGCTGGCCGTCCTGTTCGTCATGTACTTCGGCCTGCCGTCGATCGGCATCGAGACCACGAGCTGGGGCGTCGGCCTCGTCGGCCTCGGCATGTACACCGGCGCGTTCGTCGGCGAGACCCTGCGCAGCGGCATCAACTCGATCCCGCTCGGCCAGGCCGAAGCGGCCCGCTCGATCGGCCTCACCTTCGGCCAGTCGCTCCAGACCGTGATCCTGCCGCAGGCCGTCCGGGTCGTCATCCCGCCGCTCGGCTCGCTCCTGATCGCACTGGTCAAGAACAGCGCCCTGGTGCTCGCGGTCGGCGTCACCGAGCTGACCGCCATGTCGCGGCGCCTCATCGAGGACGACCAGTCCCGGTTCGACCTGTGGGGCGTCATCATCGGCGTGACCGTCAGCTACCTGGTCATCGCCTTCGTCCTCAGCTACCTGGTGCGGCTCGCCGAGCGGCGCGCCGCGTTCGTCCGATGAAGGCAGGTGACTCATGACCAGACAGAACGAGAGCACGGTCCTGTTCGACGCGCTCGGCCCCAAGGGCCGCCGGCGCTCGCTGATCGCCTCCATCATCTCCGGCGTCGTCATCCTCGGCCTCCTGGCCTGGGCCGCCTTCGGGCTCGCCGGGAACGGCTTCTTCGAGGCGAGCCGCTGGGTCAACCCCCTGGACGTCCTCGTCATCGAGACGACCTGGATCCCCGCGATCCTCGCCACCCTCGAGGCGTTCGCGCTCGGCTCGCTGGTGGCGATCGTCCTCGGCGTCGTCATCGGCTTCGGGCGCATCTCCCGGTTCATGCCCACACGGGCGGCCTCCACGGTCTACGTGCAGTTCTTCCGCTCGCTGCCGCTGGTGCTGCTCATCTGGATCTCCTTCACCATCGACGGGCACTTCGGCTTCACCTCCGAGGTCCTCGGCTGGGACGGCGACGCGCGCCGGCTCACGTTCCTGGTGCTGGGCCTGGGCATCTACAACGGCGCGATCCTCGCGGAGATCCTCCGCGCCGGCGTCGCGGCCCTCCCGCCCGGCCAGGCCATGGCCGGGTACGCGGTCGGCCTGAGCCACGGCCAGGTGCAGCGCCTCATCGTGCTGCCGCAGGTGCTGCGGAACATGCTCCCGGCGGTCCTCGCCCAGCTCGTGATCCTGCTCAAGGACACCTCGCTCGGATACGTGATCACCTACCCCGAGCTGCTGCACTCGGCCAACATCATCGGCCGCGACTACGGCAACTCGTTCCTCCAGGCGCTCGTGATCGCCGCGCTCATCTACTTCGCGCTGGCGTACACGCTGTCGAAGCTGGTGGTCTACGCGGAGCGCCGCCTGCGCAAGAAGACCGCGACTCCGGCGAAGGCGGTCGAGCGGATCGAGATGGCGGTCAGCAACCAGATCGCCACGTAGTTCCGCGCACCACCGCGCCACCGCACGACCTCGGCCCCGCCGGCATTCGCCGGCGGGGCCCTTCGCATATGAGCGAACGTCGGTTTCATGGCCTGATACCCTCCTTTTGATATCAACAACCATTTTCAATTGGTGGGGGAACCGAAACCATGAAACTCGCCTTCGTCGGCAAGGGCGGCTCGGGCAAGACCACGATGGCCTCGCTGTTCGCCCGGCGCGCCGCCGCGCTCGGCCACCCGGTGATGGCCGTCGACGCCGACATCAACCAGCACCTGGCGGCCGCGCTCGGCCTCGACGCCGAGGCCGCCGCGATGGGCCCGGTGCTCGGGGAGCACCTGGCCGACATCAAGGACTACCTGCGCGGGACGAACCCGCTCGTGCCCTCGGCCGACCTCATGCTCAAGACCACGCCGCCGGGGCCCGGCTCGCGCCTGGTGACCGTGCGCGAGTCGAACCCGCTGTTCGACAAGCTGTTCACCGAACACGACGGCATCCGCTTCGCGGCCACCGGCGGCTTCGTCGAGGACGACCTCGGCGTCTCCTGCTACCACTCCAAGGTCGGAGCGGTCGAGCTGCTGCTCAACCACCTCGTCGACGGCCGGGACGAGTTCGTCGTGGTCGACATGGTCGCCGGCGCCGAAGCGTTCGCCTCGGGCATGTTCACCCGCTTCGACCACACGTTCCTGGTCTGCGAGCCGACGCTGCGCAGCGTCGGCGTCTACAAGCAGTACCTGGGGTACGCCGAGGACTACGACGTGCGGATCTCGGTGATCGGCAACAAGATCGACGACGAGGACGACGTCGCGTTCCTGCGCGAGCACGTCGGGGACGCGCTCCTGGGCTGGTGCTCGCGCTCGAAGTACGTCAAGGCCGCCGAGCGCGGCAGCGTCGGCCCGGTCGCCGACCTCGAACCCGAGAACCTCGCCGTGGTCGACGCCGCCCGGGAGCGGGCCGTCGCCGCCGGCAAGGACTGGGCCAAGTTCACCAGGCAGGCCCACGAGTTCCACCGCAAGGCCGCCCTGGCCTGGGGCAACGACCGCGCGGGCGTGGACCTCGCCGACCAGATCGTCCCCGACTTCGTCCTCGGCGAGCACCTCCTGAACGCGCCCGCCCACTAGCGCCCGCCCGCGGGCGCCTGGACGCTCGGGGCGCGCGGACCCGTCTGCGTCGACTACCCGACAGCGGACGGTGAGCACCGCAAGCACAATGAACCGATTCGAACCGAGAGGAGTACGCATGTCCCTTGACGTCTCTGAAGACCTGCTCACCAAGGCCGAAGCGGGGGAGGTGTCCGACGCCGAGTTCGTCGACTGCGTCAAGCAGTCGCTGCCGTTCGCGTGGGACCTCATCGCGAAGGTCGTGGACGACCTGAAGCACGGGGTCGTCTCGTCCACCGGCTCCACCCAGTTCGCGGACAACACCACGCCGCCGCCGGACGAGCGCGCGCGCGGGCAGCTCCTGCGGGTCCTCGCCTCGGACTCGATGCGGGGCGCGCTCGAACGCCACCACGGCGTCAAGCTCGCCTTCCAGAACTGCCACCGCGTCGCGGCGTTCCCGGTCTCCGAGGTCGACTCGGACACCTACCGCAAGTTCATCTCGCCGCGCGGGCAGCTCCTCAACCAGTCGCCCGAACTGCGGGACTGCTGAAGGAACCCACTGCGCCGCAAGGCATGCACGTCGCACCGCCGAAGGGCCGCTCGGACAACGGAGTCCGGCCGGCCCTTCGGGCTATCCGGGCCGGCGCGTGATCAGGAAGTCCCGGACCAGCTCCTCGAACTGCTTCACCAAGGGGCGCAGGATCTTCAGCCGCGAGAGGGCCACGCCCCGGGCCGCCAGCGGCGCCGTGCGCCGCGCGAGCTCGCGGGACTTCTCCTGCCCCGGCGAGGCGTCGTACACCCAGTAGAGGACCACGACCATCTGGTGCAGCCACAGCATCTCGGGGAGGATGTCGGCCATGTCCTTGGGCACCTTGGTCTTCGAGCCCTCCAGCACCTCCCGGTAGAGGGCGATGTCGCGGTCGCGGCTCTCGGTCGAGTCCTCCGAGAACGGGCTCAGCGGGCTCGACGGGTCGGCCGCGTTGCGGAAGAACTGGCCCGCGAACGCGTGGTAGGGCCCGGCGATGTCGAGCCAGGCCAGCAGCGCGGCCTCGATCCGCTCGGCCAGGGTCTCCTTGCCTTCGAGCATCGTCGGCGCCAGCTCGGCGTGGCGGTTCGTCGCCTGCTCGTAGAAGCCCTGGATCAGGTGCTCTTTGGACTTGAAGTAGTAGTACGCGTTCCCCACGGACACGCCGGCCTCGGCCGCGATCGCGCGCATGGTGGTCTTGTCGTAGCCGCGCTCGGCGAACATGTCGAGCGCGGTGTCGATGATGTGCTGGCGCGTCCGCTCGCCCTTGCTCGAAGGGCGGGCGGACGCGGCGTCATCGGATCCGGAAGCAGCAGCGCTCACAAAGGCGATCCTACTGTGGCTGCGGCCCGTACGCCTGGGGCCGCGGGTGCGGGGGCTCGAGGGTCGCGAGCGTGCGGGCGTCGACGTGGCCGCGCTTGCGGAAGCCGTTGAGCACGAGGATGTTGAGCACGTGCAGGACCCCGAGGACCAGGAGCACCGCGCCGATCTTGACGGCGACGGTCTCGAAGACCTCCCGGGCGGTGCCGATCTGGTCGCCGGTGCGCAGCCACAGCGCCACGAACCCGAAGTTGAGGAGGTAGAAGCCGACTTGGAGGAGCCGGTTGACGGCCTGGGCGAGCTGCTCGTCGCCGGCGAAGACGTCCTTGATGAAGTGGAAGCCGTTGGCGCCGAGGGTCCGGGCGACCCACACGGTGAGCGGGACGGCGACGAGCAGGTAGGCGGTGTAGGCGACGACCGTCATGTCCATGACAGTGCTCCGTTCTGAAAGGGGGATTCCCGAGTTGAACATGTTCAACTCCTGACTTCACGCTACGCAGATTCTTGAACATGTTCAAGACTCGGGGTCCGAACTATCGCCCACGACACACGTCTCGTCCCGCGCCGCTCGATAGAGTTGGGGCATGAGTGTGGCTGTGCGTGTGATCCCCTGCCTGGACGTGGACGCCGGGCGGGTGGTCAAGGGTGTGAACTTCGAGAACCTGCGGGACGCGGGGGACCCGGTCGAGCTGGCCGCGGCCTACGACGCGGCCGGGGCCGACGAGCTCACCTTCCTCGACGTGACCGCCTCCTCCGACGACCGGGGCACCATGATGGACGTCGTCGCGCGCACCGCCGAGCAGGTCTTCATCCCCCTCACCGTCGGCGGCGGCGTCCGGACCGCCGACGAGGTCGACCGGTTGCTGCGCGCCGGCGCCGACAAGGTCGGCGTCAACACCGCCGCCATCGCGCGGCCCGAGGTCATCGCCGAGATCGCCGACCGCTTCGGCAACCAGGTCCTCGTGCTCTCCGCCGACGTCGCCAGCGGCGCCGACACCCAGTCCGGTTGGGAGGTCACCACCCACGGCGGGCGGCGCCGCACCGGGATCGACGCCGTCGAGTGGTGCGCGAAGGCCGCCGGGCTCGGCGCGGGGGAGATCCTCCTCAACTCGATCGACGCCGACGGCACCAAGGCCGGCTTCGACCTCCCGCTCATCGCCGCGGTCCGCGCCGCGGTCGACGTGCCCCTCATCGCCTCCGGCGGCGCCGGTGAGGCGGCTCACTTCCCGCCCGCTGTGGCGGCGGGCGCCGACGCGGTCCTCGCCGCGTCGATCTTCCACTTCGGCGACGTCGCGATCGGCGAGGTCAAGCAGGAGCTCAAGAACGCCGGGTACCCGATCCGGTAGCCGCCGGCGCGCCTGCCGCGCCCGTGATCTCGACTTGCGCAGGCTCCCTCGGTGCTCGGTGCTCGGTGCTCGGTGCTCGGTGCTCGGTGCTCGGTGCTCGGTGTCCCCGGTCCCCGGTGACCTGATGTGCATCGCGCCGGGTCGGCGGCCGCGCGTCGCGGCTTTGGGCGTTCATGACCCGCCGCCGAACGTGTTGTCCCCCTTCGGGTGACAGGAGGTCGCGCGGGGCCGGTTCTTGTCGCACCTGCGGGCAAGGATTGGGGGCACAGTCCCCCTCTGGGTGGGCGGGGGATAGGGATGGGGAATACGGTCCGGGCCCTCAATGCGCCTGCACGTGACCGACGAGTTCGGCAAACGGGTTGGCGACCGTCGCCGGGGCGAGGCATGATTGCAAGCGGTCGCTTGCCGAGCGGCTAGGACCCCGCCCGGACACACCCACCTGACCGGAGAACCAATGACGCTGCCCACCGGCACCGCCGCCGATCCCGACGACCTCGCCGCAGGCGCAGACGAGCGCATCCTCCGCCGCGGCCTTCGCAACATCGGCGACATGATCCGGATCAAGCCCAAGCCCTTCGCCATCGGCGCCGCCGGCGCCATGATCAACACCACCGCGGCCCTCTTCCTCTCCTACGTCGTCGGCTGGGTCGTCGCCCGCATCGCCGTCCCCGCGTACGAGAACGGCGAAGTCGTCATCGGCACGGTGCTCCTCGGCGTCGCCGCGCTCGTGGCCACCTCGCTCGTCCGCTTCTCCTCCATGTGCGCCAGGCGCATCGGCGCGGGCGTCATGCAGTTCGGCGTCCAGGCCCACTGGCGCCGCCTCATCACCCGCCGCTACCTCGCCCTCCCCGTCTCCTGGCACCAGAAGCACCCCACCGGGACGCTCCTGTCCAACGCGAACGCCGACGTCGAGGCCGCCGCCCGGCCGCTCGCGCCGCTGCCGTTCGCGTGCGGCACGCTCTTCATGGTCGTCGTCGCCATGGGCGCGTTCTTCACCATCGACTGGGCGATCGCCCTCGTCGCCCTCGGCATGTTCCCGGCCCTGTTCATCCTCAACGCCGTCTTCGCCACCAAGATGGCCCCCCGCGCCAAACGCGCCCAGGAACTGCGCGCCGAAGTCTCCGCCGTCGGCCACGAGTCCTTCGACGGCGCCCTCGTCGTCAAGGCCATGGGCCAGGAGGCCGCCGAGACCGAGCGGTTCAGCGCCTCCGCCACCGACCTGCGCGACGCCATGATCGGCGTCGGCCGCCTCCGCGCCGCGTTCGAGCCGGCCATCTCCGGGCTCCCCGAGATCGCCGTCCTGGTCGCCCTCCTCGTCGGCCTCGCCCGCTACGAAGCCGGCGCGATCAACCTCGAGCAGCTCGTCACCGTCTCGGTCATGTTCTCCATCCTCGCCTTCCCCGTCCGCGCCATCGGCTGGGTCCTCGGCGACCTGCCCTCCTCCGTCGTCGGCCGCACCCGCATCGACCACGTCCTCTCCGCCACCGGCGACATGACCTACGGCGACAAGCGGCTTCCGGCGAGCGACACCCCCGCGCGCCTCGAATTCGACGCCGTCGCCTACGCCTACCCCGACGGCCACGAAGCCCTCCACGAAGTCACCTTCACCGTCGAGCCCGGCACCACCGTCGCCCTCGTCGGCGCCACCGGCTCCGGCAAGTCCACCCTCGCCCACCTCGCCGCCCGCCTCGTCGACCCGACCCGCGGCACCGTCCGCCTCGACGGCGAGGACCTCCGCGGCCTCGACCACGCCAGCATCGCCCGCGCCACCGCACTCGTCCAGCAGGTCCCGTTCATCTTCGACGACACCGTCCGCAACAACATCGCCCTCGACCGCGACGGCATCGACGACGACCGCATCTGGGACGCCCTCGTCGCCGCCGGCGCCGAGAAGTTCACCGCCAACCTCGACCAGGGCCTCGACACCGAGGTCGGCGAGCGCGGCACCAGTCTCTCCGGCGGCCAGCGCCAGCGGCTCACCCTCGCCCGCGCCCTCGCCGGCCGGCCCCGCCTGCTCGTCCTCGACGACGCCACCAGCGCCGTCGATCCCAAGGTCGAATCCCAGATCCTCGCCGGCCTCAAGGACTCCTCCACCGCCGCGAGCGTCCTCGTGGTCGCCTACCGGCGCGCCACCATCGCGCTCGCCGACGAGGTCGTCTTCCTCGAAGGCGGCCGCATCACCGCCCGCGGCCCGCACACGGAGCTGCTGCGGACCCACCAGCCCTACGCCGACCTCGTCACCGCCTACGAGCGGGCCGAGGCCGAGCGCGAATTCGATGAGGAGGGTGCGGCGTGACCGCACAGGAGACCCCGACCCAGCCCGGCCCGTGGGAGACCGTCAAACGCGGCCTCCAGCTCTCGCCCGAACTGCGCCGCGGCATCGAGTTCACACTGTTCCTCGCGGCCGTCACCGCCCTCGGCCGCCTGGTCGTGCCGGTCGGCGCGCAGAAGATCCTCGACGACGGCCTCCTCGGCGAAGGCGGCCCCGACCTCCCGTACGTGTTCACCGTCGCCGCGCTCGGCACCGCCGCGCTGCTGCTGACGACCCTCGCGAACTACGTCATGAACCGCCGCCTGTTCGTCGTCTCCGAGCACGCGCTCGCGAACCTGCGCCGCAGGACGTTCCGGCACATCCACGACCTGTCGATGCTGCACCAGCAGTCGGAGCGGCGCGGCGCCCTGACCGCGCGCGTCACGACCGACATCGACCAGATCAGCCAGTTCCTCCAGCAGGGAGGCATGGTCCTGGTGACCTCGACGGCGCAGATCATCGTCGCCACCGTCGTCATGGTCGTCTACTCGTGGCAGCTCGCGATCGCCGTGTGGATCGTGTTCATCCCGGTGACCTGGCTGATCAAATGGCTCCAGCAGCACCTGGCGTCGGCGTACACGAGCGTGCGCCGGAGCGTCTCGGCGATGCTGTCGGCGGTCGCCGAGTCCGTCGTCGGCGCCGGCACCGTCCGCGCCTACGGGGTCGGGGCCCGCACCAGCGAGCGCCTGGACGCCTCCATCGAGGAGCACCGGCGCGACCAGACCCGCGCCATCAGCCGCTCCGCGCTGTCCTTCGGCGCGGGCGAGCTCGTCTACCTGGGCGTCAACGTGGTCGTGGTCGTCCTCGGCGCGTTCCTCGTCGCGGGCGGTTCGATGACCGTCGGCGAGCTGACGGCGTTCCTGTTCCTCGTCGTGCTGTTCACCCAGCCCGTGGTCATCGGCACCGAGACCCTGAACGAGGCGCAGAACGCGGTCTCGGGCTGGCGGCGCGTCCTCGACATCATCGACACCGCCCCCGACGTGGCCGACCCGGTCGACGGCAAGGAGCTTCCCGAAGGGCCCCTGGGGATCCGCTTCGAAGGCGTCCGGTTCGCCTACCCGGGCGGCCCGGAGGTCCTGCACGGCATCGACGTCGAGATCCGGCCCCACGCGAAGGTGGCCGTGGTCGGCGAGACCGGCTCGGGCAAGACCACCTTCGCGAAGCTGCTGGTCCGCCTCATGGACCCGACCTCGGGCCGGGTGCTGCTCGGCGGCTCGCCCCTCGACGAGATCACGTTCGCGTCGCTGCGGCGGCGGGTCACGATGGTCCCGCAGGAGGGCTTCCTGTTCAACGGGACGCTCGCGCGGAACGTCCGCTTCGCGCGGCCGGAGCTGACCGACGCCGAGATCTACGTGGCCTTCGCCGAACTGGGCCTCACCGACTGGATCGAGACCCTCCCGGCGGGCCTGGAGACCGAACTGGGGGAGAGCGGCGCGAACCTCTCGGTCGGCGAGCGCCAGCTCGTGTCGCTGGTGCGCGCGTACGTGACCGACCCGGACCTGCTCGTCCTCGACGAGGCCACGAGCGCGGTCGACCCGGCCACGGAGCTGCGGCTCTCGGCGGCGCTCGACGCCGTCACCCGCGGCCGCACCACCGTGATCATCGCCCACCGGCTCTCGACCGCCGAGACCTCCGACGAGGTCCTCGTCTTCGACGCCGGCGAGCTCGTCCAGCAGGGCCCGCACCACGAGCTCGCCGCCGATCCCGGCTCGGTGTACGCGGGCCTGCACGGCTCGTGGATCGAGCAGACCCGTTCGAGCTGACGCCGGCCGGGCCCGCTCGAACCGGGCGGGCCCGACCGGTCACGCCGCGCGGCCCAGGCGGCCGCGCGGCATCCGCCAGTTCGCGGCGAGCGTCGACTCGCGCAGGTTCCGCGCCTCGCCGAAGTAGTCGCAGAACTTCATGATGAGCGGGTCCCACGCGACCGGGTCGACGTACGCGGTGCCCGGCACCAGCACCGATTCGTCCACATGGGATTGAAGGATTTCGGCCTCGAACGCGGTGCAGCCCTTCCCGAACGGGTGCGCCGCGACGATGCGGCACTCGAGCTGGATCGGGCACTCGGCCACCCGGGGCGCCCCGGTCGCCTCACCGGGGACCTCGGTGAGCCCGGCTGCCCCGAACTTGTCGGGCTCGAACCGGTACCCCTTGGCGGCCTTGGTCTGCGGGACCGGGTCGACCGCGGTCAGGTCCGCGAGCCGGTCCACCGCGTCGGCGAGGCCGCTCGGGACGAGGTTGAGCGTGCACTCCCGGGTGGCGCGCAGGTTCTGCGCGGTCTTGGACCTGTCGCCCATGCCGAGCATGGCCGACTGCCCGAGCCACCACGCCGACGACATCGGCGCGAGGTTCGCCCGCCCCTCCTCGTCGCGGGTGCCGAGGAGCACGACGACGCTCCCGTAGTAGTGGACTTTCAGCGGCGTCTGGACGTGCACGGCGGCTCCTTCGCGGATCGGATCGGACCATGCAATCCAATCCGCTCCGGACCCGCCGTGCTGGCCGCTGCGCGACACGGCGTTCGCCGCCGGTCGGTCCCGGTCGGCAGCGCATCCCGACCGGCAGTGCATCCCGACCGCCGGGCATCTCGCCTGACGGTGCGCCGCAGCCGACAGCGCTTCAATCGACTGCTCGCCTCAGCCGCCGGTGCGGCTCAATCGACCGTGAGGACGATCTTCCCGGTGGTGCGGCCCGTCTGGAGCGACTCGTGGGCCTTCGCGACCTCCTCCAGCGGGTACGTCTCGGCGACGTGCGGCCGCAGCCGACCGGCCTCGATGAGCGCGGACAGGGCCCGCATTCCGCTCCAGTCGGGCTCCACCAGCACGAACCCGGCCCGCACCCGTTCCTGCTCGGCCGCCGGGAGGTCCCCGGGGATCACCGACATCAGGTACCCGCCGTCCTTGAGGACCGACGCCGACTTCGCCGCGTACTCGCCGCCGATGGGGTCGACCACGATGTCCAGGTCCGAGAGGACCGCCGCGAAGTCCTCCGACCGGTAGTCGATCGCCTCGTCGGCCCCGATGGACCGCAGGAACTCGTGCTTCCCGGCGCTGGCCGTGCCGATCACGTACGCGCCGTGGGCCTTCGCGATCTGGACCGCGAGGTGCCCGACCCCGCCCGCGGCGGCGTGGACGAGGACGCGCTGCCCGGCCCGCACGCCCGCGTTGTCGACCAGGGCCTGGTGCGCGGTCAGGCCGACCAGCGGCACCGCGGCGGCCTCCACGTGCGTCAGGGCCGCGGGCTTGAAGTCGAACTGCCGGGCGGGCGCGGTGACGTACTGGCCGTATCCGCCTGCGGCGTGCGGGAACCGGGGCATCCCGTAGACCTCGTCGCCCGGCTCGTAGAGGCGCACGCCCGCGCCGACGGCCTCGACGGTGCCCGAGACGTCCCACCCGAGCGTGAACGGCGGCTCGAGGCCGGTGAGGCCGCCGGACTCGCGGGACTTCCAGTCGGTCGGATTCACGCCCGCGGCGTGCACCCGCACCAGGATCTCGGTCGGACCCGGCTCCGGCCGCTCGACCTCCGCGACGCGGAGGACTTCCGGTCCGCCGAGCTCGTCCTGGATCACGGCTCGCATGGTGCTCATGTGGTCTCCCTTCTTCGGTTCCCTTGTACCGGACCCATTCTGTGCCCGCGCCGGGCCGCCGAACAGTGGCCCGGAGGCCACGATGTGAAAGAATCGGGCCATGACGCTTCCCGCCCGGCCGCACCGCGTGGCCGTCCTCGCCCTCGACGACGTGGTCCCCTTCGAGCTCGGGGTGCCCCACCGGATCTTCGCCGCCGCCGTGGACGACGCCCTCCGGCCCCGCTACGAGGTCCGCGTGTGCAGCGTCGACGGCGGCCCCGTCCGCGCCTCCGGCGGCTTCACGGTCGTCCCCGACCACGGCCCGGAGGCACTGGCCTGGGCCGACACGGTCATCGTGGCGACGATCGACCCCGACGGGCTCGTCTGCGACGTCCGCGACCTCCCCGCGGGCCTGCCCGAGGCGTTCGAGCGGGTGCGGCCCGAGGCGCGCATCGTGTCGTTCTGCTCGGCCGCGTTCGTCCTCGCCGAGCTCGGCCTCCTCGACGGGAGGTCCGCCACCACCCACTGGGTGCTCACCGACCGCATGCGCGAGCGCTACCCGAAGATCGATGTGGACCCCGACGTGCTGTTCGTGGACGAGGGCCGCATCCTCACCTCCGCGGGCGCCGGCGCGGCCGTCGACCTCTGCCTGCACCTGGTCCGGCTCGACCACGGCAGCGCAGCCGCGAACGCGGTGGCGCGCCGGTGCGTCGTCCCGCCCTGGCGCGACGGCGGCCAGGCCCAGTTCATCGAGCGGCCCGTCCCGGCCGAAGCGGACCTGAGCACCACCGAGGCCCGCGCCTGGGCGCTCGCGAACCTCGACCGCCCCATGTCGATCGACGACCTCGCCCGCCGGGCGAACATGAGCCGCCGCTCGTTCACCCGCCGGTTCCGCGAGGAGACCGGCCAGAGCCCGGCCCAGTGGCTCACGCGCCAGCGCGTCGAGCACGCCCGCCAGCTCCTGGAGTCCACGGACCTGACCGTGGACCAGATCGCGCACCGCTCGGGCCTGGGCACCGGCGTGTCGCTGCGCCAGCACCTGCGCGCGGTCCTCGGCGTCTCGCCTTCGGCCTACCGCAAGACGTTCCGCTCGGGCGCCGCCGTCGCCGGATGAACGGCCGCCGCACTCAGGCGGCGGCCCGCACCGGCGCTCCGGCGCGCCTCCGGGCCGGCCGCCGCGCGGCGGCCTTTCGGCCGAGCTATGGACACGGCGTCGCACCGGCTCCGGCCGCCGCGCCGTTCCGGGCGCGGCCGCTAGGGGATGAGCAGGAGCTTCGCGGTGGTCTTGCGCGCCTGGAGGGCCTCGTGCGCTTCGGGGGCCTCTTCGAGTCGGAAGGTCTCGCCGACGCGGACGAGGAGGTTGTCGTCCTCGATCATCTGGAACACGTCGGCGGCGCGGGCGAGGTACTCCTCGCGGGTCAGCGTGAAGTCGCCGAGGGTGGGGCGGGTGAGGACGAGCGAGCCGCCGCGGTGCAGCCGCTGCGGGTCGACCGGCGGGACCGGGCCGCTCGCCTGCCCGAACAGGGCCATGACGCCGCGGGGGCGCAGCGCGTCAAGGCCCTCGTCGAACGTGGTCTTGCCGACCCCGTCGAAGACCGCGGCGACGCCCTCGCCGCCGGTGATCTCGCGGGCCTTGGCGCCGAAGCCCTCGTACCGCAGCACGTGGTCGGTGCCGTTCTGCCGCGCCAGCTCCGCCTTCGCGTCGGTGGAGACCGTCCCGATGACCTTGCCGCCCTTGTACTTCACCATCTGAGTCAGGAGCAGGCCGACGCCGCCGGCGGCGGCGTGGACGATGACCGTGTCGCCCTCGCGGACGTCGTACACGCTGTTGCACAGGTAGTGCGCGGTCAGGCCCTGGAGCATCACCGCGGCCGCGGTCTCGACCGCGACCTTCTCGGGGACGGGCACGAACTGGTCCACGTCGCCGACGACCACGTCCGCATAGGACCCCGGGACGCTCTTCCACGCGACCTCGTCGCCGATCGCGAACTCGGTGACGCCCTCGCCGACGGCCGCGACGTACCCGCCGCCCTCGAGCCCCGGCGTGAACGGCAGCGGCAGCCCGTAGGCGCCGGTGCGCTGGTAGACGTCGATGTAGTTGACGCCCGCCGCGGCCACCCGGACGGCGATCTGGCCCGGCCGCGGGCCCGGGTCCTCGCCCTCCAGGACCGTCATGACGCCCGGCCCGCCGGTCCGCTCGACCACGATCGCCTTCATGAGGACTCCTTCCGCCGCAGGTTCACTGACCAACGACCAACCTAGCGGCTCCGGGTCCTATTCCTCCGTGCCGGTCCGGCGTCCGCCGCCGACCCCGAACTTCATGCGGCCCCGGACCCACGGGTTCTTCGGCGCCGTGCGCGTCTCGACCTCCTCGCCGACGATCCGGCGGATCGCGTCGCGGAAGCCCTTCTGCCGCATGTGGTGCCGCAGCACGTTCGCGGCCGGGTCGGTCATGAGCTCCTTCATGAGCGCCACGCACAGCGCCAGCATGACGATCACGAACGGCAGCGCCACGATGATCGTCGCGTTCTTGAGCCCCTCGAGCCCGCCCGACAGCAGCAGCACCGCCGCGACTCCGCCGATCGTCACGCCCCAGAACACCACCAGCGGCTTCTTCGGCGCCAGCGAGCCGCGGCTCGACAGCGACCCGAGCACGAGCGACGCCGAGTCGGCGCCGGTCACGAAGTAGATCGCCACCAGGACCATCGACAGCCCCGACAGGAGCCCGTACAGCGGCAGCGAGTCCAGCAGCGCGAACAGCGCGTGCTCCTCGCCCTGCGCCAGCGACGCCTCGTAGTCCGCGCTTCCCTTGCCCTGCTTCCACAGTGCGGTCCCGCCGAGGATCGCGAACCACATCGTCGAGGCCGCCGACGGGATGAGCAGCACCCCGACGATGAACTGCCGGATCGTGCGGCCCCGCGAGATCCGCGCGATGAAGGTCCCCACGAACGGCGCCCACGACAGCCACCACGCCCAGTAGAAGATCGTCCACGCCGCCATCCAGTCGGCGCCGCCGAACGCGCCCGTGACGCTCGAGAGGTTCGTCAGGCTCGACAGGTACCCGCCGACCGCGTTCGGCCACGCGTCCAGGATGAACAGGGTCGGGCCCGCGAAGAACACGAACACGATCAGGAACAGCGCCAGCACCACGTTCGTCGTCGACAGCCACTTCACGCCCCGGTGCACGCCCGAGAACGCCGACGCCACGAATGCGGCCGTCAGAGCGCAGATCACGATGATCTCCAGGAACCGCGAATCCTCCACCCCGGCGACGATCTCCAGGCCCACCGCCACCTGCAGCGCCCCCAGACCCAGGCTCGCGGCCGTCCCGAACACGGTCGCGAACACCGCCAGCAGGTCGATCGCCTTCCCCGTCGCCGGGCCCCAGCGCCGCCCGCCGGTGAGCGGCTCGAACGCGTCGCTCAGGTTGTTCCCGCGCTGCCTGCGGAACGTCGAGTAGCCGAGCGCGAGCCCGGCGACCGCGTAGATCGCCCACGGGTGCAGTCCCCAGTGGAAGTACGAGTAGACCAGCGCGCCCTCCTGCAACTGGTCCTCGTAATAGGGCGACGCCGGATTCAGGTGGAGCGGCGGCGGCGCGTCGAAGTAGTGCGAGAGCGGCTCGGCCACCCCGTAGAACATGAGGCCGATGCCCATGCCTGCGGCGAACATCATCGAGATCCACGGCAGCGTCCCGAACTCCGGCTCCTCGTCGGCGCTCACCCCGAGCTTGATGTTCCCGTACCGGCTCGCGGCGATGTAGACCGCCAGCACCAGGAAGATGTTCCCGGCGATGATGAACAGCCACCCGAAGTTCGCGATCACCCAGTTCAGCGCCGCCGTCGAGCCGTCCTCGAACAGCTCGGGGAACACCGCGCCGAACACGATCACCGCGACGATGACGACCGCGCTGGTCCAGAACACGGGCCGGTCCACCGGCAGCGTCGCCTGCCGCTCCTCGGCCTCCAGCGGCCGCTCCGGCGGCGGCGCCTCCGCCGGCGGGCCCTCGTGCGGTTCGGCGGGCGGCTCGCTGGCGGCCATGGCGCGCTCCTCTCCGTCGGGTGCATCGGTTCGCAGGGGGACTGAAGCACACCATAAAGGACTGAACGCCGCAATCCGGCCGATCCGCCCGGACCGCTCAGTCGCGCCGGTACACCAGCAGCGCGATCGACCCGAGCGCCCGCGTCTCCACCAGCCGCAGCGGCCGCTCCGGCGACTGCGGGAACGACGCCGGGTACACGAACCGGGCCCCGCCGCGCTCCCCGAGCAGGAACGGCGCCACCGCCAGGTGCACCTCGTCGACCAGGTCCGCCGACAGGAACGCCGTGTGCACGACCCCGCCGCCCTCCACCAGCAGCCGGCGCACCCCGCGCGCCGACAGGTCCGCCAGCGCCCGCTCCAGGTCCACCTCCCGCTCGGCCGTCGCCACCACCTCCGGCCCGACCGGGCACGACGCGGCCCCCACCTCCGAGGTGTACACGATGACCGGGTCGGCGGTCGCGAACAGCCGCGCCCGCGGATCCAGGTCGCCCGAGGGGGAGAACACCACCCGCAGCGGCGAGGCCCGCTCGCCCTTCGCGAGCCGCCTCCTGCGCCGCTCCTCCGAGCGGACCAGCAGCCTCGGGTCGTCCGCCCGCACCGTCCCGGCGCCGACCGCGATCGCGTCGACGCCCGCGCGGACCGCGTCGACCCGGTCGAAGTCGGCGGCGTTCGAGAGCGCGAGCCGCTCGGACGAGTCGTCGTCGAGGAACCCGTCGAGGCTCACGGCGGCGGAAACGATGACATAAGGGCGCTCCATGGTCCCGAGAATCCCACGATTCACTCCCGGGCGGGCCCGGGTGGCGGGCCGCGGCGCGCTGCGATCACAATCGGTACTCGTGGAAGGTCGAGAAGCGGTCCCAGCGAACCTGACGTACAACGCCGACGGGCTCGTGCCCGCCATCGCGCAGCAGCACGACACCGGCGAAGTGCTCATGCTCGCGTGGATGGACGAGGAGGCGCTGCGGCGCACCCTCGCCACCGGCAAGGCCACGTACTGGTCGCGCAGCCGCGGCGAGTACTGGGTCAAGGGCGAGACCTCCGGGCACCACCAGGCGGTCGTCTCGGTCGCCGTCGACTGCGACGGCGACACCGTGCTCCTCCAGGTGGACCAGACCGGCCCCGCGTGCCACACCGGCACCCGCACCTGCTTCACCGGGAGGGAGATCGCATGAGCGACGACGGCACCGACCGCACCGGCACCGCCGCTGACGGCACCGACGGCGCCGCCGACGCCCGCCCGAGCGGCGACCGCGCCGTTCCCGCCGGCGCCCGCGCCGCCGAGCGCACCCGCGTGCTCCTCGCCGGGACCGTCACCGCCGCGGTCGCGGCCTTCGCCGCCTCCCGCGGCTGGAGCTCGACCGCCGAGACCGGCCACGCCGGGATCACCGCCACCACCGTCCAGTCCGGGACCGACCTCGCCTCGTGGGCGCTGCCGTGCGCGCTCGCCGGCGGGGCCGCGTTCCTGGCGATGCTCGCCACCGGCAACCGCGGCCGCCGCGTCCTCGGCGTCGTCGCCGCCCTCGCGGGCCTCGCGGCCGCCGCCGGCGGCCTCCTCCACCTCACGTCCGGGGCGTGGCCGATCACGCTCGCCGCCGCCGCGCTGGCCCTCGCCGGCGCCGGCGCGTGGACGACCGCCCGGGCCGGCGGCTGGCCCGCCACGGACCGGTACGAGGCGTCCCCTTCAGGGGCCGCCGCCATAGCAGAGGACCCGGTGTCGCTGTGGAACGCCCTCGACTCGGGCCAGGACCCCTCGTCGCCTACTATCACGGCATCGGCGCAGGAGAAAGGACCGCTCAGGTGAACGTACTGGAGCAGATCATCACCGAAGTCCGAGTCGATCTCGAGCGGCGCCAGACCGAGACCCCCATCGAAGTGATCCGCGAGCGCGCCGCGGCCGCGCGCCCGCCGCTCGACGGGTACGCCGCCCTCTCCGGCGGCGGTGTGAGCGTCATCGCGGAAGTGAAGCGGGCCTCGCCCTCGAAGGGCGCGCTCGCCGAGATCCCCGACCCGGCCGTGCTCGCCGCCGAGTACGCCGCCGGCGGCGCCTCGGTCATCAGCGTGCTCACCGAGCAGTCGTACTTCAAAGGCAGCCTGGACGACCTCGACGCCGTGCGCGCGAAGGTCCAGATCCCGGTGCTGCGCAAGGACTTCGTGGTCTCCCCCTACCAGGTCCTGGAGGCGCGCGCCCACGGCGCGGACCTCGTCCTCCTCATCGTGGCCGCGCTCGACCAGGACACGCTCGTGTCCCTGCACGAGCGGATCGAAGGGCTCGGCATGACCGCGCTCGTCGAGGTCCACACCGAGTACGAGGCCGACCGGGCCATGCGCGCAGGCGCCAAAGTCATTGGCGTCAACGCCCGCGACCTGACTACGCTCCAGGTGGACCGCTCGGTGTTCGAGCGGATCGCGCCGGGCCTGCCCCGGGACGTCGTGAAGGTCGCCGAGTCCGGCGTCCGCGGCACCCGCGACCTCATCCGCTACGCGAGCGCCGGCGCCGACGCCGTGCTCGTCGGCGAGGGCGTCGTCAAGCAGAAGAGCCCGCGCGACGCCGTCGCGGAGCTGGTCACCGCCGGGTCGCACCCGGCGACGCCGCGGCCGATCTAGGGCGCGGCCACCGCGCCGTCGAGGCCCGAGCCCGGGCCGAGCGAGTCGAAGAAGGGGAGCGAACCACCGTGCCTAATCCAGATGCCGCCGGCCACTGGGGCGAATTCGGGGGGCGGTTCGTCCCCGAAGCGCTCATCGCCGCCCTCGACGAGCTCGAGGCCGCCCACGCCGCCGCCCTGGCCGACCCCGGGTTCCTCGCGGAGCTCGACCGGCTCGGCCGCGAGTACGGGAACCTGCCGTCGCCGCTGTACTTCGCCGAGCGCCTCTCCGAGGAGGCCGGCGTCGAGGTCTGGCTCAAGCGCGAGGACCTCAACCACACCGGCGCGCACAAGATCCGCAACGTCCTCGGCCAGGCGCTCCTGACCCGGCGCATGGGCAAGTCCCGGATCATCGCCGAGACCGGCGCGGGCCAGCACGGGGTCGCCTCCGCGACCGCCGCGGCCTACTTCGGGCTCGAGTGCACCGTGTACATGGGCGAGGAGGACACCCGCCGGCAGGCCCTGAACGTGGCCCGCATGCGGCTGCTCGGCGCCGAGGTCGTCCCGGTCACGACCGGTTCGCGGACCCTCAAGGACGCGATGAACGAGGCCCTGCGCGAATGGGTCGCCACGGTCGACGACACCCACTACCTGATCGGCTCGGTCGGCGGCCCGCACCCGTTCCCGATGCTCGTGCGCGACTACTGCCGCGGCATCGGCGACGAGGCCCGCGCCCAGTTCCTCGACCGCACCGGGGCCCTCCCCGACGTCGTCGCCGCGTGCGTCGGCGGCGGCTCGAACGCGATGGGCATCTTCACCGCGTTCCTCGACGACCCGTCCGTGAAGCTGTACGGCTTCGAGGCCGGCGGCGACGGGTACGACACCGGCCGCCACGCCGCGACCATCACCGCCGGGCAGATCGGCGTCCTCCACGGCGCCCGCACCTTCGTCCTCCAGAACGAGGACGGCCAGACCATCGAGTCCCACTCGATCTCGGCCGGCCTCGACTACCCGGGCGTCGGCCCCGAGCACGCGCACCTGGCCGCGTCGGGCCGGGCCGCGTACGAGCCGGTCGACGACGCCGAGGCCATGGCCGCCCTGGAGAAGCTCGCCCGCACCGAGGGCATCATCTGCGCGATCGAGTCCGCGCACGGCCTCGCCGGGGCGCTGCGCCTGGCCAAGTCCCTGGAGCCGGGCGCGCGCGTCCTGGTGAACCTCTCGGGCCGCGGCGACAAGGACATGGGCAACGTCGTCGAGTACTACGGGTTCGAGAAGGGCGAGTAGGGCATGAGAGCTGCTGCAGCGTTCGCGAAGACGAAGGCCGAGGGCCGCGCCGCGCTCGTCGGCTACCTCCCGGCCGGGTTCCCGACCCTCGCCGACTCGATCAAGGCCGTCGACATCATGATCGACCACGGCGCCGACATCATCGAGCTCGGCCTGCCGTACTCCGACCCGGTCATGGACGGCCCCGCGATCCAGCGCGCCGCCGACCAGGCGCTCGCGGCCGGGTTCCGCACCAAGCAGGTCTTCGAGGTCACCGAGGCCGTCTCCGGCCGCGTCCCGATCCTCGTGATGACCTACTGGAACCTGGTGGAGCGGTACGGCGTCGACCGGTTCGCGCGCGACTTCAAGGCCGCCGGCGGGGCCGGGCTCATCACGCCCGACCTCATCCCGGACGAGGCCGGCGAGTGGATCGACGCCTCCGACGCGCACGACCTCGACCGGGTGTTCCTCGTCGCCCCGTCGTCCACTGAGGAGCGGATCGCGTCGACCACGGCGGCCTGCCGCGGCTTCGTGTACGCGCAGTCGGTCATGGGCGTCACCGGCGCCCGAGCCGCCACCTCGGCGGTCGCGCCGGAGCTGGTGCGCCGCACGCGGGCCCACACCGACCTGCCGATCGGCGTCGGCCTCGGCGTCCGCTCGGGCGACCAGGCCGCCGAGATCGCGTCCTACGGCGACGCCGTCATCGTCGGATCCGCGATCGTCAACTGCTACCTGGACTCCGAGGACGTCCCGTCGGGCCACCAGCGCCTCGCCGAGCTGACCGCGGACCTCGCCGAAGGCGTCCGCCGCTAAGCCCACCGCCGCCGTCGGGCGGACCGCAGACCCCTGTCCCCCAAAGGGTTCCGCGGTCCGCCGACCGCCGCTGCCGGGCCGTTCCGGCGCGACCCGTTCGGGGCCGTGCCCCGCCGCGGTTGCGCACCCATTAGGTTTATGCCCGTGGACCTTGCTTCAATCCCGAGCCCGTCCGAGTCGGTCTGGCACCTCGGCCCCCTCCCGATCCGCGCCTACGCGCTCTGCTTGATCGCCGGCATCGTCGCCGCCTGCTGGATCGCCGAAGCGCGCATGCGCCGCCGCGGCGCCCCCCAGTGGGCCGTGCTCGACATCGCGGTGTGGGCGGTGCCGTTCGGTATCGCCGGCGGCCGCATCTACCACGTGTTCACCAGTCCCGACGCGTACTTCGGCCCCGACGGCGACCCCTGGCAGGCCCTCGCGGTCTGGAACGGCGGCCTCGGCATCCCCGGCGCGATCCTCCTCGGCGGCGTCGGCGTGTGGCTCGGCTGCCGCCAGCTGAAGCTCCCGTTCACGATGGTCGCCGACGCGATCGTCCCCGGCATCCCCGTCGCCCAGGCGATCGGCCGGCTCGGGAACTGGTTCAACCAGGAGCTGTACGGCAAGCCGCTCGAAGCCTGGTGGGCGCTCCAGATCGACGCCGACATCGTCCGCCGCCACACCCCCGAGTACATCGGGTACACGACCTTCCACCCCGCGTTCCTGTACGAGCTGCTGTGGAACCTCGGGGTGGCGCTCGTCGTCTGGCTCGCCGACCGCCGCGTCAAGTTCGGGGCGGGCCGCGCGGTCGCCCTCTACGTCGTCCTCTACGGCATCGGCCGGTTCTGGATCGAGGGCCTGCGCATCGACGACGCCCAGGCGTTCATGGGGCTGCGCCTCAACCAGTGGACGAGCATCATCGTGGTCGTCCTCGCCGTCGCCTACCTCCTCATCGTCCGCGGCACCCGCCAGGTGTTCGTCCTCGAAGGCGGCGAGCGCATCGCCGTCGCCTGGGACTCCGAGGCCGCCAAGGCCGCCGGGTACGTCGACGGCGCCCTCCCCAAGGGCGTCGAGCTGACCGAGGCCGAGGACGCCGGGAGCGGCGGCACCGAGCACTCCCGTCCCGAAGAGGACGGCGTCGCCGACGAACCGGGCGGCGAACCGGCCGAAGAGACGCGGCCGGGCGCGGGCACGACCCGCGACGACGGCTGACCGACACCGCTTCCCCCCGGGCAGGTGCAGATGCATAACCGTAGAGCCGTAGTCGTCGGCGCCGGCGTCGCCGGGCTCGCCAGCGCGATCGTCCTGGCGAAGCTCGGCTGGCGGGTGGCGCTGCTGGAGCGGCGCGAGCGCCTCAAGGGCGACGACCTCGGCATGATTCTGTGGGCCTCGGGCGTGCGCGCGCTGCGCGCGCTCGGGGTCGACGCGACCCTCGACGCCGCGGGGATCCCCATCGAGCGCTTCGAGATCCGCAACGAGGAGCGCCTGTCCAGCTCGTTCGGCGGCGCCATGCTCGGCGCCGACGACGGCACCCCGTCCGTCATGGTGCACACCGCGATGCTCTACGAGGCGCTGGTGTCGCGCCTGGGCGACCGCGTCGAGGTCCACCCGGCGACGCAGGTCGACCGGATCGACATGGTCGACCTCGCCGCGGGTGACGCGTTCCGCCGCTGGGACGCCGATCTCGTCGTCGCCGCCGACGGCATCGACTCGCCGACCCGCCACCTCATCGCCCCCGGATCGCCCACAGTGGACGCCGGGGTGGTGGCGTTCCGCGGCATCGTCCCCGCCCACCGCGCGCCCGAGCGCAGCGCCGAGGCCGTCGAGATCTACGGCCCCGACCGCCGCCGCTTCGGCTACGGCGACCTCGGCCACGCCGGCGCCTGCTGGTGGGCCACCGTCCCCGGCGGCATGCGCCCCGAATCCCCCCAGATCCAGCACGAGCTCATCAACCGCTGGTTCGCCGACTGGCCCGCCCCCGTCGGCAAGTACATCGCCGCCACCCGCCCCTCCGAACTCACCCAGCAGTCCGTCCGGTACGTCTGGCCCCTGCCCGCACGGCTCAACCAGGCCGTCGGCAACGGCGGGATCGTCCTCATGGGCGACGCCGCCCACGGCGTCGCCCCCGTCCTCGCCCAAGGCGGCAGCCTCGCCCTCGAAGACGCCGTCACCCTCGGCTGGGCCCTGCGCCGCACCCCCGAATCCCTCCCCGAAGCCCTCGCCTCCTACGACCGCGCCCGCCTGCCGCGCCTCAAACGCGTCGCCCGGCTCTCCCGCCGCGTCCACACCATCGCCTCCGGCGGCCGCGGCGTCACCCGCGGCCTCCTCCGCGCCGTCCCCGACTCCTGGGTCCAGAGCCAGGCCGCGTCCCTCGCCGACTGGCAGCCGCCCCGCTGACCCGATACCGTTCACTCCATGCGCATCCGCGACTCCCGCCCCGACGACTGGCCCGCAGTGTGGGCCTTCGCGAAGCCCGTGATCGAGTCCGGCGAGCACTTCGTGTGGGAGCCGGGCACCCCCGAGGACCTCCTGCGCGAGCACTGGATCGGCGAGCGCGAAGCACCCTCCTCCTCATTCGTGGCCGAAGTGGACGGACGCGTCTGCGGCGTCGCCGAGATCCACCCCAACCAGAAGGGACGCGGATCCCACATCGCCAACGCCGGCTTCATGGTCGACCCCGAGGCCCGCGGCAAGGGCATCGGCCGCGCCCTCGGCGAAGCCGCCATCGCCCGCGCCAAAGCCGACGGCTTCACGGCCATGCAGTTCAACGCCGTCGTCGCCACCAACACCGCCGCCGTCGCCCTCTGGCACTCACTCGGCTTCCGGACCCTCGCGCTCCTCCCCGCGACCTTCCGCCACCCCACCGAGGGCCTGGTCGACATGCACCTGATGTTCCGAGAACTCTGAACCGACGGGCACGCCCCTGCCGAGGAACCCCCACCCCGCCCCGCCCGGTCCACGGACCCCCGACCTTGAAGCACCCGAGTAGCATCGCCCTCACCATGAACGAACTGCGCGAGTCGATCCGCTCCCTGGGCGTCGCCGACCCGGAGGCCGCCGTCGCCGTCCACGCCGTCACCGGCGCCGACCCCGCCCTCCTCCCCGCCGGCGGCCTGCCGAAACGGTTCGAGGACATCGCCCCCTGGCTCCGGGCCGAATACCTCACCCCCGGCAGCCCCCACCTCGAACCCGCCGCCGGCCGCGCCGCCGCCCTCCTCGGCGAACCGGTCGACACCGCCGCCGACGACGTCCTCGCCCTCGTCGTCGTCCGCCCCCGCACCCTCCACGACCTGCGCACCGGCACCCGCCTGAGCGAAGCCGACCTCACCGCGCTCCTCCCGCGCCTCGAAGCCGCCGGACTCATCGCCCCCGGACCCAACCCCCTCGAACCCGACAACCCGTTCTGGACCTTCACCGACCGGCTCGCCCGCTTCCACTACGCCGTCCTCCGGCCCCACCTGCCGCGCTGGCGGCGCGGGTACATCACCGAGAAGCTGTGGACGATGAACCGCGCCCGCTTCGACCGGTACGTGGCCCGCCCCGAATTCCTGAACCTCGCCCGCGAATGGGCCCGCGACGCCACCGGCGCCGCCGCGACCACCCGCGTCGTCGTCCCCGACCCCCGGTTCCGGCAGCTCCGGACCCTCGAACTCGCCGCCTGGGACGACCAGGGCGCCCCCGTCGCCCTCGGCACCGTCCGCTGGCGGTTCCGGATGGTCGAGCGCCAGCTCAAACGCCTCCGCTACGTCAAGCGCCTCCTCGGCGACCCGGACGTGCGCCTCTACTGCGTCGCCTCCCGCTTCGAACCGGCCATCACCGCCGACCCCGACCCGGCCCTGACAGCCGTCACCCCCGAGCGGCTCCTCGAGCACGCCCCCGAACCGGCCGCCGGGACAAAGCCGGAAACCGCGCCTGAGCGTGACTTACACCCCATTTCCCGGCTGGTGGGCGGGGAAACGCGACGGGTAGGCTGAAGACCTTCTTCCCCGTACCCGGAATTCGAGGAGTGACGATGGCGGCAAGCGTGGACGCGGTAGTGGCGGGAGCCGGTGGATTCATCGGCGGACACCTGGTGGCGAGCCTCCTCGCCGAAGGCAAGACCGTCCGGGCCGTCGACGTGAAGCCCCTCGACGAGTGGTACCAGGTCCACCCCGAGACCGAGAACCTCCAGCGCGACCTCGCCGACCTCGCCAACTGCCGCGAAGCCGTCGGCGACGGCGCCGCCGAGGTCTACAACCTCGCCTGCAACATGGGCGGCATGGGCTTCATCGAGAACAACAAGGCCCTGTGCATGCTCTCGGTCCTCCCCTCCACCCACATGCTCCAGGCCGCCAACGACGCCGAGGTCGGCCGGTTCTTCTACTCGTCCTCCGCGTGCGTCTACGCCGGGTACAAGCAGACCGAGGCGAACATCGCCCCCCTCAAGGAAGAGGACGCCTACCCCGCCGACGCCGAGGACGGCTACGGCTGGGAGAAGCTGTTCTCCGAGCGCATGTGCCGCCACTTCCGCGAGGACTTCGGCCTCGAGACCCGCATCGCCCGCTACCACAACATCTACGGGCCCGTCGGCACCTGGGACGGCGGCCGCGAGAAGGCCCCCGCCGCCACCTGCCGCAAGATCGCGGTCGCCGCGCTCACCGGCCAGAAGGAAGTCGAGATCTGGGGCGACGGCGAGCAGACCCGCTCGTTCACCTACATCGACGACTGCGTCCACGGCACCAAGATGCTCACCCGCGGCGACGTCACCGAGCCGCTCAACCTCGGCTCCTCCGAGCTGACCACCATCAACAACCTGTACTACCTGGTCGCCGACATCGCCGGCATCGACATCGAGCTCAAGCACGTCGAAGGCGCGCTGGGCGTGCGCGGCCGCAACTCCGACAACACCCTCATCCAGAAGTACTACGGCTGGGAGCCGTCGATCTCCCTCCGCGAAGGCATGGCGAAGACCTACGCGTGGGTCTACGACCAGGTCAAGGCCAAGTACAACCTCTGATGGCCGACCCGAAGCTCCGCCGCGTCGACGTCCTCGGCGTCGGCGTCTCCACCGTCGACCAGCCGATGGCCCTCGCCGAGATCACCCGCTGGGTCGAGACCGGCGAGCGCCACTACGTGTGCGTCACCGGCGTCCACGGCGTCATGGAGTCCCAGCGCGACCCCGAACTCCTCGCCATCCACAACGCCTCCGGGCTCACCACGCCCGACGGCATGCCGATGGTGTGGGCCGGCCGCAAAGCCGGCGCCGAGTGGATGGACCGCGTCTACGGACCCGACCTGATGCTCAACGTCCTCACTCGCGCCGCCGAACGCGGCTGGTCCTCGTTCCTCTACGGCGGCAAGGAAGGCGTACCCGAGCTCCTCGCCGAGAAGCTCGCCGAGCGCATCCCCGGCGTCAAGTTCGCCGGCATGTACTCGCCGCCGTTCCGGCCCCTCACCGAGGCCGAGGACGCCGAGATCGTCAAGCGCATCAACGACTCCGGCGCGCAGCTCGTCTGGGTCGGCCTGTCGACCCCCAAGCAGGAGCGGTGGATGGCCGCCCACCGCGACCGCCTCGACGCCCCCGCCCTGTTCGGCGTCGGCGCCGCCTTCGACTTCCACGCCGGACTCGTCCCGCAGGCCCCGCCCTGGATGCAGCGCAACGGCCTCGAATGGTTCTACCGGCTCACGAAGGAGCCCAAGCGCCTGTGGCGCCGCTACTTCCGGAACAACCCGGCGTACCTGCGCGAGATCCGCAAACGCCCCCCGTTCCTGCGCGATTGAGCGAATCCTTCGAGCGCCGCCCGGCCCCTCAGGGGACCCGGGCGGCGCTTCGGTGTCGTACCCCGCTGTCAGGGTTGGAACCGGGGGCCCGTCGATGTCCGATTTGCAGGGAACCTCCGTTCACCTTCCCGCCCGCTCCGCTCGCCGCCCTCCTGGCCCGTCCTGCGCAGCGGCGCTAGGCTGTGCCGCATGGTCGACAACATGCCCAAAGAGAGCGCCAAGACGCACCGCCACCCCCGCGTCGCCGTCGTGTGGTCCGTCCTGTCGGCCGAGATCGAACGCTTCGCCGCCGGCCGGGGCGCGACCATGCGCATCCTCGACGTCGGCGGCGGCTCCGGCGGCTTCGCCGTCCCCCTCGCCGAACTCGGCCACGACGTCACCGTCGTCGAACCCAGCGCCGACGCCCTCGCCTCCCTGCGCCGCCGCGCCGCCGACGCCGGCGTCACCGACCGCGTCACGGCCGTCCAGGCCGACGCCGACGAACTCCCCGACGTCGCCGAACCCGGCTCCGCCGACCTCGTCCTGTGCCACTCCGTCCTCGAGATGGTCGACTACCCCGACATCGCCCTCGACGCGCTCGCGAAGGTCTGCGCGCCCGGCGGCGCCGTCAGCGTCCTCGTCGCCAACCGCATCGCCGCCGTCCTCGCCAAGGCCCTCTCCGGCCAGTTCACGACCGCGCTCGACCTGCTCCACCACGTCGACGGCGTCGCCGAAGGCCGCGACACCATCAAGCGCCGCTTCGAGACCGCCACCCTCACCGCACTCGTCGGCGGCTCCGGCCTGGTCACCGAGCAGGTCCACGGCGTCGGCGTCGTCGGCGACCTCATCCAGAACCCCGAGACCGCCGGCGGCGAGGCCCTCCGCGAGTTCGAACTCGCCACCGCCTCCCGCGTCCCCTTCCGCGACATGGCCACCAACATCCACCTCCTCGCCCGCAAACCCATGCGCTGACGGCCCCCTGACCGGCGCGTACGTCGAGGAGCGTAGACCCGATTACGCCGCCGGGCCTACGCCGCCGCCGCCCCCGGACCGTAGCCTTGAGCGCGTGAGCACCACATACGCGACCCGGCGCCGCCTCCCGGCACCCGTCTTCGACATCGGCCTGGCGGCCCTCCTCGCCCTGGCCGCCTCCGGCGGGACCGTCGGCGCCAACGACGGCGTCGCACCCGAACCGGTCGCGTTCGCGCTCATCTGGGCCATGGCCGCGTTCCTCGCCGTCAGGCGCCTCTCACCCGAGGCCGCGCTCGCCGGCACCATGGCCGCCCTCTCCGCCTACCTGTACCTCGACCAGCCCCCCGGACCGGTCTTCATGCTCCCGGCCGTCGCCGTGTTCTTCTACGCGTTCACCCGGTCCGTCCGCACCACCGCGATCGTCCTCGCCGCCGTGTACGTCTACACCCTCGCGTTCCACCAGCTCATCGGCGACGGCATGCACCTGTGGTTCGCGGCGGGCGTCGCCCTCGTCTGGCTCGGCGTCCCCGCCGCGGGCGGCCGGATCGTCCGCGAGGCCCGCCGGGCCCGCGCCCGCGAACGCGAAGCCGAACGCGAACGCTACCGCGCCGACGAGCGCGTCGAGATGGCCCGCGAGATCCACGACGTCGTCGGCCACAGCCTCGCCGTCGTCTCCATGAACGCCGGCGTCGCCCTCCACATGGCCGAGAAGCACCCCGGCACCCCCGACGCGGTCGTCGAGAACCTCAGGGCCATCCGCGAAGCTTCCAACCGGGCTCTCCAGGACCTGCGCGCCACCCTCGCACCGCTGCGCCAGGGCCAGCCGCCCGAACTGCGGCCCACCGGCGCCGTCGCCGACATCGCCGCGCTCGTCGACGGCGTCCGCAAAGGCGGCCTCGCCGTCGAGTACACCCTCAGCGGCGACCCCGACCTCGTCCCCGTCAACGTCGCCGCCACCGCCTACCGGGTCGTCCAGGAGTCCCTCACCAACGTCATCCGCCACGCCGAGGCCGCGAAAGCCACCGTGCAGGTCGCCTGCGACCCCGCCGCGCTGCGCGTCACGGTCCTCGACGACGGACGCGGCGGCCCCCTCGACCCCGACCGGATGGGCCAGGGCGTCACCGGCATGATGGAGCGGGTCCAAGCCGGCGGCGGCACCTTCACGGCCGCCCCACGGCCCGGCGGCGGCTTCGCCGTCAAAGCCCACATCCCTTACGACCGTAAGGAAGCAAGCCGATGATCGACCTCGTGATCGCCGACGACCAGAGCCTCATCAGAATGGCCCTGCGCAACCTCTACAAGGACGAGGACGACATCCGCGTCGCCGCCGAGGCCGCCGACGGCCGCGAAGCATGGGAGGTCATCCGCCGCATCAAACCCGACGTCGCCCTCCTCGACATCCGCATGCCCGGTCTCGACGGCCTCGAAGTGCTCCGCCGCATCGGCAAAGACCCGTCGCTCGCCGGCACCCGCGTCGTCATGATCACCACGTTCGAGATCGACGAGTACATCTTCGAGGCCCTCTCCGGCGGCGCGGCCGGGTTCATCATGAAGGACGCCCCGCCCGAAGACCTCCTGCGCGCCGTCCGCCTCGCCGCCGCCGGCGACTCCCTCCTCAGCCCCGACGTCACCCGCAAGGTCATCGACGCCTACGCCGAACGCGGCACCGGCGCCGCCCGCCCCCACCCCAACCTCGGCGACCTCACCGAACGCGAGCAGGAGATCCTCCGCTGGGTCGCCACCGGCCTCACCAACGACGAGATCGGCGAGCGCCTGTTCATCAGCCCCGCCACCGTCCGCACCCATGTCGGCAAGCTCCTCGCCAAACTCGGCGCCCGCGACCGCGCCGGCCTCGTCGCCATCGCCTACCGCTCCGGCCTCGACATCCCCGAGACCTGACCCCGCCCCCGCACCAAGCGCCCCGAACCCGCCGCAAGGCGGATCCTCTGGCCGAAACGGCACGCCACCGGCTAGCCTCGGGCCATGCCTTCGAGCCCGTACCTGGCGGACGCCCGGCCCGCCTACGGCACCGGCACCCTCGCCGATGTCATGCCCACCGCCCTCGCGGCCCTGGGCGTCCCCCAGCGCGACGACAGCCCCGCGGTCCTCCTGCGCACGCTCGGAAGCCCGGGCGAACTCGACGGCGTCCGCCGCATCGCCGTCCTCCTCCTCGACGGCTTCGGCTACCACCTCCTCGGCCAGGCCGCCCAGGCCAGCGCCACCGTCGGCGCCGTCCACCACGGCGAACTCGGCACCCTCACCCCCATCACGGCGACCGTCCCGTCCTCCACCCCGATCAGCCTCGCCTCCCTCGCCTGCGGCCTCCCGCCCGGCCAGCACGGCATCATCGGCTTCACCGTCCGCGTCCCCGACACCGGCGACCTCGTCACCCACATCCGCTGGGACGGCTCCCGCCCCGACCCCGAGACCTGGCAGCCCGAGCCGACCGCGTTCGAACGCGCCACCGCCGACGGCGTCGCCTGCACGATCGTCTCGAACGGGGCCTTCCGCGACACCGGCCTCACCCGCGCGATCTACCGCGGCGCCGACTGGCTCCCGGCCACGAGCCCCCGCGAGGTCGCCGAAGGCACCGTCGCCGCGCTGGCCCGCGGCGACCGGAGCCTCGTGTACGCGTACCTGCCCGACGTGGACACCGCCGGGCACTTCCACGGCGTGGGCTCTCCGGACTGGCTCGAAGCGGTCGCCGAGGTCAGCGAGGCGCTCGACGGGATCCTCGCGGGCCTGCCGCGCGACGCGGCCCTGTTCGTGACCGCCGACCACGGCATGGTCAACGTGACCGACCGCCTGCACGTGGACCAGCGGCCCGACCTGCTCGAAGGGGTCGATTCGGTCGCCGGGGACGGGCGCATGCGGTACCTGTACGCGCTGCCGGGCGCGCTCGACGACGTGCGAGCGGCCTGGTCCGCCGCGGTCGGGGACCGCGCCGAGCTCATCGACCGCGACGAGGCGGTCGACCGCGGCTGGTTCGGCCCGAAGGTCACCGACGCCAGCCGCGAGCGCATCGGCGACCTGGTCGTGGCCTGCAAGGGCACCTTCGCGGTCGTGGGCGTCGAGGGCGAGCCGCCGCACGTGGCCCGCCTGATCGGCCAGCACGGCGGCCTGACGGCCGCGGAGATGGCCGTCCCGCTCTGGACCTACCGGGCTTGAGGGGGCCGCGGCCCCGGGGAGTGTCGGCTCCGGTGGATACGCTTCGCGTGTGAACGGGGATCTCAGCCGGTTCATCGGGCCCGACCTGCCCGATGAGGGAACCGACATCGCGCACGTCGACATGGACGCGTTCTTCGCGTCCGTCGAGGTCGCGCGCGACCCCTCGCTGCGTGGCAAGCCCGTGATCGTCGCCGGGCTCGGGCCGCGCGGGGTGGTCGCCGCCGCCTCGTACGAGGCCCGCGAGTACGGGGTGCACTCGGCGCTGCCGACGGCGATCGCGCGCCGCCGCTGCCCGCACGGCGTGTTCATGACCCCGACGACCTCCTACGGCGAGGTCTCGCGCCAGATCATGGCGATCTTCCGCGAGTACACCCCGCACGTCCAGCCGATCTCGGTCGACGAGGCGTTCCTCGACCTCGCCGGGGCCCGGCGCCTCATCGGATCGCCCGTCGAGATCGCCCGCGCCATCCGCGAGCGCGTCCGCGCCGAGCACGGCATCACCTGCACCGTCGGGATCGCCTCCACGAAATTCTTGGCGAAGCTCGCCTCCGAGGCGTCCAAGCCCGACGGCCTCGGCGTCGTCGCCCGCGCGACCGAGCTCGAATTCCTCCACCGCCTGCCGATCCGCGCGGTGTGGGGGATCGGCGAGAAGACCGCCGAGAAGCTCATGCGCCTCGGCATGCGCACCGTCGGCGATCTCGCACGCCTGGACGTCGACAGCCTCGCGGCCTCGGTCGGCACGGCCAGTGCCGAACACCTGTACGCGCTCTCGCGCAACATCGACCCCCGGCCGGTCCGGCCGGAGCGGGTCGAGAAGTCCATCAGCAACGAGACCACGTTCGGGCACGACGCGCCCGACGGCGCCGTGTGGGGGCCGGTGCTGCTGGAGCTGTCCCGGAAGGTCGCGTCCCGGGCCCGCGCGGCGGGCTGGGCCGGGCGCGGGGTCACCGTGAAGATCCGCTTCGGGGACTTCCGCACCATCACGCGCTCGCGGATGCTCGCCGCGCCCACCGACGTGGGCCGGGAGATCTACGAGGCGGCCCGGGAGATGGCCGACGCGGCCGCGACGGCGCCGGTCCGGCTCATCGGCGTGAAGCTCGACCACCTCGTGGAGTCGGCCGCGGTCGGCCGCCAGGTCGCCCTCGGGGAGCCTGAACACGGTTGGCGCGACATCGAAGCGGTGATGGACAAGGCCACGGAGAAGTTCGGGAAGGGGGCCGTCCGGTCGGCCGCGCGACTCGCCCGCCGGGACTCGCGTGTAGACACCCGCGATCCTGGGAACCCGGCCAGGTGAGCGCCGCCGCACTGAGGGTCCCCGCCTGGGGATCACGAGGCCAGAACGGACCGATTCAAGGACGAACTGCCTTCCGCCTCGGGCGAAAGCCTCGTAGACTTGGACTTACAACACCGGGCCTTGCAGGGGCCCGTCGAGACTAGTGCAGGAGGAGTGTCGTGCCGCTCTCCGACCACGAGCAACGTCTGTTCGAGCAAATCGAGCAGTCCTTGTCTGAAGACCCGCAGTTCGCCAATGCGGTGCGCGCCCACGACCCGGCGCATGTGACCCGGCGTCGGTTGATCCTGGCCGGGATCGTCACGGTCGTCGGGATCGCCGTCGTCATCGGCACGGTCATCGCCGGCGGCGACGCGGCGATGTGGGGCGCCCCGATCGGCGCCGTCCTCATGTTCGGCGGTCTCATCCTGGGCCTGTGGGCCCAGCGACGCGGCACGAACGTGAAGCTCAAGGCCGTCGACGGCAAGGCCACACGGACCACGGGGAGTGGTTCGAAGGGCGCCAAGCCCGGCGGCTTCACCTCTCGCATGGAGGAGCGGTGGCGCCGCCGCCGCGACAACGGCGACATCTTCTGACCTGCATCAGCGCACGCACGCGAGCGACGGGCCACGCCTGAACGGCGGGCCCGTCTTCGCATGCCCGCGGCACCGCCGCGACCGCGGCAAGGGCATTCCACGGCAAGGGCATTCCAATGTAGGGCGTTCCAACGGCCCGGCCGCGAAGCGGCTACCGCGATCCTGACGCGGACGCGGCCTCGATCAGCACGCGCAACGGCCCGGCGGGGAGTCCCGCCGGGCCGTTCGCCTGTCCTGCGCTTCCTAGCGTCCGCGGAGCATCGCGCGCCGGGCCGCGCGGCCCTGGTTGACGCTGGTCGGGATGGGGCCCTTCGGGATCGCCATGCCGACGCCGAGCGCGTCGAGGCGCTTGGCGATGTGGTTCGCGGTCTTGGAGTCGATGTTCTTCGGCAGCTTCATGAGGCGCTTGCGGACCTCGGTCACCGAGAAGTCGTCGCCCTGGCCCTCGCCGACCAGGAACGTGTACACCGGCGTCGACCCGACCACGCGGGCGATCCGCTTCTTCTCCTGGCCGAGCAGCTTGCGGGTCTTCCCGCCGCCCTCGCCCAGGAGGACCACGCCGGCCTTGCCGACCGCGCGGTGCACCATCTGGGTCTCCGAGAGGGCCGCGACGCCGGGCGTCACGGTCCAGCCGCGGATGCCGTCGATGAGCGCGTACGCCGCACCCGGCTTGCCGACCGCCTCCTGGTTCACCACCTTGCTCGTGCGCATGTTCAGTACGACCAGGCCGGCCAGCAGCGCCACGAACACGGCGGAGATGTACCACAGCAGCGAGAACCGCGCGAACACGACCAGCGCGGTGACGATGACGAACGGCAGCAGGATCGCGGCGGCCTCCAACGGCAGGAACAGCTTGTCCCGCTGGTTGGTGAACTTGATCGCCATCCCGATCGTCTTCAGGCGCGACCCGAACGTCTCTTTTTCCTGCTGCTTTGCCATGGGTTCGATTCTACCGGCGGGTTACGCGAGGGCGTCGCTCCGGGCTTCGATCGCCTGTCGGTACAGGCGCCCGGCCCGGTACGAGGAGCGCACGAGCGGGCCGCTCATGACCCCGGCGAAGCCGATCTCCTCGGCCTCGGCCGACAGCTCCACGAACTCCTCGGGCTTGACCCAGCGGTCCACCGGGTGGTGGCGCTTGGTCGGACGCAGGTACTGCGTGATCGTGATGAGCTCGCACCCGGCCGCGTGCAGGTCCTTCAGCGCCTGCGAGACCTCCTCGCGGGTCTCGCCCATGCCGAGGATCAGGTTCGACTTGGTGACCAGCCCGGCCTCGCGGGCCTTCGTGATCACCTCGAGCGACCGCTCGTAGCGGAACGCGGGGCGGATGCGCTTGAAGATGCGCGGCACCGTCTCGACGTTGTGCGCGAGCACCTCGGGACGGGACGAGAAGACCTCGGCGAGCTGGTCGGGCTCGGCGTTGAAGTCGGGGATGAGCAGCTCGACGCCGCAGCCGGGGATCGCCGCGTGGATCTGGCGGACGGTCTCGGCGTAGAGCCACGCGCCGCCGTCGTCCAGGTCGTCGCGGGCGACACCGGTGACCGTGGCGTACTTCAAGCCCATCGTCTTGACCGACTCGGCGACCTTCATCGGCTCGAGCCGGTCGAGCGGGCCGGGCTTGCCGGTGTCGATCTGGCAGAAGTCGCACCGGCGCGTGCACTGGGAGCCGCCGATGAGGAACGTCGCCTCCCGGTCCTCCCAGCACTCGTAGATGTTGGGGCACCCGGCTTCTTGGCAGACCGTGTGCAGCCCCTCGCTCTTGACGAGGCCCCGCAGCTCGGTGTACTCGGGTCCGGTCTTGGCCTTGACCTTGATCCAGGAGGGTTTCTTCTCGATCGGGGTCTCGGCGTTGCGCACTTCGAGGCGCAGCATCCGGCGTCCTTCAGGCTGTACGGAAGTCACGGCACCAGCGTACGCCGCGGCGCCGCGGGGCGGCAGGTGTCGCTCGGCACAGCGGCGCCGCGCGCCAGACGTAGGATGACGTTCCCGCTGGTCTAATGGGCCCGTACACCAAGTGGGGGAGCAGCAGTGGAACTCATTCACCAGGGCAAGGTCCGCGACGTCTACGCCGACGGCCCGGACCTGATCCTCGTCGCGTCCAACCGCGTCAGCGTCTTCGACGTCATCCTCCCCACCGAGATCCCGGGCAAGGGCGCGCTCCTGACCGCGCTGAGCCTGTGGTGGTTCGAGCGGCTCGCCGACATCGTCCCCAACCACGTCGTCTCCGCCGAGGACGTGCCCGCCGAGTTCGCCGGCCGCGCCGTCCGCGTCAAGCGCCTCGACATGGTCAAGGTCGAAGCGGTCGTCCGCGGCTACCTCACCGGCTCGGGCCTCGCCGACTACCGCGAGACCGGCGCCGTCTGCGGCATCGCGCTCCCGGCCGGGCTCGAGGACGGCTCCCGCCTGCCCGAGCCGATCTTCACCCCGACCACGAAGGCCGACGTCGGCGAGCACGACGAGCCCGAGACGTTCGAGCAGACCGCCGCCCGCCTCGGCCCCGACCTCGCCGGCCGCGTCCGCGACCTCACCCTCGAGGTGTACCGGCGCGGCTCCGAGATCGCGCTCGCCAAGGGCATCATCATCGCCGACACGAAACTCGAGTTCGGCCTCGACGAGGACGGCGTCCTCACCCTCGCCGACGAGGTCCTCACCTCCGACTCCTCCCGCTTCTGGGACGCCGCCGCCTGGAAGCCCGGCCGGACGCAGCCGTCCTTCGACAAGCAGTTCGTGCGCGACTGGGCCATCTCCACCGGCTGGCGCCCCGACGACCCGGAGGCCCCCGAGATCCCCGAGCACATCGTCGAGGCCACGCGCGACCGCTACATCGAGGCGTACGAGCTCCTCACCGGCCGGCGCTGGTCCTAGCCCGCCCGGATTCTCAGGCAGGTCGTAGGCCTGTCCTGAACACCGGACCGGTCGTCCTCCGCCCGTCTGCGCGCTCGGCGGGCGCTGCCGAACGACCCGCTCACCGCACCGGTAGCCGGGTCGCCCGGCGCCTTGCGAGCGAACGGACTCGAGACCCACTCTCCCACCGGCCCTAGCCGCCCGCCGGCGGCAGCGTGAGGCGCAGCCGCCAGCCGCCGTCCCCGTCGGGCCCGTACTCGATCTCGCCGTCCAGCAGCTCGGCCCGCTGCCGCAGGCCCAGCAGCCCCACGCCGGAGCTCGGCAGCTCCACGACCGGCCGCGTCGCCCGCGTGTTCGCGACCTCCACGACCACCGAGCGGCCCGCGGCCGCCAGCCGCACCGACGTCGTCGCGCCCGGCGCGTGCTTGCGGACGTTCGTCAACGCCTCCTGCACCGTCCGGTACACCGCCCGCTGCGCCGGCGGGTCGAGCTCGGGCAGCGGACCGATCTCCAGCCGCGCGTCGATCCCCGAGCCCTCGACGAGCCGCTCGAGCTGCGCGATCGACGGCTGCGGCACCGGCTCCTCCCGACGGCGCCCGCTCGCGTGCAGCACCCGCACCATCTGCCGCAGCTCTTCCAAGGTCGTCACGCTCACCTCCCGGATGGCCTCCGCGGTCGTCCGCGTCCGCGCGTCCGGCGCCTGCAGCTCCAGCGCCCCGGCCTGCACCGCGATCAGGCTCACCTGGTGCGATACGACGTCGTGCATCTCCCGGGCGAGCTGCGCCCGCTCCGCCGCCAGCGCCTGCTGCGTCAGCAGCCGCTGCTCGTGCTCCCGGGCCTCGCCGATCTCCACGAGCCGGCCGGCCAGGCGCCGGCGCGTGAGCCGGCTGTACCCGAACAGCGTCGGCACCGCCGCCATCGCCACGTAGTACAGCGACGCGCGCAGGAAATGCCCGAGCGGCGAGACGAACTCCGGCAGGTACGCCACCGCCTCGTCGAACGGCGCCCGCCACTCGCCCAGAAACAGGTAGTGCAGCTGCATGCCCTGGAACACGAAGCAGACCGCGAGCATCGCCGTCGCGGCAATCGGCTTCCACGGCCGGCGGGCGGTGCTGGTGAGCGTGTAGAGCGCGATCATCGACGCGACCTTCTCGAACACCAGGAACGCCGCGGGGAGCGTCACCAGGAACACCAGGAATGGGTACCGCCTGCGCAGCAGCAGCGCCGCGACGCCGGCGATCGCGAACCCCGCGACCGGCTGGTTGTCCATGTCGATCACGAGCGCGAGGTGGACGACCGCGACCAGCATGACGCCGGCGTCCCAGGCCCACTGCGGGATCTGCGGCAGCTTCATCGCGTCCCGCGGTCCCCGGGCCCGTCCAGCAGCGCGGACCGCTCCGCGATGAGCGCCGCCTGGACCCGGTTCGACACCTCCAGCTTCGCGAAGATCGAGCTGACGTGGTCCTTGACGGTGCCGACGCCGAGGAACAGCTCTGCCGAGATCTCGCCGTTCGAGCGGCCCTCCGCGAGCAGGACCAGGATGTCCCGCTCCCGCTCGGTCAGCCGCTCCAGCCGCGGATCGGGCTCGGGGGCGCGGGCGGCCTCGAGGTACTTCGCGACGATCGAGCGCGTCACCTGCCCCGACAGCGCCGACCCCTCGGTGACCAGCGCCCGCACCTGGTGGATGAGGTGGGTCGGCTTGGTGTCCTTCAACAGGTAGCCGGCGGCGCCGAGGCGCAGCGCCGCGTCCACGTACTCGTCGGAGCCGAAGGTGGTGAGCACCGCGACCGCGGGCGGGCGCGACAGCTCCCGCATGCGCCGCAGGATCGTGAGGCCGTCGATGTCGGCCATGCGGATGTCGAGCAGGACCACGTCGGGGCGGAGCGCGACGATCCGGTCGAACGCGTCGCCGCCGGAGACGGCGTCGACCACCTCGATGTCGTCGGCGGTCCCGAGGATGTGGGTGAATCCGGACCGGATCAGAGCCTCGTCGTCGACGATGAGGACGCGGATCATGAGGCGCCTCCTCTCCTGTATGGGGCTTGTACGGGTCGGGGCCTGCCGGGAATACACCCCGGGCGGCACCATCGGTTGCATCCGAAGGTCGGGAACCGAACCCGCCGAAGGTCCGGGGCGGCCCGCCGATGGTCGGGCAACCGCCGCCGCCCGGCGGCGGTGCGACCGGAGACCTGGGCGGCCGGGTCGCGGACCTTCGGCGGAGGCGACGCCGCTCCGGCCGCACGAGCATGGGAGCCACTGACCCTTCCCAGCCTCTAGGAGCGCTCATGTGCGGATTCGTCGTCTGCGCGGGGGACCCCGCCGCACCGCCCGGCGGCGACCTGCCGGCCCTGCTCGAACTGCTCGACCACCGCGGCCCCGACGAGACCGCGTGCGACCCGCCCGGGCGGCGCGTCCGCATGGGCTTCAAACGGCTCGCGATCATCGACACCGCCGGATCCCACCAGCCGATGCGCAGCGGCGACGGGAAGCTCGCCATCGTCTTCAACGGCGAGATCTACAACTACCTCGAACTGCGCGACGAACTCGTCCGCGAGACCGGCGCGGTCTTCGCGACCCGCGGCGACACCGAGGTCGTCCTGGCCGGGTACCGGCACTGGGGCCCCGACGTCGTCCACCGCCTCCGCGGCATGTTCGCGTTCGTCGTCCACGACGCCGAAGCCGACCTGCTCTTCGCCGCCCGTGACCCCTTCGGGATCAAACCCCTCTACTGGACCCGCCGCGGCGGCACCCTCTGGCTCGCCAGCGAGAAGAAGGCCCTCCCCGGGCTCGACCGCGAGCGGGTGGAACCCGACGCGCTCGCCCACTACGCGACCTTCCAGTACGTCCCCGAACCGGCCACCCTCCACCGCGGCGTCCACCGCTTCGAAGCCGGCTGCAGCGCCCTGTTCCGCCCCGGCGCCGAGCCCCGGCCCACCCGGTACTTCCGGCCCCTGTTCCACCCCCGCAGGATCGACGACGAGCAGCGGCTCCACCGCGAGATCGAAGCGGCCCTGCGCGAGTCGGTGCGCCTGCACATGCGCTCGGACGTCCCCGTCGGGACGCTCCTGTCCAGCGGCATCGACTCGACGGCGGTGACCGCGCTGGCCCGCGAGGTCGACCCGCGGCTGCTGACGTTCACCGCCCGGTTCACCGACCCGGGACTGTACGACGAGCTCGAAGTGGCCTCCCGCTCGGCGGCCGAGCTCGGGGTCGTCAACATCCCCGCGCCGGTCTCGGCCGAGGACGTCATGGCCGAGCTGCCGCGGATCGTGTGGCACCTGGACGACCCGGTCGCCGACCCGGCGCTCGTGCCGCTGTACTTCGTCGCGAAGAAGGCCGCCGAGCACGTGACCGTCGCGCTCGGCGGCGAGGGCGCGGACGAGTTCTTCGGCGGCTACACGATCTACCGGGAACCGAAGTCCCTCAGGGCGGTCACGGCCCTCCCCGGGTCCGCGAAGCACCTGCTGCAGCGGGTCTCGCGGGCGCTGCCGGAGGGCGTCAAGGGCCGGGGCTTCCTCGAACGCGGCACCGCCGAGATCGAGGAGCGCTTCGTGGGCAACGCGAAGATCTTCACCGGCGACGCGAAGGAGCGCCTGCTGCGCCGCCCCGGTCCCGACGTCCGCGAGGTCACCGGTCCCGTCTGGGACGAGTCGGCACACCTCGACCCGGTCTCGCGCATGCAGTACCTGGACCTGTGCACCTGGATGCGCGGCGACATCCTCGTCAAGGCCGACCGGATGTCCATGGCGCACAGCCTGGAATTGCGCGTCCCGTTCCTCGACCGCGGCGTCTGGGAGGCGGCCTCCCGCATTCCCGCCGAGCACCGGCTCTCCGGCCCGCAGACGAAGGTGGCCCTCCGGCGGGCGCTCGCCGGGATCGTGCCGCCCTCGATCGTCGAGCGCCCCAAGCTCGGCTTCCCGACCCCGCACCGGCAGTGGCTCGCCGGGCCGATGTTCGCCTGGACCGACCAGGTCCTCGCCGAGGCCGCCTGCGGCCACCTCCTCGATCTCGAGTACGCGCGCGGCCTCCTGCGCGAGCACCGCGACGGCGCCGACCACGCCCGCAAAGTGTGGGCGGTCCTGGTGTTCTGCCTCTGGTACGGGCAGATCGGGGCCGAACCGCCGCCCCGGGCCGCCGCAGCGGTCCCGAGGCGGCTCCCTCCGCAGACGGCCGCAGCGCTGCTCGCAGCCTCCGCGATGCCCGAGGCGCCCGCCCCGGCGGCTCCGGTCACCGATCCGCCGGTTCCGCAACTGCCGGTGAGCGAAACGCCCGGGTTCGAAACGATCGGGTTTGAAACGCCTGGATTCGGAACGCCGGTTCCTGAAGCGCCGCAGACTGATTCGCAGCCGCAGCCGCAGCCGCAGCCGCAGCCGCAGCCGCAGCCGCAGCCGCAGCCGCATTCCCTTCAGCCGGCCCCGATCGCGGGAGCCCCCGGCACGGCCGTGGAGGTCGTGCCCGACTATGTGCCCGCGCCGCAGCGGGACTCGCCCGACGGGCTCGTCCCCGGCTTCTGACCGGGCCTCCGACAGGGGCGGGCGCCGTTCGGCGCCCGCCCCTTCGGCTCACGCCCGGAACAGGTCCGCGGCGACGAAGCCGCCTTCGGCCGCGCCCGGCGGGACCGCGAACACCCCCGAGCCCTCGGCGGTGATGAACTCCGTGAGCCGGTCCGAGGCGGCCATCTTCTCCTGCGCGTCGATGAACACCTGCGGGTCCGCCTGGAACGACACGAACAGCATCCCCGCGTCGTACGGGTGCTCGGCGTGCATGTGCCCGTCGAGGTGCCCGTCCGTCGCCGCGTCGGACGACACGTCGCCCTGGGTCAGGAACCCGTAGTCGTAGTTGAAGCCGCGCCGCACCATCGCCGCGTCGTGCACGACCGCGATGTGCGAATCGGCCGGAACCGCGGGCAGGCCCGAGGCGTCCAGGGCCGTGAAGTCCGGGTGGTCGAACTCGCCGCCGCCGCTGAGCGGCACCCCCGAGTCCCGCTCCCGCCCGAACGTCAGGTTCTGGTCCTCCGCGGACAGCATCGACCAGTCCGGCAGGCGCATCCGGATCTTGCGGAACACCAGGTACGTGCCGCCTTCGAACCACGACGGCTCCGCGTCGACCGCCCACACGCGGGCGTCGAACTCCTCACTGCCCGCCTTCGGGTTCGCGCTGCCGTCCTTGAACCCCATGAGGTTCCGCGGCGTCCCGCCGTCCGGCGCCGACGAGAACCCCTGCTGCACCCACCGCAGCGACCCCCGGCCCACGGCCCGCTTCCGCAGCTCCAGGAACGCGTTCGACACAACCTGCTGGTCGTCGCCGCACACCTGGAGCAGCAGGTCGCCGCCCGACCACGCCGGATTCAACTTGTCGCCGTCGAACTCCGGCAGCTCCGCGAGCTTCGACGGCCGCGCCGCCTCCAGGCCCGCCTTCGCGAACGCCGCCGGGCCGATCCCGAACGTCACCGTCAGCCGCGCCGGGTCCAGGCCCGCCGCCACCGCCTCCGCGTCGAACTGGTCGGGCCCGTCGATCGCGGCCTTCGGCGGCGCCTCACCGGCCGCCAGCGCAGCCGCGACCGCCGACCAGTCCTGAAGCAGCGCTCGCAGATTCGCGGCCACCGCGGCAGGGTCGAGCGCCGCACCGGACGCGAGATCCGCCGCCGCGAGGTCGAACGACGCGAACAGGGCGTGCCTCTGGCCCGGCGTCGCGATCCCCGCCTGCCGGTCCCCGTAGAACGGCTCCACGTCCGGGCCGCGGTCCTCGGCGCCGGACCCGTCGCCGCCGGTGCCGTTCGCGACCGCCATCCCGGCGCCCGCGCCGACCGCGGCCGAGACCGTCGCCGTCGCCAGCGCCGTCCGCCGCGTCACCGTCGCCTCGCCGGTCCCGTCCCCGGCGGGCGGCCTCCGGAATCGCCGCCACAGCCCGACGGCGACATCGACGGCCACGAACGCCGCCAACGAGATCCCCAGCAGCGGGAAGAACCAGCCGACCCCGGCCGCGACTGCGACGACCGCCGCGGCCACCGGCCACGGCAGCCGCCGCAGCCCGCCGCCCGGGTACGGCCGGCCCATGAGTGCGCCCTGCGGCCGCCGCTGCCACCACATCCGGTAGCCCCACACGACCATGAGGACCACGAGCACCATCGCGGCCGCCAGGACCACCTGGTTCGCCAGGCCGAACAGCAGGCCCATGTGCGCGGCGATGAGCACGTTCGTCGCCTGCGCCATCGCCGGCCAGTCCGCGAACCGCAGCTCCTCGGCCGCTTCCGGTGCGCCCGAAGCGGTGTCGACGATCATCTGGTCCTGCTCCAGCGGCAGCGACCGCCGCTGCTCGGCCACCAGGTACTGCGTGTCCGACCCGGTCGGCAGCGTGATCTGCATCGGGTCGCTCATTCCCGCGTCGAGCGCCGCGGCGTACACGCCGTCGAGGAGCGCCACCGCGAACGGCGACGCGCCCGCGGCGCCCGAGTGGTCGTGCTCGGCATGGTCGCCCGAACCCGCGCCCGAATCCAGCGTGAGCGACGGCGTCGTCCAGTTCAGCGCCTCCCGCAGCTCCGCGACGTTCTCGCCCGCGAACCGCGACCAGGTCACGCCCGTGACCGACAGGAAGAGCAGCACCGCGACGAGCCAGAGCCCGACCGGCCCGTGCCACGCGAGCGTCCGGTTCCGCCCCGAGCCCTGCGGTCTCGGCCGCCAGAAGCCGCCGCCGCGCCGCCGCCGCGCGATCCACAGGACCAGGCCGCCGAGCGCCACCACCCACAGCCAGCTCGCCGCCAGCTCCGAGTAGATCCTGCCCGGCTCGCCCAGGTGCAGGTTCCGGTGCAGCGTCGAGACCCACTCGCGGACCGGCCCGGCCTGCGAGGACCCGTACGTCGTCGAATCGCCGAGCACCTCACCGGTGTACGGGTCCACATAGACCACGGCGACGGCGCCCGACTCGCGGACGACCCCGTCGTCCACCAGCACCGCGGTCGACGCGGCGGCCTCGGCCGCGGGCCGCACCGCCGTCACCGTCCAGTCGGGGTGCGCTTCGGACACCGCGTCGACCTGGGCGGCGAGCGTCAGCGCCTCGCCGGCGGGCTCGACGGTCCGCAAATCCTCGTACAGGAAGTCCTCCAGCGGGTAGGAGAGTGCGTACGCCAGCCCGGTCAAGGCCGAGACCAGCAGGAACGGTGCGATCAATATCCCGGCGTAGAAATGCAGCCGGAGCAGCGGCCGCCGCAGGGCAGCCGAAATCCTCGGTGTAGACATGCTTCGCTTTCTGAGCAGCCCGGAGCAGCCGTGCACCGGGCAGGGGGTGGCGCCGGACGGCGCCGGGGGACGACAGGGATCAGAAAGCGAACCGCGGCGGACCGCGCCGCGAGATGGCCGCCGAGGCGACCGGGGCGGGACGCGGCGCGCGCGTCCGAACCGGGAACCGGCGCGGCCGGACCGCGACCGGGGCGTTCAGGCCCGTGATGCGCACCAGGCGCGCGAACCACAGCGTCAGCAGATCGAGCAGCGACGCGAACGCGGCGTCACCGCGCGACAGCCACGACGCCTGCGCCAGGGCCGCGGCGATGTGGACCAGCCACATGCTCACCCCGGAGCCGTGCGCGTGCGCGGCGGTCTCGGCCGCGCCTTGGAGCAGCGTCTCGTTGAAGAGCGCGCCTTGGAACAGCTCGTGCAGGCCCCACTGCGCCGCCAGGCACAGCGGTGCGAGGGCCGGGAAGCCGCGCTGGCGGCCTCCGGCGGCGAAGGCGACTCCGAAGACGAGACCGAACGCCGCGGCCGCCTGGAGCGGACCTGGGGCGTGCCCGCCGCTCCACAGGTGCAGCAGGAGCGAAGCCGACCCCGAGACCGCTGCGAACACGGCGGCCCGCAGCAGTCGGAACGGAATGTCGCTCACTTGCACGGCCGTATTCTGTCACGGGCCGGGACGCGCGGACGCCCCCGCGTCGGCGATCCGATGCGGGGGCGTCGCGGTCGGCGGTCAGGACCGCTTGCGGCCGTAGGTGAGGCGCCGCAGCAGCACTTCGAACGGCCCGCGCTTGCCGGCCCGGTCGAGCAGCACCGCGATGACCACGGTGGCCGCCCAGGTGCCGAAGGCGACGCCGAACGCGCCCAGGTAGCCCAGGTCCTCGCCGAGGCCGAGGCCCCAGGCGGCGAGCAGCGGGGCCATGATGAACGACTGGAGCAGGTAGCTCGTCAGCGACCGCTCGCCGACCGCGGCCAGTGCGCCGGGGACGCCGCGGCGGCCGTACCCGCGCAGCTTGTGCGCCAGCAGCCCGAACCCGCAGATGTAGCCGAACCCGGCGTACATGCCGCCGAGGAGCGTCAGGTAGACCGCGCCGATCCACACGCCGCGCGAGGGCTCCCAGGCGCCGAGGCCGACGAGCGCCACGGGAAGGGAGCTGAGGACGTTCACGACCATGCCCGAGATGAAGTACTTCTTGAGCTGCGGCAGGTGGTCCTCGGGGTGGTTGAGCCAGCCCGAGCGCTGGAGCATCATGCCGCCGATGATCGACGGGAAGAACGCGCCGACGAACACGGTCGCGACCGCGCCGACGGGCGAGACCATGGCGCCGGTGAGCATCTGGCTCAGGTAGGGCGGCAGGCTGTCGTCGCCGGGCGGCTGGGCGCTGCCGGTGAAGAAGAACGCGAACATCGTGTTGCCGATGAGCACGACGTAGGCGACGGTCGCCCAGAACCACCGCTTCAGCGCCTTGTCGGAGAGGTTGACGAAGAACAGGGCGATCAGGCCCATGGCGCCGTACGGGGCGAGGATGTCGCCGTAGAACAGGAACACGGCGTGCAGGAAGCCGAACGCGAGCAGCCACCAGGAGCGGCGGCGCAGGACCTTGCGGACGCCCTTGGGCTCCATGCCGCGGGCGAACATGCGCGAGGCCATGACGGCGATGCCGAAGCCGTAGAGGAGCGCGAACATCGGGCGCGAGCGCTCGGCGATGAGGAGCTGCTCGATGAAGTACGCGACGTGGTCGGCGGTCGACTGGCCGGTGAAGTGGTTGTACTTGTCGCGGTCCATGCCCCACAGGTGGACCGGGACGTTGGCGAGCGCGATGAACAGCAGCATGCCGCCGCGCGCGATGTCGGGCGCGAGCGAGCGCTCCGCCTTGGTGATCGGCGCCGGCGGGCCGGCCGGCCTCGGCGGGTCCTCTGTGGCGTAGGGGGTCGCGGTCACGGTGGGCTCCTTCGGGATCTTTTGTTTCCTCTGATGTGCGCGGTGGGGTCCGCTTTCAACAGTGTAGGAAAATGGCGCCCTCTTCACGGTAGTGCTGGCCCCCGGTTTCGGCTGCCGACCGTGGTACCGGGCGAGTCGTTCTGAGGGCGGATCACGTTCGATGGAATGTCGTACCCCGGGCGTATTTTTGATCCAGGGGACCCTCGTCCGTCCGATTTGTGGTAGGCGCTCCGAGACCCGCCGAGACACTCCCGATTCCCGTGGCACACGGAAAGGCCCCGCCGCTTTCGCGACGGGGCCTCCGATGTCGTTGCGTCACTTACGCCTTCGTGCTAGACCGCTGGTTCACTACGGCTACGCCTTCGGGCTAGACCGCTAGTTCACTACGGCTACGCCTTCGTCCTGGACCGCTAGTTCACTACGGCTACGCCTTCGCGAACAGCAGCGCCGCGTTGTGGCCGCCGAAGCCGAACGCCGTGTTGAGCGCGGCCTTCAGCTCCACCTTGCGGGCCTCGTTCGCGGCCACGTCCAGGTCCAGGGCGGGGTCGGGGTTCTCGAGGTTGATCGTCGGGGGGATGACCCCGTCGACGATCGCCATGATCGCCGCGATCGACTCGACCGCGCCCGCGCCGCCGAGCAGGTGCCCGGTCATGGACTTGGTCGCGGTGAGCACCACGTGGTCGCCGACCACGCGCTTGATGCCCTTGACCTCCGCCATGTCCCCGACCGGCGTCGAGGTGGCGTGGGCGTTCACGTGGCCGATGTCCTTCGGGTCGATGCCGGCCTGCTTGATCGCCGCCGCCATCGCCCGGCCGCCGCCCCGGCACTCCGGGTCGGGCTGGACGATGTCGTAGCCGTCAGAGGTCAGGCCGGAGCCCGCCACGACCGCGTAGATCTTCGCCCCGCGCGCCTCGGCGTGGTCGCGGCGCTCGAGGATCAGCGCGCCCGAGCCCTCGCCCATGACGAACCCGTCGCGGTCGCGGTCCCAGGGCCGGGAGGCGTGCTCGGGGTCGTCGTTGCGGGTCGACATGGCCTTCATCGAGGAGAACCCGGCCATCGGCAGGCCGCCGATGACCGCCTCGGCGCCGCCAGCCACGACCACGTCGGCACGGCCGGCGCGGATCATGTCGGCGGCCCAGGAGATCGCCTCGGCCGAGGTGGCGCACGCGCTGGTGGGGGCGTGCACGCCTGCCTGGGCGCCGAACTCCAGGCCGACCACGGCGGCGGGGCCGTTGGGCATGAGCATGGGCACGGTGAACGGGGAGACCTTGCGCGGACCGCTCTCCTCCAGGATGTCGTCCTGGGCGAGGAGGGTCAGCGCGCCGCCGATTCCGGAGCCGAAGACGACGCCGAGCCGTTCCTTGTCGAGGTCGTCGCTCAGCCCCGCGTCGTCCCACGCCTGCTGAGCCGCGACCAGCGCGATCTGCTCGGAGCGGTCAAGACGGCGCAGCCGCACCCGAGGCAGGACCTCGGACGGCTCGACCGCCAGCTCGGCGGCGATCCGGCAGGGGAGCTCCTTGGCCCACTCGTGCTCGAGCAGGTGGACACCCGACCGTCCGGCCACGAGTGCTTCCCAGGTCGACGCCACGTCCCCGCCGAGGGGCGTGGTCGCGCCGAGCCCGGTCACGACTACCTCAGTCACATTAACCCTTCTCGATGTAGGAGACGGCGTCGCCGACGGTCTTCAGGTTGGCGACCTCGTCGTCGGGGATCTTCACGCCGAACTTCTCTTCGGCGGCCACGACGACCTCGACCATGGCGAGCGAGTCCACGTCCAGGTCGTCGGTGAAGGACTTGCCGTCGGCGACATCGTCGGGGTTGACGCCCGCGACCTCTTCGAGAATGTCCGACAGACCTTCGCGGATCTCGTCACGAGACAGAGCCATGAGTTAATTTCCTCTCGATAGTTACGGGCAGCGGATGACCTGCCCGGCGTAGGTGAGCCCGCCGCCGAATCCGAACAGGAGGATCGGGGCGCCGGAGGCCACCTTGCCACTTTGTACCAACTTCGACAGCGCCAGCGGCACCGACGCCGCGGAGGTGTTGCCGGAGTAGACGATGTCCTCGGCGACGATGCACTCGTCGCTGAAGTCGAGGCGTTTGGCGATGCCCTGGATGATCCGCAGGTTCGCCTGGTGCGGCACGAAGGCCGCGAGGTCCGCGATCTTGACGTCGGCGCGCTCGGCGACCTTCTCGATGAGCGGCGCGAGCTGGGTGGTGGCCCAGCGGAAGACGGTCTGGCCGGCCTGCTTGATGTAGGGGACGTCCTCCTCGATGCGGATGACGTCGGCCATGGACGGCTCCGAGCCCCACACGACCGGGCTGATCGCCAGGGCGGGGTCGTCGGTGCCCTCGACCACGACCGCGCCGGCGCCGTCGCCGAAGAGGACGCACGAGGTGCGGTCCTCCCAGTCGGTGACCGCGGTGAGCTTCTCGGCGCCGATCACGATGGCGCGCTTGGCGCTGCCGACCCGGATGGCCATGTCGGCCTGGGCCAGCGCGTACTCGAAGCCGGAGCAGGCGGTGTTGACGTCCATCGCGGCGGGCGCGTCGATGCCGAGGGCCTCGGCGACGCGGCAGGCGGTGTTGGGGCAGACGTCCTTGGCGGAGACGGTGGCCACGATGACCATGTCGATGTCGCCGGGCTGGAGGCCGGCGTTCTCCAGGGCCTGCCGGGCGGCGTGGATCGCCATGTCGGCGACCTTCTCGTCGTCGGCGGCGATGCGGCGCTCCTTGATGCCGACCCGGGAGACGATCCACTCGTCGTTGGTGTCGACCATCTTGGCGAGGTCCTCGTTGGTGAGGACCTTCTCCGGCTGGTAGTGGCCGACGCTGACGACTCGCGTTCCGTTGACGCTCACTCGACTCCTTCGTTCCCTGCGAGTACGGCGGCCGCCGCGAGGTCGTCGGGGGTGTTGACGTTGTGTCGCTCCACGCCCTTGAGCGCCCGCTTGGCCAGTCCGGTGAGCGTCCCTGCCGGCGGCAGCTCGATCACCGCCGTGACGCCCAGTTCTCCAAGCGTACTCATGCAGGCGTCCCATCGGACCGGTGAGGTGACCTGGGCCACGAGCTGCTGCAAGGCGGTGGCGCCGGTGGTCACGGGCCTGCCGTCCCGGTTGGACAGGAGCGTCCGGGTCGGGTCGGCGGTCGCGATGTCGGCGGCGACGGCTTCGAGGGCCTCCTGGGCGGGGGCCATGTGCGGGGTGTGGAAGGCGCCGGCGACGCTCAGGGCGATGATCCGGGCCTTCTCCGGCGGGTCGCCGGCGAGCTTCTCGATGGCGGCCACGGGCCCGGCGGCGACGATCTGGCCGGCGCCGTTGCGGTTGGCGGGCCAGGCGCCGGACGCCTCGATGCGGGCGAGGACCTCGTCCTCGACGCCGCCGAGGACGGCGGCCATGGTGGTCGGCTCGATGTTGCAGGCGGCGGCCATCTCGCGGCCGCGGACGGCGGCGAGCCGGACGGCGGCCTCGGGCGTGAGCACCCCGGCGATCGCGAGCGCGGTCAGTTCGCCGACCGAGTGCCCGGCGACGACCGTGGCGGCCGCGTCGACGGCGGGGTCGGCGAGGAGCCGCTCGGCCGCGAGCAGGCCCGCGGCGACGAGCAGCGGCTGGGTGTTCGCGGTGTCGGTGATCTCGTCCTGGCCCGCTTCGGTGCCGAGGCGGACGAGGTCGAGGCCGATGAGATCGGACCATTCGCGCAGCCGCGAGGCGGCTGCCGGGTCTTCGATCCACGGCGTCAGGAACCCGGGCTTCTGCGAGCCCTGCCCGGGAGCGAGAATGGCAAGCACACTAGAACTTTCGCATCGATGGCATGGGATACGGGAGCAGTCAGAGGACTGAATGCCCGCGCGGTTCTTGTGGAGAATCTACAACACTCGTTGTCAACTGCGAGAACGCCGGGTCCCCGGCGAGCTCTCCAGGCGCCCTATGGTCAACCCCACACGCAGCACGAAGGCCTCATGCGGATCGGTGGGGGAGAAACCGGTCACCTCCTGGATGCGGCGGAGCCGGTACCGGACGGTGTTGGGGTGGACGTAGAGCTCGCGCGCGGTGCCTTCGAGGACGCCGCCGGAGGCGATGAACGCGTCCATGGTCTCCAGGAGTTCGCCGCCGGCGCGGCGCAGGGTCATGAAGACCCCTTCGCGCAGGCCGAGGCGGGCGGCCTCGTCGCCGGCGATGGCGCGCTCGGGGAGGAGCTGCATGGCGGTGACGGGCCGGGGCGCGTCGGGCCAGGCGGGGGCGGCGCGGTGGCCGGCGACGGCCGCGAGGGCCGACGAGGAGGCTTCGGCGAGTCCGGTCACGGTGGGGCCCACCACGATCGGGCCGTCGCCGAACTGGCCGGTGAGCTTCTCGACGATCTCGACGGGTTCCTTGACGCCGCCGAGGAGGAGCACGAGGCGGGCGCCGTGGACGCCCGCGAGGATGTCGAGCCCGAGCCGGCGGGCGGCCCGCTGGACGGAGTGGAGGACGAGGGTGGCCTCGCCGCCGGGGGTGGCGCCGCAGACGACGGTGATGGTCTGGGTCTCGGACCATCCGAGGGCGGCGGCGCGGCTGATGAGCTCGTCGGAGTTGTCGCCGCGCAGGAGGGCGTCGACGAGCATCGCCTGGAGGCGGGCGTCCCAGGCGCCGCGGGTCTCGGCGGCGCGGGCGTACACGCGGGCGGCCGCGAAGGCGATCTCGCGGCTGAAGCGCAGTACCGATTCGCGGAGCTGGTCCTCTTCGCCGTCGGCGGCGAGCTGGGGGACCTGCTCTTCGACGACGTCGATGACGACCTGGATGAGCGCGACGGTGTGCTGGAGGCTGATGGCGCGCGCCAGTTCGACGGGGGCGGCTTCGAACACCATGTCGGAGGAGCCGAGGTCGTCGCCCGAGGAGCGCAGCCACTCCAGGAATTGCCTGACGCCGGCCTGGGCCACCAGGGTCACCATCGAGCGCTGCTCGGCGGGGAGGTCGCGGAACCAGGGGAGGCGTTCGTCCATCCGGGTGAGCGACTGGGTCGTCAGCGCCGACGAGGAGCGTTCGATGTTCTGAATGGTCGTGGCCAGGTCCATGCCCTATAGCCTGCCAGACGTGGCGCGCGCCGCGCATCGACGTCGGGCGGAATACCGGGGGCGCCACTACTGTTGCGCGTGAGAGCACGAAATCAGCGAAGACAGAGAGGCGGTCCCATGGCCACCGTTGAACTGACCAAGGGCAACTTCGAGGAGACCGTCACCGGCAACGACATCGTGCTGGTCGACTGGTGGGCCGACTGGTGCGGCCCGTGCAAGATGTTCGCGCCCACGTACGAGGCCGCGAGCGAGAAGCACTCCGACGTCGTGTTCGGGAAGATCGACACCGAGGACCAGCGGGAGCTCTCCGCCGAGGCCGGGATCCAGTCGATCCCGACGCTCATGGCCTTCCGCGAGGGCATCCTCCTGTACAGCCAGCCGGGCGCGCTGCCGCCGGCCGCGCTGGAGGAGATCATCGGCAAGGTCAAGGAGCTCGACATGGACGCCGTGCGCGCCGAGATCGAGAAGGAAGAGGCCGGGGACCACTCCGGCCACGACCACTAGGTCTCCAGGGGCCCCGGGCGAGGGCGCTCGGGCACTGACTCGGACGGGCGGGACGCATCGGCGTCCCGCCCTTCGCCGTCCCCGGGGACGGCGAAGGGCCGCGGGCGCATCGCCCGCGGCCCCGTTTCGCTTGCGCGCGTTACGAGTCGCCGCCCGCTTCGCCGGCCTCGGCGGCCGTCGGGTCGGTGATCTGGTACTTCGCCGCGGCCTGTGCGGCCAGGCCCGCCTCGACCTCGCCGCGGGCGGCGAGCTGCTGGAGGGCGGCCACCGTCACGGACTCGGCGTCCACGTTGAAGTGGCGGCGCAGCGCCCCGCGCGTGTCGGAGTGGCCGAAGCCGTCGGTGCCCAGCGAGGTGTAGTCGCCCGGGACCCAGCGGCTGACGAGGTCCGGGACGGCCCGCTGGTAGTCGCTGACGGCGATGAACGGCCCGGTCGAACCCGAGAGCTTCTCGGTCACGTACGGGACGCGCGGCTCGGCCTCGGGGTGGCGCAGGTTGTGCCGCTCGGCCTCGATCGCGTCGCGGTTGAGCTCGGACCACGAGGTCACCGACCACACGTCGGCGGCCACGCCCCAGTCGTTCGCGAGCAGCTCGACGGCCTTCTGCGCCCACGACATCGCCGACCCGGAGGTCAGGATCTGTACTCGCGGACCGGTGCCCTCGGAGGCCGTCACCTTGTGGATGCCGCGCAGGATGCCCTCGACGTCCACGTCCTCCGGCTCGGCCGGCTGGATGATCGGCTCGTTGTAGACGGTCAGGTAGTAGAAGACGTGCTCGCCTTCGCCGTACATGCGCCGCAGGCCGTCCTGCACGATGTGCCCGATCTCGTACCCGTACGCCGGGTCGTACGAGATGACCGCGGGGTTGGTGTGCGCGATCAGGAGCGAGTGGCCGTCCTCGTGCTGGAGGCCCTCGCCGTTGAGCGTGGTGCGGCCGGCGGTGGCGCCGATGAGGAAGCCGTTCGCGAGCTGGTCCGAGGCGGCCCAGATGGCGTCGGCGGTCCGCTGGAACCCGAACATCGAGTAGAAGATGTAGAACGGGATCATCGGCTCGCCGAGGGTGTCGGCGGCGGTGCCGGCGGCGGTGAACGCCGCGACCGAGCCGGCCTCGTTGATGCCCACGTGCAGGAGCTGGCCCTGCTCGGACTCCTTGTACGACAGGAACAGGTCGCGGTCCACCGACAGGTACTGCTGCCCGTGCGGCGAGTAGATCTTCGCCGTCGGGAACATCGCGTCCATGCCGAAGGTGCGGGCCTCGTCCGGGATGATCGGGACCCAGCGCTTGCCGATCTCCTTGTCCCGCATCAGGTCCTTGAGCAGGCGCACCAGCGCCATGGTGGTGGCGGCCTTCTGCTTGCCCGAGCCGCGGCGGGTGGACTTGTACGCGTCCTCGCCCGGCAGGTTCAGCGGGATGACCGTGTTCCGGCGCGACGGGATCGACCCGCCGAGGGCCCGGCGGCGCTCCTGGAGGTACTCGTACTCGGCCGAGCCCTCCTCGGGGCGGATGTACGGCGGCAGGTACGGGCTCTTCTCGAGCTGCTCGTCGGGGACGGGCATCTCGAGCGCGTCGCGGAAGCCCTTGAGGTCCTCGAGCGAGAGCTTCTTCATCTGGTGGGTCGCGTTGCGGCCCTCGAAGGTCGAACCGAGCTTGTAGCCCTTGACGGTGTGGGCGAGGATCACCGTCGGCTGGCCCTCGTGCTCCATGGCGGCCTTGTACGCGGCGTAGATCTTGCGGTCGTCGTGGCCGCCGCGGCGCAGGTCCCAGATCTGGTCGTCGGACATGTTCTGGGCCAGGGCCTTGGTGCGAGTGTCGCGGCCGAAGAAGTGCTCGCGGATGAACGCGCCCGACTCGGCCTTGAACGTCTGGAAGTCGCCGTCGGGCGTGGTGTTCATGAGGTTCACCAGCGCGCCGTCGTGGTCGGCGGCCAGGAGCGGGTCCCACTCGCGGCCCCACATGACCTTGATGACGTTCCAGCCCGCGCCGCGGAAGTACGACTCGAGCTCCTGGACGATCTTGCCGTTGCCGCGGACCGGCCCGTCGAGGCGCTGCAGGTTGCAGTTGACGACGAACGTGAGGTTGTCGAGCTCGGCGCCGGCCGCGAACTGGAGCGCGCCGCGCGACTCGACCTCGTCCATCTCGCCGTCGCCGAGGAACGCCCACACCTGCTGCTGCGAGGTGTCGCGGATGCCGCGGTCGTGCATGTAGCGGTTGAACAGGGCCTGGTAGATCGCGTTGATCGGGCCCAGGCCCATCGACACGGTCGGGAACTGCCAGTAGTCCGGCATCAGGCGGGGGTGGGGGTAGGAGGGCAGGCCGCCCTGCGGGCGCGAGACCTCCTGGCGGAAGCCGTCGAGGTGGTCCTCGGTCAGGCGTCCCTCCACGAAGGAGCGGGCGTACATGCCGGGGGAGGCGTGGCCCTGGAAGAAGATCTGGTCGCCGCCGCCGGCGTGGTCGCGGCCGCGGAAGAAGTGGTTGTAGCCCACCTCGTACAGGTTCGCCGCGGAGGCGTAGGTGGAGATGTGGCCGCCGACGCCGATGCCGGGACGCTGCGCGCGGTGGACGGTCATCGCCGCGTTCCAGCGCACGTAGGCGCGGATGCGGTGCTCGACGGCCTCGTCGCCGGGGTAGTGGGGTTCGGCCTCGACGGGGATGGTGTTCACGTAGTCGGTGCTCGTGGACGCCGGTACGCCGATCTGGCGCTTGCGGGCGTGCTCGAGCAGCCGCTGCATGACGTAGCGGGCACGGGTGCGCCCGCCGGCGTCGAGGAGGCCGTCGAGGGATTCCAGCCATTCGCTGGTCTCCCCGGGGTCAGTGTCCGGCACTTGGGTCGGCAAACCGTCACTGATGGGCGGCCGGTTCTGTTCCGTGGTCACGGGCGATCCCTCGTTCTAAGACTGCGGCTGTGCAGGGTTTCTTTAGGCAGCAGAGTGTCATCGTTTTCTACCATCCTCCCTCGAATCTACCGCGCCCCTCGCCCGCCCACCCGGCATGATGCGACCGCGCCCACACTCCCTGCTACCTGCCACCGCGCTCACCTGCGCCGTCGCCCGCGGACGCGGCCGGCTTGAGATCACGACCACGTGAACGTTCCCTCACGTTCCCAGGTCGCGGGCGTGCGACCGCTTTCCGAGGCGGGTTCGCGAACGGGCGCGCGACTGCGCCATATGCCCCACCGAATATGCTCTACTTCATATGCTGTGGACTACAGGGCGGCGAGCTCTGGCATCCGACCTATGGAGGGGACAAGGTGAACGCTCCGAGCAGCCCGGCGGACGTGTCGAGCGTGGTGCAGCGACTCGGACTCGAAGGAGTCGAGGCGGTCATGGAGATCGGATTCGACACCGACGTGGACGCCGCACTGCGGACGGCCGTGATCGAGGCGGTCGGGGAGCTCCTCGACGAGGACTCCGACGAGATCGTCGGCGCGGTCCTCCTGTGGTGCCGGGTGGAGGACGGCGACCTCGTCGACCTCCTCCTCGACGCCCGCGATCCCCTCGCCGACGACGGCGTGGTGTGGCTCCTGACACCGAAGGCCGGCCGGCCCGGGCACATCGACCCGGCCGACATCGAGGAGTCGGCGGCCCTCGCGGGCCTGAAATCGACCAAGACGCTGAACGCCTCCCCGGACTGGGTCGCGTCGCGGATGGTCGTCGCCCGCCGCTAACGTACAGCGCGACAGACACCCGCGGCCCTCGCGCGAGGGCCCAGTGCAAGGAGCGCGCATGCCCATCGAGACCGGGGCCAAGGCCCCCGCCTTCACCCTGAAGGACCAGAACAACCAGGACGTCGCGCTCGCCGACTTCCTCGGCGAGAAGCACGTCCTCCTCGTGTTCTACCCGTTCGCGTTCACCGGGACCTGCGAGGGCGAGCTGTGCGGCATCCGCGACAACCTCGACGCCTTCCAGTCCGACGAGGTCCAGGTCCTCAGCGTCTCCGTCGACTCGCCGTTCGCCCACAAGGTGTGGGCCCAGCGCGAGGGCTTCGAGTTCCCGCTGCTGAGCGACTTCTGGCCGCACGGCGCGGTCGCCCAGGCCTACGGCGTCTTCAACGACGAGAAGGGCATGGCCAACCGCGGCACGTTCGTCATCGACAAGACCGGCGTCGTCCGCTTCGCCGAGATGAACCTGCCCGGCGAGGCCCGCGACCAGTCCCGCTGGCAGAAGGCCCTCGCCGAACTCCAGGGCTAGCCTTCGCAGCGCTCCGGGCGCGCCGATCTCCGGCGCGATTCCCCGGTCGCGCCGATCTCCGCGGGCGCACCGTGCAACCGCGCGGTGCGCCCGCGGCGTATAGGCGGGCATCAGCCCCTGAGAGAACGGGTTCCCATCGTGCCGCCGAAGACCCGAATCGCCGCCGCCCTCGCGATCCCGCTGGCCGCCGCCGGCTGCTCCTGGTTCGAGCCCGAAGCGGAGGACCTCGACTTCGCCGAGTACGAGCAGCAGCTCACCGAGACCTACAACGAGAGCGTGCGGCTGTCGGCCGAACTCGACGCCGCCGAACACCGGATCATCCAGTCGTGCCTGGAAGCCCAGGGCTTCACCGTCCACGACCCCTCCGAGTTCATCGTGTTCGAGGAGGAGCGGGACTCCTTCATGGACCAGCCGCCGTACCTGTGGTTCCTGCCCACCGCCGAGGAGGCCGAGCGGCGCGGGTTCTGGCAGTGGGCCGAACTCGGGACCGAGGACGTCGAGGACGGGGAGGCGCTGGCGGCCGAGAACGAGGCGTTCAAGACCGGGATGGGCTGGCTCGTGTTCGACGCCGAGGACCTGGAGCCGCAGGAGGGGCCGGAGTTCGACACCCTGTCCGAGGACGAGCGGTTCGCCTGGTACGTGGCCTACGGGGGCGAGGCGTGGGCGACGGCCATGCAGCCCGAGCTCGCCGGCGTCGAGGAACCCGAGACCGGCGAGGACGACGAGGGGGAAGCGGGCAACCCTCCGCTCGGCGGCTGCAAGCTCGAGATGATCGAAGCCGTCTACGGCGGCCTCGAGGAGGGCGAGGACGAGTACTCCGTCCGGCCGGACCAGCCCGACGGCAACTGGTCCGCCATGAACGAGCGGTACCGAGAGGGCACCGCCGAGGCCGAGAACGCGTTCCTCGACTGCCTCGACGGGCGCGGCCACGCCGGCTGGGAGTTCTACGAGGGCCAGATCCTCGTCCACTCCTACCTCGTGGAGGCCGGCGACGGCGAGTACCCGCTCACCTCCTACCCCGACGCCGGCGTGCGCTGGCCCGACCCGCCGACCGACGTCCCCGACGAGGGCGATGCCCAGGGCTGGCTCGACTTCGAGCGGGCCCTCGCCGTCGACTTCGCCGAGTGCGGCGACGAGTCCGGCTTCCGCAAGGCCGCCGAGCACGCCTGGCAGCAGGCGCAGCTCCGGTACTACCTCGACATCGAGGGCGCGACCTTCGCGTGGCAGGCCGAGATGAGAGACCTCATCGAGCGAGCCCAGGAGGTCATCGGGGGCTGAGTCCCGCGTCGCCGCCGTGCTCTGGTGAGGCATTGCCTCCGTCCACCGAGGGGGAGTCGCCGCCGTCCTGCAGAGGGGCGTCGCCCCAGGGGCTCAGGTACACGTACGTGATCTGCGGGTAGCGCTCGCGCAGTCGCGCTTCGGCGGCGCGGCTGGCCGCTTCGATCGCGGCGCCGTCGGCGCTGTCGCGGTAGTCGATCTTGGCCGCGACCAGCACCGAGGTCGGCCCGAGCTGGAGGGTCAGCAGCTCCTGGACGGCCGCGATCTCCTCTCCCGCTTCGAGCTGCGTCCGCACCGCCGCCTGGAAGCGCGGCGGCAGGCTCCGTCCGATCAGGAGCGACAGGTTGGCGTGGCCGAGCATCACCGCGACCACCAGCAGCAGCACCCCGATGAGGATCGAGGCGCCGCCGTCGAAGAACGGGTCGCCGGTGATCTCGGTGAGCGCCAGCCCGGCCGCGGCCAGCAGCAGGCCGATGAGCGCGGCGAGGTCTTCGAGGAACACGGCCTTCAGGCTGGTGTCGGGCGTGTGCTTCAGGAACCGGCTCGGGCGCACGTTCCACTGCCGCGACTCGCTGCGGAGCTGGACGATGGTCCGCCCGAACGAGACCGCCTCGAGGACGAACGAGATCCCCAGGACCACATAGGAGACGAGGAAGTCGGTCTCGCCCTCCGCGTCCATCGAGTGGAAGCCGTGCGTGATGGAGAACAGGCCGCCCGCGACGAACGTGAAGGCCGCCGCCAGCGCCGCCCACATGTACGCGGTCGAACCGTACCCGAACGGGTGCGCCTCGTCGGGCCGCTTCACGCTGTTGCGCAGGGCGATGTAGAGCATGATCTCGGTGACCGTGTCGGCCGCCGAGTGGGCGGCCTCGGAGACCATCGCCGCCGAGCCCGACAGGATCCCGGCGACGAGCTTCGCGACCGCGATGGCGAGGTTCATCAGGCCCGCCAGGAGCACGGTCAGGACGCTCTCCGACTTCACTTCGGTCGCATCGCTCATCCTCGGAAGCCTAGTGCGCGCCCGGGCCCGATGCGCCGGGCCGCGACGAGCGCTCGGCCCGGAGCTTGCTTGAGATGCCCGGGGCGGGGGAGGTGCACCGCGTCGGCGGCGGGCTTCAGCGGAGCTGGTCGAGGTGGAGGCGCAGGGCCGAGCCGGTGCGGGCCGTGTCGCCGGTGGCGAGGAGGTCGAGGATCGCGCCGCGCAGGACCGCGAGGACGAGGGTGCGCCGGGCCGGGTCGGCGCCGGGGTCGCACGCGGCGAGGACGCCGAGCCAGTCGTCCACTGTGGCTTTCGCGAAGCCGGCCCAGGGGCCGTCCGGTTCGACCAGGGAGCGGCCGTACGCCTCGACCCACAGCCGCAGCAGCGGGCGGTGCTCGGGAGCGGCGGCCCAGGCCCAGAGGCGTTCGGCGGCGGCCGCGAGGCCCACGGGCCCGTCGAGGCGGTCCAGGAGCACGAGCTCGTCGGCGCGGGCGCGGGCCAGCAGTTCGCGGATGAGGCCGTCCTTGCTGCCGAACAGGAACAGCAGCACGCGGGGGCTGGAGCCGATCGCGGCCGCGAGCGGGCGCAGCGACAGGTCGGTGAGGCCGCGGTCGAGCACGTACCGGTAGGCCGCTTCGAGGAGCTCGGTCCGGCGGGCGGAGGGGCTGGCGCTGTCCTGGGTCATGGCGCTAGCATAAAGGCACTGAAACAGTCGTTTCAGTTCCTTGTGAAGCCTGGAGGACTCCCGATGGCGCACATCGACATCCGCCGTGCCGACCGGCCCGGCGACCTCGGCTGGATCGTCATGGCCCAAGGTGCGGCCTACGCGGCCGAGTACGACTGGGACGCCGAGTACGAGGGCCTCGTCGCGCAGATCGTCGCCGACTACGCGGCCGCCCGCGCCGGCCGGGTCCCGGGGCGCGACCCCGACCGGGAGGCCGCGTGGATCGCCGAGGTCGACGGCGAGCGCGCCGGGAGCATCGCCCTCGTCGCCGACGGCCAGGGCGGGGACCGGACCGCGGCCCGGCTCCGGATCCTCTTCGTGTCCCGCGAAGCGCGCGGTCTCGGCCTCGGGTCGCGCCTGGTCGCGCAGTGCCTCGACTTCGCCCGCGCCGCCGGGTACGAGCGGGTCGTCCTGTGGACCTCGAGCCACCTCGGCGCCGCCCGCCGCATCTACGAGGCGAACGGCTTCACGCTCGTCGGAGCGGAGCCGCTCCACCGCTTCGGCCACGACCTCGTCGGCCAGGACTGGGTCCTCGAGCTCAAGCCTCGGTAGACGTTCCGCGCCTGCTGCGCGGCGCCTTCGTGGCTCGCGTCGACGCGCGCGCGGCCTCCGGGGTCCCGGATGCGGGCCCGAGGACCTGCCGCGGGCTCGGCGGCGCTTGCAGGACGCGAATCCGCGCCGCACGTCGTCGCACGGACTCGGAAGGCGCTTCCCGAGCGCATCGTTGCTCGACGCGCTTCAGTAGACCTTCCGTTCGCGGCGGCGCGGCGGGCGCCGGTGGTCGGCGATCCGCAGGTGCGGCCGGAACCGCGCCACCGCCGCCTCGATGTCCTTCATGCCCGAGGCGCTGATGGGCACGCTGCAGCGAGCCAGCGCCGTCGAGATGTGCGGCGGCACGCCCATGCGCACCCGCTCCTCGGCATACGCGCCCTCGAGCGCGTCGACCCGGCCCTCGCCGACCCGGGGTGGCCGCGGCGACGACCGCACCGGCTCGATGCCGGCCATGGTGACCAGGTGCGCGCCTTCGCGCTTGCGCCAGAAGACGATCGACCGGATCTCGGACCACTCGTACTCGACGGCGGGCCGCAGCTCCCGTGTATGGACGCCGGGCGCGGTCTCGCGGTACAGCCGCGCACCGTACCGGTCGAACTCGGCGGCCACGGGCCGCTTCGCCAGCCGCCGCCAGCGGCCTCCGGCCCACCCGACCGCTCCGGCCGCGGCCAGGATCGCCATCGGCCACCCGACGCTCGTGCCCGCGGCTCCCGCGGCGATCGCCCCGGCCGCGACCGCCGCACCCGCCCCGGACCGCACGCCGTCGCGCCAGTTGGGACGGTCGGTGACCTGCTCGATGTCGGGCATGCGGTCTCCTTCGGGCCGAAGGGCGGGGCCGGTTCCATGCTCCCACGGAACCGGCCCGCGGGGCCGGCGCCGAGGGCGCCGGGCCACCCGCCCGCCCCGGCCCGCCGCCGGCGAACGATACTGTCCGCTGACCAGGCAGGCGATTCGAGAGGACGGTGCCCCCATGGTGGAGGCGAAGCGCTGGCGGGTGCCGATGGCGACCCGCGACCACACGGAGGGCCACCGGCAGGCGACCTGGCTCGAACTGTTCTTCGACCTCGCGTTCGTCGTCGCCGTCGCGCAGGCGGCGGGCCAGTTCGAGCACGCCGCGGCCGAAGGCCACCTCGGCGAAGGGCTCGTCGGCTACCTGTTCGCGTTCGCCGCGATCTGGTGGATCTGGGTCTCGTTCACGTGGTTCGCGAACTTCTTCGACACCGACGACGTGCCCTACCGGCTCCTCATGATGGTCATGATCGCCGGATCGCTCGGCCTCGCCGCCGGCGTCCCGGCGGCGGCGCACCTCGACTTCCGCATCTTCGTCGTGTCCTATGTGGTCATGCGTCTGGCGTACGTCGCCCAATGGGCCCGCGTGTACCGCACCGGCGAGCCGGTGATGCGCCGGCTCGCCGGGCGCATCATCGTCCTCACCGTGCTGGTCCAGGCCGGCTGGGTCGCGTTCCTCCTCGTGCCCGCGGAATGGCGGGTCGAAGCCTGGATCGCCTGGTTCGCCCTCGACCTCGCCGTCCCGGCCCTCTCCCGCTGGAACCCGCGCCTGGGCGGCCACTGGGGCCACATCAAGGAGCGCTACGGCCTGTTCACGATCATCGTGCTCGGCGAGACCGTCGCCGCCGCCACGATCGCCGTCTCGCACGCCGTCGACTCCGGGCTCGACTTCGACACCGCGCCGCTGCTCACCCTCGCCGCCGCCGGGCTCGTCACCGTCTTCTGCCTGTGGTGGATCTACTTCGACTTCAGCGGCGGCCACGCCTTCGAGCGCGGCCCGGTCACCGTCTACGTGTGGGCGTACGCGCACTACTTCGTGTTCGCGGCCATCGCCGCGCTCGGCGCCGGCATCGCGCTGGCGGTCGCCCGGATCACCGATCCCGACCACGTCCACCTGAGCGACCGGGCGGTCGCCCTCGTCCCCGGCGTCGCCGTCGCGGTCCTGCTCGTCGTCGTCGTGGTCATCGAGTCGGTGAGCGAGCGCGGCATCGGCACCCGCCACCTGGTCTCCAAGCTCCTCGCCGCCGCCGTCTGCGTCGGCGCCGCGCTCCTCGCGCCGGTCCTCACCATCCCGGGCGCCGCCGTCGTCGGCTCGCTCGCGCTCGCCGGCCTCGTCGTGTACGGCGTGATCGAGCAGCACCGCCGCTACCGCCGCTCGCCCGGGACGGAGGCGGGCGCCGACGCATTACGATCGACCGACCACCGCCCTACGACCCCCGGGGAAACGACGTGACCGCCACCGCCGAAACCGAAGCACCAGTCCGCAAGCGCCGCAAGGGGCTGCGCGGCGCGATCATCGCCGCCGCGGTGGTCCTCGTGCTCGCCGCCGCCGGGCTCGCCGGCGCCGGCTGGTACTTCTCGAACGAGGTCCTCAAGCCCGACCACACCGGCACCGAGCCCTACCTGACCGTCGAGGCCGTCGACGCCGGCACCGTGACGCTGCCGCGCGACGAGCACACCGAGAAGCCCGGCACGTGGGGCCTGGCCTGGGACGACGGGCAGGCGCTCATCGGCGGCATCGTCGACGAGGACGACGACTCGGTGACCCGCGTGCTCGACCGCGTCCTCTTCGGCGACCTCACCGAGGGCACGAAGGTCCGCGTCGACACCTACGCCTACGGCGGCGACCCGCAGACCGCGCTCGGCCTCGCCTTCGAAGAGGTCCAGGTGCCCACCGAACTCGGCGACGCCCCCGCCTGGCTCATCCCCGGCGAGCGCGACACCTGGGTCATCACCGTCCACGGCCGCAACGCCTCCCGCGCCGAGACGCTCCGCGCCGACGAGGTCTACAGCGGACTCGGCTACCCGGTCCTCGCGGTCACCTACCGCAACGACGAGGGCGCGCCGGCCGCCGAGGACGGGCTGATGAGCCTCGGCGAGTACGAGAGCGACGACGTCCTCGCCGCCGTCGACTACGCGGTCGACAACGGCGCGCAGGACGTGATCCTCCACGGCATCTCCATGGGCGGGTCCACCGTGGCCATGGCCGCGCGGAAGATCGAGGACCGGTCGCTCATCCGCGGCGTCGTCCTCGACTCCCCGTGCATCGACTGGAACTCGACCCTCGACATGCAGGCCGCCGACCGGGACGTCATCCCGCCGATCACCTGGGCCGCCAAGCGCGTCGTCGAGTTCCGCGCCGACATCGACCTCGACCGGCTCGACCAGCGCAACCACGCCGACGAGTTCTGGATGCCGATGCTCCTGTTCGTCGACACCGCCGACGCCACGGTCGACCACACCGCGACCCTCGAGTTCGCCGAGCTCCTCGACCCCGAGCGGACCACACTCGTCGAGTCCGCCGCCGGCCACACCGCGACCTGGAACGAGGACCCGGCGACGTACGCGGCCGAACTCGAGACCTACCTCGCGTCGCTGTCCTAGCGGGCGTCGTAGAGCGGGTTCGCCCCGGGCGGCCGCTCCTCGGCCGCCACGGGGCCCGGCGGGGTCCCGTCGCCGAACGGCGAGCCGCCGAGCCGCTCGCGGCCGTGCTCGGACAGCCAGTTCGCGAGGTCGGGCCCGGCCGGGACGACCTGCGTCGGGTTGACGTCCTCGTGGACCACGTAGTAGTGCCGCTTGATCTGGTCGAAGTCGACGGTGTCGCCGAACCCGGGGGTCTGGAACAGGTCCCGCGCGTACGCCCACAGGTTCGGCATCTCGGTGAGCTTGTTCCGGTTGCACTTGAAGTGGCCGTGGTAGACCGCGTCGAACCGGACCAGGGTCGTGAAGAGCCGCACGTCGGCCTCCGTGAGGTGCGGGCCCATGAGGTACCGGCTGCCGGCGAGGCGGTCCTCCAGCCAGTCGAGGGCCGCGAACAGCCGCTCGTACGCGCGCTCGTAGGCGCGCTGCGACCCGGCGAACCCGGCCCGGTAGACGCCGTTGTTGACCTCCTTGAAGATCCGCTCGATCACCGGCAGCATCTCCTCGACCAGCGCCTCGGGCACCAGGTCCGGGGCGCCGTCGCGGTGGAACGGCCGCCACTGCGTCGACAGGTCGAACGTGATCTGCGGGTAGTTGTTGGTGACCACCTGCCCCGAAGGGACGTCGACGATCGCGGGCACCGTGATGCCCCGCGGATAGTCCGGGAAGCGCTTGAAGTAGTGCTCCTGGAGCCGCTCGGTCCCCAGCACCGGGTCGCGCCCGTCCGGCCCGAGGTCGAACGTCCACGACCGCACGTCGTGCACCGGTCCCGGCGTCGCCAGCGAGATCGCGTCCTCCAGGCCCAGGAGCCGGCGCACGATGATCGACCGGTGCGCCCACGGGCACGCCCGCGCCGCCACCAGCCGGTACCGGCCCGGCTCGACCGGCCACGCCTGCGCGCCCTCGGTCAGTCCCGCGATCCGCGGGTCGCCGATCGGCGAGTGCGCCTCCGGTCTCGCGGCCCGCGCCGCCGCCGGGTCGGCCACGATCCGGTCCTCGATGTAGTTCGTGTCCCGAGTGAACTCGCCGCCGGTCACGTAGGCGCCCTTGGTCGAGTGCTCGGCCTCCTTGCTCTGCTCTCCCATGGCTCCAGCCTACGCAAGTAGGCTCGGCGGGTCATCGAAGAGAGGAACCGCCTTGGACGACTTGACGATCGACGATGCGCTCGTGCGCTCGCTCCTGCACGACCAGCACCCCGACCTCGCCGGCCTCGAGCTGCGGCCCGTCGACGGCGGCTGGGACAACCGCATGTGGCGCCTCGGCGACGGCCTCGCCCTGCGCCTGCCCCGCACCGATCGCGCCCCGGTCCTGCTCGAACGCGAGCACCGGTGGCTCCCCGGCCTCGCCGCGGACCTGCCGCTCCCGGTCCCCGTCCCCGTCCGCCTCGGCGCACCCACCGAGCGCTTCCCGAAACCGTGGCTCGTCACCACCTGGGTCCCCGGCACGCCCGCCGACCTCGCGCCCGTCACCCGGGCCGAGTCCGCCGGGGCGCTCGCGGGATTCCTCGCCGCCCTGCACCGGCCCGCGCCCGCCGGCGCCCCCGAGAACCCCGACCGCGGCGTCCCCCTCAGCGCCTTCGCCGACACCATGGACGGCCTCGACGCGCCCCTGCGGGAGGTCTGGGACGACGCGCTCGCCGCACCCGCATGGGACGGGCCGGCGCTCTGGCTCCACGGCGACCTGCACCCCGCGAACGTCCTCACCGCGGACGGCGCGCTCACCGGCGTCGTCGACTTCGGCGACCTCTGCTGCGGCGACCCCGCCACCGACCTGTCCGCGGCCTGGCTGCTCCTCCCGGACCCGGAGGCGCTCTTCGAGCACTACGGGACCGACGACGCGACGGTCCGCCGCGCCCGCGGCTGGGCCCTCCGGCGCGCCCTCGGCCTGCGCCAGATCGGCCTCGCCGGCGAAGCGGGGAAGCACTGGGGCAAACCGACCTGGAGACCTGCGGGCGACGCGGCGCTGGAGCGGGTCCTGGCGTCCGCCGCCCGGTAGCGACGGCATGAGGGGGACGGGTCGTCGCCCTCGGCTCCCCGCGTCTCCCGGCCGACGAGTTCCCTTCCGGCGCACCGCTCCTCCCGGTCGCCGGCGATCACTGAGCCGCGATCACGCGGTCCTGCGGCATTGCCGGGACGCTTCGGCGGACGACCTCGATCTGCCGCCGCCGGCCTATCGGGGCGCCGGCCGCGCCCGAGTCGCCGAAAGACCGCTCAGCCGTCGGCGGCGCGGGCGGCGAGGATCGCGAGCGCGCCCGCCGCGTCCTGGATCTGCTCGTCGTCGACGTCGCAGCCGTGCTTCTCGAGCACGTCGAGCAGGTCCGCCACCATCGGCCCGGCGGCCTCGATCGCCCAGGACCGGTCGACCGGGTGCGCGTGGTCCGCGCCGCCGAGCCGCATCCCCTCGTGGTTCCACACCGCCGCGGCGGCCGCCGCGATCCGGCGCGCCCGCAACTCCGTGTCGCCGAAGCGCCCTTCGGATTCCGGTTCGTCGCGGACCAGCCGCGGCGCCGCGTACGTGGGCCGCGCAGGGGTCCGGTAGCGGTCGTCGCCGAACGACTCCCGGAAATCGCCGATGCCGTGCATGCCGCGCTCGCCTCCCCCCGCCTCTGACGGGTGATCCGTTCCTCTATTTGTACCGGTCGCTCTCCGGACGTCCCCCAGGGGAGTCCCCCGACCGGGTAGAACCGGGTTCGTGTTCCGCCCGAACATTGCTAGTCTTCCTCGTCGACCGAGGATTCTGGAGGGCCCATGGCCGCCGCACCGCGAACGTCCCGCGACATCCGCAGCGAGTCGCGGCTCATCGTCATGCGCGCCCTGCTCGCGGCGGGGGAGTCGACCCGGAGCGAGCTCGCCGAGGTCACCGGCCTGAGCCCCGCGACGGTCTCGACCGTGGTCGGCGACCTCCTCCAGTACGGCATCGCCGCCGAGACGCGACTGCTCAACGGCGCCGTCGGGCGGCCGACGACCGGCCTGCGCCTCAACGCGGACCGCGGCCGCGTCGTCGGCGTCTACGTCGAGGACCGGTACCTCCAGGCGACCGTGTTCGACACGGGGCTCGGGCGCCTCGCCACGGTCGAAGCGCGCGCCGACGAACCCGTCGAAGCGGCGGACGACGTGATCGACTGGATCGTCCGCGCCCTCGACTCCGCCCTCGAACGCGCCCAGGCGAACCGCGGCGACGTCCTCGGCGTCGGCATCCTCCTGCCCGGCGGCATGCAGCGCCCCGTGAAGGCCGCCCTCGTGCCTGACGCGATCTGGCTCCACCTCGACCGCCTCCGCGACCGCCTCGGCCTCCCGGTCGTCGTCGACAACCCCCTCAAGGCCGTCGGAACGGCGGAGCTGTGGCTCGGCGCCGGGCGCCGCGCCGCGAACGTCGTCGCCGTCAACCTCGGCTTCGGCGTGGGCGCCGGCATCGTCCAGGACGGCGCGCTCCTGCGCGGCGCCACGAACGCCGCCGGCGAATGGGGCCACAGCCTCCTCGTCTTCGACGGGTGGGAATGCGAATGCGGCCGCAGAGGATGCGTCGAGGCGTACATCGGCGTCCCGGGCATGCGGCGGACCCTCGCCGAGCTCGCCCCCGGCCATCCGCTCACCGAAGGGCCCGACCGGTTCACCTTCCTCGAGGCGCTGGCCGACGCCGCGCAGGCCGGCGACCCGGCCGCCGCCGCGACCATCGAGCGCACCGCCCACTACCTCGGCGCCGCGCTCACCGACCTCGTCGCCGTCCTCAACCCCGAGGTCCTCGCGCTGGCCGGATGGACCTCGTTCCCCGCGGCCGGCGAGCTGGCCCTGCCGATCGTCCGGCAGCGCATCCGCGACGACGCCCCAGGCGACGCCGCGGCCCACCTCGCGATCGAGCGCTCCACCAGCTCCGGCATGGAAGGGATCGCCGCGATCGCCTTGGAGCGCTTCATGAGAGACCTCGGCCTGGTCACCACCAGGGTCCTGCCCGCCTTGTTAGCGGGCGGCGGACCGGCGGCCGCCGAGCGCCGAGAAGCCGAGCAGCACGGCCCCGGCGAGGACTGCGGTCGCCGCGGCGGCGACCGCCGAGGTCGCGAGCGTCAGCGCCCCGCCGGCGACGGCCAGGCCGACGAGGATCCATCCGAGCGGCGTGAACACCGGCGCCGCGAAGGCCCGGGCGAACGGCAGGAAGTGCGCGCCGACGACCAGCACGACCCAGCAGACCGTCAGGTCCGGCTGCTCGAGCACGTTGTTGATCACCGAGGCACCCAACGGGATCGCGACGACTTCGGCCGCGACGCAGATCCAGTACGTCCGCAGCGCGCTCCGCGACGGCGGTTCGCCGGCCGCCGGCGGGCGGCGGAGCACGAGCCAGAGGACGAGCGCGAACGCCGCGGCCCCGGCGATGCGTGCGTGCACCGGCAGCGGGCCGGGGAGCCCGCCGGCGTTCACCAGGATGAAGACCAGTCCGCCGACGGCGCCGATCATCGCACCGATTCGCTCTCCTTGCACCGGGGCATTAAAGCACGCCTGTTCGAATCGTCGCTCTGTCGCGCCCCGGGCGCGCCGAAAGGCCCGGCGGCGGTCGCCGAGCCTTCGGGTCCGTTGCGGGCGTTAGTTTCCCGCGATGGCGCGGCCGGCCTCGCGCGCGGCCTCCAGCGCCTGCCGGTGCTGCTCGGCGGCGAGGTCGAGCAGGCCTTCCATGCCGGGCGTCGTGGCGGCGAGGGTGAGCTCGCGCTTGACGACCGTCAGGTCCGCGCCCCACAGGTCGCCGACGACGCGCTCGAGGTACGGCGTGGAGTGGTCCCAGCCCTCCCGGGGCGCGCCGGGGCCGTAGCCCCCGCCGATCGAGGTGACGAGCACTGCCGGCTTGCCCTTGAGGACCGGCGTCGTCGCCCCGGCGCCGGAGATGACCAGGTCGGCCCAGGTCTTGAAGTGCTGCGAGACACCGTAGTTGTAGAGCGGGACGGCCAGGATCGCCGCGTCGGCGGCCTGGACCTCCTCGGCGAGCCGGGCGGCCAGGTCGAGGGCCCGCCGGTGCGGCTCCTCGCGCTGGTCCTCGGGGGTGAACCCGGCGGCGACGGCGTTCGGCCACGCGTCGGCGGGCAGCGGGTCGGTGCCGAGGTGGCGGCGGACGACGGTGCCTCCCGGGTGGGCGGCGGACCATTCGGCCTCGGCCAGGTCGGCGATCTCGGCGCTGGTGGAGGTGCCGGGGAGGATGCTGGCGTCCAGGCGGAACAGGTTCATGAAAACGGCTCCTTGAAGCGGGTGGACCGCGCGGGGCGGTCGGGCGGGAAGGGCGCGGCGTCGGGCCCGTCGCCAATTAAACGGACTTTACCCCGCTTATATTTCCGCCAGGTAGATTGATGCCGTGGACCGACCCGTCGTACCTCTGGGCAGACCGCGCGCCGAACGCGCCGACGCCAAGCGGAACCGCTTGCGCCTCTTGGCGGTCGCGCGCGAGATGATCGCCGAGGGCGGCGTCGGGTCTGTGACGATGGACGCACTCGCCGAGCGGGCCGGGCTCGGCAAGGGCACCGTCTTCCGCCGCTTCGGCACCCGCGCCGGCATCTTCAAGGCCCTCCTCGAGGAGGAGGCCCACCGGTTCCAGGAGCAGGTCCTGAACGGCCCGCCGCCCCTCGGCCCCGGCGCCCGCGCCGAAGCGCGCCTCGTCGCCTACGGCCGGGCGCGCATCGACTTCCTCATCGACAACCTCGACGTCGCCCGCGCCGCGACGGACCGCGGCTTCGTCGCGGGCCCGCCCGCCGCCGTCGACATGACCCTGACGCACTTCCGGGTGCTCCTGCGCGAGGCCGGCCTCGGCCTGCGCGACCCCGAGATCCTCGCCGTCCAGCTCGCGGCCGCCCTCGAGGGACCCCTTCTCGGCTACCAGGCGCAAGGAGCCGGACTGCCTGCGCCGGAAGCGGGTCCGCGCCTCGCCGACGGCTGGCGGGACCTCGTCGAACGACTCTTCCGCGGCGAGCCGAATTAGCTCTCGATCCGGTCTCGCTTTTCCCCGCCCGCGGCGCTAGGCTGAGCGAGTTGCGTGTGCAATCCGACAACCCACATGAGCGGACTGCCCGTCACGGTCGAGGCCTGGAGCCACCCGTGAGGCAGGAGCACCGAACTTCCCGAAAAGCGCGGTACGCCTTTCGTCCATGATCCGACATCACCCGTAGTGAGTAATGTGACACTCACTTTGCGGATTCCTCCATAGGATTCGATCATGGTCCCCGCCATGATTCCCCCGCCGCACCCGGTCCCCGGACCGGCCGACACCAACACCTCCGCCGGTTCACCCGGCCGGACTCTCGCCGGAACACCGGCGCCCCCCACCGCCGCGGCACCGACCGGTGGCACCACCTGGACCCAGGAGGTCTAGACGTGGAACTCAGTTTCGACGGCGACTTCGTCCGACAGGCCGTCGCCATCCTCCTCAGCGCGAACCAGCTCATCGCCTACTGGCTCGCGGGAAACAAGAACAACCTCGGCTGGCTCCTCGGCGTGCTCGGCGGCGTGCCCTGGGCCGTGTTCATCATCGTCTGGGACGTGTGGGGCCTGGCCCCGCTCGTCATCGGGCTCCAATTCATCTACATCCGCAATCTGATGCGCTGGTGGCGTGAAAGCCGCAGCGCCGAACCGGTACTCGACCCGCCCGTGGTGGCGCCGGCCAAGGTCGGAGCGCCGTCCGCCACGTGACACGAGTCCGCCGGAGACGGCTGCGGAGGGACGGTCCCCGGACCGTGCAGCCGCCCCCGGCGCACTCGTGCCGCCGCCCGATCACCAGGGCCGCAACCGGTCCAGGAACGACCGCAGCGCCGCCGCCACCGCCTCGGGCGCCTCTTCCGCCATGTGGTGGCCCGAATCCACCACCGCCGTCCGCACCGGCAGCTCGCACCACGGCTCCCACACCGCCGCCGGATCCCCGTACAGCTCCTCCATGTCGTCGAACCGCGACCACATCACCAGCGCCGGCGCCCGCACCCGCCGGCCGGCGGCCCGGTCGGCCGCATCGTGCTCCCGGTCCCTCGTGAGCCCGGCCCGGTAGTCCTCGAGCATCGCCCGCACCGTCCGCGGATCCGAGACCGCGGCGACCGCGTCCTCGTAGTTCCCGCCGCCCATCGCGGCCTCGTCGAACCGGTACCACGCGAACGGATCCGCGTTGATCACGCGCTCGGCATGCGGCGAGGCCCCGAAGAAGAACCAGTGCCACCACTTCGCCGCGAACCGCGCGTCGGCGCGCTCCAGCGCCTCGACGATCGGCACGCCGTCGCACACCGCCAGGGCCGCAACCCGGTCGGGAAAGTCCATCGCGGTCCTGAACGCGGCGTAGGCGCCCCGGTCGTGCCCGGCGACCGCGAACCGGTCGTGCCCGAGCGCCGACATGAGCGACGCGGTGTCCGCCGCCATCGCCCGGTCGCAGTACACCAGGTGGTCGGGATCGGGTTCGGGCTTCGCCGACCGCCCGTAGCCCCGCAGGTCGGGGCAGACCACCGAGAACCCGGCCGCGGCAAGGGCCGGCGCGACCCGGTACCAGGTGGCGTGCGTGCGGGGATGCCCGTGCAGCAGCACCACCGCCGGGCCGTCCCGCCGGAGCGGCCGTGCAGCACGATCCCCGGGGAGACCTCGAGGTCCCACTCGTCGAATCCGGCGAACCAGTCGTCCATCCCGCCCGATTACCCGCCGATCGTTTCGACACACACCCGGCGCTGTGGCATCATCGCCTGATGCTCAAGCTCACCGATTTCATCATCGACTGCCCGGATCCGATGAAACTGGCGGCCTTCTACGCCGAGGTGACCGGCCGGGCACCCAAGCCCGACAGCCACGACGACTGGGCCGGCATCGTCTTCGGCGAGGTCGAGCTCGCCTTCCAGCGGATCGGCGACTACCGCCCGCCGACGTGGCCCTCCAGCGAACACCCCAAGCAGTACCACCTCGACTTCGAAGTGGACGAATTCGAACCCGAGCAGCGCCGCGTGACCGCCTTGGGCGCCACGCTGAAGCAGGAGTTCATCAACGACGAGGGCTACGGCTGGCAGGTCTACACCGACCCGATCGGCCACCCGTTCTGCCTGTGCCGCAACAAGGGCACCGTCTGGCCGTAGACGCGGGAAGCACCAGGGCGGCGGCCGCGCCGCTCGGGGCGGCCGCCGCCCCCGCCGGGGGGCCGGCCGCCCCCGCGCCCGCGTAGCGCGGGGGCGTCGCGACCTCGTGCTCGAGCTCCTGCCGGGTCAGGCGGAGCTGCTCCTCGGCGACCTCGACGGCCTCGAGGAAGCTGCGGGCCCGCACGAGCTGCCTGATCCGGTCCTCCGCAGCGCTGTCGCGGCGGCCCTCGTTCTCCCGGCGGTACTCGGCGACGGCCCGGTCGGCCTCCTCCTTGGCGCGCGCCTGCGTCTGTCGCATGAGCTCGGACGCCTGCGACCTCGCCTGGGCGATGATCTGCCGCGAGTAGTGCTGCGCCTGGTTGACGTAGCTTTCGGCCTGCTGCTGCGCCTGCGAGACCAGGTTGACCGCCGTCGAGGTCGGCGTCGCCGGGACCGGGGACTGGAGCCGCTGCGAGTTCTGCTGCGACTGCCAGGACCGCAGCGCCTCCTTCAGCTTCTCCGCGTCGGTCCGCAGGGCGGCCTCGCGCTGGTCGCGGCTGGCCAGTTCGTCGGCGACGAGCTCGAGGAAGCGGTGGACCTCGTCAGGCTGGTAGCCGCGCCGGGTCAGGCTCGTCATCGAGAACCTGGCGTTGTTGACCTGTCCGACGGTGACTTTCACATCGCGCGAACGATAGTTGTACATGATGGAACGTCCTCTCTCACGCGCCCGAGGGCTCGAAGTGGATGGCCTCCGACCGGATGCCGGTGTCGGCGAGGTACTTCCTGCTCGACTCCACCATCCCGGGCGGCCCGCACATGTAGATGTCGGCGCCCGCGCAGCGCCCGTGCGCCACGGCCAGGTCCGCCGGGGAGCCCACGCGGATCCCGGAGCCGAACAGGTCCTCGTCGACGCACGGCACCAGTTCGAGCCACTCGTACCGGGCCGACAGGGCGCGCATCTGGTCGAGGCAGTACAGGCCCGAGGGGTTTCGCGCGCCCCAGTACAGGCTGACCGGCCGCGGAGTGGCGGCGATCTGCTCGATGAGCGCCTTCATCGGGGCGACGCCGGTGCCGCCCGCGATCATCGCGACCGGGCCCGAGCCGGGGCGCAGCGTGAGCCCCGAGCCGAAGGCCGGTCCGACCCGGAGCGTGTCGCCGGGCCGCAGCAGGGACACCAGCGCGGTCGAGACCTCGCCGCCGTCGACGGCGCGGACGTGCAGTTCGATGGTGCCGTCGGGCCGGGGCGCGTTCGCCGGGGAGTAATGGCGCCAGGCCCGCGGCCGCAGGCTCGTGCACAGCGAGACCGACTGGCCGGGAAGGAAGTCGAGCCGGGTCTTGGGGTCGATGGTGATGACGGCGGTCTCGAGGTCGCGGCGCTCGTGGGCGACGACCTCGGCGTCCCACCAGGCCGGCGTGTAGTGGGCGGCCGCGTCGGCGGCGTCGGCCATCGTGGCGGCGACGAGTTCGTATGCCGCGGCCCAGTCCGCGGCGATCGCGGGCGTCCAATGAGGACCACTGAAGTGCTCGAGTGTGGACAGCAGCGCTTCACCGACGGCGGGGTAGTGGCCGCGCAGGGCGCCGAACTTGCGGTGGTCGCGGCCGAGCGCCTGGAGGGTGGGGACGACCGCCTCGATGGTGTCGACGTTGCTGACCACCGCTCCGAGCGCGTTCACGAGCTTGTCTCGCTGCGCGGCCATGTTCATGGGGAACAGGTCGCGCGTCTCGGGGTGGGTGAGGAACAGGGTCGAGTAGAAGTACAGCGGGACCTTGTCGCCGTGGGCGGCGACGAGGCTCCAGTTCTTCTTCAACCGGTCGGCGTCGATCATGCGCCTAGTCGACCGCCCCGATGACGTCGGGGGCGACCGATTCGAGGACCTTGCCGACGTGGTCGATGATGTCCTGCGGGACCTCGAGCTCTTCGAGGACGGCCGTGAGGTGCCCGCCGACGGCCTTGTACTGCCCGACGGAGATGTCCATGTTCCGGTGCGCCTCGGCGAGCTCGCGGCCGGCGTAAGACTTGGGCCCGTCGAGGACCTGCGAGATGAGGGCGACCTGGTGGCGCTTGAGCACGGTCAGGTCGGCGTCCTCGAAGAACGGGGCGAGCTCGTCGTCGGCCAGCAGGCGCCGGTAGAAGCGCTCCACCGCCTCGGTGACCGCGGGCGCCCCGCCGATGCGGTCATAGGCGGACATCGGCTGCTCTTCGGCTGTTTTCATGGTCAGTCGTCCTTAAACGTGATATCGGATACGCGCCAGAGCCTACCGACGATCGCTCCCAAGATCCATAGTGAAGCTCAGGTTTCAACGACTTCCCTTGTTGCGATAGTAAATCGTAAGTGGACGGTCACCGTTCGCGTTCGCGGCGCCCTCAGTCGAACTCGCGGAGTGAGTCCTGCGCAATTCGCCGATCCGGGTAAGTGAGCCCGAGACTCTCGGTGGTGCTCGTCAGGCGGCACTCCTGGTGGGGTGCAGGGCGTCCAGTACCAGGTCGAGCAGGCGCGCGGTCTGGTCGGCGTCGGTGCGGACGGGCATCAGGGCCCCGGCGACGAGGATGACGACGTCCTGGGGGTCCACATCGGCTCGGAGTGACCCTTCCTGCGCTCCGGCGTGCAGCATCGGGGTGATGGCGTCGGCGATGCGCTTGAGGGTGCGGGTGTGGTCCAGTGCCCCGGGGCCGGCGACGGCGCCGAACCCGAGGACTTCGACCATGCCCCGCTTCGCGGCCGCGAAGCCGGCGAACTCGACCAGCCACGACCGCAGCGCCTCCCGGGGAGGCATCCGGTCGGCCAGCTCTGCGGCGCGGGTGACCAGGCGGTCGACCTCGGCCTCGTAGACGGCCTCGACGAGCTGCTCGCGGTTGGCGAAGTTGCGGTAGAGCGTGCCGATCCCCACGCCGGCTTCACGGGCCACCGACTCGAGCGAGAGCGAGCCCTCGCCGCTCGACAGGGCCCGGCGGGCGGCCTCCACGAGGCGGTCGCGGTTGCGCCGCGCATCCGAGCGCCGGGGGCGACCTTCGGCGGGCGACGGCTCAGGGGACTGCGACATAGCGGAGGGTCCTCCGTTTCGTGTAGGCTCGAACGTAACGGAGGAACCTCCGCTTCTGGGGTTCCATGATGCCACGAAACGAGGACGAACCCATGCCTGCACGCTCCGAAGCCTCCGACCGGTCCGCGACACCTCGCCCCGGCGGCCTGTATTCGATGGCCGGACACGACCTCGCCCGCGTCGGGTACGGCACGATGCAGCTGCCGCGCCTCAAGGACGCCGCCGCCGCGCGCAAGGTCCTGCGCCGGGCGTTCGAGCTGGGCGTGAACCATTACGACACCGCGCACTTCTACGGCGACGGAGCGGCCAACGAGCACCTCGCCACCGAACTCGGCGCAGAGGACATCGTCGTCGTCACGAAGGTCGGCGCCCGTCCCGCCAAGCGCGGCCCCATGCCCCTGGTCCCGGCCCAACGCCCCGAAGAGCTCCGCCAGGAAGTCCACCGCAACCTCCGCAGCCTGCGGACCGACCGGCTCGACGTGGTCAACATGCGCCGCATCGCCCCCGGCTCGTTCCCGCTCACCCCGAGCCAGAAAGTCGCCTTCGACGACCAGATGGCCGCGATGGTCGCCATGCGCGACGAAGGACTGATCGGCGCGATCGGCGTGAGCACCGTGAGCCTGGCCGAACTGCGCCGCGCGCTCCCGGCCGGAATCGCCTGCGTGCAGAATCCGTACAGCCTCACCGCCCGCAAGCAGGAGCCCGTCCTCGAGCTGTGCCGCGCCGAGCACATCGCCTGGGTGCCGTACTTCCCGCTCGGCGGGGCCTTCCCCGGCTCGGCGAAGGTCACCCACGAGCCCGTCGTCCAGGAGATCGCCCGGTCCATGGGCGCCATGCCGGCCCAGATCGGCCTGGCCTGGCTGCTCCACCACGCCGAGAACACGCTGCTCATCGCCGGCACGTCCTCGGTCGACCACCTCGAGCAGAACGTCGCCGCCGGCGCAGTCCGACTCGACGACCAGATGATGGCAGCCCTCGACCGAATCCGCCCCGCCGCCGGACTCAGGGGCTTCCTCAAACGCTTCCGCCGCCCCTGAAACCCTTCACGGCCAAGCGCTTTGGAACACGCCGACATGTCGCCGAATCACGGCTTCTGAACTACGAATATGCGGTGGGTGCTACAGGGATCGAACCTGTGACCACCTCCTTGTAAGGGAGGTGCTCTACCGCTGAGCTAAGCACCCGTGGGGCGCGGTAGGGCGCGCCGAGCCTGAGAAAGGGTACCTGAACGGGGGCTTGGGCGCGAGTGCAGGGGGAGAGGCGCCGCACAGTCGGAATTCAGTGGAAGCTTCAAGTGTTGGTGCTGGCGTGACGACGCTTGAGAACAACACGCTGCGCGTGGACATCTGGTCCGACATCGCCTGCCCTTGGTGCTACGTCGGGAAGGCCCGGTTCGACAAGGCCGTGGAGCAGCTCGACGGGAAGGTCGCCGTGGAGGTGCGGCACCGGTCGTTCGAGCTCGACCCGGACCGCCGGCCCGGGGAGGTCGCCGAGGTCGTGCCGATGATCGCGAAGAAGTACGGCATCAGCCCGGCCCAGGCGCAGGCCAACGAGTACAAGCTCGGCGAGCTCGCCGAGCTGGAGGGACTCGAGTACCGGACCGAGGGCCGCGACCACGGCAACACCTTCGACCTGCACCGGGTGCTGCACCTCGCCGCCGACCGCGGGCTCGAGGCCGAAGTCTGGAAGGCGTTCTACACCGCGAACTTCGCCGAGGAGGCGTCGGTCTTCGAGCGCGACCGGGTCGTCGAGGTGGCCGTCGCCGCCGGGCTCGACAAGGACGAGGTCGTCGCGGTGCTCGACGACCCGGAGCGGTACCGCGACGCCGTCCGCGCCGACGAGGCCGAGGCCGCCGCGCTCGGGGCCACCGGAGTGCCCTTCTTCGTCATCGACCAGAAGTACGGCGTCTCCGGCGCGCAGCCGACCGCGCTGTTCGCCGAGATCCTCGAAAAGGCTTGGGACGAGAAGAAACCCGCGATCACGACCATCACCGGCGCCGACGGCGCCGACGCGTGCGGGCCGGAGGGCTGCGCGATCTGATCGAAGTGGCGAAACCTTCACGATTCGGAGGCAACGGGCATATCCTGAGGCGAATTCCGATCAACGAGGAGGCGGTAGCCATGCCCATGGATCGCGAGACGCAGCTCAGGCTGGTGAACCTGCGGGACGACGCCGGCGTGCTCTCGCTCTACGTCAACGCCGACCCCCGGCAGGAAGGATCGACCCCGCCCTGGAAGAACCGGCTCGATCAGGGCCTCAAGAAGCTGCTCGAAGCCGTCGAGAACGGCACCCGGCCCCTCCTGGGCCGGCGGCTCGAAGAGCTCAAGCTCGACCTCGAAGCGCTCGTCCGCCCCGGCTCGCCCGGGATCGGGCGGGCGCTGTTCGTCGCGCTCAGCACCGGCGACACCTACCGCGTCGAGATGCAGACGCCCCTGACCGACCGGGTCGCCCTCGCACCCCGCTCCCACATCGCCCCGATGTTCGGCGCCTGGGCCGAAGGCTCACCGGTCGGCGTCGCGGTCGTCGACGGGAAGGGCATGCGGCTGCTCGACAGCCGCTTCGGCAAGTGCGAGGAGGTCTCCGGTCTCGGCTTCGAACTCGACACCGACGAATGGCGGGTCATGAAGGGCCCCGCGGCCGTCCGCAGCGCTTACGGCAGCCGCGACGGCTACATCTCGTCGAACCAGCAGGACCTGTTCGACTACCGCGTCGCCGAGCACCTCCAGAAGTTCCTCGCCGCCGCGCACTCCACACTGGAGGAGCACGTGGCGACCTACGGCTGGGAGCTCCTGGTCGTCACCGGCGAGCCCGAACTCGTCGAGGCCGCCTCGAAGTCGCTGCGCAACGGCGTCAAGGCCGAGGTCGTCCCGTCGAAGCTGGTGCTCAGCCAGTCCACGCCCGCGCAGATCCAGCAGGCCCTCGCGCCCGAGATCGCCGCCGCCAGGCGGGCCCGGGACGAGCGGCTCGCCTCCGACTTCGCCGAAGCGCCGCCCAAGGCCGCGATCGGATCGGAGGAGGTCCTCGACGCCCTCCAGGCCGGCCGCGTCGACCGGCTGCTCATCGAGCGCGACTCCGCCTGGAACGGCCAGCGCATCCCTGCGGGCGCCGTACTCGCCGACGCGGTCGCTCCCGGCGAGCCCGAGGTCGCGACCGCGATCTCCGAGGCGCAGCTCGGCGAGGCGATGATCGAGATGGCGCTGGCGTCCGACGCCCGCGTGTCGATCCTCAGCGCGGGAGTCGACCTGGGGGAGAAGGCCGGCGGCGTCGGGGCGATCCTGCGCTGGTGACGGGGTTGAGTCGTGAGTTAGGTTATGCTAACCTATCTCCGGCAGTTCGAACTAGGGCCGCGAGTCTCTCACCTTCTCGCGGCCCTAACTGCTGTCCGGGGCCGTCCGGGCTTCTTCTGCGTCACATTGCCGCTGCGGGGCTTCCGCGCGCCGGAAATTCAACGTACATTGAATTCATCAAGCGATGAATTTCTGAACGCGGCTCACCCCTAGGAGAACGCCATGTCCGACCAGCAGCAAACCGAGGTCATCGTCGTCGGCGCCGGCCCCACCGGGCTCCTTCTCGCCGGCGATCTCGCCGAGGCCGGCGTCGCGGTGCTCGTGCTCGAGAAGCGCGGCGCCGAGATCTCGAACCTCTCCCGCGCCTTCGCCGTCCACGCGCGGACCCTCGAGGTCCTCGACGCCCGCGGCCTCACCGACGACCTGTCCGCGCTCGGCGGCAACCGCCTCAGCGAGCTCTTCCTCTTCGGCAGCGCCAAGATCGACCTGAGCGGCCTCGACACGCGCTTCCCGTGCGTGCTCATGACGCCGCAGTACAACGTGGAGCGCGTCCTGCGCGAGCGCGCCGCCGCGGCCGGCGCCGAGTTCCGCTTCGGGCACCGGGTCACCGGGATCGACCAGGCGGACGGCCGGGTCACCGTGCGCACCGACCGGGGCGACTTCACCGCGCCGTACGTCGTCGGCACCGACGGCGTCCACTCCGGCGTCCGCGAAGCCGTCGGCATCCCGTTCCCCGGCGAGGCCGTGCTGCGCTCGATGATGCTCGCCGACGCCGAACTCGACGCGCCGCCGGAGCACAGCCCGTCGGTCGGGAGCGCGAACGGCGCCTTCTGCTTCGTCGCCGAATTCGGGGACGGGACCTGGCGCGTCATCGCCTGGAACGCGGCCGACCAGCAGGACGACGACGCACCCGTCACGACCGGGGAGATTCGGACCGCGCTCAAGCTCGCCTTCGGCACCGACTTCGGGATGCGCGAGCCGCGCTGGTCCTCGCGGTTCCACTCCGACGAGCGACAGGCCCCGACCTACCGCTCCGGCAACGTGTTCCTCGCCGGCGACGCCGCCCACTGCCACTCGCCCGCCGGCGGCATGGGCATGAACACCGGCCTCCAGGACGCGGCCAACCTGTCGTGGAAGCTCGCCGCGGTTCTGCGCGGCGCCGATCCGGCGCTCCTGGACACCTTCGAGGCCGAGCGCCACCCCGTCGGCGCGGCCGTCCTGCGCACCAGCGGCCGGATCATCCGCGCCGCCGCCAACAAGTCCAAGGTCTTCAAGGCCGTGCGCGGCGTCGTCCTCGGCGCCGCGCTGCGCCTGGACCCGGTGATGCACAAGGTCACCGGCGAGATCAGCGGCATCGACGTCCACTACGGACACGGCCCCGGCGGGCACCGCCTCGTCGGCAGGCGCGCCGAGGACGTCGACCTCGCCGGCGGTTCGCGCCTCTACGAGGCCCTGCGTGGCGGCAGGTTCGTCGTCCTCGACAGCGCCGAACCCACCGGCGCGGTGGACGCCGCCTCGGCCGAACCCGACGGCCTGACCCGCGTCGTCCGCCCCGACGGCTACATCGGGTGGGCCGGCGAGGACGACCCGGCGGCGGTCCGCGCCTACCTGGAGGCGCACGCCGGAAGGCTTTGATCAGGAAACCGGGACGGCGGCGGGTCCAGGGCCCGCCGCCGCCGTGCTGCGCGCCCGCGAAGGCACCGTCGCTTGTGGGCGAACGCCCGCGTCGACATGAGTTCGTCGCGCGTTCACGAACTGAGGGTTGCACTCCCGCGGCATTTGTCGTGAACTTGCAGTCCACCCGGTTTCATCCTGAGATATAGAGGTTCAATGAGAAACGTCCTTAGTCGACGCGGCGTGCTCGGCGCCGGCCTCGCCGTCGGCGCGACGGCCGTCGCCACCGGTGTCCTCTCCGGAACCGCGCACGCGGAGGAGTCCTTCGGCGGCCCCCTGATCGGCGAGCCCCGCGGCGATCAACTCCACCTGCTCACCTTCAACCTCCGCTACGAGGGCGGCGACCCGTCGCCGCGCACCTGGGACGAGCGGCGCCCGCTCGTCAAGACCGTCCTCAAGCGGGAGAAGCCCTCGATCCTGTTCTCGCAGGAGGGCGTCTTCGGCCAGCTCCAGGACGTCCTGGAGGACCTCGGCGACAAGTACGACTGGATCCACCTCGGCCGCCTCGGCGGCTCGAAGTCGGAGGCCACCGCGATCTACTGGAACACCAAGCGCCTCAAGGTGGTCGAGTACGACCACCTGTGGCTCTCCGACACCCCGCTGCTCATCGGCTCCAAGAACTGGGGCAACAACGTGGTGCGCATGCTCACGTGGATCCGGTTCCGGGACCTGCGCACCGGCAAGGAGTTCTACACCGTCAACAACCACTTCGACCACCAGTCGGAGAACGCCCGCCAGCGCGGCGCGCAGATGAACCTCGACGTCATCGCGCCGTGGGTCGAGCAGGGCTTCCCGGTCGTCAGCGCCGGCGACTTCAACCAGGTCCCCGACACCCCGACCTACACGATCCTCACCGACGGCGGCCTGGTCGACTCCATGCTCGCCGCCGAGGAGCAGGTCACCCCGGTGTGGGGCACCTGGAACGGGTGGAACCCGGTCCCCAGCGAGACCGAGCGCCGCATCGACTGGATCCTCACCACCCCCGAGATCCGCATCCTCAAGGCCGCGGTGAACACCTACACCGAGGACGACCGCACCCCGTCCGACCACTGGCCGGCGCAGGCGCTCATCGAGCTGCCCTGACCCGCGAAGCGCTGACGGGGCGGCGGCGCCCGGGTTATGGTCGTTGACCATGAACGCCCTTCCGGCCGCCGCCCCGCAGGCGTCGGGCGCGGAGCCCGACGCGCCGCCGGTGCTGCGCGGCACGCCGCTGATCGGCCCGGTGGAGCCGCCGTTCGTGCACCTCATGACGTACAACCTGAAGTCCGCTTCGGGCGCCGCCCCGAACGCGTGGTGGAAGCGCCGCCCGCTGGTGAGCGGGCTCGTCGCCGCCGAGCGGCCCACGGTGCTGTGCACGCAGGAGGGCCGGTTCCGGCAGCTCCGGGAGCTGCGCGAGGACCTCGACGGCTACGACTGGATCCACTTGGGACGCGGGGGCGGCTCGCGCTCGGAGTCGACCGCGATCCTGTGGGACGCCTCCAGGCTGGCCCCGCTCGACTACGACCACCTGTGGCTGTCACGGCGCCCCGACCGGATCGGCTCGCGCTCCTGGGGCTCGGCCACGGTGCGGATGCTGACATGGGTCCGCTTCGAGGACAAGGCGACCGGGAAGGACTTCCATGTCGCGAACGTGCATCTCGACCACCGGTCCGAGAAGGCCCGCCGCAAGGGCGCGGCGATGTGCCGCGACGTGGTGCGCCGCTTCCTCGGCCCGGCGGTCCTGGCCGGGGACTTCAACTGCGGGCCCGACTCCAGGGCCCACGCCGTCCTCGCCGGCGGGGGCCTGTCGGACGCCTGGGCGGTGGCCGAGCGGCGGCTCACCCCGGAGTGGGGGACGTTCAACCGCTGGAAGACCGCGCCCGCCGAAGGGCCGCGAATCGACTGGATCATGGTGCGGTCCGGACCGCCCCGCGAAGAGCTCACGGTCCACCGGGCCGGCGTGAACGCCCGGACCGGGGACGAGCTGACCCCTTCGGACCACTGGCCGGTCCAGGCGGTGTTCACCATCGGCCGGGAGTGAAGGCCGGGCGGCCCGGTCAAGGAGCGGAGTCGGGAACCCCGGTCAGGACATCCGGTCGAGGTACTCGCGGATCTCCCGGACGGCCGCGCGGCCGGCCCGGTTGGCGCCGACCGTGCTCGCCGAGGGGCCGTAGCCGGCGAGGTGGATGCGGGGGTCGGCCGCGACCCTCGTGCCGTCCATGACGATCCCGCCGCCCGGCCCGCGCAGTTTGAGCGGTGCGAGGTGGTCGAGCGCGGCGCGGAAGCCGGTGGCCCACAGGATCACGTCGGCCGGCTCGAACCGCCCGTCGTTCCAGGCGACGCCGCCGGGTTCGATCCGGTCGAACATCGGATGGCGCTCGAGGACGCCGGCCTCGCGCGCGGCCCTGATCTCGGGCGAGAGCGGGACGCCGGTGACGCTGATGACCGACTGCGGGCGCAGTCCCTTCCGGACGCGCTCCTCGACCATGGCCACGACCTCGCGGCCGCGGTCGGGGTTGAAGTCGCCGGCGCGCCACTGCGGCGGGCGGCGCGTCACCCAGGTCGTCGCGGCCGCGTACGGGTGGATCTCCATGAGGTGCTGGATCGCGGAGATCCCGCCGCCGACGACCACGACCCGCTCGCCCGCGAACTCCCACGGCCCGCGGTATTGGGCGGTGTGGAGCTGGCGGCCTTCGAAGGCGTCCTGCCCGGCGTAGCGCGGCCAGAACGGGCGCTCCCAGGTGCCGGTGGCGTTGATCAGGGCCTTCGCGATCCACACGCCGCGGTCGGTGGCGACCTCGAGCCGCTTGTCCGGCAGCGAGCGCACCGACCGCACGGTGACCGGGCGCTGGACGCGCAGGTCGAATTCGCGCTCGTAGGCGGCGAAGTACTCGGAGATGACCCCGGCGACGGGCGTGGACTCGTCGGGTTCGGGCACCGGCATCCCGGGGAGCTGGTAGACCCCGTTGACGGTCTTGAACGTGAGGGTCGGCCACCGGAACTGCCAGGCGCCGCCCGCGTGCGGCGCGTGGTCGACGACGACGAACCCGGTTTCGGGCTCGAAGTGCTTGCGCAGGAAGTACGCGGCCGAGAGCCCGGCCTGACCGGCGCCGATGACGACGACTTCCACTTCGCGGATCACACCAGGCGAAACGCCTCAGGACGGACCCGGATTCCGCGAGGTGAGGCTCTTCACGCGCCGGCGGTGCGTTATGGCGCGGGCTTGCTTCGGCTTCGGCTTCGGGTTGTGCCTGCGGTTCGCTACGCGTTCGGCTTCGGGTTGTGACGCGGGTTTGCTGCGGCTTCGGCTTCGGACTGTGCCGCCGGTTCCCTACACCTCCGGCTTCGGACTCTGCCGCCGGTTCCCTACGCCTTCGGCTTCGGACTCTGCCGCCGGTTCCCTACGCCTTCGGCTTCGGACTCTGTCTCCGGTTCCCTACGCCTTCGGCTTCGGGAACTCCGCCTTGAGCGTGAACGCGTCGGCGGTCGGCCCCTTTTCGCGCAGGATCGTCAGGCGCTTCTCGGCGTCCTGGACCGTGGGCCGCTCGCCCGCGGGCACCCACCATAGGGCCGTGATCGCCTCCTTGAGGTGCTCGAACCATTCGCGGCGCCGCTGGAGGTACGGTCGGTGCACCGATCCGTATACATAGGACCGAAGAGCCTCGGGTGTGGCCCACACCGACATGTTCACGATGAGCCATTCGTCGCCCCAGAACCGGAACCCGGTGGCGCCGTCGCCTTCGCCGTCGACCAGCCGCCACACGAATCCGTCGGCGGCGTCCGCTGCGGCGTTGACCTCCGCGAGACCGTCCATGAAGTCCTTCATCACCGGTGAGTCCAGAGGCGCGCGCATTCGTCCGATGTTCACTTGGGCCAGTTCGTAATCCATGCACCGAGCCTGCCAGCGCCGCGTCCCGTGCGTCAACGACCGGGACCGAAACCCAGTCGACTGGGATTTCGCGACCGGGTGTTCCGCGGGCGCGAAAAAAGGGCGGGCCCGAAGGCCCGCCCTGTGGTGTCGGGTGTACTACCCGGCCAGGAGGCCGCGCAGCACGTACTGCAGGATGCCGCCGTTGCGGTAGTACTCGGCTTCGCCCGGGGTGTCCAGGCGGACCACGGCCTCGAAGGTCGTGACGGCGCCGTCAGGGCTGGTCGCGGTCACGGTGACGGTGTCCGGGATGCCCTCGTTGATGGCGGTGACGCCGGTGATCGAGATCGTCTCCTCGCCGGTGAGGCCGAGGCTCTGGTGCGACTCGCCCTCCGGGTACTGGAGCGGGAGGACGCCCATGCCGATGAGGTTCGAGCGGTGGATGCGCTCGTACGACTCGGCGATGACGGCCTTGACGCCGAGCAGGCGGGTGCCCTTCGCGGCCCAGTCGCGGCTGGAGCCGGTGCCGTACTCCTTGCCGGCCAGGACGACCAGCGGGGTGCCCTGGGCGGCGTAGTTCTGGCAGGCGTCGTAGATCGTCGAGACCGGGCCGCCGGCCTGCGTGAAGTCGCGGGTCCAGCCGCCCTCGGTGCCCGGCGCGAGCTGGTTGCGCAGGCGGATGTTCGCGAACGTGCCGCGGACCATGACCTCGTGGTTCCCGCGGCGCGAGCCGTAGGAGTTGAAGTCGGCCGGGGACACGCCCTGCTCCTTGAGGTACTCCCCGGCGGGCGAGTCGGCCTTGATCGAGCCGGCGGGGGAGATGTGGTCGGTCGTGACCGAGTCCCCGAGCTTCGCCATGACGCGCGCGCCCTCGATGTCCTCGACCGGCTCCGGGGTCGCCGGCATGCCGTCGAAGTACGGGGCCTTGCGCACGTAGGTCGAGTCGTCGTCCCACTCGAAGGTGTTGCCGGTCGGGATCGGCAGCGACTGCCAGGTCTCGTCGCCGTCGAACACGGAGGCGTACTCCTTGAGGAACATGTCGCGGCCGATGTGGCCGTCCACGACCTCGCGGATGTCCTCGAAGGTGGGCCAGATGTCGCGCATGTACACGTCCTGGCCGTCCTTGCCCTTGCCGATCGGGTCGGTCGTGAGGTTCACGTCCATGGTCCCGGCGAGCGCGTAGGCGACGACCAGCGGCGGGCTGGCGAGGTAGTTCATCTTGACGTCGGGGTTGATGCGGCCCTCGAAGTTGCGGTTGCCCGAGAGGACCGCCGCGACGGCGAGGTCGCCGGCCTGGATCGCGGCCGAGGTCTCCTCGGGGAGCGGGCCGGAGTTGCCGATGCAGGTGGTGCAGCCGTAGCCGACCAGGTTGAACCCGAGCTTGTCGAGGTACGGGGAGAGCCCGGCGCGCTGGAGGTACCCGGTGACGACCTGGGATCCGGGCGCGAGCGAGGTCTTGACCCACGGCTTGGTGACGAGGCCGGCCTCGACGGCGTTCTTGGCGAGCAGGCCCGCGCCGACCATGACGTACGGGTTCGAGGTGTTGGTGCACGAGGTGATCGCGGCGATCACGACGGCGCCGTGGTCGAGCTCGAACTCGCCGGTGTCGCTCTTGACGGTCTGGGGGTTGTGCGGGCGGTCGCCGTTGGGCGACTGCGCGGGGGCGTCGGAGCCCGGGAAGGACTCCAGGCCCGGCTCGTCCCGGACGTAGTTGGCGACGTCGCGCCGCCACTGGTGCCCGGCGTTGTCGAGCTGGATGCGGTCCTGCGGGCGCTTGGGGCCGGCGATCGAGGGCACCACGGTCGACAGGTCGAGTTCGAGGTACTCGGAGTACTCGGCCTCCTGCGCCGGGTCGTGCCACATGCCCTGGGCCTTGGCGTACGCCTCGACGAGCGCGATCTGCTCCTCGCTGCGGCCGGTCAGGCGCAGGTAGTCGATCGTGCGCTCGTCGATCGGGAAGATGCCGCAGGTGGAGCCGAACTCGGGCGACATGTTGCCGAGGGTGGAGCGGTCGGCCACGGGCACCGAGGCGACGCCCTCGCCGTAGAACTCGACGAACTTGCCGACCACGCCGTGGTCGCGGAGCATCTCGGTGATGGTGAGGACGAGGTCGGTGGCGGTGGTCCCGGCCGGGAGGTCGCCGGAGAGCTTGAAGCCGACCACGCGCGGGATGAGCATCGAGATGGGCTGGCCGAGCATCGCGGCCTCGGCCTCGATGCCGCCGACGCCCCAGCCGAGGACGCCGATGCCGTTCTCCATGGTGGTGTGGGAGTCGGTGCCGACGCAGGTGTCGGGGTAGGCGACGCCGTCGCGGGTCATGACGACGCGCGCCAGGTGCTCGATGTTGACCTGGTGGACGATGCCGGTGCCGGGCGGGACGACCTTGAACTCGTCGAAGGCGGTCTGGCCCCAGCGCAGGAACTGGTACCGCTCGCGGTTGCGCTCGTATTCGCGCTCGACGTTGCGCTTGAAGGAGTCGGGGTGGCCGAAGAAGTCGACGATCACCGAGTGGTCGATGACCATCTCGGCGGGCGCGAGCGGGTTGACCTTGGCCGGGTCGCCGCCGAGGTCGCGGACGGCCTCGCGCATGGTGGCGAGGTCGACGACGCAGGGGACGCCGGTGAAGTCCTGCATGATCACGCGGGCGGGGGTGAACTGGATCTCGGTGCTGGGCTTGGCGTTCGGGTCCCAGGAGCCGAGGGCGCGGATGTGGTCGGCGGTGATGTCGGCGCCGTCCTCGTTCCGCAGCAGGTTCTCGAGGAGGACCTTGAGGCTGTACGGCAGCCGCTGGTGGCCCTCCACCTTGTCGATGCGGTAGATGTCGTAGTCGTGTTCGCCGACCCGCAGCGTGTCGCGGGCGCCGAAGGAGTCCGTACTCACCATGAGAGCTCCTCGAGTCAGAACTGAAGGTCGGTCTCAGTCTGCCGCAACCCGAGAGGTCGGGAACCGCGGTCGGGCAGAGCCGCCGACTCTTAAACAGTACGTCCGTCTTATTTAACGGGTCCAACTGTAGCACCCGGTGTTCCGAGGGCGTTGCCCAGCCGAGCCTAATGACGGCTGCGGGTGCGGGTGCTCTTGCGCGCGTGGGCGTCCGGGCCGAAGGGCTTAAAAGGCCGGCGGCGGCTGGCGGTTGTGTGCGGTGATGTCGCCGCCGCCGGCCCGGTGCGGTGGATATAAGTCTTAAATCGGACTATACGCGTTGGGCATTCAGGACCTTCAGCGGCCCTTCGATACTAGGTGTCACCTGCGGATACGTCCTACTCGCCCGCGAGCCGGGGCCCGGCCTCGCGCTGCTCGGCGAGCCAGGTCTCGACCTCCTCGGACGAGCGCGGGAGCCCGTCCGAGAGGTTCTCGCAGCCGTCGGCGGTGACCCGGACGTCGTCCTCGATGCGGATGCCGACGCCGCGCAGCTCCACGGGGACCAGCTCGTCGTTGGCCTGGAAGTACAGGCCGGGCTCCACGGTGAGGACGTAGTCCTCCTGGACGGCGCCCTTGTAGTAGTGCTCGGCGCGCGAGGCCGCGCAGTCGTGCACGTCGAGGCCGAGCATGTGCCCGAAGCCGTGCAGCGTCCAGCGGCGGTAGATCAGGGAGTCCTTGTCCATCGCCTCGTCGACCGAGCCGGGCAGGATGCCCAGGTCCTTGAGGCCCTCGGCCAGGACCCGCATGCAGGTCTGGTGGATCTCCTGGAACTCGGTGCCGGGCTTGATGACGTCCATGCCCGCCTGCTGCGAGGCGTGCACGATGTCGTAGACCTCGCGCTGGAGCGGGGTGAACCGCCCGTCGACCGGGATCGTCCGGGTGATGTCGGCGGTGTAGAGGTGGTGGTTCTCCACGCCCATGTCCATCAGGAGCAGCTCGCCGGTCTTGGTCGCGCCGTCGTTGGTGGTCCAGTGGAGCGTGGTCGCGTGCGAGCCGGCGCCGACGATCGAGTCGTAGCCGAGGCCGTTGCCCTCGAGGCGGGCGCGCGAGCGGAACACGCCTTCGATGAGCCGCTCGGAGACCGAGCCGGTGGCCGGGATGATCCGGGCCACGTCCTCGAAGCCGCGCACGGTGATGTCGACCGCGTCCTGGAGCTGCTCGAGCTCCCACGAGTCCTTGCGCAGCCGCAGCTCCGCGAGCACGGCCGCGAGCTCGCCGTCGCGGGTCAGCCCGTCCGCGGAGGGGTCCTCCTTGGGGAACCGGGCGTCGAGCGCCGCGTCGAAGCCGCGCAGCAGCCGCGTCCGCGACCGCTCCGCGCCCTGGAGCGCCTCCCCGAGCCCTTCGACGTCCTTGCACGGCAGGCCCAGGCGCACCTCGGTCTCCTCGAGCGAGTGCTTGCGGCCGATCCACAGCTCGCCGTACTTGGCCGAGCGGAAGAACTCGTCGGACTCGGTGCCCTTGCGGGGCCGGCGGTACAGGACGGCCTCGTGCCCGCCGCCGCTCGGGTGCAGCACCAGCACGCCCTCGGGGTCCTGGTCGCCGGTGAGCCACACGAAGTCCGAGCCGGCCCGGAACGGGTAGAAGGTGTCGTTCGAACGCACCTTCTCCTCACCCGTGGGGATGATCAGCACCTCGCCGGGGAAGGCCGCCGAGAGCGCCTCGCGGCGCCGCGCGGTGAAGGCCGCCTGCGGCAGCGGGGCCGCGTCCAGGTCCAGCGGCCCCCACCCGGAGCGCATGAACTCCAGGAACTTCTCGGGGAACTTCGGGTCGTGGGGGCGCTCCCCGGACTTCGTCTCGGCCATCGCCGTTCCTTTCTCAACAACCTGTCGCGCGGCAAGGGTCGCTTGCACCCCGACCGTACCGCGTCGGTGCGGACGCGGTGCCCGCGAGCGCCGCCCAGTCGAGGGCGCCACCGCGGTCGCCCGTTTCGCGACGGCACCGCTACCCTGAGAATCGTGACCGATCGCGCCAATTCGTCGCTCAACCCGCCCCCCAAACAGGGGGCGGCCCCCTCGCGCTCGAGCGTCACCCTCTCCGAAGCCCAGCTCGAGCAGATCCGCCGCCTCGTCGCGGTCGGCCGGGCCGAGTCCGTCGACGAGTACGTCGGCGCCGCCGTCGCCGAGCGCCTCGAACGCGACCGCTCCCTCACCGAACTCCAGGACCTCTTCGAACGCAAGGGCCAGGGCCCGAGCGAGGAGCACCTCGCGTGGGCGCGCGAGGTCCTCGGCGTGGAGGACAAGGACGCGGAGGGGCGTACATGATCGGTGGCCGCATCCTGGACGTGTCGGCCATCGTCGGATTCGCCACCTCCATGCCCTATCCGCAGGCCGTGGTGTTCACCGCGCTCGAGCAGAACGTGGTCCTCGCGATCCCCTCAGGCGCGCTCGCGGAAGCCTGGTCGCAGGCCCGCCGCCGCGACCGGGACGCGCTGCTGGTCCTGCTCGGCCTGCCCGTCACGGTGGTCATGGACCTCGACCAGAAGTCCGCCCGCGACGTCGGGCTCATGCTCTCGCGCTCGCGCCAGCACGGGAACATCGCCGCCGGGCACGTCGCCTGGTGTGGCCTGAACCGCCCCGGGTGGCCCATCGTCACCGGCGAGCCGAAGACCCTGCTTGCATTCGATTCCAGCCTGGAGATCGACCAGCTTCCGTGAGCGGTCGCCCGAGGGACAATAGAGGAGCAACGTGACCGCCGTACAGGAGCAGGGATCCATGCCCACGACCGACCCACTCGACGGAGCCTTCGAATACCGCCCCCGCAAGTCCCGGATCGGCGCCTGGATCGGCGCCGCCGTCGCCTTCGGCGGGTTCACCGCCCTCTCGTTCACGCTCGGCTCGACCACCGTCGAGGGCGGCACCGTCACCTGGGCCGACCAGGCCGCGATGATCGGGCTCGGCGTCATCGGCGCCGGGATCGCCCTGAGCTTCCTGCGGCTGCGCGTGCGCGCCGACGAGAAGGGCATCGAGGTCACCAACGTCGCCCAGAAGCGCTTCTTCCCGTGGCAGGTCGTCACCGCGATCAACTTCACCGACAAGATGACTTGGGCCACGGTCGAACTCGCGGACGACGACGAGATGTCGATCATGGCCGTCCAGGTCAGCGACAAGCAGCGCGCTGTGGCGGCGATCAAACACCTCCGTGCGCTCCTGGAGCAGTCCCGCAGCTAGGTGCTACCATTGCGTGTCGATCGCGTGCGCTCAGCGCATGCGACAGCAAGCGGAGTCCAGCTCCCACCCGCAGCCGGGTCCACTGGGTCGAGTACCCGGGACCGACAGGCGAACGGGTCACAAGACGGCGATCAGTTCGCCGTGCTTTGGAGTGGACCCCGGCATACGCTGGGGTCTTTCTTTGTTGGGACCTCATGCCCGAGGCCGCTGGGTCACGCTTGCGCGACAAGCCGCCGACGCACCCGCGCCGGCGACCCGAACGCCATAGGGGCGCCGGCGCGAACGCGCCGGCGAGAATCGCAACCAAGGAGGCCCCATCAGCGATTTGCGCGTGAACGACCAGATCCGGACCAAGGAAGTGCGTCTGGTCGGCCCGCAGGGTGAGCAGGTCGGCATCGTGTCGATCGACAAGGCCCTGCAGCTGGCCGCGGACGTCGACCTGGACCTGGTCGAAGTCGCACCCACCGCCCGTCCGCCGGTCTGCAAGCTCATGGACTACGGCAAGTACAAGTACGAGTCCGCTCAGAAGGCCCGTGCCTCTCGCCGCAACCAGCAGCAGACCGTCATCAAAGAGATGAAGCTCCGGCCCAAGATCGACAAGCACGACTACGAGACCAAAAAGGGTCACATCGTGCGCTTCCTGACGGCCGGGGACAAGGTCAAGATCACCATCATGTTCCGCGGGCGCGAGCAGTCGCGTCCCGAGCTGGGACGCCGCCTGCTGGACAAGCTGGCGGAGGAGATCTCGGACCTCGCGGTCATCGAGTCCGCCGCGAAGCAGGACGGCCGCAACATGATCATGGTCGTCGCCCCGATCCGCCCCAAGGGCGAGATCAAGGGCGGCGGTCGCAAGGGCCGCGACCGCGACGAGTCCGCGGCCGACGAGGCCCCGGCCGAGCAGGCGCCGGCCCAGGCCGATGCCCCGGCCGAGGCGCCCGATGAGCAGCCCGAGTCCTAGCACCCTGGCGAACGGACGGGCCGGGCGCGGCGACGCGCCCGACCTCGTCCGTCTGAACTAAGGAGAAGCACGATGCCGAAGATGAAGACCCACAGCGGTGCCAAGAAGCGGTTCAAGGTGACCGGCTCGGGCAAGCTGATGCGCCGCAGCGCCGGCAAGAACCACCTCATGGAGCACAAGAGCGGACGCTTCAAGCGCGAAGCGCAGGGTCGCTCGGAAGTGTCCCCCGCCGACCAGAAGCAGGTCCGGAAGCTGCTGGGCCGCTAGCCCGCACTCCGATCGACCGCCAACCGCTCGTAACGCAAGGAGACTGAACTGTGGCACGCGTCAAGCGTTCAATGAACGCCAAGAAGAAGCGCCGCGTCGTACTCGAAGAGGCCAAGGGCTACCGCGGGCAGCGCTCGCGGCTGTACCGCAAGGCCAAGGAGCAGCTGCTCCACTCGTACACCTACGCCTACCGCGACCGGAAGGCGCGCAAGCGCGAGTTCCGCAAGCTCTGGATCACCCGCATCAACGCCGCGGCCCGCCAGAACGGCATCACCTACAACCGCTTCATGCAGGGCCTGTCCCTCGCTGAGGTCGAGGTGGACCGCAAGATCCTCGCCGAGCTGGCCGTCTCCGACGCGGCGGCGTTCACCGCCCTGGTCGAGGTCGCCAAGGCCGCGCTCCCCGAGGACGTCAACGCCCCGGTCGAAGCGTAAATGCTGCCCCGTGAACCCGGGACGGACGCGCTCACGGCGCGATCGTCCCGGGTTGTCGCCGCCCGGAAGCTCCAGCGCCGCCGCGGCCGCGACAAGGCCGAGCGCTTCCTCGCCGAAGGCCCCCAGGCCGTCCGCGAGGCCGTGGCCGCCGGCGCCGTCGAGGACCTGTTCTACGACCTCGACGCCGACGCCCGCCACTCGGACCTGATCGACGCCGCCGTCGCCGCGGGCGCCCACGTGCACCCGTGCACGGACGACGCGCTCGCCTCGCTCGCCGAGACCGTGACCCCGCAGGGGCTCGTGGCCGTTTGTCACTTTCTCGAGAAGCACGGTCTGGACCAGCGGGTCCCCTTCGCGGAGGCGAAGCTCGTCGCGGTCCTCCACGGCATCACCGACCCCGGGAACGCCGGGACCGTCCTCCGCGCGGCCGACGCCGCCGGGGCCGACTGCGTGGTCTTCGGGACCGACTCGGTCGACCCGTACAACGGCAAGTGCGTGCGCGCCTCCGCCGGCAGCCTGTTCCACCTGCCGGTCGTCCGCGCCGCCGACACCGCGGACATGCTCGACCTCTTCGTGCACGCCCAGATCCTCGCGGCCGCGGCCGACGGGGAGGACCTGTACGCCCTCGACGCCGCAGGCGAGCTCGACGCGCCGACGGTGTGGCTCTTCGGCTCCGAGGCCCACGGCCTCGACGACGCCACGGCGGCGCTCGCCCACCGCAGGGTCGGCGTCCCCATCTGGGGCAAGGCCGAGTCGCTGAACCTCGCCGTCGCCGCGGGCGTCTGCCTCTACGCCTCCGCCGCCGCGCAGCGGCGCGCGTCATGAGCGCGGCCGCGAACGCCGATGCTCGGCGCAGGAAGTAGAATGGCCTCATGTCGAACGGCTACCGCGCATTTATCCAGCCCGCCGGGTGCGGGCTGTGGCGTTAGTCGACCACTTCCTCTCCGGCGGGCTGCGGCCGCGCCGCGCGCCTTCCTTAGACTTCTTGAGGTCCCGCACGGAGAGAGACAGATGAGCACTGAGAACGAGGCTGGCCTGCTCCAGCCCGAGGCCCTTGCCAGGGCCGTGAAAGACGCCGCCGCCGTCATCGAGGCGGCCGCGAACCTGGCCGAACTCGCCGCCGCCAAATCCGCCACCCTCGGCGACAAGGCACCGGTGTCCTTGGCGCGCAGGGCGATCGGTTCGATCCCCGGTCCCGAGCGGGGTGAGGCCGGCCGGAACGTCAACGCCGCCCGCTCCGAGATCACGGCCGTGTACGAGGCCCGCGAGGAGGTCCTGAAGGCCGCCGAGGCGGCCCGGATCCTCCGCGAGGAGACCGTCGACGTCACGGCCCGCACGCCGCGCCGTCGCGAAGGCGCCCGCCACCCGATCAACGTGCAGATGGACCGCATCGCGGACCTGTTCGTGGCCATGGGCTACGAGATCGGCGAGGGCCCCGAGGTCGAACTCGAGTGGTTCAACTTCGACGCGCTCAACATCCACCCCGACCACCCTGCCCGGACCATGATGGACACGTTCCACATCGCCGACGGCAAGGGCGGGTACGGGTCGAACATGGTGCTGCGCACCCACACCTCGACCGTGCAGATCCACACCATGCTCACGCAGGAGCCGCCGATCTACACGGTCGCGCCCGGCCGCGTGTACCGCACCGATGAGGTCGACGCGACCCACTCGCCGGTGTTCCACCAGACCGAGGGCCTCGTGGTCGACCGGGGCATCACCATGGCCGACCTCAAGGGCACCCTCGACCACTTCGCGAAGTCCGTGTTCGGGCCCGACGCGATCACCCGCCTGCGGCCCTCGTACTTCCCGTTCACCGAGCCCAGCGCCGAAGTGGACGTCTGGTTCGCGGCCCACAAGGACGGCCCCCGCTGGATCGAGTGGGGCGGCTGCGGCATGGTCAACCCGCGGGTGCTGCGCGCCTGCGGCATCGACCCCGACGTGTACTCGGGCTTCGCGTTCGGCATGGGGGTCGAGCGGGCGCTCATGCTGCGCCACGGCATCACCGACCTGCGCGACATCATCGACGGCGACGTCCGGTTCCCGGCCGGCCTGCGAGTGGAGGAGTAGACGATGAGGATTCCCGTTTCCTGGCTCGCCGAGTACGCCGCCCTGCCCGCGGACCTGACCACGGAGGCGCTCGATTCCGCGCTGGTCGAGTCCGGTCTCGAGGTCGAGGAGGTCGACGACCTCCGCGGCCGCGTCACCGGCCCGCTCGTGGTCGGCCGGGTCGCCTCGATCGAGGAGCTCACCGAGTTCAAGAAGCCGATCCGCCACTGCCACGTGGAGGTCGGCGAGGCCGAGCCGCGCTCGATCATCTGCGGCGCGAGGAACTTCGCCGAAGGCGACCTCGTCGTGGTCGCGCTGCCCGGCGCGGTGCTGCCGGGCGGGTTCGCGATCGGTTCGCGCAAGACCTACGGGCGCCTGTCGGACGGCATGATCTGCTCGGCCCGCGAGCTGGGCGTCTCCGACGACCACGACGGCATCATCGTCCTGCCCGAGGGGACCGTGGGCGAGGACGCGCGGCCGCTCGTCGGGCTCGACGACGTCGTCTTCGAACTGGCGATCACTCCGGACATGGGCTACTGCTTCTCGGTGCGCGGCATCGCCCGCGAGGTCGCGCACCGCCTCGGGGCCGCCTTCGCCGACCCGGCCGCGAAGGCCGACGAGCCGAAGACGACCGACGTCCCGCCGTACCCGGTGCGCGTCGAGACCGACGGCTGCACCCGGTTCACGCTGCGCGAGGTGCGCGACGTGGACGCGAACGCCGAGTCGCCCGAGTGGATGGCGAAGCGGCTGGTCCAGGCCGGGATGCGCCCGCTGGGCCTCGCGGTCGACGTCACGAACTACCTGATGCTCGAGCTCGGGCACCCGCTGCACGCGTTCGACCGGGACGCCCTCGAGGACGTCATGGTGGTGCGCCGCGCGCAGCCCGGCGAGACGCTCACGACCCTCGACGGCGTGGAGCGCCGGCTCGACCCCGAGGACATGGTCATCTGCGACGCGACCGGCCCGCTCTCGCTGGCCGGGGTCATGGGCGGCCTCACCTCCGAGGTCGCGCCCGGTACGCGGAACGTGCTCATCGAAGCGGCCCACTGGGACCCGGTGTCGATCGCGCGCACGTCGCGGCGGCACCGGCTGACCTCGGAGGCGTCCAAGCGCTACGAGCGCGGCGCCGATCCTGCGATCTCGCTGCTCGCCGCCCAGCGCGCCGCGGACCTGCTCGTCGAGTACGGCGGCGGGACGCTCGTCGACGAGGTGGCCGACATCGACCGCCGCACGCCGGCCGAGCCGATCGCGGTCCCGGTCGACCTGCCCTCGCGGACCGTCGGCGTCGACTACGACCGGGCCACGGTCGTGTCGATGCTCGAAGCCGCCGGGTGCACTGTGGACGGTGAGGGCGACGTGCTGTCGGTGACGCCCGCGTCGTGGCGACCGGACCTGACCGACCCGGCCGACCTGGTCGAGGAGGTCGTGCGGCTGCACGGCTACGCGCACGTCCCGTCCGCGACGCCCCGCGCGATCGCCGGGACGGGCCTGACCGCCGCGCAGCGGCGCCGCCGCCGCGTCGCCCGCGCCTTGGCGGACAACGGGTTCGTCGAGACCTACACGTTCCCGTTCGTCTCCCGCGACCGCGCCGACGAGCTGGGCCTGGACGAGAAGGACCCGCAGCGCGAGGCCGTCGCCGTGCTCAACCCGCTCGACGACGCCGCGCCGCTGCTGCGCACCACCGTGCTCGCGAGCCTGGTGAACGCCGTCAAGACCAACCTGGCGCGCGGCGCGAGGGACCTCGCGGTCTTCGAGGAGGGCCTGGTCTTCCAGCCCGCCGAGGGCTGGACCGAGCTCGACCTGGTGACGCTGCCGGTGTCCAAGCGCCCCGAGGACGAGGCCATCGCGGCCGCGATCCGGCGCCTGCCGGTGCAGCCGCGCCACGTCGCCGCGGTCCTGTGCGGCCAGGCGGTCCCCGTCGGGGTCGACGAGCCCGGCCGCGCCGTCGACTGGGCCGATGCGGTCGAGGCCGCCGAGATCGTGGCCGAGGCCGCCGGGGTGGAACTCCAAGTCGCCCAAGGGGAGGCCGCGCCGTGGCACCCCGGCCGCTGCGCCGAGCTGCGTGTGGACGGCGTCGTCGTGGGCCACGCCGGCGAGCTGCACCCGGAGGTGTGCGACCGCCTCGGGCTGCCGCGCCGCACCGCCGCGATGGAGCTCGACCTGACCGCGTTGCCGCTGCCGGACCTGGCGCCCGCGCCGGTGATCTCGCACTTCCCGGCGACGCTCATCGACGTCGCCGTGGTCGTGGCCGAGTCCGTCCCGGCCGGGCAGGTCGAGGCCGCGCTCCGCGAAGGCGCGGGGGAGCTGCTCGACTCGCTGCGCCTGTTCGACGTCTACCGCGACCCGAAGCTCGGCGAAGGCCGGAAGTCGCTGGCGTTCAAGCTCGAGCTGCGCGCGGCCGACCGGACCCTCACCAACGAGGAGGGCGTCGCGGTCCGCGACGCCGCCGTCGCGGTCGCCGCCGAGCGCTTCGGAGCCGGCCTGCGCGAGTAGGCCGCGCGAAACAGAACAGTCCGCATGAAAGAAGGGCGCGGTATCACCGGAGTGGTATCGCGCCCTTACTGCGTGTCCGGGCCGCCGGTGTTTTCGGGATAAAGCCGGAGCCGCGGCTTGTCGCATGGTCCGCGCCTTTTAAGGTACGTGGTGTGAATAACGGGAACCCCTCTCGCGTCGGCAGGCGGCGGAGGCGGACCGGCTCGGAGGGCGGACCGTCCCGAAGCCACCGGGCCGGTGCCCGCGGAGCCGGATACAGCGGCAAGCGCCGTGCGGCGTCGTCGCTCCCGGTGCCCGAACGACTGCGCGGCCTGCGGTTCACGAAGCTGCACCTCGCCGTCGGCGGCGCGGTCGCCCTCGTGGTCGCGGTCGGCGTGTCCATCGTCCTCGGCAACCTCCCCGACGGCGGCGGGGCCGCCCAGGACAACGAGGACGCCGCGCTGCTCTACAACGACGGCAGCGCCGTCCCCGCCGACTTCGCCGACACCCACCCGACCCTGGCCGAGCGCATCTACACCGAACTCGAGACCCGCTACGGCATGACCGCCGACGAGCTCTACGACGCGTCGTCCCGCCCCGACGGCTACCGTGTCGTCCTCACCCTCGACAAGGCCCTCCAGGACGCGGCCGAGGAGACCACCGGCGAGGCCGGCGTCGTCGCGATCGAGCCCGGCACCGGTGCGGTCCTGTGCTACTACGGCGCCGAGACCGCCACCGAGGCCGGCGTCGACCTCGTCAGCGCCGCCGCCCCGCACCCGCCCTCATCCGTGTTCGACATGATCACCGCCGCCACCGCCCTCGAAGCCGGCGCCTCCATCGAATCCTGGTGGAGCGACGACGACGCCGATGTCACCCTCGCCCAGGCCGTCAGCGAGGGCCGCGACGCCGCCATGGACACCGTCGCCGGCGAGTACGGCGCCGAGACCGTCCTCGAGACCGCGAACGGCATGGGCCTCACCGCGATCGCCGACGCCGAGGGGACCGTCCGCGACCTCGCCTCGGGCGACTACTCCGGGTTCAGCGCCGCCGAGTTCGGCTCCTACCCGGTCCCGGTCGTCGACATGGCGAGCGTCTACGCGACGATCGCCGCCGGCGGCAAGTACGCCGAGACCCACGTCGTCGGGTCCGTCATCGGCTCGGACGACCAGGAGATCGCGGCCGAGCAGGGCGTGCGCACCGAACAGGCCATCGCCGAGACCACCGCCCAGGACCTCCAGTACATCGGCCTCGGCGACAGCGAGGTCATCGAGGACCGCGACTTCTTCGGCGTCGCCGCCGACTACCACGGCCAGACCACCGAGTCCTGGTTCGTCGGCGCCATCCCGCAGCTCAGCGTCGCCGCCTGGGCCAACGGATCCGCCGCCGACGATGGCGGTATCCCCTTGTGGCGCAACGTCATCGACACGGCCATCGAGACCAACGGGTACGAGGCCGAAGAACTCCCCGGCGCCTCGGGCGCCGGCGAGGACCTCACCGACGGCATCGCCGACGGCACGCTCGACCCCGACAGCGAGTACTGCCGGGCCAACCCCGACGACGCCGCGTGCAGCGCCTCGCCCTCGCCGAGCGAGGCCGAGTCCTCCAGCGAGGAGCCCGAGGAGACCAGCGAGGAACCGGAGGAACCGGAACCGACCACTTCTGAGGCCCAGGAGCCCGAGCCGACCACCTCGGAGCCCGAGGAGACCACCAGCGAGTGCAACTCCTGGCCCTTCTGCTGAGCCCCCGGCGGGCGCCTCGACTACCATGCAGCCCATGACTCCCAACGGCTTCCCGAAGTCCCGCCTGGTACTCGTCCTGGCGGTCCTGGTCCCGCTGGGGGTCCTCGGGGACGCGCTCTGGGTGCGCCTCGCCGGAGACGACGGCCCGCCCTGGCACGGGCTCGACGAGTGGTGGAACGGCCTCGTCGGCGGCCCCGCCGACGGCGTGCGCTGGCAGCTCGCGCAGCTCCTCAACCGCCTCGGCGGCGAACCCGGGCTCGCGCTCCTCGCCATCGCCGTGGTCGCCCTGCTCCTGATGCGGCGCTGGCGTTCGGCCGTGTTCGCGTGTGCGACCGTCGCCGCCACCTCGATCGCGATCGACCTCATCAAACGCGTCGGGGAGCGGCCGCGGCCGGCGGACGTCATGATCGAGACGGGCCCGTGGGCGTTCCCCTCCGGGCACGCCGCCCGCATGGCCGCGTTCGTCATGATCGTCGCGGTCGTCTGGATCCCGGCCCGGCACCTGCGGAACTGGTGGCCGGTAGCGGTGTTCCTCACCGTCCTGATGATGGGCGCCCGCACCTGGCAGCACGCCCACTGGCTCACGGACACGATCGGCGGCGCCGCCGTCGGCTGGGCCGTCACCGTGCTCGTCTGGCGCGCGTGCGCGCCGCTGCTCGACCGCGAGCGGACCGACCGCGAGGCCGCCGACGCCCCCGTGCTCGCGGAACCCGCGGCGGGCGACGAGCACTTAAGCTGAGGTGACCAGGAACGACCGAGAGGTGCCCGATGTCAACGCCCGACCCCGCCAACCCCGAGCAGCAGCCGCCCCCGCCGCAGTACTACGGCCAGCCGCCCTACGCCCCGTACGGGGCCTACCCGCCGCCGTACGGCTACCCGTACCCGCCGCCGAAGCCGGTCAACGGGATGGCGATCACCGCGATGATCCTCGGCATCGTCGGCGCCTGCAACCCGATCGGCGTCCTCGGCCTCATCTTCGGGCTGATCGCCAAGCGCCAGATGGCCGAAAGGAACGAAGGCGGCGACGGCTTCGCCACCGCCGGGATCGTTCTCGGCTGGATCGGGGTCGCCTCGATCGTGTTCTGGATCGGCTACGTCCTGTTCTTCGCCACCGTCTTCGGCACCGCCTTCGAGCAGCTCGAAGACCTGCCGACCGACGACCCGACCTGGGACTACAGCGTCCTCACGCCGGCCGGGGTCGCCTGACGTACGTCGTCACCGCCGTGTTCGCCGCCGCGAGCACCGCGAACGCGATCGCCGCGGCCGACAGGCCCAGGCCCCACAGGGCGGCCGCGCCGGCCCCGAACGCGAGCGCCTTCACCGCCACGGTCCCGGCCGCCGGCAGCGGCACCCGGGCCTTCGGGGACGCGAACGCCCCCCACAGCACCACCAGCGCCCCGACGGCGGCGACCGCGATCAGCAGCCGCGTCCACAGGGCGTCGTCCAGTGCGAGGGCCCACCAGGCGACGAACACGAGCATGGCCAGTTCGAGCGCGAACGCGAGGAACGCGTTGCACATCACGAGATTGCGCAGCACCCCGCTGTACCGGTCCCATTCGGGACGGGGCGCCTGAGGAGGATTCGGTTGGGTCACCCGAACATGATGAACCGTGCGGGTCTCGCGGGGTGCGTTGGGTGCGACCAAAGTCGGAGGCCGGTTCCCCTCCCGGACTGAGGCCGCGGGCACGCGGACGTGATGGGATGGGGGCATGACCAGTCCGCCCGGCCTCCTCGCTCGCGTTCGCAGAGGCGACCTCATCGCCGCCGTGCTCCTGTTCCCGGCCGGGTCGCTCCTGATCGGACTGGGCAACATCGAGCAGTACATGCCCGAGGTGCCGCTGGCCGTGCGGTTCATCCCGCTCGCGCTGGTCTGCCTCGGCGTGGTCGTTCGGCGGGCCGCCCCCGCCTGGTGCCTCGCCGTCGGCACGGTCGGCTTCGGCATCGAGATCGGCATCGGCCTCACCCTCGCCACGGTCTGCGTCTACACCGACAACCTCTACGCGTACGCGCGCTACGGCCCTCCCCGCAAGGTCCGCGTGCTCCTGCCCACCGTCGCCGCCGGGGTCCTGGTGCTCAGCGCGCTCACGATCCTCGACGGCGGCGACGCGGGCGAGGTCGTCTCGGTCGTCGCGATCGGCGCGGTGGTCCTGCTCTCGCCGATCGCCACCGGCGTCATCGTGCGCCAGGCCCACGACCGCGCCGAGCTCGAACGCGAGCGCGCCGAGCAGACGGCGCGCCTCGCCGACGTGCGCCGCCGCGAAGCGGTCCTGCGCGAGCGCACCCTCATGGCCCGCGAACTGCACGACACGGTCGCCAACTTCCTGTCGGCGATCGCCTTGCAGTCCACGGCGCTCCAGTCCCGCAAGGACCTCGAATCCGACGCCGTGCGCGGCTCCATCGACGCGATCCGCGCCTCCAGTGTCGACGGTCTCGCCGAGCTGCGCCGCATCATCGGCATCCTCCGTGCCGGCGACGAAGGGGAGGAGCTGGCCTCCTACCGGATCGACCAGATCCCCGAACTCGCCGAGCGGATGCGCGCGGTCGGCCTCAAGGTCGACTTCCACGTCGAGGGCCCGCCGCGCGACCTGCCGGGCGAAGTCGAGCTGACCGCCTACCGGGTCGTCCAGGAGGCGCTCACGAACGCCCTCAAGCACGGCCGCGACGCGGAGGCGACCGTGCGGTTCGTGCCCGGCGCGCTCGTCGTCTCCGTCGTGAACGCCTTGGGGGACAATGAGACGCCTGTTCCGGGAGCCGGCGCCGGCCTGGTCGGGATGACCGAGCGGGTCCGCCTCCTGGGCGGTAAGGTGCACGCCGGACCGGAAGGCGAACACTGGACGGTCCGCGCCGAGATCCCCACGGGAGGCGACCACCGGTCCGCTCCCGGCTCGATCGGGACCGCCGATGACGCGGACGTGCCGCCGCGCCGGACCGGCTCGCCGAGCCCGCCTCGCTCGGAGCAGGAGTGAACGCCGATGCGCCCGGAGCCCGCCGCAACCCGGCGCCGCTCCGGAGCGCAAGCCACCGCCCACCCGCCTTTCTGTCGAACCGGAGTGAACACGAATGACCAGGGTCCTGCTGGCCGACGACCACGCGGCCGTCCGCGCCGGGCTGCGGATGCTGCTCGACAGCGCCGACGACATCGAGGTGGTCGGCGAGGCCGCCGACGGGGTCGAGGCGGTCGCGCTGGCGCACGAGCTGCGGCCCGACGTCGTCGTCATGGACATCCGGATGCCCCGCAAGGACGGCATCGCCGCCGCGGCCGAGCTCCGCGGCACCGCCGACGTCCTCGTCCTCACCTCGTACGGCGACGACGCGAACGTCTTCGACGCCCTCCGCGCCGGCGCGAGCGGGTTCCTGCTCAAGGACGCCGACGCCGAGACCCTCGTGGAGGCCGTGCGCACCATCGCCCGCGGCGACGGCCTGATCTCGCCCGCGGTCACGCGCGGCCTCATCGCCGAGTTCGCGCGCTCGCGGCCGGCCTACGCCCCGATCGAGGTCGACGGCGCCGGACTCGCGGCCCTCACCCCGCGCGAGACCGAAGTGCTCTCGCTCATAGGTGAAGGCATGTCGAATGCCGAGATCGGCGCTGAACTCGGCATGGCCGAGGCTACGGTGAAATCGCACGTCACGCGCGTGCTCGCGAAGCTCGGCCTGACCAGTCGCGTCCAGGCCGCCATCTTCGCCCGCGAACAGGCCCGCTAGGGGAGGGGCCTCGCGTCCGCGTCCAGGAACGATGAACACGACGCGGGGCGTGACTTCCCGGGTCAGCGGTCGCGCGTCGCGTGGGAACAGACCGGTTGCGGGAGGAGCCGCGGCGGTCGTCGGTCGCCCGCGAACAGGCTGGGCCGGCCGGCCGCGCCACCGCACTCTGCGCGCGTCCCGCGAATCGCGGCGACGGTCACATCCCACTCACCGGAATATCCGCTTCGCGGTCTCATTGAATGCTGATACAGTTCTCTGCATAGTCATTCAAGACGGAGGTTTCCAGTGACGTTCAAGGTCGCCGTGGCGGGAGCCAGCGGTTACGCGGGAGGCGAGGTGCTCCGGCTGCTGGCCGACCACCCGCAGCTCGACGTCGTCGCCGCGGGCGCGCACAGCAACGCCGGTGAGTACATCACCGCGGTCCACCCCCACCTGTCCGCGTACGGCGACCGACGCTTCACCCCGACCACCCCGGACGCCTTCGACGGCGCCGACCTGGTCGTCATGACCCTCCCGCACGGCCAGTCCGCCGCGCTCGCCGCGCAGCTCCCCGCCGGGCAGAAGATCGTCGACCTCGGCGCCGACCACCGGCTCGAAGACGCCGCGGCCTGGGAGTCCTACTACTCCGGCCCGCACGCCGGCGCCTGGACCTACGGCCTCCCCGAGCTCCCCGGCCAGCGCGAGCGCATCGCCGCCGCCGACCGGGTCGCCGCGACCGGCTGCTACGCCGTCGCCACGATCCTCGCGCTGCGCCCGCTCCTGGACGCCGGGATCGCCTCGCCCGAGGACGTCGTCGTCGTGGCCGCCTCCGGCACCTCCGGCGCCGGCAACGCCCCGAAGAAGCACCTCCTCGCCTCCGAGGTCATGGGCGCGATCAGCGCCTACAAGGTCGGCGCCCACCAGCACGTCCCCGAGATCAAGCAGGCCACCGGCGCCGCGTCGCTGTCGATGACCCCGCTGCTCGCCCCGATGCCCCGCGGCATCCTCTCGACGGTGACCGCCAAGGCCGCCGCCGAGACCGCCGCGGAGGACGTGCGGGCCGCGCTGGCGAAGGCGTACGACGGCGAGCACTTCGTGCACGTCCTGCGCGGGGGCCAGTGGCCGACCACGGCCGCCGTCTACGGCACCAACGCCGTGCAGCTCCAGGGCACGGTCGACAAGGACTCGGGCCGGATCATCGTCACCGCCGCGATCGACAACCTCGGCAAGGGCGCGGCCGCGCAGGTCGTGCAGTGCGCGAACCTCATGCTCGGCCTCCCCGAGGCCGCGGGCCTCACCGTGAACGGGGTGGCGCCGTGACCGTGACGTCCCCCAAGGGCTTCCGGGCCTCCGGCGTGACCGCCGGCCTCAAGCCCTCCGGCAAACCCGACATGGCCCTGGTCGTCAACGACGGCCCGCTCCAGGTCGCCGCGGGCCGGTTCACCGGCAACCGCGTCAAGGCCGCCCCGGTCAAATGGTCCCAGCAGGTCCTGACCACGGGCGCGCTGAAGGCCGTCATCCTCAACTCCGGCGGCGCGAACGCCTGCACCGGCCCGGAGGGCTTCCAGGACACGCACGCCACCGCAGAGAAGACCGCCGAGGTTCTCGGCTGCGGCGCGGTCGAGGTCGCGGTCTGCTCGACCGGGCTCATCGGCGAGCGGCTCCCGATGGACAAGCTCCTGCCGGGCGTCGAGGCCGCCGCGAAGGCCCTCGCCGCGGACGGCGGCGAGCAGGCCGCCACCGCGATCATGACCACCGACACCGTCGCCAAGAACGCCGCGATCACCAGCCCCGCGGGCTGGACCGTCGGCGGCATCGCGAAGGGCGCGGGGATGCTCGCGCCCGGCCTGGCGACGATGCTGGTCGTCCTCACCACCGACGCGGTCGTCGGGCAGCCGCTCGCGGACGCCGCGCTCGGCACCGCCTGCCGGTACTCGCTCGACCGGCTCGACTCCGACGGCTCGATGTCGACCAACGACACCGTGCTCCTGCTCGCCTCGGGCGCCTCCGGCGTCGAGGCCGCGGCCGACGAGTTCATCGCCGCGCTCACCGACCTGTGCAAGGACCTCGCGCACCAGCTCCTGTCGGACGCCGAAGGCTCCACGAAGGACGTCGCGATCACCGTCTCGGGCGCGGCGAGCGAGGACGACGCGGTCGAGGTCGCCCGGATCGTCGCCCGCGACAGCCTCGTCAAGACCGCGCTGTTCGGCTCCGACCCGAACTGGGGCCGCATCCTCGCCGCCGTCGGCACCGCGAAGGCGCCGTTCGACGCCGACGCGGTCGACGTCGCCGTCAACGGCGTGTGGATCTGCAAGGCCGGCGCCGCCGGCGAGCCGCGCGACCTCGTGGACCTCAAGGGCCGCGACGTCGCGATCGACATCGAGCTCCACCACGGTGCCGCCTCGGCCACGATCTGGACCAACGACCTGTCCCACGACTACGTCCACGAGAACTCGGCGTACAGCACATGAGCAGCACTGACATCAGCGAACTCGCACCGCACCTCCAGGCGGCCCTCGGCAAGGCCGAGACGCTCATCGAGGCACTCCCGTGGCTCCAGCGCTTCACCGGCTCTATCGTGGTGGTCAAGTACGGCGGCAACGCCATGATCAACCCCGAGCTCCAGGCCGCGTTCGCCGCGGACATGGTGTTCCTGCACTACGTCGGCATCAAGCCGGTCGTCGTGCACGGCGGCGGCCCGCAGATCTCCGCGATGCTCAAGAAGCTCGACATCGCCTCCGAGTTCAAGGGCGGCCTGCGCGTCACCACCCCCGAGGCCGCCGACGTGGTCCGGATGGTCCTGGTCGGCCAGGTCGGCCGCGAACTCGTGGGCCTGATCAACAACCACGGCCCGTTCGCGGTCGGCATGTCCGGCGAGGACGCGCAGCTCTTCACCGCCAAGCGCCGCTGGGCCGAGGTCGAGGGCGAGCGGGTCGACGTGGGCCGGGTCGGCGACGTCGCGTCGGTGAACACCGCCGCGGTCGACGACCTCATCGCCGCCGGGCGCATCCCGGTCGTCTCGACCGTCGCGCTCGACCACGACGGCATCCTCTACAACCTGAACGCCGACACCGCCGCGGCCGCGCTCGCGGAGGCCCTCGGCGCGCAGAAGCTCATCGTCCTCACCGATGTCGAAGGGCTGTACGAGAACTGGCCCGAGAAGGACTCGCTGCTGCGGCAGATCACCACGGACCGGCTCGCGGAGATCCTCCCGTCCCTCCAGTCCGGGATGGTCCCGAAGATGGAGGCGTGCCTGCGCGCCGTCAAGGGCGGCGTCCCGCAGGCCCACGTGATCGACGGCCGCGTCCCGCACTCGACCCTGCTGGAGATCTTCACGACCGACGGCGTCGGCACCATGGTCCAGGAGGCGAAGTGACCTATTCGGAGCAGATCAAGGCCCGGTACGCCGAGGCGCTCATGGGCAACTACGGGCAGCCGCCCGTGGCCCTGCGCGAGGGCACCGGCAGCATCGTGACCGATGTGGACGGCAACGCCTACCTCGACATGATCGGCGGCATCGCCGTCTCCAGCCTCGGTCACAACCACCCCGCGCTCGTGGAGGCGGTGAGCACCCAGGCCGCGCGGATCGCCCACACCTCGAACCTGTTCTTCCACGAGAAGGAGGTCGAGCTCGCCGAGAAGCTCCTCGAACTGTGGGGCAACCCGGGCCGGGTCTTCCTGTGCAACTCCGGGACCGAGGCCAACGAGGCCGCGCTCAAGCTCGCGATCCTCCACGGGAACGCGACCGGCAAGGCCAAGGTCGTCGCCACCGAGCACGGCTTCCACGGCCGCACCCTCGGCGCGCTCTCGATCACCGGGAAGGCCGCGATCCGCGAGCCCTTCGGGCCCTTCGCCCGCGAGGTCGCGTTCGTGCCCTACGGCGACGCCGACGCCCTCAAGGCCGCCGTCGACGCCGACACCGCCGCCGTCTTCCTCGAACCCACCCAAGGCGAGACCGGCGTCGTGCCCTCCCCGCCCGGATACCTCACGGCCGCAAGGGAACTCACCGCCTCAGCCGGTGCGCTCCTGATCCTCGACGAGATCCAGTCCGGCTTCGGCCGCACCGGCGCCTGGTTCGCCCACCACGCCGAAGGCGTCGTCCCCGACGCCGTGACCCTCGCGAAGGGCCTCGGCGGCGGCGTCCCCATCGGCGCCGTCCTCGCCGGCGAGGCCACCGCGGCCCTGTTCACCCCCGGCACCCACGGCTCCACGTTCGGCGGCAACCCGATCGCGTGCGCGGCCTCCCTCGCCGTGATCGACACGATCGAGCGCGAGCACCTGTTCGACAACGTGCTCGCCCTCGGCGCGCACCTCGAGGCCGTGCTCCTCGCCGACCCCCGGATCACCGAGGTCCGCGGCCAGGCCCTGTGGCGCGGCATCGGCCTCACCGAGCCCGTCGCCGCCGAGGCCGTGAAGCACCTCCTCGGCCTCGGCGTCCTCGCCAACGCCCCGCGGCCCGACACGATCCGGATCGCGCCCCCGCTCACCATCTCCCAGACCGAGCTCGACGCCTTCTGCGCCAAGCTCGTCGAAGCCCTCGACGCCGTCACCCCGGCTCCTGGAGGACGACCGTGACCCTTCCGAAGCACTCGGCTCCGCCGAACCAGAAGCACTTCTTGAAAGACGACGACCTCACCCCCGCCGAGCAGGCCGAGGTCCTCGACCTCGCCGCCAAGCTCAAGCACGACCGGTACGGCCACCGGGCGCTCGCCGGACCCAAGTCCGTCGCGGTCGTCTTCGAGAAGCCCTCCACCCGGACCCGGATCTCCTTCGACGTCGGCATCGCCGAGCTCGGCGGCCACTCCGTCGTCATCGACGCCCAGTCCACCCAGCTCGGCCGCGGCGAGACCGTCGCCGACACCGCCCGGGTCCTCTCCCGGTACGTCAGCGCCATCGTGATCCGCACCTTCGGCGACGACCGGCTCGCCGAGCTCGCCGAGCACGCCACCGTCCCGGTCGTCAACGCGCTCACCGACGGCTGGCACCCCTGCCAGCTCCTCGCCGACCTCCAGACCATCGCCGAGCACAAGCCGCTCAAGGGCACCAGCATCGCCTACGTCGGCGACGCCGCCTTCAACATGGGCAACTCCACCGTCATCGCCAGCTCCCTCGCGGGCATGCACGTCCGCATCGGCGCCCCCACGGGCTACCAGCCCGCCGACGACGTTCTCGAGCGCGCCGCCCAGATCAACGCCGCCACCGGCGGCTCGGTCACCGTCACCGCCGACCCGGTCGAAGCCGTCGCCGGCGCCGACGTCGTCTCCACCGACGCCTGGGTCTCGATGGGCATGGCCGACAGCGCGAAGCGCTTCGGCGACCTCCACCCGTACCAGCTCAACGCCGACCTCCTCGCGCACGCCGCCGACGACGCGATCGTCCTCCACTGCCTCCCCGCCCACCGCGGCGAGGAGATCACCGACGACGTGATCGACGGCCCGCACTCGCGCGTGTTCGACCAGGCCGAGAACCGGCTCCACGCCCAGAAGGCCCTCCTCGCCTGGATCCTGCGGGAGACCGCGTCATGAACCAGCCGACCACCAAAGCGGCGCGCCAGGCCCGCATCGTCGAGATGATCTCGACCCGCTCCATCCGCTCCCAGACCGAACTCGCCGCGCTCCTCGCCGCCGACGGGATCGAGGCCACCCAGGCCACGCTCTCCCGCGACCTCGAAGAACTCGGCGCCGTCAAGGTCCGCGGCACCGACGGCGGCTCCGCCGTCTACTCGATCTTCGCGGAAGGCGAACGCCCCCTTCGGGACGCCGAGGCCGCACCCGACCGGCTCCAGCGGCTCCTGCGCGAGCTCCTCGTCGGCGCCGACCACTCGGCGAACATGGCCGTCCTCCGCGTCCCGCCCGGCGCGGCCCAGTACCTCGCCAGCGCGATCGACCGCTCCGGCCTCGCCGACGTCATCGGCACCATCGCCGGCGACGACACGATCGCCGTCATCGCCCGCGACGGCGTGCTCGGCGCGCAGGTCGCCGAGCAGTTCCTGACTTGGGCCGGCAAAGCGCCCGACCCGTACGACGCCACGAATGCAGCAATCAAGGAGAACCAGCAATGACCGAGAAGGTAGTCCTCGCCTACTCCGGCGGCCTCGACACGTCCGTCGCGATCCCGTACCTCGCCGAGCAGCTCGACGCCGAGGTGATCGCCGTGGCCATCGACGTCGGCCAGGGCGGCGAGGACATGGAGGTCATCCGGCAGCGCGCCCTCGGCTGCGGCGCCGTCGCCGCCGAGGTCGTCGACGCGCGCGAGGAGTTCGCCGCCGAGTACTGCTTCCCGGCCGTGGCCGCGAACGCCCTCTACATGGACCGCTACCCGCTCGTCTCCGCGCTCTCGCGGCCGCTCATCGTGAAGCACCTCGTGGCCGCCGCCGAGAAGCACGGCGCCACGATCGTCTCCCACGGCTGCACCGGCAAGGGCAACGACCAGGTCCGGTTCGAGGCCGGCCTCGCCGCCCTCGCCCCGCACCTCAAGGTGGTCGCCCCCGCCCGCGACTTCGCCTGGACCCGCGACAAGGCCATCGCGTTCGCCGAGGAGAAGAGCCTCCCGATCGACGTGACCAAGAAGTCCCCGTACTCGATCGACCAGAACCTGTGGGGCCGCGCCGTCGAGACCGGCTTCCTCGAGGACATCTGGAACGGCCCCATCGAGGACATCTACGACTACACCCGGAACCCGGCCGAGGAGCGCGAGCCCGACGAGGTCGTCATCACCTTCGTGTCCGGCCGGCCCGTCGCCCTCGACGGCGTCGAGAAGTCCGCGTTCGCACTCGTCAAGGAGCTCAACGAGCGCGCCGGCGCCCAGGGCATCGGCCGGATCGACATGGTCGAGGACCGGCTCGTCGGCATCAAGTCCCGCGAGGTCTACGAGTCCCCGGCCGGCATCACCCTGATCGCCGCCCACATGGAGCTCGAGAACGTCACCATCGAGCGCGAGCAGGCCCGGTTCAAGCGCACGGTCGACCAGCGCTGGGGCGAGCTCGTCTACGACGGCCTCTGGTTCTCCCCGCTCAAGCAGAGCCTGGAGGCGTTCATCGCCGACGTCCAGACCCACGTCACCGGCGAGGTCCGGCTGACCCTGCACGCCGGCAAGGCCACCGTCACCGGCCGGCGCTCCGAGGCCAGCCTCTACGACTTCGACCTCGCCACCTACGACGAAGGCGACACCTTCGACCAGTCCAACGCGCGCGGCTTCGTCGAGCTGTGGAGCCTCCCGGCCAAGCTCGCCGCCGCCCGGAATGAGCGGATCAAGGCCGAGGCCGAGTAATGGCGAAGCTCTGGGGAGGCCGCTTCACCGGCGGCCCCGCCGCGGCCCTCGAGGCCCTGAACGCCTCCATCGGCTTCGACTGGCGGCTCGCACCGTACGACCTCAAGGCGTCCAAAGCCCATGCGCGCGTGCTGTGCCGCGCCGGGCTCCTGACGGACGGCGAGCTCGCGCAGATGCTGGCCGCACTCGACGCGCTCGGCGACGACGTCGCCTCCGGCGCCTTCACCGGGACCGTCGCCGACGAGGACGTCCACACCGCGCTCGAACGCGGCCTCGTGGAGCGCCTCGGCGACCTCGGCGGCAAGCTCCGCGCCGGCCGCAGCCGCAACGACCAGATCGCCACCGACCTGCGCCTGTACTGCCGCGACCACGCCCGGGGCCTCGCCGCCGACGTGACCGCGCTCGTCGACGCGCTGGCCGTCCAGACCGAGGCGCTCGTGGACGCGCCCGCACCGGGCATGACGCACCTCCAGCACGCCCAGCCGGTCACCTTGGGGCACCAGCTCCTCGCGCACGCCCAGGGCCTCCTGCGGGACCTGGACCGCCTGCGGGACTGGGACAGGCGGGCCGCGGTGTCGCCGCTCGGGTCCGGGGCGCTCTCGGGCTCGTCGCTGCCGCTCGACCCGGTCGCGGTGGCCGAGGAGCTCGGTTTCGACGCGGCCGCGGCGAACTCGATGGACGGCGTCTCCGACCGCGACTTCGCGGCCGAGCTGCTGTTCGTGTGCTCGATGATCGGGATCCACCTCTCCCGCCTGGGGGAGGAGGTCATCCTCTGGTCGAGCCAGGAGTTCGGCTGGGTCACGCTGGACGACGCGTTCTCGACCGGCTCGTCGATCATGCCGCAGAAGAAGAACCCGGACGTGGCCGAGCTGGCCCGCGGCAAGTCGGGCCGCCTGGTCGGCAACCTGACGGCGCTGCTGGTGACGCTCAAGGGCCTGCCGTTCACGTACAACAAGGACCTCCAGGAGGACAAGGAGCCGGTCTTCGACTCCCTGGACAACCTGGCGCTGCTGCTGCCCGCGGTGACCGGCATGGTCGCGACCATGCGGTTCAACGCCGAAGTGCCGCGCGAGTCGGCCCCGAAGGGCTTCAGCCTCGCCACGGAGATCGCGGACTGGCTGGTTCGCAAGGGGATCCCGTTCCGCTCGGCGCACGAGATCGCGGGCGCCTGCGTGGCCCACTGCGAGTCGCGCGGCATCGAGCTGCACGAGATCGCCGACGCCGACCTGGCGTCGATCTCCGAGCACCTCGACCCGTCGGTGAAGGCCGTCCTGGACGTCGACGGCGCGCTCGCGGGCCGCACGACCCCGGGCTCGACCGGTCCGAAGGCCGTGGCCGACCAGCTCGCCGAGGTCCGCGACCAGATCGCGGCGTGGCGCGCCTGGTCCGGGTCGCACGGGTCTTGAGCGTGCGGGGCGCCGCGGCGCCCCGCACGCCTCACATCTCGGTGCACCGGTGCCCGTCGGCCCACACCTCGAGGTGCGGCGGCGCCTGATACGGGCCTGAGACCAGGAATCCGAACGCGGCGCTGCCGCCGGCGGGGATCTCCCGGTTCCACGGGGCCGGACCGATCGCGAGCTCCGAGCCGTTCCGGGTCGCGGTGGCGTTCCAGATGTGGGCGAGCGTCTGGCCGCCGGGGAGGGCGACGATGGCGTGCCAGTCGCGGATCGCCTCGATCGCCGTGATGGTCACCTGCATCGCGTACCCGGTGCCCCACTGGCCCGTCACGTCGGCGGTGAACGTGCAGTGCTCTGAAGCGGCCCCCTGCTCGATGACGATGTTGGGCCCGCAGCGGCCGAGCCACTCCGAGCCGTCGGCGCGGCGCTCCTGGCAGATCTTCATCGTCACGTACTCGATCGGGGCGCCGCCGGGGGCGACCAGGTCGAAGGCGTACGTCTGGTCCGCCGAGCCGAGCGGCATCGGCACGATGTGCTCCACCGCCGCCCAGTCGTTGACGTGGCCGGTGAACTCGATCTGCCGGTCGGCGGGGATCACCGGCAGGCACGGGTTGCCGTCCGAGCCGTCGCGGATCACCGCGACGCCGCTGACGGCCACGCGGTGCTCCTCGGGCGGGTGCACGGCGGGCCAGGAGGCCTCGCCGGAGGTCTCGAAGAGCGTGCATCCGTCCTCGCCCCGGACGCTGTTGTAGAACGGGGTGGGGGCCTGCTCGGGGTGCTCGGCCGCGGCCGGCGCGGCGAGCGCGCCCGCCGTCAGCAGTCCGGTCAGGACGGCGAGCGCTCGAAGGAGGCGTGGCGGTCGTTTCATGGGAACTCCCAAGGGAAGTGGGGCGCTCCCAACCGCGGCGGTCCGCACGCCTGCGCCGACGTTGGATCTAAATATCCAAATGTAACGGTCTATTGTCAAGTCCCCGGCCGCTGCCAGCCGGTGGCGTCGAGGACCGTGCGCTCCACGAACGGCGCCAGCGTGGCCGCGTACGTGTCCGTCAGGTGCGAGGTGTCGCGGTAGACCAGGATGTTCCCGATCGCCGCCGGGCACTCGCCGTCGGGGCACACGTACGGCGTGAGGTCCGCGAACGCGACGTTGTCCGGGACGTCCTCGAGGGCCGCGCTCGGGTCGGTCGGGTCGTGGCTCGGTTCGGCCTCGAACACGCAGGCGCCGGCGCCGATGCGCGCCACGCATTCGGGCACCGGGTCGGGGAACCGCGGCAGGTCCCGCAGGGCGAGCACCGGGATCCCCCAGGCGTCGAGTTCGCGCCACCGGTCGACGAAGCCGGGGTAGGCCCGCTCGTCGTCGGTGTGGGCCCGGCCCGAGAGCGTCACGACCAGGTCCGGCCGCTGCTCCTCGAGCTGCCCGAGCGCCCACTCGTTGTACTCGGCGCAGTCGGCGTCGAACTCCCCGCGCACCTCTTCGATCCCCGGCTCGGACGTGAACTGGCAGCTGCTCTTGGACAGCACCAGGAGCCGCCAGCCGTTGCCGAGCGCGGCCTGCTCGAACGCCGGGAAGTAGTGCGCGATGCGCGAGGCCCCGACGAGCGCGACCGTGCGCTGCCCCTCGGCGTCGCCGAAGACGCACAGGCGCCGGGCGCCGTCGCAGTCGTCCTCGCCCTTGTAGACGCGCGGGAGGTCCTGCGCGACGGTCTCCAGCGGCGGCAGGAGCGGCATGTCCTCGGGGAGCGACTCGGCGAGGGCGGGGTCGTCGAGGACGGCCGCACCGGGGTAGGCGTCGCCGTCCTCGAGGGCTTCGGCGATCTCGGCCTCCAGCCGCTCCTGCCGCTCGGCGAGCTGCGCCTGGGCCGCGCCGGCGGTGACGACCACCGGGACGAGGAACGCCGCCGCAACCGCGACCGACCAGCGGCGGGTGCTGGTGCGCCGCGGGGCGGTCCGGTCCTCGACGAACCGCTTCGTCAGGTACGCGGCCGCGAGCGAGAGGCCGAGCACGAGGACGCCGCCGAGGACCGTGGCGGTCGAGCGGCCCGCGATGTACAGGTAGGCGACGAGGATCGGCCAGTGCCACAGGTACAGCGAGTACGAGTGGTCGCCGACGGCGGCGAGCGGCCGCCAGGTGAGCAGCCGGTCGGCGCCCCAGCGGCTCCCGGTGGTGCCCGAGACGATCACGAGCAGCGCCGCCCCGGTGGGCCACAAGGCGATCCATCCGGGGAACATGGTCGAGACCTCCAGGAGCGCGCCGCACGAGAGCAGCGCGGCGAGTCCGGTCCAGCCGAGCACGACCCGGACGCGTTCGGGGAGCTTGAGGAACGGCAGCGCGATGGCGAGCATCCCGCCGAGGGCGAACTCCCACAGCCGCGCCCCGGTGTCGAAGTACGCCCACTGCTGCCGCTCGGCGGTCGCGGCCACCGAGTACGCGAGCGAACCGGCGAAGACGGCGGCGCAGCCGGCGAGCACCGCGGCGCGCGGACTCGCCTTGAGCGCCTTGGCGGCGGCCGCCGCGAGCGCGACGAGCACCAGCCAGGCCAGGTAGAACTGGCCCTGGATCGACAGGGACCAGAAGTGCTGCAGCGGGCTCAGGGGCTTGTCGCGGGCAAGGTAGTCCACAGTGTTGCTCGCGAGCGTCCAGTTCTCGAAGTACAGGGCCGAGGCGACGGTCTCGCAGGCCACGTCGTACTGGCGCGTCCCGGGCAGCAGCAGCCAGCCCATGAGGAGCACGGCGAGCAGGACCACCGCGGCGGCCGGGAAGAGCCGGCGGGCGAGCCGGGCCAGGAACGCGACGGGCTGGACGCGCCCGTCGCGTTCGACGCCGCGAAGCAGCGAACCGGTGATGAGGAAGCCGGTCAGGAACAGGAAGACGTCGACGCCGCCGGACACCCGGCCGAACCAGATGTGGTAGACGGCGACCAGCAGGACCGCGAAGGCGCGCAGTCCCTGGATCTCGGGGCGGTACACATGCGAGGACGGCACGCGAACAATCTACGCAAGTACCGCAAAGCCTGCGTTGTCCCGGTCTGCACTCGCGGTGAACAGGACGTGGCGGCCCGGTCAGATCTCCTGCGAGAGCCGGCGCAGCCGCACGCTCGTGACGACCGTGAGCAGGCCCCAGACCACCGCGAAGAACCCGATGGTCACCACCAGCGCGATCGCGCCCTCCTCGGGGTCGGCGAGCAGCAGGATCCCCAGGATCACCCCGGCGAGTCCGGAGAGGATGAACAGCCAGCGGCCGCCGGGGTCGCCGGCGAGGCCGACCCCGCTCACGATCGAGCCGATGCCGGTCACGATGGCCCAGAACGCGATCACGTACAGCAGCGCGAGCGCCGAGATCCCCGGCCAGACGAGCGCTATGATGCCTGCGACGACGCCGAGCACGCCGACGCCGATGAGGACGGCGCGGCCGGTGTGCCGCCGCATGCCCATGGCGATCGCGGTGGCGCCGTCGACGACCGCGTACGCGCCGAACAGGATCACCATCGCGATGAGCGTGATCCCGGGCCACAGGATCGCCAGCGCCCCGAACAGGATCGTGACGATCCCGCGCGCCAGCACCCAGGCCCAGTTCCTGGCGAGCAGCTCGAGCATTCCGACCACCCCGTTCCACCTGCGGCGACGCCCTACCAGCCACGCTAGTCCCGACCGCCCCGGGCGATGCCGTTTCCACGGAAACCGGGCCGCCGGATCGAGCCGCAACGCCGGACCCGGATGCTCGTCGACCGGATGCGGACCATCGACACCCGTTCCGTGACCGGTGACCTGGTGGACTTCCTCAACCCGGAGGACATGGAGCAGGTCGAGTACGCCGTCGTCCGCTATCTCGGCCTGATGGGCTGAGCGAACGCGGCAGGGCCCCGGCGCCGCGCGCCGGGGCCCTCGGTCTCCTTTCAGACCCGGGCGGGTTCGCGGGCCGGTTCGGGTTCGGGTTCGACCGTGACGTGGGGGAGGACCCGGTCGAGCCACGCCGGCATCCACCAGGCGCCGCGGCCCATGACCTTCATGATCGCGGGGACCAGGAGGACCCGGATGACGAAGGCGTCGATGAAGATCGCCGCGGCCATGCCGACGCCGAACTGCTGGAGCATCCGCGACTCGCTGAAGATGAACGCGCCGAACACGGCGATCATGATCGCGGCCGCGGCGGTGACGACCCCGCCGGTGGATGCGAGGCCCTTGCGGACGGCCTCGGTGGCGTCGCCGGTGCGCACCCACTCCTCGCGCATGCGGGACATGAGGAACACCTCGTAGTCCATCGAGAGCCCGAAGATGATCGCGAACGACATGACGGGCACGAACGCCTCGATCGGCCCCGGCTCGGCGCCGAGGGCGCCGTCCTGGAACATCCAGGTGACCAGGCCCAGGCTCGCGCCGATGGTCAGCAGGTTGAGGATCGCGGCCTTCACGGGGATGAGGATCGAGCGGAACACGACCATGAGCAGGAGCATGGACAGGCCGACGACGAGGATCAGGAACAGCGGGGCCCGCTGCTCGATGATGTCGCTGAAGTCGATCGCCGCGGCGGTCGCGCCGCCGACGAGTTGGTCGCCCGCGGCCTCGTCGAGGACGTCGCCGCGCAGCTGGTGCACCAGGTCCACGGTCGCCTCGTCGCTGGGCCCGCCGGTGCCGATCACGGTCGACATCCACAGGTCGTCGCCGATCGGGAACGCCGGCGTCACGAACTCCACGGTGTCCAGTTCGTCGATCGCCCGGTAGGCGGCGTCCGCCTCGGTCGCGGTCCCGTCGGTGACGACCAGGAGCGGCCCGTTGAAGCCCTTCCCGAAGCCCTCGGAGAGCAGGTCGTACGCCTGGCGGCTCTGGAGCTCCTCGGCCTCGGTGCCCGCGTCGGCGAACCCGAGCCGGACGCCCGTCAGCGGTGCCGACAGGGCGACCAGGCCCACGGTGACGAGGACGATCGCGAGCCACGCCTGCTTCTCGACCAGGCGGGACCACGCGTTCCAGCGCCGCCCCGGCACGCCCTTGGCCTTCGCCGCGTGCTTCCTGACGCGCTTCTCGATCCGCTTGCCGAACAGCGCCAGCAGCGCCGGCAGCAGCGTCACCGACGCGAGCATCGTCACCAGCACCACGAGCGCCACCGCGACGGAGACCGACTGCAGTGCACCGAGACCCAGCGCGTACAACCCGATGAGCGCCACGATGACGACGGACCCGGCGAACAGGACCGACCGGCCCGCGGTGTCGAGCGCGGTCGCCGCCGCGTCCCGGCGGCTCGCGCCGCCGAGCAGCTCGGAGCGGAACCGCGCGAAGATCAGCAGCGCGTAGTCGACGCCCACGCCCAGGCCCACCAGGAACAGGATCGGCGTCAGGTACGTCGGCAGGGTCGTCGCATGGGACACGATCTGCGCCAGGCAGAACGTGGTCCCGACCGCGAACACCGCGGTGATCAGCGGCAGGCTCGCGGCCAGGAACGACCCGAACATGAGCACGAGGATCACCAGCGCCGCGAGGATGCCGATGCCCTCGGCGGCCCCGCCGCCGCCCTCCTCGGCCTCGCGGACCGGGTCGCCGCCGAGCGCGACCTCGAGGCCGTCCCCGGAGGCGTCCTCGGCGACCGGCAGCAGCGCCGCGGCCTGCTCGGTGGTCCCGTCGAACGCGGCGGTCGCGTACCCGACGGTCCCGTCCGCGCTGATCGCGCCGGGCTCGGTGAACGGGTCGGTGACGTCGCCGACGCCGGGCATGGCGGCGATCTCGTCGAGCAGCGCCGCGACGCGGTCCTGCTCGGCCGCGACCGAGTCGGCCGCGAAGACCACCTGCACCGAGACCTGGTCGGCCTCGGGGGCGCGGTCGGCGAGGAGGTCGGACAGCTCCTGGGACTCGGTCCCGGGCATCGAGTAGTCGTCCTCGAACGCGGAGCCGATCGCCGCGGCGGCGCCGATCGAGCCGGCGAACACGAGGACCCACAGGAGGAGCGCGATCAGCGGGCGCCGCTGGGTCCGGTCGGACAGGCGGGCCATCGCCGAACGTCGTGAGGCAAGGTCTGGTTCCATGCCGCGACTCTCCCGGCGGGCCGCCCCGCCCCGCATCGGCCGCGCAGCGGCAATCGCGCTACACCCGCAGGATCACGACCGGCCCGGACCGTACCTCCCCGGTAGCATCACGGCCCGCCGGTCCGCGCGGGGTGCACCGACCAGACCCCGGACGCGGTCGCCACCGGCGCACCCGGGCGTTCCGCCGAGCGAGCCGAGACGCAACGCCCGTCCCGTCGGCGGCGGCCCCGGCCGCATATGCGACATCAATCCACAGAGGGCGGACCTGGTCTCGTACGCGGTCGCCACCGACTTCTCGGCGCGGCGGGCGGCTTCGGGGATGGCGGCCATGAGGGCGCCGACGTCGGCTTTCGTGGCGGGCCGGCCGAGCGCGAACCGCAGGAAGGAACGGACGTCGTCGGGGTCGGCGCCCATGGCGAGCAGCACGCGGGCGGGCTGGGCGATCCCGGCCGATTCCCGTCCGGGTGCGCGGCCGGCGAATCGAAGCCGACCGCCCGCCTCCTCAGCGGCCGTCTCGCGGCATCATTCGCCTTCGGTCCACGTCGGACGGACCAGCCCGGCCTCGTACGCGGTCACCACGAGCTGCGCCCGGTCCCGCGCCGACAGCTTCGACATGATGCGGCTGACGTGCGTCTTCGCCGTCGCCGGCGACAGGAACAGCGTCTTGGCGATCTCGTCGTTGCTCATGCCCGTCGCCACGAGCTTGAGGACCTCGGTCTCCCGCTCGGTCAGCGCGCCCAGCTTCGAGCTCGGCTCGGGCCGCGCGACCCGCCCCGCGAACTCGGCGATGAGCCGCCGCGTCACCTTCGGCGAGATGAGCGCCTCGCCCGCCGCGACCACGCGGATCGCGTGCAGCAGCTCGTCCGGGTCGGTGTCCTTCACGAGGAACCCGCTCGCGCCGGCCCGCAGCGCCCGGTACACGTAGTCGTCCTCGTCGAACGTCGTCAGGATGACGACCTTGACGCCGTCGAGCTTCGGGTCCCGCCCGATCCGCTCGGTCGCCTCCAGGCCGTCCATGCGCGGCATCCGGATGTCCATGAGCACCACGTCGGGCCGCTTGCTGCGCACCAGCTCCAGCGCCTCCGAGCCGTCGCTCGCCTCGGCGACCAGCTCGATGTCCTCCTCGTCGCCGAGGATCGACGCGAACCCGGCCCGCACCAGCCGCTGGTCGTCGACGAGCATCACCCGGATCACTTCGCTACCTCCAACGGCCACGTGGCCTCGACGATGAAGCCGCCGTCCTCGCGCGGCCCCGCGTCGAAGGTACCGCCGAGCCCTTCGGCCCGCTCGCGCATCCCCGTCAGACCGTTCCCGGCCGCCTTCTGGCCCTTGGCATCCCCAACGCCGTCGTCGGCGACCGCGACCGCCAGCGTCGACGTCCCCGTCACCACCCTGACCTGCACCCGGGACGCCCGCGCGTGCCGCATCACGTTCGTCAGCGACTCCTGCACCACCCGGTACGCGGCCGCGTCCACGGCCGCCGGCAGCTCCGCGCTCCCGTCGACGCGCAGCTCCACGTCGAGCCCCGACGCCCGCGCCGCGTCCACGAGGGACGGCAGGTCGTCCAGGCCCGGCCCCGGCCCGGTCGGCGAGTCCTCACCGGCCTCCCGCAGCACCCCGACCATCGCCCGCAGCTCCCGCAGCGAGAGCTGCGTGGTCTCCGCGACGATCGCCAGCACGTCCTCGGTCCGGTAACCGGGGTCCTTGCGGAGCTTGCGCAGCGCGGCCGCCGTCTGCACGTTGATGAGCGACAGGTGGTGCCCGACCGCGTCGTGCAGCTCCCGCGCGATCCGGATCCGCTCCTCGGCGACGCTGCGCCGCCGCGCCTCGTCCAACGCGATCAGCGTCTCGGCCCGGTAGCGCCGGTAGTGCGCCACCACGGCCCCGATCGCCGGGACCGCGACGATCCACCCGCCGAGCATGAGCGTCTCGCTCACGGTCATGTGCGCGAAGTTCGAGACGACCTCGGAGACCACGACGATCACGAACGTGGCCGCCGCGATCACCGACGCCGCGACCAGCCGCCCCAGCGACGCGAGCGTGTACAGCGCGATCACGAACGCCGACAGCATCGGCCCGTCCGTCGACGACGACGGGTAGTACACGATCGTGGCCGCCCACGTGGCCACCGTGACCGCGAGCGGGTACGCCGAGCGGAAGAACAGCACCACGACCGACACCGACATCGCGATCCAGCCGAGGTTCTCGCTGAGCCCCTGCACGTCGATGCTCTTGAGCTCCCACTGCACCAGCGACCAGGCGATGACGACCACCGCGTTGACCGACCCCACGACGAGGTCGATCGGCCGGAACAGGGAACCGAACGTCACGCCGCCAAGCCTAGGACGGCCGAGGGCGGCCCCGGGAGCGCCCGGGTCCCGGGCGCTCCCGCCGGTCACTTCGCGAGCCCCGCGCGGCGCAGCGCCTCGGCCATGGCGCTCTCCGGCGCGGCCTGCCGTCCGCCGCGCTGGCTCGGCTGCTGCCGTCCGCCGCCCTTGCCGCCCTTCGGGTTCGGGCCCTGGCGGCGCTGTCCCCGGCCTTGGCCCCCGCCGGTCTCGGGCTCGTCGTCGAGGCGCATCGTCAGCGAGATCCGCTGCCGGGCGAGGTCCACGGAGAGGACCTTGACCTTGACGACGTCGCCGGGCTTGACGATCTCGCGCGGGTCGGCGACGTACCGGTTGGCGAGCGCGGAGATGTGCACGAGGCCGTCCTGGTGGACGCCGATGTCGACGAACGCGCCGAACGCGGCGACGTTCGTGACGGCGCCTTCCAGGAGCATCCCGGGCTTGAGATCAGCGACCTTCTCGACGCCCTCCTTGAACGCGGCGGCCTTGAACTCGGGCCGCGGGTCGCGGCCGGGCTTTTCGAGCTCGGCGAGGATGTCGGTGACGGTGGGGACGCCGAAGCGGTCGTCGGCGAAGTCGCCGGGCTTGAGCTTGCGGAGGGTCTTCGCGTCGCCGACGATCCCGTTGACGGTGGCGCCGGTGGCGGCGAGGATCCGCTCGACCACCGGGTACGCCTCGGGGTGGACCGCGGAGGCGTCGAGCGGGTTCTCGCCGCCCGGCACCCGGAGGAACCCGGCGGCCTGCTCGAACGCCTTGGGGCCGAGCCGGGGCACGCTCAGGAGCGCCTTGCGGTCGGGGAAGCGCCCGTGCTCGTCGCGGTAGGCGACGATGTTCGCGGCGACGCTCTCGCTCAGGCCGGACACGTGGGACAGGAGCGGCACGGAGGCGGTGTTCAGGTCGACGCCGACGGCGTTCACGGCGTCCTCGACGACCGCTTCGAGCGACCGTGTGAGCTTGGACTCGGTGAGGTCGTGCTGATATTGGCCGACGCCGATGTGCTTGGGCTCGATCTTGACGAGTTCGGCGAGCGGGTCCTGGAGGCGGCGGGCGATCGAGACGGCGCCGCGCAGCGACACGTCCATGCCCGGGAGCTCCTTGGTGGCGTATGCGGACGCCGAGTAGATCGAGGCGCCGGCCTCGGAGACGACGATCTTGGCGATGTCGGCCGTGCCGGCGAACGCCTTGACGAGCTCGGTCGCGAGCCGGTCGGTCTCGCGGGAGGCGGTGCCGTTGCCGATGGCGATGAGCTGCACGCCGTGCTTCTTCACCAGGGCGCCGAGGACGGCGAGGGCGTCGTCCCAGCGGTTCTGCGGCTGGTGCGGGTAGATCGCGGTGGTGTCGAGGACCTTCCCGGTGGGGTCGACGACGGCCACTTTGACGCCGGTGCGGTAGCCCGGGTCGAGGCCCATGACGGCCTTCGGCCCGGCGGGGGCGGCGAGCAGTAGGTCCTTGAGGTTCGCGGCGAAGACGCGGACGGCCTCGTCCTCGGCCTGCTGCCAGAGCCGCATCCGCAGGTCCACGCCGAGCTTGACGAGGATCCGGGTGCGCCAGGCCCACGAGACGGTCTTCGCGAGCCACGCGTCGGCGGGCCTGCCCTCGTCCCGGATGCCGAACTTCGCGGCGATCACGGCCTCGCAGTCGGCGCCGTCGGTCTCGGCCTCGCCCGGCTCCAAAGACAGCGAGAGGACCTCTTCCTTCTCGCCGCGGAACAGCGCGAGCACCCGGTGCGAGGGGAGCGTGGTGAACGTCTCTGCGAAGTCGAAGTAGTCGGAGAACTTCGCGCCCTTCTCCTCGGCGCCGTCGCGGACCTTGGAGACGACCCGGCCCTTGCGCCACATGCGCTCGCGCAGGTCGCCGATGAGGTCCGCGTCCTCGGAGAACCGCTCGGTGAGGATCGCGCGCGCCCCGGCGAGCGCGGCGGCGGCGTCGGCCACCTCCTTGTCCGGTGCGACGAACGCCGCGGCGGCGGTCTCCGGGTCCTGTGAGGGATCACTCAGCAGCAGGTCGGCGAGCGGCTCCAGGCCGGCCTCGCGGGCGATCTGGGCCTTGGTGCGGCGCTTGACCTTGAACGGCGCGTAGAGGTCCTCGAGCCGGGCCTTCGTGTCGGCCGCGTCGATCTGCGCGGTGAGCTCCGGGGTGAGTTTGCCCTGCTCGGCGATCGATTCGAGCACCGCCTTGCGACGTGCCTCCAGCTCCCGCAGGTACCCGAGGCGCTCTTCGAGCGCGCGGAGCTGCTCGTCGGAGAGGCCCCCGGTGGCCTCCTTGCGGTACCGGGCGATGAACGGGACGGTGGAGCCGTCGTCGAGGAGCGCGACGGCCGAGCGGACTTGGTGGGCGCCGACCGAGAGTTCTTCGGCGATGCGTTGATCGATAGCTTGAGCCACGGAAGGATTCTGCCAGAGCGCTGCGACAACACGGGCCGAAGCCGGAAGCCCCACCCCCCGGTGGACGCTTCGCCGGGCGTTGGGTAAAGTTCTATCCCGTCGCCGGGGGAACGGAAGAACTCCTGGAAGACATGCGGACGTAGCGCAGTTGGTAGCGCGACACCTTGCCAAGGTGTAGGTCGCCGGTTCGATCCCGGTCGTCCGCTCGGAGCTCGAAAGAGCGCTATCCCGGACGATTAGCTCAGCGGGAGAGCACTCCCCTGACACGGGAGAGGTCACTGGTTCAATCCCAGTATCGTCCACCAGAGCGGGAGCCCAGGCTCACAAGGCCTGGGCTTTTCTCACCTCATGGTGGGTTGGCCGAGTGGTTAGGCAGCGGCCTGCAAAGCCGTCCACACGGGTTCGACTCCCGTACCCACCTCCACCGAAGAATCGACGGATCAGAGCCCGGGAGACCGGGCTCTGTCCCGTTTCCGGCCGTGCCGCCCGGCCTCCACTCCAGAGCCTCGTTCGCGCGGCCGCCCTCGATGCGCACCGGCGCCGCCCGAGCAGGCGCGGTGTTCGCGGGCGCGATCCGCGGGTACTCCCGGCCCGGGTTCGAGGGAGGCGACATGGCACGACGGCAGCCGGGCGCGCAGGAGTGGGTGCCGGACGGCGCCGGCATCGCGGAGCTGCGGCGGGCAGCCCGGTCCTGCGAAGGCTGCGACCTGTACCGCGACGCGACGCAGACGGTGTTCGGCGAAGGCCCCGAGGACGCCCGGCTCTTCCTGGTCGGCGAGCAGCCGGGCGACATGGAGGACCGGGAGGGCGAGCCGTTCGTGGGTCCGGCCGGGCGGCTGCTCGACGAGGCGCTCGAGGAGGCCGGCATCGACCGCTCCGGCGTCTACGTCACCAACGCCGTCAAGCACTTCAAGTTCACCGAGTCGGAGCGCAGCAGCCGCCGCCTCCACAAGAAGCCGGGCCGGACCGAGGTGGTCGCCTGCCATCCGTGGCTGCGCGCCGAACTGGCCGCGGTCCGGCCGGCGCTCGTGGTCGCGCTCGGTGCGACCGCGGCGCAGGCCCTGATGGGTCCGCGGTTCCGGGTCAGCACCCAGCGGGGTGAGCGCTTCGAGCTGACGCTCGACGGATCCGAGGAGGCGTGCGGCTTCCTGGCCACCGTCCACCCGTCCTCGATCATCCGCCTCCAGGGCGAGGACCGCGCGAAGGCGTTGGCGCAGTTCATCGCCGACCTCCGCACGGCCGCCGCGGCCGTCGACCGCTGAGGACGCGCGAACGGCCCCGGGGGTCCCGGGGCCGTTCTGTGCGCGTCGTCGTGTTGCTGTGCTGTCCTGTTACTCCGCGTCCTCGGCGGTCGCCTCAGCCTCGATCTCGACCGGGGCGCCCGTGACGGGGATCCGCTGCGCGGTCGGGGCGGGCTTGACCGCTCCGGCGACGCGGACCGTCAGGATGCCGTCGGCGACCTGGGCGCTGAGCTGCTCGGCGGTGACGCCGTCCGGGAGCGTGAACTCGCGGCGGAACGTACCGGCCGAGAGGCCGCGGACGAGGTAGCGGTCGCCTTCGGCGGTCTCGCGGGCCTTGCGCTCCGCGCTGATCGACAGGCGGCGGCCTTCGAGCTCGACGGTGACGTCCTCGGCGCTGACGCCCGGGACGGCGGCGCGGACGACCAGGTCCTCGCCCTCGGTGTAGACGTCTGCCCGGAGGGTGTACTGCACGGCGCCGCGGCCGAAGCCGAGGCGGACGAGCCGCTCGAACTCGCGGTCGAACTGCCGGAACGCCGCGTAAGGGTGCTGGTAGCGAACGATCATGGTGTGGTCTCCTTACCCTCTCGGTTAGCACTCTCGGGTGTCGAGTGCTAACGACCTTACAGACGCCGGCGCCCCGCCGAATATTTCAGCAGTGACGGGCGTCACGGGACGGCCGCGGGCGGGCGGCCGCGCGGGCGGCGATCACCGCTGGTGCTCTGACCGGAAACACGATTGCCGCCGCGTGCGCGGGGCCGTCAGAATGTCGCCATGGAGATCGCGATCCGCCCCCGCCTCGACCGCGCCGACGCGGAGGCCCTCGTCCGGGATGCGCTCGGCGCCGACCTGGAGTTCACCGGCCACGAGGAGTTCAAGGACGGGTTCTTCAACGCCGCCCACGCGCTCGAACTCGCCGACGGCCGGCACGTGGTCGTCAAGGTCGCCCCCGACAAGTCCCACAAGCTGCTGCGGTACGAGGTGGACCTCATGGCCACCGAGATCGAGTGCTTCGAGCGGGGCCTGGCCGCGGGCGTGCCGATGCCGCGGCTGTGGCACGCCGACCCCGAGGGCGGGGTCATGATCATCGACCGCCTCGAGGGCGTTCCGCTGCCGAAGGTCCGCGACACGATCCCCGCAGCCGAGCTCCTGGTGCTCCGCAAGGAGATCGGTGCGGCCGCCGCCGGATTCGCGACCGTCACCGGCGAGCGCTTCGGCTACCCGCGCAAGAGCGGGCGCACCATGGCCGACACGTGGTCGGCGTCGTTCCAGGCGATGGTGGACGACGTCCTCGACGACATCGAGGAGCAGGGTGTCGCCCTGCCGCGCCCGATCGCGGCCGTCAGGGCGCTGGTCCGGGCCGAGCACGCCCTCCTCGACGAGGTGACCCGGCCCGCGCTGGTCCACTTCGACCTGTGGGACGGCAACATCTTCGTGAAGCGCGACGGGGACGGCTGGGCCTTCGAGGCGTTCATCGACGGCGAGCGGGCGTTCTACGGCGACCCGATCGCCGAGCTCGTGTCGCTCCAGATGGTCCCGGAGGAGGAGTTCCCGGCGGCCGTCGACGGGTTCCTCGGCCGTCCCATGACCGCCGCGGAGGAGCGGCGGCTCGCGCTCTACCGGTCCTACATCATGCTCATCCTGATCGCCGAGTGCCGGGTGCGCGGGTTCGACGCCGAGCAGGAGGCGAACCAGCGCAAGTGGGCGACCGAGACGCTCGAACGGGACTTCACGGCCTTCGGCATCTGAGGGCCCGGACGGGCCCTAGGCGTGCTCGTGGTCGTGGTCGTCCGGGTCGGTGCGCGCCGCTTCCTTCTCCTTGGTGGCGCGTGCCAGCCCGTACGGCGGCATGTTGATGTACGAGGTCTCGTACGCCCCCTTCGGCACCTGATACAGCTCGTGCCACAGGCCGACGTCGCCGTTGCTCTTCACGTTGCGGTTGAACCACTTCCAGAACCCGCGGTGGGCGTGGGCCTGGGAGTGGGCGTACCGCTCGAGGTGGTCCTCGCTGCGCCAGTACTGGACCGCCATGATCACGCGGCCGCTGACGGCGAACCGGGAGTCGAGCAGGCCCAGTTCCGGGTCGGCTTCGAGCTCGCGCAGCATCTTCGGCAGCGAGCCGAGCACCGGCAGCCACTTGTTGACCTTCCACAGCCGGTTGATCCGGAGGCCGACCGTGAAGACCACGAGGTCCTCGCCGTAATCGACCACGACGCGTCCGGGCCTGATCTTCGCCACGTGAGGACCTCCAAGGGGTGAGCGGGAATGCCTCCCCTAACAGGTTAACGAAGCGTAGGCGTACCGCGTCAAGCGGTCGCGACGGCGTCTCCCACCGCTTGCGTTGCGGCGCAAGCTAACCCGGCCAGCTCCAGTTCGCGACCTCTGGGATGTCCTCGCCGTGCGCCCGCGTGTACTCGCGGGCGGCGCTGCGGGCGTCGGCCATCCGCTGCCGCAGGCCGGCCGCGTCGGCGCCCAGGCCGGGGACCCGGTCGACGACGTCCATGACGAGCTTGTACCGGTCGAGGTCGTTGAGCATGACCATGTCGAACGGCGTGGTCGTGGTGCCCTCCTCCTTGTATCCGCGCACGTGGATGTTCTCGTGGTTGGTGCGCCGGTAGGTGAGCCGGTGGATGAGCATCGGGTAGCCGTGGAAGGCGAACAGGACCTGCCTGTCCTTGGTGAACACGGTGTCGAACTGGCGGTCGCTCAGGCCGTGCGGGTGCTCGGTGTCGGGCTGGAGCCGCATCAGGTCCACCACGTTCACGACCCGGACCTTCAACGCCGGCAAGTGCTTTCGCAGCAGGTCGGCCGCGGCCAGGACCTCCAGTGTGGGCACGTCACCGGCGCACGCGAGCACGACGTCCGGCTCCTGCCCGTCGTCCGTGGAGGCCCAGTCCCAGATGCCCAGGCCCCGTTCGCAGTGGCGCACCGCCTCGTCCATGCTCGTGTACTGAAGCGCCGGCTGCTTCCCGGCGACCACGACGTTCACGTACTGGCGGCTCCGCAGACAGTGGTCCATCGTGGACAACAGCGTGTTGGCGTCCGGCGGCAGGTACACCCGCACGATGTCCGCCTTCTTGTTCATCACATGGTCGATGAACCCCGGGTCCTGGTGCGAGAAGCCGTTGTGGTCCTGGCGCCACACATGGCTCGACAGCAGGTAGTTCAGCGACGCGATCGGCCGCCGCCACGGGATGTCGCCCGAGGAGTCGAGCCACTTCGCATGCTGGTTGAACATCGCGTCCACGATGTGGATGAACGCCTCGTAACTCGTGAACAGCCCGTGCCGGCCCGTCAGCAGGTACCCCTCGAGCCAGCCCTCGCACAAGTGCTCCGACAGGACCTCCATGACCCGCCCGTGCGGCGCCTGGTGCTCGTCGGTCGGCAGCAGCTCCGCCTGCCACTGCCGGTCGGTCGTCTCGAAGACCGCGCCGAGCCGGTTCGACTCGACCTCGTCGGGCCCGAACAGCCGAAACCGGTCCGGGTTCGCGGCCATGACGTCCCGCAGCCACGCCCCGAGCGTCCGCGTCGCCTCGGCGACCGTGGCGCCGTGACCCTCGATCGCGACCCCGTACTCGCGGTAGTCCGGCAGCACCAGGTCCCGCAGCAGCAGCCCGCCGTTCGCGTGCGGGTTCGCGCTCATCCGCGCCTCGCCCTCCGGCGGCAGCTCCAGCAGCTCCGGCACCGGCGACCCCGTCGCGTCGAACAGCTCCTCGGGACGGTACGAGCGCATCCACTCCTCAAGCATCGCAAGGTGGTCCGGATCGGACCGGACCGACGACAGCGGTACCTGGTGCGCCCGCCACGTTCCCTCCACCGGCACACCGTCCACTTCGACCGGACCGGTCCAGCCCTTCGGCGTCCGCAGGACCACCATCGGCCACCGCGGACGCACCGGACGACCGTTCGCCCTGGCGCGCGCGTCGGCCCGGATCTCCGCGATCCGGTCGAAGCACCGGTCCAGCGCCGCCGCGAGCCGCTGATGCACGTCCGCCGGATCGTCCCCGTCCACCAGGATCGGCTCGTACCCCGCCCCGCGCAGGAAGCTCGTCCGGTCCTCGTCCGAGATCCGCGCGAACACCGTCTGGTTCGCGATCTTGTACCCGTTCAAATGCAGGATCGGCAGGACCGTGCCGTCCGAGACCGGGTTCAGGAACACGTTCGAGAACCACGAGCCCGCCAGCGGACCGGTCTCCGCCTCACCGTCGCCCACCACGCATGCCACCGTCAGCCCCGGGTTGTCGAACGCCGCCCCGTACGCGTGCGACAGCGCGTACCCCAGCTCCCCGCCCTCGTGGATCGACCCCGGCACCTCCGGCGCGACATGCGACGGGATGCCGCCGGGGAACGAGAACTGCCGGAACAGCCGCCGCATGCCCTCCTCGGAATGGTTCACCGACGGATGCAGCTCCGGGTACGTCCCCTCCAGCCACGTGTTCGCGACCATCGCCGGACCGCCGTGCCCCGGACCGCACACATAGATCATGTCGAGCCCGCGGGACTTGATGCAGCGGTTCAGATGCGCGTAGATCAGACTCAGCCCCGGACTGGTGCCCCAGTGGCCCAGCAGCCGCGGCTTGACGTGCTCGGCGCGCAGCGGCTCCCGCAGCAGCGGATTGTCGAGCAGGTAGATCTGCCCCACGGTCAAGTAGTTCGCGGCCCGCCAGTAGGCGTCGATGCGCGCGAGCTCCTCGTCGGAGAGCGGGGCCGTGGAGTGTTCGGTCTTCGCGGTGTCCATGCGTCAGAGCGTGCCCCATCACGCGCAGATTGACCGCGATTCGGGAGAATTCTTCGCGCCGTGGTCAGTCGCCCTCTTTGAGCAGCCGCTCCACCGACGCCAACCGCGTCTTGATCTCGATCAGCGACGCCTGGATCTCCGTCGCGTCCGCACTCGCCTTCTCCGCCAGCTCCCGGTAGTGCGCCTCCCGCGACGCCGACGCACGGGCCTTCGAAGCCGAAGCGGCATAAGCGATTCCGGTGATGATGATCGCCGTCACCAGCAAGAACATCCCGAAGACGAACAGCATCCCCGACTGGCCCATGTTCATGCCGCAGCCTCCCTCTCCACCGAACGCATCACCGGAAGTCTAGGCGCCGCACCCCGATAAACCCTTTGCCGTCCCGACCCGCCCCCGCCAGAATCGGACCATGCTCGCCGACCACCTGCCGATCCTGCGCCTCCGCCTGCGCACCGACCGCCTCGAACTGCGGCTCCCCTCGACCTTCGACGAGGTCGCCGACCTCGCCGACACCGCCGCCGCAGGCGTCCACGACCCGGACTTCATGCCCTTCTCCATCCCCTGGACCGAAGGCGGCCCCGAAGCCACCGCCCGCAGCGTCGCCATCTGGTACCACCGCGCCATCGGCCGCTGGGACGCCCAGGACTGGAGCTTCCCGTTCGTCGTCTTCCACGAGGGCCGGGCCATCGGCGTCCAGGGCCTCCACGCCAAGTGGTTCGCGGTCACCCGCGAAGTCGGCTCCGGCTCCTGGATCGGCCAGGCGCACCAAGGCAAGGGCATCGGCACCGAGATGCGCGCCGCCGTCCTCCACCTCGCCTTCGCCGAACTCGGCGCCGAGTACGCCACCAGCGGCTCCTTCGTCGGCAACCACGCCTCGGCCGCGATCTCCCGCCGCCTCGGCTACCGCCCCGACGGCATCAAGCACGCCGTCGTCCAAGACGAACGCCGCGCGGAGGAGCGCTGGCGCCTCACCCGCGACGACTGGGAGGCCCACCGACGGCACGACGTCACCGTCGACGGCCTCGACCCCGACGTCCTGGAGATGCTCGGACTCGACTGACCCTCCCGCGGAGCCGCCCGGGCCGACCGCTGCATCGGGGCCGACATCCGAGGCCGACCGGTCCCGGCCCGCCGGGCTCGACCGATCGACCACGGTTGTCGGGCCCGACCGGCACAATCGGGGCCATGCTCGCCGACTACCTCCCGGCCTACCGGATCCGACTGCGCACCGAGCGCCTCGAACTGCGCCTGCCCGACCTCGACGACCTCGCCGCGCTCGCCGAGCAGGCCGCCTCCGGCGTCCACGGCCCCGACTTCCAGCCGTTCAAGAACGCCTGGACCGAGGAGGAACCCCTCGCCCGCGGCCGCACCGCGATCCTCTGGAACCTGCGGCTGCTCTCCTCGATCACACCCGAGTTGTGGTGCCTGCCGTTCGTCGCCGTCCACGAGGGCCGCGTCATCGGCAAGCAGGACCTCGCCGGCAAGCAGTACGCGATCACCCGCGAAGCCACCACCTCCTCTTGGCTCGGCCAAGCCCACCACGGGCATGGCCTCGGCACCGAGATGCGCGCCGCGGTGCTCGCGTTCCTCTTCGAGGGCCTCGGCGCCGACTACGCCCTGAGCGACTGCCTCGAAGGCAACGGCCCCTCCATCGGCGTCTCCCGCAAACTCGGTTACCGGCCCGACGGCGTCGAACTCCAGATCTACAAAGGAAAACGCGTCACCAGCCTGCGCTGGCGCCTCGCGCGCGAGGACTGGGAGGCGCACCGCACGCACGAGGTCGCGATCGAAGGACTCGACGCCGACGCCCGCGCGATGCTCGGCCTCGGCGCCTCGCAGGCGTGATCTGAGCCCCAATCGGGCCGTAGGTCCTGTGAAGTCCGGTTGAACGATGCGCTAAGGTATTGTTCGTTCGCAGGGCAGACCTGCGAAATGCGGACGTAGCGCAGTTGGTAGCGCGACACCTTGCCAAGGTGTAGGTCGCCGGTTCGATCCCGGTCGTCCGCTCAGCTCGTGAAGGCCCGGCCAGTCGGCCGGGCCCTTTCGTTGTCCTGGGGTCTTGGGGCGGGCTCGGGGCGGACGTAGCGCAGTTGGCTGTGCCGTTGGCAGCGCTTCGCGCTGGTGCGACACCTTGCCAAGGTGTAGGTCGCCGGTTCGATCCCGGTCGTCCGCTCAGTTTGCAAGGCCCGGCCAGTCGGCCGGGCCCTTTCGTTGCCCTGGGGTCTTGGGGCGGGCTCGGGGCGGACGTGGAAGGGCCTCCTGATTGGGAGGCCCTTTCTCATTCCTTCACGCCCTTGGGGATCCATCGGGCGCCCATTTCCTCGTCGGTCACGGGGCTGCCGGGGAGCGGGGCCGCACCGGGGGCGCGGAGGGCTTGGAGGTGGAGCTCGAGGATCCGGAGGCGGGCCTCGCGCGTCCGTTCGGCGTCGCCGATGGTGATCGAGGAGACGGATTCGGTGACCATCTGGAGGTCGCCGTTCTCGACGTCCTCGCGGAGCACGCCGGCGCTCTTGAACCGGGCGAGCATCGCCTTGTTTAGGGCGTCGCCCTCCATGGCGGCCTGGAACATGTCCGGGCTCGGCGTGAACGTGCCCGCCAGGCGCACCGTGATCGACGGCGTGTCGGCGACGACCACCGCCCGCATGAACGTGCGGAACGCCTCCCAAGGCTCCGCTTCCGACTCGACCGCCTCGCGCGCCAGCTCCATGTACCGGCGCAGGCCGTCGCCCGCGAGCTTGCGGAGCAGGTCCTCCTTGCTCGGGTAGCGCCGGTACAGCGCGCTGATGCCGACCCCGGCGCGCTTGGCGACCTCGGCGATCGGCGCCTCCGGGTCGTTGACGAACACCTCGTGGGCGGCCTCGAGGATGAGCTTGTCGTTGCGGGCGGCCTGGGCCTTGCGCCCGCTGAGCGGCTTGTCGGTCATGGCGTGCATCCTATCCGGAACAGAGCGGTTCATTCTGTTGGTGTTTCGTGCGGGTACGCCGGTGCCGGCCGCGCCCGAAGGCACGACCGGCAGGGCGTCAGGAGGGATCAGTGCTCGGCCTTCGCCTGCTTCGGCAGGCCGAACGCGACCAGGAACGCCACGACCGTGAGCAGGACCGTCAGCCCGGTCACGAGCTGCGCGGCGTGCATCGCCTCGGCGGCGCCGGCGCCGATCGCGAACCGGCCGAAGAACACCGTCCCGAGCCCGGCGACCCCGAGGGCCGAGGCGCCCTGCTGGAAGGACTCCAGGAGCCCCGAGGCCGAACCGACCTCGTGGTCCTCGAGGTCGCCGGTGATGATCCCGAACAGCGGCACGAAGATCACGCCCATGCCGATCCCGAAGACCAGGAACGCGGGGGAGAGCGCCCAGGTGCCGGGGGTCGCGTCGGCGCCGAACTGGAACCACAGGACCGCCAGGCCGGCGGCCATCGTGACGAGGCCGAGGTGCAGGATGCCGCGGCCGAGCTTCGGGGCGAGCGCCGCACTGGAACCGGAGCCGATGAAGGCGCCCACCGCCCACGCCGCCATCGCGAGGCTCGCTTCGAGCGGGCCGAAGCCGAGGCCGAGCTGGAGGAACAGGCCGACCGCGAGCGAGAAGCCGGTGACCGCACCGAAGAAGACGACCACGAAGGCGATGCCGGAGGTGTAGGAGCGCTTCTTGAAGACGCTCAGCTCGACCAGCGCGGTGCGGCCGGAGCGGGCGCGGCGGGCCTGGGTCCAGGCGAACAGGGCCAGCACCGGGACGGAGGCGACGAGCATCGCGATCGACCAGGCCGGCCAGCCGAGCTCGCGGCCTTCGACCAGCGGCACGAGCAGCAGGCACATCCCGGCGGCGGCGAGGAGCGCGCCGCCGAGGTCGAGCTTCAGGCCCTTGACGGCCGGGGCGCCGGCGGGGAGGATCTTCGCGCCGAGGGCGATCGCGGCGGCGCCGAGCGGCAGGTTGATCAGGAAGATCGAGCGCCAGCCGGTGCCGAGCAGGTCGGCGTCGACCAGGACGCCGGCGACGACCGGTCCGGCGATCGTGGCGAGCCCGATGGCCGGACCGAACAGCGCGTACGCCTTGCCCATGTCGCGGCCGAACATGTCGCGGATGAGTCCGAAGCACTGCGGCACCATGACTGCGGCGAAGACGCCCTGGACGACGCGGGCGGCGAGGAGCACCTCGATCGTGCCGGCGGCGCCGCATGCGAGCGAGGCGGCGAGGAAGCCGGCCAGGCCGATCATGAGGACCCGCTTGCGGCCGAACATGTCGCCGAGCCGGCCGCCGGTCAGGAGGCCGACCGCGAGGGCGAGGGTGTAGCCCGCCGAGAGCCACTGGAGCGTCGCGGCGGTGCCGCCGAGCTCGGTGCGGATCGCGGGGGCCGCGACGTTGACGATCGAGGCGTCGAGGAGGTTGAGGAGCGTCGCGGAGAGGATCGCGATGAGACCGAGCCAGCGGTGCGGGAAGACCTTCGGTTGGCTTGCGGCGGAAGGTGAGTCCTCGACCTTGCGGTCGGGGGCGGGGGTCTCGAGGATGGTGGTCACGGTTGCCTCCGGCTGATCCGAGTTCTGCGGAACGGAACGTTTGATTCCACTATAGCAGACCGGAATGATCTGTTCCGCTTACGGGGCGAAAAAATCCCGCAGCGCGGTTCATGACACCGCTGAGCTGCGGGAATAGGCTGCTTGCGCTGCCGCTAGGAGGTCTGCTGACCGGCGTTCAGGTAGCCGAAGATGATGATCATCGCGACCGCGACGATCACCAGCCACAGCGTCGCCTTGCGGAACTTGTGGCGCGCGCCGGGGGAGAACCACATGACCGCCGCCATGATGAGCAGGACCCCGACGACCACGCCGGGAGCGGCGCCCAGATTATCTTCCATCTTCTGACCAATCGCCTCTGAGAGTGACCGTGCAGGGACCGTTGTACCGGTCGCGCGTTCCATCATTCAGGCCGGGGCCCGGGCGGTCAACCCGCATCGCCCCGCTCACCACTCGCACGTGGTGCCCTCGGCTTGGCGTTCGTGGTAGGACAGCGTGATCCGGTCGGTGTGGTCGGCCTGCGAGCCGGGGGTCGGCGACTGCTGCATCACGGTGCAGTGCTCGGGTTCCGGCGTGTACCAGTAGTAGCCGACCGAGGCGACCGTATTGGTGAACCCGAGCTCCGCCAGGTAGTCGCGGGCGGCGAACGTGGTCATGCCGGTGACGTCCGGGACCTCGCCGCTGCTCGCCGCCGGCTGGTGATCCGGCCCCGAGTTCACGCCTTCCGTGTCCTCGTCGTCGACCTCGGCACCGCCTTCCTCGCCGCCCCCCTCGGCCGTCGACTCGGACTCCTCGGCCACCGGGGACTCGGTTGCGGACGCCGACGGCTCCGGCGAGCCGGTCGCGGACGGGGTCTCGACGCCCTCGGCCGCGGCCTCCGCAGTCGAGCCGTCGCCGGCGTCCGCACCGGGGCCGGTCGGCGAGTCGCCCGCCCACGAGCCCCAGAGCACGACCGCGACCAGCGCGACCACCGTCGCGATCGCGGTCGTCAAGAGCGCCAAGCGCTTTCGGGAGCGCGGCCGGTCCTCGACCGCCCCAGGATCCGCAGCCCGCCCCGGCTCGCGTTCCGGTTCCGGCGCGGGCGGCGGCACCGTGATCTCGCCGGTGACCGCGGTCCGGCACGCCGCCGCGAACGCCTCGCCCGACTCCCAGCGCTCGTCCGGCGCCTTCCGGAGCGACCGGTGCACCACCGAGGCGATCTGCGGCGGGATCGAGTCCGGGAGCGGCGGCGGCTCCTCGTACAGGTGGCTGTGGATGACCGCCATCGGGTCCCGGGCGGGGAACGGCGGCGTCCCGGTCAGGCACTCGTACGCGACCGCGCCGAGCGAGTACAGATCGGAGCTGCCGGTGACGTCTTGGTTCCGCAGTCGCTCGGGGGAGACGTACGGGACCGTGCCGAGCAGCTCCGTGCTGTCGGTCATCCGCGACTCGTTCACCAGCAGCGAGATGCCGAAGTCCACCACCCGGACCCGGTCGTCGGCGTCGATGAGGAGGTTCGCGGGCTTGACGTCGCGGTGGACGACACCGAGCCGGTGCGCCGCGCCGAGCGCGTCGGCGGTCTCGGCGATGATCCGCATGGTCCGCTCGGGGTCGAGCCGCTCCTCGCGGGCGAGCACCCGCGCCAGCGAATCGCCCTCGACCAGCTCCATCACCAGGAACTGGACGGTGCGGTCGCCGTCGAGCTCCTCGCCGAAGTCGTACACCTCGACGTAGTTCCCGCCCTTGAGGCTCGCGAGGGTCTCGGCCTCCCGCTTGAACCGCTTCCCGGCGCCGTCGACGCCGTGCAGGAGGATCTTGACCGCGACGTCGCGCTTGAGCAGCTCGTCGCGGGCGCGCCAGACCTCGCCCATGGCGCCGGAGTCGATGCGCCGGTCCAGGCGGTAGCGGTCGGAGAGGAGGGTTCCGGAATCCACGTGCAAACCTCGTTCGGAGCGTCCTGCGAAGCCCTGGACGGAGCCGAGGGCCGCTCTAGAAACCTGTTCTGCACCAGTCTGACGGCAGCGCGTCGGCGGCGGGTCCCCGGGTCGCGTTCGGACCCCTTGCCCGCGAAATCCCGTAGGCTGTCAAGCGAACCGAGCGGAGGAGGACCCAATGCCCGAATTCATCGAAGTCCCCAAGGGCCTCGACCGCGTCATCGTCGCCGACACCGAGATCGGCGACGTCCGCGGCGAGGAGGGCTTCTACCACTACCGGCAGTACAACGCCGTCGAGCTCGCCGAGCGCTGCTCCTTCGAGCAGGTCTGGTACCTCATGACCCACGCCGAACTGCCCACCCGCGAGCAGCTCGACGCCTTCAAGGCCCAAGTGGCCCCGTACCGCACCCTCACCCCGGAGCTGCGCGAACTGCTCCCGCACCTGGCCGCCGCCTCTCCGCTCGACGGCCTGCGCACCGCCCTGTCTGCCGCGTGCGCCGCCCGGCCGATGCGGCCGCTCCTCGACATCGACGAGGCCGCCCGCGCCGACGACGCGCTCTTCGCGTGCGCGGTCACCCCCGCGATCCTCACCGCCATGTGGCGCCTCGGCCAGGGGCTCGACCCGCTCGACCCGCGCGAGGACCTCGGCTACGCGGCGAACTACCTGTACATGATGACCGGCGAGGTGCCCTCTCCCGAGGCCGCGCGCGCGATCGAGCACTACCTGATCCTCACGATCGACCACGGGTTCAACGCCTCCACGTTCACCGCCCGCGTCATCGCCTCCACCGGCGCCGACCTCGGCGCGGCCCTCGTCGGGGCCGTCGGCGCCCTCTCGGGCCCGCTCCACGGCGGCGCCCCGGCACGGGCCCTCGACGCGCTCGACGCGATCGGCGGGCCCGACAACATCGACACCTGGATCCGCGGCGAGCTCGAGGCCGGGCGGCGCATCATGGGCTTCGGGCACGCGGTCTACAAGACCGACGACCCGCGCTCGCTGCACCTGCGGGAGGTCGCCGACCAGCTCGACGGGGACATCGTGGACTTCGCCAAGACCGTCGAGCGCCGCGTGGTGGAGATCCTCGCCGAGGTCAAGCCGGGCCGCAAGCTCTACACGAACGTCGAGTTCTATGCGGGCGTGGTCATGGAGCTCGCGGGCGTGCCGCGCCCGATGTTCACGCCGACCTTCACGACCAGCCGCGTCGTCGGCTGGAGCGCGAACATCCTCGAGCAGGCCCGCGACTCCAAGATCATCCGCCCCCGAGCCCGCTACGTCGGCACCCCGCCGCCGGTGCCCGTCCCCGACGGCGGCTTCGCCGGCTAGGCGCCGCGCCGGCCGGCGACGTCGGCGCCAGCCGTGCGCCACCGGGTCGGCGCCCTGCTCACGGGCGATCACGGCGAGTCTCACAAGTGAGCCGCCGCGCAGATCCCCTGCGGGGCGCGCACGGGGTGGATAGCGTTGGAGCCGTGGCTCAAAGTCTCTACCTCGCCAGCCTGGACCCCGGCAGCGGCAAGTCGACCGTGGCCGTCGGCGTCATGGACCTGCTCACCCGGCGCGCCGGGTCGGTCGCGGTCTTCCGCCCCATCGTCCGCGACGACCACACGGTCACCGGCGACCCGATCATCTCCCTCCTCCGCGAGCAGTACCGCCTGCCCGCCTCGTACGAGTCGTCGGTGGGCGTGACCTATTCGGACGTCCGCACCGACGCCGACGCCGCGCTCACCCGGATCGTCGAGCGCTACCACGAACTCGCCGACAAGCACGACGTCGTCCTCGTCGTCGGCTCCGACTTCTCCGACGTCTCCTCGCCGGTCGAGTTCGCCTACAACACCCGCGTCGCGGTCAACCTCGCCTCGCCGATGCTCCTCGTCGTCACCGGCCACCGCAAGAGCCCCGCCGACATCGCCGCAGCGCTCCGGTTCGGCACCGCCCAGGCCGAAGCCGACCACGCGACCGTGCTCGGCTCGATCGTCAACCGCGTCGACCCCGCGGACGCCGCGCTCGTCAAGGAGGCCCACCCCGGCACCGGCGTCGTCGCCGACGACCCCGACCTCGTCGCCCCCACGGTCGGCGAACTCATCGAGGCCGCCGACGGGACGCTGCTCTCGGGCGACCCGGACGTGTTCACCCGCACCGTCGGCGACATCGTCGTCGCGGCCATGACCCTCCCGAACCTCCTCACCCGCCTCGCCGACGACAAGGCCGTGATCCTCCCCGGCGACCGCTCCGAAGTCCTCCTCGGCCTCATCGCCGCCCACCTCGCCGAAGGCACCCCCAGCCTCTCGGCGGTCTTCCTCACCGGCGGCCTGCGGCCCCAGCCGCAGATCCTCGACATCGTCGCCGGCCTCGACTCGAAGCTGCCGATCGCGCTCGTCCAGCACGACACCTTCGACATGGCCAACCTCGTCGGCGACGTCACCGGCTCACTCGCCGCCGGCGGCCAGCGCAAGATCACCCGCGCCCTCGAGGACTTCGCCGCCGGCGTCGACGGCGACGACCTGCTCGACCGGCTCGCGCTCTCGAAGCCGACCGTGGTCACCCCGATCATGTTCGAGCACTCGATGCTCGGGCGCGCCAAGGCGCTCGACAAGCACATCGTCCTCCCCGAAGGCGCCGAGCCGCGGATCCTCAAGGCCGCCGAGATCCTCATGCGCCGCGACGTGGCGCGCCTGACGCTCCTCGGCGAGGAGTCCGAGATTCGCTCGCAGGCCGCGCAACTGGGCGTCGACATCACCGGGGCCCACATCCTCAACCCCGGCGACCACGAGATCCGCGAGCGGTTCGCGAAGGAGTACGCGCGGCTGCGCGCCCACAAGGGCGTCACCGTCGAGGCCGCGTACGACCAGGTCGCCGACGTGTCCTATTTCGGCACCATGATGGTCCACACCGGCATGGCCGACGGCATGGTCTCCGGCGCGGTCCACACCACCGCGCACACCATCCGGCCCTCGTTCGAGATCATCAAGACCAAGCCGGACGTCGCCGTGGTCTCCTCGGTGTTCTTCATGTGCCTCGAAGACCGGGTGCTCGTCTACGGCGACTGCGCCGTCAACCCGAACCCCGATGCCGAGCAGCTCGCCGACATCGCGCTATCCTCGGCAGGCACCGCCGCCGAGTTCGGCGTGGAACCGCGGGTGGCGATGCTCTCGTACTCGACCGGTACCTCGGGCCACGGCGAGGCCGTGGACAAGGTCCGGGCGGCGACCGAGATCGTCCGCGCCCGCAGGCCCGACCTCCCGGTGGAGGGGCCGATCCAGTACGACGCCGCCGCCGACGCCGGCGTCGCGGGCACGAAACTCCCGGACTCCCAGGTCGCCGGGAAGGCCACCGTCTTCATCGTCCCCGACCTGAACACCGGCAACAACCTGTACAAGGCCGTGCAGCGCTCGGCCGGCGCGATCGCCGTCGGCCCGGTGCTCCAGGGCCTGCGCAAGCCGGTCAACGACCTGTCGCGGGGCGCCACGGTGCCGGACATCGTCAACACGGTCGCGCTCACCGCGATCCAAGCGAGCCAGACCGCCTGAGCGGGCGGGCGCTCTAGAGGGGAAAGTGCCATGAGCGCACCGGTCCTGGTGATCAACTCCGGTTCCTCGTCGATCAAGTACCAGCTGGTCGACGGCGACACGATGGAGGCGTCGACCTCGGGCCTGATCGAGCGCATCGGACAGTCCGGTTCCGTCCTCACCCACAAGCACGCGGGCGAGAAGACCGAGCGGGAGGGCCGCTTCGCCGACTACGCCGCCGGACTGGAGGCGATGGTCGCGGCCTTCGACGAGCACGGGACGCCGCTGGCCGAGGCCGGGCTCATCGCGGTCGCGCACCGCGTCGTCCACGGCGGCGAGCGGTTCGTGCAGCCCGTCGTCGTCGACGACGAGGTCGAGCGCGCCATCGACGAGCTCTCGGCGCTCGCGCCCCTGCACAACCCCGCGAACCTCGAGGGCATCCGGACCGCCCGCAAGCTCTTCCCGAAACTGCCGCAGGTCGCCGTGTTCGACACCGCGTTCCACGCCACGGTGCCCGAGCGCGCCCACCTGTACGCGGTGCCCTCGTCGTGGCGCGAGGACCACGGGGTGCGCCGGTACGGCTTCCACGGCACCTCCCACGCGTACGTCTCCCGAAAGGCCGCCGAGATGCTCGGCAAGAGCCCCAAGGAGGTCAACGTGATCGTCGCGCACCTCGGCAACGGCGCCTCCGTGACCGCCGTCGAGCGGGGCCGCTCGATCGACACGTCGATGGGCCTCACCCCGCTCGAGGGCCTGGTGATGGGGACGCGGTCGGGCGACATCGACCCGGCGATCGTCTTCCACATGCACCGCCGGACCGGCGCCAGCTTCGCCGACCTCGATGCGGCCCTGAACAAGCAGTCCGGGATGCTCGCGCTCAGCGGGCACAGCGACAACCGCGCGATCGAGCGGGCCGCCGCGGCGGGCGACCGGGCCGCGCAGACGGCGCTCGAGATCTACTGCTACCGGATCCGCAAGTACATCGGCTCCTACATCGCCGCGCTCGGCGGAGCGGACGCGATCGCGTTCACCGCCGGCATCGGCGAGAACAGCGCCGAAGTGCGCGCCCGGGCCCTCGGGTCCCTCGTCGCCCTCGGCGTCGACCTCGACGAGGCCGCGAACGCCGCGGGCGGGCCGGTCATCTCCACACCCGACTCGCCGATCACGGTGATGGTCATTCCGACCAACGAGGAAGGCGAGATCGCCGCCCAGACGGCGGCGCTGCTGCGCAGCTGACCGGGCGTCACGGGAGGGTCCGGGCAAAACGGGCAACCGGCGGGCCCCGATTCGACAACCCTGACAGCCGGGTCCGACAAGCCGGCCGGGATGGTCGATCGGCGACACGGCCCCGCGAACGGGTCTCCGGTCCGCCTTTTCGCCGCGCCGCTCGGCGATTTCGGCGAACTTCGATACCCATCGTGTGCTTATCATCACCCTCAGTACGGGTCCCTGAACTCGGCCAGAAGGGCACACTGATGAGACTTCTCTACCGCATCCTCGCGTTCATCATCGCCGTGGAGGTCGCGATCCAGGCGGCGGTCATGGTCTGGGCCGTCGCCGGCCTCTACGTCTGGGTCGACGGCGGCGGCGTGCTCGACTCGGCGGTGCTGCAGAGCGAGGAGGCCCCGCCGTTCGACGAGGCGCTCGGGTTCATGCTCCACGGCATGAACGGCATGATGGTCATCCCCGCGCTCGCGCTGATCCTCCTGATCGTGTCGTTCTTCGCCAAGGTCAGGGGCGGGATCGTCCGCGCCCTCGTCCTCCTGGTCCTCATCGTCCTCCAGGTCTTCCTCGGGCTGTGGGGCCACGAGGCCGCGATCCTCGGCCTCTTCCACGGCCTGAACGCGTTCCTGATCTACGGCGGCGCCCTCATGGCCGGCATCCGGGCCCGCAAGCCCGCCTCGGAGCCAGTGACCGGGAATGCGACTCAGTAGACGCGCCAAGATCCTCGCGGCCGTGGCCGCGACGGTCGCGGTCCTGGGCCCCGTGGCCTGGTTCTGGCACTCCAGCCTGCTCCCCGACGCCTACTCGGTCACGGACATGGGATACCACGACCGCGGCGGCGGGCCCGACCACGACGCGTCCACCGCCCCGCAGGCGGTGGACGCGCTCACCGTGCCCGACGGCCTCGAAGCCGACGTGCGCGTCACCCTCACCGCCGAGCGGCGGGAGTTCACCCTCGCCTCCGGCAGGCGCGTCGACGGCTACACCCTCAACGGCTCCTCCCCGGGCCCGGAGATCCGCGCCGAGCACGGCCAGCTCATCGAAGTCCGGCTCCTGAACGAGTCCGTCCCCGACGGCGTCACCCTCCACTGGCACGGCGTCGACGTGCCCGGCGCCATGGACGGCGCCGCGGGCGTCACCCAGGACGCCGTCGGCCCCGGCGGCGAGTTCGTCTACCGCTTCTTCGCCGACCAGGTCGGCACCTTCTGGTACCACTCGCACCAGGTCTCCCACGAGCAGGTTCGCGGCGGCCTGCTCGGGCCGCTCGTCATCACGCCCGCCTCCGGCCCGCCCGCGGACGTGGACGCGGTGGCGCTCGTGCACCACTACGACGGGCGGCGGACCGTCAACGGCCGCGAAGGCGTGGACCGGGTGGCCGCCGCGCCGGGCGACACCGTCCGCGTCCGGATCGTGAACACCGACTTCGAGGTGATGCGGGTGTGGGTCGACGGCGCCCGGTTCCGCGTGGCCGCCGTCGACGGCACCGGGCTCCACGAGCCCGCGGAGGTCGAGGACGTCACCGTCATGGTCGCCGCGGGCGGCCGGAACGACCTCGAGTTCACCGTGCCCGCGCGCGGCCCCGTCCGCGTCAACCTCGGCGCCACGGCAGCGCTCCTCGTCGGCGACGGCACGACCGCGGCCTCCGAACGGCCGCAGGAGGTCCTCGATCTGCTCCACTATGGATCACCGCGGGGGATCGGGTTCGATCCGGGCGCGCCCGACCGCGAGTTCGCGTTCGGCATCGGCCGCCGCCCCGGGTTCCTCGACGGCCGGCCGGGGGTCTGGTGGACCGTCAACGGCGGCCTGTTCCCCGACGTTCCGATGTTCACCGTCGCGTACGGCGACATCGTGCGGATGCGGATCACGAACGACAGCGGCGAGTCCCATCCGATGCACCTCCACGGCCACCACGCGGTGGTGCTCTCCCGCGACGGCGTCGCCGCGACCGGGAGCCCCTGGTGGATCGACTCGCTCGAGGTCGGCGACGGCGAGACCTACGAGATCGCGTTCGAGGCCGACAACCCCGGCATCTGGATGGACCACTGCCACAACCTGCCCCACGCCGCCGAGGGCCTGGTCGCGCACCTGGTCTACGAGGGGATCACCGAGCCGTTCCTCATCGGCGGCGACGCGCACAACCACCCGGAGTGACAGGACGCGCGATCCACGCGGCAGCCGCGGCGACGCGAAGGCGCGCAGTTGCGGCTGAGAGCGCCCGGAGCACCGCGAGGGCGGACCGGAGACCCGGTCCGCCCTCGCGGTCGTCGGCAGGGCTGGGAGGCCGCGCTAAGACACCCCCGGCCAGGAGCTTCGTGAGGGTCGTGTCCATGTCGACGTAACCCGATTCCCGGCCGCGGGGGACCAGGCTGTAGGCCCGGCGGAGGAAGCGCTGCACCACGCCGCGGTTGATCTCGAAGAGGGCGTTGCCGTCGGGCGAGGAGAGGGCGAGGGCGACCGATTCCCCCCGCGGAGTCGTCCAGGGCCAGACGCGCACGTCGCCGATGCCGGTGGGCTCCTCCAGCCCCTTCGCGAGCAGTTCGCGGGAGAACGACCAGGCCACCTGGTCGGCGTCCGTCCCGTCCGGATGGAACATCACGCAGACCGCGTAAGGGTCGTCCGGGTCGTATCGCAGACTCGCGCGCACACTCACCGTCGCGAAATCGGGCGCGACGAGCCGCATGGTGGTGCCGATATCGACAGTCGCCGATCGTGCCATGCTCATAGCGTTACCCCCCAGTGTGCGACCGGGCTCCCCCGAAGCCGGCCGTCGTTCCAGCCCGCCGCCGCACCGGATGAAGCCGGTTTCGCGGCCGCGAACAAGTCGTGATTCAGGTCTATCATTCAAGCCGTTGCACCGTACGACGATCGGCAAGACCGAGCCCGGCGCGTTCAGCTGATTCAGGGGCAAAATCCGACAAAAGGCCACTGTCGAGCATCCGTCGATGTCGTAATTACAACAACCGGCTTCACCCATTCGCGGTACTATTCCCGGCCCGCGACGCGGGCGGCCTGATAGCGCGTTCGTCCCACTCGACTGGAAAGTCCGAATTTAACGGAGCGAGTCCGGTCAGGGGGCGGTGATAGCGTTTCATCGACGTTCTCGGACCCGTCGGAAGGGGCGAAGCAATGGGCCAGGGGCAATGGACCGAAGTCGACGCGTTCCTCGGATCGCTGCTGGTCGGTGAGGACGAGGTCCTCGCCGGGGTGACGACCGCGGCCCAGAAGGCCGGGCTGCCGCCGATCTCGATCTCGCCCGCGCAGGGCAAGCTCCTCTACCTGCTCGCGAAGACCTTGGGCGCCAAGCGGATCCTCGAGATCGGGACGCTCGGCGGCTACAGCGCGATCTGGATGGCGCGGGCGCTGCCCTCGGACGGGCACCTGATCAGCCTCGAGTACAGCCCGCGGCACGCCGAGGTCGCCAGCGGCAACGTCGCGCGCGCCGGACTCGTCGGCACCGTGGAGATCCGCGTGGGCGCCGCCGCCGAGACCCTGCCGAAGCTCGCCCAGGAGGGCGTCGGCCCGTTCGACATGGTGTTCATCGACGCCGACAAGGGCGGCTACCCCCGCTACCTCGACTGGGCGCTCGAGATGACCCGGCCGGGGAGCCTCATCATCGCCGACAACGTGGTGCGCGGCGGGGCCGTCGCCGACGGGCTCAGCCGCGACCCGAACGTGCAGGGGGTCCGGTCCTACCTGGAGAAGGTCGCCGCGAACCCGAAGCTGGAGGGCACCGTCATGCAGACCGTCGGCGTCAAGGGCTACGACGGGCTCTCGATCGCCCGCGTCCTCGACTAGAACGCCTATCGCGCAGGGGCGGCGGGGTCTCCCGCCGCCCCTGTCGCGTGCCCGGGCCTGCGGTTCCGTCTGCACTGGACGATCAGAACCGATTCAGCGTCGATCACGACGGCGACCACCTCATCGCCACGCGTTGACATCGACATATTCCGATGTCTATGATGAGGATCGCTTAACCGATTCAGTGCCTGTTTGTCCGTTGATCCAGGTCCAACCCCTCCAGCGAGGGCTCAGCGTGTCGAAGGAGACGCAAGTGCCAGACTCCTCCCCCCGTGCGCCGAGGCGCGCGGTCATCGCCATGGGCGCCGCCGCGGCCGCCGTGGCCGGCCTGCCGGTCCCGGCATCCGCCGCCGGCCGGCCCACCCCCGTGGACCTCGTCGACGACAAGGCCACCCGCGAGACCCGGGCCCTGTTCCAGTACCTGCGCGAAACCCAGGGCCGAGGGATCATGTTCGGCCACGAGCACTCCCTCTCCGACGGGTTCACCTTCACCGAGATGGACGGCTACGCGTCCGATGTGGAGGCCGTCACGGGCGACTACCCGGCCGTGTTCGGCTGGGACACCCTCATCCTCAACGGCTTCCAGAAGCCCGGCGTCTACGGCGGCACCGTCGAGGAGAACATCGCGGCGCTCAGCCACGCGTTCAAGGAGAGCGACGCCCGCGGCGGGATCAACATCCTCAGCGCCCACCTCTACAACTTCGTGACCGGCGGGAACTTCTGGGACACCGCCGGGCGCGTGGTCAGCCAGATCCTCCCGGGCGGTTCCGAGCACGCCGAGTACAACGAGTTCCTCGACCGCATCGCGGCCGGCGTCAAGGGCGCCCAGCGCGCCGACGGCACCCTCATCCCCGTCATCTTCCGGCCCTTCCACGAGAACAACGGCGGCTGGTTCTGGTGGGGCGCCGGGCATACCACCTCGGCCGAGTTCATCGAGATCTTCCGCTACACCGTCGAGTACCTGCGCGACCGCAAGTGCGTGCGCAACCTCCTCTACTCGTACTCGCCGAACTCGAGCTTCGGCGGCGACCCCACGAACTACCTCAAGACCTACCCGGGCGACGAGTTCGTCGACGTCCTCGGCTACGACGCCTACGACTCCACCGCCGGCTCCGCCGAATGGCTCGCCGCCACGGTCGAGGACCTCGCGATGGTCGTCGGCCTCGCCGAAGAACGCGGCAAGATCCCCGCGTTCACCGAGTTCGGCGAGTCCGGAGAGGAGGGACGCGACCTCACCTGGTTCACCGACCTCCTCGCCGCCCTCAAGGCCGACCCCGCCGCGAGCCGCGTCTCCCACATGCTCACCTGGGCGAACTTCGGCGGCACCAACCGCGCGTACGTGCCCTTCCCCGGGCACGCCCTCGAACCGGACTTCGTCGCCTACCACCAGGACCCGTACTCCCTCTTCGCGTCCGATCTGGACGGCGTCTACGACGCCCGCACCGCGGCCGTCCCCAACGCGCCGTTCCTCCACCTCGCCACCCCCACCGACCGCCAGCGCATCACCGAGCCCCAGGCCGTGATCCGCGTGCGCCTGACCGCCGGGACCGCCCGGAAGGTCACGTATGCGATCGACGGCGGCGCCCCGGTGGCGCTGCGCCTCGACGACGCCGGCTACTACTCCGGCACCTGGGACATCGATCCGTCCTGGCTGGACAACCGCAAGGTCACGATCGCGGTGAGCGCCAAGCTGCGCAGCGGCCGGACGCTCACCGACACGGCCGACGTGCTCCTCGGCGAGGTCGTGCCGCTCCCGCCCGGCTGGGTCGACGACTTCGAGGGCTACGCGGGCGACGACCAGTCGCTCAGCGAGGCGTACAGCCACGTCAACGCCAACACGACCGCCCACTCGGCCGACCGCAAGGGCGGCGGGGACTACGGCCTGGCCTACTCCTACGACTTCACCGGCGCCGGCTACACCGGCATCGGGAAGTCCGTGGTCGCCGACTGGACCGCGTTCAGCCGCTTCGTGGTCTGGATGCAGGGCGACGGCTCGACCAACGGCGCCACGTTCCAGATCGTCGCCAAGGGCGCCTACTTCGAGTACAACGTCGGCCTCGGCGACACCGCCGCGAAGGAGGTCACCGCGCCGTTCGCGGACTTCCGGCCCGCGCCGTGGGACACCGGCCACGCCGGCGAGCTGCTCGACGCCGAGCACCTGGCGGAGGTCTCCGCGTTCTACCTGTACCTCGGGTACGGCGGGTCGCAGGCCACCGGCACCGTCCACTTCGACGACATCCGCGCCGAGTAGCCGACAGGGCCCCGCTCCGGCGGGGCCCTACTTGAGCTGGTAGTCCGCGAACCGCTTGAGGACCAGTCCGATCAGGAGGGTCATGAGCTTGCGCGGGCGCCGGGGCATCAGGTGCGCCTCCGGCCAGTTCCGCGCGTCGGGGACGACGTAGCCGCGGTCGCGGTCGAGGGCCCGCAGCGACTGCCGGACGATCCGCTCGGGGTCGGCCAGGAGCCAGCCGAGGCGGCGCCGGTCGTACTTGATGCCGTTCGCGATCGGGAAGCCGGTGTCCACCGGCCCGGGGCAGACCGCCAGGACCTTCACACCGGTCCCGCGGGTCTCGGCCCACAGCCCGAGGCTGTAGTTCACGACGAACGCCTTCGTGGCCGCGTACAGCGCCATGTACGGCTGCGCCTGGAAGCCCGCCATGGACGCGACGTTCACGACCGCGCCGCTGCCGCGCTCGCACATCGCCGGAAGGAACCGCTTGACGAGGTCGACGACGGCGACCACGTTCACCATCGCGGTGTCGCGGCCGAAGTCGGCGCCGATGGCGGTGTCGCGCCCGAACGCGCCGATCCCGGCGTTGTTGACCAGGACCTCGACGGTGATCCCGGCGGCGTCGACGGCCGCGCCGACCCGCTCGGCCGCGCCCGGCCGGGCCAGATCCTGCACGACGACCAGGGCCTCGGCGCCGTGGCGCTCCCGCAGGAGCGCGGCGAGCGCCTCGAGTCTGGCGCCCGAGCGGGCGACGACGACCACGTTCATGCCCCGCGCCGCGAGCTGGTGCGCGAAGGCCGCGCCGATGCCCGACGACGCACCCGTGACGAGCGCCCACGACCTCATGCCGAACCCCCTTTTCGCCGCCCCAGCCTAGCGTTCTGTTCGCGCGGCAGGTCGCGTCGCAGGTCGCGGCGGTTGTGAGGGTAGGCTTGCCCCACCATGTCGATGCCGGCCAATCCCATCACGCGGCGACTGGCCCTTCCGGGCTGGTCGGTCCTGCGCTTCAGCCTGACGCTCATAGCGGCGGCCCTCCTGGTCGCGGCGATAGCCACCGGGGTCCTCGTGGTGTTCTGGATCGGCATACCGGTCGCGGTCGCGGTCTTCCTCGCGATCCGCGTCTGGGCCAACGCGCAGCGGCGGATCATAGGAGAGCAGCTCGGCGTCGTCATCCCGGTGCCCTACCGGGAGCGGCCCAAGGGCGCCCGCATCGACCACCAGGCGCTCCTGCTCGTCCGCGAGGCCGCGACCTGGCGGGACTTCGCGTGGCTGGCGATCGACGCGACCCTCGGGTTCCTCGTCAACCTGCTCTACCTGAGCGTCTTCGGCGTCGCCGTCTACTACCTCGTGCAGCCGGTGCTGCTGGTGACGCTCTTCCGGGCGTCGCCGAACCCGGTCGTGAACGACTTCGGGTTCTACGACTTCGACACCCCGATGAAGACCCTGCTGCTGGTGCCGCTCGCGCTCGGCTGCGGCGTCGCCTGGTGGCGCTGGGGCGAGCTGTTCCTGCGCTGGTACTCCCACCTCGGCGTGCTCCTGCTCGGCCCGACCGCGAAGGCCCTGCTCACCGCCCGCGTCTCGGAGCTGCGCCAGGCCCGCGACCAGGCCACCGACCATGCCGCCGCCGAGCTGCGGCGGATCGAACGCGACCTCCACGACGGCGCTCAGGCCCGGATCGCCGCCCTCAGCCTCACCCTCGGCATGGCCGAGGAGCTGCTCCACCAGAACCGGCCCGAGCAGGCGGTCGGCCTCGTCTCCGAGGCCCGCCAGACCTGCTCGGACGTGCTCGACGAGATCCGCCAGCTCGTGCGGGGCATCCACCCGCCCGTGCTCGCCGACCGCGGCCTCACCGGCGCGCTCCAGGCGATGGCCCTCGACCACCCGCTGCCGGTCTCGGTCGTCGACCGGCTCGGCGAGCGGCTGCCCGCCCCGGTCGAGGCCGCCGTGTACTTCGCGACGAACGAGGTCCTCACCAACATCACCAAGCACGCCCTGGCCGGCCAGGTGCAGATCGTCGTCACGCACGTGGACGGCCTCGTGAAGGTCGAGATCCGCGACGACGGCCGCGGCGGCGCGGTCATCGCGCCCGGCGGCGGCCTCGACGGGGTGCGCCGGCGCCTCGCCGCGTTCGACGGCACCCTCGACCTCGACAGCCCCGAGGGCGGACCGACGACCGTCACCCTGACCATCCCCGCCCTCTCGGTCGGCGCGTCGGGCGACGACAATGGGCGCGCGGCCGGCCGCTGAGCCCGGAACCCGAATCGAAGGAGGCTCCATGGACGTCGTCCTCGCCGAAGACCACTCACTCCTGCGAGACGGCCTCACGCGGATGCTCGAAGCGCACGACTTCACCGTCGTCGAAGCCGTCGACAACGGACCCGCGCTCACCGCCGCGCTGCTCAAGCACCGCCCCGACGTCGCCGTCGTCGACATCCGGCTGCCCCCCACGTTCAAGGACGAGGGGCTGCGCGCCGCCATCGAGGCCCGCCGCCACATCCCGGCCCTGCCGATCCTCGTCCTCTCCCAGTACGTCGAGCAGCTCTACGCCCGCGAACTCCTCGGCGACCGCCGCGGCGGCGTCGGCTACCTGCTCAAGGACCGCATCTCCAACGTCGGCGAGTTCATCGAGGCGCTCCGGCGCGTCGCCGCCGGCGGCACCGCCATGGACCCGGAGGTCGTCGCCCGGCTCCTCGGCAAGCAGGCCAACCGCCTCGACGCGCTCACCCCGCGCGAGCACGAGGTCCTCGGGCTGATGGCCGAGGGCCGCACGAACGCCGCCATCGCCGCCTCCCTCTACATCACCGAGAAGGCCGTCGGCAAGCACTCGGCGAACGTGTTCCGCAAGCTCGGCCTCGGCCAGTCCGAGGACGACAACCGCCGCGTCCTGGCGGTCCTCGCCTACCTCGAGGGGAACTAGCGCCCGCCCGGTGCATCAGCACGGTCTGATCGCCGCTGTCACCGAACACCGATGTCCGCGGGGCCCTCCGCCTCGCGAGCGAGCGAACGGCCTCGCCCTGACGTACAGGACAGGCCCTGGCCCGGCGGAGCGTCGGGGGACTGTGCGATCGTTGGGGCGTGGAACTGGAGGACCTCGTCCGGCTGCGCCGGGCCCGCGACATGATGGACCGCGACTACGCGAAGCCGCTCGACGTGCCCGCGCTCGCGAAGGTGGCGCTCATGTCGTCCGGGCACTTCTCGCGGAGCTTCCGCGCGGCGTACGGCGAGACCCCGTACTCGTACCTCATGACGCGGCGCATCGAGCGGGCGAAGGCGCTGCTGCGGCGCGGCGACCTGTCGGTGACCGAGGTGTGCTTCGCGGTCGGCTGCACCTCGCTGGGCACGTTCTCGACCCGGTTCACCGAACTGGTGGGGGAGAGCCCGAGCGCCTACCGGGCCCGGAACCACGACGACGGCGCGTCGATCCCGGCGTGCATCGCGAAGGCGTACACCAGGCCGGTCAGGAATCGAGAAGCGAAGCCCTCCGGAGCCTCGTAGGTTGGTCCCATGAGCATCAACCTTTCCCAGTGCTTCATCGCCGTCGACGACCACGACAAGGCCATCGCCTTCTACCGGGACGTCCTGGGCATGGAGGTCCGCAACGACGTCGGCTTCGAGGGGATGCGGTGGGTCACCGTCGGCTCCCCCGACCAGCCGGACGTGAACATCGTCCTCGAACCGCCGCTCGCCGACCCGAACGCCTCGGAGGCCGACCGGCAGACCATGAACGAGCTCCTCGCCAAGGGCCTGCTGCGCGGCGTCATCTTCGAGACCGACGACGTCGACGCCACCTTCGAGCGGATCAGCGCCGCCGGAGCCGACGTCCTCCAAGAACCGATGGACCAGCCGTACGGGGTGCGCGACTGCGCGTTCCGCGACCCGGCCGGCAACATGCTCCGGTTCAACCAGCCTCGTAAGTAGACGGGGCGCTAGTCGTAAGCAGATCCGGGGCCGTCGGTCCCCGCCGGTAATCTCGGCGGCGGGCCGTTTCGGCCCCGGAACCGGATGGAGACCTCAACGACCATGGCCACCAGCAAGAAGACACCCGCGGAAGCCGACAGCCACGACCTGATCCGGGTGCAGGGCGCCCGCGAGAACAACCTCAAGAACGTCAGCGTCGACCTCCCCAAGCGCCGCCTCACCGCGTTCACCGGCGTCTCGGGTTCGGGCAAGAGCTCGCTCGTGTTCAGCACGATCGCCGCCGAGTCCCAGCGGCTCATCAACGAGACCTACAGCGCGTTCGTGCAGGGCTTCATGCCCACCCTCGCCCGCCCCGACGTCGACGTCCTCGAGGGCCTCACCACCGCGATCATCGTCGACCAGGAGCGCATGGGCGCGAACATCCGCTCCACCGTCGGCACCGTCACGGACGCGAACGCGCTGCTGCGGATCCTGTTCAGCCGCCTGGGCGACCCGCACATCGGCGGGCCCGGCGCGTTCTCCTTCAACGTGCCCTCGGTCTCGGCCTCCGGCGCGATCACCGTCGAGCGCGGCGGCAAGACCATCGCCGAGAAGGCCACCTTCAACCGGCTCGGCGGCATGTGCGCCCGCTGCGAGGGCGTCGGCTCGGTCAACGACTTCGACCTCACCGCCGTCTACGACGAGGACAAGTCCCTCAACGAAGGCGCCATCATCATCCCCGGGTACTCCATGGACGGCTGGTACGGGCGGATCTACCGCGCCTCGGGCTTCTTCGACCCCGACAAGCCGATCAAGAAGTACAACAAGCGCGAGCTCCACGACCTGCTCTACAAGGAGCCCACCAAGATCAAGGCCGAAGGCATCAACGTCACCTTCGAGGGCCTGATCCCCAAGATCCAGAAGTCCATGCTGTCCAAGGACATCGAGGCGATGCAGCCCCACATCCGCGCGTTCGTGGAGCGGGCCGTCACCTTCCAGACCTGCCCCGAGTGCGAAGGCACCCGGCTCGGCCCCGAGGCCCGGTCCTCCAAGATCAAGGGCGTGTCGATCGCCGACGCCTGCAAGATGCAGATCTCCGACCTCGCCGAATGGGTCGCCGGCATCGAGGACCCCTCAGTTGAGCCCCTGCTCAAGGCGCTGCGCGACCTCCTCGGGTCCTTCGTCGAGATCGGCCTCGGCTACCTCTCGCTCGACCGGCCCTCCGGAACCCTCTCGGGCGGCGAGGCCCAGCGCACCAAGATGATCCGCCACCTCGGGTCCTCGCTCACCGACGTCACGTACGTGTTCGACGAGCCCACCGTCGGCCTCCACCCCCACGACATCGAGCGGATGAACAACCTCCTGCTCCAACTGCGCGACAAGGGCAACACCGTCCTCGTCGTCGAGCACAAGCCCGAGGCGATCGCCATCGCCGACCACGTGGTCGACCTCGGCCCCGGCGCGGGCACCGAGGGCGGCACCGTCTGCTTCGAAGGCACCGTCGAGGGCCTGCGCGCCTCCGGGACCCTCACCGGCCGCCACCTCGACGACCGCGCGACCCTCAAGGCCGAGCTGCGCCAGCCCACCGGGAAGCTCGCCGTCCGCGGCGCGAACGACAACAACCTCCAGAACGTCGACGTCGACATCCCGCTCGGCGTCCTCACCGTCGTCACGGGGGTCGCCGGCTCCGGGAAGTCCTCTCTGATCCATGGGTCGGTCGCCGGCCAGGAAGGCGTGGTCGCGATCGACCAGAGCGCCATCAAGGGCTCGCGCCGGTCCAACCCCGCCACCTACACGGGCCTGCTCGAACCGATCCGCAAGGCGTTCGCCAAAGCCAACGGCGTCAAACCGGCCCTGTTCAGCGCCAACTCCGAAGGCGCCTGCCCGACCTGCAACGGCGCCGGCGTCGTCTACATGGACCTCGGCATCATGGCCTCCGTGTCGACCACCTGCGAGGACTGCGAAGGGAAGCGGTTCCAGTCCGCAGTCCTGGAGTACAAGCTCGGCGGGAAGGACATCAGCGAAGTCCTCGGCATGTCGGTGGCGCAGGCCGAGGCGTACTTCGCCGAAGGCGAGTCGAAGATCCCCGCCGCCCACAAGATCGCCCGGCGCCTGCACGACGTCGGCCTCGGCTACATCAAGATCGGCCAGCCGCTCACCACCCTCTCCGGCGGCGAGCGCCAGCGCCTCAAGCTCGCCACCCACCTGGGCGAGAAGGGCGGCGTGTACATCCTCGACGAGCCGACCACCGGCCTCCACCTGGCCGACGTCGAGAACCTCCTGGGCCTGCTCGACCGCCTCGTCGACTCCGGCAAGTCCGTGATCGTCATCGAGCACCACCAGGCGGTCATGGCCCACGCCGACTGGATCATCGACCTCGGCCCCGGCGCCGGCCACGACGGCGGCCGGATCGTCTTCGAAGGCACCCCGGCCGAACTCGTCAAGCGCCGCGACACCCTCACCGGCAAGCACCTCGCCGAGTACACGGGAGCCTGAGCCCCCCGGGCGGGCCGCGACGCGGCCCGCCCGCCCCGCGCCCATCGCATCCAGGCACGGCAGCACGGCCACCCGGTAGGCGTACACCCCCTGTGGCAGGGGGCGCCCGCAGTCCGAAAAGCACCGATCCGCCCCACTGCGTTTCCACGCCCGCGCGCCCACGATAGAAGGGACGAATCGAAAGCGAGGTCCGCGATGGCGACATTGACTCCGACCGCCCCGGTCCCGGCCGCACCCAAGGCCGGACCCCGGCCCATCCACGGCGAGAAGCGCGACGCGGGACGCCAGTCCCTCGTCTACCTCTTCCTCCTCGTCCCGATGGCCGCGCTCGCCGCCGCCGTCCCCTTCGCCTGGTCCACCGGGCTCCTCTCGTGGACCGACATCGCCCTGACGGTCGGCTTCTACCTCCTGACCCTCCACGGCATCACCGTCGGCTACCACCGCCTGTTCACGCACGGCTCGTTCAAGCCGAACCGGCCCGTGAAGATCGCGCTGGCGATCCTCGGCTCGATGGCCGTGCAGGGCCCGGTCATCACCTGGGTGGCCGACCACCGGCGCCACCACGCGTTCTCCGACAAGGAGGGCGACCCGCACTCGCCGTGGCTGTTCGGCACCTCCGCCTGGGCCCTCACGAAGGGCTTCTGGCACGCCCACATGGGCTGGATGTTCGAGCCGCGCAACACCACCAACGAGGAGCGCTTCGCCCCGGACCTGCTCCGCGACCGCGACCTCGTCATGATCGACAAGCTGTTCTGGGTCTGGACCGTCGCGACCTTCGCGCTCCCGGCCGTGCTCGGCGGCCTCATCACGATGTCCTGGCAGGGCGCGGCCACCGCGTTCTTCTGGGCGGCCCTGGTCCGCGTCTCGGCGCTGCACCACGCCACGTGGTCGACCAACTCGATCTGCCACATGATCGGCGAGCGGCCCTTCAAGAGCCGCGACAGGGCCGCGAACTTCTGGCCGCTCGCGCTGCTCTCGGGCGGCGAGTCCTGGCACAACTCCCACCACGCCGACCAGACCTGCGCCCGCCACGGCGTCAAACGCGGCCAGATCGACACCTCCGCGAGGGTGATCCGGCTGATGGAGCAGGCCGGCTGGGTCACCGACGTCAAGTGGCCCACGCCCGAGCGGCTGGCCCGGCTCGCCGCCGACTAGGACCGACGCTTCCGAGGGCGGGCCCGTATCGCGGCCCGCCCTTCGGCGTTCCCGCCGGCGGCACCGGGGTGGCAGAATCGGGACGCCCCTGCCTCCGACCCCGGGACCCGCCTCATGATGCCGCCGCAAGACTCCCGCGAGGAGACCGCCGTGGCCGACCGGCTGCGGCCGCACGACCTCGTCCTGTTCGCCGTCGCCATCGCGCTCGTCGCCGCCCTCCCGTGGATGCTCGCGAGCGCCGGCAGCGAACCCGTCGAGTACCGCGACCACCAGACCGGGCAGGACCGGACCGCCCCGGCCTGGGTCGGGGTGCTCGTCTTCGCGGTGCCGCTGCTCGCGTGGTCCGCGATGAAGGCGTGGAACCTCTTCGCCGGACCTGCGGCCGCGACGCTCGGGCCCGGCGGCCTGCGGCTGTACGAAGAGGTCGGCGGGCTCTACCTGCGGCGCGATGTGCCGGACGTCGACGTGCCGTGGAGCGAGGTCCATCGGATCGTGTTGTGGCGCAGGAGGATCCGCTGGCTCGGGTTCGTTCCGGGATGGACGACGCAGGTCGGCGTCGAGAAGACCGGCGACTGGTACCAGGTCTCCCGGAAGGAGCCGACCGCGCGTGAGCTGGCGAGCCGCGAGCACCGCCCCGACGGCTCGCCGATCCGCCTCGGCTCGATGCTCTCCGCGCGCAGCGTGCGCCTCACCCCGGCCGCGGCCCGGCGCCTCGCGGCCGCCGTGGCGAAGTACGCGCCGAGTGTCGCGTTCGTGGACGAGCGCATCGCGGGCGAGTCCCGCGCCGTCGAACCGGTGGACCGGCGTCCCCGGAATTGAGCGGCACCAGGAACCGCCGCGACCGGCCGCGCTGTCCCGGCAGCAGGCTCCCCGGCCGCCCCACGACAGGATCTGTGACTCACCTTACTGCCATTCACTGACACACTTTGTCAGTGAACCTGCCGCATCCTCATCGGCATGACGACCACCGCCCAGGCCGCCCGCCCCGCCCCCGCGGCCGTGCCGCCCCGGAACCGGGCCGAGCGCCTGCTCCTGCCCGCCACGTTCATCACCAGCCTCGGCAACGGCATCCAGCTCGTCGCCGCCGCCGTCCTGATCTTCACCACCGGGCAGAGCGCGCTCGCCGTCGGCTGGCTCTACATCCTCGTCTCGATCCCGCCCGCACTGCTGTCGCTGTGGTTCGGCACGATCGCCGACCGCTTCGACCGGCGCACCCTCTGCCTCATCGCCGACCTCGCCGGCGCAGCCGCGGCCGCGTTCCTCCCCGTCTGGATCCTCACCGGCGGCGACCCCGGACCGGTCGCCTACGGGACCGCGTTCGCGCTCTCGCTGCTCTCGGCCATGTTCATGCCCGCGAGCAACGCCCTCATCAAGGAGCGCGTCCACCCCGCCCGCACGGCCCGCTTCAGCGCCCACTACGAGATGGCGATGCAGGCCGGCCTGCTCCTGTCCGCCGCCGCGGGCGGCATCCTCATCCACTACGTCGGGACCACGCCGCTGTTCATGTTCAACGGCGTCACCTTCCTCGCCTCCGCGGTCGCCCTGTGGGCCATGCGAAAAGCCCCCGTCCGCAGCGACACCGCCGACCGCGCGGCCGCCGCCGACGGCGTGCCGGGCGCGCCGCTGGTGCGGCTCGGCCTGCTCTACGCCTGCGGCCAGACCATGATCATGGTCAGCAACACCACGCTGATCGTCCTCGTCTACGACGCCTTCGACCGCGGCGCCGGGGTGTACGGGATCGTCGACGCGCTGGCGGGCCTGGGCTTCTGCGTCGCCGCGGCGCTGTACCCGCGGTTGAGCGCCCGTTTCGGCGAGTTCCGGACGGCGGTCGCCGGCGGCATCGGGTGCGCGCTGGTGTCGTTCGTGCTGCCGCTGCACCTGGCGGTGCTGCTGCTCGCGGTCCCGCCCGCGGCGTTCATGGTCGGACTTTCGCGGGTCGGCATGCGCTCGATCCTGCTCCGCTCCGTCCCCGAGCGTCGCGCCGGCCGCCTCTTCGGAGCGGTGAACGCGGCCGGCCTGGGCTTGAGTGCGGCGATGACGGTCCTGGTCGCAGCGGTCGCCGACGCCACGCACATCCGGTACGGCTTCTACGTGCTCGGCGCCTTCTGCGCCATCATGACGGCCGCCACGGCGTTCACCTTGCGCCGCAAGATGAATGAGGCACCGCCCCCGGGGTCGGGGATGTCGCGGCAGTGAACCCCCCGATGCAAGGGTGACACTCGGGTCCGACACGCTTGCCCAGAGCCGTTCCCCGAGGTCGGGGGTGTCGGTTCCGCAGACCCCGATGCAAGGGTGGCACCGGGGTCCGACATCGAGCGGTGCGGCCACCCGAGATGCGCTCCCGGTGCACGCCGCCGAGCATTCGCGGCCCGCAGCGAGCCCCGCGAGGCGTGAAGATCAAGGACCGGCGGCGCATGCTCGCACATCCTGGCCCGCAGCGGGACCGTTCAGGCGTGGAGGTCGAGGACCGCTTGTGCGCGTTCGCGCATCATGGCCCGCAGCGAGGCCGGTTCGAGGACTTCGACGCCGGCGAGTTTCATGAGCTCGCCCGAGGCGTTCCACTCGGTCTCGATGGGGATGGTCGCGACGGCCCAGCCGTGTTCGTCGCGGTCGGCTTCCTGGACGGCGGCCACGGTGTCCGCGTCGAGGTTGTCCGGGGCGCGTTCGACGGCCTCGGGGGAGAAGCGGACCACGGCGGTCCCGCGGTAGCGGCGGGCGTCGAAGGCGTCGAGGTTGCCGGCCCACCACGCGGCCAGGTCGAAGTCCGCGGGCCGCTCGAACGGCTCCTCCGTCTTCGTGGCGCTCAACAGGTTCGCGACCTTGTACGGCAGCGCCGGTCCCGTCCCCTGCGACGCCGCGAGGTACCAGCGGCCGCCCTTGAGCACCAGTCCCAGTGGGCGCAGGTCGCGTTCGATCTCGCGCGGCTCCTTCCACCGCCGGTACCGGACGCGGACGGTCCGCTGCTCCCATGCGGCGTTCGCGACCAGCGCCAGGAGCGGTACCGGTTCGGACCGCTGGAACCAGGCCACCACATCGAGGTGGAACAGCCGCCGCGCCCGCTCGGCCCGCTCCCGCTGCTGCGGCGACAGCGCCGCCGAGAGCTTCAGTTCCAGTGCGGCCAGCTCGGTCTGGAGCCCCAGATCGGTCGCGGCCTGCGGCACGCCGGTGAGCGCGAGGGCTTCGGCCTCGCCCTCGGTGACTCCGGTGAGCCGCGTCCGGTACCCCTCGACGAGCCGGTAGCCGCCTTCACGCCCGCTCTCCCCGTAGATCGGGATCCCCGCGCCCGCAAGCGCTTCCGCGTCGCGGTACACGGTGCGCACCGAGACGCCCAGCTCCGCCGCGAGCGCGTCGGCGGTCATCCGCCCGCGCTGTTGGAGCAGGAGCATCATCGACACCAGGCGGCCAGCACGCATCCCGCCAGTATCCGCGCGGGTCCGACAGTCCGGCCCGGGCTCTTGGGGGAGCAGCGGCCGAAGAGCGCGAGAAAATCCCGGCTGAAAACTGGAATGGAACGTTCCCTTCTGCTATGCTTGGATCATGAGGCGGTCCCCCGGACCGTTCCGAACCCCGAAGGGACGCGACATGACCACCGAATGGAACCTGCTGGCCGAGGCTCACACCGCGCTGCTCGACGCCGTCAAGGGCGTCGGGGCGGACGACTGGAACCGCCCCACCCCGTGCTCGGAGTGGACCGTCGCGCAGGTCCTCCAGCACGCCGCGGGCGACCAGCTCGGCTTCGCCGCCGCGATCACCGGCGGCGACGGCCCGTCGTGGAACCCGTTCGCGCCCTCCGGCGAGCCGATCGAGGACCCGGTCGCGTTCACGACGGTCGCGATCACCGCCGCGGCCGACGCGTGGGCCACTGTTGCCGCTGACGCCGCCGAGGTCCCGGTGCCGGTGCCTCCCAACGTCCTCGACGCCGTCACCGGCGTCGGCGCCTGCGCCCTCGACGCCGCCGTCCACGCCTGGGACATCGCCGTCGCCACCGGCCGGCCGCAGCCGCTCTCGCCCTGGGCCGCAAGCGAGATCCTCGTCGCCGCCAAGCAGATCGTCGAGCCGCTGCGCGCCTGGGGCGCCTACGCCCCCGCGCTCGCGCCCGCCGACGGCGACGACGCGGTCACCGCCCTCCTGCGATACCTCGGCCGCGACCCCGAGTGGACCGCCTGACCCCGAACACCCGCACCGGGGCCGCGGCATCGCCGCGGCCCCGGTGCGCTGCAACGCGTTCTGGCTATGCGACGACCGTGTGCACCTGCTCGCCGACGACTCGGCATCCGACCCGCTCGTACCGGCGCTTGGCGGTATCGCAGGACGGGTCGGGCAAGGGCCCGACGCCGGTACGTAAAGCGTTTGCGGCTCAGTGCCGTGCGTCCTAGGCTCACCTCCACCACGACGATCGGAGACCCCGTGACGCGACGAGCGCGCAGCGCCGACTGGGACTACGGCGAACTCTCCGCCCGCGTCTACGAACTGGACAAGCCCGCCGGCAGGTCGCTCGGCGGCGACGTCGAGTTCTACACGCGCCGCCTCGGCGCCGTCACCGGCGAGATCCTGGAGCCGGCCGTCGGCACCGGCCGCATGCTGGTCCCGCTGCTGCGGCACGGCCTCCGCGTCACCGGCTACGACACCTCCGAGCACATGCTCCGTATCTGCCGCGACAACCTCGCCGCCGCGGGCCTCGAAGCCGACGTCTTCATCGGCGACATGACCGCGTACACGAAACCCGGTGTGTACGAGGCCATCCTGGTCCCGACCGGCTCGATCGTGCTCGTGCCCGACCGCGATGCCGCGGTTCGGGCGCTCCGGTGCATGCACGAGAGCCTGCGCCCCGGGGGCCGCCTCTTCGTCGACGTCCCTCCGCCCCGGCTCCTCACCGGACCCGGCGCGCTGCGCCACTGGCAGGACGGCGACTCGGAGCTCCTGATCCTCCAGACCATGCACGTCGATCTCGACGAGGTGAACCAGCGCGTCGTCCGCTGGCTCCGTTACGAGCTGTGGCGCGAGGGCCGCCTCGTCGAGACCCAGCTCCAGAACAGCCCCATGCTCTGCTTCGGCGCCCAGGAGTTCCGGATGCTCCTGCGCGAGGCCGGGTTCACCGACGTCGCCGTGTACGGCGACTACGACGAGGACGCCGAGCTCGCCGCCGACGCTTCGATCTGGACCTTCGAAGCCGTCCGCGCCTGACCGAGCCGGTTGCGCCGCAAGCTGATCGATGCAGCCGCTCACCCGTTCAGGATCTCGAGCGTGAGCCGGTGGAGCCGGTCGGCGGCCTCGGGGTCGAAGTCCTTGCCCGTGAGCGGGAGCGGCTTGCCGCGGCGGAAGGCCGAGACCGGTTCGGCGGGCGGGTCGTCCATGAGGGCGGCCATCGGGACGACGGCCCGTTCCACCCGCTGCGCCAGCAGCAAGGCGAGGGTCTTGGTGACCGCCCGCATCGGCTGGGGCAGCGGGTCGGCCATGCCGGTCTTGACGAACAGCGGGTTGTAGAGGACGTAGCGGATCTTCGTCCCGGGATGGCTGCGCGGGAAGCCGACGCCGAGCAGGTCGTTGCATCGCGACGCCTGCATCGCGGCGGTCTTCCCGCTGTAGCCGCGCCGCAGTTGCGGGTCGTCCCAGTGGATCCGGCCGGGCAGCCCGCCGGGGCCGGCCAGGTTGAGCACGACGGGGGCCGCGGCGCGGTCGAGGAGCCCGGTCAGCTCGTGCCCGATGACGAAGCGGCTGAGGTAGGACAGGGCGAAGGTGTACTCCAGTCCGTCGGCGGTCTCCTCGCGGCGGGCCTGGAAGCGCTGGGTGGCGAACACGAGTCCGTCCAGGACGTCGAGGTCGGCTTCGACCTCGGCGACGGCGGACCGCATCCCCGCCACGGTGCTCAGGTCGGCTCGCAGGAACCGCGCGCGGCCGGCGGCCCCGAGGCGCTCGGCCTCCGCCATGAAGGCGCGGCCCTTGGCGGGGTTGCTGGCGACGGCGATGACGCGGTCGCCGCGGGACAGGAAATGCAGCCCGAGCCCCTTGCCGATCCCGTCGGTGCCACCGGTGATCACGTAGGTGCGCATGGCATCAGCGCCTCTCTTCATAAGTCAGCAGTCGATGACAAAGCTAGCGTGAGGCGCTCGATAAGTCAACAACTGATGACTTATGCTGACTTCATGAGCGAACCCAAACGCCGCGACAAGGCGGCCACCCGGACAGCCCTCCTCGAAGCGGCCCGCCGGCGCTTCACCGAGCACGGCTACGACGGCACCGGCGTGCGCGACATCGCCGCGGACGCCCAGGTCGACGCGACGCTGATCTTCCGCTACTTCGGCTCGAAGCAGGCCCTGTTCGACGAGGCGGTCCGCGTGGACGTACCGCAGGGCCTCGGCCGCGACGGGCGGCGCGACCCCGCGGCGCTCGCCGGCGAGCTGCTGCGCGAGATCGTCTTCACCGACCGCACCGCGCCCGGCGCCGAGCACCCCCTGTTCGTCATGCTCCGCTCGGCCGGACGGCCGGAGGTGCGGGCCCACCTGCGCGAACAGGTCTGCGACGAGTACCTGGCCGACTTCGCCGAACGCCTGCCGGGTCCCGACGCCGGGCTGCGTGCCGAACTCATCGGCGGCCTGCTGCTCGGCATCGGCCTCATGCGATCGGTCATCGGCTCGCCGGCCCTGTCCGATTCCTCGATCGAGGAGACCGGAGGACTCGTCGCCGAGATGGTCGCCGCACTGCAAGCGGCCCCGCCGCAGTAGCGCCGCGGACGAGCCAGGCTGTTCAAGGTGCCCAGACGCCGCCGAGCCCCGATTCTCGATCTTTGAGGCTGGTTGACGGTGCGTTCGGGTCGGGTCTGAGCGGCAGCGACGAGGGGCGGGAGTCGGTGGTGGGTTTGATGGCGTGTTGAGGGTGGGTGCAGGTGCAGGGCGGCGGCGACGACAGCCGGTGCATGGCGCAGGCTCGGGGGCGTGTTGCCGGTTCGTGCGGGTCGGGGTCAGAGCGGGCGACGAGGGAGTGTCGGCCGGGCGGGTGTTCGAGGCTCGGGCCGGGGCCGGTTGCGCTCGCCCCGGGTTCGGGGTCGGACCATATCGA
>NZ_WIAO01000020.1:0-23352 GCF_009451885.1 Glycomyces albidus
GAGCAGCCCGGCGGGTGCGCCTGGCACGGATGCGACCGGCCCGTCGCCTGGACCGAGGCCCACCACATCGTGCATTGGGCCGACGGCGGCCCCACGAACGCGGGCAACCTGATCCTGCTGTGCCGGTTCCACCACGGCCGCATCCACACCACCGGCTGGACCATCGACAAGACCGGCCCCGGCCAAGCCCTCATCACCCACCACGACCACCCCGCCGACGCGGCCGTTACTCTCGGCGGCGCGACCGGGTGCGGCCAGGCCGGGCAAGGCCAGGCCGGGCAGGCGGCGACCGGGACCGAGACTGCAACCGGGAACGGTTGCGGGTGCGCGGACTGGCGCACCGATGCCGACCTCGACACCGAGCATCACGGCTCGGACTGGGACGTCTTCGCGACCGGGCTCTACCGGACCGAATGGGCCGCCTCGATCAAGGCCGACCTCGACACCCGAGCCGAAGCAGTCCAGACCGAACGCGCCCGCACCGCCATCCGACAGGCCAGAACCAAAGCGCGAGAACGATTCGGCACCAGCCAGCGGCCACCGCGCCCGGCACCACCCGCCGGCACCGCACCCCCCGGCACCCGACCTGCACCACCCCGCCACCACGACACCCGCACCCCCGAACCGGCCGACCCCAGCGAACCACCCTTCTGAAAACCCCACCCCCTGATCCAGACAACCACCACCCCACACAAGGCACCGCCGTGCACACCTCGATCATCGCTGCCGGGCAACCGGAACCCGAGTGGCACCGGACCGTCGAAGTCCGGGCGCCACCAGCCCCACCCGGCCCGCGCCACCAAACGCCCGTGCTCGCCCCGCCGCGATAGCAGAAGGCCGCGACACGGCGCCCCGACCCACCACACCCACGGTGTCGCCGCACCAGAACCCGGACCCGGACAGCCCCGGACCCGGACCGCCGAACAGGACGACGGACCGGAGAGCCGAACCGGAGCCCCGCCCCGCCCCTCCCTGTCACCGACAAAAGACCAGGGCCCCCAAGGCACCGGACAGCCAGAGCACTGCCCCGACCTCGCACACACCCTGTTGTCGCCGCTTCAAAGCCAGAAGTTCAAAGGCACCGGACAGCCGGAGCGCTGCCCCGGCCCTCCACCAGCTCCACCGAGAACCCCAGACCGCGACCAGGCGGGACACCAAGCACTGCCCTGGTTCCACTACTGCCGCCGAGAGACCCGGGCCGCGACCGGGCGGACGGCCGGAGTACTGGCCCGACCCTCGGCCACCTGGTCGTCGCCGCCTCGAGACCCGCACCAAGGCGGCACCGGACAGCCAGAGTATTGGCCTCGCTCTCCGCTCTCCACTACTTCCGCAGAGAGACCTGGCCCTGACGAGGCGGGGCGGCCAAAGTACGGACCTCGCTCCTTACCGCCTTGTTCTCGCCGCCAAGAGACCTGGCCCCTGCGAGGCGGGCGGGCGGGCGGAGCGCCGGCTTCGACCTTGACGACCTCCGGTGAGAGCCCAACCCCCGTGAATCGGACAGTCGAAGACCGGGCGCCGACCGCTCACCGCGCTGTCCCGCCAGCAAGCCCAGCGGACCCGGACAGCCCAAGGCCCGCCCCGACCGCCCCGCACCTCGTTGTCGCTGCTTCAAGAACCGAAACAGAAATGGCGCTGACAGACGAAGGAACCACCCCGACCCGCCTACCGTCGGTCTCGTTGTCGCCGTCGAAAACCTGCCCTTGGCAGGGCGACCGAGGGGCCAGAGCACCGGCCCCGGCGCTCCACCTCCTGGCGGCCGCTGATCACGAGCACGCCCCACGCGATACCGGACAGCTGGAGCAGCCGCCCGGGCCGGCACTCATCTTGTCGTCGCCGCTTCAGGACTGGAAGCCCAGCGGCCCCGGACCGCCCGATACCCGCCCCGACCGCCGCACACCTCGTTGTCACTGCTGCTCACTCGTTGTCGCCGTCTCAAGGGGCCGTGCCGGAGCGGCCGCATCAGCCGGAGGATCCGGCGAGTTCCCCGGCCGTCGACCCGCTCATCGACGATTCGAGAACGGCGCCCGCGTCAGGCCCTGCAGACTGGCGCGGTGTCCGCCGCGCCGTCCCGGTGTTCGCACTCGGCGGCGGATCTTATCGGACGGCTGCCGCCGGGACCGCCCGCTCGCTCGGGCCGGTGTAGGCGCTGAGCGGCCGGATCAGGGAGTTCGCGTCGAGCTGCTCGATGATGTGGGCGGTCCAGCCGGTGATGCGGGACATGACGAACAGGGGCGTGAACATGGGGATGTCGAAGCCCATCAGGTAGTAGGCGGGCCCGGCCGGGAAGTCGAGGTTCGGGTGGATGCCCTTGGCCTCCAGCATGGCGGCCTCGAGCTCCTCGTACATCCGGACCCATTTCCCGCCGCCGGTGAGGGCGGCCATGTCCTCGAAGGCGGCCTTCATGGTCGGGACGCGCGAGTCGGCGTCCTTGTAGACGCGGTGCCCGAAGCCCATGACCTTCTCCTTGGCCGCTAGGCGCTCGCGGAGCCAGTCGCGGGCCCGCTCGGGTTCGCCGATCTCGAGCATCATCTTCATGACGGCCTCGTTGGCGCCGCCGTGGAGCGGGCCCTTGAGGGCGCCGACCGCGGCGGTCACGGCCGAGTACATGTCCGAGAGGGTGGAGGCGACGACGCGGGCGGTGAACGTGGACGCGTTGAAGGAGTGCTCGGCGTACAGGATCATCGAGACCGCGAAGCAGCGGCGCACTTCAGGGGCCGGGACCTCGCCGAAGCACATGTGGAAGAAGTTCTCGGTCCAGTCCAGGCCGGGGTCGGGCGCGATGCGGCCCTGGCCGCGGCGGCGCCGGTGGGCGTGGGCGATCACGGTCGGGAGCTTCGCGAACAGCGCTTCGGCCTTGGCCTGGTTGGACTCCCGGCGGTTGTCGTCCTCGGCGGGGTCCTCGGATCCGAGGCAGGAGACGGCGGTGCGCAGCAGGTCCATCGGGTGGCAGTTGTCGGGGACGCGGTCGATCACGCCGATGGTGGAGCGGGTGACCTCGCGCTGCGCGCGCTCGCGTTCGTTGAAGGCGGCGAGGCGGGCCGCGTCGGGAAGTTCGCCGTACCAGATCAGGTGCGCGACCTCTGCGAACGAGCGGGAGGCGGCGAGCTGCTGGACCGGGTAGCCGCGGTAGGTGAGGGAGTTGGTCTCGGGCACGACCTCGGAGATCGCGGTGGTGTCGGCGACGACGCCGGCCAGGCCCTTGCGGATCTGCGGCCGATCAGCGCTCATGCGTCCCTCCCGGGGATCCTGAAGTTGAACAGGTCCTGGTCGAACTCGCTGTAGGAGGCGTAGTCGACGAGGTCGTACAGGCGGGCGCGGGTCTGCATCCGGTCTACAAGGGACTCTTGGGTCCCTTCGGTCCGCAAGGCCGCGAGCAGCTCGTCGACCGCGCCCATGGCGGCGCGCAGGCTCGAGACGGGCCAGATGACGAGGTTGTAGCCGAGGTCCTCGAGCCGCCGGGCCGTGAGGTTCGGGGAGGCCCCGAACTCGGTCATGTTGGCGAGCAGGGGAACGTCGACGGCGGCGCGGAAGGCCGCGAACTCCGCCTCGTCGCGCAGCGCCTCGGGGAACACCATGTCCGCCCCGGCGTCCACATAGGCCTTCGCGCGGTCGATCGCGGCGTCGAGGCCCTCGATCGCGCGGGCGTCGGTGCGGGCGCAGACCACGAAGTCCGGGTCGGTGCGGGCCTTGACGGCCGCGGCGACGCGGCGGACCATGTCGGCGGCGGGCACGACGGCCTTGCCGTCGAGGTGCCCGCACCGCTTCGGGTTCACCTGGTCCTCGAGGTGGCAGCCGGCGAGCCCGGCGTCCTCGAACGCGGCGATCGTGCGGGCGACGTTCGCGACCTCGCCGAAGCCGGTGTCCGCGTCGATGAGGGTCGGCAGGTCGGTGGCGCGGGCGATCTGGCCGCCGCGGCCGGCGACCTCCGTCAGCGTGGTGAGCCCGATGTCGGGCAGGGCCAGGTCCGCGGCGAGGGCCGCCCCGGACACGTACACGCCGTCGAACCCGTGGTCGGCGACGGCCCGCGCGGCGAGCGGCGAGAACGCGCCGGGGAGCCGCTGGAGCGTCCCCGATGCGAGCCCTTCGCGGAGGCGGCGGCGCTTCTCGGAAGCGGTGGTCATCAGCAGCGTCCCTTCGCGGTCGGTTCGGACGGCATCCGTTGCGGTGCAGCGAGGCCGCGAACGCGGGTGCGGTTCGCGCGATCGGCGTGAGCGGTCATCGGAACAGCCCCGTCGCGGCCGGTTCGGGCAGCGCCCCGGGAGGCGCGGCGAGGTTGAGGGCCCGGACGCCGTTCGCGTCGAGCGCCTCGATGCGGCAGGCCAGGTCGAGGAACCGGTCCTGCTCGGCCGGGGCGACGACGCCTTCAGCGAGGCTGCGGAACTTCGCGATGTACTGCTCGCGCCGGAACGGGCGCGCCCCGGCCGGGTGGGCGTCGGCGACGGCGAGCTCGTCCGAGACGACTGTGCCGTCGTCGAGCGTGATGTCGACGCGGCCGCCGAACGCCCGCTTGTCCGGGTCGGGGTCGTGGTAGCGGGCGGTCCACTCCGGGTCCTCGGCGGTGCGGACCTTCCGCCACAGCGCCACGGTCGAGGGCCGGTGGGCGCGTTCGGGCGTGTAGGACCGCTCGTGGTGCCATTCGCGGTCTTCGAGGGCGACCGCGAAGATGTACATGATGGAGTGGTCGAGGGTCTCGCGGCTCGCGTCCGGGTCGGTCTTCTGCGGGTCGGCGGCGCCGGTCCCGATGACGTGGTGCGTGTGGTGGCTGGTGCGGATCAGGACCTCGCGGATCCGGGAGAGGTCGCCGACGCGCGGTGCCATGCGGCGGGCGAGGTCGATGAGCGCCTGGCTCTGGTACTCCGCGGAGTGCTCCTTCGTGTAGGTGTCGAGGACGGCGCGCTTGGGTTCGCCGCGGGCCGGCAGCGGCACCTCGTACACCGCGCCGGGTCCGCTCAGGAGCCTCGCGATGACGCCGTCCTCGCCTTCGTAGATCGGGGAGGGCGCGCCCTCGCCGCGCATGGCGCGGTCGACGGCCTCGACGGCGGCCTTGCCCGCGAACGCGGGCGCGTACGCCTTCCACGAGGAGATCGCGCCCTTGCGGGACTGCCGGGTCGCGGTCGTGGTGTGCAGGGCCTGCCCTATCGCCTGGTAGACCACCTCGGCCGGCAGGTCCATGAGGGCGCCGATCCCGGCCGCCGCCGAGGGCCCCAGGTGCGCGACGTGGTCGATCCGGTGCTCGTGCAGGCAGATCCCGCGCACCAGGTCCACCTGGACCTCGTAGGCGGCGGCGATGCCGCGCACGAGCGCCCGCCCGTCGAGGCCGCGGTGCTGGGCGACCGCGAGCACCGGCGGGATGTTGTCGCCCGGGTGCGAGTAGTCGGCGGCGAGGAACGTGTCGTGGAAGTCGAGTTCGCGCACGGCGACGCCGTTCGCCCACGCCGCCCACTCCGGCGAGCACCGCACGGTCGGGGCCGCACCGAAGACGGCCGCGCCGGGCGAGTACGGGTGCGCGAGCGCCTGCGCCCGCGCGTTCGCCACCGGCCGGCGCGCGAGCGACGCCGCGGCGACCGCCGCGTTGTCGATGACCCGGTTGCCGATCATCTCGGCGACGTCCCGCTCCACCGGGACCGCGTCGGCCGCGACCTCGGCGAGCTTCCAGGCGAGCTGCGCCTCGCGGGGCAACTCCTCGCGGGAGGCGTGTGCGCGGACGCGGTGGGTGATCACTCGGCATCTCCTGACGGTGCGGCGGGCGGTATGTTTCACAGTATGCACACCGCCGGTGCCACCTGAAACCGCTGTAAATGTGGTTTCTTGTGGAATTTTCGGCCCGCTTTGTGGAACTTGTGAAAGGCCGTGGTCATGGCGTTGAGGAAGGCGAAGGCCGGGCTGCGGCTGCGCCGGTTCCGCGAGGAGCGGGGGCTCACGCAGGCCGCGCTCGCGTCGGCCCTGGGGATCTCGACGAGCTACGTCAACCAGATGGAGTCGAACCAGCGGCCGATCACCGGCCCGGTGCTGCTGCGCCTCGCCGAGGTGTTCGACGTCGACGTGCAGCGCTTCTCGGCCTCCGAGAGCGACCGGCTGACCGCGCAGCTGCGCGACGCCCTCGCCGACACCGCCCACTCGGCCCCGGCCGGCGAGGTCCGCGAGCTCGCCGAGTCGATGCCCGAGCTCGCGCAGTACGTCGTGGACCTGCACCGCCGCTACCGGCACCTGCTGGAGCGGAACGCCGCGATGAGCGCCGAGCTCGACGCCCCGCAGGGCCGCGACGGCGTCGGTTCCCCGACCGCGCACGAGGAGGTCCGGGACCTGTTCTACGCCAAGCGCAACCACGTGGCCGCCCTCGACGAGGCCGCCGAGCGGATGTACGAGGAGGCCGCGCTCGACCCCGCGGACCTCGCCGGCGGCCTCGCCCGGCTCCTGCGCGAGGAGTACGGGACGGTCGTTGCCGACCTCGAACCGGGCGAGGCGAACCGGGTGAAGCGCCGCTTCGACCCGCCGGTCCTGCGCGTCTCGCCGCTGCTGAGCCCCGGGCAGCGGGCCTTCCAGCTCGCCACCCACCTGGCGCTCGTCGCCTGCGGCGACCTCATCCGCGCCGAGGCCGAGTCCGCCGACCTCTCCGGGGACGAGGCCCGCGGCCTGGCGAGGATCGGCCTCGCGAACTACTTCGCGGGCGCGCTCATCCTCCCGTACGGCCGGTTCCTCAGCGCCGCAGAGGAACTCCGCTACGACATCGACCTGCTCGGGCGCCGCTTCCGCGTCGGCTTCGAGACCGTCGCGCACCGGCTCTCCACGCTCCAGCGGCCCGGCGCGCGCGGCGTCCCGTTCTTCTTCGTCCGCGTCGACCGGGCCGGGAACATCTCGAAACGCCAGTCCGCCACCGACTTCCACTTCTCCCGCGTCGGCGGCACCTGCCCGCTGTGGGACGTCTACGAGGCGTTCGCCCACCCCGGCGAGATCCGCACCCAGCTCGCGCAGATGCCCGACGGCCGCTCCTACCTGTGGGTGGCCCGCACCGTGACCCGCCGGTACGGCGGTTTCGGGACGCCCGCGAAGACGTTCGCGATCGGCCTCGGCTGCGACCTCCACCATGCGCACCGGCTCGTCTACGCCGACGGCCTCGACCTCGCCAACCCGGCGATGCTCACCCCGATCGGCCCGGGCTGCAAAGTGTGCGACCGCAAGGGCTGCCCGCAGCGGGCCTTCCCCGCGATCGGCGCGCCCCTCGAGGTGACCGACCGCCAGAGCCGGTTCACCCCCTACCCGTCCGCCGACTGACCGGCGCGAGGCGCGCGACCGCGCACGGGAAGTCGGTTCCGTGCTGGTCGGCGCGGCTCTCGGCCTAGGTTCCGGCCCCGGGAAGGCCGTACCGTCGCCGTATACCGCCGCGACCACCGAAGGAGCTGAGCCCCTTGGACCTCCCCGATCGCCTACGCACCGCCGACGACTCCGGCCTCGCCGCGACCGGCACCGCCCGGCCGCTGCTGTCGTGGCGGCCCGTTGCGCCCGGCGCCGTGTACGAGGTCGAAGCGGCCGCCGACGAGGACTTCACCGAGGTAGTCGGCGCGGCGACCGCCGCGACCGCGGTGGACGTGCCCCTGCCCGGCCCCGCACTCGCGAGCTGCGAGGCCCGCTGGTGGCGGGTCCGGGTCCGCGGCGGCGAATGGAGCGCCCCGGCCCGCGTCGAGGCCGCGCTCCTTGAGCCCGGCGACTGGACGGCGCGGCCGGTCGCGGCCGGGGGCGAGCGCGGCTCGGTGCCGCTGCTGCGCCGCGAGTTCGCACTGCCGCAGGGCATCCGGTCGGCTCGCCTGTATGTGACCGCGCTCGGGGTGCACCGGACGTGGATCAACGGCCGCCCGGTCGGGCCCGACCTGCTCGAACCGGGCTGGACCGAGTACGGCAGCCGCCTCCTGTACGCGACCTACGACGTGACCGGCCTGCTTGTGGAGGGGCCCAATGCGATCGGCGCGGCGGTCGGCGACGGCTGGTACCGCGGCCCGGTCGGCTGGCTCAGCGCCGAGGCGTTCTACGGCGACCGGACCGGGCTGCTCGCGCAGCTCGAGGTCGAGACCGCTTCAGGGCGGACCGTCGTGGGGACGGACGCGTCCTGGCGGGCCTCGCACGGCGCCGTCCGCAGCGCGGGCATCCTCGCCGGCTGCACCACGGACCTGCGCGCCGAACCGCACGGCTGGCGGATTCCCGGCTTCGACGACGCCGCATGGGAACCGGTGGAGGTCCTCGACCTCCCCGCTGGCCTGGAGCAGCGGTCGGCGCCGGGCGTGCAGGTGGTGGAGACGCGGCCGGTCGCGGCGGTCCCCGTCGGCGGCCGGTGGACGGTGGACACCGGTCAGAACCTCTCGGGGTACCTGCGGATCAACGCGACCGGCCCGGCGGGGACCAGGATCACGGTGCGCCACGCCGAGGTCCTCGACGCCGAAGGGCGGCTCCACACGCGGCCGCTGCGCGGCGCCGCCGCCACCGAGGTGTACATACTGGACGGATCGAGCGCGGTCCTGGAACCGGCGTTCACCTTCCACGGGTTCCGCTTCGCCGAGATCACCGTCGATGCTGCGGTCGAGGGCGGCGCGGTCGAAGGCGGCGCGGTCGAGGAAGGCGGGATCGAGTGCGGCGCATCAGAGGACGGCACGGGCACGGACGGCGGCATGGTCGAGGAAGGTGCAGTCGGGAACGGTGCGGTCGACGAAGGCAGGGTCGAGGAAGGCACTGCCGAGAAGAGCACTGCCGAGAACGGCACGGTTGAGAAGAGCACGGTCGAGAGAAGCACGGTCGAGAAGAGCACGGTCGAGAAGAGCACGGTCGAGAGAAGCACTGTCGAGATCTGGGGCGTCGAAGCGGTCGCGATCAGCTCCGCGCTGCGGCGCACGGGACGCTTCGAATGCTCCGACAAGCGCGTGAACCGCCTGTACCACAACGTGGTCTGGTCCCAGGTCGACAACTTCGTCGCGATCCCGACGGACTGCCCGCAGCGCGACGAGCGCCTCGGCTGGACCGGCGACATCCAGGTGTTCGCGCCAACGGCGTGCCGGAACGCCGACGCCCGGTCGTTCCTGCGCGGCTGGCTCAAGGACCTCGCGATCGCGCAGCACCCGGACGGGAAGGTCGCGCACGTCGTCCCCGACATCCTCGCCGACCAGGGCGACTGGGGCTCGGGCTCGACCGGCTGGGGCGACGCCGCGGTGGCAGTGCCGTGGGCGCTGTACGAGGCGTACGGCGACACCGCGACCCTGCGGGACCAGTACGCGTCGATGCGCGCCTGGGTCGACTGGGGCGAGCGGCGGCTCGACGGGGACCTGATCTGGTCGGGCGGCTTCCACTTCGGCGATTGGCTCGACCCGGGTGCGCCGCCCGAGAACCCCGCGCAGGCCACGACCCCGACCCCGTACACCGCGACGGCGAGCCTCGTCCGCAGCGCCCGGACCCTCGCCGCCGCCGCGCGGCTCCTCGGGCACGACGCGGACGCCGACCGGTATGCGGCCCTGGGCGACTCGGTCGCGGCCGCGCTCTGGGAGCGGTACGGCGAGCAGGCTCTGGAGACCCAGACCGGGTGCGCGATGGCGATCGCGTACGGCATCGCGCCCGAGGCCGAGCGCGCGAGGGCCGGGGATCGGCTCGCCGCGCTGGTGCGCGCCGCGGAGGGCCGGATCGCCACCGGTTTCCTCGGCACGCCCCTGGTCCTGCCCGCGCTGACCGCGACCGGCCACCACGCCGAGGCGTACCTGCTGCTGCTCAACGAGCGCTGCCCCGGCTGGCTCCACCAGGTCGCCTGCGACGCGACGACCGTCTGGGAGCGGTGGGACGCGATCCGCGAGGACGGGAGCATCCACCCCGGTGACATGGAGGGCGGCGATTCGATGCTCTCGTTCAACCACTACGCCTACGGTGCCGTCGCCGAATGGCTGTACACCACCGCGGCCGGGCTCGCCCCGGGCGCTCCAGGATGGACGAGGGTGCGTTTCGCGCCGGTCCCGGGCGGCGGCCTCACCTGGGCTGCGGCCGAGATCGACGCGCCGACCGGCCGGGCCGCGATCCGCTGGGAGCTCGGCGAGGACTTCACCGCGGAGCTGACTGTGCCGCCGGGCGCCGAGGCCGAGTTCCATCCTCCGCCGGGGGATTGGGCGTCGGCCGCAGTGGACGGCGTCGGCGTCCCGCTCGGCATCGTCCCGCTCGGGCCGGGCGCTCACCGGATCGTGCTCTCGCCTCGTTGAGCGAACCGCCGCCCGTCGTACGGGCGGCGGTCGACGGTCTTCTGTCGGCCCGCGCTCGCCGCCTCGGACGCGGGTCGCGAAGGCGCCGAACTCAAGACCGGCAAAGCTCCTGCCCGCGGGGGACCGCGCCGCGGTGCTGGCCGATGCCGTGGCCGCGAGCGTGCCGCCGGCGGCCTCGCTCAGCCGTCCTGCCGGGAACCGTCCCGCTCAGGCGAGGCGGTCGCCGGGTCGTGTGCCGTCCTGTGAGCGAACGTCTTCCGGTATGCGGTGGGGCTCATGCCGATCCGCTCCCGGAAGCGGCGCGCGAACAGGTTCGGGTCGGCCCAGCCGACGTCGCGGGCGATTCGCCCGACCGGGAGGTCGGTGTGCAGGAGCAGCCCGGCGGCGGTCTCGATCCGGTGGCGCGCCAGGTACGCGAGCGGCGGCAGCCCGAACGCGGCCTTGAAGCGCCGCGCGAGATAGCCGGGGGAGAGGTGCAGTTCGGCGCCGAGCCGCTCGAGCGTCCACCGGCGCTCGGGCCGGTCCTCGAGGAGCCGGGCTGCGGCGAGTGCCGCGGGGTGCGCGCCCGGCCCGGTCCCGGCGGCCGGGGCGAGCGCCCGGGCGGCGATGCCGAGGACGAGCGCGAGCCGCCCGACCAGGTCGGCGCGGTGCGTGGCCGGCGGCGGCGAACCGAGCGCGGCCAGGGCGTCCAGGTGGGCGGTGCACTCGGCGAGCGCGCCCGCGTCGAGCCGGCCGCGCGCCTCGCCGGCGGCCGAGCGCAGCAGCCCGCCGAGCAGCCGGTCGTCCCGCGTCCATGCCAGCTCCCCTTGCAGCAGTTCGGGGTTGAAGCACAGGTTGTACAGCACCAGGCCCGCGCATTCCTCGTACGAGTGCCACAGCCCGGGCCGCAGGAGCACCAGGTCGCCGACCGCGAGCGGGGTGCGCCCGGCGCGGGAGCAGTGGACGGCGGTCCCGTCGACGACCGCGACGAGCTCCACGAACCCGTGCGTGTGCGGGTGCACCGCCTCCTCGTGGGCGTACCGGGCGGTGTGGACGCGCGAGCCGGAGGCGAGGGCCAGCGACCCCTTGGTCTCGCGGAGCGCGTGCATCACACCTCGATCTGGGAGCCCATGATGATGGTCCGCTCGCGCGGGAGCCGGAAGTGCTCGGCCGCGTCGGCCGTGATGTGCGAGGTGGCGACGAACAGGTGCTTGCGCCACATGGCCATCGTGGGCTCCCGGCCGACGACGAGCTTGATGGTCGACAGGAAGTACGACGCGTCCTCGACGCGCAGCCGCCCCCCGTGCCTGCGGTCGAGGAGCCCGAGCGCGTGCGGCACGTCCTGGACCTCCATGTAGCCGAAGCGGACCTGCACGTGGACGATGCCGTCGTCGGCGTACCCGAGGTAGTCCTCGTTGACGCGCTCGTCGTCGGTGATCCGCGGGACCGGCAGCGTCTCGATCGAGACGATCACGATCCGCTGGTGCCGCACGTGGTTGTGCTCGAGGTTGGCGCGCAGCGCCAGCGGCGCGGTCAGCTTGCCGCGGTTGAGGAACACCGCCGTCCCGGGCACGCACTGCGACTTCGGCAGCTCGGCCCGCAGCTCCTTCACGAACGCGCGCAGCGGCCCTTCGCGGCGTTCGCGCTCGGCGGTGACGACGCCGCGGCCCTTCTGCCAGGTCACCATGATCGTGAACGCCGCCACGCCGATGAGCAGCGGCAGCCACGCGCCGTGGACGATCTTCGTGAAGTTCGCGGCCAGGAACAGCAGCTCGAACGCGAGCAGCAGCCCGCCGCCGCCGAGGACGAGCCACAGCGGCGGCCGCCACCGCGACTTCGCGATGTACAGGAACAGCAGCGTCATGATCGCGATCGTCCCCATGACGGCCATGCCGTACGCGTACGCGAGCGCGCTCGAGGTGCGGAACGCGAACACGAGCGTGAGGACCGAGACCATGAGCAGCCAGTTGATCCACGGCACGTAGATCTGCCCGTACTGGCTCTCGGAGGTGTGGTCGATGCGCATGCGCGGCAGGTAGCCGAGCCGCGCCGCCTGGGACGCCACCGAGTACGCGCCGGTGATGACCGCCTGCGCGGCGATCACGGTGGCGACGGTCGCGAGCACGAGCAGCGGGATGCGCCCCCACTCCGGCGCGAGGAGGAAGAACGGGCCGCTGACGCTCGCCGGGTCCTCGAGGATCATCGCGCCCTGGCCCATGTAGTTGAGCAGGAGCGCCGGGAACACGAGCGCCAGCCACGCCCTGGTGATCGCGCGCCGGCCGAAGTGGCCCATGTCCGCGTACAGCGCCTCGGCGCCGGTCACGCACAGCACGATCGCGGCGAGCGCGAAGAACGCGATGTGGAAGTGGTTGAACAGGAAGTCCGCCGCGTACACCGGGTTGAGGGCCTTGAGGATCTCCGGGTGCTCCCCGATCCCGCGGATGCCGAGGACGGCGAGCACGCTGAACCAGACGATCATGACCGGCCCGAACGCCCGGCCCACGGCGCCGGTGCCGCGGCGCTGCACCGTGAACAGGACGACGATGATGACCGCGGTCAGGGGCACGACCAGGCTCTCCAGGTGCGGCTCGACCACGCGGAGGCCCTCGACGGCGGAGAGCACCGAGATCGCCGGGGTGATCATGGAGTCGCCGAGGAACAGGGACGCCCCGAAGATGCCGAGCGCGGCGAGCGTGAGCGCCGCCCGGCGGCCCCGGCCCTGCTTCCACCGGCGCAGGAGCGTGATGAGGGCCATGATGCCGCCCTCGCCGTCGTTGTCGACGCGCATCGCCAGGAGCACGTACGTGACGGTGACGATGATCGTCATCGACCAGAACATCAGGGAGACGACACCGTAGATGCTCGCCTCGTGCACCGGCACCGGGTGCGGGTCGAGGGGGTTGAACACGGTCTGGAGCGCGTAGATCGGGCTGGTGCCGATGTCGCCGAAGACGACGCCGAGGGCCCCGACGACCAAGGCGAGGCGGGCGGTGTCGCGGACGCCGTGCCCCGGTGGGGGCTCGGCGCCGATGTCGGGTCCGGGCCGACCCGCGCTGCCGGCGGCGCTCACTCGTCACTCCTCGTCGATCGGTCGCCCGGACGCCTCGCGGGGCGCCCCGGCGGACGCGGGCGGGCACCCGCGGTCCTGTCCAACCGAAGCACGATACCTCGCGAAACGGCCGCACCGACCTGGAGCGGTGAACGGGCCGCACCTGCCGGACCGGCCGCATTGCCGCAGATCACACCTGCATTGTCGTCCCATTCGCACCGAAAAACCAGCGCGGGCCCGGCCCGAGCGGGGCTACGATGGGCGGCGGTGATCCCCCGCGAGCGCGCGGGGGCGTCCGCGGCCCCGAACACCTCCCCGAGCCCCGCTGCGGCGCAACCGATCCGGCGAACCCATCCGCAAACGAACCAACGGGATCCTTCCGAATGGACACCACCACGCTCGACGGAAAGCGCCCGATCGCCTCCCTCGCGCGCACGCTCAAGCCCAGACGGGCCCGGCTCGCCGCGGCCGTCGCCGTCTTCATCCTCAAGGACAGCCCCGTCTGGCTGCTGCCGGTGATCACCGGCGCCGCGGTCGACGCGGTCGTGAACCGCGGCCCCCTGTCCACCCTCGGCTGGCTCGCCCTCGGCGCGGCCGTCCTCGTCGTCCAGAACGCGTTCACGCACGTATGGTTCACCAGCCTCTACATGGGCACGGTCCGCTCGCTCGGCGCCGACCTGCGCAACGCGCTCGCGGCGCGGCTCCAGCTCCTGTCGATCGGGTTCCACTCCCGGTCGAACGCGTCGATCATCCAGAGCAAGGTCGTGCGCGACGTCGAGAACGTCGAACTGATGCTCTCCCAGTCCGGCGGGCCGTTCCTGTCGGCGGTGTTCGTGTTCGCCGGCGCGATCACGATGACGGCGGTCTCCGTGCCCCAGTTCCTGCCGGTGTTCGCGCTGTCGCTGCCGTGCGGCTTCGGCGTCTGGTGGTTCACGCGCCGCCGCACCCAGGAGCGCAACCAGGAGTTCCGCAAGGAGATGGAGGTGTTCTCGGCCCGCGTCGGCGAGATGGCGGCGCTCATGCCGATCACCCGCGCGCACGGCCTCGAGCACGTCGCGGCCGCGCGGGTCTCGCAGGTCGCCGACGAGGTGCGCCACCGGGGCCTGCGCCTCGACGTCGTCAACGGCCGCTTCGGCGCCGCGAGCTGGGTGACCATGCAGCTCCTGTCGGTCGGATGCCTGCTGCTCGCGGCGGCGGTCGCGGTCGCGGGCTGGGCGCCGATCACGGCCGGGCAGGTCGTGGTGCTCGGCACCTACTTCTCGATGCTCACCGGCGCCGTCGGCACCGTCCTCAACCTGGTGCCGGTGACCGCCCGCGGCACCGAGTCGATCCGGTCGATCGCCGAGGTCCTCCAAGACCCGGACATCGAACGCAACGAGGGCAAGCCGGTGGTCGAGTCGATCGACGGCCGGGTGGAGCTGCGCGGCGTCTCGGTCCGCTACCCCGACAGCGGCCGGCCCGCGCTCGACGGCGTCGACCTGGTCGTCGAGCCGGGCCTGACGGTCGCGTTCGTGGGCCCGTCGGGCTCGGGCAAGTCGACCCTGATGAACACGGTCCTGGGCCTGATCCGGCCCGAATCGGGCGCGGTCCTCGTCGACGGCCGCGACACGGAGGCCCTCGACATGCGGTCGGTGCGCCGGCACGTGTCGGTGGTCCCGCAGGACTCGGTCCTGTTCGAAGGCTCGGTGCGCGCGAACATCACGTACGGGCTCGGCCCGGTCGACGACGAGCAGGTGCGGCGGGCGCTGCGGGACGCGAACGCGCTCGCGTTCGTGGAGGCGCTGCCGGACGGCTGGGACACGGTCGTCGGCGAGCGCGGCGCGCGCCTCTCGGGCGGGCAGCGCCAGCGCCTGTCGATCGCGCGGGCGCTCATCCGGGACCCGCGGATCCTGCTCCTCGACGAGGCGACGAGCGCCCTCGACTCGGAGTCGGAGCGGCACATCCAGGGCGCGTTGGAGACCCTGATGCGCGACCGCACGACGCTCGTGGTCGCGCACCGGCTGAGCACGATCCGCTCGGCCGACGTGATCGTGGTCCTCGAGGACGGGCGCATCACCGAGCAGGGCACCCACGAGGAACTCCTGGCGAAGTCGGGCCGGTACGCGGCCCAGTGGGGCGTCCAGCACGCGGCCGCCTGAACCGCGGGCACGCCGGAGGAGCCGTGACCTCTGGGTTCAGAGCCCCCGGTCGAAGGTAGCCGGAGGGACCTGAAGGGGAGCTGAAGCGCCGACCTCCGCCGGGCACACTGAAAGCGGCCTCTCCTCTGGGTCGAGGGCCCCCGGTCTCCAACGTAGCCGGGGGCACCTGAAGCGGAGCTGAAGCCGGTTGACAAAGTTTGGCGACGAAACTTAAGGTTGGCCGACCGCGCCATCCCACCTCCCGCCGTCACGTTCCGCCGCCATGTCCCGCCGCCATTCGCGCCGCACCACCGAGGGAGCCTCCTTGAGCCGTCCGACCGTGTCCGCAGCCGAGCACCCGATCGTCTCCGGCTTCCACCCCGACCCGACGATCTGCCGGGTCGGCGAGGACTACTACCTGGCCCATTCGAGCTTCGAGTACTTCCCGGGCGCGCCGATCTTCCACAGCCGGGACCTCGTGTCCTGGAAGCAGATCGGCAACATCCTCGACCGCCGCGGCCAGTTCCTGCGCGGCGACGGCCGCCCCTCGGGCGGCATCTACGGCTCCACCCTGCGCCACCACGACGGCCGCTTCTACTTCGTGACCACGAACGTCGGCGACGCCGAATCGGGCCAGACGATCGTCTCCACCGAGGACCCCGCGGGCACCTGGAGCGACCCCGTCTTCGTCCCGCAGGCGGTCGGCATCGACCCCGACCTCGCCTGGGACGACGACGGCACCTGCTACCTCACCTGGACCGGCCGGGTCGCCGGCGGCGAAGGCGAAGGGCTCCTCCAGGGCCGCCTCGACATGAAGACCGGCGAGTTCGAGGCGCCGCCCTACCTCGTGTGGCAGGGCTCCGGGCTCGCGTACCCCGAAGCGCCGCACCTCTACCGGATCGGCGACCACTGGTACCTGCTGCTCGCCGAAGGCGGCACCGAGCGCGGCCACACGGTGACCATCGCGCGCGCCGACCGCCCCGAGGGCCCCTACGAGCCCTGCCCGGACAACCCCGTGTTCAGCCACCGCTCGACACCGCACCCGGTCCAGAACACCGGCCACGCCGACCTCGTCCAGACCGCCGCCGGCGAATGGGCCGCGGTCTACCTCGCGGTCCGGCCCGGCGGGTTCACCCCGTCGTTCCACGTGCTCGGCCGCGAGACGTTCCTCGCCGGCGTCGACTGGGTCGACGGCTGGCCCGTGTTCGACGAGTCCCGCTACGAGTTCACGCCCGACGCGACCGCGTTCGAAGACGACTTCACCGCCGCGGAACTGGACCCGCGCTGGGTCGCCCCCGCCAGCGAACCGGAGAAGATCGCCGCCCCGCGCCCCGGCGGCGGGCTCGACCTCCGCGACCCCGGCGACGGCTCGCCGGGCCTGATCTGCGCGCGCGTCAAGGACCTCCGCTGGGAGGCCGAGGCGGTCTTCTCCGGCTCCGGCCGGTTCGAGGTCCGCATCGACGACCGCCACCGGTACGGCCTCGTCTTCGAGGACGGCCTGGTCCGCGCCGAGGCGCGCATCGGCGGCGTCCGGGCCGAACTCGGCTCCGCGGAAGCGCGCGGCGACGCGGTGCTCCGCATCGCCGCGGTCGAATGCGAGGCCGAGACCATGACGGCCTACGGCCCCGACGACATCGTCCTCTCGCTCGGCGGCACCGTCCTCGCGCGCCTCGACGGCCGCTACCTCTCGACCGAGGTCGCGGCCGGGTTCACCGGGCGGATGCTCGGCGCGGGAGCGGCCGGTGCCGGCTCGGTGCTGCGCCGCTTCGCGTACACGCCCCGCCAGTAGTCCTCACACCGATCCCGCGCCTTCGCCGGCACGCGCGCCGTCCCGGCCGGTGCCTCCAAGCGCCCGGACGGTTATGCGCGTGCCGTGCGCGCCCCTAGCGCTTCTTGTGCTCCTTCGACAGGTCGCGGACGACGACCACCGGGCACGGCGCGTGCGAGACGCAGTACTGGCTCACCGAGCCGACGAGCGTCCCCACGAACCCGCCGTGCCCGCGCGAGCCCACGACCAGTAGCGACGCGCCTTGAGCGGCGTCGATGAGGACCTTCGCGGCATGCCCCGCGATCGCGTTCTGCTCGATCACGACGCCGGGGTCGGTCCCCGCGGCCTGCTCGACCGCCCGCGCCAGCGACTCCTTCGCCGCCGCTTCGAACTCCTCGCCGCTCGGGAGGGTCATCATCCCCGTCCCGTACTGCGCGGGGACCTCCCATGCGTGCACCGCCTCGAGTTCGGCCCCGGTGAGGGCGGCCTCCCGGACGGCCCATTCAAGCGCTCTGATCGACGCGGACGATCCGTCCACCCCGACCACGATGCGATCCGCCTTCGCTTCCGAAGGGTCCATGACCGCTCCTTCCGTTCAACCCCAGGTGAGGGGATACAACGGGTACCCTGAGCGGCCCTCGCCGAACCCGTGCCCGAGCCCCGACCCGAATCCGGCACCGCGCGGTCCCGCCCGGACCGACCCGACCACGCCGGTCCACCCGGCTCACCCGTATCGCGGGGATCGGCGCGAACCGGGGCCCGGCCCCCGGAACCGGCGCTATATTCAGGCCCACCGCCCGCCCGGCCACGAGACCGCGGGCCGGACCTGCGAGGACCCATGGCGCACGACACCGGAACCGAGGCACGCCCCGCCGTGAAGCTCGCCTTCTGGACGCTCACGGCCATGGTCGTCGGCTCGATGGTCGGCGCCGGCGTGTTCTCGCTCCCCAGCCGGTTCGCGCAGGAGACCGGCGTCGCGGGCGCGCTCATCTCCTGGGCGATCGCCGGCACCGGCATGCTCATGCTCGCGTTCGTGTTCCAGCGCCTCGCCATGCGCCGCCCCGACCTCGACGCCGGGGTCTACGCGTACGCCAAGGCCGGCTTCGGCGAATACCCCGGCTTCTTCTCCGCGATCGGCTACTGGGCCTCCGCGTGCGTCGGCAACGTCACCTACTGGGTCCTCATCATGTCGACCGCGGGCGCGATCGTCCCCGCCCTCGGCGACGGCGACACGCTCTGGGCCGTCGCGATCTCCACACTCGGCCTGTGGGGCTTCTTCCTCCTCATCAAGCAGGGCGTGAAAGAGGCGGCCGCGATCAACCGGATCGTCACCGTCGCCAAACTCGTGCCCATCATCGTGTTCATCCTGCTGGCGCTGTTCGTCTTCGACCCCCGCGCCTTCGCCGCCAACTGGGGCGGCGCCGACTACGCCGGATCCCTGTTCAGCCAGATCCGCGGCACGATGCTCGCCACCGTGTTCGTGTTCCTCGGCGTCGAAGGCGCCTCGGTCTACTCCCGGCACGCCCGGCGCCGCGAGGACGTCGGCCGCGCCACCGTCACCGGCTTCCTGTCGGTCTTCGCGGTCTTCGCGTCGGTCACGATCGTCTCGTACGGCATCATGCCGATGGAGGAGATCGCCGAACTGCGCCAGCCCTCCATGGCCGGTGTCCTCGAACACGCGGTCGGCACCTGGGGCTCGGTGTTCGTCTCGATCGGCCTGATCGTCTCGGTCCTCGGCGCCTACCTGGCGTGGACGCTCATGGCCGCCGAAGTGCTCTACGTGGCCGCCAAGGACGACGACATGCCGCGGTTCCTCGCCCGCGCCACGAACGAGGACGTCCCCGTCCCCGCACTCGCCATCTCCACGGTCCTGAGCCAGATCGTCCTGGTCGTCACCTACTTCTCCGAGGACGCCTTCAACTTCGCCCTCGACATGACCAGCGCCCTGACGCTCATCCCGTTCCTCCTCGCGGCCCTGTTCGCCGTCAAGGTCGCCATCGGCCGCGGCGGCGCCGTCGGCGCCGCCCCCGAACGCGGGACGCCCGCCGAAACCGCGATCGCCGTCCTCGCCACGCTCTACACCGCGTTCCTGCTGTTCGCCGCCGGCCTGGAGTTCCTCCTCATCTCCTTCATCATCTACACCCCCGCCACGATCCTGTTCGCCATGGCCCGCCGCGAGCAGGGCCGCCGCCTGTTCAGCCCCGGCGAGACGGTGCTCCTGGCCGTCGCCGTCGCCGGCGCCGTCCTCGGCGTCACCGCGCTCGCCGCAGGCTGGGTCGCCATCTGAACGACGCGCACCCGACCGGCGTGCGCCCGAACCGTCCTGGGGGACGACGGAGGAGAACCGCTATGACCGACGGATACGGCGTCCACTCCGAAGTGGGCCGCCTGCGCAAGGTCCTCGTGTGCCGCCCCGGCCTGGCCCACCGGCGGCTGACGCCCACGAACGCCGACGGGCTGCTGTTCGACGACGTCATGTGGGTCGAGAACGCCCAGCGCGACCACGCCGACTTCGTGGACCAGATGCGCGGCCGCGGCGTCGAGGTCGTCGAACTGCACGACCTCCTCGCCGAGACCGTCGCGGACCCGGCCGCCCGGTCGTGGCTGCTCGACCGCAAGATCACCGCGAACGAGGTCGGCCTCGGCCTCATCGACCCGACCCGTGAATACCTCGAGTCGCTGGGGCCCGCGGACCTCGCCGAGTTCCTCATCGGAGGACTGTCCACTGCGGACCTGCCCGACGATCTGCGTCCGCCGTACATCGCGCTGGCGCGCGAGTCGACGGGCGCGCGCGAGTACCTGATGCCGCCGCTGCCGAACACGCTGTACACGCGGGACACGACCTGCTGGCTGTACGGCGGGCTCACGCTCAATCCGCTGTTCTGGCCGGCGCGGCACGACGAGACGCTGCTGATGAAGGCGATCTACACGTTCCACCCGGACTTCACCGGGTGCACGGTGTGGTGGGGCGACCCGGACGTGCCGTGGGGGCAGGCGACGTTCGAGGGCGGCGACATCATGCCGGTGGGCAACGGCGTGGTGCTCATGGGCATGAGCGAGCGCACCTCCCGCCAGGCGATCACGCAGGTGGCGCGGGCCCTGTTCACGCATGGTGCGGCCGAGCGGGTGGTCGTCGCCGGGATGCCGAAGCTGCGGGCGGCCATGCACCTGGACACGGTTCTCACGTTCGCCGACCGCGACGTGGTGACGATCTACCCGAAGATCATGGACGCGGTCCACGCCTTCTCGCTGCGCCCGGCCGACCGGGAGCCGGGCCTCGAGATCGAGGACCACGGCTCGGCGGCGTTCACCGACGTCGTCGCGCGGGCACTCGGCCTGCCGTCGCTGCGGGTGATCGAGACCGGCGGCGACGTGTACGCCTCCGAACGGCAGCAGTGGGATTCGGGAAACAACGCGGTCGCGCTCGAGCCCGGCGTCGTCATGACCTACGACCGCAACACCCAGACCAACACGCTGCTCCGCAAGGCCGGCATCGAGGTCCTCACGATCGTCGGAGCCGAACTCGGCCGCGGCCGCGGCGGCGGCCACTGCATGACCTGCCCGATCATCCGCGACCCGGTCGAATTCTGACCCGCCTCCGGGCCCGGCCGTCCCGCCGGGCCCGGAGTTGTCCACAGGCGGAAAATCCCTTGTCGCGGTTCAGCGCCGCCCGTGCCAGGGTTGACCCATGCGCCTGAACAGCACCGACACCCGCGCCACCGGCCCGCACCGCCGGGAATCCAGTGCGTCTGCGCCCGCGCCGGGAGTTATCCACAGGGGAGAAAACGATCCTTGCCGCTGTGCAGACGGGGGTGCTGTAGTTAGTAGTAAAAAAGCCACCTCGAACCAGAGTCTTACTCCGGTTCTCGCAGGTGAGCGGCACAGTGGGATCGATCGAGCCGCACCAAGTCCGCGGGCGGGTGCACCCGCCCGCGGCACCTGCGAGAACCACCGGGGCGGTACCGACGGAGGCCGTCGGCACCGCCCCGAATCCCCCGCGGGGATATGCGGGTGGACATGGCGCGACATGTCCACCCGCAACAACTCCACGCGCCACCGCCGGAGACTGAAACCCGGCCCGGCATCCGAGCCGGCCGAAACGTGGCCGCGGCCACGCGGCCGCCTTCTGCGGTCACAATAGCGGCGGCGGTTGCGTCATACCGGTGACCGCACACGAGGAGGGGACCGGACATGACCGACGACCAGTGGCTCGCGCGCCGATTCGAGAACGACCGGCCGCGGCTCGAGGCGGTGGCCTTCAGGATGCTCGGCTCCTCCGGCGAAGCGGAGGACGCCGTTCAGGAGGCGTGGTTCCGCCTGGCCGCCAGCGACACCGACCGGATCGAGAACTTGAGCGGGTGGCTCACCACGGTCGTGGGCCGGGTGTGCCTCGACCAGCTGCGGCGCCGCAAGTCCCGGGCCGAGCAGCCGATGCCCGAGGCGGGGCCCGAGCCGGCCGCCCTGCCGAGCCTGGCGGGCGCGCCGGTCGACCCGGAGTCCGAGGCCGTCATGGCCGACTCGGTGGGCCTGGCGCTGCTGGTGGTGCTGGAGACCCTCGAGCCGGCCGAGCGGCTCGCGTTCGTCCTGCACGACATGTTCGGCGTGCCCTTCGACGAGATCGCCCAGATCGTCGACCGCACCCCGACGGCGGCGCGCAAGCTCGCGAGCCGGGCCCGCGCCCGGGTGCGCGGGACGGGCGAGCCGGAGCGCCGGGACGTCGCGCGGCAGCGGGCGGTCGTGGAGGCGTTCATGTCCGCCGCGCGCGAAGGGGACTTCGACGCGCTGGTGTCGGTGCTCGACCCGGACGTGACGCTCAAGACGGACGCGGCCGAGGTCGGGACGATCCTGCGCGGCGCGGCCACGATCGCGGGCGGGGCGATGACGTTCGCGGCCATGGCGACCGGGGCGCAGCTCGTGCTGGTGGACGGCCGGATCGGCGCGGTCTCCTCGATCCCGGGCCTGCCCACGCGGGTGCTCGTGTTCACCGTCGAGGACGGCCGGATCACGGCGATGGAGGGGATCACCGACGCCGCCCGCATCCGCGGTGCGAACCTGACCCTGCTCGACGACTGAGCGGCCGCAGCGGGAGCGGGTCGGGATCGCCGTACGGTCCCGGACCGCCGACGGCACCGCGGGCAGGTGCTTCGCCGCCGAGTTCGCGGCGCACGGGTAGCAGGACACCCCGAGCCGGATCGCAGGCCCGGGCCGGATCACCGGTCCCGGGCCGGGACGGGTTCACGCGAGCGTCGTTCGCGTGAACCCGTCCCGGCTCCCCTGCGCGGCTCCTGGGTCCCTGACGCCGGCTTCCGGCTCCCGGGCCCCCGGCTCCCCGAGCTCCGCCGACTCACCGGATCGTGCCACATATCGATTTTCGATCGATGTCTATTGACTTTCGATAGATACCGATCGAGAATCGATGCATGAACGCATTCCTCATTCTGATGCTGCGGATGGCTCTGGCCGCCGCGTTCCTCGCCGGCCTCTTCGGTCAGGTCATGATCGTCCCGAACTCGCTCGCCGAAGACGTCGAGAACGCCTACGGCAGCTCGATGGTCACCGCGCTCGTGCCCGCCGCGATCGCCGGCATCGCCTGCGTCCAGGTCGTCCTCGTCGCCACATGGCGGCTCCTGGGCATGATCGATGGCGACGCCATCTTCAGCGCCCGCGCCTTCCGCTGGGTCGACATCGTCGTCGGAGCGACCGCCGCCGCCACGGCGATCGCGCTCCTGACCGCCGCGTACATCTTCGTGTACGGCAGCGGCGCCGACGAGATGCGGCTCCTCGGCGACCTCGGCGCGCTCGCCACCTGCGCGGGCGGGGGCGCCGCGTTCGCGATGTTCACGCTGATCATGAAAGGGCTCCTGCGCAAGGCCACCGAGCTCAAGACCGAGATGGCCGAGGTCATCTGATGGCGATCGCGGTCGACCTGGACCTGCTGCTCGCGAAGCGCGGCATGTCGGTGGGCGAGTTCGCCGAGGCGGTGGGCATCAGCCCCGCGAACGTCGCGGTCCTCAAGAACGGGCGCGCAAAGGCGGTGCGGTTCTCGACCCTCGAGGCGATCTGCCGGGTCCTCGACTGCCAGCCCGGCGACGTGCTCCGCTGGGTCCCCGACGGGCAGTGACCGGAACACGCGGCGGCGGCACCGGGATCCCGGTGCCGCCGCCGCACTTCGCCTAGGGGCCGCCCCCGTCCGGGGGCCCGGGCGCGGGCCCGCCCCGG
>NZ_WIAO01000020.1:23362-107778 GCF_009451885.1 Glycomyces albidus
CGCGGGGGCCGGCCCCCCCCCCCGGGGGGGCCGCCCGCGGCCCCGGGGCCCCCCCGCCGCACTTCGCCTAGTGCCCGAACCGGTCCGAGTCCGCGGCCGCGGCCTCGCCGCGGTCCAGGGACGTGAGCGCGTCAATGTCGGCCGGCTCCAGTTCGAAGCCGAACACGTCGAGGTTCTCCTCCAGCCGTTCGGCGCTCGAGGACTTCACCGCCACGGCCAGGCCCAGCTCCAGGTGCCAGCGCAGCACGATCTGGACCGGCGTCTTCCCGTACTTCTCGGCCAGGCCGGTCACGAGCGGGTCCTTGCGGACCTCGCCGCCCTCGCCGCCGATCGGCGACCACGACTGGGTGACGATCCCCTTCTCCGCGTCGTACGCGCGGGACTCGTCGCGGGTCGTGTACGGGCTGAGCTGGATCTGGTTGACGTCGGGGACGACGCCGGTGGCGTCGATGATCCGGTCGAGGTGCGCGGGCTTGAAGTTCGAGGTGCCGATCGCCTTCACGCGCCCGGACTCGAGCAGCCGGGCCAGGCCCTGCCAGGCCTCGGTGTACTTGCCGTGCTGCGGGTTGGGCCAGTGGATGAGCAGCAGGTCGAGGTAGTCGAGGCCGAGCCGGTCGAGGCTGCGCTCGGCGGCCTCGGCCGCGAGGTCGACGCCGTGCCACTCCTTGTTGAACTTCGTGGTCACGAACAGGTCTTCGCGGGCGACGCCGGAGGCTTTGATGCCGAGCCCGACGCCGCGCTCGTTGCGGTAGTTCTCGGCGGTGTCGACGAGCCGGTAGCCCAGGCCGATGGCCTCGGCGACCACCCGCTCGGCCTCGGCGTCGTCCATCGGCCAGGTGCCCAGGCCCAGGCGCGGCATGTCGGCGCCGTGGGCGAGCCGGACGGTCGGTGCGGTGGGAGCCACGGTTGATTGCCTCTCTCATCGGATGCGATTCGGGTCTACGCTACCCCGGGAGCCGCCTCCCGATCGTTTGTATCAGTGCAATATTAGATTTGTATCGGCATGTAGGTTCGGGGCATGGGAACGAACGAGAACGCCGTGCTGCGCGTCCCTCCGGCCTCGCCCGCCGACGCGCTCGCCTACTTCACCGGCCAGCTTGCCTTCCGCACCGACGTCTCGGACGTCCACTCCGCGCTCGAGGCCGGCGACCCCGGCTTCACGCTGGTCGACAGCCGCGGCCGGGCCGCCTGGGACCAGGGCCGCGCCCCCGGCGCCGTGCACCTGCCGACCGACGAGATCGCTTCGCGCGCAGCGGGATTGGTCGACCCGGCCCTGCCGGTGGTCGTCTACTGCTGGGGCCCGGGCTGCAACGGCGCCTACCGCGCCGCGGTCGAGTTCGCGAAGCTCGGCTACCAGGTCAAGGAGATGATCGGCGGCATGGAGTACTGGATCCGCGAAGGGCTCCCGGTCGCCACCGACGCCGGCGTCGAGCGGGGCGAGCCCGACCCGCGCACCGTCCCGGTCGGCGGCGTCTCCTGCGCCTGCTGACGCAGGACATAATCGGGGCATGAGCGAACTCCTTGCCATGCCAGAGGACTGGACCCGAGCCCTGGCCATCGTGGCCCACCCCGACGACATGGAGTACGGGGCCGCCGCGGCCGTGGCCCGCTGGACGGGCGGCGGCCGCGAGGTCTCGTACCTCATGGTCAGCCGCGGCGAGGCCGGCATCGACACGATGGCGCCGGAGGAGTGCGCGCCGGTCCGCGACGCCGAGCAGCGCGCGTCCGCCGCGGTCGTCGGCGTCTCCTCCGTCGAGTTCCTCGACCACCGCGACGGCGTCATCGAGGCGGGCGTGGCGCTGCGCCGCGACCTCGCGGCCGCGATCCGCCGCCACCGGCCCGAGCTGATCATCACCCTCAACCGGCGCGAGTACTTCGTGCCCGGCCACTGGAACAGCGCCGATCACCGCGCCGTCGGCGAGTCGGTGCTCGACGCCGCCACCGACGCCGGGAACCGGTGGATCTTCCCCGAGCTCGCCGAGGACGGCCTGGAGCCGTGGGGCGGGGTCCGGTGGGTCGCGCTCGCCGCGTCCCCCGAGTCGACCCACGCCGTCGACGTGACCGACACACTCGAGGCCGGGATCGCCTCGCTCCTGGAGCACCGCGCCTACATCTCGGCGCTCACCGACGAGGACCCGGAGGTGTACGTCCGCAGGTTCCTCACCGACTTCGCGGCGGCGTCGGGCGAGCGCTTCGGCGTCCGGTACGCGACCACGTTCGAGCTCGTCAACTTCTAGCACGGTCCGAGCGCCGGCTTCGGGCACTGCTCGTGCTCGTCGGCTTCGGATTTCGGGCTGCGGCTTCGGCTTCCGGCTTCTGGGTGTCGGTGCGGGGGACGGCCGCCGGGCCGTCCCCCGCACTCGCTCCGGGGTTGGGGATCTAGGCGAATCCGCCTTCGAGGGCGCCGGTGCCGCCGTCCTGGTCTTCGGCCTCGACGGTGTACGAGTCGCCCTCGCCGCTGCGCGGACCCCCGTCGGGGTCGAACTGGCCCGCGAGCGTGTACTCGACGCCGGCGGGCACGACCGCGCCGTCCTTCAGGGTCCAGCGCAGGACGGTGTAGCCGTCCTCGCTGGTCACGACCGCCTCGTGGAAGAGGTTGTCGTCGGTGGTCCACGAGTCGAGGAACGCGAGGCCCTCGCCTTCCTCGACGCGCAGTTCGATCTCGAGCCCGGTCAGGGGCCGCTCGCTGGTGAACGAGACGACCGACTGGGTCCAGTACTCGGTGTTGTTGGGGTCGATGGAGCCGTCGGCCGCCAGCCAGTCCGGGGCGGCGGTCTCGGGCGCGTCGGACTCTTCGCTGCTCGATTCGCCTGGGCCGCTTCCGGTCTCGGAGGGGCCGCCGGCGGAGGACTCGGGGTCGGCGGGGCTCTCGGTGCCGTCCGGCGCGCTCGTCTGGGTGCCGGGGTCGGCCGCGGGCGGCGCGGGGTCGTCGGGGTCGGCCTGGGGCCCGAGGCCGAGCGACTGTCCGAAGAGGACGACGCCGCCGATGAGGACGAGGGCCGCGCCGGTGGCGAACGCCAGGTGCGGGACGCGCCAGCGGGCGCGCTCGGGCCGGGACGCGGCGCCGCGCGGCTCGCGCATCCCGTCGGAGATGCGCGTCCACATGCGGTCGCGGTCGGGTTCGAACTCCTCGGCGGTGATCCGGAGCCGGTCGGGCAGATCGTCGTTCACGGCCCCACCCCGTTCCTGATCGCGGCCTCCGTCGGCGGCCCGAGGATTCGGCGCAGCTCGGCGAGGCCTTTCGAGGTCTGGCTCTTGACGGTGCCGACCGAGATGCCGAGGGCCTCGGCGGTCTCGCGCTCGGACAGTTCGAGGGAGTGGCGCAGCACCACGCAGGCGCGGCGGCGCAGGGGCAGCCGGTCGAGGGCGGCGCGCACGTCGACCGCGGCGGCGGCCGCGTCGGCGGCGTCGGGGCCGTCCGCGGCGTCGGGGCGCTGCCAGAAGAGCATGTTGCGGCGGCGTTCGCGCACGGCGGCGCGGATGCGGGCCTTGACGAGGTTCGCGACGATGCCGCGCGCGTACGCGATCTGCGAGCGGGCCCGCCGGGCCTGGTCCCACTGGCGCCAGACCGCGAGCATCGCGTCCGAGGCGATGTCCTCCGCCGCGGCGCGCTCGCCGATGAGCATCCACGCGAAGCGCGCGAGCTCGGCGTGGTGCCGCTCGAAGAAGGCGCGGAAGGCGTCTTCCTCCAGCTTGGCGGGGACGTCCAACGGGTGCCTTCCGGTCGCGTTGCGGGGAGGCGATTCTAGCAGCATGACCTGGGCCCCCTCACGTTCCGTTGCACGACAGGCGCAGGCACCCCCGGTGCCCGCGCCTGTCGATCTCCCATGGCAGGAAGCCCATCCGTTGGAACCGGAGTCGTTACGGGCGCGCCATGGCGGGGGTGGCGGTGAAAGTCGTGGAGGACATCGCAGCCCTTCCCTCCGGTAGATGTGCGGTGCGACGGAGCCGGGTTGCCGCACCGTCTACCAGTTGCCGCGGGCGCGCCGAAGGTTGCCCCGGATCCGGAACTTTTTCCGATCCGGTTCCGGGGCGGCGTCCGTGCAGGTCAGGAAGGTGCGGGTCAGCCGATGGGGGCGGCGACGCCGGGGGCGAGGCCGGCGAAAAGGTTGTCGAACACGGTGGCGCGGTCGAACCGCATCGCGTATGCGCGGGCGCGGGCCGCGCGGTCGGCGCGTTCGGCCGGGTCCATCGCGACGGCGCGGTCGATGGCGTCCGCGAGGGCCTCCCGGTCGGCGGGCGGGACCTCGATCGCGTTGTCGCCCACGGCTTCGGGGATCCCGCCGGTGCGGGTGGTGATGACCGGGCCGCCGCCGGCGAGCATCTTCTCGACCAGGGCGATGCCGAAGGTCTCGACGAACTCGGGGCGGGGCTTGGACGGCAGCGCGTACACGGCGCAGCCGTTCATGAGCAGCGGCTTCTCCTCGTCGCCGACGTCGGGGAGGAACACGACCCGGTCGTCGCCCTCGGCGAACACCTTCGTCTCGGCCAGGGCGGGGCCGGTCCCGGCGATGACGAGCTTGTGGGTCTCGTAGGCGCGCGAGTCGCGCCAGGCGGCGATGAGGTCGTCGGCGCCCTTCGCGGCGGCGACGCGGGAGAGGAACAGGACGTACCGGTCGCGTTGGAGGCCGCGCGCGGCCAGGGCCGCGTCGACCGCGGCCGGGTCCAGGTCCGTGTAGGCGCCGGCGTCGACGGCCGGGTAGGACACCTGGACGCGGGCGGCGACCTCGGCGGCGAAGCGGGTCCCGCAGGCGCGGTCGACCTGCTCGGCCTCGTCGGCGATGAGGTCCTTCGTGTACTGGGAGACCGCGACGCACCGGTCGTTCGCGAGGTAGGTCGTGAACAGGGCGGCGGCCGCGCCGAGCTCGCCGCGCGCGAGGCAGCCGCGGACGACGTTCGTGATGTCGGAGCCGACCGCCTCGGCGATCGTGGTGACGTCGGCGTCGAGCCCGGCGGCGCGCACCGACCGGAGTGCGTCGACGACCGCGTTCGCGTGCGGCGACAGGTACATCGACATGCACACCGTCGGCACCCCGTCGGTGAACAGCTCGAACAGGCGGCCGGTCATGCCGAGGAGGTGGCGGCCGTCGGGGACGCGGTAGTCCCCCACGGGCCCGGGCCGTTCGACGGTGATCCCCTCGGAGTACGGGAGGAGCTCGTCGAGCGGTTTGAGCGGCAGCCCCGCGGCCTGCAGCGCGTCGATCGGCCAGGTCACGATGCGCACGTCGTCGAAGCCGCGCGTGAGCGCGACCTCCGCGAGGCCCCGGGCCTCGGTGGCGTGGCCGCAGATGACCGGGTCGGCGCGGACGACGATGACGAGACGGCGCTGCGGGCCGCGGGACTGGTCGGTCACGGTAGGAACTCCTGGAAGCGGGCCCCGGCGCCCCGAGCGAGGTCGGCGCGGTCGGAGGCGGACGGCGGGCGCGTGTGCGTCGCCCAGTCGGACGGTTCGGGTCCGAGCTCGATCTCCAGCCTCCCGCCGCCGTGCAGCTGGTTGCCGGTGATGAAGCTCTGGTCCAGGGGCTTCCCGTTGAAGCGCGCGGACTGGACGTACTGCGGGGAGTACCCGCGGGCGTCGTCGCCGATGCCCGCCTCGAGGTGCCCGTTCGCGACCACTTCGAAGTCGTTGCCGCCGAACGTGAGCTGCGCTTCGGCGAACGCGGGCGCGTTGACGAGGAACAGGTTCTGGCCGGCGACCGGGAACAGGCCCAGCGACGCCCACACGTACCACGACGAGAGCGCCCCGGAGTCGTCGTTGCCGACGAGCCCGCCACGCCCGGTCCCGAACTGGTACGACAGGGCGGCGTGCACGATCTCCGCGGTCCGGTCGGGCCGGCCCGCGTAGTGGTAGGCCCAGGGGGCCTCCATGTCCGGTTCGTTGTTCAGGCCCTCGAACCGGTCGAGGTCCAGGCCGATCGCGAACTCGGTCCCGAACGGCGGCGTCCCGAGCTGCACCACCGGCTCGGCCCCGAACCCGAAGAACCGGTCCAGAATGGACACGAACTCCTTGTCGCCGCCGGCGAGGTCGATCCGGGAGGCCATGTCGTGCAGCAGCCGGAACGAGTAGTTCCAGCGGCCGCCCTCGTAGAAGCTCGAGTCGCGCAGCAGCCCGTCGGGGCCGAACGCGTTGATCCAGTTGCGGGACTTCGCCTCCAGCTCGTCGGCGAGCCGCAGGTCCCCGAGCCCGCGGGCGACGATCGCCGTGCACCAGTACCCCGTGGCCAGGTCGAGGGTGTGGCTGATCGGGTGGACGATGCCGCGCTCGGTGTAGTCCTCGCCGTACCCGCGCCGCAGGTCGTCCTGCATGTGGACGAGCGCCCAGTCCCATTCGGGCCCTTCGAGGCCGAGCTGGAACCCGTCGGCGAGCACGGTGTGCGCCAGCGCGGACGCCTGCCGGAAGAACCGGTCCGACCCGCGCGCCATCCGGTACCCGATCGGGAGGTTCCCCTCCTCCTCGGCGATCCGGACGATCGCTTCGAGCATGTCGGCGCCCTTCGCCGGGTTCAAGGCGGTGAGCAGCGGGAACTGGGTCTTGTACATGTCCCACATGGTCGCGATGTCGAACACGAAGGGGCCCTTGGAGGGCCAGAACGGACTCTCGTCCTGCGCGAAGCACGGCTTGATCAGCGAGTGGTAGAGGCCGGTCGCGAACACCTGCCGGCGCTCGGGCGTGCCGCCTTGGACCTCGACCTGGGAGAAGTAGTCCGACCAGGCTTCGCGCGTGTCCTCGAGGGCCTGGTCGAACCCGGCCTCGCCGGGGAGGGCCTGCTGGAGGTTCGTGCGCGCCTGCTCGGTGCCGCGCATCGAGAAGCCCATGCGGATCTCGACGACCTGGCCGGCCCGGGTGGGGCCCATGAACATGAGGCCGAACGGGCGGAGGGTGGTGCGGCGGATGTAGTCGAAGTCGAGCCTGGTGCCGCCGTCGACGCGGCGCCGGTCGTACCAGACGAGCTGGCGCCACCCGGGCGCGTCGGTGTCGATGTAGACGGACAGCGGGATGCCCTCCATGACCACGGTGCCCTGCGCGCACCCCTGGCCGAGGCTTTCGATCCCGGCCCGCAGCGGCACGGTCGTGCCGTGCTCGATCGCGAGCCCGCCGTAGGAGAAGTCGATGACGACCCGGGACGAGGACGACTCGGGGAACGTGTACCGGTGCACGGCGGTCTTGGCGCCCACGGTGAGCTCGCACCGGATGCCGTTCTCGAGCGTCGCCGCGTAGTAGCCCGGGGACGCCTCCTCGTCGGCGAGCCGCCACCGGTTTCCGAGCGAGTCGAGGGGCTCGATCATCGGCGTGACCCGGAAGTAGTTGTAGTACTTGCGGATCGCGCCGGTGCCCGACTGCTGGAAGTGGGTGAAGCCGCTGGCCATGTAGTCGTCGTACATCTGGGTGGGGGCGCCCTCGGTGGAGATCCCGTAGAGGCCGTAGCCGGTCGGGTAGGCGCCTGAGCACGCGCACGCGGAGACCATCCCGAGTGGATAGCACGCGCCCGGGTGCGTGTTCCCCACTTGGGCTTTCGGCCACCACCAAGCGGCGGCCAGCCCCTGCGCCGCGGGCAGATCGGTCGCTGCCGTACCGATGAACGGGTCCACGCTGTCCAAGATGCGACTGAGATTAGAGCTCATTCGTCACATCCTCGTTACGTGCGGGTGAACGCGCAAGCGTTCACGTGCACTTCGTCTAGAATCCCCGGCTGAGGCCCCTGAAATCCCCCCTTCTCCTGCGGCTCGCTCGGCGGCGTTCGGCCGCTCAGGACGCGTCGTCCGCGCTCCGGTCGGCCCTCGCCGTGGGCGGCGCTGCCGGACCCGTGGGACATCGCCGGGTCCTCGTCGGGGCCGCGCGCGCGATCGGCGGCGTTCGCCGCAGCGCGCGGGCTCCGCGGTGCCGTATCCGCGGCCGTCCCTCCGCGGTCCGGTGCCCCGGCTCCGGTTCCGCCCGCGCCGCCTGGGCGTGCCCGCGCGCGGTCAGGCCCGGGTCGCCGGGGACGCGCTCCTTCTCGCCGTGCTGCACCACGTACACCGTCGCCATCGCCGCAGCGCACCGGCCTGGGTAAGGCAGGCCCTACCGGTTATTCGGCGGTCAACGGCAATGTGCCGCAACAGGATCCTGCATAGCGTGGTTCCCATGAGCACTCCCCCCGCCACTGCCGCCCGCCGCCGCCCCGCTCCTCCCGTCCGCACCGCCGTCGCCGACCGCGCCGCCGGGGCCGGGCTGGCCCTCACGCACGGCGGCCGCCGCTGGCACCGGCCGCTGCTGGTCCTCGGGATCGCGTGCGGCGCCGTCGCCCTCCTCTCGCTCGCCGCGATGCCCTTCGACGACCGCACCCTCATGGGCGAGAGCGTCTGGGTGAAGTCCTTCAAGTTCGGGTTCTCCTTCTTCACCTACTGCCTGAGCCTCGCGTGGCTCCTGTCGCACATGACGAGGCTGCGCCGCACCGGCTGGGTCGTCGGGACCGTGTTCGCCGTGATCAGCGCGGCGGAGGTCGGCGTCATCACCGCCGCGGCCGCGATGGGCACCTTCAGCCACTTCAACGCCTCCGAGGACGCGTTCAACCAGGTCGTGCAGCTCGCGTTCCAGTTCGTGCCGGTCATGTTCGTGGCGAACCTCGTCATGGCGGCCCTGGTCCTGTTCCAGCGCATCGGCGACCGGGCCGTGACCGCCGTGATCCGGTGGGGCCTGCTCCTGTCGAGCCTGGGCATGTTCGCCGCGTTCTTCATCGTCACCGTCGGCGGCCAGGGCGAGCGGACCCAGGTCGACGCGAACGGGAACGAGGTCCCGCTCAACGCCGGCCACGGCGTCGGCGACCTCGACGGCAACGGCATGTTCCTCACCGGCTGGTCCACCACCGGCGGCGACATGCGCGTCCCCCACTTCATCGGCCTCCACGGCATCCAGGTCCTCATCGGCGTCGCGATGCTGCTCTCCTTCCTCGCCGTCCGCCGCGCCTGGCTCCGCGACGACCGCGTCCGCGGCGCGATCGTCCGCTGGCTCTCCGTCGGCTACCTCGGGGTCTTCGCGACCACGGTGTGGCAGGCGGTCCGCGGCCAGTCGTTCATCGCCCCCGACGCGGCCACCCTCGCCGGCTTCGCGGCCTCGGCCCTCGTCGCCGCCGCGGGCATCGCGATCGCGATCGGCCGGGCCCGCAAGGCCGCCGCGGCCGAGGACGCCGAGCCCGCCCTCGTGCTCCGATAGCGCTTGCACACTGGGATTGCCCGGGGCCGGGACCGCCGCTAGGCTGGTCCCGGCCCCGACGCGTCCCAGGAGGAGGCACGACATGGAACCGCTGCGTCCCAAGCGGCTCGAACCCGGCGACACCGTCGCGATCGCGGCCCTGTCCGGCGCGCGGTGGCCGCACCACCGGGTCCACCTCGACGCCGCCGTCGCCGCCCTGGAGGGCCTCGGCCTCGGCGTCCGGGTGACGGCGCTGGTCGAGTCGGGCGCCCACCACTTCTGGCAGGCGGCCCGGCCCGAGGCCCTGGCCGACGAGTTCAACGCGCTCCTGAACGACCCCGAGGTGCGCGCGATCATCCCGTTCGAGGGCGGCAACGCCACCACCTCGTACCTCGACCGCATCGACTACGACGCGGTCCGCCGCGACCCGAAGCCGCTCCTGGGCTTCAGCGACATCACCGCGCTCCACCTGGCGCTGCACTCGCAGACCGGCCTGGTCGGCTTCCACGCCGACCTCGCCCCCGGCCTCGGCGGCCGCTTCTGGGACGCGGGCCCCGAGCGGCACGCCGAGATCCTCGACCTCGTGCACGGCCTGCTCACCGGCCGGATCGGCGCGGTGTCGCTCCCCGCCGACCGGCCGTGGGAGACCTGGAGGCCGGGACGGGCGACGGGCCGGCTCGTCGGCGGCCTGCTCGACCGGCTCATCAACGTCCAGGCGTCGCCCTTCGCGCTCGCGCCGCAGACCTGGGACGGCGCGCTGTTCTTCTGGGAGGACGTGGGCCGCAACCTCGGCCACGTGTGGAACCAGCTCCACGTGCTGCGGATGCAGGGGGTCTTCGACCGGATCGGCGCGATGATCGTGGGCATCCCGGCGGACATCACCGACCGGGACATACCGGACGGGCGCCTCATCGGCGTCAAGGACGTCGTCCTCGACGTCCTCGCCGACTACGACTTCCCCGTCCTCGCCGGAGTCGACTTCGGACATACCGGCCCCAATCTGCCGATGCCCGTCGGCGCCTTGGCCTCCGTCGACGCCACCGCCCGCGAGCTGCGGCTGCTGGAGTCACCGGTCGCCTAGACGCTTCCTGCACGAACGGGTTGTTGTCGCAATTCCGGCCGCCCCAGCGGTTGCTTTCTTGTGGACCTTCGGGCACGGTTGGTAGACATGAGGATCCGAACCGGCGGCCCCGCAGACGCAGACGAGATCATGCAACTGAAGAACGCCTCCTGGCGCGCTGCCTACGCCGGCATCGTCGCCGACGAGGTGCTGGCCGGCCTCTCCGACGAACCTTCCGAAGGCTTCGTGCGCGGCCTCTCGCACCGCCGCGAGCACGTCATCACCCTCGTCGCGGAGAAGGGCCCCAACGTCATCGGCTTCGCCACCGTCGGCTGGGACCGGCGCGAGGCCACCGAGGCCGAGGCCGGACCCGGCTGCCCCGGCGAAGTGTGGGCCATCTACGTCCACCCCGACCACTGGGGCCGGGGCGCGGGCACCGCGCTCATGCGCGAGGGCCAGCGCTGGCTCACCGACGAGGCGCTGCTGCCGATCCGGGTGTGGGAGCTGGTGGGCAACCGGGTGGGGCGCCGCTTCTACGAGCGGTACGGTTTCGCGCCCGACGGCGAGCGCGGCGAGTTCGAGCTCGGCGGCCGGGCTTACCCGATCGAGCGCCTGGCCCTCCCGAAGGACCGGACCGTCGAGGAGCGCTAGCGGCACGGACCCGAGCGGCTCGGACTGAAGCGGTCGGCCGCGGCCTGGATGCGGGACGCGGTCGGCTGCGGCGGGCCGCGGGGAAAACAGGCTGCGCCCTGCCCGGAGCGGATGCGCATCGAGGTGATGCGCAAGTGAATGCGCCGCGGGCCGGATCGGCTCCGGCCCCTCGGGCACCGCTACCGGACGACGTCGAAGACCTGCTTCTGGATGCCGTTGCGGTACACCTCGTGCTCGATGAGCTTGAGGTTGACGGCGTCCTTGTCGGCGTCGCTGAAGAGGCGCTTGCCGGCGCCGAGGAGCTTGGGGAAGACGAGCAGGTGGTAGCGGTCGACGAGTCCGGCGTCGGCGAGGGAGTGCCCGAGGGTAGCGCTGCCGTGGACGGAGATGGGCCCGCCCTCGGTCTCCTTGAGCGCGGCGACCTCGTCGAGGGAGCGCAGGATCGTGGCCGGCCAGCGGTCGTCCTGCTCCTTGAGGGTGGTGGAGACGACGTACCGGGGCATGGCGTTGTAGCCGGCGAACTCCTCGGTCATGGTCGGCCAGACCGGTGCGAACGCCTCGTAGGAGACGCGGCCGAGCAGCAGCGCCCCGGCCTCGTTCTGCTCGCGCTCCTTGAGTTCGTACGCCTCGGGGACGAACTCGATGTCCTTGAAGGTCCAGCCGGTGTTCCGGTACCCGGCCTCGCCGCCGGGGGCTTCCATGACGCCGTCGAGGGAGACGAACGCGGTGACGATGAGTTGGCGCATGACGTGGCCTTTCTGTTCGGGTTGGCTACTCACCCACTATGACGACGGCCCCCGACAGGATTCATCGCAACCCTGAAATCCGCTTCAGGAGGCGGTGCGGTCACGGCAGCCGCAGCCGCGCGAGGACCGGGGCGTGGTCGCTGCCGTCCTTCTCGAGGACCTCCCAGTCGAGGACGGCGATGCCGTCCTCGGCGAGGACGTGGTCGAGCGTGACGGCGGGGATGGTCACGAGCCCGTCGAGGTAGCCCTCGGTCGGCTGCCAGGTGGGCCGGAGCCCGTCGCCGGCGGCCTCGGCGGCGTCGACGTACCCGTCGCCGAGGAGGTCGCGCATGTTGTCGTGGTCGAGGGTGGCGTTGAAGTCGCCGGCGAGCACCCACGGGGCGCCGCCGTCGGGGCGCGGCAGGTCCGTGAAGTCCTCCTCCCACAAGGGGATCCGCTCCGGGCTCGACGGGGCGGCGGTGTGCACGGCCATGAACCGGACGGCTTCGCCGCCCAGGTCGACCTCGGCGCCTATCTGGTAGAAGATCCCGTCCCGGCCGACGGTGTCGATCCGCTCCAGGGGATGCGCCGAGTACATGCCGGTCCCGACCGCCAGGCCGTCGGGTTCCAGGATCGAATGGGGGAGCAGCTCCTCCAGGCCGAGCTCGGCGAGCCGGTCGGCCGCGTCCGGGGTGAGCTCCTGGACGCTCAGCAGGTCCGGCTCGCGCTCCTCGACGAGTTCGACGACCTTCGCCAGGTCCGTCTGCCCCACATAGAGGTTCACCGACATGACCGTGAACTCGGCGCCGCCGGCCTGCGGCTGCGGGTCGTCGAGGACCCGCGGCACGAGCACCGCCCCGAGCGCGAGCACGGCCGCCCCGGTCACCGCGAGCGCCGCCCAGTGCCGGACGGCCGCTTGCACTCCCGCCGCCACGAGCGCGGCCGCCGCGAAGTAGGGCACGAACGCCACTGTGGTCACCAGGAGCCAGCCGGCCTCCAGCCCGAGGAGCCGGATCAGCGTGTACGCGACCACGCCGGCCGTCCCGGCCCACGACAGCACCCGCAGCCACCGCCGCCGCCACCAGGGCCGCTTCGGTTCGCCCTGCGCTTGGGCCACAGTGGCCACGTCCGCATCAGTCATGCGTCAGAAGCGTAGCGGCCGGTGTCCAGTGCGCGAATCCGGCGAACCCACACAGTTGCGCCACTCCAATAGGATGAGTAGTGCTCATATCGCACAACGCGACTGGAGGATCCATGTTCGGAGAGGACGCGATCGCGCAGCAGCTGGCCGACGCCCGCGCAACCCTGAGCAGCGCCGTCAAATCCCCTGAGGCCCACCAGATCGACCCGATCGTGGTCGAAGGCGCCGACGGCCTCCTCCGCCTCACCCTCAACCCCGCTGGCCGGGTCGACGAGCTCGAAATGGACGGACGCGTGATGCACGCCGGCTCCCAGGCCATCGCCGCCGAGATCAAGCGCATGATCAACACCGCCCTCGACGAGCGGGCCGAGGCCCTCGGCACCGACGAGCCGGTCCCCGACCTCGAGGCCATGAACGAGACGATCGCCGACATCCAGGACCGCTCCCTGCGCCAGTTCCAGGCCATGAGCGCCTCCATCAGCGAGGTCATGGCCAAGCTCCACGGGGGACGGTGAGTATGCGCGACTTGCACCTCGACTTCGAGTCCATGCGCCAGGCCGCCGACCAGCTCGACGCCGCCAAGGAGGAGGTCCAGGAACTCCTCGACCAGTTCACCGGCGCCCTGGAGCAGTTCGCCGACGCCTTCGGCGGCGACGAGATCGGCATGCTGGTGGGCATCGCCCACCAGGCTTGTGTCGATGCCCTCACTGGCTGCTTCACCACGAACATCGAGGACCTGGCCGACTATGCGCAATGCGTGCGCGAGATGGCCGACGACCATGAGGCCGGCGACGATGCGGTCGCCCAGATCTTCTCCACGCTGCAGAGCGAACTTGGACGCTGACCCGCCATACCCCTGAACCTTTGCGAGGAGGTACCCCGTGGGCTTGGAGTTGCCATCCGAGCTGACCGGACTGCTGAGCATGCTCGGCTATGACTGGCCCGAATCCGATGAGGAGTCGATATTCAACCTCGCCGGTGAGTGGACCGGCATGGCGGATCAGATAACCGGGAAGATCGAGAATCTTGAGGCCGCCGCCCGAACACTGGTCGAGAACAACGTCGGCCAGGAGATCGATGCGTTCCGGGACGAATGGGAGGATGCGGAGTCCGCGGTGCGGAATCTCGCCGACGCGACCGACCCGAGCAACATCATCAACATAGGCCTCACCCTCGCCGCTGGAGTGATTCTGGCACTGAAGGTCCAGGTGATCATCCAGTTGGTGATGCTCGCCTTCCAGATCGCCCAGGCGATCGCGACCGCCGTGGTCACCTTCGGGGCCTCGCTCGCCCAGATCCCGATCTTCAAGATCATCAGCGGCATCATCATTGACCAGCTCATCGGAATGGCGATCGAGATGGTGCTGAATGGCTAGGAAACGCACTCGCGCCAACCGCGAAGCCGTGGAGGCCGGCAGTGGTCTGATCGCCCGCATCCTCAAGCGGGCCGACATCTTCCGTTTCGGCAAGGGCCGGTCGCCCAACACCCCCGGGACGCCGGGAAGGACGGACTACCCGAACTCGATCGATGCCGACCGGGCCACCCTCAATCAGAGGCTCCGTGAGAAGTACGACCGGATCATGGACAAGAACGGTCCCGAGTACCAGACCAACCGCGAACGCGGACCGGTCCTGTCCGGCATCATGGACCGGAAGACCGGCAAGGTCTACTTCGGTCAGAACCACGCCGACCCGCCCGGCGACCTGCACCCTTCGATCAAGTCGCGGGTCGACGCCCGGAACGACGACATCGCGAATGGCCGGGTCCCGACTCCCGAGTTCCTCGGGAAACCGGGATCCCACTCCGAGGTGTACGCCTGGAACGAGGTGTTGAAAGACCGACCCGACGCAAAGCCCGAGGACCTCATCGTGGATAACATCAGGCTCAAGGGCTCCAAGAAGGGCGAGTTCATCGAGTGCTGCGCGAACTGCAGCAGCATCGTGGAAGGGATCGACGGGTGGGACAGGAAGAACTGACGGACACCTCGGCGATGCCGAGGGTCCCCGACGACGACCTGGATATGGACGCAGATCAGCGCGTCTCATACGAAGGACGGCGGTTCACCGGGATCGGGTTCGAAGACAACCGCGACGGTGGTCGCGATGAGATCGCTTACCGCGATGGTTACCAGCATGGACCGGCCAGAACCTTGGCCGCCGACGGGACGGTGCTTGCGGAGGACTGGTACTGCAAGGCGATCCGTCACGGCATCTCGCGCGAGTTCAAAGCCGATGGGAGCTTGCTCTCGGCGGTCGGCTATGACGGCGGTACCGTCGTTTGGAGAGTGTCCTTCAACGGGGACAGGATCACTGAGCAGTGGTCGCTGCCCGCCGATGCGCCTGAACTTGAATCCATCGCCAAGACCAGATCCGTGTACGGACTCCCCTTGATCCCAGGCCCGGCCGCCGCCGCCGACCTCACCGCGCACTGACCGTCCGGCCTGGGACCACGCGGTTCGCCCTCATCAGGACAGTTGACAGATCGTGAACCACCGGAAGGATGTCGAGAGGATCCGATCGAAGCTTGAACTGCTGCGCGGCCTTCCCGCCGCGCAGCGGCTCGGCGTCATCGTGGGCACCGGGGAGCCTCTTCCCGCAATCGACGGCGTCCGGGCCGAGATCACCGATGTCTTCAGTCTGTTCACCGTCCTCCGGGGCAGCTGCCTCCAGTTCGTGCGGCCGAAGTCGATCACCTCGACGCAGGCGTGGGAGGAGCGGGAGGAACTTCTCGGCTGTCCGCTCGACAACCCGTTCGACATCGGTTTCTTCCATCTGAACATGCCGGACGACATCCCGGGATTCCAAGGGGAGCCGGTGATCCGCGTCGACCGCACCGACGGCGGGGTCTACTACCTGAACGGCGACGACTACGCCTTCTATTACGCGAACGACGTCGATGAGATCGAGACACATGAATTCGAAGTGGACACCGCGGTATTCTTCGACGATTTCGTCTTGGGCAAGCGCTACAACGAGCTCATCGATGTCGTCATGGGCGAGGCCGCACACCGGCGGGACCGCAAGCACCGGTACGTCGACAGCTGGAGGACCCTTCTCGAACAAGGCGGCCTGCTGTGACGACGCACGACTGAGCTGAGCGGATTGGAAGCGCGATGAGCACTGATCCGCGGTTCGGCGCTCCGGAGCGAGGTCGCCTTCAACGCGCTCGACTCCTGCTACAACGCAGTCGTCGGGCAGAAGCCGTCCGGCGCCCGTTCATCGAACTGGAGGACGAGGAGTGCCGTAAGGCGATCGCAGTGCAGCAGGAACTCCTCGATCAGGCGCGGTAGCGCGCCGCCAGCGCGAGCCGCTCCCTGATCACGGCCGCCAGCGGTTCGAGGTCGCCAGTCGTGTGCGGCCCGAGGAGTCCTGCGAGGGCTTCGAGGGCCTTTCGCATGTCCGGGGCGGTGAGGGTCTCCGGGTGGGTGGCGTGGATGCCTTGCGGGGGTTCGGCTTCGGCGTTCTCGACGGTGACGGCGCCGAAGGCGGGGTAGGTGAGGCCGAGGGCGGCGGCGTGGAGGCGCCACAGGTGGTCGCGGGCTTCGGTGAGGGCGTGGAGGGCGCGCCACGGGTGGTCGCGGAGGGTGTGGCGGGCGGCGTCGCCGAGGGCGATCCAGGCGAGGAACGCCCATTCGCGGCGAGTGCGGTCGTCGGGGTCCCAGCGGTCGGGGGCGAGGGGCTCGGCGAGGCGGCCGGTCTTGTCGACGGGGGCCGAGGACTGCGGCGGCAGCCCGGTGCGGGCGGCGGCGTCGAAGACGACGAGTGAGAGCTGGCGGCCGTCGCGGTAGACGCAGATCAGGTGGGTGAGGTCGCCGAGACGCTGGTCGAGGACCGCCGCGGTCGGGGCGAATCCGGTGATGGCGGAACGGATCGCATCGAGACGCGGGTCGCGCGCGCCGGAGCCGCGCTCGCCGAGGTCGCCTGCTCCGGTGTCGGGCCAGTCAGGGTCGGGCCCGTCGGGGTCGCGCGCGTCGGAGGCGTCGGCGGCGAGGTCGCGGACGCCGATTCCCGCGTCGACGTCGGAGAGGGCGTCGCCGGCGCCGCGGCCGAGAGAGCCGCCGAGTTCGACCCAGTCCACCCAGTCAGTGCGCAGGGCCCAGGCGTTCAGGGCGTCGGCGATCGCGCGCGGGTCCGGTCCCATGGTCGTCCCTCCGGTGTCGTTGACCTGCAACGGTACCGGGTGCGGATCGACTCCGGTCGGATCGCGAGTGCGTGGAGCGCGACAGCATCGAGTACTCGGCGGTCACCCGTCCCTCGTGCAGGCAGCGCCGCCGACGCGGTCAGCACGGCGTCACCGTCGCTGTGCGAAGCGCGCGGGCGCGACCGGATTCGACCGGCAGGCGCGGAGGCGCCGGTCCGCGGGTCTCACCTCGCCGCCGGGGTCCCGACACGTGCGCGCTCCGCAGGAGCGCCGGTCCGCGGGTCTCAGGCTCCGGGCCGCCAGTCGGCGGGCGGGTCTTCGCCGACGCGGCCGTCGACGGCTTCGCGGAGGAGGTCGGCGTGGCCGGTGTGGCGGCCGTACTCCTCGATGAGGTCGCAGACGATGCGGCGGACGCTGAAATGCCCGCGGCCGGGCCACTCCCAGTGGGCGGGCTGGTCGAGGCCGCCGTCGGCGGTGATCGCGGCGAGGCGGGCGCGAGACCGCTCGACCGCGCCGTCCCACAGCCCGTACAGGTACTCGGGCGTGTCCTCGGCGGCGCTGCCGAACTCCCAGTCGTCGCTGTCGTCCAGGGGCGCCGAGACCCACGGCTCCCCCGGGGACTCGCCGCGCATCTTCCACGCGAAGGTCGTGTCCTCAACGCGCGCAAGGTGCTTGAGGAGTCCGCCGATGGTGAGCGCCGACGCGCCGATGCGCAGGCCGAGGCCGTCGGCGTCGAGTCCGTCGGCCTTCCAGCGGAACGTGGTGCGGAGGCGTTCGAGCATGGCGAGCAGGTGCTCGGACTCGGTGCCGGCGAGCGGCGGCTCCCACGGGGGGTCGTTGTCGGTCATGCCCGCTACGGTAGCGGCCGGCACCGACACCGCGGAGCGGATCAGAGCGCGTTGGCGAGGCTGACGATCTCGACGTCCATCGACGAGTTCGCGGGGAAGTCGATCTGGGAGGGCGCCACGCCGGCGGCGACGAGGTGCGAGCCGAGGGCGGCGACCATCGCGCCGTTGTCGGTGCACAGCTTCGGCCGCGGGTAGCGCAGCGTCAGGCCCGCCGCTTCGGCCCGCTCGGACGCGAGGCCCCGCAGGCGCGAGTTGGCCGCGACGCCGCCGCCGAGGAGGATCGTCTCGACGCCGTGCTCTTGAGCGGCCAGGATCGCCTTGCGGGTGAGGACGTCGCAGACGGCCTCCTGGAACGCGGCGGCGACGTCGTTCACCGGGACGTCCTCGCCGTCGGCGCGGCGCGCCTCGATCCAGCGGGCCACCGCGGTCTTGAGCCCGGAGAACGAGAAGTCGTACCGGTGCTTCTGCATGTCCTTCGCCGCGGAGAGGCCGCGCGGGAACTCGACGTACGCCCGGTCGCCCTCCTTCGCGGCCCGGTCGATGTACGGTCCGCCGGGGAACGGCAGGCCCAGGAGCCGCGCGACCTTGTCGAACGCCTCGCCCGCCGCGTCGTCGATGCTCGCGCCGAGCTGCGTCACCTTGCCCGCCAGGTCCTCGACCATCATGATCGAGGAGTGGCCGCCGGACACCAGGAGCCCGATCGCGGGCTCGGGGATCGGCCCGTTCTCGAGCGTGTCGACCGCGATGTGCGCGCTCAGGTGGTTGACGCCGTAGATCGGGACGCCGGTGGCGATCGAGTACGCCTTCGCGGCGCCGACGCCGACCATGAGCGCCCCCGCCAGGCCCGGGCCGGCGGTGACGGCGATGCCGTCGAGGTCGGCGAGGCCCACGCCGGCGTCGTCCAGGGCGCGGCGGATCGTCGGCACCATCGCCTCGAGGTGGGCGCGGCTGGCGACCTCCGGTACGACGCCGCCGAAGCGGGCGTGCTCGTCCACCGACGACGCGACCGCGTCGGCCAGCAGCTCGTGCCCGCGCACGATCCCGACCCCCGTCTCGTCGCAGGAGGTCTCGATGCCCATTACCAAGGGTTCGTTCTTCACAAGTCCATCCTCATCACGGCGGCATCCGTGCCGGTGTGCTGGTAGTAGTTCTTGCGCACGCCGATGCCGTAGAAACCGTAGCGGTCGTACAGGCGCTGGGCCGGGACGTTGTCGACCGCCACCTCCAGGAACACCGACTTCGCGCCGTGCGCGCGCGCCCGCGCCAACAGGTCGTCCATGAGCATCGAGGCGACGCCCCGGCGACGGTACGCCTCGTCGACGGCGATGTTGTTGATCCACGCCTCCGTGTCGGTGAACGCGGTCCCCGCGTACCCGGCGATCCGGCCGTCCGCGTCGCGGCCGCCCGAAGCACGGTCGGCGGCACCGGAACCCGCGGAGTCGTCCGCGCCCGGCGTGCGATCGGCGGACGCGGGAGCACCGGCGGCCCGGTCGGACAAGGCACTACCAGGGTCGGCACCGCCGAACTCGGCCCGGTCGGCGACGGCATGGCCGGGGACGGCGACGTCGAACAAGGCCCGGTAGTCGTGCCCGGCCGCGAGCTCGGACCACAGCAGGCCCTCGCTCCACGCCTCGGGCCCGAAGATCGCCGACTCCATCCGCGCCATCGCCGACAGGTGCCACCAGCGCACCCGCCCGATCCTGAAATCACCGTTCATCACGTCAAGCTGTACCACGCCGGGCCCGGCCGCGGCCGGGGCCTCGTCGTGCGTCACTTCCCACCGGCGGCCGGCGCCTCCGGGGAACTCGCCGCCGGCGCCTTCGGCCCGCCCGCGGGCTGCGCGTCCGGCCGGCGCAGGTACAGCGGCGTGAGCCGCTCGCTCGGCGCGCCCGACAGCAGCCGCGGCGCGGCCAGCTCCACGAGCGTCACCAGGTCGGGGTACATCGTGTTGGTCTCGGCGGCCGGAACCGCCAACTCGGCCGCGTACTTCGCGACGCCCTCGCCGATCGCGTAGTCCGCGACACCGGCCGGCACGTCGGCGGGCCTGCCGACCTGCGGCTCGCCCACCCGGACCCCGTCCTCGTAGACGGCCCAGTAGACCTCCTTGCGGCGGGCGTCGGTCGCGACCAGCGCCCGGCCGCGGTCCCGCGCGCCGATCCCGTCGAGCGAGCACACCCCGTACACCGGGACGCCCGCGCCGTCGGCGAACGCCGCGGCCGTGACCATCCCGACCCGCAGACCGGTGAACGGCCCCGGGCCGACGCCCGCGACCACCGCGTCCACGTCCTTCGCGGTCCGGCCCGCATCCGCCAGGCACGCCTCGATGAACGGACCCAGCTTCTCCACGTGCCCGCGCGCATCGATCTCGCGGCGGAACGAGGTCAGGAACAGTTCGACGTCGTCCACCGGACCGTCGAGGTCGACCAGCGCGGCCTGCACCGCGCTCGTGGAAGTGTCAACGGCGAGCACTCTCATGCGGCCGCGCCCACCGGCAGACCCAGCGACGCGAGCCGCTCGGCCCAGTCGCCGCCCCGCGCGTGCAGGACCGCCTCCCGCGCCTCGCCCGTCCCGTCCACGCCCGTGCGCCGCTCGATCGCGACCTCCAGATGCGACTCCGCGAGCCGCTCCGCCAGACCCGCACCCCACTCGACCACGGTCACCGCCGCGTCGACGTCGGTGTCCAGGTCCAGGTCGTCCAGCTCGTCCAGCGTCTCCAACCGGTACGCGTCCACGTGCACCAGCGGCACCCCCGCCGCCCCCGCGCGATGCGAGCGCGCGATCACGAACGTGGGGCTGGTGATCCGCCCCTCCACGCCGAGACCGGCGCCGATGCCCTGCGTGAGGGCGGTCTTCCCGGCCCCGAGCGGGCCGGTGAGGATCACGAGGTCGCCCGCTCGGAGGACCGCGGCCAGGCGCAGCCCGAACTCATGCGTGTCTCCGGCTGTCTGGAGCGTCAGCCTCACGTCTCACTCCTCTTCTGCGAACCGGCGCTGCTGACGCCGGCGCTCGTCTCTGCCGGACCCCGGCGAGGGGCCCTCAGGATTGCTCGTGGTGGCGCGAGAACGGCTTCCGGCGGCGCTGCCGCCCCCGCTCGGCCTCCGGCGGCGCGGCCTCCGGACGCAGCGAACCGTCACCGATCTCGGCCGCGACTTTGTCGATCATCTCCAACAACAGTTGTGAGATCTCACCAGGGTACTCCAGCTGCGGCGAATGACCCGCCTCGGCTATGAGCTCCAATCGCGCTCCCGGCAGCGCCTCCGCGAGCCGCCGCGAATGCCCCGGCGGCGTCAGCGGATCGTCGTCGCCCACCGCGATCAGCGTCGGCAACCCCTTGAACTGCGGCAGCACCGCCGTCGCATCGTGGTCGAGGATACCGCGCGCATACCCCACGATCGACTGGATGGACGTCCGCCGGTTCATCCGCTCCACCAGCGTCACGATCGAACCCGGCGGATTCGGCGACCGGAACGCCGCCTTCCGCGTCAGCAGCCACCCCAGATCCCCCGCCAGCAGCCGCGACCGGTCGATCAGGTCCGGCGTCCACCCCGCCACCTGCTGCAGCATCGGCAGCACCGTCCGCCGCAACCGCCGCAGCGCCCGCATCGGCTTCGTCTCCACCGTGTCCAGCCCGGCCGCGCTCGTCGACAGGAACGCCACGCCCTGCACCCGCTCCCGGAACACCTCCGGATACAACCGCGCGAACTGCATGATCGTCATCCCGCCCATGGAATGGCCCACCAGGACCAGCGGCCCCTCCGGCGCCGCCGCCGCCAGCACGTCGTGCAGGATCTCCGCCAGGTCCTCGATCGAGTACTCCGTCCGCGTCAGACCGCTCGACCGCCCGTGCCCCGGCTGGTCGTACAGCACCGCCCGCAGCCGCAGACCCCCGCGCACCGCATCCGCGATCGCCTTCCGCTGGAAGTAGAACGTGCCCATGTCCTGCATGTAGCCGTGAATGAGCACCACCGTCAGGTCCGCGTCCTCCGGCCCCGCCGTCTCCACATGCACCGACGCGCCCTCCCGCGTCTCCACCGTCCGCACCGAGTTCGTCGGCGGCAGCTCGAACGGCTCATGCGCATACGGATCCGCCGACGACGCCCGCGTCCGCCGCGCCAGATACGCCGGCACCCCGTACGCCAGCGCCGCACCCACCGCGATCCCGCCGGTCACACCGCCGACGACCGCCCAGCCCCGGCCCCGCCGCCCACCGCGGCCCGACTGCCTCTCGCTCATGCGACCTCACTGCAACTCGAGGAGCCCCGAAGGACCCCGCCACAGGCCGAGGGGTTCCCGGGCCACACTGCCCGCACCGACCCGCCGGCTAGTCCAGACCCCGGTTCCACAACCGGGGGATCCGGGCCCCCAGGCCCGTCAGCACGTCGTTCGGGATCGTCCCCGCCCACGCCGCCCAGTCGTCCGCGTCCGGATGCTGCGCACCCGCACCGATCAGCACCACCGGCTCGCCCGCCCGCACCGCGTCGTCACCGCAGTCGACCACGAACTGGTCCATGCAGATCCGCCCGATCACCCGCCGCCGCTTGCCGGCCAGGTACACCTCGGCCCGGTTCGACGCCGCCCGCGGCACCCCGTCCGCATACCCCAGCGGCACCAGCGCCACGTTCGCGTCCCGCTCCAGGACATGCGTGTGCCCGTACGAGATCCCCGACCCCGCCGGCAGCCGCTTCACGCTCATCACCTGCGACCGCACCTCCAGCACCGGCCGCAGGTCCACCGGGAACCCGGGCACCGGGTTGTACCCGTACAGCGCGATCCCCGGCCGCACCATGTCGTACCGCGTCTCCGGGTCCGCGATCAGCGCCGCCGAGTTCGCCAGATGCCGCACCTCCGGCTCCAGCCCCGCCGCCGCCACCGCACCCAGGAACCGCCCGAACGCCTCCTTCTGCGCCGCGTTCGCCGGATGCCCGACCTCGTCGGCGCACGCCATGTGACTCCACGCACCCGCGACATGCACCGACCCGGCCGCCTGGAGCTTCGCCGCCGACTCCGCGAACAGCTCCCACTCGTGCTCGGCGACCCCGCCGCGCGACATCCCCGTATCGCCCTTCAGATGGACCCGCGCCGGCGTCCCCGCGCGCTCCCCCGCGGCGGCCGCCGCCTCGAGCTGCGGCAGCGACGACACCCCCACGTCGATCCCGGCGCCAACGACCTCCGCCAGGCCCGGCTGCTCCGGCGCGAAGAAGAACGCCATCACCGGCGCCTCCTCCAGGCCCGCGGACCGCCGCAGCTGCCACGCCTCGCGCAGCGTCACCACGCCCAGCCGCTCGGCCCCCGCCTCCAGGGCGACCCGCGCCGCCGGGACCATGCCGTGCCCGTACGCGTCGGCCTTCACCATCGCCATCATCGGGACGCCCGCGACGCGGGCGAGCGCCTCGACGTTGTGCGCGAGCCGCCGCCAGTCCGCGCTGGCCTTCGCCAGGCCGGACATGCCGTCGTGCACGGGTTCGGTCAGGATGCGGTAGTTGTCCATCGCCACGGCTCAAGGGTACGTGCCCGCCGCCGCGGGACCGGCCAGGCTCAGCGGTCCGGTCGGCGGCGGGCGCGCCGGGTTCAGGCGATCTCGCTCCGGACGGTCCGGGCGGCCTCCACGAGCCCTTCGAGGGACGGGACGACCTCTTCGTACCGCCTGGTCTTGAGCCCGCAGTCGGGGTTGGCCCAGACGCGGCCGGGCCCGAGCGCGGCGACGGCGAGCCGCAGCGCCGCGGCCATCTCGGCGGCGTCGGGGACGCGCGGTGAGTGGATGTCCCACACGCCCGGCCCGACCGCGGAGCGGAACTCGGCGCTGTTGTAGGAGGCCCGGTCGAGGTCGGCGAGGACCTCCATCTTCGACCGGGACGCCTCGATGGAGGTGACGTCGGCGTCGAGCGCCGCGATCGCGTCGATGACGTCGCCGAACTCGGAGTAGCAGAGGTGGGTGTGGATCGCGGTGTCCGGCCGGACGCCGGCGGTCGCGATCCGGAACGACCGCGTCGCCCAAGCCGCGTAGGCGGCGCGCCCGGCGGCCCGCACGGGCAGGAGCTCGCGCAGGGCCGGCTCGTCGACCTGGATGATCGCGGTCCCGGCCGCTTCGAGGTCGGCGACCTCGTCGCGGAGGGCGAGCGCGACCTGGTCGGCGGTGTCGGCGAGCGGCTGGTCGTCGCGCACGAACGACCACGCGAGGATGGTGACGGGACCGGTGAGCATGCCTTTCACGGGCTTGTCCGTGAGCGACTGGGCGTACGAGGTCCAGGCGACCGTGATGGGCGCGGTCCGCGCGACGTCCCCGTACAGGATCGGCGGCCGCACGCACCGCGACCCGTACGACTGGACCCAGCCGGCGGCGGTCGTCGCGAACCCGGTGAGCTGCTCGGCGAAGTACTGCACCATGTCGTTGCGCTCGGGTTCGCCGTGGACGAGCACGTCGAGGCCGAGCTTCTCCTGCTCGGCGATCACGGCGGCGACCTCGGCGCGCATGCGGGAGTGGTAGTCGGCGTCGATCATCAGGCCCTGCCGGTGGGCGGCGCGGGCCTTGCGGAGCTCGGCGGTCTGCGGGAACGACCCGATCGTGGTGGTCGGCAGCGGCGGCAGCGGGACCCGCTCGGCCTGGGCGGCGCGGCGCTCGGCGTAGGGCGCGCGCCGGTCGGCGTCCTCGGGGAGGCCGGCGAGCCGGGCGCGGACCGCGTCGTCGCGCCACGAGTCCGGGGCCGCGGGCCGCGGCTCGCGCGGCCCGTCCGGGTCGGCGAGCGCGGTGATCTCGGCGAGTTTCTGCCGCGCGAACGACAACCGCTCGACCAGCGCGGCCGGCAGCTCGGTCTCCGCGGCGAGGTCCACGGGAACATGCAGCAGGGAGGACGAGGACGCGACCCCGACGCGGTCGGTGACCGCCTTGACCCGCTCGACGTCCGCGGCGGCGGCCGCCAGATCGGTGCGCCAGATGTTGCGCCCGTCGACCACCCCGGCGAGGACGAATGTTTCACGTGAAACATTCAGTGTCTCAAGTGCATCCAGGTCCGAGCGGCCGCGCACCAGGTCCAGGGCGATCCCTTCCACGCCCGCGTCCAGCAGCACCGGCAGCGACTCGCCGAACGGCCCGTAGCCGCCGGCGACGAGGATCTCCGCGACCCCGACCAGCCGCCGGTACGCCCCGGCCACCGCCTCCAGCTCCTCCGGGGACCGGTCCCCGCACAGCGCCGGCTCGTCGAGCTGGATCAGCCCGGCCCCGGCCCTGCCGAGTTCGGTGAGCAGCTCGGCGTACGCCTCGACGAGGTCGCCGAGCCGGTCGAGCGGCCGGAACCCCTCCGGGGAGCCGTCCGCCGGCTTCGCCAGCAGCAGGAGCGAGACCGGCCCGACCAGGACCGGCCGCGCGTCCAGGCCGCGCTCGCGCGCCTCCCGGAACTCGGCGACCGCCTTCTCGGGCCGGGCGGCGAACACCGTGGCGAGGCCGATCTCGGGCACCAGGTAGTGGTAGTTCGTGTCGAACCACTTGGTCATCTCGAGCGGCGCGGCGGACGCGTCCCCGCGCGCGGCCGCGAAGTAGGAGGCGAGGTCGCCGTCGCGGCGGTGCCTGGGCGCGACCGCGTCCACCGCGAACGCGGCGTCGAGGACGTGGTCGTAGAAGGAGAAGCACCCGGTCGGCACCGAGTCGAGCACGGCGAGGTCGTCGAGCATCTCGGCCCGGACGGCCGCGGCGGCCCGTTCGAGGCCCTCGGCGTCGAGCCGGCCGGACCAGTGGGCCTCGAGCGCGCGCTTGAGCTCCCGCCGGGAGCCGATGCGCGGGTATCCGAGCGCGGTGGAGCGCACGGGAATTCGGTTGGTCATGTGTCAGTTCCCTCGAACTTGCGACAGCGGGACCGCGCGCGGTCGCGCGCGGTACGCGGGCAGGTATTCGGACTCGGGGGCGCTCCGTCGCCGGCGCCTAGTCCCCACCGCTTCCCAGGTCCCTTGCGGCCCAGTGCTCATGGCGGGTTTCGTTCCCCCTCACCGCTGCGGGGCAGTCCTGGATTCGCACCAGATTCCCTCTTAGCCGCAGTGCCCCGGGGCGCCGCGGAACCAGCGTCGAATGCGATGGTACGGCCGCACCGGCCCCCGCCGCAGGGCCCGGCCAGACTGTGAGAACCCGCGCGGGCGCCGCAGGGGCGCCGAGTAAGGTCCGAGCCGGGCCGGGACCGCGGCCCGCGGACGGGTTCGAGGAGGATTCGATGAGCAGGAAGACCGCAGTCGTCACGGGAGCGAGCAGCGGCATCGGAGCGGCCGCCGCCCGCGCCCTCGCCAAGGCCGGGTTCGACGTGGTCCTCGGCGCGCGCCGGACCGACCGGCTCGCCGAGGTCGCGGCCGAATGCGGCGGGACCGCGCTCGCGCTCGACGTGACCGACGAGGCGTCGGTGTCGGCGTTCGCGGCTCGGGTGGAGCGCTGCGACGTGCTCGTGAACAACGCGGGCGGCGCGTTCGGCCTCGACTCGATCGCCGACGCCGATCTCGAGCTGTGGCAGCGCATGTACGACGTGAACGTGCTCGGCACGGCACGGATCACCAAGGCGCTCCTGCCGAAGCTGGTCGAATCGGGTGACGGCCAGGTCATGGCGATCGGCTCGATCGCCGGCCACCAGCCGTACCCGGGCGGAGGCGGCTACAACGCCGCCAAGCACGCCGAGGCGGCGATCACGCGGGTGCTGCGCATGGAGCTGCTCGGGCAGCCGGTGCGGGTCTGCGAGATCGACCCTGGCATGGTCGAGACCGAGTTCAGCCTCGTCCGCTTCGAAGGCGACCAGGAACGCGCCGACGCGGTGTACGCCGGGATGACGCCGCTGACGGCCGACGACATCGCCGAGACTGTCGCGTGGGTCGCGACCCGGCCCGCGCATGTGAACATCGACCAGATCACCATCACCCCGAGAGACCAGGCCGGAGCCCAACTGGTGCACCGCCGCAAGTAGACCGAGCGGCGGTTATCCACAGGCGGAGAACTCGCGCTGGGCGCCCGGCGGCACTCGGTGCCAGTGTTGACCCATGCGCCGACACGACAGGCTCCACAGCACCCGCCCGGCCGCAGGCCGGAGCGCGGCGGCCGCTGTGCGGCTGCGCGCGCGGCGAGTTATCCACAGGCCGGGAATTCGTTCTCGACACTCCACCGCAGACGGTGTCACGGTTGAGACAAAAAAGCCATCTGGCCCTGCGGGATGGCGGCGATATGAAGGGGAATCGCGAACGTCGCCATACCGAGACCGCGCGCGGGAAGCCGCCCGCGCGACGGTCCCCGCAGGACCGCCACTTACAGGTGCGGGCGGCCGGGAACACCACCCCGGCCGCCCGCAATCCACGCTGTCGCCCCCAGATCACGCAGTGAGCGTGAACTCCGGCGAAGTCCACTGCTCCCAATGCGCCGGGTCGTCCTCGTCCCCAAGCGCCCTGAGCACCCGCACGGTCAGCGTCCACTGCCCCGGCTCCAACGCGTTCGGGCGCTGCGCCACCAGGTCCTTCAAGTGGACGCCCACCGCGTCATCGGGGCCGGGCGAGCGCGGCAGGAACTCCTCCCGGTCCCACACGATCACCTCGCCGGTGCGGGCGTTCGTCGCGCTGACCTCCATCGCGGCCGGCTGGTGTCCCAGGAAGATCAGGGCCGCCAGGACGGGGCCCTCGGTGAGGCTGAACGTCTCGCCTTCGGCCAGGTCGCGGTACTCGAACTCGTGCGTCTCCTGATCCTGGGCGACGACCGCCGCCAGGTGGGGGAAATCGGGGTGCTCGAGGATCGGGATCGACAGGTAGTCACCGTGGTAGCCCGAGTACGCGGCCGACAGCGACTCGCCGCCGCCCTCGGGGCGGGCGGTGATGCGGCCGCCGAAGACGCTGCCGAGGGGGAGGTCGGCGCCGGGTTCGACCGTGACTTCGATCGTCGCCGACTCGCCCGGGTGGAGGCGGAGTTCTTTGGGCTCGAAGGTCACGTTCGGTTCGGCCGCATGGAAGCCCGGGTCGCGGTCGTCGCCGGTGGTGGCGATCGTGGCCCGGTGGGTCATGGTGTAGTCGCGGGTGTCCGGGTCGTGTGAGGTGAGGGTGAGTTCGAACGTGCGCGGCCCGGTGCCGTCGCCGGTGTTGACGCCGGTGGGGTAGAGGTACGCCTCGGCGTCGAGGGCGTCGATGACATCGATGAGGCCGGTGCCCTGGCGGTGTGCCGCTTCGAGTTCGCCGAGGTCGGGGTTGTCGCCCCATGGGACCGGTTTGGCGGCGTTGGCGAGGCGGGTGCGGACGTCGCGGGGGTGGAGGCGGGGTTCGGCGTCGAGGAGGAGGGCGGCGGCGCCGGCGACGTGCGGGGAGGACATGGAGGTGCCCGAGAGGGCCTCGTAGGAGCCGTCGGCGACGGGGACCGTGGACCAGATGCCGCCGCCGGGGGCGGTCACGTCGGGTTTGAACGAGAGGTCCGGGGCGGGGCCGTATGCGGTGAAGCTGGAGGCGAGGCCGCCGCGGGGGAGGTCGACGAGGACGGTGCCGCCGTCGAACTCGAGGACCGGGGCGCCGCCGATCGAGGCGAGGTCCTGGAGGTCCTTGCCGTCGGTGTCGGTGATGGCGATGATCGGGACGCCGAGGTCCTCGACGCCGCCCCCGCCGAAGGGGCCGGGGCGGTCGTTGTAGACGACGACGCTCGTCGCGCCTTCGGCGACGGCGCGGGCGTACTTCTCGTTGAACGTGCAGGTGCCGCGGACCACGAGGGCGGCCTTGCCGTCGACGTCGCCTTCGGAGGGGTCGTCGGCGCAGGCGCGGCCGAGCCAGACCAGGGCGTCGGTCGCGGTGCCGGTCTCGGGTTCGGGGGATTCGCTGATGGCGCGGTAGCCGATGCTGCGGTCGAGCGCGGGCACGAAGGCGGCGTCCATGCGCTGGGCCGGGTTGTCGGTGGAGGCGACGGCGATGACGTCTTCCCCGACGCCGGGCGCGGAGCCGGAGTAGATGCCGGTCTCGCCGTCGTTGCCCATCGAGGCGACGACCACGACGCCCTCCTCGGTGAGCTTGTCCGCCGCTACCGCGGTCGGGTAGCCGGGCCACTGGTACGACTGGCCGAGCGACAGGTTCACGACGTCCATGCCGTCCTCGAGGGCGGCCTCCATGGCCTGCATGATCACTTCGGCGCTGGTGGAGCCCTCGCAGCCGAAGACCTTGTACGCGCCGAAGCGGACGTCGGGGGCGACGCCGGTGACCTCGCCGTCGGCGCCGACGATGCCGGCGACGTGGGTGCCGTGGCCGCCGCAGTCGGCCGGGTCGTCGTCGGGGGCGGGTTCGCTCAGGTCGGGGTCGTCGGAGTCGAAGTCGTCGCCGACGAAGTCGGTGCCGTAGGCGACGCGGCAGCCGTCGCCGAAGCAGCCGCCGAGGTCGGGGTGGGTGTAGTCGATGCCGGTGTCGATGATGCCGACCTCGACGCCGCCGCCGGTGACGCCGCGGTCGTGCGCCTCGTCGGCGCGGGTGGTGCGGATCGCCTGCGCCAGTTCGGGTTGCGCCTCCGGGACGCCGACGCCCGGCCGCGCGTCGGGGCCGGCGAACATGACGTCGGACCAGACGCGCTCGACCGCGCCGAGCTGCCCGAGGCGCCGCGCGGTGGCCGGGTCGGCTTCGACCGAGACGCCGTTCCAGATGCGCTCGAAGTCGTGCCGGACCGTGAAGTCGAGGTCGCCGGCGCCTTCGAGGACGGAGGCGTCGGCGCCTTCGGTGAACTCGACGAGCCACACCCGCGCGGGCCCCGCGTCCGGTTCCGCCTGGGCCGCGGGCGCGGCGAGCGCGAGCAGCGGCAGGGCGGCCGCGGCGGCGAGGGGCCGCCGCCAGGAGTCGGGGACGGTTCGGAACGTGCGCAGGCCCGGCATCAGGGGTCCCTTCGTCTCGTGCCCGCCGGGGCCCGGAGGCTCCCGGGATCCCGGCGGGCAGATATGGCAGGACCTCGATCGTGGGGCATCGGGCGCGCGGAACCGCGCATTTGCCGCGCGGCCCCGGGCGTGTCGGGGCGCGGGCGGGTTCAGAGGCCGAGGAGGCGCGCGAGCCCGAGCCCGGCGAGTCCGGCGGCGAGGCCGCCGGCCAGGTTCATCGCGATGTTGAGGACCGCGTGGGCCCAGCGGCCTTCCTCGGCGAGTTTCAGGGTCTCGAAGGAGAGGGTCGAGAACGTGGTGAGCGCGCCGCAGAAGCCGACGGCGAGGAACGCGGACCAGGCGGGGTCGGCGACGGCGGCGGCGAGGAACACGGCGAGGCCGGAGCCGGCGGTGTTGACGGCGAGGGTGCCCCAGGGGAGGCGCCGGCCGAGGTAGTGGGCGGCGACGAGGTCGGTGAGGAACCGGGCGGGGGCGCCGATGGCGGCGCCGGCGGCGATGAGGAGGAGCGTCATCGGCGGCGGGCGATCCGGCGGGCGGCCCACATGCCGGCGGCGGCTGCGGTGAGCGCGGCGGCGATGGTGGCGAACGCGTAGGCGACGGCGAGGAGCTGCGCGCCGGCGTCGACGGCGCGGCCGATGTCGACGATGTAGGTGGAGAAGGTGGTGAAGCCGCCGAGGACGCCGACGCCGAGGAACGGCCTGACGTGGCGGCGGTCGGGGGCGATCTCGGTGGCGAGGACCATGAGGGCGCCGATGAGGAGGCCGCCGGCGGTGTTCGCGAGGAACGTCGCGAGGTCGAATTCGCCTGGTTCGGCGGGAAGGAGGACGAGGAGTCCGTACCGGGCGAGGGACCCGATGGCGCCGCCGGCGGCGACGGCCGCGAGCGCGGTGGCGGGGACGGCGCGGAGGGCGGTGCGCAGGGGAGGGCGGAAGGTTCCGGACACGGGCTGAATGTATCGCCCTGCGGGGCCGCACACGGTATGCGATCGCTCACCGTCCCTTGCGCCCGAATTGCGGGTGCGGTTACGGTTGACGGGCGATGAGTTACACCGTCACGAACCAGCACCTGACACGCAGGCGTCACCTCGACTTCTGCCGCGTGTCCACCGTGCTCTGTCGTTAGTCCGCCGCTCCGGCCGGCCGGCTCGCCGACGTACTCGTCTTTCTCCCCCGCTGGGTTCGAGCCCGACCCGCATTCCCGTTCTTCGCTGACTCGGCTTCGCCGCGGCCTGCGCCGCTGCGCGCCGCCGTGTCCGCGTCCGCCTTCACCTGAGGTTCTCCATGTCCAGTGCTCCAGAAAGCGCGGCCGTCGACGCGGCCGCTGAGGAATCGAAGAAGTCCAAGCGCCGCAAGCGGGTTCCGTTCGCCGCGCAGTTGCTCATCGGTCTCGTGCTCGGCCTCGTCCTCGGGTTCGTCGCCCGCGAGTGGTCGGTCGCGTGGCTCGGTACGACGCTCGAGACGGTCGGCACGCTGTTCGTGCAGCTCCTGTTCCTGATCGTGCCGTTCCTGGTGTTCACGGCGATCGTCGCGTCGATCGCGAATCTGCGGAATCTCGCGAACGCGGGCCGCCTCGTCGCCAAGACCTTGGGCTGGTTCGCGGTGACGTCGCTGATCGCGGTGGTGATCGGGATCGCGATCGGTCTGGCGACGAACCCGGGTTCGGGTGTGGAGCTGTCGAGTTCGGCGGCGGCGCCGGAGACGCAGGGGTCGTGGACCGACTTCCTGACCGGGATCGTCCCGGTGAACGTGGTCGACGCGTTCGTGAACGTGAACGTGCTGCAGATCGTGTTCCTCGCGATCGTCGTGGGCGCGGCGGCGGCGAAGCTCGGCGACAAGGCCGAGCCGTTCCTGAGGTTCAACGCTTCGGCGCTGGCGCTGGTCCAGAAGACGCTGTGGTGGGTGATCCGCCTGGCGCCGATCGGTACGGCGGCGCTGATCGGGAAGTCGGTGTTCTCGTACGGGTGGGATCTGCTGGAGCCGATGGCGGTGTTCAGCGTCGACATCTACGCGGGTGCGCTGATCGTGATGCTGGTCGTGTACCCGGTGCTGCTGCGGGTGTTCGGGAAGGTGTCGCCGGTGCAGTTCTTCCGGAAGTCGTGGCCGGCGATCCAGTTCGCGTTCGTGTCGCGCTCGTCGGTGGGGACGCTGCCGCTGGCGCAGCGGATCGTGACGGACCGGCTGGGCGTGGACCGGAACTACGCGTCGTTCGCGTCGCCGTTCGGTGCGACGACGAAGATGGACGGTTGCGCCGCGATCTATCCGGCGATCGCCGCGATCTTCGTGGCGCAGGTGTACGGGGTGGACCTGGGGGTCCAGGACTACCTGCTGATCGCGTTCGTGTCGGTGATCGGTTCGGCGGCGACGGCGGGTCTGACCGGTGCGACGGTGATGCTGACGCTGACGCTGTCGACGCTGGGTCTGCCGCTCGAGGGCGTGGGTCTGCTGCTGGCGATCGACCCGATCATGGACATGATCCGGACGGCGACGAACGTGACCGGGCAGATGGTGGTGCCGGTGATCGTGGCGCGGTCGGAGCGGATCCTGGACCGGGAGGTCTACGACGCCGCGCCGGTGCCGCTGGACGAGGAGTCCGCGTTCGGCGGCGACTCGGCGCCGGCCCGGAAGGGCGAGCCGGCGTTGCAGCCGGCGTGATCTGGAGCTTTGTTCTCTCCTGAGGAGTGAGGGGCCGGCCCGTCGGGGCCGGTCCCTCGCTCTTTTTGCCTGCTCGATGCTCTGGCGGTCGTCGGGCGGGAACCGCCGGCGGTTGTCGGGCGGCGCTCCGATGGTGCCGCTCCCGGTGGTGCCGCAGGGGTCCGGCGCTGGGTCAGCGGTTGCCTTCGAGGTACTGCTCGAGGCCGTCGATGACGCGGTTGAGGCCGAATTCGAAGTAGTCCTCGATGAGGTCGTCCGAGTCCGCTGCGGCGGGGGCGAGGCGGGAGAGGTGGGGGAAGCGGTCGCGGATGCCGGGGTCGGCGAGGAACTGGAAGAACTGGGCGGAGGAGTCGGCGCCGCCGATCTCGGGGCGGACGGCGCCGAGGGCGAAGCAGTCGACGGTGAGGACGGCCATGAGGCCGAGGTCGGCGGGGAGGCCGACCGCGGTGAGGCGGCCGAGGACCTCGTCGACCCAGCCGGCCTCGCCGGGGCCCATGGTGCGGTGGCCGGTGCCGACGGTCACCGCCCAGGGGTGGGCGCGGAACATGCCCATGACGGCGCGTCCCCAGTGGAGGAGGACGTCGCGCCAGCTCTCGGCGGCGGGCAGGTCGACGGGGTCGGCCATGAGCGAGTCGTACATGAGGACGACGAGTTCGTCCTTGCCCGGGACGTGCCGGTAGAGGGACATGACGCCGCTGCCGAGGCGTTCGGCGAGGTGCTTCATCGAGACCTTGTGGAGCCCTTCGGTGTCGGCGATGGCGACGGCTTCGGCGACGATGCGCTCGCGGGTGAGGCCGGAGGGGCGGCCGCGTCCGGGCCGCGGGCGGTCGCTCCACAGCAGCTCGTATTCGCCTTGTCCCACAGGGCACCCCCTTCGTCCGTCCCGCGTCGCAGCCTAGGCGCCGTGCCGGTGCTGCGTGCACGCACACATCGTGCGTATGATGTACGCTTATTAGCGTATGTCATACGCATCGTTCGGACCCCCGCGACACGACCGGAGACACCCGTGACCGAAGCACCCGCCCCCGCCGCACCCGAGCCGCCCGCCGCGGCCGGCCGGCCGGCCCCCGACCAGGCGGGCCGGAACCGGCCCGAGCGGCCGGACCGCGCCACCCCGCCCGGCGAGAGGACCAAGTGGTACCGCCGCCCCTGGATCGTCCCGCTGTTCGCGGTCGCCGGCCTCTTCGTGGCCGCGCGGCTGCCGTTCTACCTGACCTTCGACACGAGCGACTCGCTCGTCGAACTCCAGGACGCGTTCCCGGAGACGCACTACCTGATGCTGTCCGGGCACATCCTGTTCGGCTCGATCGCGATCATCACCTGCTCGATGCAGGTGTGGACGTGGCTGCGGCTCAAGCACCCGAAGGTCCACCGCGTCTCCGGGCGCCTGTACGTGTTCGCGGGTGTCCTGCCCTCGGGCGTGTTCGCACTCGTCGTCTCGATCATGTCCGTGATCGGCCCGGCCGGGAAGATCGGGAACGTCATGCTGTCGCTCCTGTGGTTCGGGACGACCTTCGCCGGGTTCCTGGCGGCCCGCCGCCACGACTTCCAGGCGCACCGGCGCTGGATGATCCGCAGCTTCGCCCTGTGCTGGTCCATCGTGGTCAACCGGGTGTGGATCGCCCTGCTGATCGCGGTGCTGCTGCCGTTCGAGGAGAGCTACTACGGCGGCGACACCGACGCGCTGGTCACTGACGTGGCCGTCGCCTCGATCTGGCTGTCCTGGGTCGTGAACCTGATGATCGCCCAGTGGTGGCTCGACCGCAGGCCGGCGCGCCGGGGCCGCCGGCCGGGTCCGACGAAGGTCGCAGCCGCCGCGTAGGCGCTGCCACCTTCGGGGCGGCCGGGGCTCCACCCCCGGTCGCCCCGGTCCGGACCGGAAGTCCATGCCGCGGAAGGATTCGCGGAGCCGCCGGGCACGCGATGCTGAAAGGCATGGACACCACCACCGCCACCGCACCCGCGCCCGCCGAGCCGGCCGCGGCGAAGCGGCTGCCGCTCCTCGACGTGCTCCGCGGCGTCGCGATCCTCGGCACCCTCGGCACCAACATCTGGCTCTTCACCTCCGCGCACGGCGAGGCCGGGCCCCTGCTCGGCTTCGAGATCAACGACGGCGGGCCCGTCGGCTCGGCGTTCCAGCTGCTCGCCAACGGCAAGTTCCTGTCCATGCTCACCGTCCTCTTCGGAGTCGGACTGGCGATCCAGTACCGGTCCGCGGAGAAGCGGGGACGGCGCTGGCCGGGCCGGTACCACTGGCGGGCCCTGTTCCTCTTCGCCGAAGGCACCGTCCACTTCGTCCTCTTGTTCGCGTGGGACGTGCTCATGGGGTACGCCGTCACCGCGATCACCGTGGCCTGGCTCCTCAAGCGCTCCGAACGCGCGCAGCGGGCCGCCATGTGGACCGCGCTCGGCCTGCACCTGGCCCTCGTCGGCCTCATCACCGCCGGCGCCGCGGCCGGCGGCATCGAGCCGCGGCCCGAGCCGGAGGTGCAGGCGCTCTACGCCACCGGGACCTGGTCGGAACAGGTGCAGTTCCGGCTCGACAACGCGATCGCCTTCCGCATCGAGCCGGTCATCACCTTCCCGCTGCTGGTCTTCCTGTTCCTCCTGGGCGTCAGGCTGTTCCGATCCGGCGCGTTCGCCATGGGCGCGGATGGCGCGGGCGAGCGCGGCCGCCGTATCCGGGCCCGGCTCATGGCCTGGGGCCTCGGTCTCGGCCTGCCGCTCAACACCGCCGCCCTGTTCGCCCCCGCCGAGTGCTTCTACCTGGAGCGGTACGTGATCGCCCCGGTCGTCATGCTCGGGTACATCGGCCTGGTCGGGTTCCTCGTGGAGCACGTGCGCCGCGGCCCGGTCACGGCGTCGCTGGAGTCCTTGGGCCGCACCGCCCTCAGCGGCTACATCCTCCAGAACCTGCTCGCCTCTGTCGCCTGCTACGGCTGGGGCCTGGGCTTGGCCGCCCGGTACGGGTCCGAGCCGTGGCTCGCCCCGGCGCTGTGGCTCGGCATCGGCGCGCTCCTCCTCGCGGGGTCGTGGCTGTGGCTGCGCCGCTTCGCGAACGGCCCGGCCGAATCGCTGCAGAAGGCCGTCCTCCGCTGAGCCGGGTGCGGGCCGGGTTCGAGATCCGGCCCGCACCTCCCCCTCACCCGGCGGAGGCCGGCTCCGGTTCGCGGTCCCGGGCCGTCCGGCGACGCACCAGGGCGGCCAAGGGCCACAGGGCGATCAGCGCGATGATCCCGTACACGGTCCACGAGACGGGCCCGCCGACGAGCCCGGAGAGGTCCCCGCCGGAGAGCTGGAGCGACATGCGCGCCTGCCGTTCGGCCATGGGGCCGAGGATGACGCCGACGATCATCGGCAGCATCGGGATCCCGAAGCGGCGCATGCCGAGTCCGATCAGGCCGAGCGCGAGCAGGATGTACAGCTCGAACGGCTGGCCGCTGGTCGCATACGCGCCCATCGACGCGAAGAACAGGATCCCGGCGAACAGGTACGGCTTGGGAATGCGCAGCAGCTTCACCCAGATCGGGATCAGCGGCATGTTGAGCACCAGCAGCATCGCGTTCCCGACGAACAGCCCGGCGATGAGCGTCCACACGAGCGCCGACTCGTTCGCGAACAGGAGCGGCCCGGGCTGGATCCCGTAGGTCTGGAACGCGGCGAGCATGACCGCGGCGGTCGCGTTGCACGGCAGGCCGAGCGCGAGCATCGGCACGAGCGTCCCGGCGGCGGAGGCGTTGTTGGCGGCCTCCGGTCCCGCGACGCCTTCGATCGCGCCGTTGCCGAACTCCTGCTTGTGCTTCGAGAGGCGCCGCTCGGTCACGTACGACAGGAACGTCGGCACCTCCGCGCCGCCGGCGGGCACGGCCCCGAACGGGAAGCCGAGCGCGGAGCCGCGCAGCCACGGGCCCCACGATCGGCGCCAGTCGCTGCGGCCCATCCACACCCGGCCGACGGGGACGACCTCGTCCTTGCCGTTCCTGCGCCGGGCCGCGGTCCACAGTGCCTCGCCGACGGCGAACGCGCCGACCGCGACGACCACGATGTCGATGCCGTTCGCGAGTTCGGGGACGCCGTAGGTGAGGCGCTGCTGGCCGGTGACCGCGTCGATGCCGATGGTGCCGATGACGAGGCCGAGCAGGAGCGACGCGAAGCCGCGGACGCGGGAGGTGCCGAGCACGGACGCGGTCGCGACGAGCGCGAGCACCATGATCGCGAAGTACTCGGGGGCGCCGAGGCCGATCGCGAAGTCGACGGTGATCGGGGTGACGAACACGAGGGCGACCGTGGCGATGGTCCCGGCGACGAACGAGCCGATGGCGGCGGTCGCGAGGGCCTGGCCGCCGCGGCCGTTGCGGGCCATCTTGTAGCCCTCGAGGACGGTGACGACCGACGACGACTGGCCGGGCGTGTTGAGCAGGATCGCGGTGGTGGAGCCGCCGTACATGCCGCCGTAGAAGATCCCGCCGAACATGATGAACGCCTGGGTCGGCTCCATCCCGTACGTGATGGGCAGCAGCAGGGCGATCGCCATCGCGGTCCCGAGGCCCGGGAGCATCCCGACGGCGGTGCCGATGGTGACCCCGATGAGGGCGATGAGCAGGTTGCCGGGGGTGAGGATCGCGGCGAAGCCGTCGAGGAGCGCGTTCATGTTGTCCACGGCCGCCCCCTACAGGATTCCCTGGAGCACGCCGGCGGGCAGGGCGAGGCCCAGGCCGATGGCGAACCCGTAGAACGTGGCGAGGCCGAGCACGGCCGCAGCCGCGAGGGTGAGGAGGTACCTGCGGGAGCCGAGGACGATCGCCGAGCCCCAGAACAGGAGCGACCCGGAGATCACCCAGCCGAGCCAGTCGATGAGCAGCGCGTTGGCGGTGAACACCGCGCACAGCAGGCCGACGGTGGTGGCGTCGAACCGCTCGCCGGCGTGCGCGCCGCCGTCTTCGCCGTGGCCGCCGCGCAGGACGCTGACGGCGTAGCAGGCGGCGACGGCGAACAGGAGGATCCCGAGGATGATCGGGACCGGTTTGGGGCCGATCGGGTCGTTGGAGGCGGAGAACCCGCCGAGGCGGGCGGCGTCGACGATCACGAGGACGCCGAGGACGGCGAGGAAGCCGCACACCCAGAGCTGCGCGAGGTCCCTGGGTGCGGGGGCGGTCTCGGCCGCGTCGTGCTCGGCCGGCCCGTTCTCGGGGACCCGGTCTGCGGCGCGGTCTTCGGCGCCCGTCTCGGCGGTGGCCGCGTCGTGCTCGCCGGTCATGCCAGGCCCAGTTCCTGCAGGGTGGCCGCGACCGTGGCGTCCTGCTCGGTGAGGAACGCGCCGAAGTCGTCGCCGGTGAGGAACGCGTCGGTCCAGCCCTGCTTCTCGAGCTCGTCCTGCCAGGCCGCCGACTCGTGCATCGCGGTGAGCGCGTCGGTCCACTTCTGGACGTCGGCGTCGGCGATGCCGGGAGGGGCGACCCAGCCGCGCCAGTTGGTGAACTCGAGGTCGATGCCGGACTCGGCGAACGTCGGCGCGTCGGGGACGACGTCGACGCGTTCGGCGCCGGACACGGCGAGGACCCGGAGCTGGCCGGCCTCGATCTGGTCGATGAACTCGCCGACGCCGCTGGCGCCGAACGCGACCTTCGCGCCCAGGAGCGCGGGCAGGAGCTCGCCGCCGCCGTCGTAGGAGACGTAGTTGACCTGGGTCGGGTCGATGCCGACGGCCTTCGCGAGCTGCATCGGCAGCAGGTGGTCCGGTCCGCCGGGGGAGGAGCCGCCGCCGGCGGTGACGCCGGCGAGGTCGCCCGACCAGGCGGCGACGAGGTCGTCGATGGTCTGGAACGGGGAGGCGGTGGGTACGACGATGGCGCCGGACTCCTCGACGAGCTTCGCGAGCGGCGTGGTGCCGGTCAGCTTGGCTTCGGAGTTCTGCGTGTAGGAGGCGCCGACGACGCCGAGGCCCATCTGCATGGCGAGGTCGGCGTTGCCTTCCTCGCTGACGGTCCGCTGGAGGCCGACGGTGCCGCCGGCGCCTTCGAGGTTGAACACCTCGACGGCTTTGGCGATGCCCTCGTCCTCCATGATGCGGGCGATGGAGCGGGCGGTCGTGTCGTAGCCGCCGCCGGGGCTGTTGGGGACCATGATGCGCAGACCGGTGAGGGGTCCGTCGCCCGATTCGCTCTCGGCGGTGAGGCCGCATGCCGATGCCGCCGCGAGCGCCGGGACGGCCGCCGCAGCGCTGAGGAGGGCCCTCCGGTGAAATTTCATCGTGGTTGCTCTTTCATTTCGAGGGTGGTGTGAGAGACGATGGTCACCCTGGCGCGGCCCCTGCGTCAGCCTTGTGTCCGTATCGATCATTGAGTTCATTGTGTTCAGGCCGCCCGCATTCCGTCCGCTGCACCGTCCGCTGCTCCGCCCAGCGGCGCTTCGCCCGACCCTCGCCGGCCAGCTCTTGCTGTTCCAGCTCACCGTGATCCTGCTGGTGCTCGCGGCGGTCGCCGGCCTGTCGCTGGCGCAGTCGGCGGCGGTGTTCGACGCCGAGCAGGGGCGGCGGGTCACGCAGCTGGCCGAGTCCCTGGCCGCGTCGGAGCTGGTGCGCGGGCGGCTCCCGGAGCCGGCGCCGGCGCAGACGCTGGCGCCGCAGATCCAGGCCGACCTCGAGCGCTGGCAGGTGTCGTCGGTGACGGTGGCCGACGCGGAGGGCACGGTGGTGGCGTCGACGAACCCGCTGCTGATCGGGACGCGGCTGCCGCTCGGCGCAGGCGTCCTGGAGGGCCGGGGCTGGCGCGGGGAGGTCGACCTCGGGGGCCGGACCGAGCTGGTGGGGCAGGCGCCGGTGCTCAGCGCCGAGGACGGGAGCCTCGGGGTGCAGCTCGGGGTGGCGGTGGTCGGCCGGGAGGTGCCGTCGCTGCGGGAGCTGCTGGTGGAGGCGACGCCGACGCTGCTGCTGTACCTGGGGGTGGCGAGCGTTCTCGGCGTCGCCGGGTCGTGGCTGCTCGCGCGGCGGATCAAGCGGCAGACGTTCGGGATGGAGCCCAGGGAGATCGCGGGGCTCGCCGAGCACCGGGAGGCGATGCTGTACGGGATCGCCGAGGGCGTGATCGCGCTGGACGACCAGCACCGGGTGACGCTCGTGAACGATGTGGGGCGGCGGCTGCTGGACCTGCCGGACGGCGCGGTCGGCCGCACCCTCGACGACCTGGACCTCACGGGGCGGCTCCGGGACGTCCTCTCGGGGACCGTGACCGGTTCCGACCAGGTGGTGCTGCAGGGGAACCGGGTCCTGGTCGTGAACCGGATGCCGGTGGCGAAGGACGGGCGGGCGCTGGGGGCGGTCGCGACGCTGCGCGACCGGACCGAGCTCGCGCAGCTCGAACGCGACCTGGGGTCGTTCCGGTCCACGGCGGAGGCGCTGCGGGCGCAGGCGCACGAGTTCGACAACAAGCTGCACACCATCTCGGGGCTGATCCAGATCGGGGAGCAGGAGGAGGTGGTCCGGTACATCGACGCGCTCAACCGGCACCGGCAGTCCCTGGACCTGTCGATCGGCGAGCCGATCCGCGACAAGGCGATCGCTGCGCTCCTGATGGCGAAGTCGGCGCAGGCGTCCGAGCGGCAGGTGCGTCTCGAGGTCGCCGAGGGCAGCGCGCTCGGGCCGCTCGCGCCGGCCGATTCGGCGGACGTCGGCACGGTCCTCGGCAATCTCGTCGACAACGCCGTGGACGCGGCGGCGGGGACGCGGGCGGCGCTCCCGGCCGCCGAGGCGTGGGTGTCGGTCGACCTCCGCGAATCCGAAGGGGCCGTGCGCATCACGGTGACCGACTCGGGTCCGGGCGTCCCGCCCGAGACCGCCGAGGAGGTGTTCGCGCACGGTTTCACCACGAAGGCGGCGGCCGGGGAGCACGGGATCGGGCTGGCGCTCACGAAGCTCGTGTGCGAGCATCACGGCGGCGGCGTGGACGTCGCGAACACCGCCGGCGGCGCCCGTTTCACGGCGGTGCTGCCGCTGCTCGGCGACGCGTCCGGGCCGTCCGGGCGCCGCCGCGCCCGCCCCGCCCGCCCGCTGGCCGAGGAGCCGACATGATCGATGTGCTGGTCGTCGACGACGACTTCCGCCTCGTGAACATCCACCGCGGCTTCGTCGAGCGCACCCCCGGGTTCCGGGTGGTGGCGTCGGCCCGCTCCGGGGAGGAGACCCTCGCCGCGCTCGAGGAGCACCGCCCGGACCTGGTGCTGCTCGACCTGTACCTGCCGGACGTGTTCGGGCTCGACCTGGTGCGGCGCATGCGCGCCGAGGGGCACGAGACCGACGTCTTCGTCATCTCCGCGGCCCGCGAGGCCGACGCCGTCCGGGCCGCGGTCCGCCTCGGCGTCGTCTCGTACCTGCTCAAGCCGTTCGGCTTCGACGAGTTCCAGGAGCGCCTGGAGCAGTACGCGAACCGGCGGGCCGGGCTCGCCATGGCCGTCCGGGACCAGGCCGACGTCGACCGGGCGTTCGAGCGGACCGGGTCGGCGGCGGCGATGCCGAAGGGGTTCAGCGCCGAGACGGCCCAGCTCGTGGAGGCCACGCTCCGGGAGGCGGAGGGGTCGCTGTCGGCGGCCGAGTGCGCCGAGCGCATCGGCGTCTCGCGGGTGAGCGCCCGCCGCTACCTGGAGCAGCTCGCCGAGCGCGGCCGGGCCGAGGTCGCGTTGAGGTACGCCGGCCGCGGCCGCCCCGAGCGCCGCTACACCTGGCGTTAGGACCGGCCGGCTTCGCCGCGCGTGAATGCCGCTTCGACCGCGTCGAGGTTCGCGGTCCACCAGCGCAGGAGCCGCTCGTCGGAGAAGAAGACGCGGTCGCTCGCCGTGCGGTCCAGGTAGTAGTGGTATTTCAAGTGCCACACGGAGGTCAGCAGTCGCCACCAGCGGCGCCGGGCGGCGTCGGCGAGGGCGTCGGACCCGATGCCGGCGACGGTCCGGTACCCGGCGACGAGTGCGGCGACGTTGTCGAGGTCGATGCGCCCGTCGGGGAGCGCGAACTGGTAGGTGGCGGCGCGCACGATCTCTTCGCCGTACGGGTTGGGGCGCACCCGGTCCCAGTCGAGGACGGCGGCGATGCGGTCGCCGCGCCAGAGCAGGTTCCAGTTCTGGCAGTCGCCGTGCGTCCAGCCGGCCGGCCCGGCGGGCGGGTCCTCGGAGGGCCGCAGGCGCTCGTGGGCGGCGATGAGGTCGAGGCGGCTGCGCAGCAGCGGTTCGGCGGCGCGGTCGAACGCGTCGGGTTCGGCGCGGGCGGCGATCTGGTCGAGGTAGTCGCCGATGCGGTCGTGCGCGGTCGCGACCGTGGGCGGCCCTTCGGTGCTCGGACCGGCCTCGGGGAGCAGGCCGGGGCGGGCCAGCGCGGTGTGGATCCGGCCGATGACCGCGCCCATGTGGAAGGAGGTGCCGGCGTCCATGTCGGGTCCGAGGAGGTGGGTGCCGTCGATCCAGGGGGTGAGGTAGTAGCCGTGTCCGCCGATCTCGGCGACGGTGGTGCCGTCGGCGGCGGGGACCGCCGCCGCGACGGGGACGCCGTCGGCAGCGACCGAGGCCGTGAGTGCGAGGCTGCGCCGGGCCGAGTCGGGGTCGAGCGCGTCGAGTTCTTTGAGCGCGAACGCGCCCGCGTCGGTGTCCAGGCGCCAGTTGCGGTTCAGCAGTCCGTCGGGCAGGTACCGGCAGGCGGTGACGGTGCCGAGGCGGTAGGCGCGGGCGATCGGGTCGAGTCCGGCGCGCGGGCGGGGTTCGGGTGGGGCCACCGCGAAAGGCTACCGGCGGGGGCCGGGCGGCGCATCGGTGTTTTGGTCCGGGAGGGCGGAGGAGGGGCTGTGAATGGGGAACGGCCGGGCGGGTGCCCGGCCGCGGATGCTGCCCGTGCCGCAATGGTCTGCGGCCGAGCGGTGGTGTGGTGGAGTCTAGGGGAATCGAACCCCTAACCCCCGCCTTGCAAAGGCGGTGCTCTGCCAATTGAGCTAAGACCCCTGGGACGGCCGGCGGTGAGACCGGACCGTTCGAGTATCCCCGCTGCGCACGGGGCAACAGCGAGGATACCCGCAGCGCAGTGAGTTGGCTAACGCGATCCGCTAGCGCACGTCCTCCGCGGAGGTGGTGGCCTCGTGCCACAGGGTGCGGTCGTCGTTGATCGACTTGACCTTCTTGGCGACCACGAACGCGACCGTCGCCACCCCGGCGACGATCAAGATCTTCTTCCACATGGACCCAGGCCCCCTATATCAGAGATTGCCGCGTACAGCAATGCCGCGGTCGGCATCGCGCGATGCGCCTCAGCATAGCGAACTGCGGCGCGCCGGACCGCCGGGCCGGTCCCCCGCGGGCTCAGTGTCTGATTCCGGGCGTGTCGGTTTCGGGTGTGAAGAAGGTCTTGGCGGCGGCGAGGGCGGCGTCGTCGCGCAGGACCTGGCCGGGGCGGGATCCGCAGCCGAGGAGGACGCCGCGCCAGTCCATGCCCATGTACTCGGCGGAGAGGCGCAGGGTGCCGGCGAGCGGGGCGGCGGCGGCGGGGTCGTCGTCGCCTTGGACGGTGACGGCCCAGAGGCGGCGGCCGCGCATGCGGGCCTTGAAGTCGAGGCCGGGGACGCGCAGCCACCCCGACCAGTAGTCGAGGTAGTTCTTGATCGAGCCGCTCACCGAGTACCAGTACAGCGGGGAGGCGATCACGATGTCGGTGGCGGCGAGGGTCGCGTCCTGGACCGTCCGCTCGGGTCCTGTGGCGGGCGGGGTGGTGCCGTCGCCGGTGTGCCGGAGGTCCTTGAAGGGCGGGAGGGCGAGGTCGGCGAGGCGGATCCACTCCTGGGCGGCCTCGGGTTCGAGGTGTTCGGCGGCGGCGCGGGCGAGGGTCTCGGTGTTGCCGCCGGTGCGGGCGCTGCCGAGGAGGAACAGGAACGAGCGGGGCGAGGGCATGGGCGTGCTTTCGAGCGGCGGGACGGGACGAGGCGGGGTCTCCCGGTTCAAGGCCCGGGCCGGGCCCGGGTATTCCGGGCAAGAAAAAACCCGCCGGTCACCGGCGGGTGTTGGTGGGCGTACCAAGACTCGAACTTGGGACCTTCGAGTTATCAGCTCGACGCTCTAACCACCTGAGCTATACGCCCTTGCAGGTTGCGAGGCCGGGGACCTGGGGTCTCATCGGCGACGCTGAGAAAGATTACCCCATCATCGTTCCAGCGGCGAATCAGGGCCCCTCCGGGGAGGGACGGGCATCACTGGGCGGGAACGCAGGTGCGCCCGCGGCCGTCCGGCCGCGGGCGCACCGGTACTCGCTAGTCGCGTTCGGCGAGGGTGACCTCGACGCCGCCGACGAGGTCGGCGCAGACGTTGTAGATGAACGAGCCGAGTGTGGCCAGCGCGGTGAACAGGACCATGTTGACGACGCCGAGCAGGGCGGCGGCCCCGATGACGCCCTTCGCGGTGATCCGGAAGTCCTCCGCGGGGGTGCCCGAGTCGGCGTTGGTGCCCATGAGCATCTGCAGCATGTCGTTGACGGTGTCGAACACGCCCATCGCGTCGAGGGCGATGTAGAGGACGGTGGTCGCCACGACCATGACGATGAAGAGCACGATCGACACGGCGAACGCGAATTTCATCACCGACCACGGGTCGATGCGCTTGAGCCGCAGGCGGGCCCGGCGGGGGCCGCGTGCGGTGGCCTGGCTGACGGCCGCGCGGGCGGCGCGGACCGCGTCGGCGACGCGCGCCGACGAGGCGACGCCGGCGGCCTGGTTGGCCGCGGTGTTGCCGGTGGGCCCGGTGGGGATCGGGATCGCCTCCGGGGTGACCGGGGGCGGTGTCATGCCCGGCGGGCGCCGCAGTGTCAGCGTCTGGTCCTGTGCGGGCGCAGGGGCCGGTTCGGGGGCGGCGTCGGAAGCCGACGGTCCCGCTTCCGGCTCTGCGGCTGCGGACGGTTCGGAGGGCAGCTCCGGCACGTCGTCGTCGCGCTCGGTCTCCGCTGCGGTGGCCTTCGCGTCGGTCATCTACTCGTCCTGTCCCTCATCGGGTTCCGGTTCCTCGGCGCTCCTGGTGATGGCGAGCAGCGACACTTTCTCGGGCAGGTCGATCAGTTTGACGCCCTGGGTGTTGCGGTCCGACGTCTGCCGGACCGGCTTCACAGGAGTCCTGATGACCCCTCCCTCCGAGGTGATCGCGAACAGCTCGTCGTCGGGCGTCACCGACAGCGCCCCAACCAGGTCGCCGCGCCGTTCCGTGATCTTAGCCGTCAGAACGCCCTTGCCGCCGCGGCCCTGCTGCGGATACGCGTCGACCGGAGTGCGTTTCGCGTAGCCGCGGCTGGTGGCCACGAGGATGTCCATATTATCGCGGAGGACGATCATGGTGAGCAATTCGTCGTCCCCGACGAACCGCATCCCGATCACGCCGCTGGTCGCCCGGCCCATGGGGCGGAGCGCCTCGTCGGTGGCCTGGAACCGGATCGACTGGGCCTTGCGGGAGACGAGCAGCAGGTCGTCCTCGGGCTGGATGAGCGAGGCGCCGACCAGTTCGTCGCCGTCGCGCAGGTTGATGCCGATGAGGCCGCCGGTGCGCGGGGAGTCGAAGTCGGTGAGCTTGGACTTCTTCACCAGGCCGTTGCGGGTGGCCAGCACCAGGTAGGGGGCGACCTCGTAGTTGGCCATCTGGATGACCTGGGCGATGGTCTCGTCGGGGCCGAACGCGAGGATGTTCGCCACGTGCTGGCCGCGGGCGGTGCGGCTGGCCTCGGGCAGCTCGTAGGCCTTCGCGCGGTACACGCGGCCCTTGTTCGTGAAGAACAGGATCCAGTCGTGGGTGGTGCACACGAAGAAGTGGCTGACGATGTCGTCCTGCTTGAGCTGCGCGCCCTGGACGCCCTTGCCGCCGCGCTTCTGCGAGCGGAAGGAGTCGGTGGAGGTGCGCTTCACATAGCCGCCGCGGGTGATGGTCACCACGATGTCCTCGCGGGCGATGAGGTCCTCCATGGACACCTCGCCGGCGTCGGGGAGGATCTGGGTGCGGCGGTCGTCGCCCCAGCGGGCGACGACCGCCGCGAGCTCTTCGCGGACGATCTGGCGCTGCCGCTCGGGCTTGTCGAGGATGTCCTTGAGGTCGGCGATCTTGGCCTCGATCTCGGACAGCTCGTCGATGATCCGCTGCCGTTCGAGGGCGGCGAGGCGGCGCAGCTGCATGTCGAGGATGGCGACGGCCTGGACCTCGTCGACGTCGAGCAGCGACATGAGGCCCTGCTTCGACTCCTCGGCCGAGGGCGACCGGCGGATGAGCGCGATGGTCTCGTCGAGCAGGTCGAGGGCCTTGGCGAGGCCGCGGAGGATGTGGGCGCGCTCTTCGGCCTTGCGCATCCGGTACTGGGTGCGGCGGACGATGACGTCGATCTGGTGCGCGACGTAGTAGCGGACCATCTGCGCGATGTTCAGCGTCCGGGGCACGCCGTCGACCAGGGCGAGCATGTTCGCGCCGAACGTGTCCTGGAGCTGGGTGTGCTTGTACAGGTTGTTGAGGACGACCTTGGGGACGGCGTCGCGCTTGAGGACGACGACGATCCGCATGCCGGTGCGGCCGGAGGACTCGTCGCGGATGTCGGCGATGCCGCCGAGCTTGCCCTCCTTGACGAGGTCGGCGATGCGCTCGGCGAGGTTGTCGGGGTTGACCTGGTAGGGCAGTTCGGTCACGACCAGGCAGGGGCGGCCCTTGGCGTCCTCTTCGACCTCGATGACGGCGCGCATCTTGATGGAGCCGCGGCCGGTCCGGTAGGCGTCCTCGATGGCGGCGCGGCCGAGGATGGTGGCGCCGGTCGGGAAGTCGGGGCCGGTGATGATGCCGAGGATCGCCTCGAGGGCCTCGGCCTCGTCGGCGTCGGGGTGCTCGAGGCACCAGTCGACGGCCTTGGCGACCTCGCGGAGGTTGTGCGGCGGGATCTTGGTGGCCATGCCGACCGCGATGCCTTCGGAGCCGTTGACGAGCAGGTTCGGGATCCGGCTGGGGAGGATCGTCGGCTCGGTGGTCTTGCCGTCGTAGTTCGGCTCGAAGTCGACGGACTCCTCGTCGATGTCGCGGAGCATCTCCATCGCGAGCGGCTCGAGGCGCGACTCGGTGTACCGGTGCGCGGCGGCCGGGTCGTTGCCCGGGGAGCCGAAGTTGCCCTGGCCGTCGATGAGCGGGTAGCGCAGGCTCCACGGCTGAGCCATGCGGACCAGCGAGTCGTAGATCGCGCCGTCGCCGTGGGGGTGGAACTGCCCCATGACGTCGCCGATGACGCGCGAGCACTTGACGTACCCGCGGTCGGGGCGGTAGCCGCCGTCGTACATGGCGTACAGGATCTTGCGGTGGACCGGCTTGAGGCCGTCGCGGACGTCGGGCAGCGCGCGCCCGACGATGACGCTCATCGCGTAGTCGAGGTAGGACCGCGACATCTCCACTTCGATGCCGACCGGTTCGATGCGGCCGTGGCCCTCGGGGATCTCCAGCTGGTCTTGGTTGTTCTCAGGCACCAGTGCTTCCTTGCTGTGTCAGACGAAGTCGTTTCGGGCCGCTGCCGTGTCGTTCGGGCCGGGCCGTCGGATGTCCTGGCTGTGCCGTCAGATGTCCAGGAAGCGGACGTCCTTGGCGTTCTCCTGGATGAATCGGCGGCGGCTCTCCACGTCCTCCCCCATCAGGACGCTGAAGAGCTCGTCGGCGGTTGCCGCGTCGTCGAGCTGAACCTGGAGGAGGTTGCGCCGCGAGGGGTCCATGGTCGTCTCCCACAGCTCGGTGTAGTTCATCTCACCGAGGCCCTTGTAGCGCTGGACGCCGTCGGAGCGGCGCGGGTCGGCCTTGCCGGAGGCGACGCCGGCCTCGATGACCCGGTCGCGCTCGGCGTCGGAGTAGGCGTAGTCGACCAGGTCGCCCTTCTTGTTCCACTTGATCTTGTACAGCGGCGGCTGGCTCATGTACACGTGGCCGAGCTCGATGAGCGGGCGCATGAACCGGAACAGGAGGGTCAGCAGCAGCGTGTTGATGTGGTGGCCGTCGACGTCGGCGTCCGACATCAGGATGACCTTGTGGTAGCGGAGCTTCTCGGCGTCGAACTCCTCGTGGATCCCGGTGCCGAGGGCGGTGATCATGCCCTGGACCTCGTTGTTCTTGAGGATCTTGTCGAGGCGGGCCTTCTCGACGTTGAGGATCTTGCCGCGGATGGGCATGATCGCCTGGGTGCGCGGGTTGCGGCCCTGCTTGGCGGAGCCGCCGGCCGAGTCGCCCTCGACGACGAAGATCTCGCACTCCTCGGGGTTCGTCGACTGGCAGTCGGCGAGCTTGCCGGGCATCGAGGAGGTCTCGAGGAGGCTCTTGCGGCGGGCGAGCTTGCGGGCCTGCGCGGCGGCCTTGCGGGCGTTCGCGGCGCTGGAGGCCTTCTGGACGATGATCCGCGCTTCCTTGGGGTGGCGGTCGAGCCAGTCGGGGAGCCACTCGTTGCACACGCGCTGGACGAAGCCCTTGACCTCGGTGTTGCCGAGCTTGGTCTTGGTCTGGCCTTCGAACTGGGGTTCGCGGAGTTTGACGGAGATGATCGCGGCCAGGCCCTCGCGGATGTCGTCGCCGGAGAGGCGGTCCTTCTCGGACTTGATGATCTTCTTCTCGAGGCCGTACTTGTTGACCGCGTTGGTGAGCGCGGAGCGGAAGCCCTCTTCGTGGGTGCCGCCCTCGTGGGTGTTGATCGTGTTCGCGAACGTGTAGACCGATTCGCCGTAGGACTCGTTCCACTGCATGGCGACCTCGATCGCCTGCTCCGACTCCTCGGCGCTGAACGCGATGACCGTGGGGTGGATGGCGTTCTTCGAGGCGTTGAGGTGGCGGACGAAGTCGGCGATGCCCTCGTCGTACTTGAACGTGACGTGGCGGATGTTCCCGTCCTCGTCGACGTGTTCGGGGCGCTCGTCGCGGAGGGTGATGGACAGGCCCTTGTTGAGGAAGGCCATCTCCTGGAGGCGGCGGTAGATCGTCTTGTAGTCGAACTCGAGGGTCTCGAAGATCTCGCCGTCGGGCCAGAAGCTGACGATGGTGCCGGTCTCGTCGGTGGTCTCGCCCTTCTCCAGCGGGCCGGGCTGGGCGTGCTTGTAGTCCTGGCGCCACACGTGCCCGTCGCGGCGGATCTCGACCGAGACGCGGGTCGAGAGGGCGTTGACGACCGAGACGCCGACGCCGTGGAGGCCGCCGGAGACGGCGTACGTCTGGGAGTCGAACTTGCCGCCCGCGTGGAGGACGGTGAGGGCGACCTCGACGCCGGGCTTGCCGAGCTTGGGGTGGATGTCGACCGGGAAGCCGCGGCCGTCGTCCTTGACGCTCACGCCGCCGTCGGCGGTGAGGGTCACGAGGATGTCGGTGGCGTAGCCCGCCATGGCCTCGTCGACGGAGTTGTCGACGACCTCCTGGATGAGGTGGTGCAGGCCGCGCTCACCGGTCGAGCCGATGTACATGCCGGGCCGCTTCCTGACGGCCTCGAGGCCTTCGAGGACTGTCAGCGAACTGGCGCTGTACTCGTCCTGCTGCTTCGCCGCCACCGGCAACTCCTTCTGTCGTCGATTCGTCGTTCACGGTCGGTAGAGAAAAGCTAGTCCATGGCTGTGACACTTGCAGCCGGTCTGGCCGCGCAAGCGCCTGATGTCCGGCCCGGGGCCGCCGGCGCGGGCCTGCCCGGGGGCGGACCGGAGTCGGGGGCCGTACCGGGTCGCCGCCGCCGTGGCGGCCGTGGTGAGCCACGAAACAGGGCCGGACGCTGGAGAGCGCCGGCCGCGACCGCATCAGTCCATCCTACTGCGTCCGGTCTCGCGATACCCCTTCCGCGGCCCTCATTGTCGCCGCAGTCGCACTGGGAGCCGCGGACATGAACCCCCCTACGGACCTAGGGGTGTCCGGCTTCAGAACGTGTCACGAGAGCCATTGAACCGCACCCGCCTGGGGCCGAAGGAACGAGTCGGCTGCTTCGGGCCGACGATCTTCAGGCGCTTGACGACGCTCGGGCCCAGCGCCGCGGCGATCTTGGCGTGGATCTGGCGCGAGAACAGCCGCAGCTGCGTGGCCCAGGCGGTGGACTCGGCGACGACCAGGAGCTCGCCGTGCTCGAGCTGCTCGGGGCGGCAGTGGCTCGCGATCTCGGGGCCGACGATCGCCTCCCACCGGCCGAACACCGAGGCGTCGGCGACCTTCCGGGTCCAGCCGTTCTTGCGCACGACCTGCGGGAGGAGGCTCCCGAGCAGCTCGGGGTCGCGCTTGTCGGGCCCGGGACCGGACCACTCCTTGCGGAACCGCGGGTCGTCGGACCTGCCGCGCCGGCGCGGGCGCGGCCGGTAGTCGTAGCCGCCGTCAGAGGACACGCTTGACCTCCCCTTCCCACACGTCGTAGCGGGCGCCGGCGAGGCGGTCGGGCACGTCGCCGGCCACCGCGCAGGTGATGAGCGTCTGCGGGGCGGCCTCGGCGTACTCGGCGAGGCGCTCGCGGCGCGTGGCGTCGAGCTCGGCGAACACGTCGTCGAGGATCAGGATCGGCGCGGTGCCGTCCGCGCGCAGGAGTTCGAAGGCGCCCAGGCGCAGCGCCAGCGCCACCGACCAGGTCTCACCGTGGGAGGCGTAGCCCTTGACGGGGAGGCTGCCGAGCACGAGGTCGAGGTCGTCGCGGTGGGGGCCGACGAGGGTGGAGCCGCGTTCGACCTCCTTGGCGCGGGCGGCGGCGAGCGCGGCGGCGAGGCGGGCGGCGAGCACGTCGCGGTCGGCGGTGAGGCCGTCGCCGAGTTCGGACTCGTAGGCGAGGGCGACCTCGGAGCGCCCGTCGGCGATCTTGGCGTGGGCTTTGGCGACGGGTTCGGCGAGGTCGTCGAGGAGGGCGAGGCGCCCGGCCATGAGTTCGGCGCCGTGGGCGGCGAGGTGCGCGTCCCAGGCGTCGAGGGTGGCCATCTCGGCGCCGCCGGGGCCGCGGCCGCCGGTCTTCTTCGCGAGGTAGGCGGTGCGCAGGAGGGTGTTGCGCTGTTTGAGGACGCGTTCGTAGTCGGCGCGGACGCCGGCGAAGCGCGGGTAGCGGGCGCACAGGAGCTCGTCGAGGTAGCGGCGGCGCGCGGAGGGTTCGCCGCGGACGAGCGCGAGGTCCTCGGGGGCGAAGGCGATGGCCTTGAGCGCGCCGATGATCTCGCGGGGGCGTTTGAGGTCGGTGCGGCCCAGCCTGGCCTTGTTGGACTTGCCGGGGACGATCGCGAGCTCGGCGAGGAGGCGGCGGGACTCGTGGAGGATCTCGGCGCGGACGACGGCCTGCTCGCAGCCCTGCCGGACCAGGGGGGCGTCGGTGGAGACGCGGTGGGAGCGGAGGTTCGCCAGGTAGACCAGGGCCTCGACCAGGTTGGTCTTGCCGTGTCCGTTGGGGCCCACCAGGATCGAGGGCCCCTCGTCGAACATGACCTGGGCGTGCGCGTAGGACCGGAAGTCCGTCAACTGCAGCTGTCGTACACGCACGCCTCTATCCTGCCGCGTCGCTCGGGGGCGCTGCGTGCGAGCCCCCGCAAAGTGTTCGGTCGGACGTCGCGGGGCGCCGGGCCGGTCCCGGCACCGGCGGCTCCGCGGCGCTACTCGGATTTGACGGCGTGGCCGCCGAACTGGTTGCGGAGGGCCGCGACGGCCTTCATCGCCGGGGAGTCCTCCTGGCGCGAGGTGAAGCGGGCGAACAGCGATTCGGTGATGGCCGGGAGCGGGACGCGCAGGCGGATGCCCTCGTCCACGGTCCAGCGGCCTTCGCCGGAGTCCTCGACGTAGCCCTTGATGCGGGAGAGCTCGGGGTCCTCTTCGAGGGCGCGGTCCATGAGGTCGAGGAGCCAGGAGCGGATGACGGTGCCCGAGCGCCAGGACTTGAAGATCTCGGGGACGTTGTCGACGTACTCGCTGGCTTCGAGGAGCTCGTAGCCTTCGGCGTAGGCCTGCATCATGGCGTACTCGATGCCGTTGTGGACCATCTTCGCGTAGTGGCCGGCGCCGACGCCGCCGGCGTGGACGAAGCCGAACTCGCCTTCGGGCTTGAGCGCGTCGAAGACCGGCTGGAGGCGCTGCACGTCGGCTTCGGCGCCGCCGACCATGAGGGCGTACCCCTCGGTCAGGCCCCACACGCCGCCGGAGACGCCGGCGTCGATGTAGCCGATGCCGTGCTGGGCGAGCGCCTGCGCGTTGACCGCGTCGTCGGTGAAGCGGGAGTTGCCGCCGTCGACGACGATGTCGCCCTCGGACAGGAGCCCGGCCAGTTCGGCCACGGTGGACCGGGTGGGTTCCCCGGCGGGGACCATGACCCACACGGCCCGGGGGGCCTCGAGCGCGTCGACCAGTGCCGCGAGCGAGCCGACGTCGGCCACGTCCGGGTTGCGGTCGTACCCGACGACCTGGTGTCCAGCCTTTTCGAGCCGCAACTTCATGTTGCCGCCCATCTTGCCGAGCCCGATCATGCCCAGTTGCATGTCGCGCCCCCTCTCTGGAGAAGAGTCCAGTACATCCGCTTCAGCGAAGCCGTGCGCCAGGGTCACTCACGTCGTTGTGGGGTCAGGCGTCCCAACGCAATGGTTGCAGCATGTACAGGTACACGTCGTGGTTTGTGTCGGAATCCTCATCTTCGGGCGCGGGCTGCCCCGTCATCACGACCGGCTTCCCCAGTTCGTTCATCTTGAACGCGGTGTAGGGGGCGTCGACGGCGGAGAGGCCGTCGAGCAGGTAGGTCGGGTTGAACGCGATCTTGCCCGGTTCGCCGTCGAGCGAGCAGTCCATGGCCTCGGAGGCCTTGGCGTCCTCGGCGCCGCCGGCCTCGACCACGAGCCCGTCCTCGTCGAACGAGAGGCGGATGGGCGAGTTGCGGTCGCCGACGAGCGCGACGCGGCGGGCCACCTCGATGAGTTCGGCGGTCTTGACCTTCAGCGTGGTCGCGTACGAGGTGGCGAGGAGGCTGCGCAGCGGCGGGAGCTGGCCGTCGAGGACCCGCGAGGTGGTCTGGCGGCCGCCGGCGGTGAAGCCGATCATGCCGGGGGCGCCTTCGGTGCCCATGGGGACGGCGATGGTCACCGGCCCGGAGAGGGACCCGAAGGTGCGGGCGGTGTCGGCGAGGGCCTTGGCGGGGACGAGCACGGTGACGGCGACGTCGGAGGCGTTCGGCTCCCAGGAGGAGTCGCGGATCGCCATGCGGTACCGGTCGGTGGCGAGCATGCCGATGCCGCCGCCGGTCATCTCGATCTGGACGCCGGTCATCGTCGGCAGGGTCTCGTCCTTGCCGGCGGCGACGGCGGTCTGGGCGACGGCCTTCGCGAACTCCTCGGCGTCGATGGTCCCGATCGCCTCGGGCATCTGCGGCAGCGAGGGGTAGTCCTCCAGGGGCATGGTCGGCAGGGTGAAGCGGGCCGACCCGCACGTGAGTTCGGCGTGGGGGCCGTCGACGACGAAGTCGACCGGCTTGTTCGGGAGCGCCTTGACGATCTCGGCGAGGAGCTTGCCCGAGACCAGCGCGGTCCCGGCGGACTCCCCGGTGACCTCGACGATGACGCGGGTGGAGATCTCGTAGTCGAAGCCGGAGATGGTCAGGGTGCCCTCGTCGACCGACAGGCGGGCGCCTGCGAGGACGGGGACCGACGGGCGGGCCGGGAGGCTCTTCGCGGTCCAGGACACCGCGTCGGCGAAGGTGTCTCGATCGACTTGGAACTTCATGGGTCGCTCCTTCTGGATGAAGCTCGGTTGTTCACAGCGCTATTACTAATGGTTTCTCTATAGATATAACTGTCGTCGTAGTAGTCGGTGCTGTGGAAACTGTGGAAAACCCGCCTTTCCGCAGCTCTTTCACGGTTCCGGCCTGTGGACGGCCTGTGGAGAACCTGTGGATGAATCAGGAGCTTATCCACAGGCACCGACACCCGCCGAGTTTTCCACATCTCGTCCACAGCCTCATCCACAGCTTTTCCACAGGTTATGCACAGGCTTCTCCACAGCCTCAACGCGAATCAGAATCGCACTCCCGCGTGTTCTCCACACTCTGTCCACAGGCTTTCCACAGATTCCCGGGCTTTTCCACAGCTTTTCCACAACCTTGTCCACAGGCCCGCTCACTCGTCGGTGTGTTTCAAACGGTTCGTCAATTCCGCGATCTGGTTGTAGAGCGCGCGCCGCTCGGACATCTGCTTGCGGATCTTCTTGTTCGCGTGCATGACCGTGGTGTGGTCGCGGCCGCCGAACGCCTGCCCGATCCGCGGCAGCGACATGTCGGTCAACTCCCGGCACAGGTACATGGCCACCTGGCGGGCGTTCACGAGGATCCGCGAGCGCGAGTTCCCCTTGAGGTCGGCGGAGGCGACGCCGAAGTAGTCCGCGGTGGCCTGCATGATCTGGTCGACGGTGACCTCGGCGGTGTTGCCGCCCTCGGGGATGAAGTCGTGCAGCACCTCTTCGGCCAGGCCCAGGTCGACGGGCTTCTTGTTCAGGCTGGCGTACGCGGTGACGCGGATGAGCGCGCCTTCGAGCTCGCGGATGGAGTGGTGGATCTGGGTGGCGATGAACTCGACCGCGTCGGTGGGCACGTTCAGCTCGTCCTGGACGGCCTTCTTGCGCAGGATCGCGATGCGCGTCTCCAGGTCCGGCGGCTGGATGTCGGCGAGCAGGCCCCACTCGAAGCGGGTCCGCAGCCGGTCCTCGAGGGTCTGGAGCTGCTTCGGCGAGCGGTCCGAGGAGATCACGAGCTGCTTGTTCGCGTTGTGGAGCGCGTTGAAGGTGTGGAAGAACTCCTCCTGGGTGCGCTCCCGGTCCATGAGGAACTGGATGTCGTCGATGAGCAGGATGTCGACGTCCCGGTATCGGCGCTGGAACGCCTGCTGGCGCCGGTCCGAGAGGGAGTTGATGAAGTCGTTGGTGAACTCCTCGGTGGTCACGTACCGCACCGAGTGGGCGGTGCCGAGGTCGTGCGCGTAGTGCCCGACCGCGTGGAGGAGGTGGGTCTTGCCGAGCCCGGAGCCGCCGTAGATGAACAGCGGGTTGTACGCCTTCGCGGGGGCTTCGGCCACGGCGAACGCGGCCGCGTGCGCGAACCGGTTGGACGAGCCGATGACGAACGTGTCGAAGTTGTAGCGCGGGTTGAGCCGGCCGACCCCGTCGACGGCCTTGGCGGGCGCGGCCTGGTGTGCCTTGGTGATGTGGCCGCGGCGCTCGGGATCGGGGTCGTCCGAGGGCGGGGGCGCGACCGGCGGCGACGCCTGGTCCTTGTGCCCGTCCGCGCGGCGGGCCGCGGTCTCGGAGAGGACCCGCTCGAGCTCGGCCCCGTCGGCGGGGGGCGGCCCGTGGTGCGGCTCCTCCCAGCGGGGGCCCTCGGCCTCGGCGGGGCGGGCCGGCTGGTGCGGGATCGCGGCGGGCCGCTCGGGCTCGGTCTCGGCGGGGCGTTCGGCCTGTCGTTCGGTCTGGCGTTCGGCCGCGCGCTCTCCGGACCGGAACGCGGCGGTGTCGAACAGGCTCGGCGGGTTCTGGGCGGCCTGCTTGGGGACCGCCCGGTGCGGTTCGGCGCCGGGCGCGGGGCCGTCGAAGCTGGGCCGCTCGAACACGATGGTCGCGTCGGCCGCGTCGTGCGCGGCGGCGCCGTTCGCGGGCCCCTCGGAGGCCGGCTGCGGCTCGGCCGCCGGCTCCGGAGCAGGGGCGGTGTCGGCCTGCTTCTCCTGCAAGGTGACCGCGATCTGCGTCGGCTGGCCCAGATGCCGGGAGAGGGCCTCGCTGATCGGGACGCGGAGCTTCGACTCGAAGGCCGAGCGGGCGAACTTGTCGGGGGCGGCCACGATGAACGTGCCCGGCATCGACAGCACGGGCTGGGACAGCCGCATCCACGCCGCCTGCTGGCGGGTGAGCGAGGACGCCTCAGCCAGCTCGGCGGTCACCGCCGACCAGACTGCCGACAGATCTCGGTCGGTCACGTTCGCCATCCCTTTGTGCTCGTCGTCTGTCCCCGACCGGTCGGTTTCGCGAAGTCCGGGGGCCGCAGCCGGTAGGCTCCGATGCAGGCGTTCCGCACCGCCGCACCCGGTTCCCCCGGTGCCGCCCGCAGTGCGTCCCAGCAAGTTTTCCACAGGTTATCCACAGGCCTTCAGGTGCCCTGTGCACATGCGCCGCTTGTGACAATGTTTCCCGAATCACGGGGGTGACCTGGTATTTCTCGCAGGTCACCGGAGGATGCCGTTCCGGCGCCGCGAAACTCGCCCACGATCGGGGCAAAGTTATCCACAGGCTGCTCGCATCGGTCGCGGGAGCTCTGCGGACGCCTCCGGAGGACCGCTCGAAGGCGTCTCGGAAGGACGGTCGCCGCCGCCGTCCCCGCCCGGCCGGACCGCCCCCGGGTTGGCGGCGCCGCCGCCGCGGCGAGTAACATGAGGTGGTTGCCCGTCGAACCAGAGGGGCATGCCACACCCGCCGTCCGCGGCTGGGGCGGCGCGCGAATGCCCTGCTAGGCTGTTCTCCGCGTCCCCGCAGCCCGCCGCCGGGCCGGGTCAGGCCCGGGGGGCCGCCGACGCAGTGGCAATTTGATTCGTAATGGGAGACATCCGTCGTGAGCAAGCGCACCTACCAGCCGAACAACCGCCGTCGCAAGCGCACCCACGGCTTCCGGCTGCGCATGCGCACCCGTGCCGGCCGCGCCATCGTCAACGCGCGCCGCAACAAGGGTCGCAAGCAGCTGACCGTCTGAGCGCTTGCCTCCGGACCCCTGCACCTCCGGGCGCTCGAACGACCGCCCGGCAGGGGTCCCGATGAGGACGTGATCCAGGTGCTTCCAGCCGACGCGCGCATCCGCAGCAGCCGGGACTTCGGTGCCGCGCTCAAGCGCGGCCGCCGCGCCGCCCGCGGCGGCGTCGTCGTGCACTGGGCACCCGCGCCCCGACCGGCGGACGCTGAACCGGCAGACACCGACACGCCCGATCCGACGACACCGTCCGAAGCCGATGCGAACCGCACGGCGCGGGCGGGTTTCGTCGTCTCCAAGGCCGTCGGCAACGCCGTCGTCCGCAACAAGGTCAAGCGCCGCCTCCGCCACGCCGCCGCCGCCGAGCTGCCGCACTGGCCCGCCGGGACCGACGTCGTCGTCCGGGCCACCCCGAAGGCCGCCGAACGCGACTTCAGCGAGCTCCAGCGCGACCTCTCCGAAGCCGTGAAGGCGGCCCGCAGCGCCAAAGGCGGCCGCTCCCGCCGGGGCCGGCCATGACGGTCCCCGCGGCCGGACCGGCACCCCGGCCGACGCCCCTCGCCGCAGCACTCCGCCGCCGTTCCCCCACGGCCCCTTCCGACTCCGGATCCGCCGACCGTGCCACGCCGGCGGCACTCGGAGCCGGTTCACTCCAGGCGCCGTGCGGCTGCTCGGCTTCGGAGCCCTGCGTTTGTTCGCCTTCGGCGCCGTGCGCTTGTTCGCCTTCGGCACTCTGCACTTGTTCGCCTTCAGCGAAAGCCCTTGAACGCGAGGCGGAATCCCCCCTGGTCCGAGTGGTCGGCGCCCCGGTGGTCGCGTACCGTCGGTGGATAAGCCCGGCCCTCCCGGCCCGCTGCCGCTTCTACCCCAGTTGCAGCGCATATACCCTTGAGGCGCTGTCCCGGCACGGAGTCGTGCGTGGCATATGGTTGAGCCTGCGACGCCTGGGACGGTGCCACCCCTTTCATGCGGGGGGTTTCGACCCCGTGCCCCCTCGGCATGACCATGTGAAGCATTCGAAGAGCGAGATGACTGGAGTCCGCAAGTGATGGAGTGGGCCTACGACGGCGTGTCCTGGGTGCTACTGCGGTGGCACGACCTCTGGTCGAACGTCTTCGACGGCAACCAGGCGCTGGCCACCGACTGGGCGTGGGTCCTCGCCATCGTCGGCGTCGTCATCACCCTGCGGGTGATCCTCTTCCCGCTGTTCGTCAAGCAGATCCAGTCGCAGCGCGCGATGCAGAAGCTCGCCCCCGAGATCAAGGCGCTCCAGGAGCGCTACAAAGGCGACCGCGAGACGCTCCAGAAAGAGATGATGGAGCTGTACCGGAAGGAGAAGGCCAACCCGCTCATGGGCTGCCTTCCCATCCTGATCCAGATGCCCGTCTTCCTGGCGCTCTTCCACGTGCTCCGCCGTCCGGACCCCGACCAGACGATGAACACGACGCTCTACTTCTGGACGCAGAGCGACTGGGACACCTACGTCGACGCGAAGCTGTTCGGCGCGCCGTTCTGGAGCACGTTCCTCACCTCCGGCGACCAGTTGGCCGCAGTGGACTCCACGCCCCTCGTGGTGAAGCTCGTCGCCGGCGTCCTCGGCGCGGCGATGATCCTGACGACCTTCCTGACCACCCGTCAGATGATCCTCAAGACCGGCTGGAACGAGGACCCCAACCAGCGGATGATCCAGAAGGTGATGCTCTACGGCATCCCGGTCATCATGATCTTCTCCGCCGGCGCGTTCCCGATCGGCGTGGTCATCTACTGGACCGTGAACAACCTCTTCTCGCTGGCGCAGCAGCAGTACGTGCTGCACAAGTACCCGCCGCCCGCGCAGAGCGCCTCGGCCAAGCCGCCGAAGCCCGGAACCAAGGCCCACGAGAAGATGCTCGAGGAGCAGCGCGAGGCCGAGCGGCGCCGCAAGGAACTGGCCCCCAAGCCGGGCAAGCGGCCGAAGCCCGCCGCCGCGAACACCCCGAAGCCGAAGCAGGACCCCAAGCCGAGCGCGAACGGCTCGTCGGTCAACGGCTCGGACGGCGCCGGCACCGTCAAGGGCGGTCCGGGCTCGGGCAAGAACCTCTCGCGGGCGGAGCGCATCGCGCGGGCCAAGAAGGTCAGCGGTGCACAGCAGGCCTCCAAGAAGAAAAAAGGCTAGGGGGAGGATCCGAGGCGGCGCAGGCGCCACCGGATCAGCCACAATGGTGCAAACTAGGCTTATAACGAGCGATAGGACGAGTTGGCAATTATGGGAGCAACGGTGCGGGAGGACGAGGTGGCCTCCGAAGACGACCTCTTTGAGCAGAGCGAAGTGGCGGCCGACTACATGGAAGGCCTCCTCGACATCCTCGACCTCGACGGGGACATCGACGAACTCGTCGTCGGCGACCGCCCTCAGGTCGAGATCGTCGGCGAGGACCTCGGCGGCCTCGTCGGACCCAAGGGACAGACCCTCGAAGCCCTGCAGGAACTGTGCCGCCTCGCGGTGTACCGCAAGACCGGGGACCACTCGCGCCTGATGCTCGACATCGGGGGCTACCGCGCCGGGCGCCGCAAGAAGCTCACCGAGCTGGCCGAGAAGACCGCCAAGCGGGTCCTCGAGACCGGCAGCGTCGTGAAGCTCGACCCGATGAGCGCCTTCGAGCGGAAGTGCGTCCACGACGTCATCAACGCGACCGACGGCGTCCAGAGCGAATCCGAAGGCGCCGAACCGCGCCGCCGGGTCGTCGTGAAGCCGGCGGAGTAGTCGATCGAATGAACGAAGAGCCGGAAGGCTCCGAATCCGCCGAGGCCAATGTTTCACGTGAAACATTGGCCTCTGTGTTCGGAGCGACCGATCCCCAGAGTGCGGACGAGCGCATCGCCCAGGCCGAAGGGTACGTCGGCCTCCTGTCCACCATCGGCATCGAACGCGGCATCATCGGCCCGCGGGAGGTGCCGCGGCTGTGGGGCCGGCATGTGCTCGGCAGCGCCGTGGTGGAGGAGCTGATCCCCGGCGAGTCCGACGTCATCGACGTCGGCACCGGCGGCGGCCTCCCGGGAATCCCGCTGGCGATCGCCCGCCCGGACATCTGGGTGACGCTCGTCGAGCCGATGCAGCGGCGGGTCGATTTCCTCGACGAGGTGATCGCCGCGCTCGGCATCCGGAATGTCGAGGTGCTCCGGGCCCGCGCCGAGGAGGTCGACCCGAAAGGCAAGGCCGACATCGTGGTCTCGCGGGCGGTCGCACCGCTCGGGAAGCTCGCGGGCTGGTGCCTGCCGCTCGCCCGGGTCGGCGGCCTCATGCTGGCGATCAAGGGACAGAGCGCGTCCGAGGAGATCGCGCGCGACGCGAAGACCGTGCGGCGTCTCGGCGGCGGGCCGGCCAACATCAGCCTGTGCGGCGAGTCGAAGCTCAGTGATCCCGTCTTCCCGGTCCCCGCAACGGTTGTGGCGATCGAACGGGTGAGATGACTTACCGCGCCAACGCGACCGCAAAATTCATATTGCGAAAGCCCTAGTGCCGCAGTAAGTGCCGCGATGAGAACCTCGTCGCGGCACTGTGCATTCGGCGTTGAGCGCTCGAACCGGATAACCTATCCCGAGTAAGTTACTCCGAGCAGGGCGATGTTTCACGTGAAACATTCGGCCCGTAGTCTGTGGCGGTGAACGTGCGCGACCCCCTTCCCCCCGAAGATCGTGAACACAGCTCCCTTGGCGGCGATACCCCGGCCGAACGGCGTATCCGGAACCTCCTCGATGCGGCCGTGAGCGAAGAGGCGCCGCCGTCGCGCCGTCACCGCTATCGAGAAACCTCTCCTGAATCGGGTGGCGCAGCCCCGGCCTACGGGCAGTCTGGGTCAGAATCGGTTGCGGGACAGTCCGGTACAAGTGCCGGAGGGTCCGACAGCAGCGGCGAACGGGGGAACGGGATGGCGAGATCGACATCGCGCGGCAGGACCGGACGGCACCTGGCGCCCGACGAGGCGCAGACGCGGCCTCAGGAGGTACCGACCGGCAACGGGCAGCAGTCCGCGAAACCGGTGCCGCAGCAGTCGGTGTCGTTGGAAAAGGGCCAGCCGCTCGACGACGATCTGCCGCTGGCGCGCGAGGCGCAGCGGGCGGTCCGCGTCCTCAACCCCTCCGGTTCGGTGACGATGCCCCGGCCGACCCGCCGCCGCGTCTTCGCGGTCGCGAACCAGAAGGGCGGCGTCGGCAAGACCACGAGCACCGTGAACCTGGCGGTCGCACTGGCGCTGCACGGCAACCGCGTCATGGTCATCGACCTCGACCCGCAGGGGAACGCGTCCACCGGTCTCGGCGTCGAGCACGGCGCGGGGACGCCGAGCGTCTACGAGGCGCTCGTGGAGGGCATGTCCCTCGACGAGATCGCGACCCCGGTCGACGGGATCCCCTCGCTCTACTGCGTCCCGGCGACGATCGACCTCGCCGGCGCCGAAGTCGAACTCGTCAATGTGGTCGCCCGCGAAGGGCGCCTGGAGAAGAGCATCGCCACCTTCAGCGGCGAGCTCGACTACATCTTCATCGACTGCCCGCCGTCGCTCGGCCTCCTCACCGTCAACGCGCTCGTCGCCGCCGAGGAGGTCCTGATCCCGATCCAGTGCGAGTACTACGCGCTCGAGGGACTCGGCCAGCTCCTGCGGAACATCGAGCTCATCAAGGCGCACCTCAACGCGCGCCTGCGCGTCTCGACCATCCTGCTCACCATGTACGACAAGCGGACCAAGCTCGCCGACCAGGTGGAGCAGGAAGTGCGCGGGCACTTCAGCGAGATCGTGCTCGACGCGGTGGTCCCGCGGAGCGTCCGTGTCTCCGAGGCTCCCGGCTACGGGCAGTCGATCATGACATACGACCCCGGTTCGCGGGGTGCGGCGAGCTATTTCGAAGCGGCCGAAGAGATCGCCCTGCGGGGCGCCAAGCTCTCGCGGCGCGGGAAGAACCAGAAGGGCGGGAACTAGTCGATGGCTGCGGCGAAGCGCGGAGGGCTCGGTCGCGGACTGGGCGCGCTCATTCCGACCGGTCTGGCGGAGAGCACGACGACGGAGGCCGACGACGCACCGGCGACCGCGGCGGCACCCCGCCAGACGGCCGTGATCGAGCGGGACCCCGATCAGGACCGCGATGTTTCACGTGAAACATCGGCCCCCGAACCCGAGCCGGCTCCCGATGTTTCACGTGAAACATCGGACGGTCCGGACCTCGTGCCGGTCCCCGGAGCGAGCTTCCAGTTGATCCCCATCGCCGACATCGGCACCAACCCGAAGCAGCCCCGGCAGTACTTCGACGACGAGCACCTCCTCGAACTCCAGACCTCTCTCTCCGAAGTCGGGATGCTCCAGCCGATCGCGGTCCGCGAGCGCACCCCCGAAGAGCCCCGCGAGGACGGCGCCCGGTTCGAACTCGTCATGGGCGAACGCCGCCTCCGCGCGGCGACCGCGCTCGGCTGGGAGACGATCCCGGCCATCATCCGCCGCACGGCCGACGAGGAACTCCTCCGCGAGGCGCTGCTCGAGAACATCCACCGGGTGCAGTTGAACCCGCTCGAAGAGGGCGCGGCGTACGCGCAACTCCTCGAGGAGTTCAACGTGACCCAGGAGGAGCTGTCGAAGAAGATCGGGCGCAGCCGCCCCCAGATCTCGAACATGATCCGGCTTCTCGGCCTGCCGCCCACGGTCCAGACGAAGGTCGCCGCCGGCGTCCTCACCGCGGGCCACGCCCGGGCGCTCCTCGGACTCGACAGCGCCGACACCCAGGAGCACATCGCCGAGCGCATCATCAGCGAAGGACTGTCGGTGCGCAGCACCGAGGAGCTCGTGACGGCCAACCGCCTCGAGGAGAAGCCGGAACTCGACGAGCCGCGCCCGAGGGACTCGCGCGCCGCGAAGGACCGCATCAAGGCCCCCGGTCTGGAGGAGCTGAAGGAGCGACTCTCGGACCACTTCGAGACGCAGGTGTCGATCTCCTGGGGCCGCAAGAAGGGCAAGATCGTCATCGAGTTCGGGTCGCTCTCCGACCTGGACCGGATCGTCGAGCAGATCGGTGTGGAGTAGCGCCGGTCGAGCAGGGCCGTTCGCGTAGGGGCCGTTCGAATAGGCCGAGTCGAACCGGCCTCGGACCGGTTCGCGGAGCGTCGGACTTCCAAGGCGGCGCGACGCTTCCGGGCCGCGCGACCGATCACCCTGCGGCGCATCCGCCTTGAATCCCAGACGAACACCGAGCCCCCGACGAACAGGGTCTCCAAGAACGAAGCGGGCGGGATGTTTCACGTGAAACATCCCGCCCGCTTCGTTCGATTGGCCGCTGCGGCTAGGAGAGCTCCCGCCACATGATGATGTCGTCCCGGTAGTCGTCATCGGCCATGCGCACCGCGCGCGGCAGACGACCGACCTCAGTGAATCCGTGTCGCCGGTAGAACGCGTCGGCACCCGTGCCGGAGCGGACCTTGAGGCTGAGCGCCTCGAGCTTCAGCTCCTCGCGGGCGACGCGGTCGACTGCCGCCAGCAGTTTGCCGCCGAGACCGCCGCCCTGCCGGGCGGGGTCGACCTGGACGTGGCGCATGGTTCGCCACCCGTGTCGCGGCGGGCTGTCGTTTGATGTGAGAACACACCAAGCGACAATGGCGGCTCCTTCCTTTAGAGCGACCAGCGTGTCAGTCCGGTCGATCACTCGCGCGAGAATGGAAACGGTGTGAGGGCGGACCTCGTCGATGTTGACCGGCGGGACGAACCCGACGGAACCGCCGGCGTTCGTCACTCTCACCCAGAGGTGGCTGAGTTCGTCAACGAGCGCGGCGGTGACCGGCGGGTCCACCAGGACGGCGATGTCGTCGCCCGAAACGGGCGTCGCCTCCGGCGTGGAACTATCAGTCACTGTTGCATGCACGCCTTCCAGCTTGCCCTATGGACGGGTCCTCCCGACAGGGGCTTCCCGCCATATGGGCGCAGGTCACCTGTGACCCTGAAAGCCCCCGAAATCCGTTGTCGGACAGTGATTCGCCTGGTTCGCGGGGTATGGGTGGCCCGCTGTCGCGGGTAGAGGAGGGTGGACGCCAGTTAACCCATTTGAAATCTGCCAAAAGGTTGATTCCGGTGGTTTCCACTCTCGCCTCCATGGGGTATTTTTCGATGGTGGCAGCTGCGAGTACCCCCGGCCCGAATTCGAAGTCCGACCTGACGAACCCGAGGATCCAACCCCCGAACCCGCGTGCGAGCGGGGTCCGTCCCGCCCTGCCCGCCTTCGTCGACTGGCCCGCCTTCCCGTTCGAAGGCGACCTCCGCATCAAGCCGCTCCAGGAGCCGGTCGAAGCCGAGCCGCCGCGGCGCGGCGACCGCCAGGAGCAGTGTGCGGCCTGCCATACGCCGGACTCGGTGTACCTCTGGTCGAACGAACGCTGGCGCCTCAAGAGCCCGCCCGCCCCGAGCGGACTGCCGGTGGTGGTCATCCTCGAGCCGCGCGCGCACCTCGACCTCGGCGACCTGTCGACCATGCACGCGGCGGAGCTCGGCGTCCTGACCGTGCGCCTGGAGCGGGCGATCCGGTCGCTCGAGTCGGTCGCCCAGGTCCACGTCAACCGCTGGGGCGACGGGACGGCGCACCTGCAGCAGTGGTTCCTCGCGCGGCCCCACGGCTATCTTCAGCTCCGCGGCCCGTTCATGACGATGTGGGACGAGATCCTGCCGCCGGTCGAGGAGCACGAGTGGCGCATGAACCTCGAGTACATCGCCGCCTGGCTCAGCGACGACTGACGCCCGGGGGAGGAGCCGCACCCGGTTGGCGGGCAACGACGACTGAGGGCGCCGATGTTTCACGTGAAACATCGGCGCCCTCGCGTCGTGCGGTTCAGGAGCGGGCGATCGCCCGGCGGACCATCGTGGCGAGGACTTCGCCGAAGTCGAGCCCCGCGGCGTCGATCGCCATGGGCAGCAGCGACGTCTCGGTGGTCCCGGGGGCGACGTTCGCCTCGAGGACCTGGATGCCGCCGGCGTCGTCGACCATGAGGTCCACGCGCGACATGTCGCCGAGCCCGAGCGTCCGGTGCGTCTTGAGTGCCAGCTCGGCCACGCGGGCCGCCACGGGCTCGCTGAGGGCCGCGGGGACCGTCCAGCGGGTCGCCCCGGGGTTGTACCGGGCCGCGTAGTCGTAGTCGCCGTGGAGCGGCGCGATCTCCACCGGCGGCAGGGCGGTCGGGCCCTCGCCGATGTCGACCACGCCGACCGCGATGTCGCGGCCTTCGACGAACGTCTCGATGAGCGCCGTGTCGCTGTAGGAGAAGCAGCCCATCATCGCCGACGGGAAGTCGTCCTCCTTGCGCACCGCGTGCACGCCGAGGCCGGACCCGCCCGAGTTCGGCTTGACGATCAGCGGCAGGCCCATCTTCGCGGCGATCCGGTCGAGGAGCTTGCGGGCCCCGAAATCGGAGAACGCCTGGCGCGGCATCGACGTCCAGTCCGGCGTGGGGATCCCGGCCGTCCGGAGCAGGTCCTTGGCCGTGATCTTGTTCCACGCGCGGCGCGCGCCCGTCGAGCCGGTGCCGACGATCGGCAGGCCGATGAGCTCGAGCACCGCCTGGAGCGAGCCGTCCTCGCCGGGCTGGCCGTGCACGAGCGGCAGCACCACGTCGGGCGGGAACTCCTGCAGCGCGGGCAGCAGCTCGCCGTCGAGGTCGCGGACGTCGCACGCCATGCCCTGCCGCTGGAGCGCGTCGGCGGCGCGGCGGCCCGACTTCAGGGAGATCTCGTGCTCGTACGACATGCCCCCGGCGAGGATCAGGACCCGGATGTCCGACGCTGCGGCGCGCTCCTTCATGCCGCGCCCCCTGCGAAGGTGTCGCGCAGCTCGATGTCGCCGGCGACGACGCCGGCGAGGCGCCGCACCCCTTCGCGGATGGCCTCGGCGGTCTGGGTCGAGAAGTTCAAGCGCATCTCCCTGCGGCCGTTGCCGTCGGCGTAGAAACCGGTGCCCGGGACGTACGCCACCCGCTCCTGGAGCGCGCGGGGGAGCATCGCCTTCGAGTCGAGCCCGTCCGGCAGCGTGGCCCAGATGAACAGGCCGCCGCCGGGGACGGTCCAGGTCATCCCCTCGGGCATGTAGTCGCCGAGCGCGGCCAGGAGGGCGTCCCGGCGGTCCCGGTAGAGCGTGTTGAAGACCTTCACCTGCTGGCGCCACTCCATCTCGGTGAGGAAGCGGAGCGTGGCCTCCTGGGTGAGCCCGGACGGGCACAGGATCGACGCCTCGATCGCCAGGAGCAGCTTGTCGCGCACCGCGGGCGGGGCCAGGACCCAGCCGAGGCGCAGGCCCGCGGCGAAGATCTTCGAGACCGTGCCGAGGTAGATGACGCCCCGGTCGGCGCGGGCGCGCAGCGGCGCCGGCGGGGTGCCGTCGAAGCTGATCATCGAGTACGGGTCGTCCTCGATGATGAGCAGCCCGTGCCGCTCGGCGATCGCGAGGATCTCCTCCCGGCGGTCCTCGGTCATCGTGACGCCGGCAGGGTTCTGGTAGGTCGGGATCGTGTACAGGAACTTCGCGCGGCGCCCTTCGCGTTCGAGCGCGGCGAGGCCCTCCTCGAGGCCGGCGGGCACGAGCCCGTCGTCGTCCATGGGGAGGTGCCGGACGTCGGCCTGCGCGGCCTGGAAGGCGCCGAGCGCGCCGACGTACGTGGGGCCCTCGGCGAGCACGATGTCGCCGGGGTCGAGGAAGGTGCGGGCGAGCAGGTCGAGCCCCTGCTGCGCGCCGGTGGTGAGGACGAGGTCGTCGGCCGAGGCGCGGATGCCCGACAGCTCGAGGACGCCGCACAGCGATTCGCGCAGCGCGACGGAGCCCTGGCCCGGGCAGTAGCCGAGCGCTTCGGCGCCGACCTGGGAGAGCAGGCGGGTGAACATCTCGCCGAGCTCGTCCATGGGGAGCGCGGCCGTGTACGGGTTCCCTCCGGCGAGGGAGACGACCTCCGGGCGCGATGCGACCGAGAACAGTGCGCGGATCTCCGACTGTGCCATCCCGTGAACCCGGGATGCGTAGCGACCGGTGTAATCGTCGAGTGTTGTACCGGACACGCGGAGACCTCCTCTGATGGTCCTCGTCGCCCGCGAACCGTGGTCGCGGGTCGCGCTCTGCGTCGTTCGCGAGTGCTGCTGACAGCGTAGTTGAGAAGCCGCTTTCGGCGATGCACTGTCGGCCGAGCCGGCGGCCTCGAACGCGAGCGAGCCGCGTATGCCGCCGTTCGCACACGGTGATCGAACCACTCTACTAGCACAGGGGCTGAAGGCACCGCGTGTTTTCCGTCATGTGGACCCCTCACCGACGTAGGCTGGACGGGTGCATCGGCGCATGGTCAACCTCACACTCGACTCCTTGGACGAAGTTCCGAGGCGGTGTCGCGCCTGCGTGTTCTGGGAGCTGTCTCCACTGTGCGGCGAGGCCGCCCGCGACGTCGGCGAGCCCGCGATCGAGAAGGAGGCGTGGCTCTCGCACACGCTCCTGGAATGGGGCGGCTGCGGGCGGATCGCGTACGAGGGCGACGCGGTCGCCGGTTTCGTCACCTACGCCTCCCCGAAGTACGTGCCCCGCTCGATGGAGTTCCCGTCCGGCCCCGTCTCGCCCGACGCGGCACTGCTGATGACGGCCTACGTGCACCCCGCGTACGCGGGCTCGGGCCTGGGCCGCCAGCTCGTCCAGACCGTCGCGGCCGACGTCGCGCGCCGCGGCATCTACGCGCTCGAGACCTTCGGCGACGCCCGCGGCGAGGCCGGCGCCTGCCTGGTCCCGGCGGACTTCTACCGCTCGGTGGGGTTCAAGACGGTCCGCTTCGACCCGCGCTACCCGCGGCTGCGCCTGGAGCTGCGCTCGGCGATCGACCGGAGCGTCGAGGCCGAGGAGGCCATGGAGCCGAGTGATTCGGTGGAGTGGTTCAAGCTCGACGACATCGAGCTCGAGCAGTTCTTCGGCGAGCCGACCACGAGCCGCTCCCGCATCGACCGCCCCGGGACCCAGCGCGGCGGCGAGATCTTCGACTGCCGGTGAATCCGCGGCCCGGCCCCGGTGCGCGCACGCGGCGGAACCCCGCGGGCTTCGACGACGCCGCGGTCCGCACCGGGGCGCGGCGGGAGCGTCGCGGGAACGAACCGGGGGACGGAGCCGCCGGCTCCGTCCCCCGATCCCCGTCTGGTCCTACTGGCTGAGGAACTTGCGGATGGCCGCCTTGGGCTGGGCGCCGATGAGCTGGTCGGCCGCCTGCCCGTTCTTGAACAGGATCATGGTCGGCACGCTCATGACGCCGAACTTGCGGGTGGTCTCGGGGTTCGCGTCGGTGTCGAGCTTGCGGATCTCGATCGAGTCGATCTCCGTCGCGAGCTCTTCGAGGACCGGCGCGACCTTCTTGCAGGGACCGCACCATTCGGCCCAGAAGTCGACCAGCACCGGCTTGTCGGCTTCCAGCACCTCGGCCTGGAACTGCTCGTCGTTGACGGCTTTGATGGCGCCCATGGGCATCCTCCTGTGTGTGTGAAGAAGGGGAAGTCGGTCAGACCGCCGCGACGGCGGTGTCCTCGAGTGCGGTGACGTAGCGCTCGGCGTCGAGCGCGGCGGCGCAGCCGGTGCCGGCGGCCGTGACCGCCTGCTGGTAGGTGTGGTCGACCAGGTCGCCCGCGGCGAACACGCCGTCGAGGTTGGTGCGCGTCGACGGGGCGGCGACCTTCACGTAGCCGGACTCGTCGAGCTCGACCTGGCCCTTGAACAGCTCGGAGCGCGGGTCGTGGCCGATCGCGATGAACAGGCCCGTCACCGGCAGGTTCCGCGACTCGCCGGTGACCGTGTCGACCAGGTCGACGCTCGCGACCTTGCCGCCCTCGCCGTTGATCTTCTCGACCGCGGAGTTCCAGGCGACCTCGATCTTCGGGTTCGCCAGGGCCCGCTCGGCCATGATCTTGGAGGCGCGGAACTCGTCGCGGCGGTGCACGATGGTGACCTTCGAGGCGAACTTGGTGAGGAACGTGGCCTCCTCCATCGCCGAGTCGCCGCCGCCGACCACCGCGATGTGCTGGTCGCGGAAGAAGAAGCCGTCGCAGGTGGCGCACGCGGACACGCCGCGGCCCATGAGCTCGGACTCGCCGGGGACGTTCAGCGGCCGGTACGCGGAGCCGGTCGCGAGGATCACGGACTTCGCGAGGTACTCGCGGTCCTCGACCCAGACCTTCTTGATCTCGCCGGTCAGGTCGACGCGGGTGACGTCGTCCGAGACGAGTTCGGCGCCGAAGCGCTCGGCCTGCTTGCGCCAGGAGTCCATGAGCTCGGGGCCCATGATGCCCTCGGGGAAGCCGGGGAAGTTCTCGACCTCGGTGGTCTGCATGAGGGCGCCGCCGAACTGGAAGCCCTCGAAGACGAGGGGGCGCATGTTCGCGCGGGCGGTGTAGAGCGCGGCCGTGTACCCGGCCGGGCCCGAGCCGATGATGATGACGTCGCGGATTTCGCTCACCGGGTTTCGCTCCTGTGGTCGTTCGGCGCTCCAGGGTCGGCTCCCTGATGCTGACAGCTTCAACCCATCCTATTGACCCGAAATTCCTGCGCCCGCCGCCGTGGCGGCCTTGTGACAGGCGGATACCCGGATGGTGTGGAAGCTCACGCCGCCGAGCGCGCCGGGTCAGCGCTGGACGGCCAGCGCCTCGATGATCCCGTCGGCGCACGCCGGGCTGAGCGCGACCGCGATCTCGCCCTGGTCGGAGGCGAGGAGCGCGATGATCGCCGGGGACGACTCGTACGTGGCGAAGTCGACCGCGACGAGGAGGCTCTGGTACTCCTCGGCGATCGCCTCCTCGCAGGCCCGCCAGAACTCGCCGCCGGCGGCGAGGGGTTCGAGCTCCGCGGGGACCTCCGCGGCGACCGCATCGGCGGCGGTGAACCTGCCGAGGCCGCGGAGGGCGGCGAGCAGGTCGGTCGATTCGCTGTAGTCGGTGCCGCTCGCGAAGGACTCGACGCCCGGGAGGCCGAGCTCGCCGTCCTCGGACTGCGCGTCGACCGGATCGTCGCCGGGCTGGGGCGAGGCCTCCTCGGCGGCGTAGTCCTCGTCCTCGACGGATCCGGGGGCGTCCTCGGCGTGGACCTGGGCGGAGCCCGCGTCCTCCTCCGACGGGGTGGTGAGGGCCTGGAGGCCGACGGCGACCGCGCCGACGGTGACGAGGACCGCGGCGGCGCCGCTCGCGATCGCGTACCGGACCCGCTTGGGCCGCAGGCGCTCGGCGATCGAGGCGAGGAAGCCCTCGCGTTCGGGGGCGCGCTGCGCGGCGGCGGTGTGGAGGGTGTCGGCGGCCGGGAGTGCCTCCAGGACGCGGTCGAGCCGGTGCGCGACCTCGTCGGGCAGGTCCCCGTAGCCGTCGGAGGCCTGCCGCAGCACGCGCGCGACCTCGGTCTCGGCCCCGGTCTCCCCGGGCGTCTGCCCGATCATCGGCTTCCCTCCTCTCGGCCGGTCGGCTGCCCTGCTCCTGGTTCGACGCCGCGCTGACCCGGGGGGTTCCCGGTCGCGACGGCGCCCGGGGCGTCGTGCAGGGCGGCGCCGGCCGGATCGAACTCGGGCAGGACGGCCGCGAGGCGCTTGCGGGCGCGCGAGGCCCGCGACTTCACCGTCCCGGGCCGCACTTTGAGGATCGCGGCGACCTCCTCGACCGGGTAGCCGAGCATGTCGATGTAGACGAGGACGGCCCGCTGGTCGAACGGCAGGTCCGCGAGCGCGCGGTGGACGGTGAGGCGCAGCGCCGCCTGCTGCGGGTCGTCCCCGGCGGGGGCCGCGGGGGCCGGTTCGCGACCGTCGTCGGGCAGCGGGACGGTGGGGCGCCGGCCGGCCGCGCGGATCCGGTCGAGGCAGGCGTTCACGACGATCCGGTGGAGCCAGGTGGTGACGGCCGAGCCGCCCCGGAAGGTCCCGGCCGCCTGGTACGCCTTGATCATCGCGTCCTGGAGGGCCTCGGCGGCGTCCTCGGGGTCGGCGAGCGTGCGCACCGCGACCGCCCACAGGCGGCCGCGGTGGCGGCGGAACAGCTCCCCGAACGCGTCGCGGTCGCCGCCGACGTGGCGGCGCAGCAGCTCGGCGTCGCCCACTCCGTCCATCGGGCCGGGGAACGGGGTCCCGGGTCGCGGGTCGGCGGGCGTGAGGGGGCCGGGCATGGTCTTACCGGATGAACACGTTGATGTCGGAGATCGTGAGCTTGTACCCGCCGGAGGAGGCGGGCAGCTCGGTCACCCAGACGACGATGTAGCGCGTGGCCTCGCCGCCGGCCTGGAGTTCGATGTTCGTGTCGGCGTCGGCGACCGGGGCGGCGAGCTCGGTGAACTCGTCGACGATGGCCTGGTCGCCCTCGGAGCTGTCGCCGGGGTCCTCGTCGCCGGCGAGGAGGCCGACGGTGGCGCCCGCGCTGGTCATCTGGACCCGTACGGAGGCGACTTCGACGGCTTCGCCGAGGTCGATGAGGATGCCCATGCCGGGCTTGAGGTTCCCGAAGCCCGGGTCGTTGTAGTAGGTGTTCGTGGACCAGCCGGTGGAGGCGTTGTCGTCGATGACGGCTTCGACGCCTTCGCCCTGGTCGCGGTCGCCGTCGGGCGGGTCGACCACGCGGATGTCGTCCGCGGTGATCTCCGCCTCGGTGGGTGCGGCGACCTCGCCGGTGGTCTCCTCGGAGGAGTCGTCGCCGCCGGTGTCCTCGCGGGTGACCTGCTCTTCGGCGCCGGCCGGGTCGTCGCCGCCGCCGAAGACGATGGTGGTGCCGATGACGCCGGCGAGGATGACGGCGGCCGCGACGGTGGCGACGACCGCGAGGCGTTTCATGCCGATCGGCGGGGCGGCGGCGTCGCCGGAGCCGCGGCGGCCGATGGTGATCGCGCCGAGGACGCTCGTGGCCTGGGCGGGTGCCGGGTCGGCGCCGCCGGTCTCGCTGAGGCGGCGCAGTTCGACCGCGAGTTCGGCGGCCGAGGGCGGGGTCTGGGAGTGGTCGAGGAGGTCGGCGGTGAGCCGGGCCAGGCGGGACGGGACGCCCGGGACGACCTTGTCGGCGTCGAGGACGCGGCCCCATTCGTCGGTGGCGGCGTCCGGGAGGCCCGTGTTCTCGGCGGGCACGACCCGCGGCCAGGCGCCGGTGAGGCAGGCGTAGAGGGTCGCGCCGAGTGCGCGGACGTCCTCGATCTGGGTGTTGCCGGGCTCGTTGCGGGGTTCGGTGACCATGACGCGGTCGTCTTCGGACAGGAGGATCGAGCCGGGCTGGAGGTCGGCGTGGGTGACGCCGCCGTCGTGGAGGGCGGCGACCGCGTCCGCGACGGACGCGACGAGTTCGAGCGCGTGGGCGCTCTCGAGCGTGTGCTGCTCCAGGACGCCGCGGAGGGACGAGCCGTTGACCCATTCGCGCACCACGTAGGCGAACCGGCCTTCGTCGACCGCGTCGTACACGTCGACCATGGAGTCGACGTGGGTGCGCGAGGCCGCCACCGCGGCGGTCATGGTCGGGGCCGCGTCCTCGCCTCCGGGGGAGCGGAGCACGACCGCGACGGAGCGGTGGAGGAGGACGTCGACGCCCCGCCACAGCTGGCGGTGGCCGTTCGCGCCTCCGACGTGCTCTTCGAGGCGGTACCGCTCTGCGAGCAGGTCGCCCACGGACGGCACTTCGGCGGAACTCATGGTGCGGGGTCCTCCCCTCTCAGACCGGCCCCGCGGAGGGGCCGTGCCGGCCGGTCGGGTCTTTCAGGCGTACAGGCGTGTTCAGAGTGGTGCAGGGTCCTTGGGTGATCCGGCGTCCGGCCAGAGTGCACGTAAGGATCGTACTTGCCTCATCGTCGCAGCCTTGCGCGCACCGTTGCCTGGAGCGACGCCATTTCAGTGACGCGGAATACCAGGCAGGCGGCGAGATACACGCCGAGGAGGGCGATGCCGAGGACGATCGCCGCGCCGAGCTGCCCGAGCTTCGAACCGGACACGTCCGGCCAGACGGTCCAGCCGCCGTACGCCGCCGCGCCCGCGATGAGTGCGGCCGCACCGGTGCGGACCAGGCCGGACGCGGTCTTGCGCATCCCGAGGAGCCCGACCCGCTTGCGCAGCAGGCTCATCGAGAGCAGGAGGCTCACGAGGTAGGAGACGCCGTTGGCGGCGAGGAGACCGACGACGACCCACTCGAGGGGCAGGAACGCGAACGCCAGGAGGTACCCGCCGATGCGGATGGCGATCACCGGCAGGTTGAACAGGCCGACGGTCTTCGTGTCGGTCTGGGCGTAGAACGCGTAGATCTGGAGCTGGCTGATGGAGAACGGCATGAGGACGACGCCGACCATGAGCAGCGCCTGCCCGGTGGCGACGGCCATGGTGTGGTCGTACGCGCCCCATTGGAAGATCGCGAGCGCGATCGGCTCGTGCAGGGCGATGAACGCGGCGGCGATCGGCACCAGCAGGAACGACGCGAGGCGGATGCCGCTGGAGAGGTGGTCGGTGAGCTCGCTCCAGCGGCGGTCGTCGGCGGCGCGGGTCATGCGCGGCATGAGCGCGGTGATGACGGAGACGGCGACGATGCCGTGCGCCATCATCATCATGAGGTAGGCGTTGTTGTAGACGGTGGTGCCGGGCACGAACGCGCCGTCCCCGCGGGCGGCCGCGGCGTTCGCGACCTTGATCACGGCCATGACGGCGACCTGGTTGGCGGCCACGAAGAGCAGCGTCCAGCCGGCCATGCGGCGGATGTCGCGCAGGGGCAGGCGGCGGAAGTCGAAGCGCAGCCGCCATTTGAACCCGGCCTTGCGCAGCGCGGGCGCGAGGCACAGCACCTGGATGAGGACGCCGGCGGTGGTGCCGCCGCCGAGCAGGACGACCATGCCGTTCGTCACCTGGTCGGCGTCGGCGAAGAGTTCGCCGGCGGCGTTCGGGGCGGCGTCGCGGGTGTACACGAAGTAGAAGACGGCGCCGACGGTGATGACGACGAGGTTGTTGATGATCGGCACCCACATGGGGGCGCCGAAGTGCTCGCGGGAGTTGAGGACGCCGGAGAGGATCGCGAACAGCCCGTAGAGGAGCAGCGCCGGGAGCATGAGGTAGGAGAACTCGGTGACGAGCGCGTGCTGGGAGGGCTCGGCCATGGCGCCGGCGATGAGCGGGGCGCAGAGGGTGACGACGAGCGCGGCGGCGCCGAGGACGAGGGCCGCGAGGGTGAGGAGGCGCTGCGCGAAGGCGTCGCCGCCGTCGGGGTCGTTCTTGTGGGCCTTGACGAACAGGGGCATGATGATGCTCGCGAACACGCCGCCGAGGACGAGCTCGTAGATCATCTGCGGGAAGTACTGGGCGGTGGTGTACGAGTTGCCGAGGAGTCCGGCGCCGACGGCCGCGGAGATGACGACGGTGCGCCCGAAGCCGGTGATGCGCGAGACGAGGGACCCGGCGCCCATGAGGAGGCTGGAGCGGACCACGTTCTTGCCCTGCGGGGCCTGGGGGGCGTCAGGGGGTGCGGGCGCGGCCGGCGGGAGCGGGCCCGCGGGGGTGTAGCCGTTGCCGGTGAGGGGGCCGTCCGGCCGGGAGAACCGGGGGTTCTGGTGGGGGTGCCGGCCCAGGGCGGGGCCAGACGGCGAGTACTCCGGGCCCGGTCCCGGTCTCGCGCTAGGTTCGGCCATTCTCGCACTCTCCGCTAAGCTTGCCCGGCGATGTCTGACAACAGTAGCGGTAAGGAAATCACGGTCCCGCCGATCGCCGACGAACTGGGTCGGGTGTTCGAGCGGGAGGGCCACGAGCTGCACCTGGTCGGCGGCCCGGTCCGCGACGCGGTGCTGCGCCGGCGCGTGAGCGACCTCGACTTCACCACCGACGCCCGCCCGGAGGCGACCGAGGCGATCCTGCGCCGGCACTGCTCGACGGTGTGGACCACGGGCGCCGACTTCGGGACCGTCGGGGGCATGTTCCGCGGCGAGCAGGTCGAGGTGACGACCTTCCGCGCCGATGCCTACGACCGCGTCAGCCGCAATCCGATCGTCCGCTACGGCGACCGGCTCGAGGACGACCTGGAGCGCCGCGACTTCACCGTGAACGCGATGGCCGTGTCGCTGCCGGGCCACGAGTTCGCCGACCCGTTCGGCGGGATCGCGGACCTCGCGCGCCGCACCATCCGCACGCCCGCGTCCCCGGAGTCGTCGTTCGCCGACGACCCGCTGCGGATGCTGCGGGCCGCGCGCTTCGCCGCGCAGCTCGGTTTCGACGTCGACCCGCTCACGCTGGAGGCGATGCGGGACATGGCGTCCGAGCTGTCGCGGATCACCGCCGAGCGGATCCGCGACGAGTTCGTGAAGCTCATGCTCGCGCCCGACCCGGTGGTGGGGCTGCGGATCCTGGTCGACACGGGCCTGGCCGGCCAGTTCCTGCCGGAGCTGCCGGCGCTGCGCATGGAGATCGACGAGCACGCCCAGCACAAGGACGTGTACGAGCATTCGCTCCAGGTGCTGCGCAACGCGATCGCGCTCGAGTCGGACGGCCCGGACCTGCTGCTGCGGCTCGCGGCGCTGCTGCACGACATCGGCAAGCCCGAGACCAAGGACGTCGCCCCCGGCGGCGGCGTCACCTTCCACCACCACGACGTGGCGGGGGCGCGCCTGGCGCGCCGCCGCATGCGCGAGCTGCGGTTCCCGAAGGCCGATGTGCAGGCGGTGTCGCTGCTGATCTCGCTGCACCTGCGCTTCTACGGGTACGACGACGGCGCCGAGGGCGGCTGGACCGATTCGGCGGTCCGCCGGTACGTGACCGACGCGGGCGACCAGCTCGACCGGCTCCACGTCCTGGTCCGCTCCGACTGCACGACCCGCAACCGCCGCAAGGCCGAGCGGCTGCGCCGCGACTACGACGCGTTCGAGGAGCGGATCGCGCGGATCCGCGCCGAGGAGGACCTGCGGGCGGTCCGCCCCGACCTCGACGGCAACGCGATCATGGAGCTGCTGGGCCTCGAGCCCGGCCCCGAGGTGGGCCGGGCCTGGGCGCACCTCAAGGAGCTGCGGCTGGAGCGGGGTCCGCTGCCTCGCGAGGAAGCGGAGGCCGAGCTCCTGGCTTGGGCCGCGGCGGAAGGGATCGCACCGCGTCCAGACGCGGGATGAGGACCTCCTGCACCACGAGGGCGCACATGATCGCCACGGTGACCCACCGCGACGCGGCGGCGGCGAGGAACAGGCCCTCGGGGATGCCGCGGCCGTCCTCGGCGGAGACCTGCAGCATCTTGCCGTAGAACGAGAAGAAGTAGAACAGCTCGGCGGCCTGCCACACCAGGAAGAAGCCCCACTTGGGGCGGGCGAGGACGGCGAGCGGGATCAGCCACAGCACGTACTGCTGCGACCAGACCTTCCCGAACAGCAGGAACGTGGCGACCACGAGGAAGCACAGCTGCGCCAGCCGCGGCACGACGTCCTCGTTGGACGGCGCCTTGATGCCGAAGGCGCCGCCGGCGGTGCGCCGCTGCGCGAAGTACCCGAGCGCGGCGATTCCCAGGCAGGACAGGGCGAAGCACACGAGGTACAGGTCGTTGACGAACTCGGAGTCCCACAGCGACTCCCAGCCGGTGATGCCGCGGAGCACGTACCAGCCGGTCCCCCAGTCGACGGGCCGCTCGGAGTTGAGTTCGAAGAACCGCATCCACGAGTCGGGCCACAGGTACGCGACGGGCCCGTTGACGACCGCCCACACGATCGCGGCGGTCGCGGTCGCCTGGAGCGCGGGCAGGAGCCGCTTCTGGCGCAGCGCGAGGACCAGCAGCGGGCCGATGAACAGGAGCGCGTAGAACTTCGCGGCCACGGCGAGCCCGAGGAACAGCCCGGCCATGACCGGTCGGCTCCGCTGCCAGTACAGGAAGAACGGCATCGACAGGGCGACGGCGAACAGGTCCCAGTTGACGGTGGCGGTGACGAGCACGACCGGCGCGGCCGCGAGCATCATCGCGTCCCACGGCCGCGAGGGCCGGGAGTACAGGAGCGCCGGGTCGGGGTCGGGCCCGGGCAGGTCGGTGCGGCGGTTGTCCTCGCGGATCCGGTGCAGCACCGCGATGGCGAGCGCGCCGCAGATGAACAGCACGATCGCGTTGAGGTGCCAGAAGATCGGGCCGCCGTCGGTGCCGGCGACCGCGCCGAGCCGGTACGCGATCTGCCCGAGGACGCCCATGAACCATCCGGTCAGTACCGGGTATTCGACCGGGTGGTCACGGTAGGGGACGGCGCCCTCGTTGAGCTTCTCGGCGCCCCACAGCGCGCGGATGTCGGTGTAGCAGGCGCTGGTGTACTGCTGCCAGTCCACCCAGCCGCCCGCCGAGCACGGGTACTTCTGGAGCCAGTTGACGGCGAACGCGATCAGTCCGGTGAGGAGGATGACGCGGATCGGGATCCAGAACCGGCGGCGGGGCGGGTCGACCGCGTGGCCGCCGAACGGCCCGCCGATGAAGCTCGACGCGATCCGGGCGACGCGGTCGGTGAGGGTGGGCGCGGCCGGGGGGTGGCCGACGGGTCGCTCGCGCTCGGCGGGGGGCGGCGAGGCGATCGGTTCAGATGAAGACGGCGGCATGGGCCCTATTGTGGCCCATGCCGCCGCGGCTCCGATACGGGCCGAGGAGTGCGGCTCCCCGGCCCGTGATCAGTTGTCGTCCTGGTTGTTGCCTCCGGGGCTCTCCGAGGACTCCTCGGACGGCTCGGCCGAGGTCTCGTCGTCGCACGATGGCGGGTCCCACGGCATGCCGGTGCACTCCTCGTCGGTGGACTCCTCACCGGTGGGCTCCTGCGAGGTCTCCTCGCCGCCTTCGTCCTCGTCCTCGCCGGGCTGGCAGGTCTCGCCGTCCCAGGTGCCGCCGTCCGCTTCGCAGTCCTCCTGGGCCTGCTCGTCGACCTGGCCGGCGCAGAGCGGGTCCTCGGGCTTCGCGGCGCAGAACGCGCCGCCCTCGAGCGGGCCGCCGGCGTCCTCGATGTCCCAGGTGCTCGCGCTGCCCTTGTTGGCCTTGCCCTCCCACTCGATCTCCTCGTCCCAGCGCTCGTCGCCCTCCTTGGCGTCGAGGATGCGGTTCATCGCGTCGAACCAGACCGGGTAGGCGGTGTTGGAGCCGAACACGCCGTCCTTGTTCCCGTCGGGGCCGGCGATCGGATCGGACTCGGAGGTGGCGTTGCCGACCCAGGCCGCGATGGAGAGCTGCGGGATCGCGCCGACGTACCAGGCGTGGGCGTTCCAGCCGGTCTCGCAGTCCTCGCAGGTGGCCTCCCACGTCCCGGTCTTGCCGAAGTAGTCGCGGGAGAGCTGGTCGACCTCGGACTCGCCGCCGATCTCCGAACCGACCCACTGGAGGTCGCGGGCGGTCTCGACGTCGATGACCTGCTTGGATTCGAGTTCCTCGACGGGCTCGACCACGTTGCCCTCGTTGTCGCGGACCTCCTTGACGAAGTGGGTCGGCCAGTGCTCGCCGTCGTTGGCGATGGTGGCGTACATGGAGGCCATGTCCGCGACGCTCGTCGGGTACTGGCCGAACGCGAGGTGGTGGTAGAACGGGTCGGTGGTGCTCCGGCCGCCGATCTCGCACGCGTCGGCCTCCCCGTCGGTGTCGGCGAGGAAGACGCCGTCGAGGTTGACGACGGGGTTGCAGTTGTCGTCGAGCAGCAGCGGCGTCTCGAGGGCGATGTTGCCGAACTCGTCGGTCACCCAGTTGCCTTCGCCGTCGAGGGCCTGCCCGTACTGCGTGTAGGTGCCGTTGTCGTGGAACTTGTAGCCCACGACGACGTCGTGCGCCTTGTCGTCGTCGTCGTACACCTGCCGGGTCTGGGTCATCATGTCCAGACCCATGGCGTCGGCGTAGCTGAGGATCGCGTCCGAGCCGTACTTCTGCGAGATCGCGTACATCGGCGTGTTCTTCGACTGGCGGAGCGAGTCCGTCAGCGTCAGCTCGATCTTCGACTCCTGGCCGCCGTTGCGGAGGGTGCAGTTCGGGTACTCGCCGCCGCCGATGCAGGTCTCGGTGTCGTCGTTCTTGAGCGTGTCGAACGGGCGCGGCGAGCTCGCGTTGAACCACGAGTCGATGGAGTCGCCGTTCTCGATGGCGGTCGCGGCGGTGATCAGCTTGAACGTCGAGGACGGCGGGTGCGGGGACTCGTCGCCGGCCTTGTCGACGCCGAAGCCGTTGTCGCCGCCGTACCAGCCGAGGACCTCGCCCGTGTCGGGGTCGATGGCGACCATGGCCGTGGTCATGTAGTCCTCGTACTCGGCGAGGGTCGCCTCCTCGTTGGTGTCCTCGAAGTAGACGTACCCCTCGTCGTTCTTGTCGAGCGCGGCCTCGTCGCGGTTGGTGACGATCTCGTCGTTCTCGTTGAGCATGTTGCCGTCGGCGTCCGTCTTGACGGCGAGCTGGCCGCGCGAGCCGGTGGTCTTGAGGGCCGCCTGGATCTGCGAGTCGATGGTGAGCTCGACCGTGTAGCCGCCGCCGGTGTTGTCCTCGGTGTTGCCCTTGAGCATGTCCTTGGTGATGCCGTACCGGGTGAGGAGCTCGTCGAAGACGTAGCCGTCGCGCTCGTTGACGATGAAGCCGTAGTCGGTGTTGCCGCCCCACGAGCCGGAGGCGTTGAACGTGTCGATCGGCGTCGGGTACTCGTACCCGTCGCGCTCGGACTGGGTGAGCGCGCCGGTCTCGACCATGGCGTTCATGGTGAAGTTCCAGCGCCCGACCGACGCCTCCTCGTTGTACTCGTCCTCGTAGTAGGGGTCGTAGTAGCCGTTGGGCGACTTGACCTGCATGACGATGAACGCGGCCTGGTCGTAGTCGAGGTCGGCGAGCGGCACGTTGAAGTAGTTCTTCGCGGCCGCCTCGATGCCGTAGGCGCCCCGGCCGAAGTAGGCCATGTTCAGGTAGGCGCCGATGATCTCTTCCTTGGAGTACTCCGACTCCATCTTGATCGCCAGGGCGGCCTCGCGGGCCTTGCGGTCGTACGAGATGTCCTCGCGGGCGTCCATGTACATGCCGGCGTACTGCTGCGTGATCGTCGAGGCGCCCTGCGTCTCGCCGCCGGTGAGGTTGTTGACGAGGGCGCCCATGGTGCGGATGTAGTCGACGCCGCCGTGGTCCCAGAACTTGCGGTCCTCGAGGGCGACGAGTGCGTCCTTGACGGTGTCGGGCATCTCCTCGGGGTCGGCCTGGAGGCGCAGGGTGTCGCCGAACGCGCCGACCTGGACGCCGTCGGCGGACAGGAACGCGGAGGACTCGCCCTGCCGGAAGACGTCCTTGATCGGCGGTGTGTTCTGGAAGAAGTAGGTGGCGATGACGGTGACGCTCGCCACGAAGATGATGCCCATCGCGATGAGGGCCGCGAGCATCTTGCGGCCCAGGCGCTTGCGCTTCTTCTTGGGGCCTTCGGCGTCGTCCTTGCCCAGCGGCCCGTTGCCGGCGCGCCGGCGGCCGCCGACGCCGGCGCGGCCGGTGCGCTCGTCGGCGTCGTTGAGGTTGATGGGCCGGGCGGAGCCGACCGAGGCGGATCCCACGGAAGCGGAACCCACGGAGGCGGACCCGACCGAGGCGCGGCCGGCGCCGCCGCCGACCGACGCGGAGCCGACCGAGGCGCGTCCGGAACCCGAGCCGCCGACCGAGGCGGACCCGGTGGGCCGGGCGCCGCCGACGGACGCGGACCCGCGGCCGACCGGGGCCTGGCCCGCGGGAGGCGTGCCGTACTGCGGCCGGGCGCCGCCGACGGAGGCCGAACCGCGGCCGCCCCCCTGCGGCTGCGATCCCGATCCCGGTTGCTGCGGACCCGGACGCCGGCCCTGCTGCGCTCCGCCGCCCCACCCGTAATCGGGCTCGCGCGAGCCGCCGCCGGAGGCGCTCCCGTAGGCGCGTCCCTGCCCGGAGGCCCGACCCTGCGGCCGCCCCTCTTCGGGCGGCGGGTCGGGGCGGTAACCGTAGTCGCTCATGCTCAACCATCCACGTGCTGTGTGTAAACCCCAGCCGGGGCTTGCCGGTCGGCCCGGTGCGCCCGGCGTCCCGAGGGGATCGCGCCCGGCGGACCGGCGTTCGCAAAGGTCTACTTCCGGCATGGGGGGTGGCCGGTCGCCTCGCAGTTTCGCACACCGAATCTGAGAGGACTCTGCTAGATCGCATCGTGCGCCCGAGCCTATCGGATCGATGGGCCTCTGAACAGGGATCGGACCTGTACCTTGACGTGATTTGCGACTGCCGCTATGGTTAGCGTGATGTATCGGCCCGATACATCGAGCTGTTAGATCGCCGTGTGGAAGGAGGGACGAGGTGCTGGAGCTGGCCATCCTGGGGCTCTTGCACGAATCCCCGATGCACGGCTACGAGCTGCGCAAACGCCTCCTGGCCCTGCTCGGGGCCATCCGGGCCGCGTTCAGCTACGGATCCCTGTACCCGACCCTCAAGCGGATGCGCCAGCGCGGGCTCATCGTCGAGGAGACCCCCGTCGGCGACGCGGACCCCAAAGGCGCCGCCGCCCGCGGCACCGTGGAGAAACCGCTGCTCAGCGGCCGCAGGGCCCGAAAGGTCTACCGGCTCACACCCGAAGGCAAGGAGCACTTCGCGCAGCTCATGGCCGACGCCGGCCCCGAGACCGCGGACGAGGCCCTGTTCGGGGTCCACTTCGCCTTCTTCTCCCGCACCGACCCGGCCACGCGCCTGCGGATCCTCGAGGCGCGCCGCCGCCGCGTCGAGGAGCGCCGGGAGCGCATCCGCGAGGCGCTCGCCCGCACCGCCGAGCGGCTCGACGCCTACGGGCTCGAGCTGCAGCGCCACGGCCTGGAGACCGCCGAGCGCGAAGTGCGGTGGCTCAACGAGCTCATCGCCACCGAGGAGGGGCGCCGCCCCGGGCGGCACGACGACTTCGGCGATCCCGTCGCCGGACCGGGAGGGCTCAGCGCGCTCCCGGAACAGGGAACACCCGATCCGGCTGCGAGTGCCGGAGACCCAAATAAACAAGACAAAGGAGGCATGCGCGATGGGTAAGCTGCGCGTAGCCATTGTCGGCGTGGGCAACTGCGCCTCTTCGCTGGTCCAAGGCGTCGAGTACTACCGGGACGCCGCGCCCGAGGACCGCGTGCCGGGCCTCATGCACGTCCAGTTCGGCGACTACCACGTGAACGACATCGAATTCGTCGCCGCGTTCGACGTCGACGCGAAGAAGGTCGGCCAGGACCTGGCCAGTGCGATCAACGCCTCGGAGAACAACACCATCCAGTTCGCCGAGGTCCCGCCGACCGGGGTCCACGTCCTGCGCGGCCCGACCCACGACGGCCTGGGCCAGTACTACACCGAGATGGTCACCGAGTCCTCCGAGGAGCCCGTCGACGTCGTCGCGGCCCTGAAGGACGCCGAGGCCGACGTGGTCGTCTGCTACCTGCCGGTCGGTTCCGAGAAGGCCGCGAAGTTCTACGCCCAGGCCGCCATCGACGCCGGCTGCGCGTTCGTCAACGCCCTCCCGGTGTTCATCGCCTCCGACCCCGAATGGGCCCAGAAGTTCGTCGACGCCGGCCTGCCGATCGTCGGGGACGACATCAAGTCGCAGGTGGGCGCCACCATCGTGCACCGCGTGCTGGCGAAGCTGTTCGAAGACCGCGGCGTGCGCCTCGACCGCACGTACCAGCTGAACTTCGGCGGGAACATGGACTTCATGAACATGCTCGAGCGCACCCGCCTGAAATCGAAGAAGATCTCGAAGACGCAGTCGGTGACCTCCCAGATCCCGCACGAGATGCTCGGCGCCGACGTCCACATCGGCCCGTCGGACCACGTGCCGTGGCTGACCGACCGCAAGTGGGCGTACATCCGCCTCGAGGGCACCACCTTCGGCGACGTGCCGCTGAACGCGGAGCTGAAGCTCGAGGTGTGGGACTCGCCGAACTCGGCCGGCGTCATCATCGACGCGGTCCGCGCCGCGAAGATCGCGATGGACCGCGGCCTCGGCGGCCCCGTGGAGTCGGCCTCGAGCTACTTCATGAAGTCCCCGGCCAAGCAGTTCTCCGACGAAGAGGCCCGCATCTCCGTCGAGGACTTCATCGCCGGCCGCTAGGCCCCGACCGCAACCGCTCTCCATAGGGGCCCCGATTGCAAAATCGGGGTCCCCCTTGGCTTTCACCGGAGCTATCCTCGGACAATGCGCACCGACGGCCACGTTCGGAACCTCGCCCGCAACCGCCGATTCCGGCACCTGCTGGCGGTGCGGCTCACCTCCCAGGCCGCCGACGGCATGTTCCAGGCGTCCCTCGCCCTGTCCGTGTTCTTCAACCCCGCGCTCGGCGAGGCCGGCGACCCGTTCCGGTACGCCACCGCCGTCGCGCTCCTGCTCGGCCCGTACTCGCTGCTGGGCCCGTACGTCGGCACCGTCCTCGACCGGTTCAGCCGCCGCAACCTCATCGGCGGCGCGAACCTGGTGCGCGCCGCCCTCATGATCGTCATCTGCCTGACCCTGCCCGGCGGCTTCAACTGGACGTGGGTGCTGTGCGCCATGGTCGTCCTCGCGGCCAACCGGTTCGTGCTCGCGGGCCTCAGCGCCACCCACCCGCAGGTCGTCCCCGAACGCGACCTCGTGACCGCGAACTCGCTCGCCTCGACGCTCGGCGCGCTCGCCTACGGGCTCGGCCTCGCCACCACCGGCGTCGCGAAGCTCCTCGACTCGAACATCTCCTACTCGATGCTCGCGCTCGCCGCCGGCTGCGGATACCTCGTGTCCGCGTTCATCGTGTGGGCCTCGTTCAAGCGCGACTCGCTCGGCCCCGCCGAGGACGAGGCCGCCCCGGGCGGCCTGTGGCAGGGCATCGCCGCGACCACCGCCGGAATGATCGCCGGCTTCAAGCACCTCGGCCGCCGCCGCGGCCCGGCCCTGGTCATGGCCGTCCAAGGGCTGCACCGGTTCCTGTACGGGATCGTGTTCATCATCGCGATCGCCCTGTTCATGGGCTTCTTCTGGGACGTCGAATCGGACCCCACCCACCGGACCACGATCTCGTGGCTCCTCGTCCTCGCCGTCCTCGGCAACGTCGGGGTGCTCGCCGCCGCGATCGTGACCCCGCGCGCCACCCGCGTGTGGGGCCCCAAGAACTGGGTGGTCGTCCTCATGGCGCTGTGCGCCGTCGTCGTCGCCGCGCTCGCCGGGACCATGCGGCCGGTCATGTTCGCCGTCGCGGTCCTCCTGGTGAACATCGCCTCCCAGGGCGTGAAGATCACCGTCGACACCAGCATCCAGCGCGGCGTCGAGGACGCCTACCGCGGCCGCGTCTTCAGCGTCAACGACACGATCTACAACGTCGGCTACCTCGCGGGCCTGTTCGCGGCCGCCCTCGTCGTCCCGACCGACGGGTACGCACCCGGAACGCTCGTCGGCGTCGCGGTCTCCTACGGCCTGATCTGCGTCGGATACGCCTACCTCGCGCGAGACGACGCCCCGTACGATGCTGAGTCATGGAGCCCAGCCGCCCCGCATCCGGGACCCCAGCCGAGACCGAGCACGAGCCGGTAGCCTCCAGCCCCTTCCGCTCCACACCCCCCTGGGAGCGCGGCAGCGGATGGAAGCGCGGCCTGGCCGGCCTGGGCGCGGTGCTCCTCACCGCCGGCTCGATCGCCGGCGTCGCCTGGCTCGCCTTCCGCGACGGCGACGGCGAAGGCGGCGACACCGGCGAGGTGATCACCGAACGCTGCAACGTCACCGAAGCCGACGACGTCGGCGCCGGCGCCGACCCGTTCGAACCGTCGGCACCGCCCGAGCGGTCCCTCGCCCTGATCCAGACCAACTACGGCGAGATCGCCGTCATGCTCTGGGGCGACCTCGCGCCCTGCGGCGTCGACGCGTTCACGCACCTGTCCGCCACCGGCTTCTACGCCTCGCACGAATGCGACCGGCTCACCACCCAGGCGGTCGACCCGACCGCGATCCTGCGCTGCGGCAAGCCCGGACTCGACGACGAGCGCGGCGACGACTCGTACGGACCGGGCTGGCGGTTCCAGGCCGAGACCGGCATGGCCGGGAACGACGTCGCCGACGTCCTCGCGCTCATCACCGACGACAAGGGCCGCGCGGGCTCGGCGTTCGCGCTCATCCGCGGCGCGGCCGTCCCCACCGCGGGCGTCAGCGTCATCGGCGGCATCGTCGACGGCTACGAGGTCCTCGACCAGATCGCGGCGCTCTCCGAGACCGTCGAATCCGACGGCGCCCCGCCCGTCCCGGTCGAGATCTGGGGCATCACCGTCACCGAGCTCACGGACCTGCCGAGCGGACCCGACACGGTCGGCGAACCCACCACGCTCCCGTCAGGGGCCGGCACCGGCACCCCGACCGCCGGAGCGACCGCCACCCCCTCCGGCACGCCGACGGGCACCGCGACCGGCACCGCCACCCCGAGCGGCATCACCACCCAGGGCCGCGACTAGGGCGGGCCCTAGTTGTTCTGTCTTGGGAGGTTGTGAACACCTCACTGGCTGAGCCGGGCGGAAATGGAGCGAGGGCCTTCTGGTTCGGTGTGTGTCGCTACAACGTCACGCCGATCCGGGAAGGCCCTCTATGACTCACT
>NZ_WIAO01000021.1 GCF_009451885.1 Glycomyces albidus
CGCCGGCACGCCCGCCGGTCCCCCGCCCGCCGGCCCGCCGGCGGGGCGCGCCGGCGTCGGCCGCGCCTCCGTCGTCAGCGCGTCCCGGCCGAAGACGGCCCCCGGTACGCCGCCGCCCGGAGGGAAAAAGAAGAAGAAGCAGATCTCCGTGCGCCGCCGCCGCGTCTACGCGGCGCTCATCATGGTGTGCCTGATGCTGCTCGGCGCGGTCACCGTCGCCGGTTCCTGGTTCTTCCAGAACGTGCCCGCCCCCAAGGACCTCCGGTTCGGCGAGTCCACCACGATCACCTACGCCAACGGCACGGTCGTCGCCGGCTACGGCGAGTACACCCGCAAGCTCGTCGACAGCTACGACGAACTGCCGGACCAGATCATCTGGTCGCTGCTGGCGCTGGAGGACAAGGACTTCTTCGAGCACGACGGCGTCGACTACAAGGGCACCATGCGCGCCCTGGTCAACAACCTCTCCGGCGGCGACACCCAGGGCGCGTCCACGATCAGCCAGCAGTACGCGGGCATGGTCATGGAAATCCGCGACGACATGTCGTACGGCCGCAAGGCCCGCGAGGCCGTCATGGCGATGAAGCTGGAGCAGCAGTACTCCAAGAAGGACATCCTCCTCCACTACCTGAACCTCAACTTCTACGGCCGCGGCACCTACGGCATCGCCGCCGCCTCCGAGATCTGGTTCGGCGTCCCGGTCGCCGAGCTCACCTGGGGCCAGGGCGTCCTGCTCGCCATGCAGGTCAAGGCCGGCGACGGCTCGTTCGACCCGCGCCTGGTCGAAGAGGGCGACACCGCGCCGCAGGACCGGTGGACCTACGGCATGGAGCAGCTCCTCACCATGACCGACGACTTGAGCGAGGAGCAGCTCGCCCAGGTCCAGGCCGAGCTCGACGCCGGGATGCCCGCGACCCTCGAGGCCCTGGAGAACCCCGGTTCGTGGGGCCACGACGAGGCCACCGGCTTCATCACCAACCCGATCGACGGCTACATCTGGGACGAGCTGGAGAGCCGCTACGGCCTCACCCAGGACCAGTTCTACGGCAAAGAGGCGAACACCGGCGGGTACACCGTGCAGCTCACCCTCGACCCGACCCTCCAGAACGTCGCGTACGAGACCGCCAGCCGCGGCGACCTCAAACGCAAGACGAACGAGAACGGCGACTTCGTCGACGCCGAAGGCGCGGTGGTCACCGACCGGGCGGCGGCCGACGAGTACGAGAACGACGACGGCTTCTTCGAGTTCGAGAACACGAACGACAAGGCCGCGCTCGCCGACCAGAACCTGTCGATGGCCAACGCGGTCGTGGCCGTCGAGCCCGGCACCGGCCGGGTGCTCGCCTACTACGGCGGCGAGAACGGCCTCGGCATCGACAAGGCCGGCATCGAGAACCCGCACCCGCCCTCGTCGACCTTCAAGATGATCACCGCCGCCACCGCGATCGAGAACGGCGCCTCCATCGAGTCCTGGTGGAACTCGGACTCGCCGCGCGAATTCGAGACCATGGAGGGCATCGGCGACGGCACCATCTCGAACGCCGGCCGCACCGAGGACATCGACAAGACCCTGACCGACGCCGTCCGCGACTCGCGCAACACGCCGATGTACGCGATCGCCGAGAAGTGGGGCGCCACCGCGATCCTCGTGAACGCCATCGAGATGGGGCTGCGGACCCTGAACCAGAACGAGGACGGCGTCTCGGTCACCTACAAGTTCTACATCGAGGAGGACGAGACCATCACCTACTCGCGGCACGGCGTCCGCGAGAACGAGGACGGCTCGTTCGTCACCGACGCGAACGGCAACGTCGACCCGCTCGCCCCGCTCGACGAGGTGAACGAGGACGGCACGCCGGTGCGGACCCCGCTCGACCTGGAGTCCCCGAACTCGCCGTTCTACTACCACATCTCGTTCGGCCAGTACCCGACCTCGGTCCTGGACATGGCGACCGTGTACGCGACGATCGCGAACGACGGCACCTACAACGAGACCCACTTCGTCGAGAAGGTCCTCGACCGCAACGGCAACGAAGTCCAGCCGATCCGCGCGCTCGAGGAGACCCCCGCGCTGGACGCGAGCATCGCCCGCAACCTCCAGTGGGTCGGCTCGACCATCGACGGCGAGGCCGGCGCGATCGACCGCGCCTACACCGGTAAGACCGGTACGTGGGAGGCCACCGCCGAAGGCTACGAGGACGCCAACGCGCACACCTGGTACGTCGGCGCGATCCCGCAGCTCAGCATCGCCGCGTGGGTCGGCAACGCCACGGCCGAGTCGGCCCCGCTGCTGAACCCCGACGGGGGCACCGACAACGTCTTCGGTGGCACGCTGAGCTACCCGGTGTGGAAGCAGTTCATGGAAGGCGCCATCGAGGCCAAGGAGTACCCCCGGGAGGAGTGGCAGACCGCCGATCCCGTGGGCAGCCCGATCATCGACGACATCCTGAACGAGAACGGCATGGTCGACGCCGGCAGCGCGTTCTGCGCCGCCAACCCGACCGACAGCCACTGCGCCCCGCCCCAGGGCGGCGGCAACGGCGGCGGCGGTGAGCAGTGCACGCCGATCATGGAGGCGCTCGGCTGGTGCACCCCGAACGGGGGCGGCAACGGCGGCGGAGGCAACGGCGGCGGTGGTGGCGGCGGAAACGACGACTAGCCGCACGTGAAACGGGCCCGGCGGGAGACCGCCGGGCCCGTTCGCGTTGCGCCTCAGACGAAGGCGCGGCCCTCGCCGCGGTAGGTCGGGACCTCGTCGACGAGCTCGCCGCGCTGGACCAGGTGGATCGAGTTGACGCGCTCGGCCAGCTCGCCGGCCTTGGCGTGGCGCATCCAGATCCGGTCGCCGATGGCGAGGGCGTCGGCCGCGCGGCCGCGCAGCGGCGTCTGGACCTCCCCGGCGCCCTCGGTCCTGGAGTAGCGGAGCCCTTCGGGGAACGCCGGCTTCGGGAGCCGGTCGGGGCCGGGCACGCCCGAGGCGATCCAGCCGCCGCCGAGCGCGGTCACGATGCCGCGCTTGGGGCGCCGCACCACCGGCAGCGCGAAGAACGCGGCCGGGAGCGGCCGGATCGACCGGTAGCCGTCGAACAGCGCGGGCGAGTAGAGCCCGGACCCGGCCGCGATCTCGGTGACCGACGGGTCTGCGGCGGTCGAGACGACCGAGCCGGTGCCGCCGCCGTTGACGAACTCGAGGTCGGTGACGCGCCGGACGGCCGCCACGGCTTCGGCGCGGCGCTCGGCGAGCTCGGTCCGCGAGACGGCCTGCATCAGCCGCACCAGCGGATAGCGCAGGGCCGCAGCGCTGTAGGCGTCCTGGACGCCCGCGATCTGGCCCTCGTAGCCCATGACCCCGACCAGACTGACCCCCGGGCGCTTGTCGATCTCGTGCGCCATGTCCAGGGCCTGGTCCGGGGTGTGCACCGGGGACCGGTAGGCGCCGATGTGGACGCGGCCGCCGAGGAGTTCGAGGGAGACGTCGAGTTCGAGGCACAGCCGCAGCGGACGCGACGGGTTCGGTTCGACGTGGCGCGACAGGAAGTCGAGGTGCTCGACCGAATCCACCATGAGGGTGATGCGGCGGGCGAGCTCGTCGTCGGCGGCCAGCGCGCGGAGCGCGTCGGTGTCGGCGGTCGGATAGGCGACCACGATGTCGTCGAACTCCTCCGCCAGCCACAGCGCTTCAGGGAGCGTGAACCCGAGGATCCCCTTGAAGCCGGGCTGGGCGAGGGCGCGGCGCATGAGGGCGCGGCACCGCAGGGACTTGCTGGCGAGGCGCAGCGGTTTGCCGATGGCGTTGCGGCGCAAAATGGCCGCGTTGGTGTCGAAGGCGTCCAGGTCGACGGCCGCGAACGGCGGCTGGAGGCTTGCGGTGGCGCCGTCGAGGACGCCGAACCGCTGGTCGGCGGCCGCGCCGGCCGCGGGCGCACGCGTTACTCCCTGGATACCCATCCGACTTCCCTTCAGCAGGTCAACTGGGGTTAGATGAAAGCTACCGTGAAGTACACCACGTATTCAACAGAGCCGTTGGAAGGACCGTCCCCATGAGCACCCCCGTCGTGAACCCGCGCTGGCAGAACTGGTCGGGCACCGAGGCCGCCGAGCCGGTGCGGACCGTGCGGCCGGCGAGCGCCGAGGAGCTGTCGGCGGCGGTGACCGCGGCGGCGTCGGACGGGTTGCGGGTCAAGGCGGTCGGGTCGGGGCATTCGTTCAGCGGGATCGCGGTCCCCGACGGGGTGCGGGTGGACATGAGCGGCCTCGACCAGGTCGTGTCAGCGGACTCGAAGTCGGGGCTGGTGACCGTCGAGGCCGGGATGACGCTGAAGGAGCTGAACCGGGTGCTGGACGGGCACGGGCTGGCGCTGGAGAACATGGGCGACATCGACGCGCAGACGATCTCGGGGGCGATCTCGACCGGGACGCACGGCACGGGCGACCGGTACCGGGGCTTCGCGTGGCAGGTCAAGGGCTTGAAGCTGGTGCTCGCGAACGGTGAAGCGGTGCAGTGCACGGAGTTCGAGCGGCCGGAGCTGTTCGCGGCGGCGCGCCTGGGTCTGGGCGCGCTGGGGGTCATCGCGGAGGTGACGCTCCAGTGCGTGCCGGCGTTCCGGCTGCACGCGGTGGAGCGGCCCGAGCGGCTCGACGCGGTCCTGGAGGGGCTCGACGAGCTGGTGGCCGAGAACGACCACTTCGAGTTCTACTGGTTCCCGCACACGGACCGGACGCTGACGAAGCGGAACAACCGGCACGCGATGTCGGAGCCGGCGAGGGCGCCGGGCCGCCTGTCGTACTGGTGGAACGAGACGTTCACGGAGAACGCGCTGTTCTCGGCGAGCAACCGGGTCGGGGTGCGGTTCCCGGGCATGGTGCCGGGCCTGAACCGGCTGGCCGGTCGGGTGTGGAGCGCCCGCGAGTACACGGACCGCTCGCACCGGGTGTTCGCGTCGCCGCGGTCGGTGGTGTTCCGGGAGATGGAGTACGCGCTGCCGCGGGAAGCGCTGCCGGAGGTGCTGCGGGAGCTCCACGCGATGGTGGAGCGGGAGGGGCACACGGTGTCGTTCCCGGTGGAGGTGCGGTTCGCGGCGGCGGACGACATCTGGCTGTCGACGGCGCAGGGCCGGCGGACGGCGTACGTGGCGGTGCACCAGTTCCACCGGCACGACCACGTGCCGTACTTCCGGGACTGCGAGGCGGTGTTCGACGCGGCGGAGGGGCGCCCGCACTGGGGGAAGATGCATTCGCTGGGCGCGGAGCAGCTCTGGCGGCGGTACAAGCACTTCGACGACTTCCGGCGAGTGCGGGACGAGGTGGACCCGGACCGCCGGTTCGCGAACGCGTACCTGGACCGGGTGCTGGGCGACTAGCCCGCCCAGTCGAACGGCAGGACCTCGAACGCGTCGAAGCCGGCGGTGAGCGGCTTGATCGCGCGGAGGTCCCGCTGGTCGAGGGTGAAGATCCGGTTGGTCTCGTAGCGGTCGGCGAGGGCCACGCCGACCGTGTCGGCGAGGTCGAGTTTGAGTCCCCGGTAGTGGAGCCGGAGCCTGTTCGCCGTCGCGAAGTCCTCGAACCGGATGGAGGCGAGCTGGTAGCGGCCGCGCTCGAATCGCGCGAGGAGCGCTTCGGCTACCGCGACTGCGAAGTCGAATCCGCCTTCGCGGTTCGCGAGGTGGTCGAGTTCGGTCATGACGAGCGGGGAGACGAGAAGGGACTCGGTCTCCATGATCCTTTCGGCCGCTTGGTGATGCGGCTGGTTCTCGTCGAACGCGGCGAGCACCGCGGAGGTGTCGGCGACGATGATCATCGTTTCTGCGCGCGCCGCTTCATGCTCTGGTAGATCGCCTCATCCATCTCCTCGACCGTGAGGGCGCGCTCGCTGCGGTACTTCGGCAGCGGAGGCAGCGGCGGTTCGGTCTCGTCTGCCCGGAGCAGGCCCTCGTCGATGAACCGGCGCATGAGCTCGGCCTTCGACGACCCGAGTTTGCGCGCGACCGCTTCGAGGCGCATGTCTGCGGCCTCGTCGAGGTAGATGGTGCTCTTCTTGCGGCTCATGCCACCGATGGTACCACCCGTGCCGCTGCATGCACCCCGCGCGTTGCCTACGACCTGGAGTCCCGCGTGGAGCCCAATTACGGTCCCCCATGAGCATTCGCTACTGCGGGGGGCTCGCGTGGGCGGGCGGGCTGATCACGGGCGGGCTGCTCCTGCGGTGGGGCTACCTCGCCTGGCGGGTTCACCACGAGCGGTGGAAGCGCGACCTGCCCGACGCGGGCTGACGGCGCCGCCGCGGGTTCGGCGAAGTTCCCGCTGCCGGCTTGTCGGTGGAGTGGGCTACGTTGTGGCCGTGGCTGAGGTGGTCTTCCGAAAACTCGATGAACTGACCGACGACGAGGTCTATGCGGCGTACGCGCCGCCGGAGCCGGACTGGCTGCGGGTGAACTTCGTGGCCAGCGCCGACGGCGCGGCGACCCTGGAGGGCCTGTCGGGTCCGCTCTCGGGCGCGGAGGACAAGCGGGTCTTCAAGGTGCTGCGCGCCAGGTGCGATGTGCTGCTGGCGGGGTCGGGCACGGTCCGGGCCGAGGGGTACGGGCCGCTGGTGCTCTCCGCGGAGCGGATGGCGTGGCGGCGGTCCCAGGGGCTGCCGGAGGTGCCGGTGATGGCGATCGCGACCCGGACGGCGAGTCTCGACCCGGCGTCGGGGATCTTCACGGAGGCGCCGCGGCGGCCGATCCTGATCTGCCCTGCGGACCTGCCGGATTCTCGGGTGGAGCCGTTCCGGGAGGTCGCCGACGTCGTCGCCGTGGGCACCGGCGCGGTGGACTACGCTGCGGCCGTGGCGGCGCTGCGCGAGCGGGGTCTGCGGCAGATCCTGTGCGAGGGCGGGCCGCACGTGTTCGGCGACTTGATCGCGGCGGGCCTGGCGGACGAGCTGGATGTGACGATCTCGCCGAAGCTCGTCGGCGCGGGCCCGATGCGGATCGCCGAGGGTGCTCCGGCGGAGGAGGCGACGCCGCTTCGGCTGCGACACGTCCTCGAAGCCGGAGGCAACCTCATCCTGCGCTACGTGCGAGGATCGAGCGATGAGTGATTCGGTGGGCCGCGTGCTCGGCACGGAGGACGCGACGCCCCTGTCGTTCTGGGTCGGCGTCGGCCCGGAGTCGTACGCGCAGCTCGACGACGTGCTCACCACCGAGCGGCAGGTCCCCGGGGTCGGGACCGTGCGGATCTCGGGCGTGGTCACGGCGGTGCGCAGCCGCCACGAGGGCGCCCAGTTCGACTCGGACGTGTTCGACATCGCGGGGGGCCTGCTCCCGGCGCAGGTGCAGGAGGCCGCCGAGGTCACGGTGACGCGGGTCGAGCCGGAGGTGTTCGTGCCGCCGCGCCCCGGCGCCGAGGTCCAGCGGGCCGCCGGTGAGGACCGCGACCGGGCCCTGTACTTCGACGGCATGACCCGTCAAGTGCCGCTGGGGTTCTCGCGCGACGGGCAGCCGGTGTTCCTGAACCCGGACTTCCTCGACGGCACCCGCGGCGCCCACGTGTCGATCTCGGGCATCTCGGGTGTCGCCACGAAGACGTCGTTCGCGACCTGGATGCTGTACTCGCTGCTGCACTCGGGGGCGCTGGGCGCGGAGGCCGCGAACACGAAGGCGCTCATCTTCAACGTCAAGGGCGAGGACCTGCTGCTCCTCGACCACGACAACACGAAGATCGACGAGACCGTGCGCGACTCGTACCGGCGCCTGGGCATGGAGCCGGGCGCGTTCAAGTCCGTGGAGGTGCTCGCCCCGCCGCGCGAGGGCGACGCGAACGGCATCCCGGACGTGGCGTGCCGGTCCACCGGGGTCGACGCGTTCTACTGGACGCTCGCGGAGTTCTGCCAGCTCAGCCTGCTGCCGTTCGTGTTCGCCGACGGCGACGACGACCGCCAGCAGTACACGATGGTCGTCCACCAGGTCGCGGCCCGGCTGCGCAAGGAGGCTCGGCCCAAGGACAACGGCGCGATCAGCGTCGACGGTCGGTTGCTGACGAGCTACCGGGACCTCGTGGACTTGATCTGCGAGCGCCTCGCCGACGACGAGACCCGCGCCGAGTGGGCCGGGTCGGCGATCGGCCTGGGCACGGTGAACGCGTTCATCCGGCGGCTCATCGCCTCCGGGCGCGACATCGGCCGCCTCATCCGCGGCGACCTGCCGCCGAAGGGCGCGGTGCTCTCCTCGGAGGCGCAGGTGACGGTGGTCGACCTGCACAACCTGCCCGACCGGGCGCAGCGGTTCGTCGTCGGCGTGGTGCTGCGCAGCGAGTTCGAGCGCAAGGAGAAGGCGGGCACCGCCCGGCCGCTTCAGTTCGTCGTGCTCGACGAGCTGAACAAGTACGCGCCGCGCGAGGGCACCAGCCCGATCAAGGACATCCTGCTCGACATCGCCGAGCGCGGCCGCTCCCTCGGGGTGATCCTCATCGGCGCCCAGCAGACGGCGTCCGAAGTGGAGCGGCGGATCGCGTCGAACTCGGCGATCCGGGTGGTCGGCCGCCTCGACGCGGCCGAGGCCACCCGGCCCGAGTACGGGTTCCTCACCCAGGCGCAGCGGATGCGGGTGCTCATGGCCAAGCCGGGGACCATGTTCGTGGCCCAGCCCGAGCTGCCGGTCCCGCTGGTGGTGAACTTCCCGTTCCCCGCCTGGGCCACCCGGCCGGCCGAGGCCGGGTCCGCCCCGGCCGCCACGGCGCGGTCGGTGACGGCGAGGGTCGACCCGTTCGACCTCGCCGGCGACGACGAAGACGACATTCCCTTCTGAGCCAGAGGGCTCGCACGCACCGCCAAGAGGAGCTCGAGTTGCGGATTCTCCACACATCCGACTGGCACGTCGGCGTCACGCTGAAGGGACGCCCGCGCCTCGACGAGCAGCGCGCGGTCTTCAAGCAGATCGTCGACGTCGCCGAGGCCGAGGCCGTGGACCTCGTGATCGTCGCCGGGGACCTGTTCGACACCGCTTCGCCTTCGAGCGAGGCGCAGAAGCTCCTCACCGCGGCGCTCTCGGCGCTGCGCCGCACCGGCGCCGAAGTGGTCGTCATCGCCGGGAACCACGACAACGGCAGGGCCCTCGACGCCCTGCGCGAGTGGGCCCACGCCGCCGGGATCCACCTGCGCGGCAGCCTCGGCAAGGCCGCCGACCACCTCATCACCGGCACCACCGGCGACGGCGAGCGGTGGAAGTGCGCGGCCCTGCCGTTCATCGCCCAGCGGCACGCGGTGCGCGCGGCCGAGCTGTTCGAGCTCGGCGCCGCAGGCGCGGAGGCGAACTACGCCGACCACCTGCGCCGCCTCGTCGCCGCGCTCACGCAGGACTTCGGCGCGGACACGGTCAACCTGTTCACCGGCCACCTGACCGTCGTCGGCGGCAAGGTCGGCGGCGGCGAGCGCGAGGTCCACACCGTCGCCGACTACGCGGTCCCGGCGGCGATCTTCCCGCCCACGACTTCCTATGTGGCCCTAGGGCACCTGCACCGGGCCCAGGCGGTGACCGGGCCGTGCCCGATCCGGTACTCGGGCGCGCCGATCGCGGTCGACTTCGGCGAGGAGGACCACACGCCGAGCGTCGCCCTCGTCGAGGTCAGCCCCGGCATCCCCGCGAAGGTGCGGACGGTGCCGCTCACCGCGGCCGTCCCGCTCCAGACCGTCCGCGGCAGCCTCGAGCAGCTCGGCAAGGCGAAGCCGGACGAGCGGGCCTGGCTGCGGGTCTTCGTGACCGAGCCGGCGCGGGCGGGACTGCGCGCCGAGGTCGCCGACCTGTTCCCGGGCGCCGTCCAGATCCACATCGACCCGGTGATGCGCGCCGACGCGACCGCCCCGCGGGAGCGGCGCTCCGGGCGCAGCCCCGGGGAGCTGTTCGGCACCTACCTCGCCGAGAACGGCCACGACGACCCCGCCGTCGCCAAGCTCTTCTCGCAGCTCTACGAAGACACCCAGACCGTCGCCGAGGAGGCCTGATGCGTCCGATCCGGCTGGACCTCAACGGGTTCGCGTCCTATACGGGGGCCGAGACCTTCGACTTCACGGACGTCGACTTCTTCGCGCTCACCGGGCCCACGGGGGCCGGGAAGTCGACGGTGCTCGACGCGATGTGCTTCGCCCTCTACGGGCGGACGCCGCGCTGGCGCGTGAACACCACGCAGAACGCCATCGCGCCGTCCGCTGTGGAGGGCCGGGTGCGGCTGGTGTTCGCCGCGGCCGGCAGCCACTACGTCGCCACCCGGATCCTGCGCCGGGACCGGAACGGCAAGGTCAAGACCACCACCGCCGCGCTCGAGCAGCTCCCGGACGGGGTCGACCCGGCCGACGACGAGGCCCTGGTCGAGGGTCTGGGGCGGGCGCTCGCGGGCAGCCCCAGCGAGGTGAGCGCCGCCGCCGAGCGCGTGATCGGCCTGCCGTTCGAGCAGTTCACCAAGTGCGTGCTGCTCCCCCAGGGCGAGTTCGCGGAGTTCCTCCACGCCTCCCCCGCCGACCGGCGCAAGATCCTCGAGAACCTGCTGGGCCACAGCGTGTACCGGCGGGTCCAGCAGCTCGCGGGCGCGAAGCGGGACGCGGCGACCACCGCGATGAGGACGCTCGAAGCCCAGCTCGCGCGGATCCCGGCCGTCACGGACGCCGAACTCGCGGCCGCCGCCGAGCGGGTCGAGCAGCTCGAGAAGCTCACCGAGCCGGTGCGCGACAAGGCGAACGCCCTCGACGGGCTCGCCGCCGCCGTGGACGCGGCCCGCCGCCGCCTGGCCGAGGCCGAGTCGAACCTGGCCTCGCTCACCTACATCAAGCGGCCCGAGGGCGTCGCCGACATCGCCGCGCAGGTCGCCGACGCGGCCGCCGCGGTCGCGGCGAAGGCCGCCGAGGTCGAGGCGACCGAGGCCGAGGACGAGCGGCTCCGCTCCGAACTCGACGGCCTCGACCTGGGGCTCATCGAACGCCAGCTCAAGGCGTGGGCCGAGCTCGCCGAGACGCAGTCGAAGCTGAAGACGGGCCGGGAGCTGACCGAGGAGCTCCGCGACCAGTTCGCCGAGGCGAAGGAGCTGGAGGAGGCCGCCGGCGAGGAGATCGAGATCCAGCACGCGGCCCTCCACAAGGTCCGGATGGCCGAGCTCGCCGGGACGCTCCGGGCCGGGCTCGCGGTCGGCGACGAGTGCCCGGTCTGCGACCGCCCCGTCGAGACCGTTCCGGACCACGACCTCTCGGAGTCCATGCAGCATGCCGAGGAGGCGTCCCGCACGGCCACCGCGGAGTACCGCGACGCGCAGGCCGCCGTCGTCGCCCTCCAGACCAAGCTCGAGAACTACGAGGAGCGGCTCACCGAGCTCGAGCTCGCCGAGCGGCGCCTGAAGAAGAAGCTCGAGGGCGTCGCCGAGCCGGCCGCGCTCCAGGCCAGGCGGGCGTCCTCCGAGGAGGCGCGCCAGCAGCTCGCGGGCACCGGCGCCGCGCTCAAGGCCGCCCGGCGGGCGATGCGCGAGGCCGAGAAGCGCAAGCAGACCGCCGACGAGCGGCAGCAGCGGGCATGGAAGGAGTTCCAGCACGCCCGCGACCAGGTGGCCGTCCTGGCCCCGCCCGCGGCAGGCGACGACCTGGCCGCGAGCTGGGACGCCCTCGTCGACTGGGCCAAGTCGTCACTGGAGCGGGCCGACCGCGAACGGGAGGCCGCCCGAACCGAGCTGGGCGGGCTCGACGGCCGCGCCGCCACGCTCCGCGGCGAGCTGCGACTGGCCTTGGGCGAGTTCGACATCGAAGTGCCGCGCACCGGTACCGGCGGCGACTACGTCGGCCGGCACGCCGCCGCCGTCGAGTCGGCGCGGGCCGCGTCGGCGCGGCTCGCCGAGGCGCGGCGCCAGCGGATCGACCTGGAGTCCGATGTGCGCAAGTACGCGAGCGAGGCCGAGGTCGCGAAGGCCCTCGCCGGGCACCTGGAGGCGCGCCGGTTCATGGAGTGGCTCCTGTCGGAGGCGCTCGACGAGCTGGTGGCCGGGGCGACGGTGATGCTCAACCGGATCACGGGCGGGCAGTACGACCTGATCTACCGGGACCAGGACTTCTGGGTGGTCGACCACCACGACGCGGACATGGCCCGGCCGGCGCGGAGCCTGTCGGGCGGCGAGACGTTCGCGGCGTCGCTGTCGCTGGCGCTCGCGCTCTCGGACCAGCTCGCGAGCCTGGCGCGGCACGGGGCGAGCCTGGAGTCGATCATCCTCGACGAGGGCTTCGGGACGCTGGACCCGGAGACGCTCGACGCGGTCGCGACGACGCTCGAGGCCCTGACGCTCTCGGCGGGGCGGACCGTGGGCCTGGTGACGCACGTGGCCGAACTGGCCGAGCGGGTCCCGGTGCGGTTCCACATCACGAAGGACGCGAAGGGCTCGCACGTCGAGAAGACGTGGTCCTGACCGACCGGCCCTCGGGCGGAGCCGCGCTGCCGCGGCCGGTGGGGATCCGGGTCTTTCGGCCCGTGCGGTCTCGACCGCCGCGCTGCCGCGGCCGGTGAGGACCAGGGTCCCGCGGCCGTGCCGTATCGACCGCCACTCGGGCGGAGCCGTGTTGCCGCGAACGGCGAGGGCCGGGGCGCCGCGCTCCGCCGTCTTGCGGGCTGCCGGGCGTCGGTGATGCCGCGCGACGACCCGGTTTCGCCGCCCGTTTCGCGCCTTTCGCGTCTTCCTTGGGGTGCCCCGGCGAATGCGACGGGGATGCCTGTGAGAACGATCGCATTAATGCGTCCCGATTCGGCCCTGAGCTGGCACTCCCCCGACTCCCACACAGGAGTAAGTTCACCCTGTTGGCTTCGTTAAGGCGCAACGGACGTCATCCGCTCGCGCAATACTGACGCGCGCCTATCGGTGAATTGTCCCGTTATGTCGCATACCACATGAGCGTGGTTCATCTGCGGTTAATCTTGAATGTTCAAGTACCTCTGAGGACATGAGTACTTTGCACATTCGCGGCGATCGCCGCACGCTGATCACCGGGGCCGGCACCGTCGGCCTCGGCGCCGCCTCCGTCCTCGCCCTCGGCGCCACCGGCGCCCAAGCCGCGCCCGCGACCGCGGAGACGGCCGCCCTGAGCCTCCACGACGGCCACACCGGCGAGGAGGTCTGGGAAGCCCTCCTGGACGGCAACGAGCGCTGGGCCTGCGGCCGGGCCACCCACCCCCACACCAGCGTCCGGTGGCGCAAGACCCTCGTCGCGGGCCAGCAGCCCCGCGCCGCGGTCTTCGGCTGCGTCGACTCCCGCGTCTCCCCCGAACTCGTCTTCGACACCGGCGTCGGCGACATCATGGTCACCCGCACCGCCGGCAACGTCCTCAACCCCCTGGTCGCCGAGTCCGTCTCGTACGGCCCGGCCGCCCTCGCGTCCCCCCTGCTGGTCGTCCTCGGCCACCAGAAGTGCGGAGCGGTCACCGCCGCCCACGAAGCGCTCTCCGCGGCCGAGGAAGGCCACGAGGCCGAAGAGCACGAGTACGCGCTCCCCGAGACCGTGGAAGCGCTCCGACCCGCCTACGAGGCGAGCAAGGGCGCGCCCGGGGACCCGATCGCGGCGATGACCGAGGCGAACGTCCGCCTCGCGATGGCCGCCCTCGCCGAGCACCCGAACCTCGCCACCCTCGTCGCCGACGGCGAGCTGACGATCGTCGGCGCCGTCTACTCCCTCGAGACCGGTCTCGTCACCGAGATCGAGGCATGACAGTGGCGGCCTGACAGTCGAGGCGTGATGATCCGGGCCGGGGCGCGAGGGGGCGCCCCGGCCCGGGCCTCCATCGGCCGCCTGCGCATCGACGCGGCGAAGTAGGCTGGGCCGCAATCGACCTGAAAGCAGGTGCGTCTTGCAGATCACCGTCGACGCCTGGGACCCGTCCTTCGCGGACAACCCCGAGTCGCCCTCGCGCTCCGACCGGGCCGTGGTCCGGGCCGACGTCGAGCTCGAACCCGCCGACTGGCGGCCCGTGGACGCGCCCGCGAGCGGCCCGCGCCGCATCGTCGTCGTCGACGGGGTCCGCCGCATCGACGCCCGCGTCGAACTCCTCGACGACGGCGAGCGCTGGCCCGGCCTGTGCGTCTCGTGGGCCGCCGGCGCGGTCGCCTGCGACCTCGACGGGCAGGTCTCGGCCGTCGCGGAGGCCGACGTGGCTCGCGGCCTGTTCGCGGCCGTCGACCCCGGCGCCGACTTCGGTCGCTACCCGTACCGCAAGGTCGAGTCCGCCGACCCCGGCGAGCTCATCGCCGCCGCCCAGGCGGCCATGGCCGAGCTCGAGGCGAAGGTGGCGGCCATGGTCGCGCTCGACGCGGAGCTGTCGGTCCTCGACGGGCCCCTGCGCGGCCGCACGCGCCTGCCGAACTCGGTCGGGTACGTCAAGAGCCACCACCGGTCCTATCTCCAAGGCGAGCTGAACGCGGTCGTCGAGCGGCTGCGGCCCGGCCAGCGCACCCCGGTGTTCCACCTGATGTCGGGCTGGCCGCGCTACACGTGGTACCTGCGGCTGCCGGGGACCAGCTCGCGCGGCTGGGCCGGCGTCGCACGCCTCGAAGCGGCCGACGACCTCACCGAGGAGGCGGCGATCGCCCTGGCCGACGCGACCGCCGCGTCCCTCCCGCCGCTCGGCTCCGCGGCCCACAAGGACGCCCGCGCGCCCCAGAACCTCACCCCGATCGCCGGCCTCGAGCGGCGCCTGAAGCGCATGCTCGGCGACCCGCGGCTGCTGCTGCGCTCGGTCCGCGCGGCCTCGATGGAGACCGGCGGCTGACGCGCCCGGCCGCGGGGGAAGCCCCCGGCCCCGGTCGTTGTTCGGACTGCCATGGAACTCGATGCACCCGTCCACGGGACCGCGACCCTCACGCGCGACCTCGCCGCCCCGCCCGACCGGGTGTGGGCGGCGTTCGCCGACCTCGGCCTGCGCGACCGCTGGTTCCGCATCCCCGGCAAGGAGAGCCGCCATGAACTCGACTTCCGCGTCGGCGGCGGCGAGACCGCGACCGGGGTCTTCGCACCGTCGGGCGAACCGGAGCTCGTCGAGTGGCGTTCGCGGATCTTCGACCTCGAGGAGCACCGCCGGATCGTCTTCGCCTACGAGCTGAGCGTCGACGGACTGCGCCGCAACGTCTCCCTGGTGACCGTCGCGCTGGCACCCGAAGCCGGCGGCACCCGCCTGGACTACACGGAGCAGTACGTCCTCACGGCGCTCGCCGGCGAGCCCGGACAGGACGAGGCACACCTGCGCGGGTCGCTCCAGTTCCTGCTCAACCGGCTCGAAGGGGCGCTGGGGGAACGACAGGAGGCCCCAGCGCGATTGCGCTAGGACCTCCCAGGGTCAGCGAACTCCGGGTCCGCTCGGTGTCGAGACTATGCGTCGATCAGTACCAGCCGTTGGACTCGCTGTGCGACCATGCGCTGCACGGGCTGCCGTAGCGGCCGTCGATGTAGTCCAGCCCCCAGGCGATCTGGGTGGCCGGGTTGGTCTCCCAGTCGTCGCCGTGCGAGGCCATCTTGTCGCCGGGGAGCGACTGCGGGATGCCGTACGCGCCCGAACCGGAGTTGTAGGCGGTCTCGTCCCAGCCGGACTCGCGGTTCCACAGGTCGACGAGGCAGCCGAACTCGCCCATGTCCCACCCGGCGTCGAGCGTCATGGTGCAGCCGATGGCCTGGTTGCCGGAGTAGTCCGAGCACTCGGCCGAGATGTCGACGCTCGGGCCGGACGAGCCGCCGGAGGACTCCTCCTCCGCTTCCGCGGGCGGCGGTTCCTCTTCCTCTTCGACCGGGACCTCGGCCGGGTCGGACTGCGCGGTCGCAGGAGCGGCCTCCGCCTTCTCGGGCAGGATGCTCTCCATCGTCGCCACGTCGTCCCACTGGCGGTCGGCGCTGCCGGCGTCGGCGACGATCTCCGCGGCGAGCTGCTCCTCGGCCGTGGGGTCGTCGGTCGCGATGATCGCGGCGCTGGCGGTGCCCGCCGAGCCGACTGCGAACAGTGCGGCTGCCGAGGCCACGAACACGCGGTTGCGCACCACGTGCCGGAGGCCGCCGGGGCGGCGCTCGTCGGAGCGGTGCTTGGCTCGGGTCGTCTTCTCACGGGTAAACATCGGGGGTAACCCTAAGAGCCCGTAAACCCGGAGCCGTACCGCTCAGTAACGGCGACAATACGGCACATTGCCGCCTGTACCGGAACGGTTCGCCTGCCCGTCTCGCCCGATAGCGACCGTATCGAGCGAGCTGCCCCTTACGCCGGAAAGCGCGTGCCGCCCGTTCCTCCGAACGGCCCATTGACGCTGCCCGAGTCGCTCGACCTTCTTCCACTTAGGTCCATCGAGAGCAATGTCACACCGGGCAGCGTACCGGCCCCGCCGTGATACAGGCGGGGCCGGTGGTGCAGGTGTGCCGCTCGTTCGGCGGCTACTTCGGCGACTCGGACGGGGTCGCGGTGCCGGGATCGGCGGACGCGGTCGGCTCGTCCGACGGCGTCGCCGCACCCGTAGGAGTCGCCGTGCCCTCGGTCGGCGTCGCGTCCGCGGACGGGCTCTCGGACTCGGCGGGCGTCGGGGTCTCTTCCGCGAGCGCCTCGGCCGGCGTCTCGCACAGCGGGTAGAGGTAGCCGAACTCCTCCTCGGCGCCTTCGGGCACCGGCGCGTCGAACTCCTCGGCGGCCTCGTGGTCGGTGCTGAAGGGGCAGTTGAACGGGTCGCCGATGAACAGCGGTTCGCCGTCCTGGTCGAACAGGTAGAAGTCCTCGATCGGCTCGCCGTTCTCGTCGTACGCGCGGACGTCGCTGACGTACGAGCCGTCGGAGGCGCCGTCGTAGCTCGACGTCGGCACGTACCGGTTGGGCAGCGCTCCGGTGTACACCCACGAGAACTGGTAGGCGGCGATCACGACGATGCCCGCGCCGATCCAGGCGGTCCACCGCCGGCGGCGCCGCCCCCAGTCGCGCGAGGCCGCGCCGATCCGCAGCGAGACCCAGACGCCGAGCAGGACCGTGGCGACCCCGAAGATCATGCCGGGGAGCGAGCCGAAGACCCAGTAGTCGGTGTAGCCGTACTGGGCCGAGGAGATCCAGTACAGGAGGATGAGCGCGGCGACCGCGCCGCGCACGGCCCACCAGCCGGGGCGCAGCCGCTCGCCGAGTTCGGCGGCGTCGGCGTGGCCGCTGGAGGCGGCGAAGCCGTCCGCGGCGGCCTTGGCGCGGGCCAGCACGGGTGCGGCGGTCTCGCGGAGGCGGCGGCGCACCCGGTCGGCTGCCGGGACCTTCGCGGTCTCGGCGGTCTCGCGCAGCTCGCGGGCGTACGCCTCGGGGCCGCCGAGCAGGTCGCTGAGCGAGGTGCCCGGCGCCAGGTCGGCCGCCACTTCGGCGAGGTGGGAGTCGAGGTCGGACATGAGGTCGTCGCGGATCGGGTCGGGGAGGTCGCTCAGGTGGCGGTCCACGGCGGCCAGGTAGGCCGCGATCTCCGTGCTGCGGTCGGGTGTGGTGGTCATGGTGGTGTCCTTCTTGGAGCCGCGGATGTCAGGGTTCGGTGGTCTCGGTCGGTCGCCGGTGCGCCGTTGCGGGGAGCCGCCGCCCGGGCGGGACCGTGTCGGCGAGTACGGGGGCGCCGGTCATGGTCGGCCCTTCCCGGGCGTGTCGAACAGGACCCGCATCTTGGCGCTGACGTCCTCCCAGGCGTCGTGCGCTTGGCGGAGGTACTTCCGTCCGGGCTCGGTCAGCGAGTAGTACTTGCGGTGCGGCCCCGACTCGCTGGGCTGGACGTAGGTGGAGAGGTAGCCGGCCCGGTACAGGCGCCGGAGCGTGCCGTAGACCGAGGCGTCGCCGAGGTCGTCGAACCCGGCCTTGCGGAGTCGGTGCAGGATCTCGTACCCGTAGCCGTCATCGGTGTCGAGCACGCGCAGCACGATGATGTCGAGCAGTCCCTTGAGCAGTTGCGATCGGTCCACACATACGACAGTACCATGCATTGCACAGTAGTGCGCTACGCGGAAGCCGAAGAAGAAAATCCGGCCCCGCGCCGGAGCGCGGGACCGGATCGACTAGGACCGCTTACAAGGTCGTTCAGGCCGACTCACATGGTCGCGCGGGCGGCGCGCAGGCGCGCCAGGCTCACGTCCTTGCCGAGCAGCTCCATGGACTCGTACAGCGGCGGCGAGACCGTCTTGCCGCTGATCGCGACCCGGACCGGCCCGAACGCCTTGCGCGGCTTGAGGCCCATGCCGTCGACGAGCGCGGCCTTCAGCGCCGCCTCGATGGCCTCGGTGGTCCACTCGATGTCCTCGACGGCGGCGATCGAGGCGTCGAGGACCTGCGCGGCGTCGTCCTTGAACGTCTTCTTCGCGCTGTCCTCGTCGATCGCGACCTCGGTGCCGCAGAACAGGAACCGCAGCATCTCCACGGCCTGCGAGAGGGTGGTGCACCGCTCCTGGACCAGCGGCACGGCCACCTCGAGGATGTGCACCTCGGCCGCGGTCGGGGCGTCGCCGATCAGGCCGGCCGCGCGCAGGCGCGGCAGCAGCAGGCGGGTCAGCTCCGCAGGCGAGGTCATGCGGAAGTGGTCGGCGCAGATCGCGTCGAACTTCTTCTCGTCGAACCGGGCCGGATTCGACTTCACGTCGTGCAGGTCGAACGCCGACAGGAACTCCGCCACCGTGAACGTGTCCCGGTCGCCCGAGATCGACCAGCCGAGCGTCGCCACGTAGTTCAGGACGCCCTCCGGCAGGTACCCGGCCTCCTTGTACTGCAGCAGGTTCGAGCGCGGGTCGCGTTTGGACATCTTCTTGCCGCGCTCGTCCACGATCAGCGGCAGGTGCGCGTACTCCGGGATCGAGTCGGCCAGGCCGAGCTCGACCAGCGCCCGCCACATGACGATCTGGCGCGGCGTCGACGGCAGCAGGTCCTCGCCGCGGGTGACCATGTTGACCTTCATGAGCGCGTCGTCGACCGGGTTGGTCAGCGTGTACAGCGGCGAGCCGTCGCCGCGAGCGATCACGTAGTCCGGCACGGTGCCGGCGGGCGTGCGGACCTCGCCGCGCACCGCGTCCTGGAACGCGATGTCCTCGTCCGGCATCCGCATGCGCACCACCGGCTTGCGGCCCTCGGCGCGGAAGGCGGCCTTCTGCTCCTCGGTGAGGTCGCGGTCGAAGTTGTCGTAGCCGAGCTTCGGGTCGCGCCCGGCGGCGCGGTGGCGGGCCTCGACCTCCTCATTGGTCGAGAACGCCTCGTACGCGTACCCGCCGTCGAGGAGCCGCTTGACCACGTCGGCGTACACGTCGAGCCGCTGCGACTGCCGGTACGGCGCGTACGGGCCGCCGATGTCGGGCCCCTCGTCCCAGGTCATGCCCAGCCACGAGAGCGCCTCGAGGAGCTGCTGGTACGACTCCTCGCTGTCGCGCGCTGCGTCGGTGTCCTCGATGCGGAACACGAACTCGCCGCCCTTGGCGCGGGCGTAGCCCCACGAGAACAGGCAGGTGCGCACCAGGCCGACGTGCGGGGCGCCGGTCGGGCTGGGGCAGAAGCGGGTTCGGACGTTACTCACTGGCGATCACCTTGTTGGTCAGCGTGCCGATGCCGGCGACGGATACGGAGACGGCCTCGCCGGCCTGGAGCGGCCCCACGCCCGCGGGCGTGCCGGTGAGCACCACGTCGCCGGGGATCAGGGTCATGATCTGCGAGACGTACGCGACGAGCGCGGCCGGGTCGAACACCATGTCCTTCGTCGAGCCGAGCTGGCGGACCTCGCCGTTCACCTCGCAGCGGACCTCCGAGTCGGCCATGTCGGCGTCGGTCTCGATCCACGGGCCCAGCGGGCAGAACGAGTCGAAGCCCTTCGCGCGCGTGAACTGCACGTCCTGGCGCTGGAGGTCGCGGGCGGTCACGTCGTTCGCGCACGTGTAGCCGTAGATCGCGCCCTTGGCGGCCTCGCGGTCGAGGTTCCGCGCGCCGTGCAGGCCGATGACGACGGCGAGCTCGGCCTCGTGCTCGACCTGGTCGGACATGACCGGGAGGCGGATCGCCTCGCTCGGGCCGATCACCGAGGTCGAGGGCTTGAGGAAGATCAGGGGCTCTTTGGGGACCTCGTTGCCGAGCTCGGCGGCGTGGTCGGCGTAGTTGCGCCCGACACAGACCACTTTGGACGGCAGGATGGGGGCGAGCAGCCGGACGTCGTCGAGCGCCCAGCGCTGGCCGGTGAGTTTGATCTGCGCGAAGGGGTGCCCGTCGATCTCCGCGGCGGTGGCCCCGGGCCCCTCGCCTTCGAGGACTGCGAACGACATGCCGGTGGGGTGAGCGATCCGCGCGATCCGCACAGTCGGCCCCTCTCTAAGACTGGATCGGAAGCTTGCGGCCTCAGCTTAGTTCGCGCGGCCGGGCGCAGTGCGTCGCTCTCGCGCTCCAGAACGGTCGGTCACCTACCGCAGGAGCAGGAACAGTCCCGCGAGGATGACGGTGCCGACGAGCGCGCCCACGACGATGCCCATGCCCATGCGGCGGACCCGGCCGAACATGCCCACGAAGAACCCGAGGACGAACGTGAGCGGGGTCGCGACCAGCAGCGACAGGGCGGTCGCGCCCAGGCGCACCCGCAGGGTCTCGCCGAAGCCGCCGACGAGCACGAAGCCCAGGACGAAGGCGAGGATCACCAGGATCACGAGGCCGAGGAAGAACCCGGCCCCGAAGCGGCGGCGTCCGTACACGGCCGAGTCCGCGGCCTGGGCGGCCGCGCGGGCGCGATCGGTCTTGTAGGAAGTCACACCTCAACTCTAGTACGGCGCGGCAACGGACGCGGTCACCGCGTGCATCGTTCGCGCCGCCGCCGATCGGCGGGGCCGTCGCGTGTGGAGGCCGCCCGGGCGCGGGACCTGTGGGGCCGCTGTCCCCTGACGCGCCGTCACGAATACCCGGCGCGGCGCCGTACGCGTGCGAAACTGCCGGAATGCGTCGTCTGATCACACTCTCCGCTTTGTTCGCGGTCCTCCTGTTCGTCCAGTTGCCCGTCTCGGCGGTCGACTCGAGCCTGCCCCTGGCGACCGCGTCCTTCAACGACCAGGTCTTCAAGGTGGCCTACGACGGCGACATCGTCTACTCCGGCGGCCGCTTCACCCGCGCCAAGCGCACCGACGGCACCTTCGCGAACCGCAGCCACCTCGCCGCCGTCGATTCGCGCACGGGCGCGCTGCTCCCGTTCGCGCCGGCCGTCAACGGCCCCGTCCACGAGGTCAAGACCGGCGGCGGCTACCTGTACGTCGCCGGGCCGTTCACCGAGATCGACGGGGTCGCCATCTCGCGGGTGGCCCGGTTCAGCCTCAGCACCGGCGAGCTCGACGAGGAATGGCGGCCCCGGCCGAGCGCCACGGTCTACTCGATCGAGCCGGTCGGCTCGACCGTCTACCTCGGAGGGACGTTCCTGCGGGTCGGCGGCCACCCGCAGCCGCGGGTCGCCGCCGTCAGCGCCGACACCGGCGCGCCGGTGACCTCGTTCGCGCCCGTCGTCGAAGGGGGCGGCGTCCGCGACCTCCAGTTCGGTCACGGCCGCCTCTACGTCGCCGGCGGGTTCGCGACCATCGGCGGTGAGGAGCAGTTCGGGAAGCTCGGCGCCGTCGACCCGGCCTCCGGCGCGGTCGTCACCGGCTTCGTGTCCAAGGTGTTCGTCCTCACCCGCGAGGTCGTCGTGGCCGGCGACCGCGTGTACGCGGCGCTCGACGGCCGCGGCGGCGAGATCCGCGCCTTCACCACCAGCGGCTCGACCCTCTGGTACCAGGCCGTGGACGGCGGCATGCAGACCGTCGAGGTCTGGGGCGACTCCGTCATCGGCGGCGGCCACTTCGACAAGGCGTGCACGACGAACCACGCCGGGCCGCTCGGCGAGTGCGTCGACGGCGTCCGGGCCGCCCGCGGCAAGCTCCTCGCGGTGGACCTGAACGGCAAGCTGCTGCCGTGGAACCCGGGCGCGAACGGCGTCGTCGGCGCCTGGGACGCCACGGCCCACCCGTCGAACGCGAACCTCAGCGTCGGCGGCTCGTTCACGACCTTCGGCGGCGGCACGATGGAGCAGAAGCGCCTCGCGGTCTTCGACTGATCCCGGGTACGGGAAAGGGGTCCGATCGGCTGATCGGACCCCTTTCCCGTACCTCCCGCACGATCGGCGCGGGCCGGCTGAAGCGGCCGGTCTCGTGGACCGGCCGCGTGTCGCGTTCGCTTGTGGCGGTGTCGGAATCGAGGACTAGCGGCGGTTGAGGCCGTACGCGAGGCCGTCGGCCAGCGCGTTCCAGGAGGCCTCGATCAGGTTGGGGGCCACGCCGACCGTGGTCCATTCGGCCTCGCCGTCGCTCATGGAGATGAGGACGCGCGTGACCGCGTCGGTGCCGGTGGAGCCGGCGAGGATGCGGACCTTGAAGTCGGAGAGGGTGAGCTCGGCCAGGCGGGGGTGCCGCTCGGCGAGCGCGGAGCGCAGGGCCGCGTCGAGCGCGTTGACCGGGCCGTTCCCCTGCGCGGTGGAGATCCGGTGCTCGTCGGCTTCGCCGTGCTCGCCGTGGATGTAGACGCGGACGGTGGCCTCGGCGACCGTGGCGCCGTTGGGGTCGTGGTCGACGATGACGCGGTATGTGTCGAGGGTGAACGGCCGGGGCAGGCCGCCTTCGACCTCGTCGCGCACGAGCAGTTCGAAGGACGCGTCGGCGGCCTCGAAGGACCAGCCTTTGGATTCGAGTTCCTTGACGCGCTTGGTGATCCGGTCGAGCGCGTCCTTGTCGCCGGCGAGGTCGATGCCGAGTTCGCGGCCTTTGAGCTCGACGGAGGCGCGGCCGGCCATCTCGGTGACGAGGATGCGCATGTCGTTGCCGACGCGCTCGGGCTCGATGTGGTTGTACAGGGCCGGGTCGGCCTTGATCGCGGAGGCGTGGATGCCGGCCTTGTGGGCGAACGCGGCGTGCCCGGTGTACGGGGCGTGCTCGTCGGGGGCCATGTTGGCGATCTCGGCGATGGCGTGGGAGACGCGGGTGAGCTGCTCCATGCCGCCGTCGGGGAGGACCTTCATGCCGAGCTTCGTCTCGAGGTTGGCGATGACGGTGAACAGGTTCGCGTTGCCGGGGCGCTCGCCGTAGCCGTTGGCGGTGCCCTGGACGTGCATGACGCCGGCCTCGACGGCGGCGATGGTGTTCGCGACGGCGCAGCCGGTGTCGTTCTGGGCGTGCATGCCGAGGCGGATGCGCTCGGGCGGCAGGTCGGCGGCGAGGCGGGCGCGCAGGTCGGTGATGGCGGCGGTGATGTCGGAGGGGATGCGGCCGCCGTTGGTGTCGCAGAGGACGACCGCTTCGGCGCCGGCTTCGAGCGCGGTCTTGACGACGAGGGTCGCGTAGACCGGGTCGTGGCGGAAGCCGTCGAAGAAGTGCTCGCAGTCGATGAAGACCTGGCGGTCCTGCTCGCGCCCGGTGCGGACGGAGTCGGTGATCATGGCCAGGTTCTCTTCGGGGGTGGTCCGCAGGGCCTGGTGGACGTGGCGCATGTCGGACTTGGCGACGAGGCACAGGACCGGGGCGCGGGAGTCGAGGAGGGCCTGGAAGCCGGGGTCCTCGGCGGCGGTGGAGGCGGCCCGCCGGGTCATGCCGAAGGCGACGAGCTTGGCGTGCTTGAAGTTCAGTTCGTCGGCCGCGCGGGCGAAGAACTCGGTGTCCGAGGGGATCGCGCCGGGCCAGCCGCCCTCGATGTAGTCGACGCCGAGCTCGTCGAGGAGTTCGGCCACCGCGAGCTTGTCGGCGACGGAGTAGCGGAGGCCCTCCATCTGCGCGCCGTCGCGGAGCGTGGTGTCGAAGACGTGGAAGTCTCCGGGACCGGTAGCCGTCGCACCGGTCGTCGATACGGAGTCTGCTTGCGTCACTTGGTGCTCCAAGATCTCTTTGCCGATAGGTCCAGTCCTGCGCGTCGGACCTGAACGTTCGTTTGCCCTGAACGAAAAAGACCCCCTGCGGGCGCAGGAGGTCTGGCGTTCGGCGATGGCATCTATTGCCTCGCGGAACGCCCGCAGCTAATCACGAGCTGGAAAGTCACGAATCGAAGTATGCCACCGGCCATGGGACCGAACCAGCATTTCCCGAATCGTGGGATTCAGTGTGTCGTGCGGCGCTGCGTCGCGGAGCGGTGCCGCCCCGCGAAGGGATGCGCCATGACGCGCCACGTGACCGCGGAGCGGTGCCGCATCGCGAAGAAGCGACGCCTCGGCGTCGAGCGGCGCTGTGCCGCGCCGCGGCTCCGGGCCCGGTGGCGATTCGGCCGCGCGAAGCGTCATCGCACCGGACGGGATTGCGGCGCGGGGCATCGCCGCCTACCAGTGGCTGCGGAGCGCCCGCCGGCGCTGCCACCACAGGACGAGCGCGGTGCCGCCGGCGAGGGCGACCGCGCCGGCGCCGACCGCCGCACCGGCGGCGCCGCCGGTGCTCGGGAGCTTCGGCTGGGCCGCAGCGCTGGTCGCGGCCTCGGAGGCCGACACGGCCTCGTTCGGCGGCGCCGACGTGGGCGGCGGGGCGTCCGCGGCGGCGAATCGCCACTCCTGGAAGTGCAGGCTGTGGTCCGTCTCGGGGGCGACGGCGAGGACCGCGGCGCCTTCGACTGCCGAGGCGTCGTCGAGCAGGCCGAGGAAGTAGCCGTCGGGGCCGGTGAACCGGAAGTCGCGGTGCGAGGGCACGTCGTGGTAGACCACGCCCCAGGCGACGGCGTCGGCGCAGTCGGCGAGCACGACCGGGACGGCCGCTTCGCCGCCGGAGGTGTCGGCGGTCAGGCACTGCCCGGACTCGTCGTGGACGATCTGATACTCGCCGAGGTCGAGGAGCGCCTCGACGGCGCGGAGCGTCCACAGGTCGGCGTCGGCGCTGAGGACGGCCTCGCCGCCGGACACGGCGAGCGGGATGTCCTCGTGGTCTTTGAGGAAGAGCCGGGAGGGCTCCTCGGGTACGGGTTCGGCCTGCGCGGCTGCGGCCGAGCCCAGGAGAGCGGCCGCGGCGAGCGCGGCGGCACAGGCAATTCGGGCTTTCACGCTCGAATTACATCAAATGACACAGTCTCACGTACTCGGTGCTCAGCGCGGCGGACCGATCCTGCCGCGGATCTCGCTGGCGGCGTCCCCCGCCGCACGCAGCCGGTCGGCCGCGTCCGTGAGCATGTCGAGGGTCTCGTCCGCGCGGTGCGCCGACAACTCGTGCTGCAGCCCGATCGACCCGGCCAGGCACTCCCCCGCCGCGCTCACCATGTCCTCGTACGCCGTCACGCCCGCGTCCAGCCGGTCGACCATCCGGTCGAGCCCGTCCTGCAGACCGGGGCGCTTCATCGACGGCGAGACCGCCATCGCCTGCTCGACGTCCTTGACGCTCAGCGCGAGCTGGTACAGCTCCCGCCCGGCCTTCCCGGCCCCCGCGAGGATCGCCACCGCCTCCTCGTTCCCCTTGAGGCGCTCGGCCATCCGCTCGGCGGCCAGCGACGCCTGCTCCAAGCGCTCGTAGTGGCGCAGGGCCCGGCTGTGCTTGAACTGGTTCCGGATCCGGCCCCGCTGGATCGCCTGCGCCGCCTCGCCGAACAGGCCCTGGGCCTCCTTCGACAGCTTCGCCGGGCCGTGGAGCTCGAGCGAGTCCCGCTCCGCCGCCGGCAGCGCCCGCGCCAGGCGCCGGTAGTCGAGCCAGCGGACCACCGCCATCGCGGTGGAGAACCCCGCCACGGTCACCCAGACCCCGTCCGGGCCGCCCATGCCCTCGTACGGGATGAAGAACGCACTGCCGGCGACAGCGCCGCCGGCAGTGGTGGTCCAGCCCTTGGCGGAGGCCAGGCGGGACCGCAGGCGCTTGAACGCGCGCTTGCGCTCCTTGGCGTCCACCGGGGGGTGCTCCTAGCTCTTGGTCTTGTCCGCCTCCGCGGTGCCCTCGTCGCCGAGGGACGCGCGGATGTCGGCGAGCCGGGCGTTCGTCACCGACTCCTTCGACTCGATCTGCGCCTTCTCCTTGCCGCCCGAGAGCTGGTCGCCCTCAAGCGACGCGCGGATCTGCTCCAGGCGCGAGGCGCCCGCCATGTCGCGAGTGGCCCGGTTGACCTCCAGCAGGCGGCCCTCGACCGAGTTCGAAGCGAGCTCGGCGCGGCCCATCGCGTTCGAGTAGCGGCCCTCGATCTTGTCCCGGATCTCGTCGAAGTTCGGGGTGTTGCCCGGAGCGGCCGTCTGCGACATCGACTCCAGGGACGCGGCGATCGTCTCCTGCATCTTCGCCTGCTCCAGCTGGCCCAGCAACTTCGTGCGCTCCTGAAGCTTCTGCTGCAGGATCATCTGGTTGTTCTCAACGGCCTTCTTCGCCTGGTCCGCAGCGGTGAGCGCCTGGTCGTGCATCACCTTCATGTCCTCGAGGGACTGTTCAGTGGAGACCAGCTGCCCCGCGAGGATCTCAGCGGTCGACTCGAACTGCTGCGCCTTCGCCTCATCGCCGTCGGCACGGGCCTTGTCGGCCAGCACCAGCGCCTGGCGCGCCTGCGCCTGCAGCCGCTCCACCTCGGACATCGCACGATTCAGCTTCATCTCCAGCTGACGCTGGTTCCCGATCACCGAAGCGGCCTGCCCCACCAGCGCCTGGTGCTGCTTCTGCGCTTCCTCGATCGCCTGCTGGATCTGGATCTTGGGGTCGGCGTACTCGTCGATCTTCGCACCGAAGAGCGCCATCATGTATTTCCAGCCCTTGACGAACGGATTGGCCATTATCGGGGTCCTTCCGGTGAGCCTTGGCGAAGCTCGCGAGCCATGAATTGGTTAAGGCAACGCCGACTTGCCTCTAGTGTCGGACATCGGCGCCACTCATGCGGGACAGGGGTGACGCCTCAATCGCAAAACTACATCATCGGGTGCGCCCCACAGGTACGCAGTCAGGCAGCCGCACTGACCACCGAATCGGTCACCTCGCCACGACGGTGGCGAGAACGGACCTGCGCGATCGGCGACTGCGGCGGCGCGGCCTTGAAACCCCCGGCCCCGTACATCTGCTTGCGCCGGCGGCGCGACTCCTCCGCGGCGGCCTGCTCGCGCGGCAGCGGCAGCACCGCGACCTGGCGGCCCTGCGGCGAAGGCTGCTGCCCCTGCGCCTCGCCCCGCTCGTGCGCGGCGACCTCGCGCGAGACCTCTGCCAGCACCTCGGACAGGCGCACCTGCAGCGCACCGCACACCGAGGCGAGCAGCTCGCTCGACGGCTCCTTGTGGCCCCGCTCGATCTCCGAGAGGTAGCCGAGACTCACATTGGCCTGCTTCGACACGTCCCGCAGCGTCCGCTTCTGCGCGCGGCGGCGGCGCCGCAGGGTCTCTCCCAGCAGTTCCCGCAACAACACCATAGGGTTCTCCTCACCGCCGCGATCGCTCACTCGAGCCTAAACGGGTCCCGCAAGCCTAGCTCGTCCGGTTCGGCTCGCTCTTCCTCAATTTGAATGCTTTCCAGAGGTAATCCATTCCCGTCAGGACCGTGAGGACGAGCGCGGCCCCCATCAGCCACGGCCCCACCGCGGCGAGCGGCTCCGGCCAGGGGAACAGATACCAGGACACGGCCGTGATCTGCAGGACGGTCTTCAGCTTGCCGCCGCGGTCCGCGGCGATCACCGTGCGGCGCACCACCGCCATCCGCCAGACCGTGATCCCCAGCTCGCGCACCAGGATGACGACGGTCACCCACCACGGGAGCGCCCCGTAGTAGCTCAGCAGGACCAGCGCGGTGCCGATCATCGCCTTGTCGGCGATCGGGTCGGCGAGCTTGCCGAAATCGGTCACCAGGCCGCGCGAGCGCGCCAGCCAGCCGTCCACGAAGTCGGTCGCCGAGATGAACACGAACAGCAGGCACGCGGCGACCCGCCAGCCCGAGTGCTCCATCCCCGACAGGACCGTGAACACCGCGAACACCGGCACCAGGAAGATCCGCGCCACGGTCACCACGTTCGCGATGTTCCACGGCGAGACCGGCTGGTCGGTGGTCACCAGACCTCCTCCACGATCTCCGCGACCAGGTCCACGCCGTGCGAGTCCACGACCTTCGCGGTGACGAAGTCGCCGACCTCCAGGCCCTCGACCTCGCCCACGAGGGCGACCGTGCCGTCGACCTCGGGCGCCTGGTGGGCGCCCCGGCCGTCCACGCCGTCGTCCTCGACCGACTCGACCAGGACGGTCATCGTCTCGCCGACGCGCTCGGCGGCGCGCTGGCTCACCAGCTCGTCGACGAGCATCGCGACGCGGGTGTGCCGCTCGGAGACGACGTCCTCGTCGACGTGCCCGTCGAGGGCGACCGCTTCGGTGCCGTCCTCGTCGGAGTACGCGAACACGCCGGTCGAGTCGAGGCGGGCGGCCTCGAGGAAGCCCATGAGCTCCTCGACGTCCTCCTCGGTCTCGCCGGGGAAGCCGACGATCACGTTGGTGCGGGCCCCGGCGAGCGGGGCGCGCTCGCGGATCTGGTCGAGCAGCGCGAGGAAGTTCTCGGTGGAGCCGAAGCGGCGCATCCGGCGCAGCACCTTCGCCGAGGAGTGCTGGAAGGACAGGTCGAAGTACGGGACGACCTTGTCGGTGCGGAGCATCGACTCGATCAGGCTCGGGCGCAGTTCGGCGGGCTGAAGGTACGAGAGGCGGATCCACTCGATGCCGTCGATCGCGGCCATGCCTTCGAGCAGGTGCTCGAGGGCCTGCGGGTCGGGCAGGTCCTTGCCGTAGGAGGTGGTGTTCTCCGAGACGAGGTTGAGCTCCTTGACGCCTTCGGAGGCGAGCCAGGCGGCCTCGGCGAGGATCTCCTCGGGGGTGCGGGAGACGAACGAGCCGCGGAAGGTCGGGATCGCGCAGAACGTGCAGCGGCGGTCGCAGCCCGAGGCGAGCTTGAGGTTGGCGACCGGGCCGTCGGTGAGGCGCTTACGGACGACCGCCAGGTGACGGGGGGCGCCTTCGGCGAGTGCGGCGCCGTCGGCCTGCGCGGCGCGCGAGTGACCGGGGACGACCGCGGCGGCGCTCTGGCGCGCGGCCGGAGCCAGGGGCAGGAGCTTGCGGCGGTCGGACGGCTGGTGGGACTCGACCGTGCGCCCGGCGAGGATGTCGTCGAGGCGGGCGGCCATGTCCGGGTAGTGGTCGAAGCCGAGGACGGCGTCGGCCTCAGGGAGGCTCTCGGCGAGCTCGCGGCCGTAGCGCTCGGCCATGCAGCCGGTCGCGACGACCTTGGCGCCGGTCCCCGACGCCTCCAGGAGCACGTCGATGGACTCGGCCTTGGCCTGCTCGATGAAGCCGCACGTGTTGACCATGACGACGTCGGCGTTCTCGCCGTCGTCGCTGATCCGCCAGCCGCCGGCGGCCAGGCGGGCGGCCAGCTCCTCGGAGTCGGTCTCGTTGCGGGCGCAGCCGAGCGTCAGGAGCGCGACGCTCTTGGAGGCGTCGCGCGTCGCCGAGTCCTGGGATCGGGTCGAATGAGCTGATGACACCAGGAAAGCGTACCCAGGAGCGGGCGGTGAGCGCCCGGGGCGGCGGGCAGGGTCACCCTCGCCGGGGCGGTAGAGTGGCGCGTCTTACTCTGCGGCCGCTCCCGTCCGGTCACTGACGGTATGCACCGAATGCGGATAGGACGTTTCGGGTCATTCTCGTCCCTCCTGTGCTGGGGCAACATCGCGTCGACGGCCGTTGCGGCCATACCCTAGGCTTGTTCCATGTCCCCCAAAGGCATCGCCCCCGCCCACAGGAGCCCCCGAATTCGCCGTGCCCGCAGGTCCGCGTACGCGGTCGTCGCGGCCGCCGCGGCGTTCACCGCCGCCGCCTGCGGCGCGGTGCCCACCGGCACCGTCAACACGCCCGCCGGATACACCGTTTCGAGTGACGACGTGCCCGTGTCGATCTGCCCGGCCGAGGGCGAGAACCGGTTCGAGGGCGACGAGGGCCTGCTCCGCGGCGCGCACTTCGCGCTCCGCGTCGAGTGCCTGGCGTCGTTCGAGGAGGTCCCCGAGGACTTCCAGCTCGAGTACCTGCTCGCCGACGGCTACCGGCTGCTGCCGCCGCCCGACGGGTACGAGTTCACGCTGGTGCAGTTCGCACCCGAGCCGGGCGTCGAGGCGCCGTACGCGGTCGACGACCTCACCGAGCTGAGCGCGACGCTCACGATCGGCGAGGAGCAGTGGGACTTCGCCGGCGAGGCACCTCAGCCCGGATCGGTGTACTTCGCGGTCGCCGAGAAGGACGCGCCCGTGACCCTGGAGGTCGTCGACTCCGAGCGGGCCCAGACGATGGACCTGCGCTCGCGCACCCGCGAGGGCCTGATCGAGGCGCTGTACAACGGCTCGACCGACACCGTCACGACCGAGGTCGTGGAGAACTCGGTCGACGGCCGCACCACCAGCGGCAGCTACGAGTACTGGTTCGACGACTGGCAGTACTCGACGGAGTTCACGCTCACCCGCGAGGTCTACCGGCCCGGCAAGGGCTGGGTGTCCGCCCCCGACGCGGCCGTGCTCAACATCAGCTTCGGGTGGCTGCAGTCCGGTTCGGGCCTGGAGTGGAACATCGACCCGAAGGAGGCCCTGAAGGTCTCCGACGCGAACGGCGGGCTGACCGCGGTCTCGGTCGAGCACGTCGACGAGGAGTGGGGCGACGGGATCTGGCGGACGTACACGATGCTGTACAACATCCCGGCCGACAGCCTCGTGTTCACGCTGAAGTTCCACCCGGACGGCCCGGTCGAGTGGCCCGAGGAGGGCGTCTCGATGCCGATCTCCGGCGACAAGACCCACGAGCTGACGGCGAGCTTCGAGTAAACCTGCGCTGAGGGGCCGGTCCGCGGCGGACCGGCCCTTCGCTATTCGCCCTGGATCGAGGCGATGACGGCGTCGAGCTCGTCGGGCTTGACGAGGACGTCGCGGGCCTTGGTGCCCTCGGAGGGGCCGACGACGCCGCGGGTCTCCATGAGGTCCATGAGCCGCCCGGCCTTCGCGAAGCCGACGCGGAGCTTGCGCTGGAGCATCGAGGTCGAACCGAACTGGGTGGTGACGACCTGCTCGATCGCCTGGATGAGCAGTTCGAGGTCGTCGCCGATGTCCGGGTCGATCTCGCGGGTCGAGCCGGGCTGGGCGGTGACCTCCTCGATGTACTGGGCGTCCATCTGGGCCTTCGCGTGCGCCACGGCCGCTTCGATCTCCTTGTCGGAGACCCAGGCGCCCTGGATCCGCTCGGGCTTCGAGGCGCCCATCGGCAGGAACAGGCCGTCGCCGCGGCCGACGAGCTTCTCGGCGCCGGGCTGGTCGAGGATGACCCGCGAGTCGGCGAGCGAGGAGGTCGAGAACGCCAGGCGGGAGGGCACGTTCGCCTTGATGAGGCCGGTGACGACGTCGACCGAGGGCCGCTGGGTGGCGAGCACCAGGTGGATGCCGGCGGCGCGCGCGAGCTGGGTGATGCGCACGACCGAGTCCTCGACGTCGCGGGCGGCGACCATCATGAGGTCGGCCAGCTCGTCCACGATGACCAGTAGGTACGGGTGCGGCCGGAACTCGCGGCCCGAGGCCGGGTGGGCCTTCGCCTCGCCGGCGCGGACCTTGCGGTTGAAGTCGTCGACGTGCCGGACCCCGGCGGCGGCGAGGTCCTCGTACCGCATGTCCATCTCCTTGACCACCCACTGGAGCGCGTCGGACGCCTTCTTCGGGTTGGTCACGATCGGGTGGACCAGGTGCGGGATGCCCTCGTAGGTCGCCAGCTCGACCCGCTTGGGGTCGATGAGGAGGATCCGGACCTGCTCGGGCGTGGCCCGCATGAGCGTGGAGACCAGGAGGCTGTTGATGCATGAGCTCTTGCCTGAGCCCGTCGACCCGGCGATCAGCAAGTGCGGGGTCTTGGTCAGGTTCGTGAGGATGTAGCCGCCCTCGACGTCCTTGCCGAGGCCGACGATCATCGGGTGCGGGTCGGACTGGGCCAGCGGGGAGCGCAGCACGTCGCCGAGGGCGACGTCGTCGCGGTCGGTGTTCGGGATCTCGATGCCGACCGCGGACTTGCCGGGGATCGGGTTGATGATCCGGACGTCGGCGCTCTTGACGGCGTACGCGATGTTCTTGGCGAGCTGGATGATCCGCTCGACCTTCACAGCCGGGCCGAGCTCGACCTCGTACCGGGTGACCGTCGGCCCCCGGGTGAAACCGGTGACGGCGGCGTCCACATTGAACTGCGCGAAGACCTCCTGGAGCGCCGCGATGACGACGTCGTTGGCCTTGGACCGCTTCTTGGCGGCCGGGCCGGTCGGCAGGATGTCCATGGGCGGGAGCCGGTAGTCGCCGTCGGAGGCGCCGTCCGAGAGGGTCGGCTGCTCGGTCTTCACCGGCGGCGGCGAGTGTTTCGGCGGCTCGCGCACCGGCTCGGGCTCGGAGATCGGCGCGGAGCGGCGCGGCGGCGCCTCCGGCTCGTCGGCGCCCAGGTCCGGGACCTCCTCGGGCGCCAGCCGCGGCAGGACGGTCGTCGGGTGGTGGGCGCGGCGGGCCTCTTCCTCCTTGAGGCGCTTCGCTTCACGGCTCTCGGCGCGCGTGAGGCGCGGCTCGGCCGCTTCCTCGTCGTCCTCGTAGTCCTCGACCTTGCCGGTGGCCAGGCCCCACAGATGCGCGAGCTTCGAGGGCACCTGGTTCAGCGGCGTCGCGGTCACGACCAGGACCCCGAACAGCAGGAGGAGCACCAGGAGCGGGAACGCCACGTACGCCGAGACGCCGGCGGCGAGGCCGCTGCCGACGATCCAGCCGATCTGGCCGCCGGCGGCCATCCGCTCGCCCATGTCGGCCGGCAGCCCCGAGATGAGGTGCAGCAGTCCGAGGCTGGAGAGCCAGATCGCGGTCCAGCCGACGAGCGAGCGGCCGTGCGCGCCCTCGGGCGGCGTCTGGCGCATCACGCGGACGCCCCACAGCACCAGCAGGACCGGGAGCGCCCGGGTGGCGAGGCCGAGGAGCCAGTCGAGGATGAACGCGAACCGCTCGCCGACCGGCCCGGCCACGTCGAACCAGACGGCGCAGGCGAGGACGATCGCGGCGGCGACGAGGAGCAGCCCGAGGCCGTCCCGGCGGTGCGCGGGGTCGATCTCGCGGGCGGTCGCGGCCTCCTTGCCGACCGAGCGGGCCATCCAGCCGGTGGTGCGGGCCGTCCCGATCCACAGGCCGCGCAGGCCCATCCCGAGCGCTTCGAGCGGCCCGGGGATCGCGTCGGCGCGCTTCTTCGCCGCGGTCTTCTTCGCGGTGCGCTTGGCGGTCTGGCTCGCGCCGGCCTTCTTCGCCGCGGTTTTCTTGACCGCGGTCTTCTTGGCAGCGGTCTTCTTCGCCGCGGTGTTCGAGGACTTCTTGGGGGCGGCCTTCCGGCGCGCCGCGGGTGCACTCCCCTTGCGGGCGGTGCCGCCCTTTCCGCTCGTCCTGGCCATCATGGTGCATACGTTACCGCCCGCACGCCGCTCGGCATCGACGTGAAGGGCCCCACGGGAGGGACTAATGTGACTGCATGTCAAAAACGATCCTGGTCACCGGTGCCGGACGAGGGCTCGGCCGGACCCTGGCCGAGCGGCTGAGCGAGCGCGGCGACACCGTGATCGCGCACGCCCGCACCGCCTCCGCGCTCGAAGGCGTGCCGCACGCGCAGGCGCTCGTCGCGGACCTCGCCGACCCCGGCTCGCTCGCCGAGGCGGTCGCCGCGCTCGGCGTCGAGCGGCTGGACGCGCTGGTCCACAATGCCGGCGTCCTCAATGTCAACGCGGTCGCCGACGAGACCCTCGAGTGGTGGCAGCGGACGATGGCGGTCAACGTCGTCGCCGTGGCCGAACTGACCCGGCTCCTGCTGCCGGCGCTGCGCGCGGCGCGCGGCCATGTGCTGTTCCTGAACTCGGGCGCGGGCCTGAGCGCCGCGCCGCGGCTGGGCTCCTATGCGGCGAGCAAGCACGCCCTCAAGGCGATCGCGGACGCGCTGCGCGCCGAGGAGCAGGCGAACGGCATCCGGGTCACGAGCTTCTACCCGTCGCATTTCGACACCGACATGCAGCGCGGCCTCCGCGACCAGTACGGCGCCGACTACGACCCCGCCCGCGCGATGAGCCGGGACACGGTCGCGACCACGATCATGACGGTGCTCGACGCCCCGGCGGACATGGTCGTGAACGAGCTGCGGACGGAACCGCCGAATCCGCTCCCGATCCGCTCGAAGAACTGACAAATCATGATTTAAACCGATAAATCTCCCATAAGGGACCCCTGGCACAAAAATAGCGCGAGGGTACGACAACGCGGCGGGACCGCGGCCTGGTGGCCGCGGTCCCGCCGCGTACATGAGTCCCACTCAGACTCCCCGGGCGGTCACACCTCGAGGACGTGCGGCACGATCATCGGCCGACGGCGGTAGGTGTCGTTGACCCACTTGCCGACGATGCGCCGGAGGATCTGCTGGAGCTGGTGCGGGTCGGTGATGCCGTCCTGCGCGGCGCGCTCCATGGCGTCGTCGATCAGCGGCAGGACGCCGTCGAACGCCTTCGGGTCCTCGGAGAAGCCGCGCGCCGAGACGGTGGGGCCGCCGACGACCTTGCCGTTCTCGGAGTCGATGACGACCGTGGCGGCGATGAAGCCGCCGTCGCCGAGGACGCGGCGCTCGTTGAGGACCGGCTCGCCGACGTCGCCGACGGAGAGGCCGTCGACGTAGATCAGGTTGTTCGGGATGTGCCCGACCAGGCGAGCGCGCCCGTCGACGAGGTCGACGACGTCGCCGTTCTCGATGACGATGACCTGGTCGGCGGGGACGCCGGACTCGATCGCGAGCCGCGCGTGCGCCTGCAGGTGGCGGGCCTCGCCGTGGACCGGGATCATGTTGGACGGCTTCACGACGTTGAGCACGTACAGCAGCTCGCCCGCCGGGGCGTGGCCGGAGACGTGGACCTTCGCGACGTCCTTGTGGATCACCGTGGCGCCGGTGCGCGCGAGGCGGTTGATGACGCCGTAGACCGCGGTCTCGTTGCCGGGCACCAGGGACGACGCGAGGATGACCGTGTCGTCGGGCTCGACGGTGATGTGCCGGTGGTCGCCGGAGGCCATGCGGCCGAGGGCGCTCATCGGCTCGCCCTGCGATCCGGTCGACATGTAGACGATCTCGTCGTTCGGCAGGCGCACCGCCTCGTCCATGCTCACGAGCAGGTGGTCGGGGACGTGCATGAGGCCCAGGTCGCGGGCGATCGCCATGTTGCGGACCATCGAGCGGCCCACGAACGCGACCTTGCGGCCGTGCGCGTAGGCGGCGTCCATGACCTGCTGGACGCGGTGCACGTGGCTGGCGAAGGACGCGACGATGATGCGGCCCTTGACGTCCTCGAAGAGCTTGTCGAGGACGGCGCCGATCTGGCGCTCGGAGGTCACGAAGCCGGGGATCTCGGCGTTCGTGGAGTCCGACAGGAGCAGGTCGACGCCCTGGTCGCCCAGGCGCGCGAAGCCGGCGAGGTCGGTGATGCGCCCGTCGAGCGGGAGCTGGTCCATCTTGAAGTCGCCGGTGTGGAGCACCAGGCCGGCCTCGGTGCGGATCGCGACGGCGAGCGCGTCCGGGATGGAATGGTTGACGGCGAGGAACTCGCAGCCGAACGGACCCAGCTGGAGCGTCTCGTTCTCGGCGACGACGATCCCGGCGGGCTTGATGCGCCGCTCGCGGAGCTTGGCCTCGACGAGGGCGACCGAGAAGCGGGAGCCGACGACGGGGATGTCGTTCTTGTGCTCGAGCAGGAACGGGATCGCGCCGATGTGGTCCTCGTGGCCGTGGGTGACGACGATGGCCTCGATGTCGTCGAGGCGGTCGAGGATCGGCGTGAAGTCCGGCAGGATGAGGTCGACGCCGGGCTGGTCGACGTCGGGGAAGAGCACGCCGCAGTCGACGATGAGCAGCCGCCCGTCGTACTCGAAGAGCGTCATGTTGCGCCCGATGGCGCCGAGGCCGCCGAGCGGGATGACCCGCAGGGCCCCGTCGGGGAGGGCGGCGGGCGCGCCGAGGTTCTTGGGTCGGGTCAGGCCCATCAGGCCTCCTTCAGGTCGGCGAGTCGGGCGGCGATGAGGGCGGAGAGGTCGGTGTCGGCCGGGAGCAGCGGCAGGCGCGGCTCGCCGGCGGGCAGGCCCGCGGAGGCGAGGCCGGACTTGACCGCGACGACGCCCGGCCCCTGGCCCATGAGGGCGCAGACGGCGGGGAGGATCGCGTCGTTGATCTGGGACGCCTTGGCGGGGTCGCCGTCGTCGAACGCGTCGAACATGGCGTTGATCTGGCGGCCGAGGAGGTGCGCGACGACGGAGACGACGCCGATCTGCCCGGTGGCGTAGGCGGCGAGGTTGAGCTCGTCGACGCCGCAGTAGAAGGCGAGGCCGGTGGCGACGCGGACGCGCTGGGCCTTGACGAGGTCGCCGGTGGCGTCCTTCACCGCGATGATCCGGTCGTGCTTCGCGAGGCGCTCGTAGGTGTCCTCGGCGATGCCGAGGACCGAGCGCGGCGGGATGTCGTAGAGCATCGCGGGCAGCTCGGTGGCGTCGGCGATGGCCTCGAAGTGGGCGGCGATGCCGGCCTGGGTGGGCTTGTTGTAGTACGGGGTGACGAGGAGCAGCCCGTGCGCGCCGGCCTTCGCGGCGGCCTGCGCGAGGTGCACCGAGTGACGGGTGTCGTAGGTGGAGGCGCCGGCGACGATGTGGGCGCGGTCGCCGACGGCGTCGACGACGGTCTCGATGACCTGGGTCTTCTCTGCGTCGGTGGTGGTGGGCGATTCGCCGGTGGTGCCGTTGAGGACGAGGCCGTCGCAGCCCTGCTCGTCGACGAGGTGGCGCGCGAGGGCCGCCGTGCCGGGGACGTCGAGCTCCCCTGACGGCGTGAACGGCGTGATCATCGCCGCGAGTGTTCGCCCGAAGGGGCGCGTTGCGTTGCGCATCTGCTTTCACCAATGCTGATTCCGGCGGCGGGGGCGCCTGCGCCCGGCCGCTCGCTTCGTATAACTGTCTCAAGTTTCGTGCGCCCGCGGCTGCGAACCGGTCCGCGCGGATCGGGGACCGCGTCCGGCGGCTGCGGGCGGTGCGCCTGGCGGCTCTACCCCTCGGTGACGTAGGGGCTGGAGGCGACCTCGGTGCCGTCGTCGAGCTTCGTGATCCGGAAGTCGGCGAAGACGTTCGCGGCCTTGTCCTGGAGCTGCTTGAGGCATTCGACTGCCAGCGCCCGGATCTCGACGTCGGCGTGCTCGGAAGCGCGCATGGCGATGAAGTGGCGCCAGGCGCGGTAGTTGCCGGTCACGACGATGCGGGTCTCGGTGGCGTTGGGGAGTACCGATCGCGCCGCTTGGCGCGCCTGCTTTCGGCGCAGCGTGGGGTTGGCGATGTCGGCGAACTTCTTCTCGAGTCCTTCGAGGAGGTCGTTGTAGGCGCTTTGGGCGGCGTCGGCCGCGGCGAGGAAGCGCTGGTGGAGTTCGGGGTCGGCGGCGATCACTTCGGGCTCGACCATGTGCGCGTCGCGCTCGGGGACGTAGCGCTGCGAGAGCTGGGAGTACGAGAAGTGGCGGTGGCGGATCAGCTCGTGGGTGAGGGAGCGGGAGATGCCGCTGATGTAGAAGCTGACGGTGCCGTGCTCGAGGACCGAGAGGTGTCCGACTTGGAGGATGTGGTCGAGGTAACCGGCGTTGGTGGCGGTCTTGGGGTTGGGCTTGGTCCAGGACTGGTAGCAGGCGCGGCCGGCGAATTCGGCGAGGGCCTGGCCGCCGTCGGCGTCGGTCTCCCAGGGGACGTCGGGCGGGGCCTCGAAGTGCGTCCAGGCGATGAGTCGGACGTCCATCGGTACGATCTCGGGCATCCCCGCTCCCCCTCGTTTCGTGTCTGGTGCCTGTTACTGCTGGTTCTCGACTCCCTGAGGGTACTCGGCGGGCGAGTGTGTCCCTGCACGCGCCCGGCTGCGCGAGGGGATCGCGTGTTCTTGATGGGGCGGGCGTGGCGGGCGCCGCGCTTCGGCTCCAGCGCGCCGCTTGACAGACGTCAGAAATGATGTCATGATGGTGTCATGGACTTGACGCCGTATATCGAATCGCTCCGCCGGAGCCTCACCGCCGCCGCCGCGCCGGGCGGGGAGGACGCCGCGCGGACCGCGGAACTGCTGTCGGAAGCGCTCGACGCCGGTGCGCGCCTGGCGCTCATGGAGGCCCTCTCCGAGGCCGCCGCCGAGATCACCGCCGGGCTCGACCAGGCGGGCTCTTCGGCGTCGGTCGACTTGCGGGTGCGCGGCAAGGAGGTCGACCTGCGCGTCAGTGGCGGCGAGACCGCCGAGGCCGCGCCGCCGCCGGCCCCGCCGGTGGACGACGACGTCGCCCGGATCACGCTGCGCCTGCCGGAGTCGCTCAAGGAGGACGTGGAACGCACGGCCTCCAAGGACGGCCTCTCGGTCAACGCCTGGCTGGTCCGCGCGATCAACAACGCGGTCCACGCCTCGCGCACCTCGGGCCAGCCCGCCGGCGCGAAGTACAGCCAGCGCATCACCGGCTACGCCCGGGCTTAGGAGCACCAAGGATGAACGAGTACACCGAATTCACCCACGACGGCCCGGTCACGGCGGCGATCACCCTCGCCGACGGCTCGGTCACCGTCACCGCCCACGAGCTGGACACCGTGCTCGTGGAGATCAAGCCCGCGCAGCGCCGCACCGAGGGCGACTCGGACGCGGCCGACCTCGCGAGCGTGTCGTTCGAGAACGGCCACCTGCGCGTGGTGGCGCCCGAGAAGCCGCAGAACTGGTTCTTCCGCAAGGAGATCGGCGTGCACCTCTCGGTCCGGCTGCCGGTCCGCTCGGAGGTGTCGGTCAAGACGACGTCGGCGCCGATCAGCCTCCACGGCAAGCTCGGCGCGGTCTCGATCAACACGGTCGCCGGGTCGGCGACCGTGGAGAGCGCGACGAGCGTGCGGGCGAACACCGTGTCGGGTTCGATCAGCGTCATCGACGCGATCGAGGACTTCCGCGCGAACACCGCTTCGGGCCAGGTCCGGGCCGACCACGTCGGCGGGGACTTCTCCGCGAAGACGGTGGCGGGCTCGATCACGGCCGAGCGGCTCGACTCGAACGCGAACGTGAACACCCTCTCGGGCGGCATCGAGCTCGGGGCGCTGCGCTCCGGCTCGGTCAAGGCGAACACGGTCTCGGGGCGCATCAGCCTCGGCGTGGTCCCCGGCACCGACCTCTGGGTGGACCTGGACGCGAAGGCGGGCTCGGTGACCTCCGAGCTGGCCACCGGCGACACCTCGCCGGCGCCGTCGACCGACGGCACGAGCCTGGAGGTGCGGGCGCGATCGGTGTCGGGCGACATCTACCTGCACCGTGCGAGCGCGTTCGCTTAAGACTTCATTCCAACACCCACAATGCGTGCCCGGTCGCCTCGGCGGCCGGGCCGCTTCGTGTCCCGATCTCACACGTAGAAGAACGTGAACGGCTCCCACGGGAGGTTCCGCAGGACGGTGAACGCGGCCCACGCGGCGAGGAACGCGGTGAGCAGCCCGGGGGTGAGGTGGAACGTGGGGAGCCGCCAGGTGCGCTTCGGGAAGATCCGCGGCAGGGCCCACGCGAGGTACATCCAGGCCAGGAACGGGGCGGCGAACACGGCCATGACGTGGTGGCGCGCGGCCTCGGGCAGGTTCAGGGTGATCACGTAGTAGAAGGCGCGGGTCCCACCGCAGCCGGGGCAGTCGAAGCCGGTGGCGAGCTTGAACAGGCAGGTCGTCTGGCCGGTGTTGTCGGTCGGGTCGGTGGCGGCCACGCCGGCGGCCGCTGCCGCGAAGCACGAGAGGATCGCGAGCGGCGCGAACCAGGGCCGCACGACGACGTCGGTCACCCAGCGCTTGACCGGGTTGCCGCGCCTGCGCGGCGCCCGCCCGGGTTCCGGCCGCGACTCCAGGGTCACCTCATCGACTGCGCACACAAGCCCTCCTCACCGAACAGCCTAGCGGGCGGCGGGCGGTCGCCGGGCACGGCGAGAGCCGCGAGGTCCCGTCCGCCGGGCCCGGTCCTCTACGGTGGCATGGAGGTGCGACAGGGCCGCCGGCCGGTGTCCGAGACGGCGGGAGCGGGCGCACCGGTCGGGGCCGGCACCTCCGGAGCCGACAAATCGCCGCCTCGCGGGGGCGAAAGCGCTGATTCGTCCGATTCGCGGGCTTAGGCTCGGACCATGCTGGGAGAACATGCGCGCCGGGTGCTCGCGGCCGCCGGAGCGGTCGGGCTGCTGGTCGCGGCCTCCGGTTGCGTCCGGCTCGACCTCGGCCTCGAAGTCCGCTCCGACGACACGGTCGGCGGGGAGTTCACCGCGGCCTGGAGCCGCGACTTCCTGGAGCAGGCCGAGGAGCAGGGCCTCGACCGGGCCGAGCTCGACGCGTTCATGGACGCGCTCCTCGACGGCGTCCCCGGCGGGAAGCGGACCCCATTCGACGAGGGCGGCTTCGTCGGGGAGACCGCGACGTTCACGGACCGGCCGCTGTCGGAGTTCGCCGAGTTCGGCGGCGACGAATGGGGCTACCTGCGCATCGCCCACGAAGACCGCGAGTACGGCCTCGAAGGCTACTGGGACCTGCGCGCGGCCGGGTTCATCGACCCGGAGTCGTTCGAGGACGCGGAGATCCTCATCAGCGTGAACTTCCCCGCCCGGGTCACCGACCACAACGGCGAGCTCGACGGCCGCACCGTCACCTGGACCATGGTCCCCGGCGAGGAGTACGACCTGCGGGCGACCGCGGTCGAGAACGACGGCCGGGCGTTCCTCGTCGCGGGCATCGCCTCGCTCGTCGTCATCGCCGGTCTGCTGTGGCTGGTGCAGTGGCGCGCACTGCGGAAGTACTCCACCGGCGAGCGCCGTTACTTCGCGCACAAACCGTAGTCCCCACGTGCACGGCCCGTATTCTGGGAACCCTTCGCTGATCACGGTCCGGTAACGCACGCCCTGCCGGACGATGCCGCGCGGAAGGGGGACGGGTGACTCAGTACCAATCGAAGAGCAAGGGCCACAAGGACAAAGACCCGAACCTGGAGCTGAGCGTCGGACAGGTGCTGGCCGCCGCCGGCGCGACCGTCCTCGGCGCGGTCCTCGCGAAGCTCCTCAACCTCTGGGGCACGATCCCCGGCACGGCGTTCCTCAGCGTCTTCTCGGCGATCGGCTCGGTCCTCATCCTCCGGGCCATCCGCCGCACCGGCGACCGCGTCAAGGCCCAGATCCAGGCCATGGCCCCGCGCGGCCCCGCCCGCGGCACCGCGGTCACCGTCGAGCTCGACCCGAACGGCACCGGCGACCCCGGCGAGGCGAGGGCCACCGCGAAACTCCCCGGCGAGGCCGTCGCCGACGCCGCAGCAGACTCGCAGGGCACAGACGAGCAGGGCGACGAGACGACCGCCGCGATCCCCGCCCCCGAACCGGAGACGCACGTCGCGAAATCGGCCTCCGGCAAGCGGACCCTGCTGGCGATCCTCGTCTCCAGCGTCCTCGTCTTCGGCCTCACCGTCGGCACGCTCTACGCCTTCGGCGCGCTCACCGGCGACCCCGAGCGGCTCATCACCACCGTCCCGGACTCGACCACGACGGTGATCGTCGAGAGCCCGGCCGAGGACGGCACGACCGCCGAGGAGTCACCGAGCGAATCGCCCTCGCCGAGCGCGTCCCCGTCCGAGACGCCCAGCGCGAGCGCCTCCCCCAGCGAGTCGCCGTCGGCGTCCGAGACGCCGAGCGAGAGCCCGTCGGCCGACACCGGCCAGGGCGGCACCGCGACCACACCCGCACCTGAGACGCAGGACGAGACCAGCCCCGCCCCCGAGAGCACGACCGCCGGCTGACCCGAAAGCCGGCCGGCGGTGTCGCGGACAGTCGGTCGAGGAGACCGGAGAGACCCGGTCGACAACCGGGTCGAGAAGGCTCCTTGAGAAGCTCCTGGTTGACCGGATCGCCCAGCACACCCGTCTACGCCCGGCTCACCGGCGCCGACCGTGAATTCGCGGCGCGCATCGCAACCCGGAGCCCCTGAAGCGATGTCCCTCAGTGCAAAGCCCCTGAGCGCACGGACTCAGTCGAGGAGGTCGTCGATCCCGACGGTCAGTCCCGGCCGCTTCACGACCTCGCGGACCGCGAGCAGGACGCCCGGCATGAACGACTCCCGGTCGAGCGAGTCGTGCGCGATGACGAACCGCTCGCCGGGGCCGCCGAAGCGGACCTCCTGGCTCGCGACGTACCCGGCCGAGCGGATCGCGTGGATGTGCACGCCCTCCACGTCGGCGCCGCGGGCGCCGTGCGGGTCCGTCTCGGTCGCGTCCGGCATCCCGTCCAGCCCGGCGTCGGCGCGCGCCGCGGCGATGAGCCGCGCCGTGTGCACGGCCGTGCCCGAGGGCGCGTCGACCTTGCGCGGATGGTGCGCCTCGATGATCTCCGCCGAGTCGAAGTGCTTGGCGGCCTTCGCGGCGAACTGCATCATCAGCACCGCGCCGATCCCGAAGTTCGGCGCGATCACCGAACCGACCTCGGGGTCGGACGCGAGGATGTCGCGGGCCGCCTCGAGCCGCTTCGCGTCGAACCCGGAGACGCCCACGACCGTGTGGATCCCGCGGTCGGTGCACCACGCCAGGTTCTCCATGACGACGTCCGGCAGCGTGAAGTCCACGACCACGTCGACGCCCGCGACCTTCTCGAGCGGCTCGTCGCGGCCCACGGTCGCGGCCAGCTCCAGGTCGTCGGCGGCGTCGACCGCCTCGCACACCGCCCGGCCCATGCGGCCCCGGGCGCCGAGCACCCCCACCTTGATCATCGGAATTCCTTCTGGTCGAACGGCCCCACGGCCGCGGTCGTCATCGGCTGCGACAGGATCTCCGCGGCCACCGAGCGGATCTGCTCGGACGTGACCGCCTCGATGTCGGACAGCTCCCGCTCCAGGCTCAAGTGCTCGCCGTACAGCAGCTCGGCCCGGCCCAGCGCGTTCATGCGCGACCCGGAGTCCTCCATGGACAGCACCATGCCACCCTTGCTCATGCCCTTGCCGCGCGAGAGCTCCTCGTCGGTGATGCCCTCCGAGGCGACCCGCTCCAGTTCGGCGAGCACCAGCTCGCGCACCTGCCGGACCCGGTCGGGGTTCGAGCCGGCGTAGACGCCGAACATGCCCGTGTCGGCGAAGTACGACGTGAACGAGTACACCGTGTACGCCAGGCCGCGCTGCTCGCGCACCGACTGGAACAGCCGCGAGGACATGCCGCCCCCGAGGACGTTGTTGAGCACCTCGAAGGCGTCCTTGCGCGGGTCGTGCCGCGAGAACGTGCGGCACCCGACCACCAGGTGCGCCTGCTCGGTGTCGTGGCGCTCCACCAGGAGCAGCCGCGGCTCGGGCAGGACCGACTCGTCGTGGCGGCGCTGCCGCGGGACGGCCGTGCCGCCGAGCAGCGGCCGGAACGCCTCCTGCACGAGCTTCACGGTCTCGCCGTGGTCCACCCCGCCCGCGGCGCACACCGTCAGGTTCGGGGCCTGGTAGTGCTGCCGGTAGAAGTCGTTGATCTGCCCGCGCGTCAGCCGGCGCACCGTCTTCGGGTCGCCGGCGATGTCGCGCCCGAGCGCGCCGTCGCCGAACAGCGCCCGCGAGAACAGCTCGTGCACCACATCGGACGGTTCGTCGGCCGATGCGGCGATCTCCTCGAGGATCACGTCGCGCTCGACCTCCACGTCGGCGGGGGTCACCAGCGACGCGCACATGGCGTCGCCGAGGACGTCCACCGCCATCGGCAGGTCGTCGTCGAGCACCCGCGCGTAGAAGCACGTCAGCTCCCGCGCGGTGTACGCGTTGGACTCGCCGCCGACCGCTTCGATCGCCTCGGCGATCTCCGTGGCCGTGCGCTTCGCGGTGCCCTTGAACAGCAAGTGCTCCAGGAAGTGCGAGACGCCGGCGAGTTCGGGGGCCTCGTCGCGGGCCCCCACCCCGACCCACACGCCGACCGAGGCCGAGCGCATGGTGGGGACGGTTTCGGTGAGCACACGCAAACCGCCGGGCAGCACGGTCAGTCGGACCGTGCCGCCCAGCGGATCGTCGATGAGCGTGCGAGTCTGGGGACGACTCATCTACTCTTCCGAGCCTCCGGCGTCCTCGGTGCGGCGGGTGCGGCGCCGACGGCGCTCGCCGTCGCCGCCGCGGTCGGCGCTCGCGCGCTCGCCACCGCGGTCACCGCCGCGCTCGCCCCGGTCGCCGCCGCGGTCACCGCGTTCGCGGTCGCGGCGGGGTCCGCGGTCGCCGCGGTCGCCCCGGTCGCCGCGGGACTCCTTGCGCTCGGCCGGACGGCCCTTCTTGTAGCCCTCGGGCTCTTCGCCCTCGGGGTAGACCTTGTCGAGGTAGATCTTGCCGCGGTTGTCGATGTCGCCGATCTCGACCTCGATCTTGTCGCCGACGCCCAGGACGTCCTCGACCCGCTCGACGCGCTTGCCGTCGCCGACCTTCGAGATGTGGAGCAGGCCGTCGCGGCCCGGCACCAGCGAGATGAACGCGCCGAAGTCGGTGGTCTTGACTACCGTGCCGAGGAACCGGTCCCCCACGTTCGGGAGGGTCGGGTTCGCGATGGCGTTGATCGTCTCGACCGCGGCCTGCGCGGCCTCGCCGTTCTCCGCCGACACGTAGATCGTGCCGTCGTCCTCGACGGTGATGTCCGCGCCGGTGTCGTCCTGGATCTGGTTGATCGTCTGGCCCTTCGGGCCGATGATCGCGCCGATCTTGTCGACCGGGATCTTCAGCGTGGTGATCCGCGGCGCGGTGCTCGCCAGCTCGCCCGGCTCCGAGATGGCCTCGAGCATGACGTCGAGGATCGCGTGGCGGGCGTCGTTGGCCTGCTGGAGCGCCTGCGCCAGCACGTCCGACGGCAGGCCGTCGAGCTTCGTGTCGAGCTGCAGGGCCGTCACGAACTCGGGCGTGCCGGCGACCTTGAAGTCCATGTCGCCGTAAGCGTCCTCGGCGCCCAGGATGTCGGTCAGCGTGACGTACTTGGTCTCGCCGTCGACCTCCTCGGAGATGAGGCCCATCGCGATGCCCGCGACCGGCGCCTTGATCGGCACGCCGGCGTCCATGAGCGACATCGTGGACGCGCAGACCGAGCCCATCGAGGTCGAACCGTTCGACGCGAGCGCCTCGGAGACCTGGCGGATCGCGTACGGGAACTCCTCGCGCGTCGGCAGCACCGGCACGAGCGCCCGCTCGGCGAGCGCGCCGTGGCCGATCTCGCGGCGCTTGGGCGAACCCACGCGGCCGGTCTCACCGGTCGAGTACGGCGGGAAGTTGTAGTTGTGCATGTAGCGCTTCTTGCTGACCGGCGACAGCGTGTCGATGGCCTGCTCCATGCGCAGCATGTTCAGCGTGGTGACGCCCATGATCTGGGTCTCGCCGCGCTCGAACAGCGCCGAGCCGTGGACGCGCGGCAGGATGCCGGCCTCGGCCGCGAGCGGCCGGATGTACGCCGCCGAGCGGCCGTCGATGCGGACGCCCTCGGTGATGACGCGCTTGCGGACCAGCTTCTTGGTGAGGGAGCGCAGGGCCGCGCCCAGCTCGCCCTCGCGGCCTTCGAAGTCGGCGCCGACCTTCTCGAGCATGAGGCTCTTGACGCGGTCGAGCTCGTCCTGGCGGGCGGTCTTGTCCGCGATCTGGAGCGCCTGGTCGAGTTCGGCCGACACGGCGGCCTCGACGGCCGCGTAGGCGTCGTCCATGTACTCCGGGAAGCGCGGGTAGTCGGCGACCGGCTTGGCCGCGACGGCGGCGAGTTCGGCCTGCGCGCGGACCAGTTCGGCGATGACCGGCTTGACGGCCTCGAGGCCGCCGGCGACGACCTCCTCGGTCGGCTTGGTGCCGCCGGCCGCGATGAGGCTGATCGTGTTCTCGGTGGCCTCGGCCTCGACCATCATGATCGCGACGTCGCCCGACTCGAGGACGCGGCCGGTGACGACCATGTCGAAGGTGGCCTTCTCGATCTGCTCGAGGGTCGGGAACGCGACCCAGGTGCCGTCGATGAGGACGATGCGGGTCGAGCCCAGGGGGCCCGAGAACGGGAGCCCGGCGAGCTGGGTCGACATGGAGGCGCCGTTCATGGCGACCACGTCGTACTCGTCGCGGGTGTCGACCGAGAGGATGGTCCCGATGACCTGGACCTCGTTGCGCAGGCCCGACACGAACGATGGGCGCAGGCCGCGGTCGATGAGGCGGCAGGTGAGGATCGCGTTCTCGCTGGGGCGGCCTTCGCGGCGGAAGAACGAGCCGGGGATGCGGCCCGCGGCGTACATCCGCTCCTCGATGTCGACGGTCAGCGGGAAGAAGTCGAAGTGGTCCTTCGGGTTCTTCGAGGCGGCCGTGGTCGAGAGGACGACGGTGTCGTCCATCTGGACGATGGCGGAGCCCTGGGCGAGCTTCGCGAGGCGGCCGGTGCTGAAGACGATCTTGCGGGTGCCGAACTCGCCGTTGTCGATGACGGCGGTGGCGTGGTGATCCCCGAGGTTGAACGCCTCGGGTGTCCGGTCGTTATCGGACATAGAGTGTCGATCTCCTTGTCGTGCCGAAGCACTGTGTAGTTCGGAAGCGCGTCTCCCGCCACGCTTTCCGGTCTTCGATCGAAGCACTCGGAGTCGGGCCCCTGAGGGGCGTTCCGGATGCCACTACCGAGGACCGGTGCGGTCTCAGGCGGGCCGCGCCGCGCCTCGATCCGAGGCGCTGCGGTGGAGCATGATGCTCAACGCCCAGCCTACTTGACTTCCTCGCCTCCCCGAAGGAAAGGTGATTCCCGACTTGCAGTCCGATTTCACGGGCGCCGCGAAGCACGGGCCGGACACTGCCGAGCAGGGCCGGGGACGGCGAAGGGAGCGCCCCGGGCGGGGCGCTCCCTTCGTCGAGTCCGTCTTAGGCGTTGTCGCGGATGCCGAGGCGCTCGATGAGGCCGCGGTAGCGCGTGATGTCTTCCTTCTTCAGGTACTTGAGGAGGCGGCGCCGCTTGCCGACCAGGAGCAGCAGGCCACGACGCGAGTGGTGGTCGTGCTTGTGCGTCTGGACGTGAGCGGTCAGCTCCTTGATGCGGTGGGTCAGGATCGCCACCTGGACGTCGGTCGAGCCGGAGTCGCCCTCAGAGGTGGCGTACTCCTTGATGATCTCGGCCTTCTTCGCAGCGTCGAGCGCCATGTTCGAACACCTTTCACTTGATATGCGGCCAGTCCGCGGTGCCGAGCAGACTGGTCAGAGACCGGTCCAGGCTAGCAGGGCCGTCAGCCCAGCTCCAAGGCCCGGCGCGTGTCTGCGACGTCCGTCTCGATCTGCGCGATGAGCGGCTCGAGCCCGTCGAAGGCGACCTGTCCGCGCAGGTGCGCGGTGAAGTCGAGGCGGACCCGCTCGCCGTAGATGTCCTCGTCGAAGTCGAGCAGGTGGGCCTCGACCGTGCGGGCGTCGCCGTCGAACGTCGGGTTCGTGCCGACGCTGATCGCGGCGGGGACGCGGCGCGAGCCGAGGAACAGCCAGCCGGCGTAGACACCGTCGGCCGGGACCGCCATCCCTTCGGGGACGTCGAGGTTCGCGGTCGGGAAGCCCAGGGCCGTGCCGCCGCGCCCGGCGCCGTGGACCACGGTGCCCTCGACCCCGAAGTCGCGCCCGAGGATCTCGGCGGCCGCGGCCACCTCGCCGGCGGCGACGAGCTTCCGGACGCGGGTCGAGGAGTACGCCTCCGCGTCGGCGGCGAGCGTCTGCGGCAGCACCTCGAACCCGAGCTCGGCGCCGAGCTCGACCAGCATCGCGACGTCGCCGGCCGCCTTGTGCCCGAAGCGGAAGTTCTCCCCCACGACGACCGCTTTGGCGTGCAGGGCGTCCACGAGGACCCGCCGGGCGAAGTCGTCCGGGCTGAGCTGCGAGAGCTCCTTCGTGAACGGCATCACGCACACCGCGTCGACGCCGAGCGAGCCGAGCAGCGCGATGCGCCGCTCGATGGTGGTGAGCTGGGCCGGCACCGCGTGCGGTGCGACCACGGCGGTCGGGTGCGGGTCGAAGGTGACGACGAGGCTGTGCGCCTCGCGCTCGGCGGCGGCCTTCGCGGCCGTCCGGACGAGCGCGGCGTGTCCGCGGTGGACGCCGTCGAACACGCCGATCGCCACGACGGATGCGGGCCAGCCCTCTGGAGTCGCGTCTATTCCACGCCAGGTTTCCACGTGGACGATCTTCTCACCGACCGAAGGCGGCGGCCATCCGGACGCGACCGCATGAGCCGTCCCTTACAGCATCATCGACGAGTCGGCCTTCCCGCCGGACGCGAAGATGAGCAGCATGAGGACGCCCACGGCGACCAGGAGCAGAATGCCCAGCAGGAGCCACGCGTTTCCCACGAACTCCGGTTGGCGGGGCAGGTCCTCTGCGAGGATCGGTTCATCGTGCTCGGAGTCCTGGCCACGGCCGCCTTGCGCCCTGCGGAACTCCTCTGGCAGATCTCTTGCCGCGTACGAGCTCATGGGATTCTCCTGACGACGAGTTCCGGGTTGCTCGTTCAATTGTCGAGAGATCGTCGGCTATCCGACTGACGTTTCCCGGAATCCGCCTGACAAGACCGCGAATTCGACCTATTGGAAATTACAAGGCCGTGACGGCCCTGCCTCGCCGTCCGTCCCGTTGCCGCCGGAAGTCGCCACGCCGTCACCGAAGACGTGGCATCTTCATGTCCAGGCACGACGGCATGTCAAGACGACGGGGGTCGAGATGAACCGCACACGCTTCGCACTGGCAGTGGCAGGCATGCTCCTGCTCGCGTTCACCGTCCCGTCGTCCGCACCGGCCGCGGCGACCGGCTGCACCCGCACCCCGGAGTACACGGTGTGCAGCGCCGACCCGGGCGGGTACGTGAAGGACACCTCGATCATCGCCGAGATCGTGCGCCGGATCGACGCCGCCGGCGAGGGCGACACGGTCCGCGCGGCGGTCTACCAGTGGTCGCTCGACAAGCCGGTCACGCCGCTCGCCGACGCGATGGTGAACGCGAAGCTGCGCGGCGCCGACGTCGCGGCGGTGGTCGGCCGGCTCGGCGCCAACCCGACCGCGAACGACCCGCTGATCGACCGGCTCACGGCCGCCGGGATCCTCGTGAAGCAGTGCCCGGACGCGTGCCTGCCGAACGCGGACGGCACCCGCAAGGGCCCCGACCACAACCGGTTCTTCCTCATCGAGGACGACGGCGCCCCGACGGTGCTGGTGACGAGCCTCAGCTTCGTGCGCTGGCACACGACGCAGGCGAACAACCTCCTCGGCGTGCACGGCGACCGCGAGCTGTACGACTTCTACGCGTCCTACTGGGACCGCCTGCACTCCGGGACCTGGGACGGGTGGACCGAGGAGCACAAGGCCGTCGCGGGCGACCTGGGGCGGGCGTGGGTGTTCCCGCGCGGCGCCGACCCGATCGCGGAGCAGCTCGCCGCGATCACCGGGTGCGGCATCGGCGACCGAGTCCTGGTGGCCCACGCGAACTTCCAGTCGAAGCGCCCGGCCGTGCGCGCCGAACTCGACCGGATCCAGGCCCTCGGCTGCCGGGTGCGGGTCGTGGTGGTCGACACGGAGACGGCCCACCCGGGCTGGCTCGAGGACCGGCTCGGCGCGCGCAACGTGCGCGTCCACGACGCGCACCGCAACAAGTTCATCGTCGCGGAGGCGGAGTTCGGCGACGTCCATCAAGCCGTGGTGTGGACCGGGACGCACAACCTCAACGGGAACGGCATGAGGCACGCGGACGACAACCTGCTCAGCGTCGCGGACCCGACCGTCGCCGCGGAGTACGCGGACTTCTTCCAGCGGCTGTGGTGGTCCGCGAGGTAGCGGAACGGGGAGGGACCGCAGTCCCTCCCCGCCTGTGCGTTCGTCGAGTGCGTTCGTCAGCCCTTGACGGAGCCCGCGAGCAGCCCGCGCACGAAGTAGCGCTGGAGCAGCAGGAAGACCACGAGCGGCACGACGATGGCGATGAAGGCCGCCGCAGGCAGCCGCGTCCAGCCGAAGCCCCACGTGCCGGCCATGTCGCCGAGGACCGCGGTCAGCGGCCGCGTGGCCTCGCCCGGGGCGAAGGTGCGGCCGACCAGGAAGTCGTTCCACACCCACAGGAACTGGAAGATCGCGATCGACGCCAGCGCCGGGGTCACCAGCGGCAGCACGACCTTGCGGAAGATCTGCGAGTGGCTCGCGCCGTCGATCCGCGCGGCCTCCATGACGTCGCCGGGGAGCTCCCGCATGAAGTTGTGCAGCAGGAAGATCGCCAGCGGGAGGCCGAAGATCGAGTGCGCGATCCAGACCTGCACGATCGTGTACACGCCGTCGAGTTCCCAGGCGGGCATGATCGTGAAGTCGCCGATGTGCAGGCCGCGGCTGAAGATCGACAGCAGCGGGATGAGCGCCATCTGGAGCGGGACGACCTGGAGGGCGAAGATGCCCACGTACAGTGCGTTCCGGCCCCGGAAGTTGATCCACGAGAGCGCGTAGGCGGCCAGCGCCGCGAAGGCGACCGGCACGATCACGCCGATGACGGTGATGACGACCGTGTTGATCAGGTTGAGGAAGAGTCCGCCGCCCTGGGAGTCCGAGTACAGGACGTAGTTGTAGTTGTACAGGCTCACTTGGGGATCGGTGAAGAAGTTCCACCATCCCGAGGTGCGGATCTCGTCGTCGGGGCGCAGCGAGTTGATGAACAGCCCGAAGGTCGGGATCGTCCACAGTGCTGCGATCAGGAGGGCGACGACGCTGGCGAGGCGGCTCGAGAGGACGCGTCGCAGGCGGTCGCCGCGGGTCTCGCCGATGCGGGCGGGCTTCTCGCGCGGCCCGGTGTCCTCGGGGAGGGACGTGCCGATCGGGACCGTGCTCATCGGGCCTCCAGTTCCTGGCGGCGCATGTTGCGCACCTGGTAGATGACGACGGGGACGACGAGGAGGAACAGCAGGACGGCCAGGGTGGCGCCGCGGCCGTCGTCGTTGAGCCGGAACGCCTGCTCGACCATGTTGTGGGCGAGGACGTCGGTGCCGTAGTGGCCCTGGGTCATGGCGCGCACGATGTCGAACAGCTTCAGCGTCGCGATGAAGACGGTGACGGCGACGACGATGATGGCCGAGCGGATCGACGGGACGGTGATGTTCCAGAAGATCTGCGCGGGCTTGGCCCCGTCGATGCGGGCGGCCTCGATCATCTCGATGGGCACGCCCTTGAGGGCGGCCGAGAGGACCACGGTGGCGAAGCCGACCTCGATCCAGACGAGGACGACCATGAGCAGGAAGTTGTTCATGGGGAACTCGGTGAGCCAGTTGACCGGCTGCATCCCCAGGGCCCGGAGGACCGCGTTGAGGAGGCCGATCTGGTTCTCGCCGGTGCCGCTGTACTGGTAGACGAACTTCCAGATGATGGAGGCGCCGACGAACGAGATGCCCATGGGCAGGAAGACCAGGGCCTTGTAGACGCGCTCGCCGGCGCGGCCGTCGATGAGGACGGCGTAGACGAGGCCGAGGGCGGTGGAGACCAGCGGGACGACGATGATCCACAGGGCGGTGTTGATGAGGATCTGCAGGGCGTCGGGGTCGCTGACGGCCCAGGCGTAGTTCTTCAGGCCGACGAAGCCGGTGCCCTCGGCGTCGAAGAACGACATGACGAAGGTGCGCACGGCCGGGTAGACCAGGCCGATGAGCAGGAAGAGCACGGCCGGCGCGAGGAACACGGTGGCGACCACGCGGCTGCGGTCGCGGCGGGATGCGAGTTCGGCGAGTCCGTAGAGGGCCATGAGGATCGCGACGAACGCGACCAGGCCCACGGCGAGGAGGCCGAACCTGTCGAGGTATGCGGAGATGTCCACGTTGAGCGACTCCAGTAGTCCGGGCAATGGGCCGAGCGGGGCCGGTCGGGCCCCGCTCGGCTTCTCGATTGCTACACGGGCCGGATCTTACGGCCAGGAGTTTTCGATGTCGGTGGCCATCTGCTCGGCGGTCTTGTCGCCGCTGACCCACTCGACCACGCCGGTCCAGAAGGACGAGGCGCCGACGGCGCCCGGCATGAGGTCGGAGCCGTCGAAGCGGACGGTGACCTCGGGGTCGGTGAGGATCTCGGTGGCGAACTCGTTGATCGGCGTGGTGGCGTTGGCCGGGTCCACGCCCTGGCGGGCGGTGCTCCACGGGCCGGTCTGGAGACGGGCGTTGTGGTAGAGCTCCGAGGCCAGGAACTGGCGGACCATCTCGGTGGACTCCGAGTCGTCGAACGCGGCCACGAACTCGCCGCCGACGAGCATGGTGTTGTCGCCCTCGTTGGACTCGGGGAAGCGGAACGCGAACACGTCGCCGTCCTCGGCCACGTTGGTGCCCTCGGGCCACATGGCGCCGTAGAAGGACGCCTGGCGGCTCAGCGCGCAGCCGCCGTCGAGGATCGGGTAGCCGGCCTCCTGGAAGGGCGTGGCGCTGATGGTGTCGGTGCCGCCGTAGATGTACTCCTCGTTGGTGAGGATGGTGCCGGCCTTCTCGATGGCGGCGACGATCTGCGGGTCGTTGAACGCGATCTCGTGGGTGACCCACTGGTCGTAGAGGTCGGTGCCTTCGCGGAGGACGATGTCCTCGATCCAGTCGGTGCCGGGCCAGCCGGTGGCGCCGCCGGACTCGAAGCCGACGCACCACGGCTGGATGCCGTCGGCGACCATCTGGTCGGAGAGGGCGATCAGCTCGTCCCAGGTCTGCGGGACCTCGTAGCCGTTGTCGGCGAAGTAGCTCGGCGAGTACCAGATGAAGGACTTCGCGTTCGACGAGTGCGGCGCGGCGTAGAGCGTGCCGTCGACGGTGCCGTAGTTGAGCCAGTCCTCGGTCCAGCCCTCGGTCGCGAGCGAGGTGACCTCTTCGGAGGCCGGCACGAGGCTGTCGGCGAAGTTGGACATGAGGCCGGGCTGCGGGAACAGCGCGATGTCGGGCGCGTTGCCGCCGTCGACGCGGATGGCCATGTCGGCCTCGAACTCGCCGGTGCCCTCGTATTCGATGGTGGCGCCGGTGCACTCCTCGAAGTAGCTCCAGGCCTCCATCATCTCGTCGGCCTCGGTGTCGCGGATCGAGCCGAGGATCGTGACGGTCTCGCCCTCGAGGTCGCCGTACTGCTCGTAGTTGGCGCAGTCGGTGGCGTCGTCCGGTACGGCGCCGCGGCCCTCGTCCTCGTCCTCCGGCGCGCCGCACGCGGTCGCGGCAAGCGCGATCACGCTGGCGGCAGCCGCTAGGCAGGAAATTCGTCGGGTCTTGCTCATCGGGGTTTCCCTCTCTTCGCAGGTTTCGTGCGCCCGGCGAGTCCGACTGCCTCCCTGTCCCGTACCGGTCGGGGAACCGCTCTCACCGGTTCCGCCCCTGGTAGGGACTGCCTCACCCGCCGTTGGGGCGACGCTGGCAATGGTGCTCTGGGTAACACTGAAAGTCAAGTGTGCATTGCCGAATCGTTACTGGTTGCGATTGGATCGATATCTGTGCCCACCCAATCCATGGGAGCGATTCCAATGACGTATCATTCCGGGGCCCGGCAACTCGTTTCCATCCAGCGCCGCGCCTGGGCCGGTCCCGGACGCGCGGCGGAGAAAGGTGTCGACCGATGACGCAGCTGACCTTCCCCGGGGGATTCCTGTGGGGGACCGCGACGGCCTCCTACCAGATCGAGGGGGCGGCGAACGAGGACGGCCGGGGCCCGTCCATCTGGGACGTGTTCTCCGCGACCCCGGGCAAGACCTGGCGCGGCCAGTCCGGGGCCGTGGCCTGCGACCACTACCACCGGGTCGACGAGGACGTGGCGCTCATGGCCTCGCTCGGCGTCGACACCTACCGGTTCTCGATCGCGTGGCCGCGGATCCAGCCCGACGGCTCGGGACCGGCCAACCCGGCCGGACTCGACTTCTACGACCGCCTGGTCGACAAGCTGGTCGCGGCCGGGATCAAGCCGATGCCGACCCTCTACCACTGGGACCTGCCCCAGAACCTCGAGGTCCGCGGCGGCTGGCCCGAGCGCGAGACCGCCGAGCGGTTCGGCGAGTACGCCGCGATCGTCGGCGCGCGCCTGTCCGACCGGGTCCACACCTGGTGGACGCTGAACGAGCCGTGGTGCTCGGCGTTCCTCGGCTACGGCAACGGCCACCACGCGCCCGGGCGCACCGAGCCGGCCGCGTCCCTGGCCGCGGCCCACCACCTCAACCTCGGCCACGGCCTGGCGGTGCAGGCGCTGCGCGCGGCCGGCGCCGGCCAGGTGTCGATCGTGCTCAACCCGACCCAGTGCCGCGGCGACGAGGAGGCGGTGCGGATCGTCGACGGCGTCGCGAACCGGATCTTCTTCGACCCGCTGCTGCGCGGCGAGTACCCGGCCGACGTCATCGAGCGCACGCGGCACCACACCGACTGGTCCTTCGTCCAGGAGGGCGACCTGGAGCAGATCAACCAGCCGATCGACCTGCTCGGCGTCAACTACTACAGCCCCACCTGGCTGCGGATGAACCCCGACGCCCCCGAGAACCAGGTCAACCCCGGCTCGGCCGGGGTCGAGGGATGGACGCCCGAGGGCCTGTCGTTCACCGACATGGGCTGGGCGGTCGACGCGACCGGTCTGACCGACCTCCTCGTGCGCATCCACAAGGACTACGGCGTGGCCACCATGGTCACCGAGAACGGCGCGGCCTACCCGACCGGACCGGACGAGAACGGCGAGGTGAACGACGTCGAGCGCGTCGACTACCTGCGCTCGCACATCGCGGCCGTCCACGACGCGATCGAGGCCGGCGCCGACGTCCGCGGCTACACCGCCTGGTCGCTCATGGACAACTTCGAGTGGGCCTTCGGCTACGACAAGCGGTTCGGCATCGTCCACGTCGACTACGCGACCCAGAAGCGCACGCCCAAGGCGAGCGCGAAGTTCTACTCCCAGGTCATCGCCGACAACGGCCTCGACCGGTAGGGCGCGGCCCTACACGAGCGCGCCCCGGAGCGCGCGGATCGCGTGCTCCGGGTCGTCGGCGCGCATGACCGCGCCCATGACCGCGACCCCCGCCGCACCCGCCTCCCGCGCAGCGAGGGCCCGATCGGGGCCGTTCACGCCGCCGAGCGCGTACACCGGGACCGGGCTCGCCGCGCAGGTCCGCGCCAGCGCGGCGGGCCCGATCGCCGGGCCGTAGCCGGGTTTCGAGTCGGTGGCCCACACGGGCGAGTACGTGACGTAGTCCAGTGCGGGGTCGATCGGCTCGCCGGTGTGGACCGAACGTCCGACCAGGACCGGCCGCGGGTCGGGGACCGGGCGGGCCGCGGAGAGGTGCGCGGCGGCCACGGGCCCTTCGGGGTCGGCGACGATGAGGACGCCTCCGGCCTCGGCGACGAGCATCCCGATGCCGGCGGCGAGCCGGTGCCGCTCCTCCCACGGGAGGTCCTTGTCGCGCAGGATGAGCGCGAACGGTCCGCCGCGCAGGGCGAGCGCGACCTGTTCGGCCAGCGGCCGCGGGCAGTCGCGGCGGTCGGTGACGACGATGAGCCGGTGCTGCATACCTCTGAACTTACGCCTCGCACACGAGTGCGTGATGAGTCCGGTGTTCACAAAGTCCTCCGGTGTCCGACTCGCCAGTGTCGGGCTGGTTTAACTGTTGTGTATCGGTCCACGCCTCGAACTTGCGTAATTCACGACACAGGTGCGAAACTTCAGTAGATGAACATCGGCGATCAAATCAACGTGCTGCGGACCGAAGGGGAGCGGATCGCTGTCGCTGGTGGGGAACTCGCACTCAACGCGCTCGTGCCCACCTGCCCGGGGTGGATCGTCAAGGACCTCTTGACCCATATCGGGACCGTCCATCGCTGGGCGGCGGCGATCGTGGGCGGAGCCTTGCCCTACGATCCCCGAAAGCAGGACTTCCAGCGGATCGTGGGGCCCATGCCGCACGACGACCTGCTGGTCGACTGGGTCAGGGAAGGTCTCTTGCGGCTCGCTGCCGTCCTGGAGGCGGCTCCCGACGACCTCGAGTGCTGGCAGGTGTTCCCCGCGCAGTCGTCACGGCGCTTCTGGGTCCGCAGACAGGCCCACGAGACGACCATCCACCGCGTCGACGCCGAACAGGCGCGAGGCGACGAGATATCACCGGTCGGCCCCGACTTCGCGGCCGACGGCATCGACGAGCTGCTGCTGGGCTTCCACGGCCGCCCGTCGAGCAGGGTGCGGGCACTGCGGCCGTCAGTGCTCCACATCCACGCCACCGATCTGCCGCCGGGACGCGGCGACTGGTACGTCCACCCCACCGACACGGGCCCGCTCGTGACGTTCAGCGAGGTCGAATCCCCGCACTGCGTCATCGAGGGCCCGGTGGAGCTGCTGTACCTGGCGCTGTGGAACCGACTGCCGTTCGACGACCTCGCCATTCACGGAGACCCGGCACTGCTCCACTTGTGGCGCAATTACTCCGCGGTCCGGTGGGTCGATCCCGTAGACGTTTGAAACCCTGACGCATAGCGACTGGAGCGCTACAGAACGGAACCGCAGGTACATCGAGCGGGTTTGCGGGCATTCGTCCGCTCTGGCCGGTCGTGGCGCGCTGCTGCGCGCCCGAGCGGCCCGGGGACCGTAAGCTCACCGACGTGAACCAGGTCGATGTGAAGCACAGTCATTCCTCCCCGAACGACGCCGTCCCCCGCGCCGCGCTGTGGATCCTGGTCCCCGCCGCGGTCGCCACGATCCTCGGGCTCGTCCTCATGTGGCCCCAGGGGGTCGAGGACGCCGTCACCGACGAGTACGGCACCGAAGTGGACGGACGGGTCCTGGCCGTCACCGAACGCGAGTGCACCGCCGAGGAGGCCGAGGTCCTCACGGTGTGCGGCGAGGCGGTCGTGACCCTCCAGAGCGGCGACCAGGCCGGCGAGGAGGTCATCGTCGACATCCCGAGCGGCCCCGGCGCGCCCGCGATCGCGACCGGCGACGACGTCATCCTCATCTTCACGCCCGATTCGGTGTCGGGCCAGCAGTACCACATCATCGACCACGACCGGGCCGGCGCGCTCTGGGCGCTGGTGATCGCGTTCGCGCTCGCGGTGGTCGCGTTCGGACGGTGGAAGGGAGTGCGGTCCCTGGTGAGCCTGGGGCTGACGTTCGCGATCGTGCTGCTGTTCATGGTCCCCGCGGTCCTCGACGGCTCCTCCCCCGTGATGGTCGCGATGGTCGGCGCGGCCGCGATCATGCTGCTCTCGCTGTACATCGCGCACGGCTGGAACCGGACCACGACGGTGGCGGTGCTCGGGACGCTCGCCTCGCTCGTGCTCACCGTGCTCCTCGCTGAGGCCGCGGTGCAGCTCGCGGAGTTGAACGGGGTCCTCGACGAGAACACGACGAACCTGGCGCTCCAGTACCCGATCGACATGTCCGGGCTGCTGCTGGCCGGCATCCTCATCGGCGCGCTCGGCGTCATCGACGACGTGACGGTCTCGCAGGCGGCCACGGTCGACGAGGTCGCGAAGGCCAACCCGAAATGGAACTCCGGGCGGCTGTTCAAGTCCGGCATGCGCGTCGGACGCGACCACCTCACATCGGTCGTGAACACGCTGGTGCTCGCGTACGCCGGCGCCTCGCTGCCGCTGCTCGTCCTCATCGCCGCCGCGAACCGGCCCCTGGCGCAGATCCTCACGAGCCAGACGATCGCGACCGAGATCGTCCGGTCCGTCGCGGGCACCCTCGGCCTCATCGCGGCCGTGCCGATCACCACCTGGCTCGCCGCGTACCTGGTCCGCTGGAATCCGAAGCCCAAGGAGCCCAAGGAGAAGGAACCGAAACACCCCCGCCCGAAGCCGAGGCCCGAGGGCGCCGACTGGAACGAGGACGACTCGCCTTACCCGCCTTCACATCTGCGATGACCGGCCCCCGAGGTCGCGAGTGTCGGGCCGCCGCGCCCCTGATTCGAGGGTGACGCGCGGGTACGACAATCCGCAGGGGGGCGTCCGTCCGGGCACGCTGCTCAGAAGCGCTCCGCGGCCGTCATGAGCTTCCTCGCCGCCTGGTGCAGCGCCTGGAGGACCGTCATCACCGCCGGACGGCCGGTGGAGGCCGTCCGGTGGACCACGTAGACGTCGCGGCCGCGCAGCTCCTCGGCGATCGCGCGGACCGCGACGTCGCGGCGCTCGGCCGCGGCCATCCACGGCGCCACGGTCACGCCGAGGCCCTTCGCGACCAGCGTGAGGATCGTGTCGAGGCCCTCGAACTCCGAGACCGGCGCCGAGATCCCCTCGGCCCGCCACAGCCGGTCCAGGGCCGACCGGGACGGCTCCCCCTCCGGAGAGGCGATCCACGGCTCTCCGGAGAGCTCGTGCGCCGACAGGACCTCCTTGGCCGCCAGCCGGTGCCGCGCCGGCAGGACCGCGACCAGCGGGTCCTTCACGAGGTGGTGGAACGTCAGCGGCCCGACCGCGGCCGGGCGGCGCTGGCCCGACCAGTCGTCGATGAGCGCCAGGTCGATCTCGCCCGAGCGCACGCGCGCGAGGGACTCCGAGACCGTGTGCTGCTGCCGCAGCACCATCTGCAACTCCGGGTAGCGGCGCAGGCGCCGCACGATCGGACCCGCCAGCGCCACCGCGACGGTCGGGAACGCCGTCACGGTCACCCGCCCCCGCGGTTCGGCCGACTCGGCGGCGAGGTCCGTCTCGGCCGCGTCGATCGCCTCCAGAATGACAGCGGTGTGCTCCACCAGCCGGCGCCCCGCGTCGGTCAACTGGGCCGAGCGGGCCGTGCGTTCGAGGAGCGACACGCCGGCCTCCTTCTCCAGGGCCGCCAGCTGCTGCGAGACCGCGGACGCGGTCTGGCCGGTGGCCGCGGCAGTGGCGGATATCGATCCCTGGGCGGCGAATTCGTAGAGGAGTCGCAGGCGGCGAACGTCGAGCATAAGTCAATCTTATCCTCGGCAACAGGGAGAAATACTTGCGATGATGCTTCCTGAAGAGGAGGGTGGGGACCGTCCATACGGCAATCCACCGAGGAGTCATCGTGACCGTCTCCGCCACCCTCGCCGCCAACGAAGCCGTCGCCGCACGCCGCGCCGCCGGGCAGGAGGTGCTCGCGCTCGGGTTCGGCGAGGCCGGCATCCCCGTGCATCCTCTGCTGCGGCAGCGCCTGACGAAGGCCGCCGGTCAGACCGGATACGGGCCCGTGGCCGGGATCGGCCCGGCCCGCGAGGCCGCCGCCGGGTACTGGACCCGGCGCGCGATCCCGACCGAGGCCGACCAGGTGCTCCTCGGCCCAGGCTCCAAGCCGCTGCTGTTCGCGCTGCTCCACGCCGCCGGCGGCGACGTGGTCCTGCCGAAGCCGGCGTGGGTGTCGTACGCGGCCCAGTCGCAGCTCCTCGGCCGCGACCCGATCCGCGTCCCCGTGCCCGCCGGGGAAGGCGGCGTACCGGACGCGGAGGCCATGGACGCGGCCGTGCGCGAGGCCCGCGCGGCAGGGCGCGACCCGCGGATCGTCGTGGTCACCCTCCCCGACAACCCGACCGGGCGCCTCGCGTCCGAGCAGTCCGTCAAGGCCCTCTGCGAGGCCGCCCGCGAACTCGACCTGATCATCGCCGCCGACGAGATCTACCGCGACCTCGTGTTCGAGCCCGGCGCGTTCCCCTCCCCCGCCGCGTGGGCCCCCGAGCGGACCGTGACCACCACGTCCCTGTCGAAGAACTACGCGCTCGGCGGCTGGCGCGTCGGCGCCGCGCGCTTCCCCGCGTCCCCGCTCGGGGAGCGGCTGCGCGAGTCGGTGCGCGGCACCGCCTCCGAGCTCTGGTCGTCCACGCCGATGCCGATGCAGCACGCCGCCGCGTACGCCTGGTCGGACCCGCAGGAGCTGGTCGAGCGGGTGGCGCTGGCCCGGAATCTGCACGGCTCGGTCGCGAACGCGGTCGCCGAGGTGTTCACCGGCGCCGGCTGCGAGGTGATGCCGCCGCAGGGCGGGTTCTACGTGTGGGCGGATTTCGCGCCGCTGCGTGATTCGCTCGCGGCCCGCCGGGGTATCGCCACGGGTGCGGATCTCACTCGGGTCCTGCTGGAGCGGTTCGGGATCGTGGTCCTGCCGGGCAGCGCGTTCGGGGACGACCCGGAGGCGCTCACGGTCCGGGTGGCGGTGCCGGGGATCTACGGCGAGTCCGACTCCGAGCGCCTCGCGGCGCTCGTGTCCGGCGATCCGGTCGAGATGCCGTGGATCGCCGAGGCCCTGGAGGGCCTCAAGGAGAAGCTTCAGGCGCTCACCGCGTCTGAGTAGAGCGCCGGGCGGCGCTGCCGAGGCCGATGCGGCAGCGCCGCCCGGTTCACTTCACGTGGTCGGGGCTCAGTTCACGCGGTCGACGACCGTGGAGATCCCGTAGACGAGGGCGATCAGCGCCGCCAGGACCACGACGACGATCGCGATGCCGATGTAGCGCTGGATCTCCAGTTCGTGGCCTTCGCGCACGGGCCGACGCCAGCGCCCGTAGCGCCAGTGGTCGCGTCCCTGCTCGTAGTCGGTCGCGAAGTCCTCCAGGAGCGCCTGGAGGTCGGCGAGGGTCTCGGCGCGCCTGGCGAGCTGGCGGCGCAGCTTGTACTCGTCGGCGTCGATCGCCCCGCGCCGGCGCGCCTGGGCGAGCCGGTAGAGGGCCATGCGCCGGTGGGCCCTGGTGGGGCGGATGGCGAATGCGTCCATGACGTGCTCCCGCGGGGTCGGTTCCCCGCGGGGGTTCCCCGTCCGCGCCGTTCGTACACATTGGGACGCGGAGCGGATCGGGTTGCGCGCCAGGCGGTTCAGTCCAGGAGCGCGCTCACCGCCCGGGCGAGGTCGGTGTCCTTCGCGGAGACCTTGCTCCCGGCCGAGTGCGTGGTGACGGAGACGGTGAGCTTGTTGTACGCGATCGTCAAGTCCGCGTGGTGGTTTCGTCGCTCCGAGAGCAGGCCGACGCCGGTGGCGGCGACGAGCGCCTGGAGGTGGCCGTCGAAGGTCCACGTGGCTTCGAGGCGGTCGCGTACGTGCTTCCAGCCGGGCAGCTCGGACAGGGCGAGTTCGATCTCGCCTTCGGTCAAGGGTTGGTCGCTCATACCCCGATTGTCGCAGCCCGAGCGGCTCAGGTCTCCTCGATGAGCGTCACTTCGCCGGTGTCGAGGTCGTAGACGGCGCCGACGACGAGGACGCCGTCGAGGTTCTCGCGGCGGCCGAGGTCGGCGACGGTGCGGCGGACCTGGAGGCGCAGTGCCTTCGGGGCCGCGTCCTCGCCTTCGGGGGTCTCGGCGAGCGCCTGGGAGGCCGGCTGCCAGAGCTGCTCGACGAGGTAGTCGGTGCGCGGGTCGTGGGTGTCGGCCTCGACCGCGTGGAGGGCGGCGTTGATGGCGCCGCAGCGCTCGTGCCCGAGGACGACCACGAGTCCGACGCCGAGTTCGGCGGCGGCGAACTCGAGGGAGCCGACGGCGGCCCGGTCGGGCACGTGCCCGGCGGTGCGCACGACCAGGAGCTGGCCGAAGTCGCAGTCGAACACGGATTCTGCGGTGACGCGGGAGTCGATGCAGGTGAAGACGGCGGCGCTCGGCTTCTGGCCCGCGGCCTGCTGGCGCGCGGAGGTGATGTCGCGCTTGTAGCGGGGTTCGCCGGCGATGAAGCGGCCGTTTCCTTCGAGGAGCGCGACGAGCGTCTTGGCGGCTTCGTGGTGCTCCATGAGCGTGGAGGCGGTCAGTTCTGGCACGCCATGAATGGTGCCGCACGATCCGTGGCGGCGCAAGCGCGACGGGCGGACCGTCACGCACCTTTTACCGACCTCACGTTACCGTTCCGAGATCTTCTGGTCATTAAGGAGGACTTGTCGCTCGCAGAATGGGACCATATGATGAACGGGAACTACCGCATTGCGATTCACCTGCGGGTTCGTCCCTCTCAGGAACTTGGAGGCCACCGTGCGCACGTACGGCGAAGGCTGTCCCGCGGCCCACGCGCTCGACCTCGTCGGCGAGCGCTGGTCGCTCCTCATCGTCCGCGAACTCCTGCTCGGCCCGAAGCGTTTCACGGATCTTCGCAGCGGCCTGCACGGCGCGAGCGCCAACGTGCTGTCGCAGCGGCTGCGCGAACTCGAGTCGTACGGGGTGATCACCAAGCGGCGGCTGCCGCCCCCGGCGGCGTCGAAAGTGTACGAGCTGACCGAGTGGGGCCGGGAGCTGGAGGGCGCGATCGTGCTGCTGCTGCGGTGGGGCGCGCGGTCAGCGGCGATCCCGCTCGACGCGCCGATGGGCGCTGACGCGCTGATCCTGTCGATGCGGAGCCTGTTCATGCCGCAGTCGGCGCAGGGGTTCGACGCGGCGTTCGAGCTGTGGGTCGGGGACCGCCCGTTCATCGCCGAGATCATCGACGCGCAGCTCATCCTCGCCCCGGGCCGGCCCGAGCACCCGCACGCGGTCATCCGCACCGACGCGGAGACGTTGAAGCGCCTGACCTTGGGCGGGCGCAGCCTCGACGTGTCGCTGCACGCCGGGCGCGTCACCGTCCAAGGCGACCAGGCGATGGCCGAGCGGTTCCTCGGCATGTTCCGCCTCCCCGAGCCGGCCCCGGCCTCGGCGGGCACGGGACCGGTCTAGGGCCCGCCCGGTGTCCCGGACCGGCTCGACCGGTCCCTGCTAGACCGGGATCTCGCCGGTCCCGTTCGGTTTCGCGCGGCGGTCGGTGATGAGCATGTGCCCGGGCGCGTGGGTGATGGCGTACGGCAGCTTCGCCTTGACCACCGCCTCCTGGAGCGTCACGCCGCAGGCCCAGAACACGGGGACGTCGCCGTCGTGGAGCCGCACCGGGTCGCCGAAGTCGGGGCGGGCGAGGTCGCGGATCCCGATCGCCGCCGGGCTGCCGATGTGGACCGGCTCGCCGTGCGCGAACGGCATGTCCCGGGTGATCGAGGCCGCCTGGTCGACCATCGCCGCCGGCACCGGCCGCATCGAGACCACGACGGGTCCGCGGAAGCGCCTGGCGCCCATGGCCTTGCGGTTGGTGCGGTACATCGGCACGTTGACCCCCTGCTCGAGGTGGCGCAGCGGGATGCCGGCGCGCTCCAGGAACGGCTCGAACGTGAAGGTGCACCCGGTCAGGAAGGTGACCAGGTCGCTCCTCCAGTAGTCACGGACGTCGGTCGGCTCGGCGATCAGGTCGCCTTTGCGCCACACCTGGTACGCCGGGAGGTCCCGGCGCAGGTCCGCGCCGTAGGCGAGGTCGGTCCAGTAGTTCCCGGCGCCGACCACGTCCAGGAGCGGGCAGGCCCGCGGGTTCCGGACCGCGAAGCGGCGCAAGGCGATCGCGTGCATCCGCGGCACGCTCACCAGGTTGGCCTGGACGTATCCATGGGACCACCCGCTGGTGTGGGCGACCAGGCCGCGGCGGAACCGGGCGCGGGCCTCGCGGGGACCGACCTGCGCTTCAGGACGCTGTCTCGTGAACATCGCTCCTCCTCGTTGTGCTGCTCGACGATTCGAGAATCCGATACGGGCATGTCAACGGGTTCACGAGTCCTTCACGAGCAGCATGCACATGCAGATCCGACTCTCGTGCGCAGCTGCTCGCTCACTGAGCGAACAGCCTTGCGAGCGTTCCCAAATGATCAAGAAATGCCCATAGACTGGGGTGAATCTGCTCGGCCGCACCTCGGCTCCCCTGGAGGTGGCGCCCTTGGACTTCGGCATCCTCGGCCCGCTGCAACTGGCACTGGACGGCCTGCCCGTGCCGCTCCCGGGCCGGACCCTGCCCAGGCTCTTCGCCGTGCTGCTCTTGGAGCCCGGCCACGTGATCCCCTTGCACCGCCTGGTGGACGCCGTGTGGGGCGACGACCCGCCCGCGACGGCGAAGCGGCAGATCCAGAACACCGTCGCCACCGCGCGGGGCCTGCTGCTGCAGGCCGGGACCAGCGAGATCGAGACCGTCGGCGACGGATACCGGCTCCGCGTGCGCCCCGAGAACCTCGACGCGCTCCGGTTCCACCGCGCCGCCCGGATCGCCCGCGAGCAGGTCGCCGCCTCCGAACCCGAAGCGGGCCTCGAAAGCCTCCGGGAGGCCCTCGACCAGTGGCGCGGCCCGGCGCTCGCCGGACTCACCGGCCGCGTCATCGAAGCCGGCGCGCTCCGCTGGGACGAGGAGCGCGCCGCCGCCGAAGAAGCGCGCGCCGAACTCGAACTCGCCCTCGCGACCGGGGTCTCCGTCGTCCCGGACCTGCGGCGGGTCCTCGAACGCCACCCGTACCGCCAGCACGCCGCCGAACTCCTGATGACCGCGCTCTACCGCGAGGACCGGCCCGCCGAGGCCCTCGACGCGTACGAGGCGATCCGCCGCCAGCTCGACGACGAACTCGGCATCGACCCCGGCCAGCGCCTCAAGGACCTGCGCACCGCGATCCTCCGCGACGACCCGTCCCTGCGCCCGGCCCCGAAGTCCGCGCCGCCGCCCGCGCCCGCGCAGATGCCGGTCGTGCAGCCGCTCCCGGCCCCGGCGCAGCTCCCCGCCGACAGCATCCACTTCACCGGCCGCAGCGAGCAGCTCACCGCCCTCGACGCGCTCCTCGGCCCCGGCCCGCAGGTCGCGGTCCTGTCCGGGATCGGCGGCTCGGGCAAGACCACTCTCGCGATCCACTGGGCCCACCGGGTCCGCGAGCAGTTCCCCGACGGGCAGCTCTACGTGAACCTGCGCGGGTTCGACCGGGCCGCGCCCCTCACGCCCCTCGACGCGCTCGCCGGTTTCCTGCGGGCGCTCGGCGTCCCGACCGAGGCGATCCCGTCCGACCCGGACGAGGCCGCCGGGCTCCTGCGGTCGCGCCTGGCCGACACGCGCACGCTCGTCGTCCTCGACAACGCCCGCAACTCCCAGCAGGTCCTCCCGCTGCTGCCCGCGACCGCCGGCTGCGTCGCGGTCGTCACCAGCCGCTCCCGGCTCCCCGACCTCGCCGCGCTCCGCGACGTCCGGCAGGTCACCGTCGGCACGCTCGACGCGGTCGAATCGGTCCGGCTGCTCGAGAGCCTCATCGGCGAGCGCCGCGTCGGCGCCGAGCCCGAGGCCGCGGCCCGCATCGCCGGCCTGTGCGACGGGCTCCCGCTCGCGCTGCGGATCGTCGGGACCAACCTCGCCACCCAGCACGTCTCCCTCGCCGACACCGCGGCCGCGCTCGCCGGCCACGACCGGCTCGCGCACCTCGCCGTCGAAGGCGACCCGACCACGACCGTCGCGGCCGCGTTCGACCTGTCGTTCCAGGCCCTGGACCCCGAAGAGGAGCTGCTGTACCTGAACCTGGCGTTCCTGCCGGGCGCGGACTTCTCCAAGGACCTCGCGACGTCCCTGGTGACCTGGGAGCCCCGGGCGGCCGAGCGGCTCCTCGCGCGGCTGGTCACCGCGCACCGCATCGACGAGTACCGGCCCGGCCGCTACCGGTTCCACGACCTCGTCCGCGAGTACGCCCGCCGCAAGGCCGAGGCCGCGTTCGACCCGGCAGCGCTCCAGCGCCTGCGCGAGCAGACCGTCGAGTGGTACGCGAAGAGCTCGACCCGGCTGCCGGTCGAGGAGTACCGCAACATCGTCGCGACCTTCCTCGAATGGAACGGGCACCCGACGGTCTCGCGGCTCCTGCGGCGGCTCATCGCCTTCGCCGACGCCGGCTACCGCGACGAGACCGCCCTCGCCGACTCCCTGTACGAGCTCCCCGAACTCGCGCACGTCGCCGAGCAGGGCATCGAGACCGGCGTCCGCTCGACGGACCCGATGGACGCCGCCCGCGCCTACGCGCTCGCCGACGCCGTCGCGTACGCCTCCGGGGACCTCAACCAGTCCAAGCTCTACGCCGAGAAGACCCTCGAATACCTGCGCCGGACCCCCGACGGCGACCGGACCGGCAAGGCCCGCAACGACCTCGCGACCACGCTCACCCAGCTCGGCCGCTACCGGGAGGCCCTGTCGATCCTCCGCGAGGCCCTCCTGGCCGCCGAGACCTCCGGGGAGCGCTGGGTCCACGTCGAGGTCCTCACCTCGCTCGGGACCGTGCTGCGCCGCATGGGGATCTTCCTCGAAGCCGAAGCGCAGCTCCGCAAGGCCCGCGACCTCGACGCCGCCGCACCCGAGGGCCCGACCGCGCCGTACCCGCTGCTGGCGCTCTCGGAGCTGTACGTCGACCTCGGGCGCATCAGCGCCGCCGAGGAGCTGTGCCGCGAGATCGCCGAGATGCTGCGCGACCACCCGTCGAAGTACTACCGGTCGCGGCTCTACTTCCGGCAGTTCGCCGTCCACCGCGCCGACGAGGACCACCCGCGCGCCGAGGCCGCGCTGCTGCGCGGCATCGAACTCGCCGAGCAGATCAACAACTGGCGCCACCAGCTCGTCTACACGTACTGGCTCGCCGACCTCTACATGGACACCGGGCAGATCGACCACGCTCGCGACGCCCTCGGCCGGGTCGCCCACCTCGGCCAGTACGAGACCTCCGAGACGCTCGCGGTCAAGGCCCGCGTCATGTGCCGGCTCCTCACGGCCGTCGGCGACCCCGCGCGGGCGATCCGGATGGGCCGCCAGGCGTGCGACGTGTTCGCCGCGATGCCCGACCCGCTCCGCCACGCCCGCGCCCTCGTCGCCCTCGCCGCCGCCTACGACGCGGCCGGGCTCGGCAAGGAGGCCGAGGACGCCCGCGGCGAGGCCCGGGACCTCTTCACCGCGCTGGGGATCCCCTCGCCGGTCTGACGCGGCGGCTCCAGTCGGTCGACGGATGCGGTCCCAGTCGGGGCCCCCATACAGTTGCGGCACACCCACCGACATGGAAGAGGCACGACATGCACGCGATCCGACAGCACGAGTTCGGCGGCCCTGAGGTCCTCGTGTACGAAGAGGTCGCCGACCCCGAGCCCGGCCCCGGCCAGGTCCGCATCGACAGCCGCGCCGCCGGCGTCCACCTGCTCGACACGACGTTCCGCAGCGGCGACAAGAACGGCCCCTACCCGCTGCCCGACCTGCCGATGATCCCCGGCCGCGAGGCCGCCGGGATCGTCGACGCCGTCGGCGACGGTGTCGACCCGTCGTGGATCGGCAAGCGCGTCGTCGCCCACCTGGGCTTCGCCTCCGCCGGCTACGCCGAGAAGGCGGTCCGCGAGGTCGAATCCGTGCACGAGATCCCCGAAGGCGTCGACTTCGGCGAGGCCGTCGCGATGATCGGCACCGGCCGGACCGCGCTGATGGTCCTCTCGGTCGGCCCCGTCGCCGCCGACGACGTCGTCATCGTCCCCGCGGCCGCCGGCGGCCTCGGGACCCTCCTGGTCCAGGCCGCCAAGCACGCCGGCGCGTACGTGGTCGGCCTGGCCGGCGGCGCCGACAAGGTCCGCCAGGTGGCCGCGAACGGCGCCGACGCCGCGATCGACTACAAGGCCGCGGACTGGACCGACGTCCTCGACCGGGCGCTCGAAGGACGCGAGGCGACGCTGTTCTTCGACTCGGTCGGCGGCGAGGTCGGCCGGGCCGTGTTCGAGCGGCTCGGCTTCGGCGGCCGCATGGTGGTCTTCGGCTGGTCCGCCGGGAAGGCCACCGAGGCCACGGTCGAGGAGATCGTGGGCCGCGGCCTGTCCGTCTCCGGCGCGCTCGGCCCGAAGCTGCTCGAGAAGCTCGGCGGCCTGCGGGCCCTCGAAGAGCGGGCGCTCGCCGAGCTCGCGGCCGGGCGGCTGCGCCCGGCCGTGCACCGGTTCACGCTCGCCGAAGCCGCCGAAGCCCACCGCGCCCTGGAGAACCGGGGGACCACGGGCAAGGTCGTGCTTGTCCCGTGACGAACGCGGAAGGCCCCTCGACGCGGTGCCGAGGGGCCTTCGCCTCGTCGTTCATGAAGCCTGTGAAGCCCTGCCGCCTATGAAGCGGTGACGAGCTCCGCGGGCGCGATGTTCGGGACCGCGGCTTCGGCGTGCGCGCGGGCCAGCGGGATCGAGAGCACCAGGCCCGCCAGGGCCAGGCCGACGCCGACCAGGATCGGCGCGGTCAGGCTCAGACCGAGCGTGAGCGCGAGCCCGCCGAGCCAGGCGCCGTTGGCGTTCGCGAGGTTGAAGGCCGCGTGGTGCAGCGAGGACGCCAGCGACGGGGCCGCGTGGGCGCCGTCGAGGAGCAGCCGCTGCATGACCGGGCCGACCAGCGACGACGAGGTGGCCATGAGCAGGACCCCCGCGATCGCCAGGACCGGGTTGTCCATGGAGAAGTACATCGCCAGGAGCACGGTCGCGATCGACGCGAACGCCGCGAACAGTCCCTGGATCGGGGCCTTGTCGGCGACGTGGCCGCCGAGGACGTTGCCGAGCGTGAGGCCGACGCCGAAGACCGCGAGGGTGATCGCGATGGCGACGGGGCCCATGCCGGTGACGTCCTCGAGGATCGGCGTCAGGTAGGTGTAGGCGGCGAACATGCCGCCGAAGCCGACCGCGCCGGTGACGAGTGGGAGCACGACGCGCTTGGAGCGGATCGCGCGGATCTCGTCGGCGGCTTTGGTCGGCACGATCACGCCGCGCGTGTCGGGCACGGTGGCCCAGATGGCGGCGGCGGCGACCAGGCCGAGCGCGGCGACGGCCGCGAAGATCCAGCGCCACGAGAACTGGCCGATGACCAGGGCGCTGAGCGGCACGCCGATGATCGTCGCGACGGTCAGGCCGGACATGATGCCGGAGATCGCGCGGGCGCGGCGGTCGAAGGAGACGAGGCTGGCGCCGACGACGGCGGCGGCCCCGAAGAACGCGCCGTGCGGCAGGCCCGCGATGAACCGGGAACCGAGCAGGAATCCGAAGTCGGGCGCGAGCGCCGTCGCGAGGTTCGCGGCGGCGAAGGCCAGCATCAGGCCGATCAGCAAGGGCTTGCGCGGGACGCGGGTGGTGGCGACGGTGAGCAGGGGCGCGCCGAGGACGACGCCGACCGCGTAGGCGGAGACGGCGAGGCCGGCCTGGGCGAGCGAGACGCCCTGGGAGGCGGCGACCTGGGGAAGGATCCCCATGATCGCGAACTCGGCAGTGCCGATGCCGAACGCGCCGATGGACATGGCGAACAGGGGCATGCGCATGGAAAGCAGCTCCGGTGGGATGAGAAGGAGGGTGAGAACGCTGAGGCTGTCACCGGCTGCTTCCTTGCCGTACCGGTCGCTGATCAAGATCGGGAGGCGGGGCCTCCGCGATCAAGCGTAATAACACTCGCCGCACGAGTAAAAGTCCCTGGAGTGAAATCCTCGCGTGATGTCCGTCGCCGCCGGGTTACGCGTGCGACGCGGGGGTTTCGGAAGTGACGCCCGACAACGTCCTGAACGCGGCCGCGGTCGGCGAACCCGGCTGCGGCACATAGAAGATCAGGCGCAGCGCACTCCCGGGCACCTCGAGGACCTGGCAGTCGAACTCCAGCGGCCCGAGCGACTGGTGGACGACCCGCTTCGTCTGGGCCCGCCGCACCGCCACCTCGTGGTCGGCCCACATCTCGCCGAACTCGGGGCTGGTGCGCAGCAGCTCGTCGACGAGCCCCCGCAGTTTCCGGTCGCCCGGATTGCAGGCGAGCGAGGCCCGCAGGTCGGAGACGCAGTAGCGGAGGAACTCGCGCGTGCTCGGGTTCGCGAGGCGCAGCGCGGTGTCCGGTCCGCTGAAGTTGGTCCGCAGGATGTTCCGCTCGTCGGGGGTCAGGTGCGAGAGGTAGCCCATGAGGCGCTCGGACATCTCGTTCCAGGCGATGATGTCGTAGGCGGCGTCGATCGCGTAGGCCGGGTAGTCGCTCAGCCCGTCGAGGAGGTTCCGGATCGTCGGGGTCACCTCGCGGCTCAGCTCCGACTGCGGCGGCTGCTCCACGAGGTGGAACAGATGCGAGCGCTGGTCCCGGTCGAGCACGAGCGCCCGCGAGAGCGCCCCGAGGACCTGCCGCGACGGCTTGGGGCCGCGGGCCTGCTCGAGCCGGATGTAGTACTCGACGGAGATCCCCGCGAGCTGTGCGACCTCCTGGCGCCGGAGCCCGGGCGTGCGCCGGCGCGTCCCGGCCGGCAGCCCCACGTCGCCGGGCTGGATGGCGGCGCGGCGGGTGCGGAGGAAGTCGGCGAGCTGCTGTCGGTCCATGCGGCAATCCTCCCCCGGTTCGCGCCCCGCAACCAGGTACCGGATGTACCACCATAAAGAGTCCTCTTTGCAGGTGCCGGAATCCGGCGCAGGCTCGTGGCATGGAACAGAAGACGGCGCTCGTCACGGGCGCGAACAAGGGAATCGGCTACGAGATCGCCAAGGGGCTCGGCGCCAGAGGCGTCAAGGTCCTGGTGGGGGCCCGCTCACCCGAGCGGGGCGAGGAAGCGGCGGCGAAGCTGCGGGCGGAGGGCGTCGAGGCGGCGTTCCTCCAGCTCGACGTGACCGACGAGGACTCGATCGCGAAGGCGGCCGCTGCGGTGGACCGACTCGACATCCTGGTGAACAACGCGGCCGTGGCGCTCGCCGACGGCGACTGGAACACAAGCGAACTCACGGTGGCGACCGCCCGGAAGGTCTTCGAGACCAACGTGATCGGCGTGATCGCAGTGACCAACGCGTTCCTGCCGATCCTCCGGAACTCGCCCGCCCCTCGCATCGTGAACGTCTCCAGCGAGGTCGGCTCGCTCGGCTTCATGACCGGCGACCACGAGTTCGCCCAGATGCAGGGCGGCGCCTACGGCGCGTCCAAGTCGGCCCTCAACATGCTGACGGTCTCCTACTCGAAGGAGTTCAAGGACGGCCCGGTCAAGATCAACGCCATGACCCCCGGCTACACCAAGACCGACCTCAACCACAACCAGGGCTGGCGCGACCCGGCGATCTCCGCGAAGGTCGCCATCGACCTCGCCCTGATCGACGACGACGGCCCCAACGGCGGCTTCTTCCAGGAGGGCCTCGAATACCACGCGGACACCACTGTCCCTTGGTAGTCGCGGTCCCCTGGTAGACGGCAAGTGGAGGGCCCCCGCCGCGGCGGGGGCCCTTCGCCTGCCGTCAGACCGGTCGCCGACGGAACACGATCAGGATGCCGACGAGCGACCACACGATGAACTCTGTGGAGAAGACCGCGAGCGAGACCGTCAAGCCCAGGAATCTCCCGGTCCCCATGGCCGCCATGGCTATGGCGAACGACGAGCAGCCCGCCGCAATGGCGATTCCGACCGGTAGCCCGCCCGGCCGGGGAGGGAATGCGCTGGAACGATCCCCGAACATCGCCTTCGAGATCTTGATGAATGCGATCAGCAGACCCGCCGCGAACAGCAGGCCGGCGATGGTGAACAGCGGCTGCCAAGCCGAGCCCAGGAAGTACCCCAGGGTCCACACGGCGTAGGCGGCCGAGGTGCCGAGCCCGATCACCACCAGTGACAGGAACTCGGCCCGGATCCTCAGCAGATGGTTACTGGAGATTCGTTCGCGGTCGATCCGGGCCGGGTCCTCGTCGAAGAGGCGCTGGTCTTCATCTGTCACGAGGGGTCACGCTCTCCTAGCGGACGGGCCGGCCGGGGCCCTGGCCGTCTCTGGGGAGGTACTGGGACAGGATCGCGTCGACGTCGAGCTTGTCGCCGACGAGGCGGCGGGCCATCTCGGCGGCCTTGAGGGCGTACTCGTCGCGGGCCCGGCGGATCAGGGCGACCATGGACGGGCCGAGCGACTGGCGGTAGCGCATCGCGGCCTCGTTGACGCCGATCTCGTCGACCTTGCCGTTGGCGTCGAGCTTGACGCGGAGGAGGCCGTCATCGGAGAAGACCTCGACGGCGTCGGCGCCGAGCTCGGCGCTGACCTCCTCGTACCGGCGGAGCGTGGCCTCGGCTTCGCTGCGCATCCGCTCGAACTCGGCCATGATCTGCTCGGGCGTGGGCCTGTCGCTCATCGCTGCCCCTCCTCGCGCTCGGCGGCGAACACGTCGGCGAGGGTCCGGCGGATCTGCTCGGACAGCTCGCGGTCGGCCTCGTCGGTGGCGGTCTTGACGGTGGCGGCGGTCAGTTCGCCCAGTTCGAGCCCGCTGAGCTCGAACGCGTTCATCCGCAGGTCGATGGTCCTGACGTCGCCGCCGGGGCCGGCGACGACGCGCACGGCGCCGTCCTCGGACACCGCCTCGACCTCGACTTCGGCCGCGAGCCGCTGGGCCTCGGCCAGTTTGCTGTGTATGTCGCCGTGCATTGGACGGCTCTCCTTCCTTGACGTGCGGGGGCGCGGGCTCAGTTCCAGTACGCGAGCCGCTTCGCGGGATCGCCCATCCACTCGGGGCGGAACTCCTCGGGTTCGAGGCGCAGCCGCGGGTCCTCGCGGACGATGCGGCGGTCGGCGTCGCGGTGGGCGTACAGGTGGGCGTCGGCGCGGACCGCGGCCGCCTCGCCGTCGCGGATCTCGCATTCGAGGCGCTCGCTGGTCCCGTCGGCCTCGAATTCGAGCGTGTGGACGCCCGGCCGCAGCGGGTACCACCAGTTGCCCCAGGTCGCGGGCAGCTCGAGGCCGTCGATGCGGACGCGCGGCGGCGCGGCCCGCAGGGCCGCGAGCTCGGGGTCGCGGACGACGACGCCGTCGCCGTCCTTCCACAGGTGCCGGTGGGCCCTGGAGCGCACCAGGAGCGCGCCGTGGCCGGGCGCGAACGCGGGGAGCGACTCGGGCCGGTCGCCGACGAGCGCGGGCCGGTCGGGCGTGTCGGCGCCGTCCCACGGGTACCGGACCGGTGTCGACTGCGCGGGCCCCTGGCGTTCGAGGCGCAGCGCCGCGAGGCGGGCGCGTTCGCGCTTGCGCCACGACGCCAGCGGGATCAGCGCCAGGATCAGGACCGCGAGCACGGCCAGAACGACCCGGCTGCCGGTGGCGTCGAGGCTGAAGGCGTTCACCGCGCCGAGCGGCAGCCCGCAGACCAGGACGACCATGGCCGCCCACTCGTACAGGTACACGCGGGACGCCGGCGGCAGCGCGTCGACCGCTTCGGGTCCGAAGCGGACGGTGTGCCGGTCGGCCTCCTCCCACCACACGAGGGTCGCGGTCGCACCGTCCTCGATGCGGACCACGACCGGGCTGGCGGCGGCGCCGCTCTGCACGTCGACGACGTGCGGCCCCGCCGGGAGCACGACGAAGACGGTGCCGTCGCCGACCGCGACGGGCGTCTCGTCGACCGCCGCGACCGGCATGGTCGCGGCCGAGTCCAGGACCAGTTCGAGCACGCCGGAACCGGCGGGCGGGACCGGCCGCGTCAGCGCCGTCTCATGGGGCGAGGGCACCGCCTCGACGGCGGCGTCGCGGTGGAGCAGGGGCTTCGAGCGCAGGGGCCGTCCCAGCAGGTCCGCGTAGATGCCGCGGCCGCGCCTGTAGGACTCGCCGAGGTTCTTGGGGATGGCCTTGCGGTCGATGCCCTGCACTACTTGCCCCCGGCGACCTTGATGTCCTCGGCGGCCTTGATGTCGGCGTCGCGGTAGGCGGCCGCGACCTCGGTGAACCGCGTCGCGTTCCCTTCCAGCGCGGGCGAGATGAGCGCGACGTCGCCGGCGAGCTCCACGCGCTGCTGGTTGTAGCCCTCGACCCAGCCCTGGCAGGCGAGGCCCCACGTGAAGAAGTCGGTCTCGGTGTCGCTGTTGACCGCCTGCGACAGCGCGTCGGCGTCGCCCCGGATGCCCTGGAGCTTCTCGGCGACGCCGTCAAACTCGTCGGGGTCGACGCTGGTGTACGTCGCCATGTCCCCGGACGGGTTCGAGGAGGCGGGCGTCGGGTTGCCGCGGCCGGGCGCGCCGGTGCTCTGGATGCCGCCGGCCCAGTTGGAGACGATCCCGCCGGCCCACTGCAGCATCTCCGCGGAGGACTGCCGGAACGTCGAGCCGAGGATCTCGGTGCCGATGTGCGCGAGCTGCTTGCCGGTGAACTGCGCGAGCGACACCCGCAGGAACATGGTCGCGGTGTCGATCGCGGACTTCTGGGTCACCCACATCAGGAACGTCGCGATCGAGCTGCCCGCGGTCACCCACGCGGAGGCGAGCGCGACGAGGCCGTAGATGATGACCTGCTCGATCAGCGCCGACAGGAGCGCCTTGATGAGCTCGAAGACCGCCTTCGACAGCATCTGGGCCATGCCGATGTGCGACTCGATGTGCGAGATCGCGGTGGCGATCCCGCCGAGCGCCGCAGCCATCCCGTTGACCTTGTCCTTGGCGGCGTCCGTGGTCGGCGACTGGGAGGTCTGGAGCGAGTCCTGCCAGGCCGCGTCGATCTCGTCCCGCAGGGCGACGAGGACGTCCTTGAACTGCCGCCACCGCTCCTGGAGGTCCTGCATCTGGTTCGGGTCGCCCGAGAGCCACGTGAGGAGCTTGTTGGCCGGTTCGAACAGGTTGAGGACGAAGTCGAGGCCGACGTTGACGAGCATCCCGAGCGGGTTCTTGAACGCGGCGAAGCCTTCGAGGCCCAGGCTGGCGATGTCGGCCATGACGGTCATCGCGGCGTTGCCGGCGGTGACCTCCTCGTCCTCGATGGCCTTGTTGATGACGTCGGCGCTGTTGAGGAACTGCTTGATACCGGGGACGGACTCTCCGGCCTTCTTCCAGGCACTGTCTTCGCCGGGCTTGTCGTACGTGGTGATGTCGGACGGGTCTTCCGCCATGGATGGGCTCCCGGGAGGTCGGAGGGACTGGTGCGGATTCCGACCATAACGGATTCCGGCAATCCGGGGAAGCGGCGCGCAGGCGAAGCGGGCCCCGCGCCGGGACGGGGCCACTGCGAGCGGATCGTGGTAGGGCAGGCAGGACTTGAACCCGCGACCCAGGGATTATGAGTCCCCTGCTCTAACCAGCTGAGCTACTGCCCCGAGCGGGCAATATCCTCTCACACCCCGTGTCGGTGCGGTGGCCCGAGGGCCGCGGGCCGCCGGGAACGGTGCGGAGCGGGGTCCCGCGGCGGGGCGAATCGCCACACGGTGTTCACTGGGGCCGAATCGGTCGGAAACAGGCTCGTGGCACGGCCGCGGGGCTCCTGGCTGCGACGCGATAACATTCGCGCCACATTTGCAACGGTTCTATAACGACAGGTGCTGTTGTTATACAGGTCTCTTTAAGATCCGACTCACTCCTGCCGTTCTGTGTTTCTCGAACATCGCACGCGGCGGGTTCCGACGCCCGAAACCTCCCGAGGGGGCCCATTGAGACGAGCATTGATGCTGCTGTCGGCTGCGCTGGCCGGCCTGTTGCTGTGTCTGGGGGTGAGCAGCAACGCCACCGCGCAGGAAGCGCTCGGCGTCCACGGCACACTCGACGACCAGCAGGACCAGCCCGTGGCCGGCGTGTCGATCACCGTGACCGACGCGAACGGCACCGAGATCGCCACCGTCGTGACGGCCGAGGACGGCACCTGGGCCGTCCCGCTCGAGACCGAAGGCGACTACGTCGTCATCCTCGACGAGTCGACGCTGCCCGAGGGCCTCGTCGTCCGCAACTGCAAACCGCGGCTCGAAGTCCCGATCAGCTCCGACCGGACGGCGCTGTTCCCGCTCGACACGCAGACGGACGGCTGCACGCCCGGCGAGAGCCCGACCGGCGACGACTCGCCGACCTCCGACGCGGGCGGCGACCCCGGTGACGAGTCCTCCGAGACCGACGACTCCGACGCCGCCGACGACGCGGCCGCCGACGAGGTCAGCGAGGTCGAAGGCGAGGGCGGGGCGACCCGGGCCATCAGCCTCCTGGTGTCCGGCCTCCACTTCGGCCTGATGATCGCCCTCGCGGCGGTCGGCCTGTCGATGGTCTTCGGGACCACCGGCCTCACCAACTTCGCCCACGGCGACCTGGTCACCTTCGGGGGGATCATGGCGCTGCTGTTCAACATCACGTTCGGCGTGCCGGTGTGGCTCGCCGCGATCGCCGCGGTGATCCTCGGCGGGGCGTTCGGCTGGGCCCAGGACTGGGGCCTGTGGGCCCGCCTGCGCCGCAAGGGCATCGGCCTGGTCTCGATGATGATCATCTCGATCGGCGTGGCCATGCTCATCCGCTTCGCGACGCTGTTCTTCGTCGGCGGCGAGCGCGAGCGCTACGACCAGTACGTGGGCCAGAAGCCGTGGGACTTCGGCTGGCTCGTGATCACGCCGAAGGAGGTCGTGACCGGCGGCATCGCGCTCGCGGTCTGCATCCTGGTCGGCTGCGCGCTCCTGTTCACCCGGCTCGGGAAGGCCACCCGCGCGGTGGCCGACAACCCGTCGCTCGCGGCGTCCACCGGCATCGACGTCAACCAGGTGATCCGCCTGGTGTGGACGATCGGCGGCGCGCTCGCGGCGATGTCCGGCGTGTTCCTGTCCATCAGCGACGGCGTGAAGTTCGACATGGGCCAGCACCTGCTGCTGCTCGTGTTCGCCGCGGTCGTCCTGGGCGGGCTCGGCACGGCGTTCGGCGCGTTCGTCGGCTCGATGATCATCGGCGTCTTCGTGCAGATGTCGACCCTCGTGATCGCGCCCGAGCTGAAGTACGTCGGCGCGTTGGTCGTCCTCATCATCATCATGCTCTCCCGGCCCCAGGGCATCCTGGGCCGCCGCGAGCGAATCGGTTAGGAGGCCACGCGATGGATTGGCAATTCGTATTCAGCCAGGCGCTCACGCAGGCCATCGGGCCGACGATGCTCGTGTACGCCCTCGGCGCGATCGGCCTGAACCTCCAGTTCGGGTACACGGGCCTGCTCAACTTCGGCCAGGCCGCGTTCGCGGCGATGGGCGCGTACGGCCTGGCGATGGCCGTGGTCGCGTTCGATCTGCCGTTCTGGTGGGGCATCGCGATCGGGCTGGCGGCCGCGGTCGTGATGGCGCTACTGCTGGGCATCCCGACGCTGCGGCTGCGCGCCGACTACCTCGCGATCGTGACGATCGCGGCGGCGGAGATCGTGCGGCGGCTCGCCCGGGCGACGGTCTGGTCGGACACGACCGGCGGCTCGGACGGCATGCGCGGCTTCTCGGAGCCGTTCTTCGAGATGAACCCGTGGCCCCCGGACGCGACCTGGGAGTTCCTGTTCGTGTCGATGGACTCCGGGCGGCTCGTGATCGACTTCGGGATCTTCTCGCTCCAGTACTCGAACCGGGACCTGTGGGTCATGACCGTGGGCTGGGCGCTGGTGCTCTTCTTCCTCGGGATCATGGCGCTACTGGTGCACAGCCCGTGGGGCCGGGTCCTCAAGGGCATCCGCGAGGACGAGGAGGCCGTGCGCAGCCTCGGCAAGAACGTCTTCGCGTACAAGATGCAGGCGCTCGTGTTCGGCGGCATCATCGGCGCGGTGGCGGGCTTCATCTTCGCGCTCAGCCGCGCGAACGTCCAGCCGGACACGTTCACCACGGACTTCACGTTCTACTTCTACGTGGTGCTCATCCTCGGCGGGGCGGCCCGGATCTTCGGGCCGGTGCTCGGCGCGGCCCTGTTCTGGTTCCTGTACAACCTGCTCTCGCAGGGGCTCATCCAGGCGGTGCGCGCCGAGGTCATCCCCCAGGGCATGCTCTCCACGACCCAGATCGGCCCGCTGGTGTTCTTCCTGCTCGGGCTGGGAATGGTCCTCCTGCTGATCTACCGGCCGCAGGGCCTCATCGGCAACCGGAAGGAGCTGATGCTCGATGTCCGATAAAGAGCGGTCCGATAACGAGCGGTCCGACACTGCGCCGACCGAGAAGGCACCGGCCGAGCAGGCGGCTGAGACGGCACCGCCCGCCGGCGGCACGCCGGCCGGGAAGGCCGGGATCACCGCCGCGAAGGCGGCGCTCAAGGACGTCCCGCCCGAACCGGGGGCGTCGAAACCGGATCCGATCCTCACCGCGAGCGGGGTCCGGCGGGCCTTCGGCGGCCTCGTGGCGGTCGACGTCGACCACCTCGAGGTGCAGCGGGGCACGATCACGGCGCTCATCGGCCCGAACGGCGCCGGGAAGACCACGTTCTTCAACCTGCTCACCGGTTTCGACCGGCCGAGCCAGGGAACGTGGGAGTTCGACGGGCACCGCGCGAACCGGATGCGGTCGTACCAGGTGGCGCGGGCGGGAATGGTCCGCACGTTCCAGCTGACGAAGGCGCTGACGCGCATGAGCGTCATGGACAACATGCTCATCGGCGCGCACAGCCAGATCGGCGAGCGCATGTGGGCCGGGCTCTTCCCGCGCCTGTGGAAGCGCCAGGAGGCCGCGAACCGCGAGCGGGCGCTGAGCCTGCTCGAGCGGTTCAAGCTCATCGACAAGCGCGACGACTACGCCGGCGAGCTCTCCGGCGGTCAGCGCAAGCTGCTGGAGATGGCGCGGGCGCTCATGCTGGAACCGAAGATGATCATGCTGGACGAGCCGATGGCCGGGGTCAACCCGGCGCTGAAGCAGTCGCTGCTGGAGCACATCAAGGATCTGCGCGAGGACGGCATGACCGTGCTGTTCGTGGAGCACGACATGGACATGGTCCACGAGATCGCGGACTGGGTTGCCGTGATGGCGGCCGGGCAGCTCATCACCGAGGGCACCCCGGACCAGATCTCGGCCGACCAGCGGGTCATCGACGCGTACCTGGGCGCCCACCACGACGCGGCCCAGCATTAGGAGGCGACATGAGCGACAACGAGATTGAGGGCATCGCTCCGACGGGCGTCCCGATCGACGAGAGCATCGAGTCGTCGACCGAGGTGTGCAGCCGCGAGGGCCACCTGTCGGCCTCGGGGAACGCGCTGCTGCGCGCCGACGAGGTCACGGCCGGGTACATCCCGGGCGTGTCGATCCTCAACGGCACCGACCTGTACGCGAACGAGGGCGAGCTCGTCGGCATCATCGGCCCGAACGGGGCCGGGAAGTCGACGCTGCTCAAGGCCATGTTCGGGCTGGTCGGCATCACCTCCGGCACGGTGACCCTGCGCGGGGAGGACATCACGAACCGGAAGGCGCACCAGCTGGTGCCCCTCGGGGTCGGGTTCGTCCCGCAGACGAACAACGTGTTCCCGACGCTCACGGTCGAGGAGAACCTCGAGATGGGGGTGTTCCTGCGGCCCAAGGCGTTCCGGGAGCGGTTCGGGTTCGTGACGGACCTGTTCCCGATCCTCGGGGACCGGCGCACGCAGCGGGCCGGGTCGCTCTCGGGCGGCGAGCGGCAGATGGTGGCCATGGGCCGGGCGCTCATGATGGAGCCGACCGTGCTGCTGCTCGACGAGCCGTCGGCGGGCCTGTCCCCGGCGATGCAGGACGAGGTCTTCTTCAACACGAAGCAGATCAACCAGGCCGGCGTCACGGTGGTCATGGTCGAGCAGAACGCGCGGCGGTGCCTCCAGATCTGCGACCGCGGCTACGTCCTGGACCAGGGCCGCAGCGCCTACACCGGCCCCGGTGCGGGCCTGATCGACGACCCCAAGGTCGTCGAGCTCTACCTCGGCACGCTCGGCAAGGCGCGCTAGGAGCGAGCGGAAGCCCCCCGGGTCCTGTGGTCCCGGGGGGCTTCTTCTGTGCCTCGGTGCTTCGGTGCTTCGGTGCCCCGGCCTCCCGGCGCCTCCGCACCCGCGGTGCGTCGGCGCCGGGGCCGGCGGGCTAGCTCAGCTCGCCGAAGCGGTACTCGAGGTTCTCGTACGTGTTGTCCTCTTTGTACTCGTAGACGCCGATCGTCGCCGCGGTGACGTCGCCCTCGGGCGAGAACTCGATCGGGCCGGAGTAGCCGTCGTAGTCGATGTCCGCGGTGTTGTCCTCGGCCAGCAGCTCGGCGCACTCGGTGAACCCGACGCACTTGGTGCCGCCAGAGGAGACGTCGACCAGGTTGTCCTTGATGACCTCCGAGTCGATCGCGTCGCCGGCGATCGCGGCGAGCGCGGCCAGCGCGGTCGCGTCATAGGACTCGGGGCCGTAGGTGAAGTCCTGGAGCTCCGGGTCGATCTCCAGGAGGCGCTCCTGGATTGCGGCCGGGTCGGCGCCCGGGAAGGTGCCCTTGGTGCCGAGCAGGAAGCCGGGGTCGAACTGGTCGCCGTAGTTGGACAGGTTGCCGTCGACGAAGTACCACGGGACGTCCTGCGCGCTCAGGCCGCCTTCGGCGAGGGCCGGGCCCAGGTTCACGATCTCGTTGAACGTGATCAGGACGAGCGCGTCGGCGCCGGACGCGGCGACCGCGCTGACCTCGGCGTTGAACTCGGTCGCGGTCGGGTCGTAGATCGTCTTCAGGACCACTTCACCGCCGAAGTCGACGATGTTCTGCTCGACGGCGTCGGCGAGGCCGGTGCCGTAGGCGTCCTGGAGGGCGAGGATCGCGACCTTCTCGTGTCCGTCGGCGATGATCGTGTCGGCGAGGACGCGGCCCTGGAGGACGTCGGAGGGCGCGGTGCGGAAGTAGTAGTCGCCGCGCTCGTACGTGGTGAAGTCCGGCGAGGTGTTCGCCGGGGAGATCTGGACGATCCCCTCTTCGTAGAGCTTGTCGATGAACTGGAACGACACACCGGACGAGGCCGCGCCGATGACCGTGTGGACGCCCTGGGCGATGAGGGCGTCGGCGGCCGGGCTGGCGATGTCGGTCGACGTGTCGCCGGAGTCCTCGTGGAAGACCTGGACGCAGTCGCCAAGCACGCCGCCGGCCTCGTTGATCTCCTCGATGGCGAGGTTGACCCCGGCGAACTCGGGCGGGCCCAGGAAGGCGAGCGAGCCGGTCTGCGGCAGGATCGTGCCGACCTTCAGACCCTCGTCGCTCTCAGTGCATTCGCCGCCGGTCGCACCCGGGTCGTCGTCTTCGCCGCTGCAGGCGACCAGCGAGAACGCCGTGACACCGGCGGTGCCTACAGCGAGCAGTGCTCGGGAAAAGCGAGCCATTGTCTCTCCTATTGAGTGTTCGAGAAGGATCCGCAGGTGGAATGGAGGTTGACGTGATCCGAGTTACACCTTATTGCAGCGGCCGGGCCGATGGCATGCGCCGTAACCACACCCGGCCCTGTTTGTGATGACACCGTGACCTTCGGAAGCGGGTGTTGCAATCGCTTTGCGGAGAAGGGAACCGCGGGTTTCACCCGGTTTCCGGCGCACTCCCCTCCCCCGCAACGGATGGCGGCCCGCCCCCCCCCCCCCGCCAGGGGGAGGCCGCCCGCCCCCTCCGGGGGAGCCGGTTCGTCCCCGCGCGGGAGGAAGCGGAGCCCCGGGACGGCGAGGCTGAAGGCATGACAACGGAACTCACCACCGCACCCGCCACCCGGCGCCCGGCCGGACGCGCCGCGGTCATCGCGGCCTTCCTCTGGTCCCTCACCGCCGTCCCGATCGGCCTCTGGCAGCTCCTCGACCCCGCCGGCGGCCCCTTCAGCCACGAGCTGTACCAACCCACGTTCACCCTCCCCGGCTCGGTCCCCGACTGGGTCGCGCCCGCGGCGCTCATCGCCGCCGGCGTCCTCGGCCTCCTCGCCGGCCGCGCCAAGCCCGCCCTCTGGCCGCTGACCGCCCTGTACGCCGTGGTCTTCGGCATGCTGCTGAGCACCGTCTCGCCGATCTCGTTCGCGGGCTACCTGTGCGCCTTCTTCCTGCCCCTCGCGATCCTCGGGATCCCGGTCTTCCTGGCCCGCGGCACGGCCGGGCGCCTCATCGCCGCCGCCGCGGTCGTCGCGCTCATGGCCGTCCTCGGATTCACCGGCGTCATCGACTACGCCGCCGTCGGCGACTTCCTCGCGAACCTCGGCGGCGCCCTGGCCGACATCGGCGCCTACATGGCCGTCCAGGTCTGGGTCGTCGCCGGCGGCGGCATCTGGGCCGCCCTGACCCTCAGCCACGTGCTGGGCGGCCGCGAAGGCCGCCCCGCGCCCGAATGGCTCGCCCCGCACCGGGCCGCGAGGTGGGGCCGGGTCGCGAGCTGGATCGCGTTCGCCTGCGCCCTGCCGTACGGGCTCACCCGAATGACCTGGCTGACCCCGTGGGTCTGGGTGGGCGGCCCGCTCGAGTCCACGCAGATCGATCTCGGCACCCGCGTCTGGGGCCTGCTCCTCGGCTTCGCGGCCCTCGGCGGCGGCCTCCTCTGCCTCGGCCTGACCTACCGGTGGGGGACGCGCTGGCCGTTCTGGATGCCGGTGGTCAAGGGCCGCCCGGTCCCGCCGAAGGTCGCGATCGTCCCCGCGACGACGGTGGCCGCGCTGTTCACGTTCGTGTCGGTCCCGTTCGTGGCCTTGGCGGTCCGCCAGGACGCCCTCGAGATGGTGTGGGCCTTCCCGTTCTACGTCTGGGGTCCGGCCCTCGGCGCGGCGACGCTCGCCTACGCGATCCGCCGCGGCGTGGTCGAGGCCCGCTGACCGGCCGCGCCGCGGGCCCCGGAGCATCCGGCTCCGGGGCCCGCTTTAGCGTTGGGATTCGGTGTTGACCCGGCTCGTCCGCTGCCATACCGTTGCCCTTGCAACACATTCCAGATAATCCTGCAAATTATTTCAGAACTCTCAAAGGAAGCACATGCTCGACATCCTGGTCGTCGGCGGCGTCGGCGTCGACACGATCGTGCGGGTCCCGGAGATCGCGATCGGCGAGGGCGACTCGCTCGCCGTGGAGCCGATCCGCGACTACGTGGCGCACACCGGGAACGGGGTCGCCCTCGGCTGCCTCCACCTCGGCCTGGCCACCCGGTTCATCGACTACATCGGCGACGACGAGCAGGGCGCGCTGGTGCGCCGCCACTACGAGGAGCACGGCCTCGACTTCCGGTACCTGATCTCCCCCGCGGGCACCTCCCGGTCGGTGAACCTGGTCGACGCGGGCGGCCGCCGCTACTCGTTCTACGACTACCGGCACGACCCCGACCTGCGGATGCCCGCCGAGTTCTTCGGACCCCATGTGGCCGAGGCGGCCCACGTGCACGTGTCGATCCCCAACCACACCCGGGACGTGCTCGCGGCGATCCCCGAGGGCGTCACGGTCTCCACCGACCTCCACGGCTGGGACGGCGAGGCCGAGCACCAGAAGGACTTCGCGCGCCGCGCGGACCTCGTGACCCTGTCGGCGGCCCGCCTCGGCGGCGACCCCGAGAAGGCCATGCGATGGATCATCGACCACGGCCGGGCCTCGCTGGTCGTCGCGACCGACGGCGAGCACGGCGGGTACGTCCTCGAACGCGGCGGCTCGCTCGAGCGGTACCGGGCGATCGACCCGGTCGCCGAGCTCGGCGACGTCTCGCCCGAGTGGGCGTCGTGGGCGCCGGTCGACTCCAACGGCGCCGGCGACGCGTTCGTCTCGGGGCTCCTGTGGGCCCGCGGCAAGGGCGGCGACGTCGCGGAGGCGCTCGACGCGGGCCGCATCGCGGGCGCGTACGCGTGCCGCACCAGGGGCACGAGCACCGCGCTGATCACCGAGGAGCTCATGGCGAAGAGCCTCGCGGCCCTGAAGTAGGCGAGCGGCCGCCGACCGGTCGGCGGCCGCTGCGCTACTGCTGCTCGCGGTTGGCGGTCATGGCCTTCGCGCGGGCGATGACGTCGTCGAACGGGGACGGTTCGGCCGGGGTCGGCCGGACCGCGTCCCGGTGCTCGGGCTGGACCACGAGCATGAACAGGCAGCCGACGGCCGCGGCGACGACGGGGGCGCCGAGGCCGATCTCGGCGGCGGGCCAGTGCCCGGAGGCCGCGCCGGTGGCGATCATGAACGCCGCCCACACCGGGAGGGACCAGGCGCCGGCGAGGACGATGAGGTCGCGGCGGCGGCGCAGCTCGGGACGGATGAGCCAGACCAGGAAGTCGAGCCAGGCGCCGGCGAGCAGGAGCACCCAGACGTACGCGCCGTTCGCGAAGCCGGTGAAGGCCCCGGCCATGATGCACGGGTACGCGAACACGACGGTGAAGAACCCGAGCGGCAGCCGGAACCGGCCGGTGGCGAACACCGCGAGCGCGAGCACGAGGACCGTGGTGAACACGATGCCGGCGACCGGGCCGCTGTCGAAGAAGCCGTGGCCGGACAGGCCCATGCCGGTCTCGTGCGGCGTCCTCGTGAACGGCACCAGGTAGTTCAGGAACAGCACGAGGCTGGCGACGAGGAAGCCGAGCGAGAGGGCGGGCGCGGCGAGGCGGGCCTCGATCGGGATCGGTTCGGGCTCGACCGAGAGGGTCTCGCGGCGCCACGCGGAGAGCCAGGGCGCGAGGGTGATGAGGATGCCGGCCGCGGCGAGGCCGAGGTGCGAGGGGCTGAAGAAGATGTCGAGGTTCGTCTCGATGCCGAGCAGTTCGTGCCAGATCATGTCGGCGATCCCGGAGACGAGGAACAGCGGGATGCCGATGATCGCGGGCCCGTACCCGTGCGGGACGGCGGCCATGCCGGTGCGGCCCTCGCGGCGGTGGGCGCGCACGAGGACCCAGGCGATCCATGCGGCGGTGGCGGCGAAGCCGGTGTAGAACGCCAGGTGCCACCAGGTGAAGAAGGATTCGGCCCAGCCGCGGGCGTGGGCGTTGACGTCGAGGATCAGCCCGCCGATGAACCACGCCGAGAACGCGGCGGTCGTGAGGTCCTGCCACCAGGCGGCGAAGACGCGGGGCTGCCGGGAGTCGGCCAAGAGGTGCATCTTGTACTCCAGCATTCGGTCAAGGGGGGTGATGGCCATGAGGCCATCATGGCCCACCCCGACCAGCGGCGCAATCGCCGGACCGTCACCGTCCGAGCACTGTGATCAGACGAAGCGGTGATCAGACGAAGCGCACGAGGAACAGCTTCGGCCACTGCTTCCCGGTGACGTAGAACGTGCCTTCCTCTGCGGCGGCGGCGATCCCGTTGAGGACGTCGGCTCCGGCCGACTCCTCGTCGGTGAGGAGGCCGGCGGCGTCGACGACGGCGCCGACTTCGCCGGTGGCCGGGTCGATGCGGACGATCTGGTCGGTCTGCCAGAGGTTGGCCCAGACCTGTCCGCCGACGCATTCGAGCTCGTTGATGGAGAAGACCGGTTCGCCTTCGAGCGTGACCTCGACGGTGCCGGTCTCGGCGAACGTGACCGGGTCGCGGAACGTCAATGTGGACGAACCGTCGCTCATGACCAGCCGCTCGCCGTCGGAGCAGATCCCCCAGCCCTCGCCCTCGTACTCGACGGTCTCGACGACCTCGAGGGTGACGGGGTCGCGCTTGTAGGCGCGGTGCTCCTGCCAGGTGATCTGCCAGACCGCGTCGCCGGTGAGGGTGAGGCCCTCGGCGAAGTCCTCGGCGGGGAGGTCCTGGGAGGCGAGCACGTCACCGGTGCCGGGGTCGGTGATGCGCACGTCGGATTCGCCGTAGAGGCCGGCGCTCTCGTAGAGGACGGTGCCGAACTCGGGGTGCTCGCCGAGTTCGAGTCCCTGCGTGAAGGACCCGGGGTCGTGGTCGTAGGTCTCGAGGACCTCGACCGACAGCTCCTCGACGCCCGCGTCCTCGGGGACGGTCACGCGCTCCTCCGCGGCGGCGTCGCCGGTGCTGCACCCGGCGAGCGCGAGGAGCCCCGCGGCGGCGAGCGCGAGACCGCCTGCCCGCTTCTCATCGAACATTGAACTCGTCTCCAGGTGGTTCAGGGGTGATGCCTCGTACCGTATCGGTCATGGCAAACGAGGACAAGAGGTGAAGCGGCGCGCTTGCCGCGCACCGGGAGGCGGGGGGACCCGCGGCGCGGGCGGGGCGCGGCCCGCGGACCGCTCTCAGCCCCGCCGGCGCCAGCGGGCGACGGTCGCCGAGACGGTGACGCCGAACGGTTCGGGCAGTGCGGCGACGGCCCGGTCCAGCTCGGCCGGGTCGACGTGGCGGGCGCTGGGGCCCATGCCCACGAGGCGTCGGACCGCATCGTGTCCGAGGCCGATCGCATAGGAGATCTCGTCGGTCCGCTCGGCCTCGAACGCCGAGCCGAGCTGGTCGGCGGTCCGCTGCGGTTTCGCGGGGTCGACGCTCAGCAAGTCCAAGGCGTCGACGAGTTCGCGCAGGTGGTCCCTCCGGGGGGTGAGGACCACCAGGGCGCCTTCCGGGTGGAGGACGCGTGCGATCTCGTCGGCGTTGCGGGGGGCGAAGACGTTGAGGACCGCGGCGGCGGCGCCGTCGCGTACCGGAAGCCGGTTCCACGCGTCGGCGAGCACCGCGGCGAGCCGCACCCGAGGTTCGGCGGCTCGTCGCGGTTCTTCCCGTCCCCCGAGGGGAATCTCGCGCTTGGCGCAGCGGCGCAGCGCGTACTTCGAGGTGTCGAGGCCGATGCCCTCCCGCGCGGGGTCCTTCGCGAGCGCCGCGGCCAGGTAGTGCCCGGTGCCGCAGCCCGGTTCGAGGATCACGCCCGGCGCGCCGGTGACGGCGGCGTTCGCGACCGCTTCGAGGAGCGGGTCGTAGGCGCCGGAGGACAGGAACTCCTCGCGGGCGGCGACCTGGTCGGCGGTGTCGCCGGTGGTCGCGTTCGAGCCGGGCGCGAGCAGCGGCGCGTAACCCTGCTTGGCGAGGTCGAACGAGTGCCCGGACGGGCAGGAGAGCCGCCGGTCGGCCTGGTCGAGGCCCTGGCCGCAGTTGGGGCAGGCGAGCGCGGCGAGCGCGGGCAGCGTCACGCGGCGGAGCCGGGCTCGTCGGGGGCGCCGGGGTCGTTGTAAGGGGCAGCGTCGTTGAAGGAAGCAGGGTCGAGCAGGCGCAGGAAGTCGCGGAACGATGCGGGCATGTCGATGCTTTCGGGGTCGTGGAGCCACTGGTACTGGAGACCGTCCATGATCGCGACCGCCAGCGGCGCGGCCTCCTCGGGGGTGAGCCCGGAAGGGAGCCGGTCACCCCACCGCTCGCGCAGGGTCGCGACCATCTCGCGGCGGACACGGCGGTAGCGCTCCCGGAAGTACGTCTCGGCCGGGTGGTCCTCGGTGACGGACTCGCCCAGGAGCGCCGAGAAGGTGCGGATGATCGCGGGCCGGTGCGCGTTGGCCTCGACCACGCCGACGGTCTGGGCCACGGTCATCGGGTCGCCGCCGGCGACCCGGTCGCCGCGGTCCCACTCGTCGCGCATGGTGAGCACCGCGATCAGAAGGTCCTCTTTGGACGGAAAATAGTGGAGGAGCCCCTGCTGGGTCAGGCCGACCTTCTCGGCGACGGCGGCCAGGCTCGCGCCGCGGTAGCCGCGCTCGGCGATGACCTCCATCGCGGCCCGGACGATCTCCTCGCGGCGGGCCTGCCCGCGGGCGCCGTGGCGGACGCCGTGCGGTCTCGGCGGATTCGTCATGGGGCGCCCCGATCTGCGCTCGGTCTCAATGGACCTCCAGCATAGATAATCACAATACGGCCACAGCCACTACCGGACGCTCGGTAGCGGTGGCAGACTCGGATCCGGCGCAGCGAAGCCCCGACAGAGAGGACCCCCGACATGAGCGACTGGACCGTCCCGGCCGACAGGCCCGACTACGACGACGCCGTTGAGGCGGCGCTCGCGAAGCTCGACCTCGAGACCAAGGCCGACCTCCTGGCCGGCATGGACATGTGGCGGACCGTCGCCGCCCCCGAAGCGGGCCTGCGGTCGATGACCGTCTCCGACGGCCCCATCGGCGTGCGCGGCCGCTTCTGGACCGCCGCCGACCCCTCCCTCGCCCTCCCGAGCCCGACCGCCCAGGCCGCCTCCTGGGACCCGGTCCTGGTGCGGCGCATCGGCAACCTGCTCGCGTCCGAGTCCCGCCGCAAGGACGTCGACGTCCTGCTCGCGCCCACCATCAACCTCCACCGGTCGCCCCTGGGCGGCCGCCACTTCGAGGCGTTCAGCGAGGACCCCTACCTGACCGGGCGCATCGCCGAGGCGTACGTCGCGGGCGTCCAGGAGCGCGGCGTCGGCACCACCATGAAGCACTACGTGGCCAACGACGCCGAGACCGACCGGTTCACCGTCGACAACGTCATCGGCGAGCGCGCCCTGCGCGAGCTCTACCTCCGACCCTTCGAGATGGTCACCGCCGCGGTCAACCCGTGGGGCGTCATGACCGCCTACAACACCGTCAACGGCACCACCATGACCGCGCACCGGGAGCTCATGGACGTCCTCCGCGAGGAGTTCGGCTTCGACGGGTTCAACGTCTCCGACTGGGGCGCCGCCCGCCACACCGTCGAGGACGTCGAAGCCGGCCTCGACCTGGCCATGCCCGGACCCCTCACCGTCTTCGGCAAGCACCTCGTCGACGCCGTCCGCGAAGGCCGCACCACCGAGGCCGCCGTCGACGCGAACGTCCGCCGCATCCTCAAACTCGCCGCCCGCGTCGGCGCCCTCGAAGGCGTCGAGGCCGCGGTCGCCGGCCGCCAGGACGCGATCGACGACCCCGACGGGCTCCTCCGCGAGATCGCCCGCCGCTCCTTCGTCCTCGCCAAGAACGCCGCCCCCACCGGGAAGGACGGCACCGACGCGGCCCCCATCCTGCCGCTGCACGCCGACGCGATCCACCGGCTCGCCCTCATCGGCCCGGCCGCCAAAGAGGCCCGCATCCTCGGCGGCGGCTCCGCGACCGTGTTCCCGCCGCACGTCGTCTCCCCCCTCGACGGCCTCCGCGCCGCCCTGGGCGACCGCGTCCACTACGCCCAAGGCGTCGACCTGTTCGAGCAGATCCTGCCCGCGAAGCGCGGCTTCGACCTCACCGTGCGCCCGGTCCGGAACGACGGCACCGAACCCCCCGCCGAACCGCTCGCGAGCGGCGACGTCAAATGGATGGGCTACCTGCCCGGCGAGGTCGACCCCGACGACTTCCACCACGCCGTCCTCGACGGCGTCTACACGGTGACCACCACCGGCGAACACGTCTTCGGCACCCGCGGCAACGGCCACCACAAGGTCCTCATCGACGGCGACACCCGCTTCGAAGGCGACCACGTCTTCACCGGCGACGACCCGTTCGAGGCGTTCTTCGGCCCCGGCGTCGAGCGCTTCCGCATCCACCTGACCGCAGGACAGCAGGTGCGCGTCCGCCACGAGTACACGCCGTTCGAGTTCCCGCCCGGATTCCCGCCCTCGGTCCTGTTCGGGCTCATGCACACCGAACCGCGCCCCGACGAGGACACGCTCATCGAAGAGGCCGTCGCCGCCGCCCGCGACGCCGACATCGCCGTGGTCGTCGTCTCCACCACCGAACTCACCGAATCGGAGGGCTTCGACCGCCGCGACCTGCGCCTCCCCGGACGCCAGGACGAACTCGTCGCCGCCGTCGCCGCCGCCAACCCCAACACGGTCGTCGTCGTCAACACCGGCTCCCCGGTCGAGATGCCCTGGGCCGACGACGTCGCCGGCATCCTCCTCACCTGGTTCCCCGGCCAGGAGGGCGGCAGCGCCCTCGCCGAGGTCCTCCTCGGCGCCGAACCCGGCGGCCGCCTCACCACCACCTGGCCCAAGACCCTCGCCGACGCCCCCGTCACCCGGGTCGTCCCCACCGACGAAGGCGAACTCCACTACGACGAAGGCGTCTTCATCGGCTACCGCGCCTGGCAGCACCGCGGGACCACCGAGCCGGCCTTCTGGTTCGGCCACGGCCTCTCCTACACCGACTGGGAGTACGAGACCCTCACCGTCGACGGCGCCGAAGCCAAGGTCACCGTGAGGAACACGGGCACCCGGACGGGCCGCGAAGTCGTCCAGCTCTACCTGTCCCCCGACCCGGCCGCCGACGTCCCCGGCGGCATCGAACCGACCCGCCTCGCCGGCTTCGCCGCGATCGAGGCGGCCCCCGGCGAGACCGTCGAGGTCGCGATCCCGCTCGAGGAGCGCTCGTTCCAGTACTGGGACGAGGCGACGCACGCCTGGACCGCCGTCGGCGGCGTCTGGACGGCGAAGGCCGGCCGGAACGTGAACGACCTGCGGCTCGAAGCCGCCCTCAAGGCCTGACCGAGGCACAGCGCGAGGGCCGAGACCTGGGGTCTCGGCCCTCGCACGTGTCTTCATCGGTTCACGGAATTCAGAAGCCGGGCGAATCCTCACGGATGGCGCGATCGCTGCGGGCCGGGGTGGTCACCCCCGCCGAGTCCCACGGCTCGGCCTTCGGCGGCTCGTCGGCGCTGGCCGTAAAGTTCTCGATGATCTCACCGAACTTCGTGTCCTTGATCTTGTCCTGCGCCGCGTTCACCGCCTTGTTGGCCTGCGAGCGGACCGACGTCGCGACCTGCTGGACCCTGTCGTTGCCGGTGAACCGGCGCGTGTAGTCCACGATCTCCTCGTACCGCTCCCGGCCGGCCTTGGCCCCCAGGATGTACCCGACCGCGAACCCGGCTACGAGATACCACTTCCGCATATTTGCCTCCCCCGGCCGACCCTCGGGCCGGACGCTGCTTCATCGACCTGTGCTCTGGAGTTCACTGTGCGTTGCCGCACACAGCGGCCATTCTGCCGCATCAAGGGGTGCCCCGCCGGTCCATGCGGGAAACGCGCCGCCGATTTCCACTCCCGCGGGGCCCACGCCACACCCACCCCGGTGGCACCCCGTCCCGCCGCTCCTGTACTCTCGTATCCGGTTCGCCGCACGGCAGAAGCCGAGCTAGAACCCCTTCCCCAATAGCTCAATTGGCAGAGCAGCCGACTGTTAATCGGCAGGTTCTTGGTTCGAGTCCAAGTTGGGGAGCCACCTTGAGACAGTGGGACAGGCCCGGTCGGCGAAAGCCGTCCGGGTCCTTTCTTTCCCCGGCGCGTCGCCCCCTCTGATCCGAGTAGCGGCCGACTTGCGGGTGCGCGGATCACTCCCATGCGGCCAAGACGTCCTCCGGCCCCCACACGAGGTCGGCGACCACGCCGTCTGCCACACCGGATCGACTGACCACCACCGTGCCGCTCTCATCTTCCGAAGCCCCGGGGACCGACCTCGCGGACTTCCTGAGACTGTTCAGATCATGGCGGTCGAAGGGCGTGCCGAGCCATTTGATCGAGCCCGTATAGAAGATCTTCCTCGCCACGGGTCCGCGGTCTGCACCGACGAGGTCCACCTCGGGATCGAAGCTTCGCGGCCACCAGCCGCCGACTTCGACCGCCTCCGGCCAAGGGAATTCATCCGAAGCGGACGCACGAGCGAGCGCTTCCCGCACCACCGGTTCGATCGCCCGACCGCGCCAGCTCTCCCATCGCCGCTTGATCATCTGGAGCGCATGCGCATGACGGTCGCGCTTCACTTCCTCATGGGCGCCGGCGAGCATCGCCAGGTACAACCGCAGGTACGAATCGGCGACGCGGTACAGCTTGCCGCCATTGCCGGGTCGGGTGGCGAGCGGCTGATCGAATGCGATCGCGTGCTTGTCGTGGAGCCGGTTGAGAATCGGACCGAGCGAGCCCGACTTGATCGGCTCGTGGGGGCCCCGCCCCGCATGGGCGGCGATGTTCCCGAAGGTCCGCTCACCGCTCCCGATCGCCGAGAACACCTTGCGGGTCTGGTCCGGTTGCGGGAACTCCGAGTCCAGCATCTGCTCACCGATGGTGAACAGCGGGCTCGTCGCTCTGCGGCACTGCTCGGCAAAGAAGTCCAGGGCGTTCGAACCGTCGCCCCAAGTTCTGCAGAGCGCAGGGAATCCGCCGGTGATCAGGTAGGCGTCGAGCGCGTCGACTCCGCCCAGGCCGGTGAGCTCCGCAGTGTCCGCGGGGTTCAACGGCTTGACCACCATCGGATCCGCACGCCCGTAGAACGGACGGTCATAACCGATGAACGCCTCCATCATGTGGATATCGCTGCCCACCAATAGCAGGAGCACCGGTTTGCGCTTGAGCAGCCGATCCCATGCCGTCTGCAGATAGCCTTCGAGGCGCGAATCCTGCTGGAACAACCATGGGATCTCGTCTATGACGACGACCGAGACCCGGTCCTCGGGCACGGCGAGCGCGAGCAGCTCGAACGCCTCCAGCCACGTTCGAGGTCCCGCGCTCGGCAGAGCAGCGGCCCCCGGAAGGTCTGAGGCCCGAAGCGCGGCCATGAACAGCTCAAGCGATTCGGCGGTTCCGACCCCTCTGCTTGCTTGGAAGTACAGCCTCGGCAGGGCCGCCTCGACGCAATACTGCTCGACCAGTCTCGACTTGCCCGCCTGCCGACGGCCCCGGATGGCGACGGCGGCGCCCTCGCCGTCACGTTCGACCAGTTCCTGCCGCCACCGCAGGTCTGCCATCTCCCGTTTGCGCCCTACGAACGAAGCCTTGCGCACGACCGCCTCCGACCGGTTTCGACCTGACTCAGATGCTCTCTAAGTTAGCATGGCTCTAAGTCAGCAATCCTCTAAGTCAAGGCGGGCCATGGCCGCTGTCTATGGGCCGGCGGACCCGGCGGCCAAGGCAGTTGCCGCAGTGTCACCGGCATCGGGCGGGAAGTCGGCCGCGCTCATTCTCGTGCTCGGGCCCGCCAGTTGCGGGCGCCTCGGAAGACCCATGAGATCGCGCCGAGCATCGCCGTGCCCAGGCCTGACGTCAGGAGGCTCTGGCGGAAGGTGACGCCGTCGCCGACGAGTCGGTCGCGGAGGCCGGCGTCGGACGTGTCGATCGTCAGGGCCACGACCGCGCCGATGACGCCGAGCGTCGAGATCAGCGGGGCACGGTTCACGAGGAAGTCGACCACGCTCAGGAGCCAGTTCGTGAGTCGCATGCCCTCGCGGCGCAGGCCCCGCGGCGGGAGCGCGCCCCGCCAGGCCGCGATGGCGACGACGACCTGGCCGGTGAGCCAGACGTGCCGGTGGGCGCCGTCGTCCCACAGCGCCCAGGAGCCGCGGACCAGGTTCGGGCCCGAGACCGTCTGGTCGGTGTTGAGCAGGAAGTCGACGGCGCGCAGGCAGGCCGTCCGGGACCGGTGGTCCTCGAGCCGCGCGAGGGCGAGCAGGCACCAGGCGGTGCCGCTGTTGGCGCACTTGTTGGTCACCTGGAGGGCCGTGCGGTCGTAGGCGGTGTGCCATTCGTCGAGGCTGTTCGGCCAGCGTCCGCTGTCGCGCTGCTGGTCGACCACGTATTCGACCGCGAGCTGGAACGCCTCGGCCGGGACGCGGGCGGCCTGGAACGCGACCAGGACCTGCGCGGTGGTGGCCGGGTTGGGGCGGGCGGCGCTGGTGACGCCCCAGCCGTGGCTCGCGTTGTCCTGGCAGCGAAGGAGGTAGGACACGATCTTGTCCTGGAGGTCGTCGCGGTGCCGCCACAGGGCGAAGGCCCACAGCGTCAGCGCCGACGGCATCGTGCGCGGCAGCTCGCCCGAGGGCGTGGAGGCGACCGAGCCGTCGCCGGTGTCGACGCAGGTCTCGAGGTAGGCCAGGCCGCGGTCGATCTCGCGGCTCCTGGTGCCGGGGGCGATCTCGTAGAGGGCGATGAGCGCCCACGCGGTCGGTTCCGCCCCGGCGAACGCGAACTCGCCGCTGCTGAACGAGCCGTCCTTGTTCTGCTGGGTGGTGATCCAGCGCTTCGTCGCCCCGAGGTCGACGTCGTCGAGGACCGCGGCGATCTGCCGCCCGCATCGGCGGAGGGCGGCGACCGCGCAGACCGCGTCGACGGTCCCTCCCCACAGGGACGCTTCGTCGCCGCCGGCCGACACCGGCCATATCTGCCGGCCGGCGATCCGATGCCGCAGCAGCCATGCCGCGGCGAGGGACAGGCGCTCGTTCAGTTCGCTCTCGGTGGGCCATCGCCTTCTGGGCATCGTGCACCTCCACGGAATAGGCGGAAGCGCCACTGCGAATCGGGGTGACCAAGGCGCACTTCTGCCATCGAATTCGTTCTCTCAGTGCGCCATTGCACTTGTAACGTCCAGACTTCGAATGATGGCAGAGCTGCGGCCCGCCGCATTGATGAGGATCGACTAACTTCGATTCGGTTAGCATCAGTGAACTGCGCTTTCGCACAAAATGCCGCTGCAATCGGTTCCGCTTGCGCCCCTTGGCGTCTCGGCTCGCGAATTGTGTTCTCCGGGTCGGCGCCGCGCACGCCGTTCGCGCACCGCACCGCGAATACGGCGATGCCGAGTCGGATAATTGACAGGCCGCCGGTTCGATCGGCCGCCCGTGCTCCGGAATCACAGGCGCGAGAGGGCGTCCTCGACGGCGCGGTGGAAGGTCGGGTAGGCGTAGATCATGCGGCGGAGGCGGTCCAGGGGCGTGCGTTCGTGGACGGCGAGGGTGAGCATCGAGAGGACTTCGCCGCCGGCGGGTCCGGCGGCGGTGGCGCCGACGAGGACGCCCCGGTCGGTGTCGGCGACGAGTTTGACGAAGCCGTCGTTGCCGGCCTTGTGGATCCAGCCGCGCGAGGAGTTCGGGATCTCCGAGACCGAGGTCGCGACCGCGATGCCCTGGTCGCGGGCCTGCCGCTCGGTCAGGCCGACCGCGCCGACCTCGGGGTCGGTGAAGGTCACGCGGGGCACGGCGTGGTACTCGGCGCCCGGGCCGCCTCTGCCGAGGACGTGGTCGGCGACGATCTTGGCCTGGTACATCGACATGTGCGTGAAGGCGCCCTCGCCGACGATGTCGCCGATCGCGTACACCCCGTCGGTGAGGCGGAGGTGCTCGTCGGCGTCGAGGGAGCGGCCGCTCGCGTCCACGCCGACCGCGTCGAGGCCGAGGTTCGCGATGTTCGGCCTGCGGCCGGTGGCGACGAGGAGCCGCTCGGCGTCGACTTCGAGCGGGCCCGCCTTGACGGTGAACCGGCCCGCGTCGTACGCCACCGACTCGACCGCGGTGCCGGTGTTGACCTCGATGCCCTCGGCGGCGAACACCTTGGCGACCAGTTCGCCCGATTCGGGCTCCTCCAGCGGCAGGAGCCGGTCGGCGGCCTCGAACACCGCGACCCGGGTGCCGAAGCGCGAGAACGCCTGCGCCAGCTCGAGGCCGATCGCGCCGCCGCCGAGGACGATCAGCGACTCGGGGGCCTCAGTCGCGGCGACCGCGTCCCGGTTCGTCCAATAGGGAGTGTCGGCGAGGCCGGCGACCGGAGGGACGGCGGGTTCGGTGCCGGTGTTGAGGATGATCGCCTTCACGACGGTGAAGTCGCGGTCGCCGACGCGGACCGCTCCGGGCCCGGTGATGACCGCCTCGCCGCGGACGAGGCGCCCGCCGGCGTCCTCGAAGCGGTCGACGGCGACCTGGTCGTTCCAGTCGTCGGTGGCCTCGCCTCGGATGCGCTGTGCGACCGGCGCGAAGTCGGGAGAGACGTCGGCGGCTCCGGCGAGCCCGGCGACGCGGCCGGCCTCGGCGAGCGCGTCGGCGGCGCGGACCATCATCTTCGTCGGGACGCAACCGTAGTAGGGGCATTCGCCGCCGACGAGGCGGCGCTCGACGCCGATGACGGAGAGTCCGGCCCGGGCGAGTTCGGCGGCCGCCGACTCGCCTCCCGGGCCCATGCCCACCACGACCACGTCCACTTGCTCCGCCATGTCCGGCTCCTCTCGCCCGCGTTCGGCGCCAACCCTACCGCCGCGAGCGCGCCCTCGGGCCGGTCCCGGTTCGGCCCACCGGGACCGGAGCACCCGTGCCGCCGAGCATGATCGATACCGGTCCAAGTCGGGTATTGTCGCGTGAGCGCCCGGACCCGATGGCGGGCGCAGGCCCGGCCGACCGGGGCGATGTGCGGGCACCGGCCGAGGTCCCGCGCATCCGTGCACCCGGAGGAGCCCGATGATCGAGTTCCGGAACGTCACCAAGCGCTTCCCCGACGGCACGGTCGCCGTCGACTCGTTCGACCTCGTCATCCCCTCGCGACGCACCACCGTGTTCGTCGGCTCGTCCGGCTGCGGCAAGACCACGCTGCTGCGCATGATCAACCGGATGGTCGAGCCGACCTCGGGCACGGTGGAGATCGACGGCGAGGACGTCGCCGCGAAGCAGGGCGTCGCACTGCGGCGCAGCATCGGCTACGTCATGCAGAACGGCGGCCTGATGCCGCACTTCACCGTCGCCGAGAACATCGCGACCGTCCCGCGCCTGAACGGCCGGACCCGCCGCGCCGCGCGGGCGAGGGCGCTCGAGCTCATGGACGTCGTCGGCCTCGACACGGCGATGGCCGACCGGTACCCGAGCCAGCTCTCCGGCGGGCAGCAGCAGCGCGTCGGCGTCGCACGCGGCCTCGCCGCCGACCCGAACATCCTGCTCATGGACGAGCCGTTCGGCGCCGTCGACCCGATCGTGCGCGCCGAACTCCAGCGGGAGCTCATCAGGCTCCAGCGGGACCTCGACAAGACCGTCGTGTTCGTCACGCACGACGTCGACGAGGCGTTCCTCCTCGGCGACCAGGTCGCGATCCTCGCCGAAGGCGCGCGGCGGCTCCAGGTCGGCAGCCCCAGCGAGATCACCGAGAACCCCGCCGACGACTTCGTGGCGGCGTTCATCGGCGCCGACCGCGGCAAGCGCGCCCTCAGGGTCAAGCAGACCCCGCGCGGCCGGGTCCTGGTCGACGCCGAGGGCCGCACGCAAGGCGTCCTCGTGGAAGGCGAGGGGTAGATGGACTGGGTCTCCGAGAACCTGGACCTGATCGGCTCCCTGACGCTCGAGCACCTGCGGCAGAGCGTCATCGCGATCGCCGCCGGGTTCGCGCTCTCGCTGCCGCTGGGCTGGGTCGCTTGGCGGTACCGGCTCCTGCGCGGCTGGGTCATCACCGTGACCGGCCTGCTGTACACGATCCCGTCGCTCGCGCTGCTCATGATCCTCCCGGTGGTCGCCGGCTACCCGGCGACGAGCGAGACGAACCTGGTGATCGCGCTGACGATCTACGCGATCGCGATCATGGTCCGCGCCGTCACGGACGGCCTCGACTCGGTCGACCCGGCGGTGCGCCGCTCGGCGACCGCGGTCGGCTACGGCGCCGCACGCCGGTTCTGGGCCGTGGACCTGCCGCTGGCCGGGCCGGTGATCCTCGCGGGCCTGCGCGTCACCGCGGTGAGCACGATCTCGCTGGCGACGGTCGGCATCCTCGTGGGCGTCACCAACCTCGGCTACCTGTTCACGAACGGCCTCCAGCGGCGCATCGTCCCCGAAGTGCTGGCCGGGATCGTCGCCGTCGCCGTGATCGCGCTCCTGATCGACCTGGCGCTCATGGCCGCCGGGCGCACGCTCATGCCGTGGGCCCGCGGCGCGGCGCCCGCCCGCCGATCCGCCGCGGAGGCCGCCTCGTGAACCTGCTCGCCGACGCGTTCGCCTGGCTCTTCGCACCCGAGCAGTGGACCGGCCCGAACGCGCTCCAGCACCTGCTCGCGCAGCAGCTCTCCTTCACGGCGACCGCGGTCGCCATCGCCGCGCTCATCGCCGTCCCGCTCGGCTGGGCGATCGGCCACACCGGACGCGGACGCGAAGTGGCCGTGGCGTTCTCGGGCGCCGCACGCGCCGTCCCGTCCTTCGGACTGCTCGTGCTCCTGGTGCTGGTCTTCGGGGTCCTGCGCAAACCGGAGGCCGCGACGGTCACGTTCGTGATCCTCGCGATCCCCTCGCTCCTCGCCGGCGCGTACGCCGGGTTCGAGGCGATCGACCGCCGGGTCGTCGACGCCGCGCGGGCGGTCGGGATGACCGGGGCGCAGATCCTGTGGCGCGTCGAGATCCCGCTCGGGCTGCCGCTGCTGGTCGCCGGCTTCCGCTCCGCGGTGCTTCAGGTGGTCGCGACGGTGACCATCGCCGCGTACGTCAACCTCGGCGGGCTGGGCCTGCCGATCATCACCGGACTGAGCCTGCGCCGCTACGAGGTCGTCCTCGGCGGCGCGATCCTGGTCGCCCTGCTCGCGCTCGTCCTCGACGCGCTGTTCGCGCTCGCCCAGCGGGCCGCGGTGCCGCACGGCATCCGCGCCGACCAGGGGCACCCGACCGGGCGGCGCCTCGACCCCGAACCGGCCGCCCCCGCGACCCCAGACACCGCAGACACCCACCCTTGAGAGGAAGACCCATGTTCAGAGTGCGAGGCGTTCGCGCCGCGGCCGCCGCGGCGGTCCTCGGCACCGCGATCGCGTTGACCGGCTGCTCCTCCGACGACCCCCTCGGCGAGGAGGATCGGTCGGAGTCGTCCGGTGATGCCATCGTCGTCGGCTCCCAGGCGTACTACTCCAACGAGATCGTCGCCGAGATCTACGCGCAGGCCCTGGAAGGCGCCGGCCACGAGGTCGAGCGCCGGTTCAGCATCGGCCAGCGCGACGCGTACATGCCGGAGGTCGAGGGCGGCGCCATCACGCTGTTCCCCGAGTACACCGGCAACCTGCTCCAGTACTTCGACCCCGAGACGGCCGCGCGGTCCCCTGAGGACGTGTACGCGGCGCTCCAGGAGGCGCTGCCCGGGGGCCTCACCGTGCTCGACCAGGCGAGCGCGACCGACCAGGACTCGTACACCGTCACGCGCGAGTTCGCGGACGCCAACGCGCTCACCACGATCGCCGACCTGGCCGGGGTGTCCGAGACGCTGACGCTGGGCGGCCCGCCGGAGCTCGCCGAGCGCCCCTACGGCCCGACGGGCCTGGAGGAGACGTACGGCGTGCAGGTCGAGTTCTCGGCGACCGGGGACACGACCGTCGAGGACCTTCTCGCCGGCACTGTGAACGTCGCGAACGTGTACACCGCCGACCCGCGGATCCAGACCGAGGACCTGGTGGTCCTGGAGGACCCGGAGTCGCTGTTCCTGGCTTCGAACGTGGTGCCGCTGGTCAGCGAGTCCGTCGCCGGTGACATCGCCGACGTCGTCAACGCGGTCAGCGCCGCGCTCACGCCCGAGGGCCTGGTGGCGCTCAACGTGCAGAGCACGGTCGACCAGGCGTCCACGCCGGACATCGCGTCGCAGTGGCTCGCGGACAACGGCCTGGGTTAGTCCGCAGGGACGACGTGAGAGCGAAGGCCGGTCGGTTCCGACCGGCCTTCGCTCATGCCGTCAGCCGGGTCCGGGCCTCCATGAGCGCGAAGCCGAGCAGGTTGAGCCCGCGCCACGCGGCGGGGCTGGACGCGCCCGGGTCGGTCTCGGCGAGGCCGATGCCCCAGATGCGGTCCCTGGGGCTCGCTTCGACGAGGACGCGTCCGGCGGTGCCGCGCAGGTAGCCGAGGAGTTCGGGGTGCTGCCCGAATTTGAGCAGGCTCGCGCGGACCACGATCCCGAAGCGCTCGGCCTCCCATGTGCCGTGGTCGAACCCGCGCACCTGGCGGCCGAGCTTCTGCGCCTGCGCGGGGTGCCCGCAGGCGAGGATCCGCTCGGCGTTCTCGGTGTCGCCGAACAGCCATGCCTTGTGCGCCATCATGTAGTGCTCGGCGGTGCGGTACCGGTGGCCGTCGTCGGTGAACTCGCTCGGCCACCACTGGCTGAGGCACCCGCGGCCGACGGCGCCGTCGGATCGGGCCCGCTCGTTCCAGAAGTGGAGGTACTTGAGGGTGCGGCCGCGGCGTTCGTACGCGATCGCCTCGTCGCGGGTGGAGGGGAGGGACATCGGGCCAGCTTCGCACGCGCGTCGGCGGCGGCGCAACGCCTTAGCCGAGGGCGCTCGACGCCGGAGTCGCGGCGCGGGCCGGGTCGGCAGGGCGGACCGGGATCGCGGTCTCGACACCGAAGGCACTTGCCGGGCGGCTAGGGGGAACGCTAGGGTCGGGGCACTCACTGGAAAGGGTGCACATGGGCGATCCTCAGCTCGCTGCGCTGGCGCAGCGGTACTTCGACTTTCACCTGGCCGACAACCCCACATCGGCCAGCTTCTACGGGATTCCCGGCTACGACGACCTGCTGCCGGACCCGAGTCGGGACGGGGACGAGGTGCGGCTCGGGCATCACGCCGAGGTGTCGGAGGGGCTCTCCGCGCTCGACGCGACGGCCCTCGAAGGGCAGGACCGGATCACCTACTCGATGCTCGGCCGGCTCGTGAGCGACCAGTCCGCGGTCATCAGGGCGCGGCTCGGCGAGGTCGCGCTGAGCAACACGATCAGCGGGCCGGTCACGTCGATGCTGTCGTCGCTGCCGCGGCAGAGTCTCGACTCCGAGCAGCGGAGCCGGGACTACCTCGTCAGGCTCGGCAAGCTCGGGGCGTACTTCGACGCGGTCCTGGAGCGGTACCGGCAGGCCGGCTCCGAAGGGCGGCACCAGACCCGGACCGGGGTACAGGGTGTGATCGAGCAGTTGGACGACTACCTCGCCACCGATATAGAACGGGATGTCCTGGCGGCGCCGACACCAACGGGCGTCGACGTGGACGAGTGGAAGGCCGAGGCCCGGGCGCTCGTGGCCGAGCGGGTCCGGCCCGCGCTCTCCCGCTGGCGCGAGGCCCTCGAGCGGGAGCTGCTGCCGGTCGCGCGCGGCGACGAGGCCGTCGGGATCTGCAACGTGCCCGGCGGCGACGAGGGATACCGGGCCGCATCCCGGCAGTTCACCACCACCGACCTCGATCCCGAGGCGGTGCACCGGACCGGGCTCGAAGAGGTCGAGCGGCTCCGCGGCGAGTTCGCCGAGATCGGCGCCCGCGCGCTCGGGACGGGCGTCGTCGCCGAGGTCGTCGACCGGCTCCGCGGGGACGCGTCGCTGCGGTACGAGACCGCCGACCAGATCCTGCACGACGTGACCGCGGCGCTGCGGCGGGCCGAGGCCGCCCTGCCGACCGCGTTCCTGGACTACGACATCGCGCCGTGCAGCATCGAGGAGATCCCCGCGACCGCCGCCAAGGGCTCGACTCTCGCGTACTACACCGTCCCCGCCTCGGACGGGTCGCGGCCGGGCACGCACTGGGTGAACACCTATGCGCCGCAGAGCAGGGCCCGCTACGAGTACGAGGCGCTCGCGTTCCACGAGAGCGTCCCCGGGCACCACCTCCAGTTCGCGCTCGGGCAGACCCTGAAGGACCTGCCGCAGTTCCGGCAGTTCGGGTACGTCACCGCCTTCGGCGAGGGCTGGGGCCTCTACACCGAGCGGCTGTGCGACGAGATCGGCCTCTACAGCGGCGACCTGGCCCGGCTCGGCATGGTCTCGTTCGACGCCTGGCGGGCCTGCCGCCTGGTCGTGGACACGGGGATGCACGCGTTCGGGTGGTCGCGGGAGCGCGCCGTGCAGTTCATGCGCGACAACACCGCGCTGTCCGAAGTGAACATCGCGAACGAGGTCGACCGGTACATCGCCTGGCCCGGCCAGGCGCTGGCGTACATGATCGGCCGCAAGCACATCGAGGGCCTGCGGGCCCGCGCCGAGCGGGAGCTCGGGGGCGCCTTCGATCTGCGGCACTTCCACGACCGGATCCTGACCAGCGGGTCGATCCCGCTGGAGACGATGACCGGCGTCGTGGAGGCGTGGATCGCCGAAACCCGATAGGACGCGAGGCGAGGACCGGCGGTTCGCCGCCGGTCCTTTTGCGTCCCTTCCGGAAACGGCTCGAACCGGGGCCGAGCTGCGGGGCCGCACCGGTCGTTGTCGGATTGGTGACAGACAGTGCCGTCCCGGTTGGGGATGATTTGAGCGCGGCGGCGGCTCCCCCCGGGCGCCGCCGCAACTCCCCCTCGCACCCCGCAGAGGCGCCGTATCCCATTGCGCCGCAATGCGCTCCTCATCGCCTGTCGAGTCCAGAGTGGATGCCGACCGCAGTGTCGCCTTGGTGCCGCACAAAAGCCGATTAGCGGATGAACCGGTAAAGAAGCGTGGAGAACATCACCATTCGGGAAGACCCCTTCCGCCCGTCCAACACTTAGGTTAGCCTAACCTACACGTTCCCCGAGAGAGACGTCCCCTGCGCTGTTCCTCTACGAAAGGCGACCTCCGTGCTGACAAGCGCCGACCTCCGTCCGGCTCCCGCGCCGCGCAACCGAACCGCCCCACCGGCCCTCCTCGGCCGCGACTCGGCGGCCGCCTACCGCGGCCTCATCGCCGACGTCGCCGAGCGCATCGCCGACCGGTTCGCCTCCGTCGAGCGGCCCTGGACCGGAGCCGTCCCGGCGGCGCTCGCGCCCGCCGTCGCGGCCGTCGACCTCGACCGGCCCCTGGAGTCCTTCGAGGCCGCCTTCGACGAGGTCGGCGCCCTGTACCTCGACGACGCGGTCTGGTTCCACCACCCGCGCTACCTCGCGCACCTCAACTGCCCCGTCGCGCTGCCGGCCGTCGCCGCCGAGACCGTCCTCGCCGCCGTCAACACCTCGGTCGACACCTGGGACCAGAGCGCCGGCGGCACCCTCATCGAGCAGCGCCTCATCGAATGGACCGCCCAGCGCATCGGCCTCGGCGCCGACGCCGACGGCGTCTTCACCTCCGGCGGCACCCAGTCGAACCTCCACGCGCTCCTCCTCGCCCGCGACGAGGCCGTCGAAGCCGCACTCCTCAAGCACCGCATCGAGACCGGCACCTCGATGCGCGGCGTCGAAGTGCTCCCCCGGCTCCGCCTCTTCGCCTCCCCGCACTCCCACTTCTCGGTCGTCAAGGCCGCCAGGCTCCTCGGACTCGGCGAGGACGCGGTCGTCACCGTCCCCGCCGACGACTGGTACCGCATGAACCCCGCCGCACTCGACGCCCGGCTGGAGACCTGCCGCGAGCAGGGCCTCATCCCCGCCGCGGTCGTCGCCACCGCCGGCACCACCGACTTCGGGTCCGTCGACCCGCTCGCGCCGATCGCCGAGATCGCCGCCGCGCACCGGGTCTGGCTCCACGTCGACGCCGCCTACGGCTGCGGCCTCCTCGTCTCCCGCGAGCACCGGGCGCTCCTCGCCGGCATCGAGTCCGCCGACTCGGTCACCGTCGACTACCACAAGTCGTTCTTCCAGCCCGTCAGCTCCTCCGCGCTCCTGGTCCGCGACCGGGCCGCCCTGCGCCACGTCACCCACCACGCCGACTACCTCAACCCGGCCGAGGGCGCCCTCCCGAACCAGGTCGACAAGAGCCTCCAGACCACTCGCCGCTTCGACGCCCTGAAATTGTGGATGACCTTGCGCACCTTGGGACCCGACGCGGTCGGCGCGATGTTCGACCGGGTCTGCGCGCTCGCCGACCAGACCTGGGACTGGCTCGCCGCCGACGCCCGCTTCGAGGTCGCCGCGCCGCCCTCGCAGCTCTCCACCGTCCTGTTCCGCCTCGCCGGAGCCGACGACGACACGCACCGCCTCGCCCGCGAGGCGCTCGCGGCCTCCGGCGAGGGCATGGTCGCCGCCACCCGCGTCGAAGGCCGCATCGCGCTCAAGCTCACGCTGCTCAACCCCGAGACCCGCCTCGACGACATCGTCCCCGTGCTGGAGGCGCTCGCCCGCCACGGCAAGACCGTGCAGGAGTCGGTGTGACCGTCCACTCGTCATCCGGCCGCACCGCCCCGGGCCGCGCCGGCCTCCGCGACTTCATCGGCATCGGGCTCGGGCCGTTCAACCTCGGCCTCGCCGCGCTCACCGCCCCGATCGACGACCTCGACGGGCTCTTCCTGGAACGCAAGCCGAACGTCGACTGGCACCCGGGCATGCTCATCGAGGGCACCACCATGCAGGTGCCGTTCATGGCCGACCTCGCGACCCTGGCCGACCCGACCTCCGAGTACTCGTTCCTGAACTACCTCAAGGAGAACGGGCGGATCTACCCGTTCTACATCCGCGAGTCGTTCTTCCAGCTCCGCACCGAGTTCCAGGACTACCTGCGCTGGGCCGCCGCGAAGCTCGACAACCTCGCGTTCGAGCGCGAGGTGACCGAGGTGACCTGGGAGGACGGCGTCTACGCCGTCCGCTCCGAGGGCCCCGGCGGCGAGCGCATCGACCTCGCGAAGCGCCTGGTGCTCGGCACCGGGACCCCGCCGTGGATCCCGCCGGCGTGCCGCGAGCTCGAGTCCGACACGGTGTGCCACGCCTCGTCGTACCTGGAGCACCGCGAGCGGCTGCGGGCCTGCAAGTCGATCACCGTCGTCGGCTCGGGCCAGAGCGCCGCCGAGATCTACCGGGACCTCCTGGGCGGCATCGACACCGGCGGGTACGAGCTGAACTGGGTGACGCGGTCCCCGCGGTTCTTCCCGCTCGAGTACACGAAACTCACGCTCGAGATGACCAGCCCGGAGTACGTCGACTACTTCCACGGCCTGCCCGCGGCCAAGCGCGACGAGCTCAACCACGCGCACAAGGGCCTGTACAAGGGCATCAACGCCGAGCTGATCAACGACATCTACGACGTGCTGTACGAGAAGAAGTTCACCATGGGGACCGTCCCGACCCGGCTGTTCACCAACTGCACCGTGGAGAAGGCGACCGGATGCGGCAGCGTCCGGCTCGGCGTCCGCCAGCACGAGCAGGACCGCAGCTTCGACCTGGCGACCGAGGGCCTGGTCCTCGCGACCGGCTACAGTTACCGCGTCCCCGGCTTCCTCGACCCCGTGCGCGACCGGCTGCGCTTCGACGCGACCGGGCGCCTGGAGCCCCGCCGCGACTACAGCGTCGACAAGGCGGGCGCGGGGGAGGTCTTCGTCCAGAACGCCGAGCTCGCCACCCACGGGTTCACCGCCCCCGACCTCGGCATGGCCGCCTACCGCAACTCCTGGATCATCCGGTCGATGACCGGCCGGGAGGTCTACCCCATCGAGCAGCGAATCGGCTTCCAGGAGTTCGGATCACCGTCATGACCACGCAGATGCTTGCCCCCGAGACCTTCTACCACCTGCACGAGCGGCTCGGCGACTTCGGGCTGCGCCCGGTCGACCCGCCGACCGACTCGCCGCTGCTGCACGAATGGGTCACGCACCCCAAAGCGCGGTACTGGATGATGCAGCACGCCTCGGTCGCCGACGTGCTCGCCGAGCACGAGGCCATCGAGGCCGACCCGCACCACTTCGCGTACATCGGCCTGTACCACTACCGGGCCCGGTTCCTCGTCGAGGTGTACGACCCCGCGCATTCGGAGCTGGCGTCGGCGTACGACCCCGAGGAGGGCGACGTCGGCATGCACGTGCTCACCGCCCCCGCGGACCAGCCGATCCCCGGATTCACCAAGGGCGTCATGACCGCCGTGATGCACCTGCTGTTCGACGGGTTCCGCGCCCGGCGGGTCGTCGTCGAGCCGGACACCGGGAACGAGGCGATCCACCGCCTGAACGAGTACGTCGGCTTCCGTCCGGAGAGGACGGTGCGCCTCAAGGACAAGGAGGCGCTGCTGAGCTTCTGCACCCGCATGGACTTCGAGCGGTCCGCCGCCAAGGGAGTGAACGCATGAGCGCCATCGACCACCTGACCCCCGAGCTGTGGCGGGCGGCCACCAGGAACCTGCTCGCCAAGGCGATCGGCGAGTTCGCGCACGAGCGCCTCCTCGTGCCCGTCAAGGACGGCGACGCCTACGTGCTGGGCGCCGAGCGCGAGCGGTACCGCTTCCGTGCGCGGCGGTTCAAGCTCGACCACTGGGTCGTCGACCCCGCGTCGATCGAGCGCACCGGCGCCGGCGGCGCCGCGCTGGAGGCGGACGCGGCCGCGTTCTTCCTCGCGTTCAGGGGCGAACTCGGCCTGAGCGACACCGTGCTCCCGGTCTACCTCGAGGAGGTCGCCGCCACGGTCAACCGCGGGGCGTTCCAGCTCTCGGAGGACCAGCCGAGCGCCGCGGCGCTCGTCGGCTCGGGCTTCCAGGCGATCGAGGCGGCCATGACCGGCGGCCACCCGTGCTTCGTGGCCGGGTCCGGCAGGCTCGGGTTCACCTCCGAGGACTACCAGGCGTACGCGCCCGAGGCCGGCGCGGGCGTGCGGCTCATGTGGCTGGCGGCCCTCCGCGAGCACGCGATGTTCGCGGCCTCGCCCGAACTGGACTTCACGTGGCTCCTGGACACCCAGGTCGACGCCGACTCCCGCGAGTACTTCGCGTCGATGCTCACCGACCGGGGCCTGACCTACGACGACGTCTACCTGATCCCGGTCCACCCGTGGCAGTGGCGCAACAAGATCTCGGTGACGTTCGCGCCCGAGATCGCCGCCGGGCGGCTCGTCCCCCTCGGCGAGGGCCACGACGAGTTCCAGGCGCAGCAGTCGATCCGGACGTTCTTCAACCGCACCGACCCGGGCCGCGACTACGTCAAGACCGCCCTGTCGGTGCTGAACATGGGCTTCATGCGGGGCCTGTCGACCGAGTACATGGAGGTCACGCCCGCGATCTGCGACTGGGTCGCCGACCTCGTCCACGGCGACGCCACGTTGAAGCGCCACGGCGTCACCGTCCTGCGCGAGCGGGCCGCGGTCGGCTACCGGCACCCGGCGTACTCGCAGGCCCCGAAGGGCTCGCCGTACCGGAAGATGCTCGCGGCCCTGTGGCGCGAGAGCCCGGTCCCCAAGCTCGCGAAGGGCGAGCGCGCTGCGACCATGGCGTCCCTGCTGCACGTCGACCGCGACGGGAAGCCGTTCGCGTCGGCGCTCATCCGCCGCTCGGGGCTGCGCCCGGCCGACTGGCTGCGCGGCTATCTCGACGCGTACCTGGTGCCGCTCGTGCACTGCCTGTACAAGTACGGGCTGGTGTTCATGCCGCACGGCGAGAACATCATCCTCGTGCTCAAGGACGGGGCCGTGGAGCGGGTGTTCCTCAAGGACATCGGCGAGGAGTGCGCGGTCCTGGAGCCGTCCACCGAGGTCCCCGAGGCGATCGCGCGGATCCGCGCCGAGGTGCCCGACGACGTGCGGGCCCTGTCGATCCTCACCGACGTCGCCGACTGCTTCCTGCGGTTCCTCGCCGGGATCCTGCACATCGACGGGGTGCTCAGCGAGGACGAGTTCTGGCGGGTCGCGGCCGAGGCGCTCAAGGACTACCAGGCCGCGCACCCGGAGCTCGCCGACGCGTTCGAGCGGTACCCACTGTTCGAGGAGTCGTTCACGCTCTCGTGCCTGAACCGCTTGCAGCTCAAGAACAACCAGCAGATGGTGAACCTGGAGAACCAGGAGGAGAGCCTGATCTACGCGGGCCGACTGGACAATCCTCTGTCCGCCTGGCGCTAGGCCGTGTTTACGAACTGAGGAAGCCTCCTGTTGAATCTGTTGTGCTGCAACGATTTCAATAGGAGGCTTCTGTGTCGAGCCTATCAGGGCGCGGGGATCTGACCGATAAGCAGTGGGAACGCCT
>NZ_WIAO01000022.1 GCF_009451885.1 Glycomyces albidus
GTCCCGGCGGCGAGCCCGCCGAAACGACGCCCGCGGATTTCGCGAGGCCCGGCGAGCGGTCGCCGCACGGCCCGCCCGGGGAGCCGCCGAGCGGCGTCCCCCGGCCGCCGGGGACCCACATTCCCGGAGGCGGACCGGGGCACGTCCCGCCCGTGCCGCCACCGCCGCCCGGATCGGGCTACAGCCCGTATGCGACCGGGCCGGTCCCGCCGCCGCCCATGCCCCCGCCGCCGCACGGCCGCGAAGGCGCGCCGCCCCCGGCCCGGCAGGAGCGCAACGGACTCGGGAAGGCCGCGTTGATCCTCGGGATCATCGCGGTCGCGCTGTCGTTCGTGCCCGGACTCAACGTGTTCACCTGGCCGCTGGGCGTGCTCGCGATCGTGTTCGGCGCCATCGGATGGGCGCGCGCGAACAAGGGCCAGGCGACGAACAAGCCGATCGCGATCGCCGGGCTCGTGCTCGGCATCGCCTCGTTCTTCACGTTCTGCCTGATCTACCTCCTCATCGGAGCGACCAGCACGACGTACGACTACAACATGTAGGAACGCGGACGGGGCCGGGGGCGCGACGCCTCCGGCCCCGTCCGCGTGCTCAGACCTGGATCCAGGCCCCGCGGCGCATGACCGAGACCAGGTTCAGGTCGTCGTCCAGGACGACGACGTCGGCGTACTTCCCCGCTTCGATGGCGCCCACGTCGCGCAGCCCCAGGAGTTCGGCCGGCGTCGCGGAGGCCATCTGGGAGGCGGCCTGGACGGACTGGCCGGCCAGCCGCACCGCGTTGCGGAAGGCGTCGAGGAGGGTGATCGTGGAACCGGCGATGACGTCGGTCCCGGCGACGGTCGCGGTGCCGTCCTTGACCTCCACCTCGTGGCGGCCGAGGACGTAGTGCCCGTCCGCGAGGCCCGCGGCGTCCATCGCGTCCGAGACGAGCAGGGTCCAGGCGGGCAGCGAAAGGTCGAACGCGAACCGCATGGTCCCCGGGTGCAGGTGGACCGGGTCGGCGATGACCTCGGAGAAGATCCGCTCGTCGTTCATGAGCGCGGGGATCGGGCCGGGGTCGCGGTGGTTGAAGGCCCGCATCGCGTTGAACAGGTGCGTGGCGGCCTGCGCGCCCGCGTCGATCCCGGCGAGCGTCTCCTCGTAGGAGGCGTCGGTGTGCCCGATCGAGGGCACCACGCCCTGCCCGTCGAGGAACTCGATGGCCTCCAGGGCCCCGGTCAGCTCGGGGGCGATGGTGACCATCTTGACGGCGCCGGACCCGTCATCGAGCCGCCCGGCCTCGATCAGCTCGGTCAGCTCGCCGAGGTCCGGGTCCCGGAGCACCTCGAGGGCGTGCGCGCCGCACTTGGCGGCGGAGATGTACGGGCCCTCGAAGTGGACCCCGGCCAGGACGCCCTCGGCGACGAGCGGGCTGAGCGACTCGGTCGCGTCCAGCAGGAACCGGTGGGAGGAGGAGACCAGCGAGGCGACGACGGTCGTGGTGCCGCGCGAGGCGTGGAAGCCGGCCGCGGCGCGGGCCGAGTCCGGGTCGCCGTTCGCGAGCGAGAACCCGCCGCCGCCGTGGCAGTGGGCGTCGACGAAGCCCGGGAGGACCCACCCGGCGGGCTCGCCGTCGCGTTCCAGGACGCCGTCGAAGCGGTCCCCGTCCACGACCAGCGTCCCGTTGACGACACCGTCGGGGGTGACGATCCGGCCCACGGCCGGCAGCATGACGCCGTCCACCGGCGCTCCTTCCAATCGATCCGGCGTGCGCCCCCGCACTCCGGTGCGGCACAATGACCGTGAGCGCACGAGCACCGCTTGAGCACGGCCCGAGCGCCACAGAGCATACTTCGAACACTATCGTGCAGACAGCGGCGGCCCGCCGCTGTCCCGACCCAGTACTTCTGAACGACGAGGAGCGACGTGGACCGCTATGCCCGGTGGAACACCCTGCTGGAGATCCTCGCAGAGACCGGACGCATCACCGTGGAGGAGGCGGCCGAGCGCCTCGGCGTCTCGCAGGCGACCATCCGGCGCGATTTCGACCAGCTCTCGCAGCAGCAGATGATCACCCGCACCCGGGGCGGCGCCGTCGCGGGCGGCATCTCCTACGACCTCCCCCTGCGTTACAAGACCGCCCGCCACGTCGAGGAGAAGCACCGCATCGGCACCGCCGCGGCGGGCCTGGTCAGCCCCGGCCAGGTCATCGCGCTCAACGGCGGCACCACGATCACCGAGGTGGCCCGGGCCCTCGCCACGCGGACGGACCTCGTCGCGACCCCAGGCTCGACGGGCCTGACGATCGTCACCAACGCGCTCAACATCGCCAACGAGCTCATCGTCCGGCCCCACCTCAAAGTCGTGGTCGTGGGCGGCGTCGTCCGCCCGCAGTCCTACGAGCTGATCGGCCCCCTCGCGGCGCCGATCCTGCGCGAGATCACCCTCGACATCGCCTTCCTCGGCGTCGACGCCATCGACATGAAGCTCGGCGCGACCAGCCACCACGAAGGCGAGGCGGCCATCAACGCCCTCATGGCGGCCCGCGCCCGCAAGGTCGTGGTCATCGCAGACGGCTCCAAGATCGGCGGCCACGCCTTCGCCCGGATCTGCCCCACCGACCGCGTCCACACGCTCGTCACCGACGCCAACGCCCCGGCCGACCAGCTCCGCGGCTTCGAAGAGGCCGGCATCCGGGTCATCGTCGTCTAGCCGCCGCTCTCGCCCGGACACCTGCCCGCTTCGCCCGTCGGGGCGCGATCGGGGTGTTCACAGCCTCCCAGGACAGAACAGCTAGGTCGAGGCGATGGGCCGGGTGGCCTGGACGGCACGGCGCAGCCGGCCGTCGGGAGCCAGTTCCCCGAACATGTAGACCTCCGTGGTGATGATGTCGCCCTTGCTCATCTCGGCGATGAGCCGGTACCGCGCGGCGACCTGATCACCGTCGACCAGGGCCTGCTCCACTTCGACGCGGAGGCCGGCGGCCCGTTTGCGCACGGGCCGGATGTGGTCGAGCAGGCGCGTGCGGTCCAGGAGCACGCCGTCGTTGACCAGCTCGTAGTCCTCGGTGTGGTATCGGTCGAGGACCGCGGCCGGGTCCTCCTCGCTCAGGCCGGCCTCCTGCGGGTACCGGGTCAGATAGCCGGTCAGGTCGGTTCCGGGTGTCATGCGGCCTCCTGGTGTCGATTTATTTTTGACATGATGTAAAGATTAAACCTTCGCGGTAAATTGGACAACGTGTCAAAGACAACACGCCCTCGTCCTCGCAAGCGGCGTTCGGACGCCGAGCACAGCGCCGCGGCAGTGCTCGACGCCGCCGTCGAGGTGCTCGGGCGCCAACCCGACGCGAAGCTGGAGCAGGTCGCCGAGGCCGCGGGCGTCACCCGCCAGACTGTGTACGCGCACTACCCGTCCCGGCCGCTGCTGGTCGCCGCGGTCGTCGACCGCATCACCGCCGAAGCCGTCACCGCGCTCGACGCCGCCGCTCTCGACAGCGGCACCAGTACCGGCGCGCTGCTGGCCTGGCTGGAGGTCACCTGGCGCCTGTTCGACCGCTACCCGCTGCTGCAGCACCCGTCGGTGACCGGCATGGACCGGTCGGATTCCGATCAGCACCACGCCCCGGTCGCCGAGCGCCTGGAACGGCTGATCGTCAACGGCCAGACCGCGGGCGAGTTCGACCGCGACCTCAGCCCGGCATGGCTGGTATCCGCGACCGTCGCGCTCGGACATGCAGCGGGCGTGGAGGTCGCCGCCGGCCGCATGACCGCTGAGGAGGCGTCGGAGTCACTGCGCCACAGCGTCCTCCGCGTCTACGGAGCAGGTCGCGCTTGAAGCCGGTTCGCCGTCGGTTCGGGCTTGCCGGCGGTCAGCGCCCGGCCCGAACCACAGCGGTGGCCTCCGCATGGAGGCCACCGCGATACTCCTGGATGCGGGCGTCTGCTACCGGTTCGCGGCTGCCGCGTCGGGGAGGGTCGGTTCGAAGAGCCCGGTGCCGGGGTCGGCGGTGTCGTATGCGGTCATCTCGGCGGTGGACTCGTCGGGTTCGGTCGGTTCCTTGGGTCGGCCGAGGCGGTCGAGTCCGAAGGAGACGAAGAGGCCGAGGAGGAGCAGGCCGGCGTAGACCGCGCCGGTCCAGTCGCGGTAGCGATCCGGGTCGGAGGCCGGGCCTTCGAGGGTCTGCCAGAAGAGGCCGAGGGCCCAGACCGCGATGAGCGCCAGGACCGTGCCGAAGGCGCCGCCGCGGCGGCCCCACGGGCTGGTTCCGGCGAGGAACACCACGATGAACACGTACGCGGTGAGCACGACGCCGGCGTCGGCGCCCACGGCGAACGCGCCGGGCAGGCCGAGGAGGTCCTCGCCTTGGCGGAACACGACGGCGAGGAACCCGCCGCCGGCGGCCAGGAGCAGCGCCAGGAAGTTCCCGCCCAGCAGCGCGACGACCGAGCCGGCCTCGCGGTCGCCGGTGCCGTCGGCAGCGCCCTTGACCTTGCTGAAGCGGTCCCGCACACCGGGGAGGAGCCCGAGGAGGCCGCCCGCGACCGAGAGCGCGGCCGCGCCGAGGAACAGCCACAGGCCGCCCGGGTCGGCCCAGGTGCCGGCCGCGCCCCCGCCGACCGCGCCGTCGAGCTCCCGCAGCGCCGGGAGCGAGCCGGCCAGGACCACGAGGGACGCGAGGCCCGCGAGCCAGGGCGGGATGCGGAAGACGACCGTCAGCACCGTGAACACGATCGCCACCGCGGCCGCGAGCCCGGCCGTGAAGGCGAGGCCCACGAGCGGGTCCGGGCCGACGAACAGCGTCGATGCGGCGATGACCGGCATCGGCATCGCCGGGACCGCGAGGTTCACCGCGCCGAGGCGCAGCGTGAGGCCGAAACCGGTGACCATCAGCAGGAGCGAGGCGAGGACCGTGAAGTCCGGCCCGAGCGCGTCGACGGAGAGGCCGCCGGAGAAGATCTCGTCCCGGCGCTGGTAGACCAGGAACAGCGCGTTCAGGGTCAGCAGCAGGAGGATGGCCTCCCAGATGAACTGGAAGCCCACGCGGTCCTTCGGCGCCGGTTCGGTCTCGGCGTACCCGACCGTGACCGCGGGCCGCCCCGCGAACGGGTCGACGGGCTCGGCCGGCGCGGCCGCGAACTCGAGCCGCTGGGTCTGGTCCATGGGCTGTTCGTCTCGCTCTGGCGGTACGTACGTCATGATGTCTGTCCTCTATGGGGGATGGAGGCGGTCAGCGCCCGAAGCGGCGGTCGGTGTCGAAGCGGGTCCCGGGGGTGTCGCGCAGGTCGTCGAAGACCCCGGAGGCCCCGAACGGGTCCGCGGGGGCCTTCGGGATGCCGCCGGTGGTCCGGATGCCTCCCGTGTTGGCGACCCACGGGTCGCCCCCGGCGCCCAGGTCGGCGAGGTCGTCGTCGTAGCGCTCGTACTGGCCGGTGTCGGCGGAGGCGCGGGGGTCCTCCTCGCGGAGGTCCTCGACGGATCCGGCGCGGCTCGTTGAGGCGGCCTCGACCTCGTCGACCTGGTTCATGGCCTCGACGAGGCGGGTCACGAGGAACCCCGCGACGATGGCGCTCAAAGCGATCCAGCTGGGATCGAAGCTCCAGCCCCGCGACTGGGCCAGCCACATCAGGGCCAGTACCAGGAGCGAGGCGAACACGGTGCCGCACACGCCGCCGCGGCGGCCCATGAGGCTCGTCCCGCCCAGAAGCGCCGCGCCGAGCGCGAGCACCGTCAGCAGGATCGGGTCCGGGAGCCCGGCCGCGCCCGCGTCGGGGACCGAGGTCCACGCGGCGACGACGCCCGCGGCGCCGGCCAGGGAGCAGGAGAGCAGGATGCCGAGGAACACCAGAGCGCCGCGGCCGTGCGGCTCGCCGACCGGGGTGCGGCGGATCGGGGCGAGCCGCGAGCGGACTCCGGCGAACGCGCCGACCAGGCCCAGGAACAGCGAGAGGCCGATCGCGCCCGCGAGCGCGGCGAGGACGGCGGTGCCGGGGAGTTCGGCGAGCGAGAAGGCGCCCGGGTCGCCGGCGGATCCGGCCCACAGGCCGATCGCGCCGCCGACGGCGCCGCTCGCGGCCCAGCCGGGGGCGCGCAGCCACGCGGTGAGGGTCGCGAGGACGACGCCGGTGAACACGGCGGCGCCGAGGCCGACCGCGAGCGCCATGGCCGAGCCGGAGCCGGAGGCGTCGACGAACATCCACGCGGCGAGGAGCGCGACGGGCCCGACGGCGAGGTTGACGGCGCCGACGCGCAGGGAGACGGCCATCGCGCAGGCCAGCATGATGAGGGGTGCGAGCGCGGAGGCGAACGCGGTCCAGGAGCCGTCGGCGAACGGTCCGGCGTCGGACTGGGTGAGGGCGAACAGGACGCCGCCGCCGAGGAGCAGCAGGCCGATCTCCCAGACCACGTGCACCGCCATGCGGTCCGCGGGGGTCTCGTCGTCGCCCACAGGGTCGGCGTTCACGGCCTTCAGACTCGAGGTCGAATCGCGGTCGCCGCTTCGGGATGGGGATTCGAATTTCATGGGGCGCACCTCTAAACGCGCGGAATATTGGGGATATCGGGGGTGGGTCCGGCAGTGGGTAGGCGTCAGGGTCGGTCGGGGCGGTCGTCGTCGCGGTCCTGCGGGGGGATGCGGCAGGAGTGCTCGAGCCAGACCGCGGCCGCGGTGAGGGCGGCGCACGCGACGGTGCCGAGCACCGCCGCGGGCAGGTCGTCGGCGGCGGCGGTCAGGCGTCCTGCCTGGACCGCGAGCCAGATGGTGAAGCCCAGGTACGCGCCGAAGAACACGGCCCCGGCGATCGAGGCGGCCTTGGCGAGGACGGCGTAGCGGGCGATCTGGAGCGCGTGCTCCGGGCCCTCGAGCCGTCCGGGGGCGGGCGACGGGCCGGTCCCGTCGACCGCGGCCGCCTGGAGTCGCTTCTTGCTGGGGCGCAGGGCCTTCCGGGTGGTCCAGGCCATCCATGCGAGGAGCACGGCGAGGGCGAGGACGACCACGGAGTTGTACCAGGCGAGGTCGGGGGCCTGCTGGTAGTAGCGGGCGACGAGGAGCAGCGTCAGGGCGGCCCCGACCAGTGCCGCCACCGCGAGGGTGGACGGCGCGGTGGGTCGAAGGCTCGGTGTAGGACCGTGCTTCCCGTCACTCATGCTGCCCCCTGTTCACGGCTCGCGAGCGTCGCCGTGTTCCGACCATATCTGGTGGAGGCGGCGCAGTGCGCGCGCGTCCGCCGCGACGGTCTCGTCGCGTAGCAGGTCCCTCACGCGGCCCTTCCCGGGCAGCTCGGCGTCGCGGTCGATCGCGAACCACGGGACCAGGACGAACGCCCGCAGGTGCGCGAGCGGGTGCGGCAGCCGGAGTTCGGGGTCGTCGGAGCGGACCGGGCCGTCCGCGTCCCACACGGCGATGAGGTCGACGTCGAGCGTCCGGGGCCCGTACGGGCGGGCGGGGTCGCGGACGCGGCCGGACTCGGCTTCGAGCCGCTGTCCGAGCGCGAGCCAGTCCCGCGCGGTCCGCGCGGGGTCGTCGGCGATGACGGCGATGTTGTAGTAGGCGGGCTGCTCGTCGTCGCCGCCCCACGGCGGCGTCTCGTACACGTCGGACACCGCCTCGGGCGCGACGGCCTCGATGGCGGACCGGAGGGCGGCCTCGCGGTCGCCGAGGTTCGATCCCATGCTGAAGACGACCCTGCTCATGGGGCTTCCTTTCCGCGAAGCCGGCGAGCGGTCGACCGGTCCCGTTCGATCGTGACGGCGACGTCGGTGAACCGCTGGGCGATCGGCGCCTGCGGCTTGTGGACGGTCACCGTCGCCGAGCCGACGCCGTCGATGGCGAGGCACGCGTCGGCGAGGCGTTCGGCGAGGGTCTCGATGAGGTTGACCGGCTCGCCGGCGACGATCGCGGCGAGCGCGTCGGCGAGCGCGCCGTAGTCGACGGTGTCCCGGAGGTCGTCGCTGGCGGCGGCCTCGGCGGTGGAGGTGCGGAGGGCGACGTCGACGATGAAGTCCTGCCCGGTGTCCCGCTCGAAGTCGAAGACGCCGTGGCGTCCGTGGACGCGCAGTCCGGTCAGGGTGATCACGTCGGTATCCACGCGCCTGAGCCTACTCGAACGGGCGCGGCCGGTCAGGGGGCTCGGGTGGCGGGCCGGCCGCGGTCCCGTCAGGGCGTCTCGGCGGCCTCGACGGTCTCGGCGCGCGGCTCGGGCACGGCGGCCGCGCGGCGCCGCGAGTCCCCGCGGGTGCGCACGAAGTACCACGTCGCGGCGGCGAGGACCGCCCCGGCCAGGAGGATCGGCAGCAGCCGCAGGTTCGCGTCGAACCAGTCCAGGAGTTCGCGGTACTCGGCGTCGGGGTCGAACAGGAGGACCGCGGCGATCCCGGCGGCGACCACGCCGGCGCCCGTGAACAGGCCGGACTTCCACCACAGGCCGAGGCTCAGCCGCCGGGCGAGGATCTGCGCGACGTCGAGGATCCGCTTGGCGCGCAGCACCCTGATCGTCCCGATGAGGTAGGCGAGCCGCAGGATCTGGGCGCCGCCGGCGGCGAGCACGAGGCTCGCGAGGGTCAGCAGGCACACCAGCAGCATCCACTTGTGCCGCCACAGCCATTCGCGCTTGTGCTCGGCCGCGAGCAGGAGCACGACCGATTCGAACCAGAGGACGGCCCCGGCCGCCCAGCCGATCGCCTTGCCCGCCAAGGCGAGGTCGCCGTCGGTCCAGACCGTGAGGAACACGGCGGGGATGGAGGCGCACACCGCGACGATGACCGGGACCCGCAGTTTGAACTGGAGGAACCGGGCGAAGACGGTGAGCTTGTCAGGGCGCGCAGGGGGGTGGTCGCTCACTCCTCCAATTTACGCGGCGAGTGCGCGCAGACGCATGTCAGCCCAGCTCGGTGCACGTATCGTGAACGCATGCGCACGCCCGTGTCCTGGACCCGATCGCAGGCCGGCCGCCTCTCTCCGGAGCGGCGGCGGGCGGACCTGCGGCGGCTCGGCGCGGAGGAGTTCGACGTGGTCGTCGTCGGCGGCGGCGCCACCGGCGCGGGCGCGGCCCTCGACGCGGCCTCGCGCGGACTCCGGACGGCCCTCGTCGAGGCCCGCGACCTGGCCTCGGGCACGTCGTCGCGGTCGAGCAAGCTCGTCCACGGCGGCCTGCGGTACCTCGAGCAGCTCGAGCTCGGCCTCGTCCACGAGGCGCTGACCGAGCGCGGCCTGCTCGCCGGCAGCCTCGCCCCGCACCTGGTGCGGCCGGTGCCGTTCCTGTTGCCGCTCAAAGGGATCTGGGAACGCGCCTACTACGGCGCGGGCGTCGCGGCCTACGACGTCCTCGCGACCGCGCTGCGCTCCCGGAGCGCGGGCGCCGGCCGCGACCGCGGCGGCCTCCCGTGGCACCGGCACCTGTCCCGGACGGCGGCGCTGCGGGCGTTCCCCGACCTGGACCCGCGGGTGCGCGGAGCGATCCGGTACTTCGACGCGCAGGTCGACGACGCCCGCCTGGTCGTCGCGCTCGCGCGGACCGCGGCGTCGCTCGGCGCGGCGGTCGTGACGTCGGCGCAGGCGGTCGGGTTCACCCGCGAGGGCGGTCGCCTGTCCGGCGTGGAGGTCCTCGACGTCGAGTCGGGCACCCGCCGGACCGTCAAGGCGCGCACCGTGGTCTGCGCGGCCGGGGTGTGGAGCGACGACCTGGCGGGGATGCTCCCGAAGCGGCCCGGGATGGCGGTGAAGGCGTCCAAGGGCGTGCACCTGGTGCTGCCCGGTTCGGCGATCCGGGGTTCGGCGGGGATCATCTCGCGGACGAAGTGGAGCGTCCTGTTCATCATCCCGTGGGACCGGCACTGGCTGATCGGGACCACGGACACCGAGTGGGACCTGGACCTGGCGCACCCGGCCGCGTCCGCGAGCGATGTCGCCTACCTGCTCCAGCAGGCGAGCGACGTGCTCCGCCACCGCCTCGACGTGTCCCAAGTAGAGGGCGTGTACGCGGGCCTGCGGCCGCTGCTGCGCGGAGAGACCGAGGCGACCTCGAAGCTCAGCCGCGAGCACGCCGTCACCGAGCCCGAGCCGGGCCTGTTCTTCGTGGCGGGCGGGAAGCTCACCACTTACCGGGTCATGGCGCGGGACGCGGTCGACGCCGCCGCGGCCCGCCTCGGCCCCGGCGTCCCCGCGAGCGGCACGCACCTGCTGCCGCTCCTGGGCGCGGACGGGTACGGCGTGTACTGGGAGGCGCGGGACCGGATCGCCAAGCGCTTCGACGTGCCGGTCGAGACCGTCGAGCACCTGCTGCGCCGCTACGGGAACCTCGCGCCGCAGCTCCTGCGGATGGTCGCCGAGCTGCCGCAGCTCGGCCGCCCGCTGGCCGGCGGCGACGACTACCTGCGCGCCGAGGTCGTCTACGCGGCCCGGTACGAGGGCGCGCTGCACCTGGACGACATCCTGACGCGGCGGCTCCGCCTGTCCATCGAGTCGTTCGACCGCGGCACCGAGGCCGCGAGCGACGCGGCCGCGCTCGCGGGCGCGGTCCTCGACTGGCAGGAGTCCCGCCGGACCCTCGAAGTCGAGACCTACCTGCACCGCGTCGACGCCGAGCGCCGCTCCCAGCAGCAGCCCGACGACGACGCCGCCGAGGCCGCCAGGCTCGCCGCGGTCGACCTGCGCCGCCTCGCCCGCTTCCGACAGATCGGCTAGACTCGGCTTCCGTCGCCCCAGTAGCTCAGGGGATAGAGCGTCGGTTTCCTAAACCGTGCGTCGCAGGTTCGAATCCTGCCTGGGGCACCAAAACTGTAATATGTGAACCTCTCGGTCGTTTCCCCGGCGACCTGACGTTCGATTCGCGCGGCGTCGCTGCCAGCCTGGTGGTCGAGTCGCCCGGCCGAGCGCAGCCCCGGAGCAGCACGGAACGGAGTTCAATCCCCGAACTCGCCGGCCGGCCTTCCCCGCATTCCCCTCGCGTAGTCATTGGTGATCCGTGGGTCGTTCTCGGGAGGGGTGTAGATGCGAGTCTTGATGGGACCCGTGGTCCTACGCCCCGAGCGTGGCGGCTTCCGCGGGGCGGGGACCACCTGGACCGCAATGGCACGAGCTCCGGAGCGGAGCAGGTCGGTACATCTTTCGCAGTACCGCCGTCCGGTCTTGGCGTTGAATCCGCAGCATTCGCACAGACCCAGCGCCCGGATCTCACGCTTCGTCTTGGCTTGCTGGGTGGTCTTCCGCGCTTTCGCACGCTGCTTCCGGTTCGCCGGTTGAGCAACAACATTGGACCGGGACCGCTTAGCCGCCCCCGGCTCGCCTTCGCAGGGCCGACAGCGCGCACTGTTCTTCTTCGCGCGTTTCCCGCAGAGCTCGCAGAACGGCGAGGCCGAGCCACTCGGCGCCCGACGAGCCACGGCAGTGGCCCGATTGCGCGACTGGGTCCGGACCGTCTTTGCTCCGCTGCCCGGGTTCCGTTCGCGCGCGGCGCGCTGCTTCCGCTCAAGCGTGCCTGCCCGGGACAGCGCTCCACGCAGCGGTCGGTTCGCGGTCAGTCTGCCGCCGCAGTATCTGCAGGCAGTCCAGTCGGGGAACAGCACCAGCGCCTCACACTGCACGCAGTAGCGGTCGACCGGTCGCGACGAAGGTGTCTTTGCCATGGAGGGGTTCCCATCGAAAGCAGTCCGGGAATGTTACCACGGTCACATAATTCTGTGAAGCTCCATTGTCGACGAGCTTGCCAAGAGATGACCGCAAGCGTTTAAAGGCCCGGTTTCACCGCAGTTGTCCACGCCGAGGCACCAGGCACGACCTCATCGATCCGTCCCTTGCGCCACTCGGCGATCGGGGCGAGGCCGAGACCCTCGACGGCGAGCAAACGGATAAGGCTCCTGGCTGGCGCCCTCACGCGATTCTGTGCTGAACCGGGAGACAGAGGGCCGCCATCGCGGTCGCCTCGGTCTGTTCCCATCTGCGTCACCGCCTATGGAGTTGCACGGGCACCAGCGCTAACGTGGTTGCCTCACTGCGCGGGCCGGCCCGCGCGGACCCCTCGACGGAAGGTCACGCAATGCCCAAGTTCGGGCGAGACGATGAGGACTGGTCCAGGCTCCTCGAAGCCGGGCGAGAGTTCCTGATCGAGCGCGCCAAGCTCGCCAACTTCACCAGCTACACCGAACTCAACGCCGTCCTCGAGCGCCGAATCGGGCTCGGGTTCGACTTCGACCAAGACGCCGACCGGTTCGCGATGGGTCAGCTCCTCGGCGAGATTTCGAAGGAGCACATGGCGGAGACCGGCCAGCCGTTCATGATCTCCTCGCTCGTCTATTACCTCAACCACAACGACGTCGGCCCCGGCTTCTACAAGGAGGCGATCGGTTTGGGCCTGCTCAAACAGAAGCAGGACCGGCTCAAGTTCTGGATCGACCAGCACAAGGCCGTCTTCGACTACTACTCCGAGAAGTAACCGTCTTCGCTCCGCCCCTGCGAGGCGGCGCGAATCGGCTTCTTGCCGCTGGTCAGTTCGATCCCGTACCGCTCGGCCGGTACCGGCTGTCGCACGCCGGCGCGATAGACCTCGGCGGCGTCTCACCCGTGGTCCGCGGTGGGCAGGCGCACCCGGACGGTCAGGCCCTTCGGGGTGTCGGGGATCTCGGCGGTGCCGCCGTGGGCTTCGGCGACGGCGCGGACGATGGCGAGGCCGAGGCCGGCGCCGGTCCGGGCCTGCGGGTCGGCCCGGGTGAAGCGGGCGAACGGGTCGGCCAGCGCCGAGGACGGGCCGGGGCCGTCGTCGGCGACTTCGATGAGGGCCGCGCCGTGCTCGGCGGCGATGCGAACGGTGACGGTGGTCGCGGGCGGAGTGTGGGCGGTGCCGTTGGCGAGGAGGTTGTCCAGAAGCCGACGGAGGCCCGACGGGTCGCCGGTGACGGTGAGGTCCGGGCCGTCCTCGACGAGCCAGCGGCGTTCGGTGTCGCGCACGCGGGCGGCGTCGACGGCCTCCGCGGCGATGTCGCGGAGCACGACGGGCTCGGGGCGGTGGGCGGCGGCCTGGGCGGAGCCGGCGAGGGCGAGCATGCCTTCGACGAGTTCGCCGACGCGGGCGGACTCGGATTCGATGCGGGCCATGGCGGTCGCGAGCGTGCCGGGGTCGTCGGCGGCGCCGCGGCGGAACAGTTCGGCGTAGCCGCGGACGGTTGCGACGGGGGTGCGCAGCTCATGGGACGCGTCGGCGAGGAACCGGCGCAGGTCCGCTTCGGCGCGGCGGCGGCGCTCGAGCTCGGTGCGCAGATCGTCCGCCATGGTGTTGAACGCCTCCGCGAGGGCGCCGGCCTCGGTGCCGGGGCGCACCGGCATCCGCGCGTCGAGATCGCCGCCGCCGAACCGCCGAGCGAGCGGGACCAGACCGGTGACGCCCCGCAGCTGGCGCCCGATGGTGATCCAGGCGAGCACCCCCGTGAGCAGGAGCGCCGCGGCGGCGGAGCTGCCCGAGGCCGCCGCCACGCGCTGCAGGAGCTGGCGTTCGGCCGCGGCGGCGTCGAGGCCGTCGCGCACGAGGTCCTGGCGCCAGTCCTGCACCGCGCCGACGGTCGCGCCGACGGTGAGGACGAGGGCCGCGAGCAGCAGGGCCAGGACCGTGATCGTGAGTCTGCGCCGGAGCATCAGCGGGGCTCCGCGCGCATCATGTAGCCGACGCGGTTCACCGTGTGGATCAACGGGACCGGATCGGGCCCATCGGGCACGCGGTCTACTTTGGCCCGCAGGTAGGAGACGTAGGTCTGGACCACGGAGGCGTTCCCTCCGAAGTCGTACTGCCAGACGCGGTCGAGGATCTGGGCCTTGGTCAGGACCTGCCCGGGGTGGGCCATCAGCAGGCGCAGGAGCGCGAACTCGGTGGGGGTGAGCTGGATGCGGCGTCCGGCGCGGCGGACCTCGTGCGCCGCCTCGTCCAGGACCAGGTCGGCGACGCGCAGGACGTGCGGGCGGCCGGGCCCCTTGAGCCGGCGGGTGACGGCCAGGACCCGCAGCACCAGCTCTTCGATGCTGAACGGCTTGGTCACGTAGTCGTCCCCGCCCGCCACGAAACCCGAGATCCGGTCGCCGGGCGCGTCACGGGCGGTGAGGAAGACGACCGGGGCGTCGATCCCGGCATCGCGCATCTGGCGGCACAGGTCGAATCCGGAGGTCTCGCCGAGCATGACGTCCAGGACCAGGAGGTCGGGGCGGTCGTCGCGCAGGCTTCGCCACGCGACGGGCCCGGAGTGGGCGACCGCGGTCGCGAAACCCTCGAAGCGCAGCGCGGTCGCCACGAGCTCGGCGAGGTAGACCTCGTCGTCCACCACCAGGACCTTCGCGCGTGCTGCCATGCCGCGATTCTCTCAACCGGAGACGGCGGTCTCCAGTTCGCGGGACGGTTTCTGATCGTTCTCACAGAACTTCCGATGAGCGCCGGAAGACCGCCGGGATGGACTGGGGCGCATGACGACACTCCAATCACCCCCGGCCGGGACCCGCGGTGTCACCGCCGCCGTCCTCAAGCGGTCGCGACTCGTCGCGGCCGCACTGCTCGCCCTCGTCGCCCTCGGCGGCCTGGCGGCGTTCGACCTCGCCGGCCGCGTCACCGAGTCCAACCGGTACCCCGGCCTCGCGGCCTGGGAGGCCAACGACGCGATCCACACCGAGTTCGGGACCGGCGGGTACGAGCGCCCGCGGATCGCCGTGGTCGACCTGCCCGACGGGTCGGCCGTGGACGACCCGGCCGTCCTCGAAGGACTCGCGGAGGCCTCGGCGGACATCGCCGCCGCGACCGGCGCGCGGGTCGTCGGATACGCCGACGAGGCCGACCCGGCGTTCCGCACCGACCGAGCGGACCTGACCTACCTCCTGGTGTTCCCGCCCTACGCGCCCGCAGGCGGCATGCCCGGGAGCGCCCTCGGCGAGGTCGCCGACCTGGGGCCGGCGATCCATGCGTCCCTGACCGACGCGCTGCCGCCGGGGACGGCCGTGCGCGAGACGGGCCTGGACGCGCTCACGCCGAACCGCGACGAGGGCGGCCTGAACGTCGGACTGAAGATCGGCGTCGCCGCCGCGCTCGCGCTGGTGGTGCTGCTGTGGTTCTTCCGCTCCGCCCTCGCGGCCCTGCCGCTGCTGATCTCGCTGCTGGCCATGCCCATCGCCGCGCTCGGCATCTGGGCCCTGAGCCTGTTCACCACCGTGCACGAGACGACCCTGATGATGGCGCCGGTACTCGCGATCGGCATCGCGGTCGACTACGCGCTCATCGTCACCAGCCGGTGGCGCGAGGCCCGCGCCGCCGGGCTCGACGCCGAGGCGGCCGTCCGCGAAGCGATGCGCACCTCCGGACGGGCGATCGCGGTCAGCGCCCTGGCCGTCGCCGCGGGCCTGGCGACGATGATCGTGCTGCCGATCCCGATCCTCACCAGCCTCGGCCTGGGCGGCACGGTCACCACCGCCGCCGGCGCCCTGGTGACGCTGACGGCGCTGCCGCTCCTGCTGCGTGCGATCGGCAGGCGCCGCGCGGCGCCGCGTCCGGTCGGGGACGGCCGCGGCTGGGAGCGCCTGGCCCGCTGGAGCATGCGACGCCGGGTTCCCGTGATCGCCGTCGCCGGCGGCCTCCTCCTCGCGCTCGCGGGCGTCGCCACGACCATCAACCTGTCGACCCCGGTGACCGACCGGCTCGCGCAAGAGGGTTCCGCGCACGACGCGCTGGCCGACCTGGAGGGCGCCGGAGTGGCGACCGGGGTCGTCAGCGCCTTCGACGTGCTGGCCCCGGCGGGCGCCGAGGACGAGGCGCGGGACGCGATCCTCGGAGTGGACGGCGTGTCCGCGGTCGTCTCGGTGCGGGCTCCGCAGTGGCGGTCGCAGGAGTACGTGCTGCTCACCGTGATCCCGGTGGCGGAGAGCGGCGGCCCCGAAGGGACCGAGACGGTGCGGCGGGTCCGCGAGGCGGTCCCCGCGGGCGTGTCGGTGGGCGGCAACGCGGCCCAGCAGCTCGACTACGTCTCGGCGACGTACGGCGCCTTCCCGTGGATGCTGGCCCTGGTGTGCCTCGCGACGTTCACCGTGGTGGCGCTCGCGTTCCGCTCGGTCCTGCTGGCGCTCAAGGCGATCGTGCTCAACCTGCTCTCGCTCGGCGCCGTGCTGGGGGCACTGGTGATCGTCTGGCAGTGGGGCTGGGGCACCGAAGCGGTGCTCGGGGTCGTCCCGGACGGGTCGGTGGGGACCTTCGTCCCGGTGACCGTGTTCGCGTTCCTGTTCGGCCTGACCATGGACTACGAGGTGTTCCTCCTGTCCCGCATCGCGGAGGAGCACGACCGGACCGGGGACACCGAGGCCGCCGTGGCCCGCGCCCTCGGCCGCACCGGGCGGCTCATCAGCGCCGCCGCGGTGATCCTGTTCTGCTCGTTCGCATCGATGGCGATGACCCGCGAACTCGACGTCGCGGTCTTCGCCAGCGGGGTCGCCCTCGGCATCCTCCTCGACGTCACCCTCGTCCGCGGCCTCCTGGTCCCCGCCCTGATCGCGGCGTTCGGGCGCTGGAACTGGTGGTTCCCGCCGCTGGGGCGCCGCACGGCGTCGGCGGCGACCGGCCGCTGAGCGACCAGGAGGTCCCCCGGTCAAGGGCCGTTGTCGTCGCCCGGGTCGCGGTCCGTCGCGTGCGGCCGGGGGCGGCCGGCGCCTCCGTATGAGCGACCGGGAACGAAACGAGCGGGTCCCCGAGACCAACGGGGACCCGCTCAACCGAGTTTGTACCGCTTACCAGGACGCTCTCGGTGTTCTTCACCAATACTAGGAGTCACCCTGGTGCGCTTACGAAGATCGTGACCGATACCGGTCGCTTCGTGAGGTGAATCACCAAGCCCGAACTCCGCGAAACTCTTGCGCAATACCAGGGGAATCGCTATGGCTCCAAACCAGGATGCACGTCCTATCAACGGTGCCCGGACCCGCTCTCGAAACCAACGAAATAGATACAACCCGTACGGTTTATCGCACGGTCCGGACCTGCTGAAACACAGTGGATAGTGCAATTCAATACGAAACAGCAAGCTGATGGGATCGCTTCCAATTGGGGCGCAACGCGGACCAGGTGTCAGGCGAGGCCCAGACCCCTACTTTTCGGCGGAGGCGCCGCCTACTCTTGTGCGTATCTCGCGCGGTGGAGACCACCCGGGACTCGTCCCGGGCCGCCGCGCAAGGTGATGTTTTGACCGCTTACCACCCCGTGCCCTGACGTGTCCGCACGTCAGGGCACGGGGGCTACGAGAAGTAGAGGACGAACGCACACCATGGCCTCCATGCCGTCTGCGCACCGACGCGCCCGCACCTCCCCGGTCGCCGAGACCGGACCCGTCACGCTCCGGATGCCGAAGCTCCCGGTCCCGGCGGCCGGGGCGACGCCCCCTCCCCCGCCGCCTTCGCCGGCCGCGGCCGCGGGGCTGCCGCCGCTGCCCGGCAACTACGTCTGGGCGCTCGTGGCGATGCTGGCCGGCGTCATCGGGCTCCACCTGCTCGGAGCCACGGTCCACGAGGCGATCGCCGTCGTCGAGGCCCTGGTCGTGCCGCTCGGCATCCTGGTCTGGCGCCGGAGGAAGTAGCACCGATGGCCGCCCCGGGGCGCTTCTACCCGCGGCTGGCCCAGCACCTGCTCGCGGAGTTCACGGGCGCACTCCGTGAACTCCGCGAGCGGGCGGGCCTGCCGACCTTCCGCGCGATGAGCCGCCGCACCGGCGTCAGCGCGGCCACGCTGTGGCGCGCCGAGTCCGGCGACAGCTACCCGACCCTGCTCGCCACGATCGCCTATGTCGAGGCCTGCGACGGGGACCAGCAGTTGTGGGAGGAGCAGCACCACGACCTCATGCTGGGCCTGAACGGGAGCGACACCGCCGAACCGGTGGTCTTCGTGCCGTGGCGCGACTACTTCGACCAGGCGAAGCCCGCGCCGCCGCCGACGGTCAAGACGCTCCGCAAGGAGATGCGGCGCCTGTGGGTCGCGTCCGGTCTGACCCTCCGGGAGATCTCCGAACGCACCAAGATGTTCCGGTCGATCTCCGGGGAGTACGGGATCGGCGTCTCGACGATCAGCGAGCTGTGCAATCCCGACCAGGTCCGCGTACCGCGGCGGCGGACCCTCCACGGGTTCCTGCAGGCGGTCGAGGCCGAACCGAGGTCGATCGAGCGGTGGCTCGCCGCCCGGAACCAGTTGGCGGCGAAGCAGGACCCGCACCTGGAAGAGCCGCAGCGCTTGCCCCTGGGCGTCTCGTCGGCGAAGCCGGTGGTGGTGCCGACGGCCGCCGGCGAGAGCGTCGTGGACCCCGGTCAGCAGCTCCTGGCGCGGTTCCGCCGGCTGCGCAAGGACCTGGCCAGCCCGGGGAAGGCGTCCTCACCGCCCCGGGTCGCGCGTGTCCTGCAAGGACTCGGCGTGGACGAGCGGACCGCGAACCAGTTGGCGCAGAGCCCGACCTACTCCTCGACGTTCGTCATGCAGGTCGACCAGACGATGCACAAGGTCATGACGGAGGGGCGCCTGTCCAGCAGCGGAGCGCCGCTGGCGCTGGAGTTGGCGATCCACCGGGTGGTGGCCTCGTTCCAGCAGCACCTCGAACGGTCGCAGTCGGCGCGGGACCGCGAGCGCGATCAGTACCGCGGACGCGAACTCCGCGCCGCCCGCACGGACGCCCCGGCCCGGGAGGCGCAGGCCCAGGAGCAGCGCGCCGGCCGGACGGGCGGCGCCGACGCCGCGAAGCGGGAAGCGCCCGTGTACCGCGGGCGCGAGCAGGAACTGCAGCGGTGGCATGAACGCAACCGGGCCCGGGCGGAACAGCTCCGAAGGGAGCGCGCCGACGTGACGGTGTCGCGCCTTCCCTGAGGCCGGGCCGGTTCGCGGGCGGGTGCGACCGCGCCGCGCCGATGTCTGCGCCCGCCGCACCCGGGTCCGCCGGCCGTCGCGGGCGAGGCGGTCCGGCGTCCGGACGGCGCCGAGAACGGGCGGGGCCTACGCGGTCCCGCCCGTTTCAGTGTGTCAGCACTGTTCGCGTTGTTCTCGGTCTCGGTGTCTGGTGAAGAGCTCGGGGAGGCCCCCACCGGCCTCCCCGAAGCTCTATCCCACCAATGGAGCAAGGTCTTCGGGAGCGCGTGCTCCTAAGCGGAACCGCGCCGTGTAGATGTTGCCGTCGCGGATCCAGGCGAGCTGGAGCGAGGCGAACATGTCGTCCAGGATGTCCTCGTCGGGGAGCCCGTAGTGCTCGCCGAGGCTGCGTCCGCGGTAGTGCCACAGGAGTCCTGCCTGGACCTGGGCGGCGTCCGCGGTGTGCTTCCCGCAGGAGCGGGCGCAGCGGTACAGCACCTGGCCGCTGCGGTCGTACTCGATCGCCATCACCTGTTGGCACATAGAGCTCCGCAGCTTCCCGGCCGCGGCCGCCTGCAGCAACGTCTGCGCCTCGAGACGTTCCATATGGAACCCCACCCCTCTCCGGGCGACGATGGGGCCTCACCGCAGCGGGCCCATGACGATGACTGGATCTTCAGTTGTGCGATGCGCGACGCGCCTTCGCGAAGGCGATTGCCCGCCGCCCCGGAGGTTTCGGCCGGTTCCGCCTGTCGCTGCCCGAAGCGTCGGTTAGCGGCATTTGAGTCCGTGACTACGGTCGCACACCTTGCACGGCCATGTCTATGTGCATTGTCACATTCATCGTAACATGCATCGACACCGGGCGGATGCACGTGCATCTGCGCGTCCATCCTCATGTGCAGTCACTGTCTGTAATGTGCAACACTGAACCCGATCGACGGCAGGGATGTCGGAAACGTCCGCCGCAAGCACCGTCTGATAGGCCCGCGGCAACCGATTCCAGCTCCTCCGGCGTCGGTCTTGGAACAGGAGAGTCCGGCCGGACGTACCGGCCACTGGTGGAAGGAATCTCTATGGACAAGGCACGCAACGGAATCCCGGCAGGGGAACTCCCTTCGTCGCTGGCATGGCGCAAGAGCAGCCGCAGTGGACCCAACGGCGGCAACTGCGTCGAGCTGGCCGCGCTGCCCGGCGGGGACGAGATCGCGGTGCGCAACTCCCGCTTCCCCGAGGGCCCGGCCCTCATCTACACGGTCGGTGAGATCCGCGCGCTCGTCGAGGGCGCGAAGGACGGCGAGTTCGACGACCTGATCGTCTAGGACGCACGGCGGAAGCCCAAGGGCCGCACTCTCACCCTGGCAGGAACGGCCGCACCGGCTACCCTGTCAGGGTGAGTTCGTTACCGGCGGATCATCGGAGAGGAGGCGGCCGGAATGGCGAAAGAGGACAATCCCACCGGGGCCACGGCCCTGCGGATGATGATCGGCGGGCAGCTCCGCCGGCTCCGCGAGGCCGCGAAGATCACGCGCGGTGAGGCCGCCTACGAGATCCGCGGGTCCGAATCCAAGATCAGCCGCATGGAGCTGGGCCGGGTCTCCTTCCGGCTCAGGGACGTCGAAGACCTCATGGTCATGTACGGCGTCACCGACGAGGCCGAGATCGAGCGCGTCGTGTCGCTGTGCCGCGAAGCCAACCGGCCGAGCTGGTGGCACCGGTACGGCGACGCCCTGCCCGACTGGTTCAGCGCCTACCTCGACATGGAGACCGCCGCCTCCACGATCCGCACCTACGAGGTCCAGCTCGTCCCCGGCCTGCTCCAGTCCCGCGACTACGCCCGCGCCCTGCTCATGCTCGGCTACGGGCACACCCCACTCCAGGAGATCGACCACCGCATCGACGTGCGGATGGCGCGGCAGAAGATCCTCGACCGCGAGCGCGAGCCCGCGACACTGTGGTCGGTCATCGACGAGGCCGCGCTGCACCGGCCCTTCGGCGGGCGGGGCGTCATGCGCGACCAGCTCAACTCGCTCATCGAGGCGTGCGACCGGCCCAACGTCCGCATCCAGATCGTGCCCTTCACGAGCGGCGCCCACTCCGGGGCCGGCACGCCGTTCACCTGGCTGCGCTTCGCCTACCCGGAGCTGAAGGACGGTCATCTACATGGAGCACCTCACCGGCGGCCTGTACCTCGACCGCGACGCCGATGTGGACGCCTACCAGGCGGCGATGGAGCACCTGTGCGTCCAGGCCGCCCAGCCGCGCGAGACGCCCGACATCATTCGCCGGATCATCCGGGACCACTACTCCTAGTGACCGGCGCCGGCGCCTGGACGCTCTCGCCCAGGTGAAACAAGTTCACTCGATCGAGTGATCCCTATCGTTGACCCGAACACGACGAAGGCGCGCATCCGGCCCGGTGCGCGCCTTTCGTGCGTGTGGGAGCTACTCCTTGTACCCGACGCCCATCATGATGATGCGCTGGTAGTCCTCGAGATCCTCCACGGCCGGGACGTCCGGGTTCTCGACGCCGCCGACCCATCGGGCGGGGAACTCGATCCCCGGAGGCACCAGGGGCAGCCCCTGGAAGTGCGCCTCGATCTCCTCGGGCGTGCGGGCCCACCCGTTGCCGAGGACCTCGACGCAGGACTTCTCCATCGCCTTCTGCTCCGGCCAGCCGGTGTCGGCGAAGTCGGTGATGTGCAGGTACGACCCGCTCGGGCAGGCGTCCAGCAGCGTCCGGATCCACGACCCCGGGTCCTCGCTGGGGTGGAAGTGCATCATCAGGCCGACGATCATCAGCCCGACCGGGCGGGAGAAGTCGATCATCTCGTTGACCTCGGCGTCGCCCAGGATCGACTCGGGCTCGCGCAGGTCGGCGGTCACGATGGTCGTGCTCTTGTTGTCCGCCAGCAGGGCCCGGCCGTGCGCCAGCACGATCGGGTCGTTGTCGACGTACACGACCTTCGCGTCCGGGTTGATGCGCTGGGCCACCTGGTGCGTGTTCTCCATCGTCGGCAGGCCGGCGCCGATGTCGAGGAACTGGTCGATGCCCTGCCGGGCGACGTACTCCACGCCCTTCTTGAGGCCGAGGCGGTTGTCCTGGCTCGCCTCCTTGATCCGCGGAACGTGCTGCGCGATGACGGCCGCCCCTTCACGGTCGACCGCGAAGTTGTCTTTGCCACCGAGGGTCGCGTCGTAGACGCGGGCGATGGTGGGCTTGGAGATGTCGAAATCGGGCACGTATTCGTCGTTGTCTGCCATCGGCTCCGCCTCGTCGTCGAAGGTACGTTGAGCACATGGTACGACCTTGATCACAATGCCGCACTGCGGGATGGACTCCTCCAGCCACAGAAGAACCATTGCAGCGCAAAAGAACCAACCGGCTCATCAACCACTGTCGACGGCTGCGGGCGCAGAGGCAACAGCGCAGGGCCCGGCCGAAAGGCCAGGCCCCTGCGCTCGACGACGCCTACTCCTCCGCGGCCTCGCCGCCGACGAGGTCGGGGTGCTCGGTGATCCACGCGCTCACGGTGTCCTCCCGGATCGCGTCCCAGAGGGTCGTCGCCTCCGGGTTGTCGTTCTCGGGGTTCTCGAGGTCGTACGTGTAGACGACGACGGACTCGCCGTCCATCGTGTCGGTGCCGAGGTTCGGCGTGGTCATGAAGACCAGGTCGTCGCTGCGCAGGTCCATGAGGCTGATCGCGGTCGACACGACGTTGAACTCGGTGTCCACTTTGACCGCGTCCGAGGTGGACTCGATGAAGCTCGTGAGCCTGCTGCGGCTGGTGAGGACGCCCGCGCTCAGCGCGGAGTCCATGATGGCCTTGATGAGCTGCTGCTGGTGCTGCATGCGGGCGAAGTCGCCGCGGTTCCACTGGTAGCGCTGGCGCACGTAGTCGAGCGCGGCCTCGCCGTCGAGCTCGGTCGGGCCCGCCGGGAAGAACCGGTGGTCGCCGTGGATCGAGGTGACGCCGGTCTCGTCGTAGTAGTCGGGGGCGTCGGCCGGCTCGATGTCCAGGGTGACGCCGCCGAGGGCGTCGACGACCTGGACGAGGCCGGCGAAGTCGATCTCGACCACGTGGTCGATGCGGACGCCGGTGAAGCCCTCGACGGTGAGCACGGTGAGCGGGATGCCGCCCCAGTGGTACGCGGCGTTGAACTTCGCGTTCGAGCCGGTGTACTCGGGGTAGTTGCTGGCCGCGGCGTACTCGGGGATGTGCACGTACAGGTCGCGCGGGATCGAGACGCCGTACGCCTCCGTGCCGTCCTCGTTGACGTGCATGAGGATGACCGTGTCGGAGCGGGCGTCCTCCTCGGAGTTGCCCTCGCGGTGGTCGGAGCCGATGACGAGGATGTTCAGGGCCTCGTTGAGCCGGTCGGGGCGGTCGTCCTCGGGGATCGCCTCGAGGTCGAACGGGCGCTCGAGGTCCGCGTCGGTGGTCCTGGCGGTCGACCAGATCGCGAAACCGCCGCCGGTGGCCGCGATGGAGGCCACGAGGCCGATCCCGGAGCCGATGAGGCCCCGCCGGGTCGGTCCGCCGGCCGCCGCTGCGGCGACGCGCGCGCCTCCGCCGCCACCGGCGGGCGGCACCGAGGCGCTGCCGCGGTAGTTGGAACCGGAATACGTCATGGGGCCAGCTTACGTGGTGTCCGCCCGCGCAACGGGACCGCGCACGCGGGGTCGGACATCGGAGAACGCTCAGATGGCAGTGAGCCGGCCCGCGTCGCGCCGCGCCGCGAAGTAGTCGATGGTGGCCTTGAGGCCCGACTCGTAGTGGACCTGCGGCTCGTATCCGAGCAGCTCGCGGGCCGCGGTGAGGTCGGGGCGGCGCCGCTCGGGGTCGTCGGAGGGCCGGTCGGTGTACTCGATCGTCGAGGACGAGCCGGTCAGGCGCAGGACGACCTCGGCCATCTCGCGGACGGTGAGCTCGTACTCGGTGCCGAGGTTCACCGGGCCGTACTCGCCGGACTCGAGCAGCAGGACCAGGCCGGCGACCAGGTCGTCGACGTAGCACAGCGAGCGGGTCTGGGAGCCGTCGCCGTGGATGGTCAGGGGCTCGCCGGCGAGCGCCTGGGTGATGAAGCTGGGGACGACGCGGCCGTCGTCGGGGCGCATCCGCGGGCCGTACGTGTTGAAGATCCGCACGATCGCCGCGTCGAGGCCCTTGTGGCGGTGGTAGGCCGCGACCGCGGCCTCCGAGAAGCGCTTGGCCTCGTCGTAGCAGGAGCGGACCCCGATCGGGTTCACGTTGCCCCAGTAGGACTCCGGCTGCGGGTGGACGAGCGGGTCGCCGTAGACCTCGGAGGTCGAGGCCATGAGGAAGCGGGCGCCGTCGGCGAGCGCGCGGTCGAGCGCGTGCAGGGTGCCGATCGAGTCGACGCGGAGGATCTCCACCGGGAGGGTCGCGAAGTCGACCGGGCTGGCCGGGCACGCGAAGTGCAGGACGGCGTCGAAGGGCGCGTCGCCGACGGGGAGGCCCTCGGTGACGTCGGCCTCGACGACGGTGAGCCGCTCGTGGGGCTCGAGGTTGTCGCGGGAGCCGGTGGAGAAGTTGTCGACAGCGGTCACGTCGCAGCCCTTCGCCAGGAGCGCGTCGACCAGGTGGCTCCCCACCAGGCCCGCGCCGCCCGTGACGAGGATGCGGCTGCCGGTTCCGTAAGTAGTCATCAAGATCCAAGATTATCAGGGTTGGCCTGGCGTTCACCTGGGCGCAGGCTGTGGATTCGCTCGATACACGCCCTTGTGCGCGTCAGTACGCGCCCTTTCGGCGCAATACTACGGCGACGGTGCGGAAAAGGATCTGGAGGTCGGTCGTGAGGGACCAGTTGTCGACGTAGTACAGGTCGAGCCGGACCGCGTCGTCCCAGGACAGGTCGGACCGGCCCGAGACCTGCCACAGGCCGGTGATGCCGGGGCGCACGAGGAGGCGGCGGCGCACGTCGCCGAGGAAGTCGCCGTTCTCGGCCGGGAGCGGCCGGGGGCCCACCAGGCTCATCTCGCCGCGGACGACATTGATGAGCTGCGGGAACTCGTCGATGGAGGTCCGGCGCAGCCATTTGCCGACCTTGGTGATGCGCGGGTCGTCCTTCATCTTGAACAGGAGGCCGTCGGTCTCGTTGTGCATCATGAGCGCGGCCTGGCGCTCCTCGGCGTCGATGTACATGGTGCGGAACTTCCAGCACGAGAACGTCTCGCCGTCGCGGCCGACGCGGTTCTGGCGGAAGAACACCGGGCCGGGGCTGTCGGACTTGATCGCGATGGCCACGGCCAGGAACAGCGGCGACAGCAGGATCAGGCCGAACACGGAGGAGGAGATGTCGAGGATGTTCTTGATCAGCCAGCCGATGCCGGAGATCTTGGGCTCTTCGACGTGGAGGAGCGGGAGCCCCTCGACGGGGCGGATGTGGACGCGGGGGCCGGCGATGTCGGTGAGGGCGGGGGCGACGACGAGGTCGCGTCCGGTGCCCTCGAGCTGCCAGGCGAGGCGGCGCAGGTCGGCGGCGTCGGCGGAGGCGGAGCCGCAGACGGCGAGGGTGTCCGCTTCGAGCTTCTCGGCGCAGGTGACGACGTCGGTCCCGGCGAAGACCGGGACCGGGGTGTCGAGGTTGCGGACCGAGGAGGCGCCCTCGGTCACGTATATGCCGACGGGGACGAGCCCGGCGGCGGGGGCGCGGCGCACGGTCCGGTACACCTCGAGCGCCTCGGGGTAGGCGCCGATGAGGAGGACCCGCTGGACGCCCTTCCCGGCGAGGCGCATCTTGTGCAGGCCGTACCGGGCGGCGTACCGGAAGCCCATGACGAGGACGGCGGCGGCGAGGAGGATGACGGCGACCGCGACGCGCGAGACGTCGGCCTTGAAGGTGAGCGCGGCGAAGGAGACCAGGGCGAGCATGAACATGGAGGCGCGGATGACGCGCTTGAACTCCTCGTTGCCCATGCCGAAGTAGCGGCGGTCGTACGAGCCGGTGCCCCACAGCGCGAGCAGCCACGCGAGGGGCAGCAGCAGCCAGACGGTGAGGTAGAAGAAGTGCAGTTGGTCGTCGGTGTCGAAGCCGGCGCTCGGGGAGTGGGTGAGGTTGACGGCGATGACGCTGGCGAGGAGGGCGGCGAGGACGTCGGCGCCGACGAGGGCGGCCTGGTAGTAGCGGTGCCAGTTGGAGGCGCGGACGAGCCGGCGCCATGTGCGGCGGGTGGCGCCGTTCGTGACCAGTTGAGGGTCACCGCCCACGCGAGCACCGGCCACCTGCGTCCCCGTCCGTCCGTACGGAACACTTCCACGTCCGTGGAGATTATTTGCTGGACGTTCCAGGCTCGTAGCCACTGCACATCCCTGCGGTCGTCAGCTTACGGTGGAGGTGAGTGTCCGCGGGCGGAGATCGACGCTGCGTCGCTGAGCTGCGTCGCTCATCACCGGGCGGCCCGCCGACACGGTACCCGACAACCTACACCTATTCGGCTCCTGCGGTATCTTCGGCCGAGCTGAAAGCCGTTCCCGCCACCCCGTGTGAGGAAGACCCCAGTGAGGAAAGCAGCGCTGTGAGGACCACCCAGTGAAGATCGTCGTCGCCCACAACCGGTACTCCTCGGCGCAGCCCTCGGGCGAGAACGTCATCGTGGACTACGAGATCGGCGCGCTCCGCGAGGCCGGAGTGGAGGTCGTCCCGTTCCTGCGCTCCTCCGACGAGATCGCTTCCCTTCCGCCGCAGAAGAAGGCGCTGCTCGCGGCCTCGCCGGTGCACGCCGCCGGGACGCAGCGGCGCCTCGCCGAGCTCCTCGAGCGCGAGCGCCCGGACCTGCTGCACCTGCACAACCCGTACCCGCTGCTGTCGCCGTCGGTGGTCCACACCGCACACCGCGCCGGGGTCAAAGTGGTCCAGACGATCCACAACTACCGGCACGACTGCATGAACGGGCTCTACTTCAGGGACGGGCACGACTGCCGCGACTGCCACGGGAGGCGCTGGAACGCGCCGGGCGTGCAGCACGCCTGCTACCGGGGCTCGCGCCCGCAGAGCGCGGTCATGGCCGTCGCGCTCGGGGTGCACCGCGACACGTGGCGGTCGGTGGACCGGTTCATCGCGCTCACCGACGCCATGGCCGGGTACCTCAAGAGCATCGGCATGAAGGACTCGCAGATCCGGGTGAAGCCGAACGCGGTCGCCGACCCGGGCGTGTCGCCGCTCGGCGAGGGGTTCCTGTTCAGCGCCCGGCTCGTCCCCGAGAAAGGGGTCGAACTGCTGCTGGAGGCGTGGCGGCGGGCCCGGCCCGCGGTGCCGCTGCGCATCGCCGGCGACGGGCCGCTGCGCGGCGTCGTCGAGGACGCGGCCGCCGCGAACCCCGAGGTCCACTACCTCGGCCAGCTCGACCCGGTGGCGCGCGACGCCGCCGTCGCCGCGTCCGCGGCGGTGATCGTGCCGTCGATCTGGCAGGACATCCTCCCGACCTCCGGCATCGAGGCCCTCGCCGCTGGCCGCGCGGTCGTGGCCACCCGCATGGGCGGCGCCCCGTTCATCGCCGGCGAGGGCACCCCCGCCCCGGCCGGCGTCGTGGCCCCGCCGGAGGCCGGCGCCCTGGCGGCCGCGATCAACGAGGTCGCGAAGGACCCGTCCTACGCCGCGAACGCGAGGGCCCGCTACGAGTCGGTCTTCGCCCCCGAGGTGACCCTCCGCCGCCAGATCGAGATCTACGAGGAGCTCCTCGCCGAACGCTGACCGGGCCGGGTGCGGGCCGCATGCCGGATGCCGTGCGGGCGAAGGAGAGCGGACGCGGAGACCCCGCACACCGGACCGGTGCCAACGGAACTCGTCGCCCGGGCGGTTCAGCGCAGGGTCGCGCGGGCGTTGACCGCGATGCTCGCCAGGAGGAAGAGGGCGTTGACGGCGCCGAAGAACAGCATCACGGCGGCCATCGACTCGGGGACGGCGAGGGCGATCGCGATGACGGTGACGATGAAGCCGTAGTCGCGGACGAGTTTGACCACGCGCACGGCGAGGCCGGTGCTCGTCACCATCGACACCGACGCGTCCTCTTTGGCCATGACCGCGGTGACGAGGTTGGTCATCCACAGGGCGGCGAAGGCGGCGCCGGACCAGGCGGGGAGCCACGGGGTGTAGGCGTGCGCGACGGCGGCGACGACCGCGACGACCGACGCCTGGATGGCGATGTCGCAGAGGATGTCGACGCGGGCGCCCGCGTCGGAGCCGGTGCGGGTGACGCGCGCGAGCTGGCCGTCGGCGCAGTCGAGCATGTACGCCACGTGCCACAGGACGAGCGCGCCGAGGGCGACCGGCCACCAGGGCGCGCCGTCCCGCGCCACCGGGATGTAGGCGATGACGGCGGCGCCGGCCGCGAGGCCGATCACCAGGTTGAGCAGCGTCAGGTGGGTCGGTTTCAGGCCGAGTCGCCATGCGGCGTAAGCGAAGACGGCGCCGCCGCGCTGGTCGAGGAGGGTGGCGAGGCCGCCGCCGCGGTTGGCGGCGAGGAAGTCGGCGGGCCGGTGGCGCGGGCGCGGTGAGGACACGCGGCGATCCTATCGGGGCGGGCTCGGGCGGCTCCCGCGGCGACCGGTCCGGCAACGCATTTCGACCCGCTCCGCGACGGTGCGTCGCGGGACGGGACCCCGTTGTGTCAAGATCCCGACACCACCGACCAGGGCGGCTCCCTAATATGAGCGCGACCTACACCAATCGGGACGAAACAACTGCTCCTTTGGTAGCCGGCGCATGACCAAGAGTCCTAGAGTTGATAAACGTTCGATTCCTGGGGAGGGAACACATGGGCGACGAGGTGACCGGCTCCGCCTTGAAGCACTGGGATCACCCCGCGTACGCGGCGCGGCTCCAGGCGGGTCGAGCGGCCCTCGCGCAGTTGCTGGCGGACGAGCGGCTCGACCGCGGCAGACCGATGACGGGACTCGAACTGGAGCTGGACCTCGTTGAACCGGACGGGGATCCGGCGTTCGCGAACGACGCGGTGCTGGAGCACCTGCACACCTCCGGCGAGGAGGACGCGCTCTACGGCGCCCAGCACGAACTGGGCGCGTTCAACCTGGAGCTGAACCTGCCGCCGCGGCTCCTGGACGGCGCCGGGCTGTCCTGGTACGAGAGCGACCTCGCGGCGGTGCTCGCCGAGGTGCGGGAGGCGGCCGGGAAGGCCGGCGTCCAGATCTGTCCTATCGGGACGATGCCGACGCTGTTCACCGACCACATGGGCGTGGACGCCCTGTCGCGGGCGCGGCGGTACCGGATCCTCAACGACGAGATCATGTCCCAGCGCGGCGAGGACCTGCGCATCGAGATCGAGGGCGCGGAGTCGGTGGACTTCACGTCCTCGACGATCGCCCCCGAGTCGGCGAACACCTCGGTCCAGTTCCACCTCCAGGTGTCGCCCGAGGACTTCGCGCGGTACTGGAACGCGGCGCAGGCCGTCGCCGGCGTGCAGGTCGCGACCGCCGCGAACTCGCCCTACCTGTTCGGGCGGCAGCTCTGGGCGGAGACGCGGGTGATCCTGTTCGAGCAGGGCACCGACACGCGCCGGCCCCAGCAGCGGGCGGCGGGCGCGAAGCCGCGCGCCTGGTTCGGGGACCGGTGGATCACCGGCGTCCTCGACCTGTTCGACGAGAACTACCGGCACTTCGCGCCCCTTTTACCGCTGTGCGACGAGGAGGACCCCGAGGCGGTCATGGCCGTCGGCGGCGTCCCGACCCTCCAGGAACTGCGGTACCACAACGGGACCGTCTACCGCTGGAACCGGCCGGTGTACGACGTGCACCGGGGGCGCCCGCATGTGCGGGTGGAGAACCGCGTGGTCGCGGCGGGCCCGACGGCGGTCGACATCTGCGCGAACATGGCCCTGTTCTACGGCCTGGTCGCGTACTTCGCGGAGGCGCGGGTGCCGCTGAGCGAGCGGTTCCCGTTCGCGACGGCGGCGGCGAACTTCCGCGCGGCGGCCCGGCACGGGATCAACGCCGACCAGGAGTGGCCCGGGCTCGGCCTGGTGCCGGTGCGCCGGCTCGTGCTCGAAGCGCTCCTGCCGAAGGCCGCCGAGGGGCTGGCGTCGCTCGGGGTCGGCGGCCGGGACGTGGACCGCTACCTCGGGGTCGTGGAGGCGCGGTGCCGCCGGGGCGTGAACGGCGCGACCTGGCAGGTCGCGCGGGTCCAGGTCGGCGAGCACCGGCAGCGGCTGGAGCGGCGGGACGCCCTGCGGGCGATGGTCCTCGACTACGCGGCCCGCTCGGCCGACGGCCGGCCCGTCCACGAATGGGACGTCTGAACGCGTGAGCGGCCGGGCCCGTCCGGGGCCCGGCCGCCTCCGTTCGGTCTAGGACGGCGTCCCGTCCTGGCCGCCGGTGAGCTTGCGGCGGCTCGCCGCGGTCTTGCGCCGCGGCTTCGCGGCCGGCTTCGGGTCCGGCTTCGGCTCCTCCGGCTGCTCGGCCGCGTCGACGGCCTTGAGCTCCTGCACCCAGTCGACGTCCGGGTTCGGCGCGTCGTCGCCGGCCTGCGGCTCCCATTCGGCGCGCTTCTGCGCCTCCTGCTTGGCGGCGCGCTCGCTGTCCTTCGCGATCTGCCGCTCGCGGCGCGTCGGCCGCTTCGGCTTCGCGGGCGCGGCCGGGAGGTCGCGGGTCTCGTCGTCGTCGAACGCGGAGGCCGGGGCGGGCACCGTCCAGCCGGGGGCGGACTCGACGAGGCCCTCCGGGGGCTCCCGGTGCTCGGGCACGTCGGCGCGGTCGTCGACCTGGCCCCCGGCCTTCGGGAGCGCGCAGACCACGAGGGAGCCGAGGAGCCCCGCGATCGCGGCATACGGGCCGACGAGGATGATCGCGAGCGATTCGGCGTTGTCGACGCGGGAGGGCCCGGCGACCAGGTGGGCGACGGTGACGATGAGCGGCCCGGCGATCCCCGAGGCCGCGGCGATCCGGTACCCCGAGCTGGAGATGTGGCTGCGGCGGGCGCACGCGGCCACGACGGCCCCGATGAGCAGGGATCCGGTCACGAACGGGACGGCGATGGAGAGCCCCCTCGTGCCCAGGAACGTGTCCGCGCCGGCCCACGAGCCCCAGACGGCGAGTTCGGTGACGGGGGTGACGCGCTCGCCGACGTCCCAGAACACGGCGAGGACCGCCAGGAGCCACACGAGCGCGGCGGAGGCGCCCACGTTGACGGCGACCGACCGGGACGACAGCCCGATGAGGGCGAGCGCGAACCCGACGGCCGCGCCGAGCCCGGCCGCGACGAGCGGCCCGGCGGGCAGTCCGGAGGACACGGCGCCCTGCTCGGCGGAGAGGGCGACGAGCGGGCCGACGGCGAAGGCGCCGGCGGCGCTCGCGACGACCGCGGCGACGCGGGTCGCGGGGGTGGCGTTCGCGGCGGCGCGGGAGCCGATCGCGCCGGAGGCGAGGCCCCCGACGATGCAGGACACGGCCGAGAACCACGCGACCCAGGCGCGGTTGGCGTTCCAGCGGTAGTCGAGGACGGGGTCGGCGGCACCCGGGGCCGCGTCGGCCCAGGAGAGGAGCCCGAAGCCGTAGGCCAGGCCGAGCTGGGCGAGCGCGGCGAGCGCCGCGACCGCGAACCCGGCGCCGACGGTCTTCGCGGCGGATCTAGGTGACATACGTCGCACCGTACTGCGTGTACGCAATGGAGTCTCGAACGGCCGATCCGGTGAGCGCGGAGGGCCTCGGGCCGTCTCACACGCAGGGAAACGTCCCGGCCCCCGGCCGGTCCCCCGGGCTATGCTCGCATCACCAAGGCCACCTGCCCGGTCGCCGTGCGAGATCATGCCGATCAGCGAGGAGCATTGCATGTCCGACGCCTACGAGGCCCTCACCGCGAAACTCGCGGCCGCCGACCCCGAGATCGAACGGCTCATCGAGGCCGAGGGTCGCCGCGAGTCCGAGAAGATCCGCCTCATCGCGTCCGAGAACTACGTGTCCCAGGCGGTCATGGAGGCGACGGGCTCGATCCTGACCAACAAGTACTCCGAGGGGTACGCCGGGAAGCGCTACTACGAGGGCCAGCAGTTCATCGACCCGATCGAGCAGCTCGCCGTCGACCGGGCCAAGGAGCTGTTCGGGGCCGACCACGCGAACGTCCAGCCGTACTCGGGGAGCCCCGCCAATCTGGCCGTCTACCTGGCGTTCCTGAACCCGGGCGACACCGTCCTGGGCATGGCCCTGGACATGGGCGGGCACCTGACCCACGGGCACGCCGTGTCCGCGACGGGCAAGTGGTTCAACAACCCGCGGTACGGGGTCCGCAAGGACACCGGGCTGATCGACCTCGACGAGGTCGCCGAGATCGCCCGCCGGGAGCGCCCGAAGCTCATCATCTGCGGCGGGACCGCGATCCCCCGCACCATCGACTTCGCGGGCTTCAAGGCCATCGCGGACGAGGTCGGGGCGGTCCTCATGGCCGACATCGCGCACATCGCCGGGCTCGTCGCCGGCGGGGCGCACCCGACGCCGGTCGGGCACGCCGACGTCGTCACCACCACCACGCACAAGACCCTGCGCGGCCCGCGCGGCGCGATGATCCTCGCGAACGAGGAGCACGCGAAGGCGATCGACAAGGCCGTGTTCCCCGGCCTCCAGGGCGGCCCGCACAACCACACGACCGCGGCGATCGCGGTCGCGCTGCGCGAGGCCGCGAAGGAGTCGTTCAAGGACTACGCGGCGCAGATCGTGAAGAACGCGAAGGCGCTCGCGTCGGCGCTCACCGACCGCGGCTTCGACCTCGTCTCGGGCGGCACCGACAACCACCTGATCCTCGCGGACCTGACGAGCAAGGGCATCGGCGGCAAGCCGGCGGCGAAGGCCCTGGACATCGCGGGCATCGAGTTGAACTTCAACACGGTCCCGTTCGACACCCGCAAGCCGTTCGACCCGTCGGGTCTGCGCATCGGCACCGCCGCGGTGACGACCCGCGGCATGGCCGAGGGCGACATGGACGCGATCGCGGGCTGGATCGACCGGGCCGTGTCGGCCGCGAAGGACGGCAAGGACGCCGAGCTGGACCAGATCGCGGGCGAGATCCGCGAGTACACGAAGGCGTTCCCCATCCCGGGGTGGCACGCCTAAAGCGGTACGAGCACGGACGAACAGGGGCGTCTCTCCACCGGAGGGGCGCCCCTTCCGTGTGCGCTGCGCTACATAGAGAAAAAATCTTCGGATCGGGTGCATCAGGTGCGGACCGAGGTGCGTCTAGTAGTCATCGGGTCCCGAGAGTGAAAACCACAAGGGACTGTCTACTCACACCATTCAAGGAAACCGCCATGCCTGCACCCAAGTCCCTGGTCGAGCGCGTCCCGACGCGCTTGGCCGCCCTCATCGGCGCCGCCGCCGTCGGCGCCGGGGCGTTCGCGCTCCCCGCCCAGGCCCAGACGCCCGAACCCGAGGCGACCGTCGTGTTCGGCGAGCCCGTCGAAGCCGGCGCCGACTTCGCGACCGGCTCGATCGTGCTCGAGTTCGGCGACGACTTCACCCCCGGCGAGCACGAGGTCTTCGCGCAGCTCAGCGTCTACGGGAACGGCTGGGAGCTCGCCGACGGCGAGACCGGCGACGGCGCCTGCCTGATGGAGATGGTCCCGCCCCAGGCGGTCAACTGCACCGCCGAGGCCGCCGACGCCGAGATCGAGTTCGCGTTCGACTACACCACCGCCGACGTGGCCCCGGGCGAGTACGACTGGTCCCTGCTGGTCGCCGTCGACGACGCCGTGCTCGACCCGGTCAGCGGCACCGTCGAGGTCGTCTCCCCCGACGCCGGCGACTCGCCGTTCCGCTACGCCCCCTTGTCGCTCGAGATCGAGTCCGGCAGCACCGTCGACGCCGGCCCGATGTACCTCCAGGACGGCGATCTCCCGGCCGACACGGCCGCGCTGGTCTACGGGGTCTCCGCCCCCGACTACATCCTCAGCGGCACGGCCGAGGTGACCGCGCCGTACGACAACTGCTTCGACGGGTTCGCCGGCGGCCCCGGCGTCACGTGCGTCGTCACCGACTTCCCGGACCAGGCCGGCGCCGCGATGGTGACCACCCAGCCGATCTCGTTCACCGTGTTCAAGGAGGTCCCCGGACCGGTCGAGCTCTGCGGCTGCTTCTTCGAGGTCCGCGCGGTGAACGCCGAGGAGCTCGAAGCCGAGTTCGGCGACGTGCCCTCCACCGGCGACCTGTTCGGTCTGGGCATCGCCGACGGGTCCCACGACCCGGACGACTTCGACGAGTACGGCTCGATCGAGATCACGACCTCCCCGAACCACCCGTACGACCTCGCCGTCGATGACGCGAACATCAAGGGCGACAACGGCGACCAGGTCACCGTGACCATCCCGGTCGAGAACGCCGGCCCGGCCGACGCCTGGAGCTTCTTCGACGGCCCCGGCTCGTACGCACTCGTCGGCGAGCTGCCGAAGGGCACCGAGTTCGTGTCGGTCGCCTCCGACGACTCGGCGTACTGCCGGGAGTTCACCGGTGAATTCGTCGGCGAGACCCTCCCCGCGATCGAGGACCGCGACGCGGCCGACTTCGTCTGCATCTTCACCAGTATCCCGAAGGACGCCTCGTACGAGGTCGAGCTGAAGGTCAAGGTCACCGACGAGAACGCGAACGCCAAGGGCGTCCTCCAGATCGTCGCGTTCCAGAACGAGGGCTACCCCGGCGCGATCGAGGTCGAGCTCGACGACAACCGGGCCGACCTGGTCCTCAACGGCACCGGCTCCGGTTCCGGGAAACTCCCGACGACCGGTTCGTCGATGACGTGGATCCTCGCCGGCGCGGCCGCCGCCCTGGTCCTGGGCGTCGTCCTCTTCATCGCCACCCGCCGCCGCAAGGCCGCCCCGGCCGAGTAGCCGCACGAACCACCCTCACCAGGAAACACCCGCGAGCGCCCGTCCTGCCGGACGGGCGCTCGTCGCATACCGCGGCCCCGGAAACGCCGGCGGACTCCCGGCTTCGCCGGACGGTCGAACGCCGTCAGGGACGACGAAGCGGGCCCCGGCCGCGGGGCGGCCAGGGCCCTTGCCCGTGTCCGGGCGGACGAAACGCGCCGGGCCCGGAGGCCGCGACGCGTCGCCGTCAGTGTGTTGGAATTGTGCAGTCTCGGCTCGGCGCCTTGTGGGCGCGCTCGCCGCTCGGACCTAGCGGGCCAGGCCGGCGAGGGCGCGGCCCTCGACGCGGTCGGCCACGCGGCGCAGGACGCCGGCGGTCGAGAGGCGGACCTTCTCGGGACGGGTGACGCCGAAGGCATACGGCTTGTCAGCCCGACCGTCGTCAACGACCGGGGCGTTCGGCAGGGCCGAGGTGGCAACGGTGTTGGCGGCGTCGACTGCGAGGTAAGCACCTACGAATTCGTGCATGATGATTCCTTCCCGGCGGGGTGCGCCGGATCGTGGATTCTGAAGGGGGAACCGCTCGTCGATGACGCCATTGTCGACGGCGGGGAACCGTTGCGATCGCCTTGGACCGCTTCGGGAGGCCGCTCGCGGAATCGGTTCGGGTTCGCCGTTCCGGCTCCGCCTCTCTGGGCCTCTGCATCAATGTTAAGCCCGCCTGACGAGGGAAATCCAGCGATTTCGCGTGGGTCACAGGTGGCCCGCGACACTGTCTACAAAGCACTTAGTTACCGTTCGGTTATCGAATTCGACGAGCAGGTTTCGGGCCCGTGGCGGTACGCTGTCCTGATGCGGGACTTGGGAGTTCGCGTCGGTCACTGGACCGGCGAGCACACCGGCTGCACGGTGCTGCTGTTCGAGGAGGCGGTGCTCGCCTCCGGCGAAGTCCGCGGCGGCGCCCCCGCCAGCCGCGAGATCGAGCTCCTCGACCCCCTCCGCTCCAACACCGGCATCGACGCCGTCCTCCTCACCGGCGGCTCCGCCTTCGGCCTGGCCGCCGCCGACGGCGTCATGCAGTGGCTCGCCGAACGCGGCCGCGGCGTCCCCACCTCCGGCGGGACCGTCCCGATCGTCCCGGCCCTCGGCCTCTACGACCTCGACGGATCCGGGAACGTCCCCGCCGCCGCCCACGGCTACGAAGCCTGCGACGCCGCCATGGCCCCGTTCGAGCCCGCCCTCGACGGCCCGATCGGCGCCGGCCGCGGCGCCACCGTCGGCCAGTGGCGCGGGGCCACCCTCCCGTCAGGGCTGCGGACCGCCACCGTGAACGCCGGACCGGTCGTGGTCACCGCGCTCGCCGCGGTCAACGCCTTCGGCGAGCCCGGGCCGCTCGACCGGGACCTGCTCCAGCCCGAGGGCTTCGCCGCCGGCGCGTTCGGCCGCAACACCACCATCGGCGTCGTCGCCACGAACGCCAGGCTCGACAAGGTCGAATGCGCGCTCGTCTCGCAGGGCGCGCACGACGGGCTGGCGAAGGCGATCAGCCCCGTCCACACCCGGATGGACGGCGACGCGTTCATCGCCGCCTCCTGCGGCACGGTCCCCGCCTCGGTCGACGTCGTGCGCGCCCTCGCCGTCGAGGCCGTCGCCGAGGCGATCGCCGACTACGACTGAGCGGCCGCCCCGACCGGTGGCGCCGCGGCCCTAAGCTGCCGGACATGAGACGTTCCCGGGCCGCGATGCTCGCACTGCCGCTCCTCCTCGCCGCCGGCGCCCTCGCCGCGTGCACGCAGGAGTCCGACGCCGGCGAACCCGCCGCCGAGGACACCGCCGGGCCCGGCACCGAGGATACGGCCGCGGCCGAAGCGCCCGAAAGCTGGCTCTACCAGCTCACCGGCTACGAGAACGACGCGCTCGACGCCGTCGCCGCCGCGCCCCAGCCCACCGTCGTCATCGACCTCGCCCGCGACGGCGGCGAGGACTACTTCACCGCCGACGAGATCGCCGCCCTCCACGACGCCGGCAAGACCGTCTACGCCTACTTCTCCATGGGCTCCATCGAGACCTACCGGCCCGAGTACGGCGCCGTCGCCGGCACCGACCTCGTCCTCAACCAGTGGGGCGACTGGCCCGACGAGTACTTCGTGCGGTACTGGGACCAGCGCTGGTGGGACCTCGTCATGCAGCCCCGCCTCGACCAGGCCCTCGCCGCCGGATTCGACGGCGTCTACCTCGACGTCACCAACGCCTACGAGGAGATCGACCTCGCCCTCGTCCCCGGCGAGACCCGCGAGACCCTCGCCCGCAAGATGGCCGACCTCGTCATCGCCGCCGACGCCTACACCGCCGACCGGCTCGCGATCCTCCCCCAGAACTCCCCCGAGCTCATCGAGCAGACCGGGTACCTCGACGCCATCGACGGCATCGGCATCGAAGACCTCTGGTTCCTCGACACCGACATCCCCTGCACCGAGGAGTGGTGCGCCGAGAACCTCGCGAACACCCGCGCCGTCCGCGACGCCGGAAAGACCGTCCTCGCCGTCGACTACGCCGCCGACCCCGCCAACCGGGCCGCCGCCTGCGCCCACTACGCCGAAGAGGGCTTCGCGGGCGCCGTCGCCGGCGTCGACCTCGACGCCGTCCACGAGCCCTGCCAGTAGACCCCGCCGACCGACCGCGCCTTGAGGGGACCCGGCGTTAAAAGGCCCTTCCGCGACCGCTTCATCTGGTACATCGCCTGGTCCGCGGCCCACAGCGTCTGCGCCGGGTTCCCGCCCGCCGCCAGCCGGGCCCACCCGATCGACACGTCCACCGGCGTCCCCGGCACCGAGTACTCCCAGTTCTCCGCCGCCACCGCCACCCGGATCCGCTGCGACACCGCGTCCGCGTCGTACTCCGTCGCGCCCGGCAGCACCATGATGAACTCGTCGCCGCCCGTGCGCGCCAACAGGTCCCCCGACCGCACCACACTCGACAGCAGCGCCGCCAGCCGCTGCAGGATCGCGTCCCCGGCCTGGTGGCCGTGCGTGTCGTTCACCGCCTTGAACCCGTCCAGATCGAGCACCGCGATCATCCCGTCCCCGTCGACCTCCGCCAGGAACGCGTCGAGGCGGCGCCGGTTCGGCAGCCCCGTCAGCTCGTCCGTGTTCGCCCGGTCCGCCCAGCCCGCGGCCGCCCGCCGCAACTGGTCGTGGTCCACCAGCGCCGCCGCCGACGCCAGGTAGATCGTGTGGAACTCGTTGATCTGCTTGTACAGCGCGTACGTCGTCGCGTGCGCCGCCAGGATCGACGCCGCGTGGTCGCCCTTCGCCACGAGCGCAAGCGACCGCAGGTGCTGCGGCTCCATCACCCCGAGCGTCTCGTCCCCGATCTCCCGCGCCTCCAGCACCTCCAGGGCCTCCAGGCCCCGCGCCTGCGCGATCAGCCGCGACGCCCGCGCCATCGTCCGCAGGTCCATCGCCTCCACCGACGACGTCTCCTCCGGCAGCAGGTGCTCCACCGACCACTGCTCGCTGAAACCCAGCAGCGAGAGCCGCGCCAGCGCGTAGTGCACCCACTCCAGCTCCCGCGTGTCCAGGTCGTGCAGGTTCGGCTTCACGCGCCGCAGCTCCTGCCGCAGCTGTCCCGTGCACGCCCGCGGATCGCCCGTGTAGTACCGCAGCAGCGCGTCCCGCACCCGGATCTCCACGCCCTCCACAGAGGACCGCATCACCCCGGCCCGCTCGGCCAGCGTGTGGCACTGGTCCAGCGCCCCCGCCGCCTGCTGCTGGTACCCGCAGTTCGAGAGGATCACCGCCAGGTCGTACCACGCGTCCACCGCCGCCTGGCTCGACTCGGTCATCGACCGCAGCGCGCGCGAGGACAGCACCAGCCGCTGCGCCGTGAAGTCGAGCGACTTGATGTGGTGGTGGTAGTACCAGGCCGCCAGGGCGTGGTACTTCCCGTCCAGCCGCGGGTCCCGGCAGCGCGCCACCGCCGTCCCGGCCTGGTCGATCGTGTTCGGGATCTTGTCGATCGCCCGCTGGTTGATCTGGCCCTGGAGGATGAACAGCCACGCCTGCGCCCGCTGCTGCGCGGTCTCGGAGTTGTAGACGATCCAGGTCGCCTCGCTGACGGCCTCGGCCACCTGGCCGGACCGCATGAGTCCGCGCAGACGCCGGTACTGGTCGGCATAATCACGCGCTGACGTGAGCTCCCTCCGTGGCGTCACGCGCTCTATCCTGCCACCGCCGCGGCGATATATCCAGTGCCGCAGGTGCCGGCCCCGGACCGCCCGTCCCCCGGATGCGCATGGGCCCGAACCGTTTTCCTCCGCCGCGCGGCTTCGGCCCTTACAGTTGGGGCATTGCCCGAAATGGAAGGATGGTGCGCTTTGGTCCCAGCGTGTCCATGCACCGCCTGCGGCGAGCCGCTGCCCGACGCCCCCGGCGCGACCGTGCTCGCCTGCGACGCGTGCGGCACCGCCCACCACGGCCGCCCCGCCGCGCGGCGCCTCGTGGACCCCGACTGGGCCGCCCTGCCGCCCAAGGCCACGGCCCGCTACGCCGACGACACCCCCGACGCCGTCATCGTCCCCGACGCCGTGGTCCCCTTCAACGTCGAACGGCGCGAAGCCCGGCGCCTCCTGCGCGAACGCGCCCGCCGCCGCTGGTTCGCCCCCGCCGCGTTCCGCCGCGTCGACCAATCGCCCTCGTTCCGGGCCGCCTACCTGCCGTACTGGGTGTGGAGCGCCTGGACGCACTCGCGGTACCGCGCGGCCCGCGGCGACGTCCACTGGACCCAGACCGCCCAGGGCGCCCGCGTGCGCGCCATGCTCTGGCGCCCCGCCGCGGGCGCCGTCGACCGCGCCTTCGCCGACATCGCCGTCCCGGCGACGGTCCTCCTCGAAGCGCGCATGCTCGCCGACCTCATGCGGGACTGGGACCTCGGCGCCGCCGTCCCGTTCGCGCCCGGCCGCCTCGAAGGCCGGTGGGTGCAGCGGTACGACCTCGAACCTGAGGTCGGGCTGGCGCTCGCGAAGGCGCGGATGGCGGCCGAGGTGGAGCGGGAGGTGCGGGAGCGGATCGGCGGGGACGCGCAGCACGTGCCGGTGATCGACACCGCGTACACGGGCCTGTCCTACCGGCTGGTGCTGCTGCCGGTGTGGCTGGCGTCGTACCCGCACCGGGGCCGGCGGCGGATGGTCGCGGTGCACGGCGAGACCGGCCGGGTGGTGGCCGGGCGCCCGTGGAGCGGGCCGAAGCTCGCGGCCGCGCTCGCGATCGCCGCGATTGTGGCGAGCATCATGTTCTTTTCGCTCGGCTGATTCGCGTACTTCCTCACCGACGGCCGGGCGGGATGGTATGCGAGGCGGCTACCCGGTGAACATGAACTACTGTCTGGTGAACGCAACCGCGCCGGTGGACCACGCGTGTTCACCGCAGAGCGGGCCAGCCTCCCCCGGCTGCGCCGCGACACCCCACCTGACGTTGTTCCCGGGAGAAGACTCATGGGCAACCCGCGCAAGCATGCCGCCAAGGCGACCTCGCCTTGGTGGGCGAAGGCGATGGTCATCAGCGGTTCGATGGTCATGGTGGTCGCCGGCGGCGGCGCCGTCGCCGCACAGGTCAGCCTGAACCTGGTGAACAACTCGGTGAACCAGGAGGACCTCCTCGGCGACCAGCGCGTCGAGACCGAGGAGGGCGCCGCGATCGAGGGGCCGATGAACTTCCTCGTCCTCGGCACCGACGAGCGGGTGGACGCGGGCGGCGAGGCCCGCACCGACGCGAACATCATCGTGCACGTCAACGCGGACCTGACGCAGGTGTCGATGATCTCGCTGCCGCGCGACCTGCTGGTCGACGTCCCCTCGGGCGTCCCGGCGGAGCAGACGAAGCTGACCGAGGCGTTCGCGTACTCCGAGGACTGGGGCGAGTCGTTCCAGAACACGGCCGAGACGATCACCGAGCTCACCGGCATCCAGTTCGACGGCGGCGCGATCGCGAACTTCGAGGGCTTCCTCGACATGGTCGACGAGCTCGGCAGCATCGAGCTGTGCCCCTGGCACGAGATCACCTCGATCCACACGGACAAGACGTTCCCGGCCGGCTGCGCCGAGTACGACAAGAAGGACGCGCTCGACCTGGTGCGCCAGCGGTACGGCTGGGACTGGGACGAGGACTACGCGAACGGCACATGGGGGGACTTCGGGCGCCAGAAGATGCAGCAGCAGGCGATCAAGAAGATCCTCGAGCGGGCCAAGGAGAACGGCTACGCGACGAACCCGGCGAAGGCCGTGGAGCTGCTCGGCTCGTTCGGCGACGCGCTTACGGTCGACGTCGGCGGGTACAACCTGGTGGACATGATCACGCAGATGCGCGACATCGACCCGAACGAGATCCTGTCGATCGGCACGCCGTCCTCGGAGGGCAGCATCAACGGCACCTCGTACGTCCTCATCCACGAGGGCACGGACGAGGAGGTCGCGTCCGAGGCCCTGTGGGAGGCGATCGCCACCGACACGGTCGAGCAGTGGGCGTGCGAGCACCCCGACTGGCTGAGCGGGGACTCCGCGCCGGACTGCACGGCGGTCACGGGCGGCGCCACCGCGGACGCCACTGCGGAGACCCCTACCGACGGATCCTCGGAGACCGCCGATTAGCCTGGATCGGGGCGCTCGGGGGCGTTGCCGAAGCGTTATCAGACGGGATAATGCCGACCTGACGCTGGGAGAAGCATGGCAGTGAAGAGCGGCGCACCCTGGTGGGCCCACCTCATGATGTACGCAGGCGGCGTGACCATGGTCGTCGCCGGCGCGACCGCGGGGATCGCCCAGTACGCCCTCCACACGGCGAACAACACGATCGAGCAAGAGGACATCATCAACAACCGGGGCGAGATGGACGTCGAGAACATCGAGGGCCCCCTGAACATCCTCGTGCTCGGCATCGACAAGCAGGGCGACTCCACCCGCTCCGACACCATGATCATGGTGCACATCAACAAGGAGCTCACCGAGGTCTCGATGGTGTCGCTCCCCCGCGACCTGTACGTGGAGATCCCCGACTGCGGCCCCGACTGGGGCAACAACACCTGCATGCAGAAGCTGAACCACGCCGCGTCGATCTCCGACGACTGGGACGTCACCCGCGCGAACGTCGTCGACACGATCTACAACCTCACCGGCGTCGAGTTCCACATCGGCGCGACCGTCGACTTCAACGGGTTCATGGACCTGGTCGACCTCGTCGGCGAGATCGAGCTGTGCCCCTGGCACGAGATCACCTCGATCCACGGCGACAACCGCGTCTTCCCCGAGGGCTGCAACTACTACAACAAGGAGGAGGCCCTCGACCTCATCCGGCAGCGCTACCCGTGGGACGAGCCCGAGGACTACGAGCGCGGCCTGTGGGGCGACTACGGCCGCCAGGCGATGCAGCAGCAGGCGATCAAGGCCCTCATCAAGGAACTCAAGGCCGACGGCTACGCCTCGGACCCGACGCGCCTCAACGACGTCCTCGAGGGCCTGGAGGGCAAGCTGACCCTCGACCTGCCCGAAGGCCTGAGCGCGATCGACCTGGCGCTGAACCTGCGCGACCTCAACCCGGAGGACATCACGTCGATCCGCGTCCCCGCGACCTCGCAGGAGACCGAGGTCGGATCCTCGGAGGTCATCGCCGAGGGCGAGCAGCAGATCGCGGCCGACGCGCTGTGGGCCGCGCTCCAGAACGACACCATGACCGAGTGGATCGCCCAGTACCCCGAGTGGGTCAAGCAGACCGGCGGCGACACGACCGCCGAGGAGCCGGCCGGCGAGGAGCCGGCCGGCGAAGGGGCCTCCGAGCCCACCACCGACTGACGCCCGAACCGTGCAGCGGGGCCGCCCTTTCCGGGCGGCCCCGTCTCCGTGCAACCGGACCGGCTTCCCGGGGCGCCCTTACTCGGACGAACCCGAACCGACCCTTGGAGCTGCATGGCCGGCAAGAGCGGCGGCGCGCCCTGGTGGGCGCACGTCATGACGTACGCGGGCGGTGTGACCCTGGTGGTCGCCGGCGCGACCGCGGCGGTGGCGCAGTACGCGGTCCACACGGCGGACAACACGATCGCCGAGGAGGACATCCTCGGCGACCACCAGGCCGAGCTCGACGTCGACAACATCGAAGGGCCCCTGAACATCCTGGTCCTGGGGACCGACAAGCAGGGCGGCTCGACCCGGTCGGACACGATGATCGTCGTCCACATCAACGGCGACCTCACCGAGGCCACGATGGTCTCGCTGCCGCGCGACCTCCTGGTCGAGATCCCCGACTGCGGGCCGGGGTACTCGAACAACCCGTGCCAGAACAAGCTCAACCACGCGGCGTCGATCTCCGACGACTGGGAGGTGACGCGCGTGAACGTCGTGGACACCGTCCACAACCTGACCGGCCTCGACTTCCACCTGGGCGCCACGGCCGACTTCAACGGGTTCGTCGAGATGGTGGACCTGGTCGGCACGGTCGAGATCTGCACGTGGAAGGAGTTCCAGTCCCACCACACCGAGCGGGTCTTCGAGGAGGGCTGCCACGAGTACGACAAGGAGGCGGCCCTCGACCTGGTGCGCCAGCGCTACCAGTTCTACGACGAGATCGACTACGACCTGGGCCTGTATGGCGACTACGCGCGGCAGAACTTCCAGCAGCAGGCCATCAAGTCGCTGCTGAAGAAGGCGAAGGAGCAGGGGTTCCTCGAGGACCCGACGAAGCTCAGCGAGCTCCTGGAGGGCTTCGGCGACAAGGTGACCCTGCACCGCCCCGAGGACCTGTCGATCGCGGACCTGGTGGTGAACCTGCGCGACATCGACCCGGAATCGATGACCACGGTGCGGGTCCCGGCCAGCTCCGAGCCGGAGACCGAATGGGGCGACATCGAACTGATCCACGAGGGCGCCGAGGCCGAAGCGGCCGCGTCCTTGTGGGAGGCGCTGCAGAACGACACGATGGCGGCGTGGATGGCCGCGAACCCCCAGTGGGTCAAGAGCGACGCCGCGAACCCGGATGCCGTGGCCGACCCCGCGGAGACGGCGTCGACCGCGGCCGACTGAAGGTGGAACGGAGCGGGGGCGGCCCTGAAGGACCGGCCCCGCGAAGTCGCCTGATCAGGTCGGCGACCGGCACGACCGGTCGGGTGCGCCGCGGGTGTCCCGAGGTAGGAGACTCGGGGTGCGTCGCGGATGTCCGCGGCCGGAAGGGCCGAAGCGCGTCGCGCAACAGGTCCGTAGCGCCCGGGGTAGGCCCGGGCGCGCGCCGCGCTACGAGTGCTTGGCGGCTTCGGCGGAGTTGCGGGCCTCTTCGAGCTTGGTGACGAGGGCGGCGGCCATGGCGCTGGACTCCTCGAGCTGCTCCTTGCCGACGTTGAGGGCGTTCGCGGCCGCCTCGATCCCGAGGGACTGGAGCTGGCCGAGGACTTCGTCGACCTGGGCCTTGCTGGCCTCGATCTGACCCTGGAGTTCGTTCACCGCATCGACGTTCGCGCTGATCGAGGTGAGGACTTCATCGATGCTCGCCACTGTCGGGGCCTTTCTCTCAGGGTCGCGGGCGCCGCCCGCGTTGCGCACGTTCAGCACCGGCGACACTACCCGAATCCGGCCGAGGGCGCAGCCCCCAACGCGCGCGCCCAAGATGGACGGACGGGACGCCCGCCGCGGGCACCCGCGTTCCGCCGACCGCGAGTTCGGCGGTCTCACCCGCCGACGCCGACTGCTCTCCTTTGGAGGCTGCGCTCCGCCTACTCGCGGCCCGCCCGGGCCTCTTCGGCCTCGTCGACGGCGTTCCACTCGCGTTTGGCGGACTGCCAGCCGTCCTCGTTGTGCCCGACCCGCCAGTATCCGGAGATCGAGAGCCGCTCGCGCGGGACCTCCCGCTCGAAGCGCAGGTAGCGGCGGATCTCGCGGACGGACCCTGCCTCGCCGTGAACGAACGCCTGCACGTCCCCCGGCTGGAACTCGAAGCCGCGCACGGCGTCCACCAGCTTCGAGCCGACCGGCCCGCCGCCCCGGTGGAGCCAGGTCACGGTGACGTCCCCGACCGACTTGAGCTGCTGCTCCTCTTCGGGCCCTTCGACTTCCAGGAACACGTGGGCGCGGGCGCCGGGCGAGAGCCGCTCGACGGCCGACGCGATCGCGGGCAGTGCGCTCTCGTCCCCGGCGAGCAGGTGCCAGTCGGCGCTCGACGCGGGCGCGTACCCGCCGCCGGGCCCGGCGAACCGCAGCAGGTCCCCCGGCTCGGCGTTCGCGGCCCACGGGCCGGCGACGCCCTCGTCGCCGTGGTAGACGAAGTCGATCCACAGCTCCCGGGCCGCGGCGTCCCAGCGGCGCACGGTGTAGGTGCGGGTGACCGGCCACTGCTCGCGCGGGTACTCCTCGCGAATCCTCCCGAGGTCGAACGGCTCGGGGTACTCGACGCCCTCGACGGGGAACTGGAGCTTCAGATAGTGGTCGGTGAACTCGCCGCACGCGAAGTCCGCCAACCCCGCCCCGCCGAGGACCACCCGGATCATGTGCGGCGTGACCCGCTCGGTCCGCACCACCTCGGCGGTCGTCAGGTTCGGGCTCCTGCGTCCACGGCGTTCAGCCATACCGGCTCCTTCGATCAAGCGGCTCACACGTCCCCTCGGCGAAGCCCTCGAGCCGCGAGGTCGGCCTCGTCAAGACGGGAACGGTTAGGTTCCCCTAACCATCACACCCTCAGTTGTACCTTGTCACCTCACTACTCCGCCTACCCCGACCCGCTCGAATCCAACCGGTCCGCCCCGCCTTTAATCGGACCTCACGCCCGAAAACGCCCGTCACCAGCCGCAATGAAAGTTATCCACAGGCGCGGAATCGCTCCTGTACAGGGGTTGCCTGATCTGTGATCGTTAGTAGCAAAAACACCTTCCTCCTGGTGGTGGTTGGAGGAGGAGGGAGGTGGTGCCGGTTCTGGCAGGACTGGCGGCGAATGTGGGATACCCCGGGGGCCGCCCCCGAAGACCGCGCGGGAGTGCACTCCCGCGCGGCTCCTGCCAGAACACCTCGCGAGGAACAAGACGCGGGCGCGTCGGCGACCAGCCGACGCGCCCGCACCAACAAACCGAGGCCACCGACCGGCCGGACCACGAAGCGCCGGCAGAACCGAGAGGACCGCCGACGCCCCGACAGCGCATCAGTCGGGCCGAGGGCTCACATCCCGCATCACCGACCGAAGCAGCGGCCGCGACAGGGCCCCTGCGGCGATCACCGAAGCGGTCCCGACCGCCAGGGTCGCCGCCAGGATCAAAGCCCCGCTGACGTCGAAGCCCATGCCGCCGATCACCGGGGCGGTCAAGAGCATCCCGGTCAGCACCGACGCCCCGCCGAGGAACGCCAACGGCAGCAGGGTCTCCTGCCGCCGGGCCTGGTCGAGGACCCGCTGCGGGGTGCCGGCGAGGTGCAGGAGCCGGTACGTCTGGCGGCGGTCGAGCACCGAGCCGACCGCGCTGATCGCGGCCGAGACGGCCGCGGTCACGAAGACCACCGCGAGGACCACGGTCACCCCGGTGCGGACCGAGCCCACGAGGCGGTTCGACAGGATGCTCGAGTCGATCTCCCGCTCGGGCGGGTCGCCGGGGAGGAGCGCGGTCATGGTGCTGCGCACCGACTCGAGTTCCGCGCCCGAAGTGGTCGCCTCGATGACGGCCGCGCCCTCGTCCGCGGTGAGGAACCCGCTGCTGTCGACCACCGCGACTTCGGCCCTGCCGCCGAGTTCGGTGGACAGTGTCGCCGCGAGGGCCTCGGCGTCCGCTTCGGGCACGACCGCGGCGATGGTCTCAGTGGACTGGATGCTCGTGTCGGCCACGATCATCGGGAAGAGCGCGACCGAGCCGGCGACGAACCCCGCGATCGCGACGCCCGACACGGTGCGCCAGGCGGCCTTCGGGTCTTCGGCGAGGCGGCGGGCGGCGAGGAGCCGGGCAGGGCCCTTCGCGGTGCGCGCCAGGATCCGGCCGAGGCGCTGCACCGTCCAGGGACCGATGAGGTTCACCGCGGCGAGGGTCGCGGCGAAGAGCACGACGAGGATCGCGACCGCGATCATGCTGCCGCCGGCGAGCTGGGTCGCGATCAGGAACGCGACCGAGAGGCCCGCGAAGACGAGAGCGCGGATCGCTTTGAGGCCCTTGGGTTTGACTCGCCGGGCCACACCCAGGGGGCTGATCACGACGCCGCGGAGACCGATGAGGGCCGAGGCGGCGACGAGGACCGGCACCGCGAGGGCGACCGCGAGCATCCAAGGGGCGCCGGCCCACAGGTCGGCGACGTACCAGCGCCCGCCGTCGATGGGGATGAGCGCGACCAGCGGGGTCGCGAGCATCCACGCGACGGTGCCGACCGCCGACCCGGCGGCCGCCGCGAGCACCGTCTCGATGAGCGTCAACCGCATCACCTGCCCGGGGGTCGCGCCGATGAGCCGCAGGGTCGCGAGCCGCTCGTCGCGGCGCGACACCGTGAGCCGGGCCGCCGCGGCGCCGAAGACCGCCGCAGGCACCGCCATGAGGATCGCCGCCAGGATCATGAGGATCATGTAGAAGCCGTAGACCGCGTCCGCCTGGCCCCCGTCGAAGCCGTCGATCTCGCGCGGCGAGACCGCGTCCGCGTTGAACCGCTCGGCGCTCAGCGCCGGGTCGTCCGCGGCGCGGCCCACGACCGCGACCATCTCGTTCGGGTGCGCGAGCGCCTCCTCGCCGAGCTCGCCGGCGACCTTCACATCGCCGTAGCGGGAGAGGAATTCGGACTCGGGCACGCCCTCGAGCAGGTCGGCCGCGGCCGGTGACAGCCACACCTCACCGGGCGCGGGGAACGCGTCCATGCCGGGCGGCGCGGGCGCGCCGCCGTCGAGCGCCGCGAGGTCGATGCGGGTGATCGACTCCCCGCCGAGGTGGTCGACGGCCGTCGCGAGGACCGCCGTACCGCTGCCGTCGGCGGCGGGCGCGTCGCGCCACGACGTCCGGTCGGCGCGGGTGTCGAACGCGAAGTTCCCGGCGACCGCGAACTGGAGCAGCAGCGTCGCGACCGCGACGGCGAGCGCGGTCAGACCGGTGCTGAGCAGGGCGCTGCGTCCGCCCAGCCGGGTCAGGCGCCAGGCGAGCTCGGTCATCGCCGCACCTCCGCGGCCGGCTCGGGACCGAACCGGCCGTCACCGGAGACCGCGGGACGCTGCCCGGCCGGTTGGCTCCCGGCGGGCGCGAACCCGTCGAAGCCGGCGCGCGGGGCGGCGGAGAGGCGGTCGTCGCCGCGCGGCACGCGCCCGTCGCGCAGCTCGATCGTGCGCGTGCACCGGGCCGCGATGCGCGGGTCGTGCGTGACGACGACGAGCGCCGCATCGAGCGCGGCGACCGTGTCGAGCAGGACGCCCATCACCTGGTCGCCCGTGGCCTGGTCGAGCGCCCCGGTCGGCTCGTCCGCGAACACCACCGCCGGCGAGATGACCAGGGCCCGCGCCAGCGCGACCCGCTGGGCCTCACCGCCCGACAGCTCGCCGGGTCGCCGCCCTTCCTTGCCTTCGAGGCCGAGCCGCCGCAGCTGCGCGCGGGCCGGTTCGAGCGCGGCCCGCCGCGGGGTGCCGTCGAGCATGAGCGGCAGCGCCACGTTCTCCTCGGCGGGCAGCTCGGGCAGGAGCTGCCCGAACTGGAACAGGAACGCGAACCGGGTGCGCCGCAGGTGGCTGCGCGCCCGCTCGGAGAGGGTGTCGATGCGCTCGTCGAACAGGCGCACCTCCCCCGAGTCGGGGCGCATGATCCCGGCGAGGCAGTGCAGGAGCGTCGATTTGCCGGAGCCGCTGGGCCCGGTGACGGCGACCGATTCGCCCGGTGCGACGGCGAAGTCGACACCGTCGAGCGCGGGGGCGGTCCCGAAGTGCTTGACGAGGGCGCGGGCGCTGAGCATGGGGGGCCTCATCGGCGTACCTTTCGGTGGTCGGGAAGGAAGGGCAGGGCCACGCCCGCAATGAGGAACACCGCCGTGAGCACCACGCCCAGGGCGGTGCCGATCTCCAAGAATCCGTTCATGACGCCAGCTTCGCCCGCGCAGGCACTGTCCTGCTTCGGCTCGGCGACGGGTTCGGGCCGCCGCGGGTCGGCCGTTCGACCGAGGGCGCCCGAATCCGGGCTACCTTCGAGCTCATGAACGCACCCAAGGCGGCGATGAGCGGCCGCTTCAACCGGCTCCTGATGCGCCTGCTCAAGTTCGGCCTGGTGTCGGTGCTCTTGGTGATCCTCCTCGCCGAGATGCTGTCGCACAACAGCGGCGAGAAGCCCCCGATGTTCTCGTGGCTGGCCTGGGTGCAATGGGCGACTTCGATGCTCGCGATCGCCGTGTACGCCTGGTACCGGCCGGGCCGCAAGCGGTGGATCGCCGCGGTCGCGGTCGCGTCGCTGGTCGTGACCGGGATCGACGCGGTGTACGACCAGGTCGTGCGCGGGGTGGGCACGGCGGAGCTGCTGGCGATGGGGCTGCTGCTGCTGTTCGCGATCCGCCACTGGGACGCGGCGCCGGGCAGGTGGGTGGCGTTCGTGCTCGGCGCGGCGATCCTGCTGATCGGCGGCGTCAGGCTGTTCACATACGAGGGCTCGGACGTCGGCGGCACCGCGATGGTCGTGATGGCGATGCTCAGCGTCATCGGTTTCGGCGCCTACCTGCGGAGCATGGACAAGCTGCGCCGCGAGACGCAGGAGGAGGTCCGCCGGGCCGAGCGCCTCGAACTGGCCCGGGAGATGCACGACTTCGTGGCGCACCACGTGACGGGCATGGTCGTGCTCGCGCAGGCGGGCCAGGTGACGGACACGGATCCGCGGAAGGCGTTCGCGGACATCGAGGAGGCGGGTCTGGCGGCGCTGGCGTCGATGCGGCGGATGGTGCGGATGCTCCGCGCCGACGACACGGGCGGCGGGGTGAACCCGCTCGGGGACCTGTCGCAGATCGAGGACCTGGTGGACCGGTTCAGCCGGGAGGGGACGGACGCGACGTGCTTCATCTCGCCGGAGCTCGCCGGCGGCGCCGTGGCGCCGGAGATCGCGGCGACGGCGCACCGGGTGGTGCGGGAGGCGTTGACGAACGTGCGCAAGCACGCGCGCGGCGCGACCCGGGTGCGGGTGGTGGTCGCGGCGGCGAGCGGTCAGGGCCTGGAGGTGTCGGTGCGCGACGACGGGAGGGCGCCGCGCGGCCGGTTCGGCCGCGAGTCGCTGGCCCAGTCGGGTGCGGGCCTGGGCCTGGTGGGCCTGCGCGAGCGGATCGAGGCGGTCGGGGGCCAGTTGCGGGCGCAGGAGCGCCCGGAGGGCGGCTGGGAGACCGCGGCGTGGCTGCCGCGGGAGGCGGCGCCGGTCGAGGTCTGAGCGGCGGCGCGGTGAGCGCGACGCGGTGAGCGCGACGCGCGAGCAGAGCGGCCCTCGTCCGGATCCGGACGAGGGCCGCTCGCTACTGGTGGCAGGTGCAGGATTCGAACCTGCGAAGTCGATGACGGCTGATTTACAGTCAGCTCCCTTTGGCCACTTGGGTAACCTGCCGTGGCGTGTAGCGAGAGCAAGGATAGCGTCCCCTCCCAGGGGGTCCGCAAGCGGGTTCTCCCCCGTTGAGACCGCGTTCACTGCCGCGCCCGCCGCCCCGGCGGCGGCCGTGGTCCCGGGCGCGGTCGAGCGCGTCGGCGGGTCCGGACTAAGCTTGGCGGTCGCGCCCCTTGCATTGTGCTCCGTCACAGTGCCCCTCGACCGCAGCGCCCTCGACGCCGCGCGCCGACGCTGAGCCGCAACCGACACTGGAAGGACCGGACGCCATGGCCGACGCCTCGTTCGACATCGTCTCCGAGATCGATCTCGCGGAGCTCGACAACGCGATCAACCAGGCCCAGCGGGAGCTGGGGACCAGGTTCGACTTCCGCGGCACCGGCGCGAAGGTGGACCGCAGCGGCGACGAGGCGGCCGTGATCTCCGCCGAGACTGAGGACCGCGCGAAGGCGGCCCTGGAGGTCCTCAAGGAGAAGCTCATCAAGCGCGGGATCTCCTTGAAGGCCCTCGACGCGTCCGAGCCGCGCCAGTCCGGCAAGGAGACGAAGATCGACGTCGCGTTCAAGCAGGGGATCTCCACCGAGGACGCGAAGAAGATCGGGAAGATCATCCGCGACGAGGGCCCCAAGGGCGTCAAGCCGCAGGTGCAGGGCGACAAGCTGCGGGTCACCGGCAAGAAGCGCGACGACCTGCAGGAGGTCATCGCGCTCCTCAAGGGCAAGGACCTCGACGTCGCCCTCCAGTTCACGAACTACCGCTAGGTGGACGTCTCGGACCAGGTCGCGCTCGCCCTGTTCGTCGTGGGCGGGCTCCTGGTCGCGCTCATGGTCGTCGTCACGCAGCGCTCGTACAAGAAGGACGAGCGCTCCGAGTACTGGGTCGTGTACCCGACCGCGAAGGGCGAGAAGGCGGTCGCCCCCCGACCGCCCGAAGCGCTCGAGGAGGACTAGGGCGCCCCGGGCCGCTAGGCGTCGAGCCGGTGCGTGAGCCCGGTGTGGCGCTTCCCGGTCCCGGCGGTGCGGACGGCGACGCCGAGCGCCTGCTTCGAGCCGACGAGGACCACGAGCCGCTTCGCGCGCGTGATCGCCGTGTACACGAGGTTGCGCTGGAGCATCGTCCACGCGCTGGTGGTCACGGGGATGACGACGGCGGGGTACTCGGAGCCCTGCGAGCGGTGGACGGTGACGGCGTACGCGTGCTGGAGCTCGTCGAGTTCGGCGAACTCGTACTCGACGTCCTCGTCCTCGTCGGTGCGGACCGTCACGGTCTGGGCGACCGCGTCGATCCCGTGGACGATGCCGCCGGTGCCGTTGAACACCCCGGCCTTCCCCTTCTGGTAGTCGTTGCGGATCTGCACGACCTTGTCGCCGACGCGGAAGACGCGGCCGCCGTGGCGGCGCTCGGGCAGGCCGTCGCGGGCGGGCGTGAGCGCCTCCTGGAGCCGCGCGTTGAGGTTCCCGGCGCCGGGCCCGCCCCGGTGCATGGGGGTGAGGACCTGGACGTCGCGCACCGGGTGCAGGCCGAAGCGGGCGGGGATGCGGCGGGCGACGATCTCCACGACCCGGTCGGCGACGAGGTCGTTGTCGTCGCACGCGAACCAGAAGAAGTCCTGGTAGCCCTCGAGGTCGGGGAATCGGCCCTGGTTGACCTTGTGGGCGTTGGCGACCACGCCCGACTCGGCGGCCTGCCGGAAGATCCGGGTGAGCCGGACGCGGGGGACGGCCTCGGCGGCGAGGAGGTCGCGGAGGACCTCGCCGGCGCCGACGCTGGGGAGCTGGTCGACGTCGCCGACGAGGAGCAGGTGGGCGCCGGGCGGGACGGCTTTGACGAGCTTGTTCGCGAGGATCGTGTCGAGCATCGACGACTCGTCGACGACGAGGAGGTCGACGTCGAGCGGGTTGTCGCGGTCGTAGGCGGCGTCGCCGCCGGGACGCAGTTCGAGCATCCGGTGGAGGGTGCGCGCCTCGAACCCGGTGAGCTCGGCGAGGCGCTTCGCGGCGCGACCGGTGGGGGCCGCGAGCATGACCTTGGCGCCCTTGGCCCTCGCGAGCGCCACGATGGACGAGACGGTGAAGCTCTTGCCGCAGCCGGGCCCGCCGGTGAGGACCGCGACCCGTTCGGTGAGCGCGAGCCGCACGGCCTCGGCCTGCTCGGGCGCGAGCTCGGCGTCGCTGCGGCGCCGCAGCCACGCGAACGCCTTGTCCCAGTCGACGCCGCGGAAGGCCGCGAGGCGGTCCTCGTCGGCGCGCAGGAGGGCGAGGAGCCCGGCGGCGAGGCCGCGCTCGGCGTGGAAGAACGGCGCGAGGTACCGGGCGGGCACGGTGGAGCCGCCGACCGGGACGTCGTCGGCGATGACGCGCTCGCCCGCTTCGGCGAGCTCCGCGAGCGCCCTGGCGACGGGCCCGGCCGGGAGGCCGAGGAGCTCGACGGTGTCGGCGACGAGGTTCGGGGCGGGCAGGAAGCAGTGCCCGGAGTCGGAGGCCTGCGACAGCGTGTACTGGAGGGCCGCTTTGATCCGCTCGGGCGAGTCCTCGGGGATGCCGACGGCGCGGGCGATCGCGTCGGCGGTCTTGAACCCGATGCCCCACACCTCGTTCGCGAGCCGGTACGGCTCGTTCTTGACCACGCCGATCGACGCGTCCCCGTACTGCTTGTAGACGCGGACCGCGAGCGAGGTGGAGACGTCGACGGACTGGAGGAACACCATGACCTCCTTGATCGCGCGCTGCTCCTCCCAGGCGGCCGCGATCGCCTTGGTGCGCTTGGGGCCGAGCCCGGGCACCTCGGCGAGCCGGGAGGCGTCGGCGTCGATCACGTCGAGGGTGTCGGTGCCGAAGTGCGCGACGATCTTCGCGGCGGTCTTGGGCCCGATCCCCTTGACCAGGCCGGAGCCGAGGTACCGCTCGATGCCCTGGACGGTGGCGGGCAGGACGGTCCGGTACGACCAGACCTCGAACTGGCGGCCGTACTTGGGGTGGCTCGACCAGCGCCCGGTCAGCGACAGCGACTCCCCGACCTGCGCGCCCAGGAGCGGCCCGACGACCGTGACCAGGTCCTGGCCGCCGCGGGCGGGGCTGGCGCGGGCGATCGTGTACCCGGTCTCCTCGTTCGCGTACGTGACGCGTTCGAGCACCGCCTCCAGGACGGTGCCCGCCGCCGCGGGGCCTCGGTTGTCCGCCATGCGGCAACGGTAGACGGCGGGTCCGTCAACCGCCCTTTCGAACACCGGGTCGGGTATGCGTCGTTCGTGGCCGTTCATCGCGGGTGGAGGCGCATCGGCGTGAATGTCGGAGCCCGCCGGTACGGTGTGGACCATGAGCGAGCGATGGTTTGAGGGGCCCCTGCTGGGGTTCGACACCGAGACGACCGGTGTCAGCGTCGAGCACGACCGGATCGTGCAGGCCGCGTTGGTGACCGGCACCGGCGACCTGGTGTGGCTGATCGATCCGGGGGTGCCGATCCCGCCGGGGGCGACCCGCGTCCACGGCATCACCGACGAGCGGGTCAAGGCCGAGGGGCGGCCCGCGGCGGAGGCGCTCGCGGAGGTCGCGGCGGCGCTGCGGGCGGCCGTCGACGTCGGCACCCCGGTGGTGGCGTTCCGCGCCGCGTTCGACTGCACGCTCCTGTCGCACGAGCTGGAGCGGCACGGCATCGAGCAGCCGGCGTGGGAGCGGATGTCCATCATCGACCCGTCGGTGCTCGACAAGCGCGTCGACCGGTACCGGCGCGGCAAGCGCACCCTGGGGGCGACGTCGCTGCATTACGGCGTGGTGCACGACGGGGCGCACTCGGCGGCGGGCGACGCGGCCGCGACGGTGGCGCTCGCGCGCGCGATCGGGGCGCTCTACCCGGAGGTCGGCGACCTCACCCCGCAGGAGCTGCACGTGTCGCAGATCCGGTGGCACGCCGAGGACGCGGCGAGCCTGGAGGCGTACTTCAAGCGGAAGGGGCGCGAGGAGACGGTGGACCGGCGCTGGCCGCTGTGCCGGTGAACGGGCGAGGCCCCGGTCCGAGCGGGACCGGGGCCTCGATGTGACTTGGGGCGGCGGAGTGCCGCTCAGTGCCCTTCGGCTTCTTCCTCGGGCTCGTAGTACTCGCGCTCTTCGTCGCCGGTGAGGTCCTGGCCGGTGGGCAGGGCCGCGAGGGCTTCGGTGCCGTCGGCGAAGACGAACTTCACCCAGAGCTGCGCGCCGACGGGGAGGTCGATCGCGAGGTCTTCGACGAGCAGGTAGGCGCCGTCCTCGACGCCCTGGTCGAGTCGCACGTACTCGGAGGGCGCGATCGGGACGTCGATGGCCGTGTCGCCCTCGAACGCGGGGACTTCGGCCGAGGGGGACTCGGAGGCGTCGCCGGAGGGCGTCTCGGCCGCGGTCCCGGTCTCGGCGGCGTCGCCGGACGGGGTCTCGGCGGCGCTCTCGGAGGGGGTCTCGGTGTCGGGGGCGGCGGGGTCCACGTAGGTGACGGTGCCGGCCCAGGTCTCGGCGAGGTTCTCGTCGGGGTCGGCGAGCGCGTCCTCTTCGGTGGCGTAGGCGAAGACGCCGGTGAGGCGGGCTTCGTCGGTGCCCTCGTTGGCGATCCACGCGCGCAGTGCGGCGTCGTCGCCGGCTTCGTAGCCCTCGGCGGAGTCGAACTCGACCTGGAGGTCGCGCAGCGCGAGGTCGCCCTCGTCGATGTTCACCCCGGCGATCGCCGACACCTTCATGTCGGTCTGGGTCTCCTGGCCCGCGCCGCACGCCGACAGCGCCGCGGCCGCGGCGCCCGCGATCGCGATGGCGGCCGCGCGGCGGGTCGTGGTCGCCGTCCTGATCCCCTTGGCCACTGCTGGTCCTCTCCGAGTTCCGACAGGAATGCTGACGACAGCGTAGACGACTCGCTCTCACCTCTCGCCCGGGCCGGTGCGGCGGTGGAACCTGGGTCTCACGGCGCTGCGGGAGCCGTTGCGGGCGAACGGCATCCGGCCGGGCGGGCGGGGGCCGGCCGGGCGCGGAGCGGCGCGGCCCGGTCAGATGGTGCGGGTCCGGCCGCGCCCGCGGGCCCCGCGGAGTCGCCCCGCATCCGGGAGCGACCTGGGCCTCATTCGCCTCATCCGGAGGCCGCCCGAATCTCCAAGGTGCCGTAGAGTAATCAGTCACATACCAATTGACCAGGGAATTCGTGGCGATCCGCTGTCGGGGAAAACCCCGATCCCGTGTTAGGCTAGACACAGCGAAAGGGGTTTCGATCCTATGGGTTTTAGTGTCGGCGAGACCGTTGTCTACCCCCACCACGGGGCCGCACTCGTTGAAGCTGTAGAGACTCGCGTCGTCGGCGGTATCGAACAGGAATACCTCGTACTGCGCGTCGAACAGGGTGACCTCACGGTCAAGGTTCCAGCCAAGAACGTCGAGCTCGTCGGCGTCCGGGAAGTCGTCGGCGCGGAGGGCCTCAGCGAGGTCTTCGACGTGCTGCGCGCCCCGCACACCGAGGAACCCACCAACTGGTCCCGGCGGTACAAGGCGAATGTCGAGAAGCTCGCGTCCGGTTCTCCGCTGAAAATAGCAGAGGTCGTCCGCGACCTGTGGCGCCGCGACCGCGAACGGGGCCTCTCGGCCGGGGAGAAGCGCATGCTCTCCAAGGCCCGCGAGATCCTCACCGGCGAGATCGCCCTCGCCGAGGACTGCGTGAAGGACGAGGCCGACAACATCCTCGACAAGGTCCTGCTCTCGGAGGCCCCGGTCAAGTAGCCGGCTCCGCCAGCGACCGCCAGCGTGCGTCCCAATACGCCCTACGTCATCGGGCACGGCACCGACGTGCACCGCTTCGACACCAGCCGGCCCTGTAGCCTCGCCTGCCTCGAATGGCCCGGCGAGGCGGGGCTGGCCGGGCACTCCGACGGCGACGCGGCCGCCCACGCGGCCTGCGACGCCCTGCTCTCCGCCGCCGGACTCGGCGACCTCGGCTCCAACTACGGCACCGACCGGCCCGAATGGGCCGGCGCCTCCGGGGCCGCGCTCCTGGCCGAGACCGCCCGCCGCGTCCGCGACGCCGGCTGGGACATCGGCAACGTCTCCGTGCAGGTCATCGGCAACCGCCCCAAGATCGGGCCCCGCCGCGCCGAGGCCGAGGCGGCCATGGCGGCCGTGATCGGCGCCCCCGTCAGGCTCTCCGCCACCACCACCGACGGCCTGGGCTTCACCGGACGCGGCGAAGGACTCGCCGCGACCGCGGTAGCGTTGCTGTACCAGCCCTGAGACCTGTCCGGGAGTAGACCCATGGACGCTGACCCCAAGCGCACGGTAGCCGAACTCCTCCAGAGCGCCGAACTGCTCTACGACCTCGGCCAAGTGCCCGACGCGCGCGCCGAGGCCGACGCCGCGCTGCGCCTCGACCCCCTGGACCCGGACGCGAACGCCATGGCCGCGGCCTGCGCGCTCGCCGACAACGACCCCGACGAGGCCCTCGTCTACGCCGGCGCCGCCCTCGCCCGGACCCCCGGCCACCGCCGCGCCATGATCACCCGCGGGTACGCGCTCGCCGACGCCGGCCGCCGCGACGAGGCCATGCAGGCCGCCGCGAGCCTCCTGGAGCTCGACCGGACGTCCTGGCTCCACCACGTCCACTACGCGCTCATCACCCGCCGCGCCGGCGCCGCGCAGCCCGCGCTCGACGCCGCCTGGAACGCCGTGAACCTCGCGCCCGACCAGCCGCGCACGCACCGGGCGCTCGCCGCCATCGCCGAGGACCTCGGCATGGACGACCTCGCGAAGCGCTCGCGGCGGGCCGCCGCCGACCTCGACCCGGGCGGCGCCGCGGCCTTCGCCGAGGCGCTGCCGCCCGAGGCGCGCCGCGTCCACCGCCGGTGGGTCGACGCCGACCGCGACGACCCGCGCTGGCGCGAGAAGATCGGCAGCGGCGGCCTGTTCGGCGGCGCGCTCGGCCGGTCGATCCTCCTCGGCCTCGCCGTGGTCTTCGCCGTCCCCGCGCTCCTGGGCACCGGCATGGACGGCGGCGCCCGCCTGTTCTTCGCGGCCGTCGCCGCCGCCGCGTGGGTGGGATGGTTCACAGTTCTCCGCCGGCACCGCAACCCGGAGTGACCTCACGCGTGCGGACTCGTTAATCCTTCACCACCGACCTGATGGAGGACGACGAGTGACCACGTGCTGGGTTCCCGGGGCCGACGCGAGCCCCTACAACATTCACAATCTCCCGTTCGGGGTCTTCTCGACCGCCGACCAGCCGCTGCCGCGCATCGGCATACGCATCGGCGACCAGATCCTCGACATGCACAAGGCGGTCCTCGCCGGGGACTGCCAGACCTGCGGCGCCTGCACCGCCCTGCGCGACCCGGCCCTCAACCGGCTGCTGTCGCTCGGCAAGGCCGTCTGGAAGGCGGTCCGCACCCAGGCCCAGCAGGCCCTGAGCGAACCGAGCCTCCAGGACGCCGCGTCCGAGTGGCTCACCCCGGTCGCCGACGCGATCATGCACGCCCCGCTCATGGTCACCGACTACGTCGACTTCACCATGCGCGCGCCCGGCTCCGACCGGGTCTACCCGCGCGCCTCCAACGGCCGGCCCTCGACGCTCATCCCCTCCGGGATGGACCTCGTGCGGCCCGCCGGACACCGCCCCGGCGACGACGGCCGCCCCGTGTTCGGCCCCACCCGCGCCCTCGACATCGAGGCCGAGGTCGGGTTCATCGTCGGCAGCCAATCCGACCTGGGCCGCCCCGTCTCGCCGGACGCGTTCGAGGACTACGTGTTCGGCGCGGTCCTCCTCAACGACTGGACCGCCCGCGACTTCCAGGAGCTGGAGACCGACGGCCTCGGGCCGGTCGCCTCCAAGTCGTTCGCGACCTCCATGAGCGCCTGGGTCACGCCGATCGAGGCGCTCAGCGCCGCCCGCACCGTCGCGCCCCCGCCGCCCGCCGACATGGCCTCCTATCTGAAGGAGTCCGACCGGTACGGCTTCGACCTGCACCTGAACATCGAGGTGAACGGGGTGGCCGTCGCCGGCGCCGACTTCGCCGAGGCGTGCTGGACGCCCGCCCAGCAGCTCGCCCAGCTGACGGCCGGCGGCGCGGTGGTCCGGCCGGGCCTCATGTACGGCTCCGGCGAGGCGGTCACCGGCCGGTGGGGCCTGCAGGACGGCGACGCCGTCACGGTCACCGCCACCGCGCCCGGACCACGAGGCACCACCATCGCCCTCGGCGAGGTCGCGACCCGCATCCTCCCGTCCATCACCTGACGGGCACGGCGAACACCGGTCGGCCCGCTGCGGGGCCGACCGGTGGGAACCGAACAGGATGAAGCGCCTAGACCGGCACGGTCTTCACGCTCGGGGCGAGGCGAGCCACGAGCTCGACCTCGACCGGGGCGTCCAGCGGCAGCACGCTCACGCCGACCGCGCTGCGCGCGTGCGTCCCGGCCTCGCCGAAGACCTCGCCCAGCAGCTCGGAGGCGCCGTTGACGACCTTCGGCTGGCCGGTGAACTCCGGCGCCGACGCCACGAAGCCCACGACCTTCACGATCTGGACCACCCGGTCGAGCGGGGCGACCGAGGCGACCGCGGCGAGGGCGTTCAGCGCGCAGATCCGCGCCAGCTCGTACGCCCGGTCTGGGTCGACCTCCGCGCCGACCTTCCCGGTCGCGGCGAGCGCGCCGTCGACCATCGGAAGCTGGCCCGAGGTGTACACGTACTCCCCCGACACGACGGCCGGGTGGTAGGCCGCCAGCGGCGGCACGACCGCCGGCAGCTCCAGTCCGAGGCGCGCGAGCGCTTCGGCAGCGGTCTCCGCGGAACCGGCCACGGCTACTGCTCCTTCTTTCGCTTGAAGTACGCCACCAGCTGCTCCGAGTTCTGGCCGGGCAGGACCGTGACCAGCTCCCACCCGTCGTCACCGAACGTATCGAGGATCATCTTGGTGTTGTGGATCAGCAGCGGCGCCGTGAGGTACTCCCATTTCTCCATGCGCCCACAGTACGGCGTCTTGATTCGCCCGCGGCGCACCGCTACGCTCAGAGTGCGTCGCCTCCCCGAAGAGTCCCGCGGCCCTGCCGCACCAGTGAACCAGGGAGTCCCCATGTCGTCAGACACTGCGGCGCAGTCGTCGGACGCCGCCGAGCCCGTGCGCACCATCGAACCCGCTGCCCAGGTCCCGCGCCAGGAGCCCGCCCCGAGGCGGCCCGAACCGCTCGGCCTCCGCCCGTCCGACTTCGACCGCCCCGGCCGCCACGAGGACCAGACAGGTCTGCTGTGGACTGTCGTCACGGCGGTCGCGGCGGTCCTGTTCTGCGCTGCGCTCGTCTTCGGCGCGACCCGCCTCTTCATCGCCGACACCGCCGGCACCGTCACCGACACGCCCGAGCGGACCGTGTCCGCGTTCCTCGGGGCGCTCCTGGGCGAACGGGACGCCGAGGCCGCCGCGGCCTGGCTGTGCACCGACAAGGCCGACCGCGACCTGAGCGAAGCGGTCGCGGCGATGTCCGCCGCCGACGGCGACCGCGGCTTCGAATGGACCGACGTGACCGAGACCAACCGGTCCGTGGGTGCGGCCACCGTCACCGCAGAGATCGGCATCGACGGCGGCGCGTCCCCGGCGACCTGGGAATTCTCGCTCGTCGCCGAGGAAGGCGACCCGCAATGGCTCATCTGCGGTATCACCGCGGGGTGACTAGACTCCGTTGAATGACTGCCTCTGCGCGCCCGGTGCCGCGCCTGCACGTCGTCACCGGGAAGGGCGGCACGGGAAAGACCTCGGTCGCCGCCGCGCTCGCCCTGGCGCTGGCAGGTCCCGGCAGACGTGTCCTGCTGGTGGAAGTCGAAGGACGCCAAGGGATCGCGTCGCTGTTCGGGACCGCGCCCCTCGGTTACGAGGAGCGTCATCTCGCGTCCGGCGCGGGCGGCGGGGAGGTCTTCGGGCAGTCGGTCGACGCCGACGAGGCGCTCCTGGACTACCTGGCGATGTTCTACCGGCTCGGCTCGGCCGGGCGGGTGCTGCAGAAGTTCGGGGCGATCGACTTCGCGACCACGATCGCGCCCGGACTGCGGGACATCCTGCTCACCGGGAAGCTCAAGGAGGCGGTGTCGCGGACCGAGTCGGGCCGGATGGCGTACGACGCGGTCGTGCTCGACGCGCCGCCGACGGGCCGGGTGGTGAAGTTCCTGAACGTCACGGTCGAGTCGGGCCGGCTCGCGAAGACGGGCCCGATCGGGAAGCACTCGCGGTCGGTGGCCCGGCTGCTGCATTCGTCGCAGACGGCGGTGCATCTGGTGACGACGCCGGCGGCGATGCCGGTGCAGGAGACGATCGACGCGCACCGCGACCTGATGGCCGCGGACCTGCCCGTGGGCCGGATCATCATGAACAAGGTGGCCGGTGCCAAGACCGGTGAGGTGACGTCGGAGGAACTCGAGGCCGGCCTCGCGAGGGCGGGCATCGCGCCGGACGAGTCCCTGGTGCGCGGGCTGGCCGCCGAGTACGAGTCGGCCCGGACCGAGATCCAGGCGGTCGACGCGTACCGGGACCGGCTCGAGCGGCTCGGCCGCCCGGTCGAGGAGCTGCCGCTCCTGCCCGAGGGGGTCGACCTGTCGGGGCTGTATCAGCTCGCCCGCGAGCTCAGGCCTGGAGGCCCGTATGAGGACTGAACTCGACGTCGACGCGCTGCTCGGCAACGACGGCAAGCACGTCATCGCCTGCTGCGGCTCGGGCGGCGTGGGCAAGACCACGACCGCGGCGGCCCTGGCGCTGCGCGCGGCCGAGGTGCACGGGCGCCGCACGGTGGTCCTCACGATCGACCCGGCCCGGCGGCTGGCGCAGTCGCTCGGCATGGAGGCCCTCGACAACACGCCCCGGCCGGTCGCCGGGGTGCGCGACGGGTCCCTCGACGCGATGATGCTCGACATGAAGCGCACCTTCGACGAGGTCGTGGCCTCGCACACCACGGAGGAGCGCGCGGCGGAGATCTTCGCGAACCCGTTCTACCAGGCGGTCTCCTCGACCTTCTCGGGCACGCAGGAGTACATGGCGATGGAGAAGCTGGGCCAGCTCCGCGCGACCGGCCGGTGGGACCTCATCGTCCTCGACACCCCGCCGTCGCGCTCGGCCCTGGACTTCCTGGACGCCCCCGCGAGACTGGCCCGGTTCCTCGACGGCCGCGTCATCCGCCTGCTCTCGGCCTCCACCCCGGGCGCCCGCCGTTCGATGCTGTCCCTCATGGGCGCCAGCGCGGCCGTGTTCACCCGGGTCTTCAACAAGGTCCTCGGCGGGCACCTGCTCACGGATGTCGCCGAATTCACTGCGAGTCTCGAGGACACGTTCGGCGGTTTCCGCAAGCGCGCGGAGGCAACCTTCCGGGCCCTCCAGGACGACCAGACGTCGTTCCTGGTCATCGCCGCTCCCGAGCCGGCCGCGGTCGGCGAGGCCGTGTACTTCACCCGACGGCTCACGGAGGAGCGGATGCCGCTCGACGGCATGATCTTGAACCGCCTGACCCCGCTCGCCGCGGGTCTCTCTGCCGAACGCGCCCTGGGCGCGGCCGCGCAGCTCGAAGAGGCCGATGCGGACGACCCGGTCGCTGCGGTGCTGCGCACCCATGCCGACCTGGCCCGCCGCCGCGCCGCCGAGGAGCGGGTGGCCGCCCGCTATGAGGCCGCATGCCCGGAGGTGCCGCAGCGGTGGCTTCCGTCGCTCGGGGTCGAGGTCGTCGATCTGGAGGACCTCCGCCGCTTCGGCGCCGCGGCAGCGGGCGTCGACCGCTGAACACCCGGACCCGCTTGACCGCCTCCCGGCTGTTGCCGGTCTCGCCCGTTGCAGCCGAGGGCGATCGCTGACCCTGGGTAATCGGACGAGAGCACGGTCAGTAGTCGCTTGGCTCGGTATCGGTCGGCGAAGGCTGCTGGATTGAGCGATCCTTATCCGCGAACCGCTTGAATTTGGCGATCCCTGGTTTTTTCGGGAGCTCGGCTCTCAAGTTCTCTCGCGCACTTGTTCTATTTCGCGCGGGCAATCGGTTCTGTCGTTCGGTCGGATCTATTGTCGTTCTCTCGTCGTGCCGGTTGACGACTCCTTGGCCGTTGTTCATTTGGCGCCGCTGCGGTTGTCGCTTTCGGCGTCCTTGAATTTTTGGTGCGGGCGCGTCGGCTGGTCGCCGGCGCGCCCGCACGCACGTTCTCCTCGCGAGGTGTTCTGGCAGGAGCCGCGCGGGAGTGCACTCCCGCGCGGTCTTCGGGGGCGGCCCCCGGGGTATCCCACATTCGCCGCCAGTCCTGCCAGAACCGGCACCACCTCCCTCCTCCTCCAACCACCACCAGGAGGAAGGTGTTTTTGCTACTAACGATCACAGATCAGGCAACCCGTGTACAGGAGCGATTCCACGCCTGTGGATAACTTCGCGAGTATCGCTTATTTTGCCTGGTGGTGAGCGTCAGAGTTATCCACAGGGCGGGTACGTGAACGGGCCCGGACGGTTGTGCCGTCCGGGCCCGCAAGTATTCGTGACCGCCTGGCCGGCGGTCGGCCGGTCAGTAGTTGAGGTTCACCGGTATCCGGCGCCGGCTGCTCCTTCGGGCACTTCGCTGCTCTTCTTCGAGGGCGACTTCGAAGACCGCCCTCCATGAACGCACGTCGGCGTGCTTGCGCAGGAGCGCCCGCCGCTCCCGTTCGGTCATGCCGCCCCAGACGCCGAACTCGATGCGATTGTCGAGTGCGTCCGCGAGGCATTCAAGCCGGACTGGACAACCCCGGCATACTTTCTTCGCATTGTTCTGCTCGGCCCCTTGAACGAACAAGGCGTCAGGATCCCCATCCTGGCAAAGTGCCTTGGTCGTCCAGTCGATCAGCAATCCCATCTGCATGACCTCCCCGTGAGATCTACCCTTCATACCCCCCGACGACTACAGTCGAGTGATCTCTCGATCACACAACGTCGCCATCAGAACGGACCCTACACCTCTTGTAAGTGTTTGACTACTCTCCGAGACGAAAATCGGACTCCGTGGGACGGCTTCACCCCTACCGATCCTGATGCGAATGCGGCTCGCGATAATAACGATTCCAATACGGGGGCAGCTTCGAACCGCGTTCGCGGCGTACACCTTTCGGGCGCCGTTCCGGACGGATGCCGTGGCCGTGCTCAGTACATGTGCCCGGCGGTCCCCGCGCTTCCCGACGTCCGTTCTAATCTGAGGCGGTGGAGACCTTGAAACGCGACCGCAGTCCCCTCGGGGATGCCATAGCCCTGCTCGTCTGTGGCGTCCTGGCCGGGATCCTCGCGGCCGCGGCCGCCTTCCCCCTGGCGGGGCTCTTCGGCATGGCCGCCGAGAACAGCATCCAGTCGTTCGAATCGCTGCCGACCGAGCTCACCCAACCCACACTCCCGCAGACGTCCTATGTGTACGCATCGGATGGCGAAACCCTCATCACCTCCTTCTACGAGGAGAACCGCCGCGAGGTCTCACTCGACGAGGTCTCCCCTCTCATGGTCGACGCGCTGCTCGCCGCCGAGGACTCGAAGTTCTACGAGCACAACGGGGTCGACTGGGCCGGCATCGTCCGGGCCGCAGTGGCGAACCAAGGCGGGGATTCGCAGGGTGCATCGACCCTCACCATGCAGTTCGTTCGCAATACCCTGATCTACTCGGCCTCAACCATCGACGAGGTCATCGCCGCATCCGAGGACACCTACGAGCGCAAGCTTCGAGAAGCCCGGTTCGCCATGGCGGTCGAAGAAACGATGTCCAAAGAGGACATCCTCGAGGGTTATCTGAACGTGATCTACCTCGGCAACCAGGCGTACGGCGTCCACGCCGGCTCGTACACCTACTTCAACAAGCCCCCCAGCGAACTCGAGCTGTGGGAGGCCGCCACCCTCGCGGCGCTGCCGAAGTTCCCCTCCTACGCCGACGGCCTGCTCGACGGCGAGGGCGACGACAGCGATATCATCGAGCGCCGCAACTGGGTCCTGGACCGCATGGTCTCCCTCGGCACCGTCAGCCGCGCCGACGCCGACGCCGCCCAGGAGCAGCCGCTGGGCCTCAACCCGCGGCCGGTCCGCAGCGAGTGCGTCGACGTCGCCACCGCCAACTGGGGCTTCTTCTGCGACTACTTCAAGGAGTGGTGGGCCAGCCAGCCGCTCTTCGGCGAGACCGAGCGCGACCGCATCTCCCTGCTCAAGCGCGGCGGCTTCAAGATCGTCACCTCGCTCGACGCGAACCTCCAGAACGAGGCCACCGAGCGCCTCGCCGACGAAGTGGACGTGGACGACCCGGCCACCCTCGGCTCGGTGACCATCACCCCCGGCACCGGGCACGTCAGGGCCATGGCCGTCAACCGCGTCTACAGCCTCGACCAGACCGACAACGGACCGCGGACCGACGGCGACGACTCCAAACCCTCGAACTACCCCAACACCACGATCCCGCTGCTGTCGGGCAACAGCGAGGTCACCGGCTACCCGGCGGGCTCGACGTTCAAGATGTTCACGCTGCTCGCCGCGCTCGAAGAGGGCTGGCCGCTGCGCACCACGCTCCCCAACCCGGCCCAGTACATCTCGAACTACCCCGCCGGCGAGGACGCCGACTCCGACGTCAGCTGCAACGTGGGCGGCGAGACCGTGTGGTGCCCGAAGAACTCCATCTCCTCGTCCGCGCCGCTGAACCTGTGGAGCCTGTTCGGCCGGTCCTCGAACACCGGCTTCGTTGCGCTGCAAGAGCTCGTGGGCACCGAGAAGGCCTACGACGCCGCGAAGCGCGCCGGCATCTCCTTCTACTCCCCCGGCGGCGTCGTGGCCGCCGAGGAGGCCGGGAACGTGAACGGCTACGGCTCCTTCACCCTCGGCATGGACCCGACGACGCCGATGGACATGGCCGAGGCGTACGCGACCGTCGCCGCCGGCGGCCTGCACTGCAACCCGCTGCCGGTCATGCAGGTCATCGACTCGGACGGCAAGGATTGGCCCGAAGCGGCTGCGCCGCAATGCGACCAGGCGTTCTCTGAAGAGGTCGCCAACGCGGCCGTCAGCGCCGGCCGCTGCGTGGTCGGCCAGAACGCCGAGGGCACCCAGTGCTCCGGCAACGGCACCGCCGCCGCCTACACCGACGGATTCGACCGGCCCCTGTTCGGCAAGACCGGGACCGCCGACTCCGACCGCTCCTACTGGTTCATCGGGTCCACCCCGAACGCCACGACCGCGACCTTCGTGGGCGACACCGACGCCACGTTCCGCGCCGAGGTCGCCAGCGAGTCGCTCAAGGGCTCGGTCAAGGAGGTCGGGGTCTGGATCCTCGAGAAGGCCGTCAAGGACCTCGAAGAGGAGGGCTGGCCGAAGCCGTCAGGCGACATGATCAACGGCGACAACCTCACCTCGATCCCCTCGATCGGGTGCATGGACGCCGACGAGGCCCGCTCGCGCGTCGCGAACGCCGGGTTCGACGCCTCCATCGCGAGCGGCCGCTTCGACTCCGAGTGCAAGGAGGGCGAGGCCTTCGGGACCTCCCCGTCCGGATCCGCGCCGGAAGGCGCGCCCGTGTACATCCTGGTGTCCAACGGCTCCGACTTCGAAGACGAACCCGAAGGGGACGAGAGCACCCCGCCGGGACGGGACTGAGCCGGTGGCCGCCGCTCGAACCGGGCGGCGGCCACCGGAACCGAACCGGAACCGAACCGGAACCGGAGTTCAAACCGTTATCGGAACCGCGACGGGAACCACCACCGGAACCTGAACCTGAACCTGAACCGAGACCGGCACCGGCACCGGCACCGGCACCGGCACCGGCACCAGAGCGAACGCAAGCATCTCGGCGCCACGCAAGAGGAGAGGGCCCGCGCTTTTCAGCGCGGGCCCTCATTTTCCTTGGGAGGGTAGAAGGTCTGTGGGCGACGGCGTCAGCGGGTCGCCGGCATGACGAGCGTGCCCGGGCCCGGCCTGTCGGTCGGGACGCGGTCGTCGCTGACGTGGTTGCCTTCGCGCAGTTCGCCGTCGCGGATGGTCACCGCGCGCTGCGCGCGCTCGGCCACGTCGTGGTCGTGGGTGATCATGAGGACCGTCAGGCCGCCGGAGTGAAGCTCGTCGATCGTCGCCAGCACCGCTTCGGCCGTGTGCGAGTCGAGGTTGCCCGTCGGCTCGTCGCACAGCAGCAGGCTCGGCTCGGCCGCGAGCGCGCGCGCGATCGCGACGCGTTGGCGCTCACCGCCCGAGAGCGTGGTCGGGAGGGCGTCGAGGCGGTGGCCGAGGCCGACGAGTTCGAGCTTCTCGCGGGCGATCTGGCGGCGCCGCCGGCGCGGGATCCCTTGGTACACCAGGGACATCGCGACATTCTCGGTCGCGGTGCGGTGCGCCATGAGGTGGAACGACTGGAAGATGAAGCCGATCTTGTCCGCGCGCAGGCGGGTCCGCATGGACTCCTTCATCGTCGACGTGTCGTGCCCGTCGAGCCAGTACGTGCCGGTGGTGGGCGCGTCGAGGAGGCCGAGGAGGTTGAGGAGCGTCGACTTGCCGGATCCCGAGGGGCCGACGATCGCAACGTACTCGCCGTCGCCGACCTTGAGCCGCACCGGCTTCAGGGCCTCGACGGGAGGCGGGCCCGGGTAGGTCATGCCGACGCCGTCGAGTTCGATGAGCGCCCGCGACCCCGGATCGATCACCGCGGTGTCGTCGACGCGCGCGAACACGGCGGTGTCGTCCGCGGCGCCTTCCGCGGTCACGGTCGGCAGGATCAGCGTGGCGTCGTCTTCGGTCACGTCAGCTAGACGCCTCGGCGGCTGCGCCGGGTTGCATCACCGCGCGAGAGCATCCGGAAGTGCGCGAGCCCATCGATCGCGAGGACGAGCACGGTCGGGGCGGGAAGGCGGCCGGCGCCGGATCCGCCGGGGTTCGCTCGTCGGCATCAGCGGTGCGGTCCAAGGCGTCGGGGACACCGGCGAGACGGCTCGAGGCGCCGAGGACGCCGGCGAGGCGGTTCAGAACGCGAAGTCGGCCTGGACGGGGCGATGGTCGGAAGCGGTCGCGTCGAGGACGTCGGATCCGGTGGCGTCGAGCCCGCGGTAGAGGACCTGGTCGATGCGGGCCAGGGGCGTGTCGGCGGGCCAGGTGAAGCCGAAGCCCTTGCCGGCGGCGGCCTGCGCGGATTCGAGCTGATACGTGATCGGCGCGAGCGAGCGGTCCTGGAAGGTGCCGTTCAGGTCGCCGGCGAGGACGACCCGGTCGAGCTCCTCCGCGGCGATCGCCTCGCCGAGGAGCCGGGCGGTCTCGTTGCGCTGCTCGGACGTGAAGCCCTCGGTGTTGACGCGGACCGACAGGAGGTGGGCGACGTAGAACGCGACGGGTTCGCCGTCGATGTCGACGGCGGCGCGGAAGGCGCGGGCCCAGCCGAGCTGGAGGTCGACCTCGTTCGACTCGGTGACGGGGTAGACCGACCAGAGGGCGACGGTGCCGTACGCGGCGGAGTACTCGTAGCGGTCGCCGAGGACCTCGCCCCACTCGAGGCGCTGGTCCTCGGTGAGCTCCACGAGGACGATGACGTCGGGCTCGGCGGCCAGGAGCGTGGCGGCGGTGGCCTCGGTCTCGGTGTTCTCGGCGTTGACGTTGTGGGCGACGACGCGGAAGTCGCCCTCGCCGTCGTGCTTGTCGGGGATGAGGCCGGCGTACATCTCGAACCACGCGAGCGCGGGCAGGAGCGAGCAGACGATCGCGAGCGGGCGGCGGCGGATGGCGGCGAGGAGGATGAGGACCGGGACGCCGAGGCCGAACCAGGGCAGGAACGTCTCGATGAAGCTGCCGAGGTTGTACCAGCGGTTGGGGATGAACCGGTGGAGGAAGAGGATCGCGGCCAGGATGAGGGAGGCGGCGATCACCATGCCGCTGAACACCTTCGCACCCGTCTTGCCCACCCGGTCCGCCTTTCGGTCTCACCGGCCCCCGCACCGGGGCCGCTTCGGAGTTTCGACAGCCTAGCGGCAGCCCGCCAGGAACGGGGAACGCCGGGCCTCGATGAGACCCGGCGTTCGGACGTTGGCGGTGGCGGTGGGATTTGAACCCACGGTTGAGGGTTACCCAACACTCGCTTTCGAGGCGAGCTCCTTCGGCCGCTCGGACACGCCACCGCGGAAAAGGTTACCGGACGCCCGGGCGGCCCCGGCGGGCGGGATCGGGCGATTCAGCTCACAGAAGGTCGCCGCAAATTCATGGGATGTTTATGAGAGGCTGGCGTCATGACTGCACACATCTCCGCCAAGCCGGGCGACATCGCCGAAAGCGTCCTCCTTCCCGGGGATCCGCTGCGCGCGAAGTGGATCGCCGAGACGTTCCTCACCGACGCCGAGTGCTACTCGGAGGTGCGGAACATGTTCGGGTTCACCGGGACCTACAAGGGCCGCCGGGTCTCGGTCCAGGGGACGGGGATGGGCCAGCCGTCGGCGTCGATCTACACGCACGAGCTGCTGGACGTGTACGGCGTCAAGACCGTGTTGCGGGTCGGCTCCGCGGGCGCGATCCACGACGACATCGACCTGCGGGACGTGGTGGCGGGGATCGGGGCGTCGACGAACTCGTCGATGAACCGGATCCGGTTCAACGGCGTGGTCGACTACGCGCCGGTGGCCGACTTCGGGCTGCTGCGCGCCGCGGCGGACGCGGCGGCGGCCCGGGGCATCGACCTGCACGTGGGGCAGCTCTACTCGTCGGACACGTTCTACACCGACGCGCCGGACGTGGAGGCGAAGCTCGCCGAGTACGGGATCCTCGCGATCGAGATGGAGGCCGCGGCGATCTACACGCTCGCCGCGAAGTTCAAGGCGCGGGCGCTGGCGCTGTGCACGATCTCGGACCACATCCTGAAGGGCACGGAGCTGCCCGCCACCGACCGGCAGGAGTCGTTCTCGGAGATGGTGGAGATCGCCCTGGACGCCGTCACGGCGTAGCCGAACGCGTTAAGGCCCGGTCCCGCGCGGACCGGGCCTTTCGGCGTCCTCGGCTCGATCCGTGAGGGCGGTGCAGGAAGACGTCTTTGCCGCCGTCGTCGCGGGACACGCCGACCGGGCTTCCGGTTTCCCGGGCCCGGTCTCCGCGCGACCGGGCCCTACTACCTGGTCTCCGTCGGACCGGGGACTTTCGCCTACGCGAGCGCCGCGGCGAGTTCCGCTTCGAGGTAGGGGCCGAGGGTGGCCGCGTACGTGTTGGTCAGGTGGGCGTCGTCGCGGTAGACGAGGACGTTGCCGACGACGGGCGCGCACGCGTCGGGGCCGCAGATGTAGTCGATGAGGTCGATCTTGGTGACGCCGTCGGGGACGGCGAGCTCGGCGAAGGCGCCCTCGTCGTAGTACGAGTCGCGGTCGACGGTGCACTCGGAGGACTCGGGGCCGTGCAGATCGACGCACATCGGGATGTCGAAACGGGGGCTGGGAGTGTCGCGGATGACGGCGACCGCGGTGCCGGCGGCGAGGAGCTGCTCGTAGCGGTCGGTGTAGTCCGGGAAGGTCTCGTACGCCTCGTAGCCGACGCGCGAGCCGTACGTGAACACCAGGTCGGGGGCGATCGCGTCGATCTCCGCGACGACCGCGTCGTTCCAGGCCGCGCAGGAGGTGTAGCGGGCCTCGCCGAGGGCCTCCTGGCCGGTCTCGATGATGCAGGCGTTCTTGGTGTAGGCGATGACGTGCCAGTTCCGCGCTTCGGCGGCGGCGAGGACCGCGGGGAGCCACTGCCAGATCTTGGAGCCGCCGTACATGACGACGGTGGCGGCGGCCTGGTCCTCGCCGGTCCCGCTGACCACTCGTTCGCCTCCGGCGAAGTCGCAGCGGATCGGCTCGGTGCCCTCCATGGTCTGGTTGCAGTCGCCGGAGAGGGCCGGGTCGTAGTCCTGCGCGGCATCGAGTGTGGAGGGCGCGAAGTCGGCTTCGGGGACGTCGAGGTCCTCGGCGAGCGCGGCGGCGCCGGGGTATCGGACGGGGTCGGTCGCGGCATCGGCGAGGCGGGCGCGCTCGTGGGCGATGTACCAGGTCATGGAGGCGCAGGCGGCGAGGACGAGCGCGATGCAGGCGGCGCCGAGCGCGAACGCGCCGCGGGCGGTGCGCTGGCCGAGGCCGGACGCGGGGAGCCGCAGTTCGACGGCCCAGTGTGTGAGGGCGGCGAGCGCGGTGGCGGCGGCGAGGACGGCGAGGCCGCCGGGGAGGGTCGCGGTGTCGCGTCCGGTGGCGGTCAGGTAGCAGACGAGGATCGGCCAGTGCCACAGGTAGAGCGTGTAGGAGAGGGTGCCGAGGCGCTGGAGGGGCCAGGTGTTGAGCAGGCGGCCGGCGCCGGTGCCGGGGGCGGCGGTCGCGGCGAGGATGACGGCGCAGGCGCCGGCGACGGGTGCGAGGGCGGCCCAGCCGGGGAACTGGGTGGAGTCGAGGAAGGCGCCGGCGAAGACGAGGACGGCGACGCCGGACCAGCCGAGGAGCGCGGGGACCGGCCCGGTGAGGCGCTGCGTCCACGCGCGTGCGGCCGGGCGAAGCGCCAGGGCGAGGAGTCCGCCGGCGGCGAACTGCCAGATGCGGGCGCGGGTGTCGAAGTAGGCGAACGCCTGGTTCGTCGCGGTCTCCCACAGCGCGAATGCGAACGACGCGGTGAGGACGAGGGCGAGGACGGCGGCGACGGTGCGCATCGGCGGGAGCCCGGCCCGTCGGGCGGCCCAGAGGGTGAGTCCGATGAGGACCGGCCAGGCGAGGTAGAACTGGGTCTGGACGCCGAGGGACCAGTAGTGCTGGACGATGCTCGCGCCGTTGTTCGACGAGAGGTAGTCGACGGAGTGGGCGGCGAGGTTCCAGTTGCCGTAGTAGAGGGCCGAGGCGGCGATGTCGCCGAGCTGCTGGGCCCAGGTGGCGCGGGGGAGCCACAGGAACACCATGAGGACGGTGGCGGCGGCGACGATCAGGGCGGGCGGGAAGATGCGGCGGACGATGCGGGCGGCGTATGCGAGGAAGCCGATGCCGCGGCCGGCGTCGGCGGAGCGCAGGAATCCGGCGGTGATGAAGAAACCGGACATGAGGAGGAAGATGTCCACGCCGCCGGAGACGCGGTCGAACCAGATGTGGTAGACCGCGATGACCGCGATCGCCAGGCCGCGCAGGCCGTCGATCTCGCGCAGGCGCGCGGGCCGGCCGGCGGGCGCGGCGGCCCGGCCCGGTTCAGCCGCGGGCTCGGCGGTGGAGGTGGCGCTCATGGATCTCCGGGGTGGCGGCCGCTGGCGGCGGGTGCGGCGGGGTGCTGCGGGGTGTCGCATCGAGCGTAGAAGGCCGGGCGCGACGGCGCTTGCCGGGGGCGGAGGATCCCGGGCAGTTGCTTGCAAAACGGGCGTCGGGAGCGCTCTGGGTCCAACTGGTGTTCGGGGGTGCGGCAGAGCGGTGGCGGTGCTGGACCGGAACGTGAAAGCGGAGGAATCGGGCGCAGCGAAGTGCCCCCGGCTCGAGAGTGCCCGATGGGTCCGACAGCGCCCCGGCGGCGGTGGGCGCAAACGCGAATGCGGAGGATTCGGGCACCGCGAAGCGCCCCCGGTTCGATGGTGCCTGGCAGGTGCGACAGCGCGGCGGTCGGCGACGGCCGGCGGAATGTGAACCTGGAGGAATCGGGCGCAGTGAAGCGCCCCCGGTTCGAGGGTGCCCGATGGGTGCGACAGCAGCGGTGGTGCCGGTGTCGGCGATGGCCGGCAGAACGTGAATGCGGAGAAACCGGGCGGCGCGAGGCGCCCCCGGTTCGATGGTGCCCGGCGGGTGCGACAAGGCCGCGGAGCGGTGGGTTCCCGAACGTGAAAGCGGAGGAAACGGGCGCGCCGAGCACCCCCGGTCACAAGGGTGCCCCGGGGCTCCGACATGGGTGATTCGGTGAATGGCGGAAGGGCGGAGTTTCGTTGACAGGGAGGCGGTCCCGTGCCACGATTGCATTGCCTTAACGATCGTTAAGGGATGCGGAGCTGGCAAGGGAGGCGGCGTCGTGGACTTCAGCGGGGACTACCCGGCAGAACGCGAGCGGATCGAGCGCGGCGGGGCCGAGAAGTACCACCGGGCGGCGGCCGCGGCGGGCAAGTACCACGCCCGCGAGCGCATCCGCCGGCTGTGCGACTCCGACTCGTTCCGCGAGGACGCCCTCTGGGCCAACCCCGACCCGAGCCTCCCCGCCGACGGCGTCGTCGTCGGCACCGCGACCGTGCAGGGCCGCCCGGTGCGCATCGTCGCCAACGACTCCACCGTCAAGGCCGGCTCCTGGGGCGCGCGCACCGTCGAGAAGATCATCCGCACCATCGAGGCCGCCCAGGTCGAGCAGCACCCGATCGTCTACCTCGTCGACTCTGCCGGCGCCCGCATCACCGACCAGGTCCAGCTCTTCCCCGGCCGCCGCGGCGCCGGCCGGATCTTCCACGAGCAGGTCCGCGCCTCCGGCAAGATCCCGCAGGCCTGCGCCCTCTTCGGACCCAGCGCCGCAGGCGGCGCCTACATCCCCGCGTTCTGCGACATCGTCGCCATGGTCGACGGCAACGCCTCCATGTACCTCGGCAGCCCCCGCATGGTCGAGATGGTCACCGGCGAGAAGACCACCCTCGAGGACATGGGCGGCGCCCGCGTCCACTGCGAGCAGTCCGGCGTCGGGCACTTCCTGTGCCGCAACGAGGACGAGGCCATCGCCGACGTCAGGCGCTGGCTCTCCTACCTGCCGTCGAACTGGACCCAGCCCGCGCCCGTGCGCGCCGCCCGGCCCCCGCTCCCGGTCGACCTCGCCGCGACCGTCCCGGCCAGCGAGTCCGCGCCGTTCGACATGCACGCCTTCATCGACGGCCTCGTCGACCAGGGCTCGGTCCTGGAAGTCCAGGCCCGCTGGGCCGGAGAGCTCATCACCGCGTTCGCGCGCCTCGACGGCCGGCCCGTCGGCGTCGTCGCCAACAACTCCGCCGTCCGCGGCGGCGTCCTCTTCTCCGACTCCGCCGACAAGGCCGCCCGGTTCGTCAACACCTGCGACGCGTTCAACGTCCCGCTGCTGTTCCTCTCCGACGTCCCCGGGTTCATGGTCGGCTCCGCCGTCGAGCACGCCGGGATCATCCGCCACGGCGCCAAGATGATCGCCGCCGTCGCCGAGGCCACCGTCCCCAAGATCTGCGTCGTCGTCCGCAAGGCGTACGGCGCGGGCCTCTACGCCATGGCCGGGCCCGCGTTCGGCTCCGACGCCGTGCTCGCCCTGCCGACCGCCCGCATCGCCGTCATGGGCGCCGAAGCGGCCGTGAACGCCGTGTACGCCAACAAGATCGCCGCCATCGACGACCCCGCGGCACGCGAGCGGTTCGTCGCCGACCGCCGCGCCGAATACGAAGCCGACGTCGACCTGCGAAGGCTCGCAGGAGAACTCGTCGTCGACGACATCCTCGCACCCGAGGAGCTCCGCGATGACCTCATCGCCCGATACCGCCGGCTGACCCACAAGGACCGCCGGTTCGCCGACCGCAGACACCCGATCACACCGGTGTAGGAGACAGCCATGAAACTCGACCTCGAGCAGACCGAATTCGCCGCCGCCGTGCGCGCGTACGCGCAGGAGCAGATCCGACCCGTCATCGGCGACTTCTACGAACGGGGAGAATTCCCCATCGAGCTCGTCCGCGGGCTCGGCAAGCTCGGCGTCCTCGGGGTCACACTCCCCGAGGAGCACGGCGGCGCCGGCCAGGGCCTGTTCATGCTCTGCCTGGCCCTCGAGGAGATCGCCCGCGTCGACTCCTCCGTCGCCGTCACCGTCGAAGCCTCCGTCACCCTCGGCGCCGAAGGCATCGCCAAGTACGGGACGCCCGAGCAGCAGGCGAAGTGGCTGCCCAACCTCGCCGCCGGCCAGGGCCTCGTCGCCTTCGCGCTCACCGAGCCCGGCGGCGGCACCGACGCCGGGCACACCGACACCAAGGCCCGCCTCGAGAACGGCGAATGGGTCATCGACGGCGCCAAGTGCTTCATCACGAACGCCGGCACCGCCATGACCGACCTCATCATCACCACCGCCCAGACCGGCCCCGGCGAGGTCTCCTGCATCGCCGTCGAACCCGGCACGCCCGGACTCCAGATCGGACCCGAGTACTCCAAAGTGGGCTGGCGCGCCTCCGACACCCGGCCCGTCTACTTCGACGGCTGCCGCGTCCCCGAGGCCAACCTCATCGGCCAGCGCGGCCGCGGGTTCGTGCAGTTCCTCGAACTGCTCGACTCCGGGCGCGTCGCCATCGCGGCCCTCGCGACCGGGTCGGCGCAGGGGTGCCTGGACGAGGCGCTCGCGCACGCGAAGGAGCGCGAGGCGTTCGGGCGGCCCATCGGGGAGAACCAGGCGATCGCGTTCATGCTCGCGGACATGCGGCTGCGGGCCCACACGTCGCGGCTGGCGTGGCAGGACGCGGCGCTCAAGGCCGACGCGGGGGAGCCGTTCGGGACCGATGCGGCGCTGGCGAAGCTGCACGCCTCGCAGGCGGCGGTGGAGAACGCGCGGGAGGCGACGCAGATCTTCGGCGGGTACGGGTTCATGAACGAGACGCCGGTGGCGCGGGCGTGGCGGGACGTGAAGGTCCTGGAGATCGGGGAGGGCACCAACGAGGTGCAGCGGATGCTCATCGCCCGTTCGCTGGGGCTGTAGGGCGCCGCCGCCGCGTCTGGGCCGGGCCCGCTCCGCGCCGGTGCGGCGTTTCGCCGTGCCTGTGAGGCTGTTGTGGCGCAGGTGGCGGCCGGGGTCCGGCCGCCGCCTGAGAGTTTACTGAAAACTTCAACTAAAGGTCTTGAGTTTCTCCCTCGAACCGTGACAAGCTCGGCTTCTCGGCAGTAGCGTTGCCGCCGCGGCCCGGACCTCTCGCACGGCTCAGGTTGCCGTACGACCCGGCCTCTCGGACACCGGCCGCTCGATAAGGAGCTCAGACATGACCGACACCAAGACCGGTAGCGATCTCGCGCAGCGGGTCCTCGCCTCGCGGCGCGGGCTGATGTGCGGCCTGGCAGGGCTCGGCGCCGCGGGGGCCCTCGCGGCGTGCGGGTCGGCGGAGGAGTCGCCGTCGTCGGAGGGGAGTTCGGAGGCGGCCCCGAGCGACGGGGGCGCGGACTCCTCGACCGCGGGGGGCGGGGAGGCGATCGCCGCGACCGCGGACGTGCCGGAGGGCGGCGGGATCGTCGTCGACGAGACGGTGATCGTGCAGCCGACCGCCGACGAGTTCCTCGCGTTCTCGGCGGTGTGCCCGCACCAGGGCGCGATCGTGAACCCGCCGGACGCGGCCGGCGACATCGTGTGCCCGTCGCACGGTTCGATGTTCGGCCTGGACGGCTCCCTCGAGCAGGGCCCGGCCGAGACCGGACTGACCGAAGTGGAGATCACGGTGGAGGACGGCCAGATCTTCCTGGCGTAGCGCGACCGGAAGCGGCCGGGAAGCGGGTGCTTCCCGGCCGTTTCGCTGTCCGCGTCAGGGCCGGATCAGGTGAGGGCGTCGGCCGCGGCCGGGTCCGAGTCCCGCAGGAACTGGGCGCAGCGGGCGGCCTCGTCGGCCTCCCCGATGGCGGCGGCGGCGCGGGAGAGCTGGTACAGGGACTTGAGGAACCCGCGGTTCGGCTTGTGCTCCCAGGGGATCGGGCCGTGGCCCTTCCATCCGCTGCGGCGGAGCTGGTCGAGTCCGCGGTGGTACCCGGTGCGCGCGAAGGCGTACGCGGTGACGTCGTCGCCCGACTCCAGGGCGTTCTTCGCCAGCCGCGCCCACGCGGCGCAGAACCACGGGTACTGGCGGACGGTGTCCTCCGGCGAGTGCTCGTCGAGGTACTTCCTGGCCTCGGTGTCCTCGGGCAGCAGCGTGGCCGGAGGCTGTGACATCAGATTCTGCGGAGCCAATTCGGGTCCTCACTCTAGGGTCGAGTCGCTCGTGAAAAGCAGTCCAGCAAGCCTAACCCCGACTCGGCCGCGTCCTCCATGACCGGGTCGGGATCGTCGTCCTGGGGCGTGCGGGGCGCGGCGAGGTGGACGGCGAGGCCGCCGATCAGGGCGGCGACGATCGAGGCGGCCAGGACGCCGATCTTGCCCTCCTCGGTGAGCACCGGGTCGCCCTCGCGGAAGGCGAGCTCGGTGATGAACAGGGCCACGGTGAAGCCGATGCCGGCGACGGCGGCGATCGCGGCGAGGAGCGGCCAGGACGTGCCGCGGGGCATCCGCCCGACGCCGAGCTTCACGACGACCCAGGTGGTGAGCGTGATGCCGACGGTCTTGCCGATGACGAGGCCGAGGACGATCCCGAGCGTCACGGCCGAGCCCGCCGCGGCGGCGACCAGCTCGGGGCTGAGCGGGACGCCCGCGTTGGCGAGCGCGAACAGCGGCAGGACCAGGAACGAGGAGAACCGGTGGTTCTGGTGCTGGATGCGCGCGGCGGGCGGCTGGGCGTCGCGGGTGAGCTTGACGAGCCGCTCGGTCTCTTCGAGGGTGAGGCCGTCCTTGGCGAGCTCCTGGGCCTCGTCGTGGGCGACGGCGGGGTCGAGGAGGGGCCGGGCGGCGATGATGAGGCCCATGATGACGCCGGCGATGGTCGCGTGGACGCCGGATTCGAGCATGGCGACCCACAGGAGGACGCCGATGACGAGGTAGACGGGGGCGTACCAGACGTTGAGGAGGCGCATGAGGACCGCGAGCGCGGTGAGGGCGGCGGCGGCGATGAGCCACTGGGGGGAGAGGTCGTCGGTGTAGAAGACGGCGATGACGGCGATGGCGCCCAGGTCGTCGACGATGGCGAGGGTGAGCAGGAAGATCCGGGCCGGGGAGGGGATGCGGGAGCCGAAGAGGGCGAGGACGCCGACGGCGAAGGCGATGTCGGTGGCCATGGGGATGCCCCAGCCGTGGGCACCCGCGCCGCCGGCGTTGAGGGCCGTGTAGATGAGGGCGGGGACGGCCATGCCGCCGGCGGCGGCGGCGATCGGGGTGACGGCGTTGCGGGGGCTGGAGAGTTCGCCGGAGACGATCTCGCTCTTGATCTCGAGGCCGACGACGAAGAAGAACACGGCCATGAGGCCGTCGTTGATCCAGTCGCGGAGGGTGTGGTGGAGTTCGAAGCCGCCGAACCGGAACGTGACGTCGAGGCCCCATACGGCGTCGTAGGAGGCGGCCCACGGCGAGTTGGCCCAGAGCATCGCGAGCACGGCGCAGACGACGAGGACGACGCCGGCGGCGGGTTCGATCTTGAGGAATTCGGCGGCGGGGCGGCCGACGTAGCGGGCGATGGGGCGCCGCGAGTAGAGGAATGCGGGCCGCGAACGCCAGATGTCGGACTTCCAGGGCTCCTCGGGCAGTCTCATGGCCCAGAGCCTATCCGCGCGGGGTGGCCTGTTCCACTCCTCTGAGGACTGCGGGTGCTAGGCGCTCTGGCAGTCGGGGCACAGTCCGCGGTAGGTGATGGAGGCGCGGTTGACGGTGAAGCCGTGGCGCTCGTCGCCGGGGAGCCACTCGACGGGGTCGGCGACGGCGTGGACGTCCTTCATGAGGCCGCAGCCTTCGCAGATGAGGTGGTGGTGGTCGTGGTCGGCGTTGGGGTCGTACCGCTTGGAGCGGCCTTCGAGGCTGAGTTCGATGACTTCGCCGAGGGCGACCATCTCGTTGAGGGTGTTGTAGACCGTGGCGCGGGAGAGTTCGGGCATGCGTTCGCAGGCGCGTTCGAGGACTTCTTCGGCGGTGAAGTGCACGTGGGAGCCCTCGAGCGTCTCGGCGATGACGCGTCGCTGCGGGGTGATGCGCCAGTTGTGGCGCCGTAGTCGGGTTACCAGGTCACTCATGCTGTTCTCTCACACGGTCAGGAGGTCGAATATCACCCTAGCAGGACAAACGGTTGTGGCACCACTGACACTGGACGCCTTCTTAGTTTAGACATAGTCTAAGTTAAGATCAAATCCGATGTACGAAGGTTTCGGAGCACCGCCGACCGCGGCTTCGGACCAGGCCTCCCCCGACGACGGCGCCGCGGGACCACTCCAGGAAAGGGGCTCCACCGTGAGCACTGCATTCGACGACACGGCCGGGCCGCTGACCACCGAGTCCGGCGCACCCGTCAGCAGCAACAACCAGAGCGAGGCGGCCGGCCCCGGCGGGCCCCTGCTCGTCCAGGACCAGGTCCTGATCGAGAAGCTCGCCCACTTCAACCGCGAGCGCATCCCCGAGCGGGTCGTCCACGCCCGCGGCGCGGGCGCCTACGGCACCTTCACGGTCACCGCCGACGTCACGAAGTACACGAAGGCGAAGTTCCTCTCCGCCGTCGGCAAGGAGACCGAGACCTTCCTGCGCTTCTCCACCGTCGCCGGCTCGCTCGGCTCCGCCGACGCCGTCCGCGACCCGCGCGGCTGGGCCCTGAAGTTCTACACCGAGGAGGGCAACTACGACCTCGTCGGCAACAACACCCCGGTGTTCTTCATCCGCGACGCGATCAAGTTCCCCGACTTCATCCACACCCAGAAGCGCGACCCGTACACCGGTTCGCAGGAGGCCGACAACGTCTGGGACTTCTGGAGCCTCTCCCCCGAGTCCACCCACCAGGTGACGTGGCTGTTCGGCGACCGCGGCATCCCCGCGTCCTACCGCCACATGGACGGCTTCGGCTCCCACACCTACCAGTGGCTCAACGCCGCCGGCGAGCAGTTCTGGGTCAAGTACCACTTCAAGACCGACCAGGGCATCCAGAACCTCACCCAGGACGAGGCCGACGCGCTCGCCGGGAAGGACCCCGACTCGCACCAGCGCGACCTGCGCGAGGCCATCGAGCGCGGCGAGTTCCCGTCCTGGACCGTGCAGGTCCAGATCATGCCCGCCGCCGAGGCCGCGACCTACCGGTTCAACCCGTTCGACCTCACCAAGGTCTGGCCGAACGAGGACTACCCGCGGATCACCATCGGGAGGCTCGAGCTCAACCGCAACCCGGAGAACGTGTTCGCCGAGGTCGAGCAGTCGGCCTTCTCCCCGGCGCACTTCGTGCCGGGCATCGGCCCGAGCCCCGACAAGATGCTCCAGGGCCGCCTGTTCGCGTACGGCGACGCGCACCGCTACCGCGTCGGCATCAACGCCGACCAGCTCCCGGTCAACCGCCCGCACGCCACCGCGGCGCGCAACGGCAACCGGGACGGCCTCGGCTACGACGGCCGCCACGGCCGGCAGCGGAACTACGAGCCGAACTCCTTCGGCGGCCCCGGCGAGACCGGGCAGCCGCTGTGGGGGCCGGTCCAGGTCGCCGGCGCCACCGGCGAGTGGGAGACCCCGCGCCACGCCGAGGACGACGACTTCGTGCAGGCCGGGAACCTCTACCGGCTCATGAGCGCCGACGAGCAGGACCGCCTCATCGCGAACCTCGCCGGCTTCATCGCCAAGGTCACCCGCGACGACATCGCCGAGCGCGCCATCGCGAACTTCGCCAAGGCCGACGAGCAGTACGGCAAGCGGCTCGCGGCGGCGGTGGCCGAACTGCGGTCGTGAGCCTGCCGCTTGCCGTACCGGGAGGCGCAGCGGAAAGCGGCTTGCGCGAAGCGCAGCGGCCCGCCAGGGCCGCCGCGGCGGCGGTGGCCGAACTGCGGTCGTGAGCCCGCCGCTCTCCGAACCGGGAAGCGCCGCGGGAAGCGGCTCGCGCCAAGCGCAGCGGCCCCGCACGGCCGCCGCGGCGGCCGTAGCCCGACCGCGGTCGTAGCCGCCCCGCCTTCCGCACCGGAAGGCGGCCGGCGGCCCGCCCGAAGCGCGGCGGCCCCGCAGGGCCGCCGCATTCGCGGCACGGACAACTGAAGACGCCGAGCGGTCGCAGGCCCGAGAAAGAAGCCGCCAGGGCCCGCGTCCGCTTCGACGGCGGCTCCGCCGCGCCGGCGCGCCCCCTGTCGAGGAGCGCCGGCGGGAGCCGCCCGCCCGGCCGGGGTTCCCAGGGCTTTCCCCGCCGGGCACGCCGACGGCCCCCATGCATCCCGCATGGGGGCCGCCGCGTCGCCTACGTGTCGAGCACCCGCCCGCACTCGCCGCATTCCGGCGGCTTCTGCCGCGGCACCTCCACGAACTCCTCGGCCACGATCCACAGCTTCCAATGCTCGTCGCTCTCGCGGATCACCGTGATCGACGTGATGTCGTCCCGGCTCGGCCGCTCCAGCCCCCACAGGATCGCCAACGGCGCCTTGTGCTTCGCGAGCTTCACCTCGCGGCCCTTCAGGTAGTACCCGGCCCGCGAGTACACGAGCTGCGTCTGCTCACCGTGCTCCTTCGGCGCCGGCTCGCGGCTGCGGCCGTTGAGGAACGCGTGGTACTCGGTGTGGAGCTGCCGCGCGATCTGCTGCAGCGGCACCGACGAATACGCCTTGACCCACCGGTTCTGCGGCTGGTTCTTCCACTTCGTCAACCGGGACGAGATGTCCGCGTACGAGATCTTCTCCCCCCGCGCCCGCCACTCCCGCTGGAACACCGACAGCGACCAGTTGTACACGGCCCGAACCGCTTCGAGCGTCTCCTCGAGATTCCTCCGCTGCTGGTCATCGGGGTCGAACGTATACTCGTAGCCGCGTTTCACCAAGTGGGTCATAGGCTTCGTCATGTCCATGACCTGTTGATATCAGACGATTACGCACCGCCACGTGTTCCTCACCTCATCGGCGTGTCGGCTGACCGTGCGGCCAGTAACTTGGCCTGGTGCCCTTTGACGTCGACCCCGGCCTGTTCGCCCTGCTCATCATCGCCGCGGTGTTCGCCGGGTGGGTCGACGCGGTCGTCGGCGGCGGCGGACTGATCCAGCTCCCCGCACTCCTGGTGGCCTTCCCCACAGCGCCGCCGCAACTCATGCTGGGCACCAACAAGATGGCGTCGGTGTGCGGCACCACCATCTCCGCGATCACCTACTCCCGCAAGATCAAACTCGAGCACCGGCTGCTGTGGCCCACCGTCGGCCTCGCCCTCCTCGGCTCCGGCGCCGGCGCGGTCGCGGCCCTCGCCGTCTCCGCGAGCGCCTTGAAGCCCATCATCATCGCGGTGCTGCTCGCCGTCCTGGTCCTGGTCATCGCCCGGCCCCGGCTCGGCCTCGAACCGCAGCCGAAACTGCGCACCCCGATGCGCGCCGCCGCGCTCATGCTCGCCGCCGGCGTCGCCGTCGCCTTCTACGACGGCATCATCGGACCCGGCACCGGCATCTTCCTGTCCGTCGCGTTCACCGCCGTCATCGGATTCGACTACGTGTCGGCCGCCGCGCACACCAAGGTCGTCAACGCCGCCACCAACATCGGCGGCGTCACCGTGTTCGCGCTCCAAGGGAACGTGTGGTGGATCCTCGGCCTCGTCATGGGCGTCGGATGCATGGCCGGGGCCTGGTTCGGCGCCCGCACCGCCATGGCCCGCGGCTCCCGGTTCGTGCGGATCGTCCTCGTGGTCGTCGTCCTCGCGCTCCTGGCCCGCCTGAGCTGGGACGTCTGGATCGGCTACTACCGCTAGGGGTTGACCGCCAGGAACAGGTAGGCAGCCAGCAGCACCAGGTGGACGCCGCCCTGCAGCCGCGTCGCCCGGCCCGGGACCACCGTCAGGACGCTCACCAGCACGGTCAGCCCCAGCAGCACGATCTGCGTCGAGCCCAGCCCGAGCACCAGCGGCCCGTCCATGAAGAACGACGCGATCGCGATCGCCGGAATCGTCAGGCCGATCGAGGCCATCGCCGACCCGTAGCCCAGGTTGATGCTCGTCTGGATCCGCCGGCGCGACGCCGCCCGGACCGCCGCGATCGACTCCGGCAGCAGCACCAGCAGCGCGATCGCCACGCCGACCGTCGACGCCGGGAACCCGGCCGCCTCCACGCCCGCCTTGATCGCCGGGTCCTCGATGTGCGCCAGCCCGACCACGCCGACCAGGGACCCCAGGAGCATGGCGGCGCTGAGCAGCGCCCGCTTCCCGCTCGGCGGCGCCGCGTGGTCGTCCTCGGTGATCTGGTGCCCCTCCTCGGTCACCGGCAGGAAGAAGTCGCGGTGCCGGCGCGTCTGCGTGAACACGAACAGGACGTAGAGGACCAGCGACGCCATCGCCGCGAACACGAGCTGCGCGGTGGTGTACTCCGGGCCCGACTCGCTGGTGGTGAACGTCGGCAGGACCAGGCCGAGGGTGGCGAGCGTGGCGACGGTCGCGAGCGCCGCACCCGAGCCCTCCGGGTTGAAGTGCGTGAGCCCGAACTTGAGGGCGCCGACGAGCAGCGCGATGCCGATGATGCCGTTGGTGGTGATCATGACCGCCGCGAACACGGTGTCGCGGGCGAGCGTGTCGGCGCTGTGGCCGCCCGAGGACATGACGGTCAGGATCAGGGCGACCTCGATGACGGTGACCGAGACGGCGAGCACCAGCGAGCCGTAGGGCTCGCCGACGCGGTGGGCGACGACCTCGGCGTGGTGGACGGCCGCGAGGACGGTCGCGATGAGGAAGACGGCGGCGATCACAAGGGGGACGGCGCCGAGGTGGCGGCCCCAGGCCAGGGCCAGGACGATGATGCCGGCGACCGGCGCGATGACGGTCCAGGACAGCAGCGGGGATCGTTTCGCGTCGCTCATGTGCGACATCCTGTCACGGGGCGGTCGCATTGTCCGGGGTACCGCAGCGGGGGCATGGAGCATGCCACACCTGTTCTGTCCATTGTGGAAGAAGTGGAACCGGGCACGGCGCACCGCACCGCCGGAGGCCCGGAGTCGCTAGAGTCGTTCCATGGCAAGCGCGTATGGACCCGAGTCCCCCTCCGACACCGTGTCCCGCCTCCGGGAGCACTACGCGACCGGGCGGACGAAACCGGTGCCGTGGCGCCTGGAGCAGCTCAAGGGCATCGACCGGATGCTGCGGGAGGCCGGTGACGAACTCGCCGACGCACTGCGCGCCGACCTCGGGAAGTCCGCGCCCGAGTCGTTCCTCGCCGAGATCGACTTCGTGTCCGCCGAGGTGCGGGCGATGCGCAAGCACCTGCGGTCCTGGCTGCGGTCCAAGCGGGTCTACACACCGCCGCACCTCCAGCCGGCCAAGGCGTACGTGCTGCGCGAGCCCCTCGGCGTGGTCACGGTGATCGGGCCGTTCAACTACCCGGTGCAGCTCCTGCTCGCGCCGCTCGCGGGCGCGCTCGCGTGCGGGAACGCGGTGGTCGTGAAGCCGAGCGAGGCGACCGCGGCGACCGCGTCCGTGCTCGGCCGGCTCATCGGCGAGTACCTCGACCCGGAGGCGGTCGCGGTCGTGCAGGGCGGCGCCGAGGAGACGTCGGCGCTGCTCGCCGAGCGGGTCGACCACATCTTCTTCACGGGCTCGGCGCGGGTGGGCCGGATCGTCGCGAAGGCGGCCGCCGAGCACCTGACGCCGGTGACCCTCGAACTGGGCGGCAAGAGCCCGGCGATCGTCGAGCCGGGCGCGGACCTGGCGACGGCGGCGCGGCGGATCGCGTGGGGCAAGTTCATGAACGCCGGGCAGACGTGCATCGCGCCCGACTACGTGCTCGCCGTCGGCGGGGTCGGCCCCGAGCTCGAGAAGCACCTGGCCGAGGCGGTCCGGGAGATGTACGGGCACGCGCCGTCCGAGAGCCCGGACTTCGGGCGGATCGTCGACGAGCGGGCGTTCGACCGGCTCGCGCGGTTCCTCGGCGAGGGGCGCCTGGTCTGCGGGGGCGGGCACAACCGGTCCGACCGGTACATCGCGCCGACGGTCCTGGCCGACGTCTCGCCCGACGACGCGGTGATGGGCGAGGAGGTGTTCGGTCCAATCCTGCCGATCCTCGCGGTCGAGACCCTCGACGAGGCGATCGCGTTCGTCAACGCGCGCGAGAAACCGCTGGCGCTGTACGCGTTCACGAACGCGGACTCGACGCGCCGGAAGCTCTTGACGCGGACGTCCTCGGGCGCGGTGGGCTTCAACGTCCCCATGGCGCACATCGACGTGCCGGGCCTGCCGTTCGGCGGGGTCGGCGGCTCGGGCCTGGGCGCGTACCACGGGAAGGCGTCGATCGAGGCGTTCAGCCACGCGAAGTCCGTGCTCGACAAGCCGCTCGCGCCGGACACCATGAAGGTGGTGTACCCGCCGTTCACCGCCCTCAAGGAGCAGGTGATGCGCCGCCTCCGGTGATGCGGGGGCGGCGCTAGCCGCCCGAGGCGAGGTGGGCGTTGACGCGGCCGAGCAGGGAGAAGAGCTGCTCGCGCTCGTCGGCGCCGAGCGGGGCCATGATGCGGTCGTTCACCGCGTCGAGGACCGCCTCGATCTGCGCGAGCCGCTCGCGGCCCGCGTCGGTGATCGTGATGACGTTGCGGCGCTTGTCGTCCGGGTCGGGGGCGCGCACGATCCAGCCGCCCTCGGCGAGCTCGTTGAGGACGGCGACCAGGTCGCTGCGGTAGATCCGGGTGCGGTCCGAGATCGACGCCTGGCTCGCCGGCCCGAACTCCTCGAGCGCCGCTAGGACCACGAAGTGGGCCTTGTGCGCGCCGAACGGGGCCAGTGCCTCGGCGGCGACCCGGCTCGCCTGCGCGCTCGTCATGCCCAGCAGGCGCGAGAGCTGCCGCTTGAGGCGCTCGGGGGTCTGGTCGCCGCGGTCGAACCGCAGTTCAGCTTGGGTGTCCATGCGGACAGCCTACCCCGATTGCGTTAGTCCCACTAACGGTGTAGATTCATTAGCAACACGAACGTTAGTGAGTCTAACGAACCAAGGAGACCGCTGTGACCAGCACCGACACCCTCATCCGCGAACTCGCCGACCGCGCCGAACTGGCCGACCTCGTCGCCCGCCACAGCGTATGGATCGACGAGGGCCGCTGGGACGAGACCGACCGGATCTTCACCCGCGACGTCGCCGTCAAGTCCCCCCGCGGCGAGGCCCGCGGCACCGACGAGCTCCTCGCCCTCGTCAAGCGGGGCCACGACGCCTTCGCGCAGACCGTCCACAACAAGGCCAACCTCGTCATCGACCTCGACGGCGACACGGCGGCGGTCCGCGCGCACGACATCGCCCTCTTCGTCGTCGACGAGTCGTCCACGGCGCTCGCGGCCGGCATCGCGCACTACCGCGCCCGCCGCACCGCCGACGGCTGGCGCTTCACCGGCCTCGAGATCGTCCCCGCCGCCCTGACCGCGCACATCGCCCGCGCCTCGCTCTGAAAGGCACCGCAATGCACACCGCCGAGATCCTCGGATCCACCATGGCCTACGTCGACGAAGGCGAAGGCGACACCACCGTCGTGCTCCTGCACGGCAACCCGACCTCCTCGCACATCTGGCGGCACGTCGTCCCGCGCCTGTCCGGCCGGGCCCGCGTCATCGCGCCGGACCTCATCGGCATGGGCGAGTCCGGGAAGCCCGACATCGGCTACTCCTTCGCCGACCACGCCGACTACCTGGAGGCGCTGCTCGAGGCCGTCGGCGCCGAGCGGCCGGTCCTGGTCGGCTACGACTGGGGCGGCTCGCTCGCCCTCGACTGGGCCGCAAGGCATCCCGACCGCATCCGGGGCGTCGCCGTGATGGAGACGTTCCTGCGGCCGATGACCTGGGCCGAGTACCCGGCCGGCGCCGTCGAGTTCTTCCGGACCCTGCGCACGCCCGGCGCCGGCGAGCGGATGGCCCTCGATGAGAACTGGTTCATCGAGACCGCGCTTCGCGCCACCAACGCCGGCATCGCCGACGAGGACCTGGCCGTCTACCGCAAGCCCTACCCCGATCCGCGGTCGCGGCGCCCGCTCCTGGCCTGGCCCCGGCAGATCCCGCTCGCCGAAGCCGCTGGGGAGCCGTTCGCACCCGCCGGCGTGGCCGCGCGCTTCGGCGCCTACGGCGACTGGCTCGCGTCCTCCGACGTGCCGAAGCTCCTGCTCACCGCCGGCCCGTACGGGCTCGGGTCGCCCGCGATGATCGCGTGGGCGCGCGGGCACGCCAGGGCCCTCGAGGTCCGCGGCATCGGCGAGGACGTCGGCCACCACGCCCCCGAGGACGCGCCGGAGGCGATCGCCGAGGCGGTCCTGGACCTGCTCGACAGGATCGCATGAACCGCAGAATGAGCCGCCGCGCGAACCGCTGCCGCGCGTGACGCACCGCAGCGGGCCGGGGACGCGAAACAGGCCCTGACCGGCGCGGACGCCGGTCAGGGCCCATACCCCTCGAAGACAAGTCTGCGATCAGGTTAGCACCCGCCTTGCGCGCGCTACAGCAGGGCCTCCCGCATCGATGTTCAACGCTCCCAAGGAGAATCACTCCCTTCGGGAACCGCATGAGTCTAAAAGGGACTTCTAGTCGCGGCCGGTGGTTCGGACCCGTCAGACCTGGTCTGTGCGGAATACCGGCCTATCGGTAGTATTGCGCGGATTGGGAATGACAATCCATTCCTTATAGGACACTGAGGACCCGCATGCGACGAATGGTGCTCAACGCCGCGCTCGGCCGGTCCGCACGGGCCCGCCGGGACCCCGCGGAAGCGCTCGCGGCCTGGCGGGGCCGCGTCCGCGAGACCGTCACGGCCGCCGACGCCGAACCCGACGCGAGCGACTGGGCATTCGCCGACGACCTCGGCTTCCTCCTCCAGTGCTTCGCCGCCGTCCCCGACCTCACCCCGCTCGGCTGGACGGTCCAGTTGCGCAGCGCCCAGCAGCGGCTCGAGAACCGCCTGCGCGTCAAGTGGATCCACGCCCACAACCCCCTCGTCGCCGCCGAACCGGTGGAGCGGCCCGTCTTCGTCGTCGGCCTCCCGCGCGCCGCCACCACCCTCGCCCACCGGGTCCTCGCCGCCGCCCCCGGCCACCGCGGCCCGCTGCTGTGGGAGATGCAGCGCACCGGGCTCGGCCGCGACGGCGCCGCCCGCGCCGGGGTCGTGCGCCAGGTCGAGCGCCAGGTCGCGGCCCTGCGCCGCCTCGCCCCCGACTACGACGCCGTCCACCCGCTGTGGGCCGACCGGCCCGAGGAGTCGATCGCGGTCATGTGGCGCACCTACTTCCCGCTGAGCTGCGCCCCGCTCCCCGACTACCGGCCCTGGCTCGACCAGGCCGACGTCACCGGCGACTACCGGTACCTCAAGCAGGTCCTGCAAGTGCTCCAGTACGGGGAGCGGCCGCGCCGGTGGATCCTGAAGTTCCCCGGGCACGTCGCCCACCTCGACGTCATCCGGCAGGTGTTCCCCGACGCGGTCTTCGTGTGGATGCACCGCGACCCGGTGGCCGCGGTGCCGTCGTTCTGCTCCCTGGTCGAACGCCTGACCGCGGTGCACTGCAAGGAGGTCGACCCGGTCGCGATCGGCCGCACCTGGCTGCCGGTGCTCGCCGACTCGATCGACCGGGGCCGCAAGCTCCGCCGGTCCCTGCCAGAGGACGCCGTCGCCGACGTCAGCTACCACCGGTTCACCACCTACCCGCACGAGTTCGCGCCGCTGCTGTTCGAGCGGATCGGCGCGGAGTGGACCGCGGCCGACCGCAACGGGCTCAACTCGATCGTGGACGACCCCTACCGCGAGACCGCGCACGCGTACACGCTCGAGCGCTTCGGGCTCGACAAGTGGGAGGTCGAGGCGGCGTTCGGCGACTACCGGCAGGAGGTCGCGGCCGTGCGCTAGAGCCAGCGCCAGCAGACGGTGTAGGCGTGCTCGGGGAAGTCGCCGCTCTGCCAGCTGGCCCAGCCGTCGTCGCCGCAGAACCAGGCCGCGTCGTACTCGTCGGTGCGGCCGGTGACGTACACGTTCGCGGCGTCGCAGTCGCTGAACTCGTAGTAGGCGGTGCCGGCGTCGGGGTCGCCGCTCATGGAGAGGCAGTCGTTCTGGCCCGCGTACCCGATGTCGTCCGGGTAGATCATGCGCATGCACAGCGTGACGTCCAGATAGGACTCCGAGGTGGTGAACCAGACCGAGTGGTTGTAGTAGGTCGACTCGGTGCAGCCGGAGTCGTCGGCGACGCCGGTGAGGCGCTCGAGGACCTCGAACGCGCCCGTCTGGCATTCGATGGTCTCCCAGTAGGAGTCCTCGCCGGGGGAGCCGAAGACGCATTCGCCGGGGTCGGCGTGGTAGGCGTCGCCCCACGAGTACAGGTAGCTCAGGCACAGGACCATGTCGTTCGCGGCGGACGACACGCTGGTCGAGAGGTCGTCGACGCCGTCGCAGGAGTCGAGGTCGGTGGTGCCGTAGTAGATGTCGACGACCTCGAAGGCGCCGTCGGTGCAGGAGGTCGACTCGAGGTCGGCCTCGGTCTCGGTCCCGTAGTCGTAGAAGCAGTCGCCGACCGCGGCGTCGGCGATCGGGTCGTATTCGGCGGTGGTCTCGGCGGCGGGATCGGTCTCGTAGTCGTAGGTGTCCTCCTCGTAGTCGTAGTCGTAGTCGCCGGTGGTGGCCCAGGGGTCGTCGGTGCCGCTGCCGGACTCGGGGTCGTCTTCGCCGTCGTCGCCGATGACGAGGATGAGGAACGCGGCGAACGCGACGACCGCCGCGGCCGTGAGCACGGCATAGAGGGGCTGGCGGTCCGGGTTCGCGGGCGGCGGGACGGGCCCGGGCGGGACCGCGGCGCCTCCCCCGCCGGGCGGGGGCGGGTAGCCGCCTCCGGTGTACGGGGGGCCGCTGACGGTGGTGCCGTCGGGGATCCAGGTGGCCGCGTCGGCGAACCCGGGGCCGTACATGACGGCGGTGCGGTCGGGTCGGACGGCGGTGTCCCAGCCGTTCCGGCGGGCGAGTTCGGCGACCTCGCCGCGCTGCTGCTCATCGAGTGCGGCGACGGCGGGCGGCCAGGGGCCGGCGAGCGGGGTGCCGATGCGGGCGAGCAGGTCCGCGGCGGTGACGCGCGCGGCGGGGTCCTTGGCCATGCACGGTTCGATGAGGGCCCGCAGTCCGCCGGGGATGCCGCCGAGGTCGGGTTCGCCGTGCACGACGCGGTTCATGACCTCGAACAGGGCCTCGGCCTCGAACGGGTTGGCGCCGGTGGTAGCGGTGATCGCCGTGGTGCCCAGAGAGAACACGTCGGTCTCGGGGCCGACGGGGCGCATGGTGATCTGCTCGGGCGACATGTACGCGGGGGCGCCGATGAGCGCGCCGGTCTCGGTGATGGTGGTGTCCGCGCCGGATCCGCCGGGGGTCCGGGCGATGCCGAAGTCGATGATGCGGACGCCGTCCTCGGTGAGGATCACGTTGGAGGGCTTGAGGTCGCGGTGGACGACGCCGATGGCGTGGATCTCGGCGAGCGCGGCCGCGAGGCCGTGCACGAGGCGGCGGCCGGCGTCCTCGTCGAACGGACCGTTCGCGGCGATCGCCTCGGCGACGGTGGGGCCGTGGAAGAACTCGGAGGCCAGCCACGGTTCGGCGGCGTCCTCGTCGGCCGCGACGACCGCGGCGGTCCAGCGGCTCGCGGCGACCTCGCGGGAGGTGATGACCTCGCGGCGGAACCGGAACCGGAACCGGTCGTCGTTGAGGAGGTGGCGGCGCATGACCTTGAGGGCGACGAGCCGCCCGTCACCGCCGACCGCGAGGAGCACGCGGCCCATGCCGCCTTCGCCCAGTTCGGCGAGCAGGCGGTACGGCCCGATCTCCCTCGGCTCGTCGTCCCGAAGCGGTTTCATGCGGCGGCTCCCAGCGTCCTTGACGTGAACGCCTTCGACGCTAGGTCCGCTCATCACAACTCCGTCACCGCCGCGTCGGGCCGGGCGGGTCCGCGGCGGTGACCGGCTAGCGGGAGCCGGTGATGTGGTCGCCGAGTTTGGCCGAGAGCCGGCCGAGTTCGGCGAACTCGTCCGGGGTGAGGGCGTCGACGACCAGGCGGCGCACGGTGACGACGTGCTTGGCCGCGGCGGCCTCGATGACCTCGCGGCCGCGGCCGGTGATGACCACGAACGCGCCGCGGCCGTCCTCGGCGCACTCCTCGCGGGCGACAAGTTCGCGCTTGGTCATGCGGCGGATCTGGTGGGACAGGCGGCTCTGCTCCCACTCGATCTCCTTGGCCAGGTCTTGGAAGCGCAAGCGCCCCTCGGGGACGTCGGTGAGTGCGACGAGGACCTCGAAGTCGGCGCCGGAGAGCCCGGACCGGGCCTGGAGGTCGGCGGTCAGGCTGGAGAAGAGCTTCTGGTGCAGCCGTACGAGGGAGCGCCAGGAGCGCTGCTCCTCGGCGCTGAGCCACGGCACGGTGTCGTTCACACCGCCGATCCTACTAGTTGACACGTCAACTATCCACGGTCAGCGCCGGGACCCGCAGCGGGCCGGCCTGCTCCGCTCGTTCGGGGTGTCCGGCGCCGGGTGCCCCGGCGCCGGCCTAGGCGTCGCCGGCGAAGGCGGCGGCCATGCGCTTCCACGGGCCCGCCTCCTCGTGGCGCCCTTGGCGTTCCAGGGTGCGGCCGAGAAGGACGTGGGCGTAGTGCTCGACCGGGTCGCGGTCGATGAGCGCGCGCAGTTCCGCTTCGGCGCGGCGGAGCTGCGCGGAGTGGTAGTAGGCGCGGGCCAGCAGGAGCCGGGGCGCCGTCTGCTCGGGGGCCTCCTCGACGAGTGCGGCGAGGAGCTGCGCGGCGCCGATGTAGTCCCGGGCCTCGAAGCGGGCGTCCGCGCGCTCCCAGCGTTCGAAGGGGCCCTCTTCGCGCGGCGCGGCGACGGGTCCGTTCGCGGTGGCGCCGTCGAAGAGGTGCGTCGCCCGCACGAACCGGTCGGGCGCTGCCTCGCCGTTCGGCAGGAAGTCGTTGAAGTCGTTCATGCGCTCCTCTCCTCTGGTCGCGCGGTCTGGACGGTCGAAGCGCCTCGGGCCCCTCCGGACCGGCTCAGCGGTCCGCGTCGGACCCCGATACATATATGACGCATCAACTAACACCTCGCAACGCGGCAGCCGCGTCGGCTATTCCCGCTGCGAGCCCCGTCAAGGCTGCTCGTTCGGTTCATTCGGCGGCCCGGCTCCGGCGGACCGGGTTGGCGCGGGGCGTGATGACCGCGTTCGGCAGCGCCGGCGCGGGGAGCCGGCGGCCGGGGTAGCCCTCGACCGCGCCGAACCGGTCGGAGGCGGCCTCCCACTCCTCGCGGGCCCTGACGATCTCGTCGTGGCTGCGGGCGATGAAGTTCCACCACATGACGATCGCCTCCTCGAACGGCGGCCCGCCCAGCAGCAGCGCCCTCGCGGGGGCCCCGGTCTCGTTCGCCAGTGTCAGTTCGTCTGCGCCGCAAGGCAGGTAGCCCATTTCGGCGGCCTCGACACGGGTGCCGGCCAGGCTGATCGCGCCGGCGTCGACGAGCAGGCCGTGTTCGAACGCGGGATCCGCGCCCAGGGCGATCCGGGCGTGCGGCTCGAGGTCGATCTGGGCGCCCAGCAGGGGCGTGAACGTCTGCACCGGCGAGGCGGCCCCCGCGAGCGAACCGAGGAAGACCCGCAGCTCGGCGCCGTCGATCCGGACCGGCTCGGGCTTGTAGTGCTCGAAGGCGCGCCCGGTGCCGCGGTGCGCCTCGGGGAGCGCGATCCAGAGCTGGACGCCGTGGAGGACCTCGGTCTCCGGCGTGGAGACCTCCGAGTGGGCGATCCCGTGCCCGCCCGTCATGAGGTTGAGCTCGCCGGGCCGGACCAGGCCGACCGTCCCGAGGCTGTCACGGTGCTCGATCACGCCGCTGAACAGCCAGCTCGCGGTCTGGAGCCCGGTGTGCGGGTGCGGCGGCACGTCCATCCCGCCGCCGGACGGCACGTCGACCGGCCCGTAGTGGTCGGCGAAGCACCAGGCGCCGATGAGCGTCCGTGCCCGCTGCGGCAGCGTCCGCCGCACGTGCAGCGCCCGCACCCCGCCCAGCGGCACCTCCCGCGCCGTCAGCACTTCGACTTCGAGCGCCCCGCTCGGACGGCCGTCCGAGGACGCGCCGCACCGCAGCTCCTCGGGCTCGACTTCAACGTTGCTCACCGCGACCGCCCCTCACTTATATGTCACATCATTTATCATGCCACGCCACAACCCCGGTGCTCCGACAGGAACCGGTCGCGGACCCACAAGGAGGAAACGGTCCCCGAACCGATCGGCCCCAAAAACAACAATCCCCGCCTGCCAGTGTTCGCACTGGAGACGGGGAGAAATGCCTGGTGGTGATGGTGGCCAGGGCCGGGGTCGAACCGGCGACCTTCCGCTTTTCAGGCGAACGCGTGCTTCGACCTCGCCGGCCCAGTGTGCGAGTTCATGCGGCACCTGGTCGCTGACCGAGGCACGCGGATCGTAAGCTGCTCACGCCCCGCCCCTAGTCCTCACACCAGGAGGGTCAGTGGAGCACCTCCGTCTCGCAGACGAAGTCCTTGAACTGCTCGACGACTCCCCGATCACACGGGAGTCCGTGCTCGCGGATGCCAAACTCCTCATCGACGCCGGTGAGGTTTCACTCGCGTTCGACACCTTGTGCTTGTGGCTGTTCGAAGACGATCTCGTCATCTCGCGGCCCTACTACGACCGGCTCGTCAGAACCGCACACCAGCTTGCGGTCCCGAGCGCAATCAATCGACTTGAGGAGCTCGTATCAGCGGTACCGCAAGGAAGCCGGCCCGGACAGCCGCGCACGCACCAGTACAGCGTCCGGAAGATCGCTCTCTGGGGCATCTTTGTGCAGCTCACCGGCGAATACAGCTTCCGTGCTGACACGGAGGCCGGGGTCAGACTCACCGCAGCGACGACGCTGCATCTCGCTCGTGCGATGCAGGTCCGGCTCACGGAGGACGAGGTGCACATGCTGGCTCACGGCATGCGAAGGGGCCTCGAGCTCGCCGGCCTCGCCGATCCCCCGGCGCAGATTCGGGTCCTGGACGTCCGGATCGTCGAGGCCGATTTCCAGATCGACGGACTCGCAGCGGCTGGCTACGAATGGATCGCCAGAGAGTTCCGTCGCAAACTGCCGCCGGTCAAGGTCGACTTCGACACGGCGGCGAACCGGTACCTGATCGAGTTGCCTGGCGGTGCATCTTGCAGCAGCGATGACTGACGAACCGGTCGTACCCGACCTGGCGATGTCGGTGTGGGCGGCTGATGTCCGGCTACTGATCTTGAAGTTTCGGGGTCTGGTGGCGTGCCCGTTTCGACGTGTGCCCGTTGATTCATGCATGAGGTACGGGGATGGCGGTGGTTTAAACGCCGCCGCGCGGGCGAAGCGCGAGCGGTCCGGATGGAGGCCGCCGCCATGCTCGCGGCGGACCCGGAGCCGGAAACGAAGCATCCCCGCCTTCCAGTGTTCATACTGGTAGACGGGGAGAATGCCTGGCGGTGATGGTGGCCAGGGCCGGGGTCGAACCGGCGACCTTCCGCTTTCGGACGGACGCTCGCCCCTGCGGGACAAGTTCGAATGCGGGCCTTGGACCGCGCCGGCTCGATCAGCCTTTGACGGCTCCGGCCATGATGCCCGCGACCAGTTGTCTTCCCGCGAAGATGAAGAGGATGAACAGGGGGGCGGTCGAGAGCAGGGCGCCGGTGAGGATAAGCGGGTAGTCGGTGTAGTACTGCTGCTGGTCGACCTCGCCAGGAACGGCGACCACGCCGCGGCCGCCGCATTCCGCGACGCGGGGCGCGCGTTGGGGGCGTTGATCGCGACCGTCGCCAACGCCATGGACCCCGAGAAGATCGTGATCACCGGCGACGGCATCGCCGTCGCCGAACTCGCGCAGGCCGAGAACGACGCCGCGATCGAAGCGAACCGGCACCCCACGAGTGCCCCGGTCGCGATAGACATCCAGCCGTTCGAGTTCGGCGAATGGGCTCGCGCCGGCGCCGTCCTCGCAATCAGGGCCTGCCTAGAATTCTGAGCGAGCGAGTCGATTCAAGAACCCACTTAGTCACTCATAGTCGCAAAGTAGGACATCCGGAGCGGCTTCCAAACCGTCGTGTGTCTGCCCATGGCTCGCGTCGATGCAGACGCGGGGCCAATCCAGCTCACCGGCGGCATGCAGGCGGGCCAGCACCAGGTGATGCAGCCGATCGAAGACACCGGCCCGGCACCACCGCTCCAGCCGCCGCCAGCAGGTCATCCCCGAACCGAACCCGAACTCCCGCGGCAGGTGCTCCCACCCGACCCCGGTGTGCAGCACAAACAGGACTCCATGCCGGCACAACCGGTCTGGAATCGGCTTCCGCCCAGGACGCCTCGAAGGCCAGACCGGCAACAGCGGCTCGATCAACGCCCACAGCTCATCGTCGACAATCCAAGGTCTGCTCACCCTCCCAGGAAACAAGCAAGAGCCCAACCCGAGTCACCAGTATCCATGCACCGCAATGTGTTAGGGTGAGGTGTAGCAAGGATCTTGGACGCGGATCTCATAACGGTTGGGTTTCAGGCGGCGCGAGCGTAATACTCGGCCAGGGTCTCGGCGGGGGTCTTGTAGCCGAGGGTCGAATGTAGGCGTTGACGGT